>CAWHAA010000001.1:0-265409 GCA_963827275.1 uncultured Spirochaetota bacterium
TTATATGGCATCGCCGGATGTACGGTTCTTGTTATTTCAACGTGGTGTTTCACAAAACTTCAGGAAGGATTTTCCGATGTACTCTGACCCTCTGGTGACACTTGTTAACATCGGGAAGAGATACCCCGACCACCGGCTTGAGATGGCTGTTGAACAAAATCGGCGTTCGCGGCATGGACTCGTGGAACGAGGTGCTCAAAGATTGCTCGTTTTCCATCCGCCCCGGCGAATCGGTCGGCATCATGGGAAGAAACGGCAGCGGCAAATCCACCCTGGTGCAGATGATCGCCGGCACGACATCCGATCACGGCGGGCACCATTTACCGGAGAGGGCGGATAGGCGCGATGCTCGATCTTACCACGGGATTCAGGCCTGAATTAACGGGACGGCAGAGCATATACCTCGCGGGCGCGCTTGCGGGACTGCGGCAGGGATCAGATGGACCGCCTGGTTCCGCTCATCGCCGAATTCTCGGAGGCGCAGTCGATGCTCGACAGGCCGCTGGCGCATTACTCGTCGGGAACATGGCTCCGGGTGGCGTTCGCGGCGCAGACCTTCATAGAGTATGATCTGCTCATCGTCGACGAGGCCCTCCAGGTCGGCGACATCTTTTTCCGCCAGAAATGCACGACCCGCATCAAGGAGCTGTTTGCCAGGGGGACCGCGCTGCTTCTGGTTTCCCATGATCCCTCGGTGCTCCGCGAGCTCTGTTCGCGCGGGATCGTGCTCAACAACAACACGATAGCCTTTGACGGGCCCGATTGACGACGCATTGCGGTACTATTTCAGGTCTTCCGCAGCGAGAACAGCGCCGTACAAGCCGGGACCGACGTAATGCGAAACGGATACGCATGAATATGAGATACTGGCGGTGGACGTGCGTGACGCCGCCGGCGGCCGCGGGAAATGTTTACGATAGGGGATGAGGCGGTGTTCCGCATCCGCTTCACCGGAGGGCCGGAGCTCAGCCGATCACAGGATAATCCTGCGAATTGAAGGACCGGTTCGGCAGCCATGTGTCGACCCTCTATTCCGACCGGTATGAAGAATTGCCGGACAGCGCAGGAAACACGCGGGCATGTCATTTGTTTTCAGGGTCAGGCTTGACCTGGAAGGCCGGTGAATACACGTACCAGGCCAGTATCGGCCGGGCGGTGCGGCCCAACGGTACGGACATATCATCGAGTTCGGGCTGGAAGGGCCCGATCATTATAGACTGGAATTATGCGGAACAGGCCCGCACCCTTCCTGGGGAAATTCGGGATTGCCGCCACCGGATATCTTGACGGCACGGAGAGATCGGAATGAGCAGAGGCGGGGGACGAACAGGCGAGTCGGGTCATTCGCGGACCTAGTGCGGAAGGTTGTCTCGATGCGGGAGCATCCAGATTGTTGCGGCTGGGCGGCATTATCCTGCGTACGGCTCTTTACAAGACCGGTTGCCGTCTCGAGATTTTCAGGCAGTACGAGCCGCGTCCCCTGATGCAGCCTGAAACGCCGGGGGCAGGCCGGACCCACACACGCTCTTTCGATAGCTATCGTAACGCCCTCGTTCAACCAGGGGCGATTCATCGAAAAGACGATGCAGAGCGTGCTGTCGCAGAATTATCCCCTTCTGCAGTACGCGGTACAGGACGGCGGGTCCTCTGACGAGACGGTGACGATACTGGAGGCGGTATGGCCCCCGCCTTACACGCTGGGAATCCCGCAAAGACGGCGGGCAGGCCGACGCGATAAACCGCGGTTTCTCGCATATATCGGGCGACGTGATGGCATATCTCAACTCGGACGACATCCTGCTTGGCGGCGCGCTCGATTACGTCGCGGCTTATTTCAGCGCACACCCGGAGGTGGACGTCATATACGGCCATCGTATAATAATCGACGAGGAGGACCGCGAAATCGGAAGATGGATACTGCCCCGCCATGACAGGCGTGTTATCCGCTGGTCGGATTATATTCCCCAGGAAACCATGTTCTGGCGCCGGAGGATATGGGAAGCCGCCGGCGGCCGTCTTGATGAGAGTTTTCAATTCGCCATGGACTGGGACCTGATACTCAGGTTTGATGACGCGGGCGCGGTGTTCCGGCGCGTGCCGGCGTTCCTGGCGGCCTTCAGGCACCATGCCGGCCAAAAAACGATTTCCGCGATGGACACCGGCATACAGGGAAATCACGATGATTAGAAAACGGCTCCACGGCGGGATAGTCGACGGCCGTATTATTGGAACTGGCGGTGCTGCCGTATAAATGCCGCCATGTCGTCTACGCGGCTATGTATCGCGCCGGAGAGATGGTCCACCGTTTAATGCGATCCGGAAGAAAATAATAAGGGAACTGAGATATCAGTCATATGGATAAGAATTCAAGAATATTCGTGGCGGGCCACTGGGGCTGGTGGGTTCGGCGATCGTTCGGCGATTGACAAGCTCCGGGTATACAGAACCTTATCACAAGAACGCATGAGCGACATGGACCTCACGCGCCAGGATTTGACGGAACGCTTTTTCCTGCGAGGAACGGCCCGACTACGTGTTCCTCGCTGCGGCAAAGGTCGGCGGCATCATGGCGAACATGCGTATACCGCTGAATTCATTTATCAGAATCTCGCCATCGCCATGCAATGTCATACATGCGGCCTATCTCAGCGGCACATCATCGCTCCTGAACCTCGGTTCGTCATGCATATATCCCCGCTCGGCTCTCACAGCCGATCAAAGAGGAATGTCTTCTGACCGGGCCTCTGGAGCCCACCAATGAACCCTATGCGATTGCCAAGATAGCGGCGCTGAAGCTGTGCCGCTATTATAATGCCCAGTACGGCGACCAGGTACCTGTCCGTCATGCCGACGAACCTGTACGGCATGAACGACCATTTTAACCTGGAAACATCCCATGTGCTGCCGTCGCTGATCCGTAAATTTCATCTCGCCAGACTGCTCCGCATGAATAACTTCACGGACCTGAGGTCCGACCTGGCGAAAGAGGCGCTCGGATTCGGCGCGGACGCCAGGATCGACACTCATTCTCCGGATTCCATGTCGTCCGTGCTGGCCGAGCTGGGAATAACCTCCAAAGCCGTCAAGCTCTGGGGGAGCGGAGAAGTACGACGCGAATTTCTGCATGTCGATGATCTTGCCGCGGCATGCGTGTATATGATGGAGCGGTATGGCCGGACAGATTCTGAAGAGATCATCAATATAGGGAGCGGCAGCGATATGTCCATTAATGAAATGGCCTCGCTGATAAAGGGCATTGTCGGGTTTGATGGAGAAATCGGACATGATGCTTCAAAACCGGACGGTATGGCGAGAAAACTTATGGATAATTCGCGGGCCGCATCACTGGGATGGAAACCCGCCATCGGCCTGGAAGAAGGCATTAAAAAAACATACGAATGGTACCTGTCCCGGCCATGACACCTGCGCCTTCCGCAAGCCGGGTTCTGAACACTCAGTATTAATCACTAATTATACTTGACTGATTCCTGCCATCTTCGTGGACTGAGCTGTCACTATGTTACATGCAAACAGCGATCATGACTGAAGAAAATAACACCGCCCAAAAACCGTTGCTTCCGATTCCGCCCGCGGCTGAAAAAATTCACGCCGACATCGTAAAGATACTGCGGGGGATCCTGGACGCGCACTATCCTGATTGCGACAACGAAGATTTCCGCCGGTCATACCTGGACGCGATGATGCTGTATGACGAGTACCAGCGTGAAGCCGTCGCCGCCTCCGGGGACGCGCTTGCCTGCCGCGCGGGGTGCTGGATCTGCTGCTGTCATTACGCGGAGGACGTGTATTCCTTCGAGGCGGCGATAATCGCGTCCCGCGTAAAACAGCTGCCCGCGGCGGCACGGGCGCGGATCGAAGAATCGTGCGAAAAGGCCGTGTACCGTATCGAGCGCCTGAAGAAAATCGTCCTTGAGAAGCTGTCGCTTGATGAATACAAGTCCCTCTCCGGGGAATCCGATCCCGACGAGATCCTCTTAAACAGCTATTACCAGCTCAGGAACCGGTGCCCGTTCCTCGATGAAACAGACGGCTGCGCGATCTACCAGATCAGGCCCCTGACCTGCAGGGCATATATAAATCTCGGGGACCCGTCCGTATGCCCGCCCGAGATGATCAACGAGGCTGACACGGTGACATACATACTGGACCTCGACGACGAGGCCAACGACTTGCTGGACGAACTGCACTTCCGCTATGAAAAATATCCGGAGGACACGGCCCTCTGCTCGCTTGTCCTGAAATACCTGTCTGAAGATGAATAACGGACCGTTTCGCAGCACGACGGCGGCGGCACGGATAATCTTTAAAAATATTCCGGGAGCGGGACGCGGCCATGATATCCATGAATTGTATTTTTTTATATTTAAGATAGAATTGATTGGACAGAAACTGACAGAAAAAGAAAATGAATATAAATATGAATTTTCGCAACCAGGTCACGATTAATTCTGTCTGTACTAATAGGTGCTACATATTCATATCTCCATAAGAATCTCCCCAGTAATGCACCACTGCCATTGTGATTATCGGGCCGATAGAGAAGATAACTCTTATGCCGTGAATATGTTGTGCTGCAGATACACATTATCAAGCAAGGAACTACCATGCCATCAGAAACACTTCATTCGCCTGAAAAAAAATCAAACATCCTTTTAACGAGCGTTTTCGGCCCCTATGCCCGGGACGATGAATATGGCAGCAGGAAGATCAATCCCATGGAGCTCTTCCACAACCAGGTGACCCGCGTGCAGGGCCCTTTTTCCCTGCGCATGTTCCACCCGTCGATGGGACTGAAGCTGATAATGGAAAACATCAATTCACCCTGCGCCATACTGGATTTTCCGGACCTGGACCGCTTCATCGCAGAATTGAAAAGCACACCGTATGATATCATCGGCATCAGTTCTATTTATCCGAACCTCGGCAAAGTGGAAAAAATGTGCGCCCTCATACGCGAACACCAGCCCCGCGCCACGATAGTCGTGGGCGGCCACCTCGCCAACGTGCCCGGCATCGGCGACCGTATAGACGCGGACCACATAGTGAAGGGCGAAGGCGTCCGCTGGTTCAGGAGGTTCCTCGGCGAAGACGAGGACGCCCCCATCAGGCATCCCGCGGCAGTATCCGCCTTCGGCAACAGGATCCTGGGCATTCCATTGCCCGGCCGCCGCGGGGATGTGGCGGCGGTCCTGATCCCTTCAGTGGGGTGCCCCATGGGCTGCAATTTCTGCGCGACGTCCCACATGTTCGGGGGAAAGGGCAAGTCCGTCAATTTTTACGAGACGGGGGACGAGCTCTACGCCATACTGTGCGATCTTGAAAAAAAGCTCAGGGCCCGCTCTTTTTTTATTATGGATGAAAATTTCATGCTGCATAAAAAACGCGCCCTGCGGCTGCTTGAATTGATGACACTCAACGACAAGACCTGGACGTTCAGCATCTTCACTTCAGCCAGGGTAATACAGTCATACACCGACGAGCAGCTGGTGCGGTTCGGCATTTCCTGGGTATGGATGGGGCTTGAAGGAGAAAACAGCTGCTACACAAAGCTCGACGGCGTTGACACCATGTCGCTGGTGGACCATCTTCAGTCACTGGGCATCCGCGTGCTGGGCTCGACCATCATCGGCCTCGAGCGCCATTCGCCTGAAAACATACAGGGCGCCATAGACTGGGCGGTGCGCCACAATACCGTGTTCCATCAATTCATGCTGTACACGCCTGTCGCGGGAACGCCGCTCTATGAAGAGCACAGAAAGAACGGGACGCTGCTGCCGGAAGAAGAATGCCCGCCGGCCGATGCCCACGGGCAGTACCGTTTCAATTTCCGGCATCCCAATTTCAGCAACCAGGAGGAAACCGATCTTCTCCTTGCCGCCTTCAACCGCGATTTTGAAACAAACGGACCGAGCGTGCTGCGCCTCATCCGCACCATGCTCTCGGGGTGGAAAAATCTTAAAAATCACCCGGACCCATGCGTTAAAAAACGTTTGAAGCGGGAAAGCATGCTGCTCAAGACTTCCTTTTCCGGCGCCGTCTGGGCAATGAAACGCTGGTACCGTCATGATCCCCTTATGCGTGATACCGTCTCAACTCTTTTAACAGACCTGTATGATGAATTCGGCTGGAAGACCAGGATTATGGCAGCGGTTACGGGAATGTTCTCATACCTGTGCATCGCCATGGAGGACAGAAGGCTTGCCCGCGGCTGGACGTATGAGCCGACGACCCGGTACGAAGACAATACCGCCAGGCTGGCACTGCAGATGAATGCGCGGCAGGCCCCTGCGCCATCACCGGTGCATGGTGTTTTGCAGCGGGAGAAAGAGTTTCTGGCCCCTTCGGTAACGGAATAGCATGCGTTCGTATCAGCGATAGATGTCATGGCGCCGCTGATACGAAGCCAGAAGAACTAGCGGACATAAAAAAATAAATGGGCGCCCCTGTGGCCGCGCCGCGTCCGGCTTCACATGAACCAGCGAAATATATCAACGGTTACAAGAAATGACTTGCAACTACAGCTCGTCCCGTATAGTTGTATTATTACAGCACTATAATAGAAAAAGTGAAATACAACCGGCCCTGGCTGTCCGTGACACGGACCTATGCCGCGCAGGGGAAACCGCCACGGCCGCGGAAACAGAAGGAGAATATGAAAAATAAAGCGTCGAGTAAATTTGTAATTATCAACCAGACGGAAAGTGAATATACTATAACCTTTCGGGACTGGGTGCAATTCCGGCAAGCCGTGCAGGAACTTTCCGACCAGAAATTTGATGTCTTTTCCCTTGACGAGCGCGGCCGGGCCTGCCTTATCGAAAAATCAAATCTATTCGCCCAGGCCCCCCAGGCATAGGCCCCTTTTACCTCAAGGAATTTCTACCTCATACTGCGCCGCAGCTGGACGCATGCGACAGTACCCGCATACCGTTATGGGCCACATTAATGACATCTCCCTCTTTTCGAAGGTCCGCGACAGGGACCTGAAGCGCGAGGGGATCCTCATCGCCGAGGGAAGGCACCTGGCGGGCCGCCTCCTGGACTCAGGCCTCGAGGTCCTCTCCCTGCTCTGCGGCGAACGGATGGCGGATGAATTCCGCGACCGTGCCCGGGGCAGATGCCCCCTCCACGTCCTGGACAATGACGCAATTGAGGGCCTGGCGGGATTTCCCTTCCACCGCGGCGTTATGGCCGCGGCGGCGCGGCCCGTCATCGTCCCCCTCGAGCGGTTCCTTGCGGAAAGCGCCTTCTGCAGAAACCTCGTGATCTGCCCGCGACTTTCCGGCGATGAAAACCTGGGGAGCATCATCCGCACCTCCGCGGCCCTGGGCGCCGACGCGGTGGTCATCGGTCCGCGAAGCTGCGATCCCTTCAGCCGAAAGGCCCTCAAGGCCTCCATGGGCGGGGCGTTTTCAATCCCCATCGTCGCCATGGATGAGGGAGAGAGCCCCTTTGCGCTGCTGAAGCGGCACGGTTTTACCATATACGGCGCGTCCACGGGCGGGGCCTCGATCCCCCTTCACGCGGCAGGGCCGTCGGAGAAGCGGGCCGCGGTATTCGGCAACGAGGCCGAGGGGCTTCCTGAAGGCATCGCATCGCGCTGCGACATGATCATCCATGTCCCCATGCACCACAATACCGATTCGCTGAACGTGGCCGTGGCAGCGGGGATCGTCCTCTACGCCCTGTTCGGGCAGCAGTAAGCCCCGGCGGCCGCGTTATTTTATCTTGACGTAACCACCGGACGAATGCTTCATGTACCCCGCGCATGTCTGACGGCATTTACATGGAAGAAAAAAACCGAGCCACAAACGAAATTCACGGGATGTTCGAGGGGCCCATACTGCCCCTTGCGTTGAAGCTTTCCATCCCCTTCTTCATCAGCAACGTCATCGGCCTCCTGTACCTCCTGATCGACACCTATTTTATCACGCTTATCGATCCCGGCTCCACGGCGCTCATCAGCGGGACCGGGCTGGTCTTCCCGGTTTACTTCCTCTTCCTCGCCCTGGGCATGGGGATCAACATCGGCGTGAGCAGCCTTGTCGCCCGCGCCATAGGGGAAAATAACCA
This sequence comes from uncultured Spirochaetota bacterium, assembly GCA_963827275.1. Taxonomy (GTDB): domain Bacteria; phylum Spirochaetota; class UBA4802; order UBA4802; family UBA5550; genus RBG-16-49-21. Next base: position 8,095 of record CAWHAA010000001.1, read on the forward strand.
GCCGGCGCTGGAGCGCGCGGCAGATTCGGGCCTTCTCATCGCGACCCTTATCGCGGTCGTGACCCTCACGCTGGGATACGCCCTCGGCAGCGACATCCTTCACTTCCTGGCCGGCTCCGAGCTCACGGAAGAGGCCATCGGGCACGGCCTGAGGTTCTTCTATTTCATCCTGCCGGCCCTGGGGCTGCTGCTGCTGGGGAACGTGCTTCTCGGCGTTCTGCAGGGCGAGGGCCTCACCAGGTACATCGCCACCGCATCGGTCCTCTCGGCCGTGGTGAACATCGCCCTGGACCCGCTGCTGATATTCTATTTCGGCATGGGCGTTGCGGGTGCGGGGCTCGCCACCTCGCTCGGGATCGTGGCGGCGGCCGTGTACGTTATCGGCATTTTCGTGAAGAAAAAATCCTCGATCCCGATACACTGGAACCTGATGAAGGCCAGGGCGAAGCTTATCCGGGAAATCGTGCGTGTCGGCTCGGTCCAGTCCCTCCAGATGGCCGCCATGTCGGTGACCTTCATGTTCCTCAACAACGTCGTTTCTTCCATCGGGCAGGACGCCATGAATTCCTGGGCGCTCTGCGGCAGGACCGACCAGATCATGTTCATACCCGCCTTCGCCATATCCGGCGCCACCATAAGCATGGTGGGGCAGAACTACGGGCGCGGCAACCTGGCGCGCGTGCAGCGCATTTACAGGGGGAACATACTCCTCGGCCTGGCCATCGTGCTCGTGCTGGCGATCGTGTACAACATCGCGGCCGAAATGATCTTCTCCGGGTTCTCCAGCGTCGAAGGCGTCATACGCGGGAGCGTGTCCCAGGTGCGCGCCCTCTCCTTCACCTTCGCGGGCGTATCCACCGCCATGATATCCGCCTCCACCTTCCAGGCCACGGGAAAACCGCTTCCCGCGCTCCTCATCACCCTTATCAGGATGATCATCCTGGCAGTACCGGCGGCATACCTGCTGGTGCATGTCTTCGACATGAAGATGCCCGGCGTGTTCATCAGCCTTGCCGCGGGAAATGTTGTGGCGCTCCCCCTGTCGTGGGCCTGGACCAGGCTGCACCTGAAAAAGCTGAAGGTGCGGGCCATCGCCGGATAAGGTTTGTCGTGGCGGCTCTTCCCGCAGGTTGCAGCGACCGCGGGTTGCGGGGCCGGCATGGTGCCGCCGGCGGCGGGCGCGTGTGTGATGGCGGTATCGTTATCTACGGCCGCCGGGCACAAGACGGGACCGTCAGTGAATGGCCACGTCGTTGACCAGTATCGTGATGATTTCGTTTATCTTTTCTTCCGCTTCGCTTGCATGAAAATGGCATGACCCCGCGCCCTTATGCCCGCCCCCGCCGTACCGCGACACAAGGTGCCCCAGGTGCACATTGTTCGAACGGCTGAAGATGTTCCGCCCGAGGCTGACTATCACCTTTTCCCTGTCGGCGCTGTCGTACCGTATCTTGACATCCACGAGCGAATCGGGGAACAGCGAATAAATCAGGAACCTGTTGCCCTTCGGCTCAACAGCGAGCGGGCGAAAGTCTGTTATGGTGATGTTCTGCTTCATTACCGTGTACTCTTTAAGCACGGCCCCGTATGCCCTGTCGCGTTCAAGAAGCCGGCGGCATTTCATCTGTACCTCGGCATCGCTCATCACCGCGGATATATCATGCTCGCTTAAAAGGCCGACCACCCTGTTCCAGTATGCTTCGTTGTCCCTGGCCGCGCCGGAAATCGTGAAGGCAAGCAGTATGTACGGATGCTGTTCCGGGTGAAGCACCTCGTGTATCGTGAACCCCGCCGAGTCCACCCTGTCGGTCTCGGCCACCAGCTCCGCGAAGTCCCTGGTAAACCGCCCGCGGTAATAGTCGTATATCACGCGCGCGGCCGAGGGCGCAAGCGCGAACGCCCCTTCGAATTCCACGGCAGGCGTGTTGGAGTAATGATGATCGAACCAGAGCGCGCAGCCGTCGACATACGGCAGATTGGCGATGATGTCCCCCTCCTTCACCATGCCCGCCCTGTCACTGAGCTCGTACGGCTCCACCCACGCAACGGGCTCCCGTATGCCGAGCACGTCCCTGAGCAGAACAGCGCACACCACGCCGTCAAAATCCGGCCGCGTAATTATTCTCATTATTGTTCCCTGTTTCCCGTATTTGTACCGGTTATCCTGTTACAGGACTGAATGAAATCAGACCGCACGGGGTGTCAAGCTATTATAACAGGCCATGTACATGCGATCGGATTTGACCGCAATACGAAGCATTATACCTTCAGGCCCCTTCAGCACAAAAAGCGCTGGACAGGGCCTTTGCCATGTAGTACCCGGTCTATCGTTACCGGCAACCCTGGCAGGACGGCGCGTCGTACCGGCCACAGGATTGCGGAGCTCCGGAATTTATAATTACAATACCAGGAAAACCTTCATGAGCGGAAAAAAATTCTACGCTGTCGCAAAGGGCAGAAAGCCCGGTATATACACAAACTGGCCTGAAGCCAAAATCCAGATCGACGGATTCGCGGGAGCGCTCTACAAGGGGTTCGCCACCTACAGGGAAGCGGAGGAATGGCTGAAAAAACCGGTACTGCGCCGCGCGTCTCCGGGAAAAAGACAGGAAGGCACCCGGACCCACAACGTGCATGACAGGGACAGGGTGACCATCTACACCGACGGCGGCTCCTCCGGCAACCCCGGCCCCGGCGGCTACGGCGCGATACAAATTTACGATGGAACGATCAAGGAGCGTACCGGCGGATTCAGGTTCACAACGAACAACCGCATGGAGCTCATGGGGGTTATCGTCGCCCTGAGAGAGCTTGAACACCGGGAGCTGCCCGTGACGGTTTACACCGACTCAAGCTATGTCGTAAATGGAATCACCAAGGGCTGGGCGAAAAAGTGGCGCAGCAATAACTGGATCAAGGCGGACAAGCAGCCGGCGGTCAACCCCGACCTGTGGGGCGAGCTTCTCGACCTTACCGCAGAGCTCGATGTCACGTTCGTCTGGGTAAAGGGCCACGCGGGCAATGCCTACAACGAACGCTGCGATGAGCTTGCCGTAGATGCGGCCAAACGGAAGGGGCTCCCCGAAGACAGGGGCTACCGGGGCTGATACGCGCCGGTGTTCACCTATAATTTTATTGATTGACAAACGGACTTTTTATTCCATACTGATTGCAGCATCCAACACTGTTTTTGCGTCCCTGTTCCCGTCCTTTGTCCATTGCGTGCGTTGCTGTCGTGATGACTCAGTATCTTTTGCAGTGCTTGCATAGATTGATGTCCGAAACGCAGAGGTCCGCACATGAGCCGGAAAAAAAACATCATAACATCCTTCGCCCGTCACGTTTCGCCGGGCAAAGCCGGCATCTGCACAAAATATGACAGGGTGCTCATCCCGGGAACGATAGAGCGATAACAACAAACAACAGCAGAGGCGCGTATGTGCGACACCATGGTATCAACCCCGGAATCATCCGCTGAAGGATTGATGATTCTCGCGAAAAACTCGGACAGGGAGCCGAACGAGGCGCAGAATATCACGTTCGTCCCGGCCGCGGACCATCCCGCGGGCAGCCGGGTGCGGTGCACCTACATAGAGGTCCCCCAGGTGACGCACACCCATGCGGCCCTCCTCTCCCGGCCGTTCTGGATGTTCGGCGCCGAGATGGGCGTGAACGAGCACGGCGTCGCCATCGGCAACGAGGCCGTGTTCACGAAGGAAAAATATCACAAAAAAAATGACGCCCTCCTCGGCATGGACATCCTGCGCCTTGCCCTTGAGCGTTCGCGGAACGCCATGGAGGCGGTTGACTGGACCATACGCCTCCTGGAGGGGCATGGCCAGGGCGGCGTCCATACCATGGGCGGCACGAAATATTACCACAATTCATTCATCATCGCCGACCCCCGGGAAGCCTATATCTTCGAGACGGCGGGGCCCCACTGGGCATACAGGAGGGTGGACGATATCGCCTCCATTTCAAACTGCCTTGCGATTGAAAACGAGTATGCCGCGTCCTCGCTTGACCGGGGGCGGCATGCCGACAGGCCGCAGGAAAACAAAAAGGGCCGGATAAATTTTCGCGCCCGATTCAGCGACACGCTGTTCACGCATTTTGCCCGGGGGAGGATACGGAATGCGTGCAGCTTCGCCATGCTCGGCCGGCAGAAGGGCGCGGTGACCGGCAGCGACATGATGAAGATACTGCGGGACCATAATGTCGCCGAGCCGTACCGGCCCGGGTCCCGGCCCATGGAGCGTATCTGCCTCCATGCCGGCGGGCTCATATCATCCCAGACTGCCGGTTCAATGGTGGCGGTTTTAAAAAAAGGGCGCATGCCGCTCGTCTATCTTACCGGCACCGCCGCTCCCTGCACAAGCATATACAAGCCGCACGTGATCAGCGCCGGCCAGAGCAAATTGAGTGCCGGTCGCCCCGCAACACACTCGCACTTCGGCGGCTATGACCTCTACGGCGGCGCGACGGCCAGGTTCGACCCCCTGACGCTCTGGTGGACCGGCGAGCTCATCCATCGGCGCGTGCTGATGAATTATCCCGCGCTGATCCCGGCGGTGAAGTCCGCCAGGGACGACGTCGAGAACAGGATGGCGGCCGCCGTGGAAAAGAAATGGAAGACCGGCAAGAGCTCCGACGTTGTTTCTTTCTGCGACAGGCAGGCGAAGGAGCTGCTGCAGCTGAATGCCGCGCTTGCCGACATGATACGGCAGGAATACAAAAAGCTGAGAGGCAAAAAGGACGCGCCCTGGTGGTTTTCCGCGCAGTGGGACAGGATCAACGCGAAGGCGGGGATTGCGCTATAGGCGGCCTTCCGGGCCTGCCGCGGGTCACGCGGCACGTTCACTTCATGTCACACCGTCAGCCACTCGCCGGCGCCGTAACGCCCCGCAACATGGTAGGTCATGTTCCCGTTCATGGCCCGGTGGGTCTGGAGCGCACGCTCCGGCGTGTTGTTCGCCTCCGACAGGTGGCCCAGGCAGGCCCAGCGCAGCCGCGCCCCGTGCCGGGCGATAAGCTCGGCGGATTCGATGTTTGATATGTGGCCGCGGGGACCGCTGATCCTGCTTTTAAGATACTGCGGGTACGGCCCGGCGCGCAGCATGTCCGGGTCATAATTGCTTTCGATCAGCGCGGCATCCACCGAGGAGAGGGCGCTTTTCAGCTCGTCGTACGCGTGCCCCAGGTCGGTGAATATCCCCAGCCGCGATGCGCCGTCATCGACAATAAACGCCACGCCGTCCGCGCCGTCATGGGGCGTGCGGAAGGTCTCGACCCGCACACTGCCGAACCGCAGGGCGTCACCCGCCAGGAAATGGCGCACCTCCCGAAGCGCGCCGAGATCACAGGAAGCCCGCGCGGCGCGCAGCGTCGTTTCGGTGACGAACAGCGGTATGCCGAACTTGCGCTGGAAGATTCCCGCGCACCGGGCATGGTCCGCGTGGTCATGGGAGATGATGAGCGCGTCCACCCGGGCAATGTCACGGCCTGCCCGGGAAAGGCGCGCTGCCGCCTGTTTACCGCTGATTCCTGCGTCGAAGAGCAGCTTCACGTCCCCTGCCTCGACATAGATGCAGTTGCCGTTGCTGCCTGATTGGAGAGAGATGAAGTTCATTGCGCCCTTTATGCACCATGGTCCTCATGAATATTGTTCACGCCATACTCATGGAACCGGACGGCCATACAGCGCGGCCGTCCCCGGAGGATCTGTCCCGGTCGGTTCAGTCGTTCCCGGGCCGGCCGCCCCGGTCCCGCCTCCCGGCGCCGCCCCGCGGCTTGGGCCCTGCAGAGCGTCCCGGGTTGGTTCTTCCACCGGGGCCGGACCTCGGCCTGGAGGAAGAGGAAGACCGGTGCTGCGGACCGCCCTCATGTTCCGGCGATCCGCCGCGGCCGTGTCTCCGGGCGTCATTCGAAGACCTGCCCGGGCGCGCCGGCCTGTCATGCGACCATTCTTTTCTCTGGGGATGGGGAGCATCGGATCTTTTCCGCGCGTGGCTTCCCGCCGGGATGGCATTCGGGCCGGGAAACCGTTCCCAGGAATTGTAATTTGGCTCGTTCTCATGATCGCCCTGCCCGCCATGGCCGTGTTGCTGGCCATCCCCTGAAGACCTGCCAGGGCGCGCCGGCCTGTCATGCGACCATTCTTTTTTTTGCGGGTGCGGGGCCCCGGGCCGTTTCCGGGAGCGGCCCCCGCCCTGCCTGTTATCAGGGTCGTTTGAATGATCACGCGAATTGTAGCTCTCTTCAAGCCTGTGTGTTATGCCATACTCATTTTTCAAAAAACCGTGGCCCGTTGTCACGCGCGGCCTGTTATCGATATTCCTTCTTTTTTTCTGCCTGGAAATATCCTCCGAGCGCTCATCGTATCTTTTTATTGACGCCGCCCTGGCCTTTTTCGCCTTCATCGCCAGGCTGATACGCACCTCGCGGTCCATAAACGTGGTGCCGTTCAGTTTTTCAATTGCCTGCGCCGCTTCTGTCTCTTCGGACATCTCGATAAATGCGTAGCCTTTCTTCTTATGGATCGTTACGGCTACCACCGTGCCGTAACTGGACAAGAGGGCCTTGAGGTCCTCTTCCGTTGCCGCAAAGTTTAAATTTCCCATAAAGACTTTTTTATTATCCATCAAAACCTCTGATTTAGGTACTGCCTTTTATTATCACTTTCTTCCGTATGCTATTCGGTGGATCAAAATATACCGGATATTTCACAATTTTTCCTGAATACTGCGGGAAAGACAGGATATTGTCTTTTTCAGGAAGGATCCAAATTATTGAGTATATTCCGCCTTTGAACCCCGGGCCGCGCATCCTGCACGTTTAATTGAGTGTAAATTGACTGTAATGCGTAATTATTACCGCAGAGGGGTCTTTTTGTCAAGAAGGTATCATCCCCCGTAAAATTTTAATCGACCCGGGCATCAGGCGATCGCATCACCTTCGAAAAACCTGTGAAATTGGCGCGGGAGGTCGCGGTAGTCCACGGCCGCGGCGTCGGCCGAGAGGTCCGCCGAGTTATAGGTATGCCAGTAGAGGACGGCGTCCTTCGCGCGGGACGGCTCCCGTATGAAGTCGAGGAGAAAGGCGCAGGTCTTCGCCGTGTACGTGGGCTCGAGACTGATCCCTTCCCTCTCCCTGAAGAGCCGCAGCGCCTCCATCCCCTTTTCCGTGGGCAGGCCGTATTCGCCGCCGAAGTAGTCATGGATGACGCGCTGTCCGCCGATCGAGACCTCCGGCACGCCCGGCGACGCGCCTTTCAGCAGGCGCAGGTGCTGCGCATGAGCGACGCGCACGCTCTGCGCCGTGGCCAGGTCCAGGGGCCCGAGCCGCGGGCGCGTGACGCCGACGCCGATGACCTCCGCCGGTATCCCGGCAAGGAGCGCGCCGAGCGAAAGGCCGGCCATGGTGCCGTTCGACCCGAGCGGGCAGACGATGTACCGGGGCGCGGGCACCTGACCGTCATCGATCTGTCTCTTTAATTCGAACGCCGCGTTGACGAAGCCGAGCACCCCGACGGGCGATGAGCCGCCCGCGTACAGGAAATAGGCGCCCGGCCGCTTCAGCCGCTCCGTGGTGTAGAACTTCGCGCCGGCGGCGGTGATGCTCTTCGCGTACACGAGGCGGGCGCCGTGCTTGTGGAAGAGGAGGAGGTTCTGCCGCACGTAGCGCGTGACCGGCTGGTCGAAGATAATGAGCGTCGCGGAGAGGCCGAGGCGCCGGCAGTAGATCGCGGTCGCGAGCCCGTGGTTCGTGCCGATCCCGCCGATGGTGACCACTTCCTTCTTCCCGCTCCGCACCACGTCGCCCAGGATGAATTCGAGCTTGCGGACCTTGTTGCCGCCATACACCGCCGAAGAGAGGTCGTCACGCTTGATCCACAGGTTGCCGTGCCCCAGGTTCTTCAACCGCTGCACGGGCGTCGGGAAGACTCCCGAGCGGGACATGGGCGATGGGGCCTTCGAGCCCGGGAAAGCGCTCAAAGAGCGCGGGCCTGCCGGCCTTCCCGGCGGCGGCCGTCCGTTCCGTTAACCGGTCCATTCATCCTCCTTCATTATATCATCCAGCCGTATCCCCTTCGAGAGGAGCCACCGCTTCCGCAGAACATAATAGATGACGCCGGACAGGATAAGCACGAAGAACAGGGCGATCTTCAGCGGGGACTTCATCTGCGAGAGGATCACCGCGCTGAAAAAGACCACCATGGCGAAGCCGACCGCGGGGCAGAAATAGAGCCAGAACCCCTTCAGCTTAAATACGGAATCGCGGTAGCGCTCCGGGTAGCGGCGCGGCAGCATCATCGATGACGCCAGCACGGGAACGAAGACGATCATGCCGCCGAGCGCCGCGTAGTTCGCGAAGGTCTCGAGGGAAAAACCGGAAAGCACGCCGGCAATGGAGAGGGCCCAGATGATCGTCAGCAGAAGATACGCGCTGCCGAACCGGGGATGCACCGCTCCCAGGCCCGCCGGGAGGATCCCTGTCGCTGAATGGTCACCATGCAGCGATTTTGTCCCGATGATGAAACAGGCCGTTCAGGGTCGTGGTGATGGCCAGCACGGCGCCGCCGATGATGAAGAACGCGAACCCGGCGCCCGGCCTTCCGAAGCAGAGGGCGCTCCCCTCGATGAGGGGCTCCTGGCAGGCGGCCAGGCCCTTCCAGGGCGCGATCCCCACGGTCGTGACGGCCATGGCGACGTACAGCACCGCGACCAGGGCAAACGATATGGCGAAGGCGCGGGGGATCACCCTTCCCGGGTCCCTTGATCTCACCGCCCAGCTCGATGATGCCGTTTGACCCGAAATAGGTGAAGGTCAGGAGGGCCATGCCGAGTATGATGTTCCCCGCCCCCATCTGGAAAAAGTCCCGGAAGTTGTCCGGGTTGATTATGACCGCCCCCTTCACCGCGTACGAAACGAGCGCCGCGACCAGGACCAGCACCATGACGCCCTGGACCTGCACCGCGAGGCGTATGCCCAGCACGTTGATCACGAAAAAAAAGGTGATGATCCCTATCGCAAAAAAATCAACCGGGATGCCCGGGTAAAAAGACCTGGAGGTACCGCGCGCAGGCGATGGCGTAGAGGGGGATCTGGCCGATGAAGGACGCGAGGATGTAGACCCATATCCCCACGAAGGCGAGGCCCGGCGACACCATGCGGCTCGGGTAGCGGTAGTTTCCCCCCGTCGAGGGGAGCGCCGAACCGAGCATGGCCAGGGGCAGCATGCTGATGAACACGGGTATGACCGCCAGCGCGTAGGCCAGGGGGAGCGCCGGTCCGGCGATCTTCAGCACGATCCCGGTGAAAACGAACACCCCGCCGCCCACGGTGGTGCCGATCGCTATGAAGGCGACCTCCGGGAGGCCCAGGACGCGCGTTACCCCCGGCATTGACATACTGCATCCTCCCGCATCTCCGGCATGTTACGACCGCGCGGCGTCCAGTATCGCCCTGTTTTCCGGCACGTCGCCGATGTTCTTTCCATAATACGCGTAATCGATTGTTCCTTTTCGGTTCACTATGAAGACCGCCGGCAGCTGCATCTCGTTCCCCTCTTTCTTCCCGTGGCGTGATCCCGCTCCGGAAGGCCTTTATTGCCTTCCTGAGCACCGAGGGGGCCAGGTAGTGGAATATAGTTCCCCGGGGCGACGCGATACAGGGAGAATAGTTTCCCGTCCTGATCGCAGATGATGGTGAACGGCACGGTCGCGCCCGCAAGCCCTTCCTTCACCGACGAAGGCACGCTCTGCAAAATCACGAACACCCCCAGCCCCGCGGCGCCGAACTCCTTGTGGTCCCGGAGGATGTCCCGTATCTTCAGCTGGCAGACGGGGCAGCCCGCGTAGCGAAGGAAAAAAAGGACGGCCTTTTTCCCCTTCACGGTTTTATAAAAATCGAGCCCCTGCCCGGAAACAGTATCAAAGGTAAAATTCGGGGCGGTCGTCCCGATCGTCAGTCCCTTGCTCATCATCCCTCCTCGTGCCGCGCTCAATGCGGGGCACAGCATGCCGCCATCCACAAACCCGCATAACATATCATAGGCCGGCCTGTGCCCTCATTCACCTTGCGGGCTTCAGCGGCGACTCATCGGGTATTGCTGCATTAAATAATACTAAATGATAAACGCTTCCATGTCAAGAAGCAATTTTTTTCGTTACCGGGGGCTTGCATATCCCGGCAAATAATCCGGCTATTTTTTTGAAGTAACAGACTTTTTTCATTTTTTTGGGCATTTTTTTTGTGCCGATTCAATGAGTAACCCGACTATATGACAAACAGCGGATTGAACATCCGATATGGTTTTTTCCGCACACCATATTACCGAGGGGAACAACAGACATGAAAAACACGATACTATTTTTTGCTCTGGTATTTTTACTGATCGGCCTTGTATACGACACGCCCGCGTATCCGGTCGGACTGGGCGCGTATGTCACCGGTTCGGGCGGCACGGCGTGGCACAAGGCGGGCGCCCTGAAGGAAGCGGACGCGTATGGCCTCCGGGGAAGGTACATGAAGGACTACCCGTCGGTCGCGTACGGCGCCGGCCTGCTCCTGGACACCGATCCGGCTTCCGACGGCGTCTTCAATTACCGGTTGAGCGTCGGATACGACCGGATGAACGTGCTTGCCGCCAACAGGATCGACCTGAACAGGGTGAATTTCATGAACACGTTCGGCTTTCGCCTGTTCCGCAATGACACCTTCAAGCTCTGGTTCGGGCCGCAGATCGGCATCGACTACTGGTGGGGCAAGGAGGCGCACAGCAGATATGATATCAACCCGTACATGATGATGATGCCGGGCCTCGCGCTTCCCCCGGTCTCGATCAAGCGGCGCTACCGCATGGTCGGGTTCGCCGGCGGGCTCGCGCTCGGCATGAACTTCAACCTGACGAACAGGGTGACCCTGTCGCTTGAGGTGGGCGCCCGCGGCCATGTCACCTCCTCGCAGAAGGAGCTTGAGGGGAACCCGCCGTCCGGCAAGGTGAACGGTGTCGAGGGGTTCCTCTCCTTCGGCGTCATGGGAAGGGTGGACTGAGCCGTGTTACAGCATCTCGTCGAGCCGGGTGATGAACAGGCTGATTCCCACGCCGGAAAACTTTTCTTTCAGATGCATGATATCCTGCGTCATGGCGCTCTTCTGCGATGCGTCGATGGCCGCCATGACGCAGTTGTTCATGCTCGGCCAGATATGGCTCCCCAGGTGCGGCTCCCGGCTGCCTTCACCGTAAACACCGGTGAATTTCGTGTAGCCGCCGGCATGGCGCTTCACGGTTTCCGTAATCTCCTCATCTACCGCGTTGCTGTACACGATGAAGAGGAGCATGAGTTCCGGTCTCCCCGGGGCCAACTGGCCCGCGCGTCCTGAAACCGACTTCTTTTTGTCCGCCATGCTTATACCCTCCCGGCCCGGCGGCTGCGCCAGCGCTCTTTCAAGGTCTCGAAGAGCGAGTACATGACCGGGATAAAGATCAGCGTAAAGATGAATGACGAGCACATGCCCCCCAGCACCGACCGGGCCAGGGGCGCCGACATCTCGGCGCCCTCGCCGGTCCCGATGGCCATCGGGACCAGGCCGAAGATCGTGGTGAAGGTCGTCATCATGATCGGCCGCAGCCGGTTCCGCCCCGCCTGGACAAGGGCCTCCCGGTAGGGCATTCCCCTGGCGCGGAGTATGTTGGTGTAGTCGACGAGCACGATGGCGTTGTTCACCACGATGCCGGAGAGCATGATCACCCCCATGAAGGCCACCACGCTGAAGGTGGTGCCGGTGAGAAAGAGGAATATGCCCACGCCGAACATCATGGTCGGGATCGAGAACATGACGATGAAGGGAGAGAGGAGCGACTCGAACTGCGAGGCCATGATGATGTAGATCAGCAGCACTGCCAGGACGAGGGCCAGCACCAGGTCGCGGAACGTCTCCTGCATGTCCTTGAAGGAGCCCGTGATCTCCACGATAAAGTTCGTGGGCTTCACGACCGTGTCAAGCTTCGCCTGGATGTCCCGCACCACCGCGTCGAGGGGGCGCCCCTCGGGCCTGCAGGTAATGTAGGTGACGCGCTCCTGCCGCTCGCGCTCGATGGTGGTGGGGCCCGACGCCTCCCGTATGTCAAGGTAGTTGCCCACCGGCACCGTGGTGCCGAGGAGCGTCCCCACCCTGATCTGCTTGATGTCGTCCAGGTTCCTGCGGTCCTCCGGCCGGAGGCGGAGGCGCACGTCGTATTCCTTCCCCTTGTGCCGGTACACGGTCGCCACCCTGCCGGCCACGTTATTCTTCACCGCCGAGGCGATGGCGATGGAGGAAAGACCGGCACGGGAGGCCTTCTCGCGGTTTATCTCCATGACCTTCTCGGGGAGCCCCTCCTCGCGGGAGATATCGATGTCCTTCAGCCCCGGGATGTCCTTGATCGCGTTGTATATCTCCGCGGTGAACCGCTTCGAATCATCGAAATCATAGCCATAGACGTTGATGACCACCGAGGTGCCGCCGCCCATGGAGAACATGCGGCCCGCGGCGCTCTGGGGCGAAAAATTGAAGGTGACGCCGGGAAACCCGGCGAGCCCGTCGCGCACCGCGTTCCTGATCTCCGGGAGCGACCGTTTCCGCGCGGTGGTCGACACGAGCCTGAACTCCATCGAGGCCTTGTTGTCAGTGGTCTCGCTGAAGGCGCCGCCGATCCCCTCGCTGTACCCGGCGCGCACGCTCACGACGCGGTACTCCTCTTTCCGTACGATGCGGGCCACCTTCTGCTCTATCTCCATCATCGCTTTCTCGGTGGTGTCAAGGTTCGTGCCGACCGGCAACTTGACCTGGAACGCGAGCCGGCCGTCGTCCTGCTCCGGCATGTACTCCGCCCCCGTGAGATAGATCGCGGCCACGCCGGCAACGATCGCAAGGACCGTGTAGAGGACGACCCTCTTCCGGTGCCCCAGCGCCCACACTATGACGCGCGAATAGACGGCATCCATTTCGTCGAGCCGCGCCCTGCTCCAGTCGAACACCCCGTTCAGGAACGCGAGCCGCCCCCTGTACCGCTTCTCGATAACGGGCACGAAACGCGCCGTCATCATCGGGATCAGCGTGAGGGCGATGACAAGGGATAAAATCATCGAGAAGGTGATGGTGAGCGCCATCTGCTTGAAGAGCTGCTTGGCAAGCCCCTCCGTGAAGAGGAACGGTATGAACACGATAATGTTCGTGAGGGTTGACGCGGTTATGGCGAGCCACATCTCCTCGGACCCGAGCTTGGCGGCCTCCGTGGGCCGCGCGCCCCGCTCCCGGTAGCGGAATATGTTGTCGAGCACGACAATGGAGTTGTCGATGAGCAGACCGACGCCGAGGGCAAGCCCCCCCATGGACATCATGTTGAGGGAGATGCCGTTGGCGTACATGGCGATGAAGGTCGCTATTATCGAGAGCGGGATCGAAAGCCCAAGGATGAGTGCTGACCGGATGTTGCGGAGAAAAATAAGGACGATCAGGATGGCCAGCAGGCTCCCCTGCCAGGCGCTGTCCGTGACCGCCGAGATGGCCTGTTCGATGTATTCCGACTGGTCAAAGACCGGCACGACCGCGACGCCGTTCGGGAGGGTCGCCTTCATCTCCTCGAGCCGCTTGTAGATGTTGCGGCACACGAGGACCGTGTTCTTGTCCGACTGCTTGCTCAGCCGGAGCATTACGCCGTTTTTCCCGTTCAGGCGGACCAGGTCGGTCCGCTCGGCGGGGCCCTCGTACACGCGCGCGATGTCGTAGAGGTAGACCGGCGCGCCGCCCTTCACGGTCACCACGATGTTCCGGATGTCGCCGAGGTCCCTGAAATCGCCCCGGGTCCTGAGGGTGTACTTGCGCCGGGGCGACTTGATATCGCCGCCCGCTATGTTCAGGTTCTCCATCGCGACGATGTTCGCCAGCGATTCGACGGTGATGCCGTATGCGTCCATGCGCGACTTGATCAGCTCGACATGGACTTCCTTCTCCGCACCGCCCATCACCTGGGCGGAGGCGACGCCGTCGATCCGCTCGAACTGGTTTTTCAGAAAGTCCTCGGCATACTCCCTCACCCACATGGCGTCCCGCCGGCTCGACACCGAGAGCACCATTACCGGGATCATCGACATGTCGAATTTCAGCACGATGGGCGTCTCCACCTCGGCGGGCAGGTAGCCCTTGATGATGTCGATCCGCTCCCGGATATCGGACACGGCAAGGCCCATGTCCGTGCCCCACACGAACTTCATGGTGACGACGGCTATCCCCTCCTTGGAGGTGGACACGATGGAGTCCAGATTGTTGATGCTGGCGAGGGTCTCCTCCACCGGCCGCGTGACGGTGCTCTCCACTTCCTTGGGGCCCACGTCCGGGTACTGTAAAATAACGACCGCCACGGGGAACTCGATGTCGGGGTAGAGGTCCAGCGGCATTTTTGAAAAGCTCACGTAGCCCAGCACGCCGATCGCGATAAAGACCATTATGGAGGTGATGTACCGGTTGACCGAAATTTCGGTGAGCTTCATTTGCCCTCCCCCTCCACCTCGCCGGGCCCCATCTCCTTTTCCTCGCCCCCGTTCTTTTCCATATATACCAGGAGGGCATCGCCCGCCGACACATTCTCCTGCCCCTGCGTAATGATGCGTTCCCCCCCGGTCAGCCCGTCGGTAATCTCGGCGTGCTCGTCCGTGACAATGCCGGTCGTGACCGGCTGCTTCACCGCGCGGTCCTTCACGATCTTATACACGAACGGCGCCTTCGCCTCGTCGATCATGATGGCGTCCACCGGCACCGCCAGCGCGTTCCCCCTGCTCCTCACCAGGATCGTCACCGACGCGAACATGCCGTGCCTGAGCGCCATGCCGGGGTTCGGGAGGCGCACTATGACGTCCTGGGTCCGGCTCGCGGTATCCACCACCGCGCTCTTCTTGGCGACCGTGCCGCGGAACACCTTCCCGGGATGGGCCTGCACCGTGATGTCGGCGCGCATCCCCACCGTGATGCGCTCCATGTCCTCCTCGATGAGGTGCACCACCGCCTCCACGTTGTTCATGTTCACCACCTGGGCGAGCGGCACGGCGGGCGCGATGGACACGCCCCGGTCAACCATGATCTTGCCGACGTACCCGGTGATGGGCGATTCGACCGGCGCCGGAAGGTATTCCATCCCCACGATGTCACGGTTGATCTTGAACAGCACCTGCCCCCGCACGACCCGCTGGCCCTCGCGGACGGCGATGACCTCCACCTTCCCGGGCACCTGCGAATAGACCATGACCGCGTCCTCTCCCACGATGTCCCCGGTGAGCTTCAGCTTTTCGACCATGTCCATGCGGCCGACGGCGGCGGCGCGCACCGGGATGCGCTTGTCGGCCCGGATGTCTGCCTTACCCTTGATGGTTCTGTTCACGAAAACGCCGACCCGGTAGATGGCCAGGACCGCGACCGCGGCGATGATGACGATTGTTACTATGCGCTTCATTGATTTCCCCCGCTCCGGAATGTCATTTTATCATGTAATGGTCTTCGCCCATGGCCCGGTTCAGGTCCGCCTTGGCCACCTGCAGGTCGTTCAGGGACTGCAGGTAGAGCGTGGTGGCGGTTATGAGCTGAACGTTCGCCTCGAGGAGCTTCGTGTTGTCGATGACGCCGCCGCGGAACTGGAGCCGGGCGACCTTGAGCGATTCCTCCGCCGCCTCGATGTTGCCCTGCTGCGCGCCGATTGAAATCTCGGCGGACCGGAGCCTGAGGTAGCCGCGCTCGACCTCCAGCTTCACGCCCTTGATGAAGGCCTCGAGCTGCTGGTCGGTCTGCCTGCCCTGGCTTTTCAGCTGGTCCGACTTCGCGTGGGATGACTCGATCGGGGCAAGCGCGCCCCAGCGGTACGTGGCGCCCACGGTGACCGACCAGGTCCGGTTCCATCCGGACGGCGAGAGGGACGACGACAGCGATGAAGACATCAGCCCCAGCGACGTCGTGGAGGGGTTGAGCAGCATGGCGATGGCGCCCAGCTCGTCAGATTGCGACGGCTCCTTCGTGTCGTTCTTCGAATACCCCACGTTCCCGCTCAGGAAAAACGACGGCCACAGGTACACCGAGGACGCCGCCCGTGCGCTGTCCTTTTCGATCTCCTTCTTCATCCTGAGCTGGATCAGCTCGGGCCTGTTCCTGAGCGCGATCGCGATCAGGTCCCGTTCCGCGGCACCTGCCGGTCCCTGTTCCGCGTCCGCGGCATCGGCCGTCACGGCCCCGGTTTCGCCGTAGCGAGCCAGCGTTCCGTCAAGGGTGAGCGGATCATGCAGGTCCCGCCCCATGTGGATATTCAGCGCCGCCCGGGCCGACCGGTAGTCGTTCTGTGCGTTGATGAGCCTGGTGCGCTCGTTGGCGTGCGCCACCCTGGCGCGGAGGAAGTCGAGCTTCGAGAGCATGCCCTTCTGGTACCCGGCGGTGACGACGCGCAGGTTTTCATCGAGGAGCTTCACCGATTCGGTGTAGAGCTTCACGAGCTCGCCGGCCATGAGCGACTGGTAATAGAGCCTGATGCACTGGACGGTGGTCTCCGCCTTGACGCGCCGCACATCGTTCTCGGCGATGATGTAGCCCTTGCGCGCCGCGCTGAGGCTGTTATAAAAGACCCCCGGGTTTATGGCGAGGGTGCCGTTCACGATCTTGATGTCGTACTGGCCTTCCATCTGCGCGGCGTAGCCGGACTGGGCCCCCATGCGGGTCACCGCCACGTCGGTGGAAAGGCTCGGCCAGAGCATGCCCCATACCTCGCGGACCTTGTAGCCGGATTCGCGTGATTTCTCGATCGCACCCAGGAGCTGGTTGTTGCTCCTGACCGACAGGGCGAGCGCCTGTTCGAGCGTCAGAGCCCCCGGAGCGGCGGGAGCGCCGCTGCCCGGCACCGACAGCACCGCCGCGGCAAGCAGGACTGCCGTAGCGGCGCGGCACGCAATCTTCGATCTCATCATGGGCATCTTCCTTCTATCGTAATTCCAGCCATTTCTGGCGCTGCTTGATCTCCGTGATCGTGGCGTCGATCATGGCGGTCAGTCCCTCCGGGAGCACCGGGATTTTCAGCTTTTTCCCCTCCGGCCGCAGGGCCTTGAAGACGTATTCCACGACGAAGGCGAAAAACCTGTCGTGCGATGCGTCGCCGTAGAGCCGGCGGAAGAGGGGCGTGTCCTGGTAATTTTCGCGGTTCGATTCATATGAAATGACCAGGGACACGATATTCAGCACCGTCAAAAGAGTGTCGCGGGTCTCGAACACGCCAGCGCTGACGCCGTTTCGAATAAGCCCTTCCAGCGCCTCCATGCGGGGGACGAAATAGGTGTTCAGGAGCGACTTGATGTTCTCACGCCCCTCCGCGATTTCGCGGGCGATAATTCTATTAAAGTCGGGATCGATGCCGCCGTGATGGAAATTGACGAAAAAATAGAGGGCCGCCATGAGCCGCTCCGCCGGGCCAAGGGACCACCGGTCGAACCGTTCACGAAGGTCGCTCGCTTCGTCGACCCCGAAAAGGCGGCGCAGCACTTCCAGGTACAGCTGTTCCTTGCTGCCGAAATAATAATGGATGAGCGCCTGGTTTACGCGGGCCTTCCGGGCGATGGGGCCAAGGCGCGAGCCCTGGTAGCCGCACTCGGCAAACTCCCTCTTTGCCGCTGAAAGAATCAGCTCGCGCGAAAGGCGCCCGGCCGGCTCCTCGACACGTTTTTTCATCCCGTACCCTGCAGATAATTTAACCAGATAGTTTAATTAACCAGTTAATCAAAATCGGATGCTCCGTCAATCATTTTATTAATGGCCAATGCTAAAAAAATGGCACTATGATTCAATAATTGCATATCTCTTCCTTGAGTGAAGGGGCGGCACCTTTCGCGGAAAAGTGCTTGATGCCCCGCCGCGTTGATAGAAATAATGCCGGATATTCTTATTTTACACGGATATCCCCATGAAAGACAGATCACAGCTCCAGGCCCTGTTCGAACCCCGCGCCATTGCCTTCATCGGCGCATCAACCAGCGTCAGCAAGTGGGGCTTCAATATCCTTCACCATCTCTACAAGGGCGGCTTTGCCGGCGGCATTTACCCGGTGAACCCGCAGGGAGGAACCTGGTTCGGCAGGGAGATATACAGGGGCCTGGCCGATGTGCCCCGCCCCGTTGACCTGGCGGTGATCGTCGTGCCCAAGGAACTGGTGCCCGGCACCATGCGCGAATGCGCCGCCGCGGGGATACGGGCCGCGGTGGTGATCACCGCCGGTTTCAGCGAGACCGATGCCCGGGGCACGGCCCTGGAACGCGAGGTGGTCTCCATCGCGCGCGAGGCAGGTATCCGCATCGTGGGCCCGAACACCATGGGCGTGTTCAGCGCCTACCCCTCGACCGTGCAGGCCGTCATGATGTCCACATCGATCAGGCCTGGCGGCGTGGCAATCGTGTCCCAGAGCGGCAACCTCGGCACCTCGATCACCTACCGCTTCACCCGGCGCGAGATCGGCATCAGCCGCCTCGTCAGCTCGGGCAACGAGGCAGACATGAAGATCGAGGACTACCTGGAATACCTCGAAACGGACGATCACACGAAGATAATCTGCCTCTATGTGGAGGGGCTGCGGGACGGCCGGCGCTTCTTCGACATCGCCCGGCGCGTGGCGCTCAGGAAGCCGATCATCCTCCTCAAGGGCGGCACCGGCGCCACCGGCGCCGGCGCCGCACTGTCGCACACCGGTGCGCTCGCGGGGAGCTACGCCGTGTTCAGCGCCATGTGCAGTCAGGCCAACATCATCCTTGCCCCCACCATCGACGAGATGGTCGACGTGGCCGGGCTCATGCTCTCGCAGCCGGAGTTCACCGGCAAGCGCATCGGCATCGTCACCCAGGGCGGCGGCTGGGGGGTCATATCGGCCGACCTCTGCGAGGAGGCGGGCCTCGAGCTCCCGCCGCTTCCGGAGCGCGTGGTGTCAGAGCTGGACTCCTTCCTGCCGGCCTTCTGGAGCAGGCGCAACCCCCTCGACCTGGTGGCTCCCGGCAAGGTCTCCATGGTCTCGGACACGATCGAGGCCCTGATGGAGCATGCCGACCTGGACGCGATCCTTCTCCTGGGACTGGGCTACATGACACTCCGGGCCCGTCGGTGGATGGACTCGCCGGTCCTTCCCCCGGACGTCATGGCGGAGTCCGCGCAGAAAATGATAGAGGGCGAAATGGGGCTCCTCGACCTCGTGCTGAAGCAGATCAGGCACTTCAACAAGCCGATCATCCCGGTCATAGACTCGGTCGCCTTTGACGATCCCTCGGAGGGCAACATCGTGAAGCACCTGGACCGCGAAGGCGTCATGGCCTATTCCTCGCCGGAGCAGGCCATAGGCGCGCTGGCCAGGGCCCAGGAGTATTTCCGGAAACGGGGCGCGCGGGCGGGACATTAACCCGCGTTCCGAACAGGCGCCATATTTTTATTTTTTTCATTTCAGAACTTGACTATATTCTTTAATTCTATTATATTGATATAATTAATTAAGGAGGTACCTGACCATGAACGCAACCAACAGCTTCTGCAAGAATAGCTCATGCAATTACTACCGGTCACATGCAACAATATTCAGCGAAGAACTGGCAGGCTCGTCGAGAAATTTCTTCTCGTTTAAATATATTTCATGCTGATGCTGAAAAAGCCCGCTGTCTCCAGCGGGCTTTTTAATTTCTGCGATTATTAATTGCACCGCGCGCTTATCTACTTGACTGCACCAGATTACTGCCATGATACTGTCGTACCAATACGCGCACCAGGAGGCAACGGTATGGAACAGCTCAGATGCAAAGCCTGCGGATACATCATGAACGCCGGGAAGCCCGGCGACAAATGCCCCGCCTGCGGCCTGCCGCGTACCGTTTTCGAGCCGTTCAGGGAAAACCTCTCAAAAAGAAGAAGGCTCATTCTCGCCCTGAACCTGCACCCGATCGCCCTCCACTTTCCCCAGGCGTTTGCCGCGGTAATCCCGGTCTTCATACTGGCCGGCGTGGCCATCCCCTCCTCCGTCGGCAGCGACCTGCTCGCCGCGGCCCGGGTGCTCTCCGTCCTGCTCCCGTTTGCCGTCATCGCGGCGTTTGCCTCGGGCGCGCTTGACGGGTGGAACCGCTTCAAGAGGCTCACCACCCCCGCCCTGACGAGAAAGATCATCCTCGGCTCGGTCCTCCTCGCCCTGTCCGTCGCCGCCTCGCTGGTCGCGGTCACCCAGGGCACCGACTACCCCGGGCGGCTGGCGCTGCTGTTCCTCACCATCGGATGCTCGCTATGCCAGTTCATGCTCGCGCAGATCGGGAAAACCCTCATGAACGCGAAGCTGCAGGGCTGACGTCCGTCACTTTCCTGAAAAAAACCTTTTCAGCGTGATACCGGTTCCGGTCAGCAGCACCGGCGGGAGCATGCGAGCAATCAGCCCCGTATAACTCCGCGAGGGCGGCCGGTACTGCCTGTTTTCCTTCATCCGTAGTGCGTTATTTCTGCATACCTTGACGCAATTGCCGCAACCGACGCAGAGCTCCTGTTTATACGCATGTTTCCCGTTCTCTAAAGAATGTGCACGGGTATTGCAGGCCGTTACGCACTTCCCGCAGTTACTGCATACCGATTCGTCTACCGCCACGATGACTTGCGGAGGCGCAATCAGGTTCTTGCTGAAGCTGTTATGTATCTTGAGGGCGCGGCAGCAGCAGTCGCAGCAGGTGCATATCGCGGTCTGGGCAGCCGGCACGACATTCGATGTAAAAAAAACAAGGTTTTTTTCCCGCCGCTCCTCTACGATATCGCGCATCTCCTCCCTGCTCACGCTCCGGCCGTTCCCTTCTTTTGCAAGGCCGAGGGAAAAATCGCCGAAGGTGAGGCACCCGTCGTGGCGGGAGGCCCGCCCGCAGTCATGGCCTGTCAGGTGCATCGAATTCCTGCATGGGCAGATATGATACACGCCGAAATGTTCATGCGAGTCGATCATCTCCCCGACCAGGTCGGCATCGGCCATGACACTGCATCCTTCGACCGCGCGCCGCACAGGGATATTCCGTATTGCGTTTACCGGCCTGCTGAAGTAGTCGCCCAGGTACCCTGTCTCAACAAGGTCATTCATGAGTTCCGCGTATACGACATGCCAGGGGGCGGCCTTGTCAATCCGCAATAAATGCTCGAATATGCCGGGGATGAGGGGATAGAGCATAAAACGTCCCGCAAAGGTGATAATGGTCCTTTTTCGGCACATCTCCTCCAGGATCGGGGCCAGCACGTCTTTATGAATGCCTGATTTTCGCGCAATCTGCCCGCGCGTTTTCGGATACATAAAAGACAGGTGCCTGCCGATACGCGCCTCTTCCGGGGTGAACAGGTGTGTTATAAGGATTACCAGCTTTTCACTCATTGGCGGCCCCATGACCCTGACAGAGCTGAACATCACTGCCAGATCGATATATACCGGGTCGGCCTTATATTTCGGGATTATTTTCATTATACCTTGAATAATAGCATAAATAAGAGATAATCGGGACGGTTTAAAAAATGCAATCCTTAAATCTATATTTATTATTTGACAAAACAGGCCTCAATATATATAATCCCCAAATCAATTGTTGTACCCATCATGGCCCCCTGCGTGTATGCGGGCACGATTTTTTAGACCAGAATATAACAACAAGTGATCAGCATTAGCCTGCTTAAGAGTGCATTCAAATGAATAAACAAACATATATTAAAAAAAGGAGAAGTAAAATGAAAAAACTCAGCACCATTATCGCAATCCTGGCAGTCAGCTTCATGGTCATCGGTCTTTCAAGCTGCAAGAAACAGGAAGCAACGGTTGAGGATGCAGCACAGCAAGCCGAGCAAACAGTTGACAAAGTCGAAAAAGCCGGCGAAGCCATCAAAGACGTTGTGAACGAAGTTAAGAAATAGTAATTTCAAACAAATTCACTGGCAATAACAGCCAATACCGGGTGTGTTGATAAATCCCGGCATTGACTGTTTTTTTTTGCGGGATAGTACCGCCTGTCTCCATCATGTCTTTGACAGGGACTCCAGCTCGTCCCATCGCTCGAGGAGCTGGTCCAGCTCCCGCTCCACCTGCTCCATCTCGGCCCTGACCGCGGGCACCCGGCGGCTGTCTTCCCGGTAAAACAGTGGGTCGGCAAGAAACGCGTACAGCTCCCTCTTCCTGGCTTCTTTCTCCTCTATCGTGCGCGGGATCGACTCCAGCTCCTTCTTTTCTTTGAAGGTGATTTTTTTATTTCCGGGCGGCCGGTTTTCGCGGGGCTTTATCTTCAGATCGGTCTCAGACGGCTCCGGCGCGCGCCTCTGCACCAGCCAATCGTCGTATCCGCCGGCATATTCCCGCACCGTTCCGTTCCCCTCGAACACAAGGGTGCTCGTTGCCACGTTGTTGATGAAGGCGCGGTCGTGGCTGACCAGGAGGAGCGTCCCCCGGTAATCGAGCAGGAGCTCCTCGAGGAGCTCGATCGTTTCAATGTCGAGATCGTTGGTGGGCTCATCCATGATGAGAACGTTCGACGGCCTGGTAAAGAGCTTTGCAAGGAGGAGCCGGTTCTTCTCCCCGCCCGACAGCACGCTGACCGTTACATCGGCCCGGTCCGGCGTGAAGAGAAAGTCCTCGAGGTAGCCTATGACGTGGCGCCCCCTGCCGTTGAAGTCGATGATATCGCCGCCCTCCGTGACGTTCTGCCTGACCGTTCGGTCCTCGTCCAGCCGGTTCCGCAGCTGGTCGAAGTAGGCCGACTCTATCCCCGTGCCCATCCTGACCGCGCCGCCGTCGGGCTGAAGCTCCTGCATGAGGAGCCTGATGAGGGTGCTCTTGCCGCAGCCGTTCGGACCGATGATCCCGATCCTGTCCCCCCGCATTATCCGGGCCGAGAACCCTTGTATCAGCCGCCTGCCGCCATAGCCGAAGGAAACGTCCTCCGCCTCGATGATCATCCGTCCCGATTTCCCGGCGTTGTGGGACTCCATGCGCACGGTCCCCTGGCGCTCCCGGCGCGCGGCGCGCTCCTCGCGCATCTTCATGAGGACGCGCACCCTGCCCTCGTTCCTTGTACGGCGGGCCTTTATTCCCTTGCGGATCCAGGCTTCCTCCTGCGCCAGCTTCTTGTCGAACAGCCGGTCGCGCGTCTCTTCCGAATCAAGCCACGCGTCTTTTCTCTTTATGAAGGTCCCGTAATCGCACTTCCAGTCAAAGAGCATCCCGCGGTCGATCTCAACGATCCTGTCGGCGACCTTCTGGAGAAATGCCCGGTCATGGGTCACGAAAAATACCGTTTTATCATACCTGCAGAGGAACTCCTCGAGCCACCCTATGGCGCCGATGTCGAGGTGGTTGGTGGGCTCGTCGAGGAGAAGGATATCGGGCTCGTTTACGATGGTGCGCCCGAGGATGACCCGCCGCTTCATCCCGGCCGAAAGGTTTTCGAACAGGAGGCCGGGGCCGACGCCCGCCAGGGAGAGGGCGTGCTCGATCCGCCGGTGCGCGGCCTCTTCCTCCAGGCCGCCCGCGTGGTGCGGGGCGATCCCGCCCGCGACAACATCGCGGACGGTCCCGGCGAGATGGCCGGGCACCTCTTGAGGCAGAAGCGCGGTTGTCACCCCTTTCTCGATGATGCGCGCCCCCGCATCCGGCTCGATCTCGCCGTTGATGAGCCTCATCAGCGTGGATTTTCCGGACCCGTTCCGGCCGAGGAGGGAGATCTTCTCACCCGGATGGATCTGCAGGTCTATCCCGTCGATAAGCGGACGCGCGCCGAAGCTCACGGTGACGTTCTGCAGGTTCAGGAGCGCCATGGCCGCGCCTTTTATTTTGACCCGAATGAGCGCCTGAACAGGTCTTCGATGGCCGCGCGGGCCTCTTCCGAGAGGTTCCTCGTTCCCGTGCCGCAGAAGGTCGCGTAGGTGATGACCGGGGCATCTTCCTTCCACGCGCCATTGATCCACGAGAACCACGCCGTGCGGTCCTGGTCATAGACGTGGATGGGCCGGTTGAAAAGCTTGGCAAGCTCCACGCCCCAGCCGGTGCCGCCCTTCACCGTGTTGTCTTCCTGTATCCAGCCGACGGCGAACACCTGGAAGCCGTTGTTGACCATGTGGAAGATGGATTGAATCACCTTCCTGATCTTGCCGACCTCTGAAAAATTTCTGCCCAGCCGCAGGGAAACGATCTCCATGCTGACATCGCCCTTTGCCAGGTCCTTCGCTTCGAGAAAGCGGGTGCCCCTGCTGCGCTCCATCATGTGCCCATCAAAGGAAAAGTTGACCTCGTTTATACCGTACCGCTCGGCCTGCTTCCCGAATTCAGCCTCAGCGCCTTTATGGCCGCCGCTGAACATGGTAAATCCCGATACTTCCGCCATAGTTGCTCCTTCCTGTATCAATTATATTAAAATATGAAGTGGAATTTCTTACGATGTATGTTCTGCAAGTTTATACGAATGTCCACTGCGTCCGGACTAAAAAAAGACAATGCGGGTTTTTGTCAATGCAAATATTGGCTTTCCTTTCAGGCAGGGTGGAGGTTGCACCCCGCCCTGCCGAAGCAGAACTGATATTCAATTTATTTGTTAAATATAATCGGCATCTTCCTGATGTAGGAGTTTTCCGATGCCACCCGGTACATGAACGCACCGACATTCTCGCGCGAAACGCCCATTTTGGCCGGCATATCACCCAGAGAAATGCCATACCCGCCGTCCTTCTGTTTCTTGCCTGGTTTTATCATCCGGACGACCGTCCACTCCAGGGAAGACTTTTTAACGATCTCTTCGATAATCTTCATCTCGCGATATGGATTCGGGAAAAGTACCCGCGCAATTATCGGTGGCAGCACGGTGCTGATCCGTATCCGGTCTTCATCGGAACGGACAGTCGGCGTGGCCAGCGTGATGAACCGTTTCTTGTCGAGCCTTTCCATCGCGTGTATGATGACCGCATGGCCGTCCGCGATCGGGGTCCCCTTTTTCCGGGAAGTGTCCAGCGCCGGCCCGAGCGCGCTTATCACGACATCGGCGTTCTCAATTGCCTTTTCAATCAACAGCCGGTTCGACAGGTCGCCCACCATGATAATAAAATTTGCCCGCGAACGGTCCAGGCCATTGGCACTGCGCACGTAGGCCGTGACCGTATCACCGTGATCGAGCGCGTGCCCGGTTACAATCCTTCCTATCGCGCCGTTGGCCCCGAAAATCGTGATATTCACCTAGTGCTCCTCCCGCAATCATTCAATTAATATCAGCCCGTACCGGTTCACCATACAGGAATCGTCTGTCACCACTTCGATGGGATACCCGTTATTGCGCGCCGTCGCAAACACGTCGATGCCGCATGATTCCATTGACGGACGGGCCTTTTCCGCATGCACGCATCCGTCAAAATTGCACTCGGTGCAGATCGTACATGGGCCGGCGCCCAGGCCGAAGGCCTTGTAGTAGCCGGCAAGGAAGATGTCCCTCTCCAGCTTCACGATGATCTTCGTCGGGGAGTTTTTCCCGGTGATTTTTCCCGCGCAATGTATGAGGACCGCCTTTGTATAGCAATGTATCACTTCCCGCATCTGCCGGTAATCCGGCGTATGGGGCGGGCAGCACAGGTTCGAGTTGTACCCACCGCAGCCGAACTGGCACCGCATCCGCACCCACGCGGCGGTCACGATGGTCTCGGCCTTTATGATTTTCGCTTCCGTCGCGCCGTATTTCACTGCGCTGTCGATGAATCGGGCGGTTCCGGCTTTCATGCTGAGCTCCGTTTCTCATTAGTCATGGGTTGCGAAGGCTGTATATACAACATCAATAATCTTTATATTTAATTTCTGATATATATTTATCACGAATAAGATAAATAATAATGTTACGCAAACTTCCATGTCAAATACAAAACAGCCGCAGTAAATATTGAGATACATTGCGAGATCGGCCCTGAGCCTGTCGAAGGGCCATCGAAGCGAAAGGTATAAGCTTGCGAATCACGAATTGAGAGGCTAATTTACAACACAACAAAGCCATTAAAACGTCCGCCCGAAGGGCGGACAAACCAATCGGGCGTCGGTCTGGACAGGAAGTCCAACTGCCGCGCGCGACAGGATGTCGAAAATCGCGCGGCGATGAGGCCGAATCCTGCGAAGCAGGTTCGGCCGAGTTACGCCCGGAGCCCGTCCCGGCGTTTGAGGGACCGGGTGGGAGGAGCGCGAGGAGGGAGGCCGCGAAGGCCTCCATCCTCGCATGAATTGCCCGGGCCGTCTCACGGCCCATGGCGCCGCCCTTCCCTTTGATAAGTTTACATCTCCGTCATTCTCCGCTCATCCATGAGCCTGTCCAGGTCCGACGCGTCGAGCTCATGGCTTCTTCTCTCCGCGAGGATGCGGTCAAGATCGGTCATGGCCGTCTCGTTGGCCTTCATCTCCTCGATCAGGACCTCGAGATCGCTCTTGTCGAGCTCGCGGGCCTTCATCTCTTCAATCATGCGGTCAAGATCGGTCCGATCAAGCTCATGGGCCCTGCGCGCCGCGATCACCGCATCAGCATCAGGATTGATTCTCTGTGTCTGCATACGCCACCTCCATATTATACCCCCGGAGGCATCCGCAATGACGGGCCAACCAGCCGAAGGTACGTTACGGATGCAGGGGGAATGATGTAAACGGCAAGATACAAGGAACGTCCGTAGCTATTAATATACCAAGGGAATGAGGAAAAATCATGCAAAATGTGATGGGCATACTATGATAACCGGCTTTCTCCAGAATAATTGGCAGCGCCCGGCGCCGGCCGTTTTGCAATATATTTGCACATGGTATGAAAATATCTTGAAATTTAATAAACGGTGGCATGATATTTAATTGCGATGTACGCTGAATGATCTTAGGGTGGGGGATAATGATGAAAGGACATCTAATTGCGTTCCTGTTCGTTGCCTGTGTGATTGTGCCCTGCGTTGACGCACTCCCGGCGGAAAAAGCCTTCTTTATTCAGGAAAACCAGCAGAACACCATGATCGGTACATTTATGGATGTGCTGGAGGACGAAACCGGGAGCCTGACAATCAACGCAGTGTCATCGGCCCGTTACATGGACAACTTCATCCCGTCTGAGGAGGAAGCCCCCAATTTCGGTTACACCCTTTCCGTCTACTGGTTGCGTTTTACGATAGCCAATAACTCGGAGGAAACACGCTCGTTTATCCTCCTCGACGATTATCCGCTGACCGACGATATCCGGCTTTACAACCCGAAGATCAACGGCGATGAGCCGATCAAGACGGGCGGGCGATATTATCCCCTGTCGGCACGCGACGAGGACTACCGCGCCTTTGCATTCCACCTGCGCATCCCGGCCGGCGCGGCATACACCTATTACATGAGATTGCAAAGCGACGACTCCCTTGCCGTACGGGTCTCCGTGGCGTCGAAGGGCGCCTTTGACAAAATGGCCCGGCGGTCACAGCTCTTCCTCGGCCTCTATTTCGGCATGGTGCTGGCCCTGTTCTTCTACTACCTTTTCATTTTCTTTACCACCCGCGATTTAAACAACCTGTATTACGTGCTGTCGCTTCTCGTCCTCGGGTTCCTTTTTTTCCTGTCGCTGAACGGCCTCTCAGCGCAGCTCCTTGAAACAGATTCCCTGTGGGTGTCCCGGACCTCCACCGCGGTATTTATCGCGACCGGGGTCCTGATGGGGCTTATCTTTTCACGCTCGTTCTGCCAGATCAACAGGAATGACCGGCTCATGTACTACAGCTACTGGGCCTTCATGGCTCTCCTCGCCCTGGCGGTCGGGGCAAGCTTTTTCATCCGCTATTTCTACGTGATACTCGCCTGCGTGATCATTTCAATGGGCGCCACGGTGATCATGTGGACAAGCGGCATCGTCAGCTTCCGGAGGGGGTTCAAGCCGGCGCGGTTCTACCTGCTCGCGTGGAGCGGCATACAGGTCGGCGGGCTGGTCTATGGCCTGAAAACGCTCGGGTTGTGGCCGAGCACGCTTTTTTCCGAATACTCATTCCAGGGCGGGGCGGTCGTGTTCGCGCTCCTCCTCGCACTGAGCCTGGGCGACCTCCTGAATGTCTACCGGCAGGAACTCATGCAGAACGCCGAGCGCGCCAGGGAGCGGAGCGCCTATCTTGAAAAGGCGGTGGCCTCGGTCAGCCAGATCTCGAGCAACATACTCAGCTCCAGCAAGGACCTCGATGACCTCGGGAAAAACTTTGTCGAGATGTCGGGGGAACAGGCGGCCACGAGCCGGAACATGCTCGATATGTACACCAAGCTGTCGGCCGAGAACAAGAGCATATACCAGGCGACGCTTGACCAGGAAAAGGAGGGCAAGGGGACCAGGGAGGCGATCGACCGCCTCAAGGCCTTCAGGGACCGGCTCAACGCGGCGAACAGGTCGGTCGAGGACAGCATGCGCGTCATATCGGACTCCACCGCCGCCACGGAGACGACCTTCACCCTCATGTCCGGCAAGATGCAGCAGATCCGCGAAAGCGGGAAATCGATCGGCGGCCTCATATCCCTGATCGACGATATAACCGACAGGATCAACCTCCTCTCCCTGAACGCGGCCATTGAAGCGGCGCGCGCGGGAGAGCACGGCAGGGGCTTCGCGGTCGTCGCCGACGAGATCGGCAAGCTTGCGTCCGCAACCGCCGACAACTCCAAGGAGATCACGACGCAGATCGGCCGCATGGCGGGCAACATCGACAGCGGCATGGCCGAGGTGGCAAACACGGGCAAGATCATATCCCAGACCATCAACATGGTAAACAGCATCAACCAGAGCTTCGGGATCGTCATGGAAGTGGTCATGGAGCAGAGCAACGCCATCAATGAATTCATGAAGCAGATTGAGGTTTCCGACGCCATTGCCGGCCGGATCGCCCGCTCCACCAAGGAGCAATACGACATGATGAAGGAGACCTCCGGTGTCGTGGAAAAAATGTCAATGGTCGGCGGGGTCCTCGGGAATGCCAACAGGCATATCGCGGAATTTACCGTGCTGCTGAAGGAAAAGATCCAGGAGATGGACATGATGATCCGGAGCATCGTCTAGGCCGGCAGGTCCGTGCCGGCATCCCCGTCCCGCGGCGGGTACCTCCGGCGGCCGTTCAAAATAAAAAGTATTTATTAATTCACTTGCGCTGCAGGGTGATATACCGCACAATGTCATTAATTGTTTAATAATATAGAAAATACTTATACAGTACTTCCTTTTTACATTATGAGTACATATTATTCGGCAAAATACATATCAAGGAGCCATGAATGCAAGGAAGAACACTGTATATCGGCAACATGAGTGAGACCCTCAAAAGGGAGACGTTAATCGAGCTTTTTTCCGCGTATGGCAAGGTAGTGGACGTCAAGATACTGGGATATAACGCGTTCGGTTTCATAGAGATGTCGAGCCAGGAAGAAGCGGAGAAGGCGAAAAACTCGCTGAACGGACACGATCTTGACGGGACCCGCCTGAAAGTCGACGAAGCCCGCCCCAAGAATTACAAACGGTCAGGCCATTCGAACAGGTACTGAGCGCGGCGCCGGGCTGCCGGGGCATCATTTTTTTATGAACTTCTGGTACGAGCCCGGTGACACGCCCGTAATCTTTTTAAACACGGTATAAAATACTGACAACGAATTGAACCCGACCCGGGAAGCTATATCCATCACCGGCGTATGCTTCTCCCGTTCAAGGATCACCCGCGCCTCATTGATGCGGTAATTATTTATGTACGGGATAAAACCCAGGCCGCTCCTTATTTTCAGTATATCCGACAGCAGGGACTGGGGGATCTCCAGCCGTTCCGCAAACGACTTGAGGGTCAGCCGGCTGTCATGATAGACCTTGTCCCAGGACATCATGATCTCGATCTTTTCCATTATCGCATCGACATCCTGACCGTAATCGGGTCGCGCGGGCGCCGCCCCCCGCGCCGCTTCGTCACGCACGATCTGCAGAGAGACGGTGATCATATCGACGAACAGGTACTGGGTGATGAGCGCCGCCAGGACAAGGATCGAGATCACCAGCCGGTCCCCCCACATGTAGGCAAGCGATGCACCCATTACCAGCAGGGAAATGACACCGAGAATGAAAAGAAAATTCTTCTGCGACATGCTCCCATCTTTAAGGAGAATCAGAATTTTTACCAGAAGGAATGCCACGTAAACGCAGACCAGGACAGTCGCGGCGTTCACTGATATAGTATTTATCAATTCATTCCAGGAATCATCCAGAATTTTTATGCCGGTAAAAATAGAAACGCTGACCAGCATGGCCGCATTCAGGGACGGAATAACCATGTGTGGGAGCATGGTGACGTCGGAATCATCCTGATATGAAATATAATAATTGCCATACAAAAACACGAACGGCCCTGTATAAAAATACGCGATAGTTGTAACCATGTCAACCGTGATCGGGAGTTCGAAATAGCGGTGAAAATCGTCCAGATACCGGAACCCGTCACTGAGGCGCCAGGCAAATACCAGGAACATCAATATGCAGAGGAACAGGTCCCCCCGGTTTTTTTCCCCGGCCAGAGCATACTTGAGGGCCATCAGCAGGGCCAGGATGGAACTGAAAAATGTAAGTGTAATCGTGATATAGTCGTTACATGAATGAAAGGTAATACCGCTCATTGATGATTGGAACACCCTGCGCTTTTTTTCATATATCGGCATTTTTACTGCGCAAGTTAAGAAACATAAAGGGAGTGCCCTGGTTCCTTCCGGCGTACATTATAATCTATTTTTTAAATGTTTAGTATTTATTATATTAATTATTGACAAACGGCGCCCTTCCCCGATCATGGTCCCCGATACCGTGACGGCGACAGTTACACCGGCCGCTCAGTACAAACCACAGAAACAGGAGGCACCATGAGCAAAGAATACATCGACATGTGGAAGGAACTCGGTCTTGACCTTGAACCGCACGACCAGCTCCTGTCGGTTTTAGGACAGGCGTACGGCGACATTTTCCTTTCCCAGAAAAACAGGCCCGAAGGGATGAACTACTTCGATTTCGTCGTTTCCGAAGTCCACGGCCTCAGGATCCGCGAGATCATGGATGAAAAAAACAAGGGAAACATCATCGTGGGGACCTTCTGCGTGTATGTTCCCGAAGAGCTGGTGCTCGCCGTCGGGGGCGTACAGGTAGGCCTCTGCGCAGGGGCGGAAATTGCCTTCGACAAGGTTGAGGAATTCCTGCCGCGGAACAGCTGCGCGCTGATCAAATCATCCCTTGGCTTCAGGCTGGGCCGCATGTGCCCGTACACGCAGGCATGCGACTTCGTAGTAGGCGAGACCACGTGCGACGGCAAGAAAAAGGCGTATGAGATATTCGGCGAAATGAAGGACGTGTACGTGATGGAGATCCCCCAGATGAAGAATGATTCAGACCGCGCGCTCTGGAAAGGTGAAATCGAGCGTTTTAAAATTGAGCTTGAAAAAAGGTCAGGGAGAACCATCACGCCCGACTCCCTCATGAAAGGGATCAAGATCGTCAACAGGAAGCGCGCGGCACTGCAGCGTCTGGCGTCAATCCGCTACAAATATCCGTTCGTGATATCCGGACGTGATGCGCTCCTCATCAACCAGGTTTCTTTTTACGACAACCCCGAGCGCTTCACGGACTCGGTAACCAAGCTCTGCGATGAGCTCGAGCAGCGCGGGAAAAACAACGTTACCATAGGAGACGCGGGAGCCAAGAAGATCCTCGTGTCCGGGTGCCCGATGGCGGTCCCCAACTGGAAACTGCCGTTCGTGGTCGAGACCACGGGCGCGACCATCGTGGCGGAAGAGTCCTGCGTCGGCGAGCGCAACAGCAGGAATGCAGTCAGCGAATCCGGCAAATCAACCGACGACCTGTTAAACAATATCGTGGACCGCTACATGAAGATCAACTGCGCCTGCTTCACGCCGAACAGCGAGCGGATCAAGGACATCAGCGAGATATTCAGTTTATCGAAGGCCGACGGAGTGATACACTATTCACTCCAGTTCTGCACCCCCTACCTGGTGGAGTCGAAAAAGGTGAAGGACCTCTGTGACGCGCGGAAGATGCCGTTCATCGCGGTTGAAACCGACTACTCGTCGGGGGATATCGAACAGCTAAAAACCAGGATCGGGGCGTTCATAGAAAAAATCTGAATCAAAAGTGGGCAGGCTGGTTCGCCCGACGGACCGCGCGACAGTGACATTGACCCTGCGGGGATTGTCAGATAGTTATCTCCATCCCCTCGCAGGCGATGTCCACGCGGAGCGCCCCCCGTTTCGGGTTCATGCTCTGGTAGGTCCGCGCGTTGAAAAGCATGTTTTCCAGCTTGTCATCGTCGTAGTTCGGCTCGTGGTGGAACAGAATGAGGCGCTTGACGTTGAAAAGGCTCGCGATATCTATTGCGATCGCCGACGATGAATGGCCGAAGTCAAACTTGCTGATGGCCTCGTCGAAGGTGTACTGCGTGTCGAATATGACCACGTCCGCGTCGGAGAAGAAGCCGCGGTAGTTCTCGATATTGTCGATCTCGTTGATATTGAATTCGCAGTCGCTGGTGTAGACCAGCACCCCGCCGTTGTCCTCGATACGGAAGCCGTAAGCCCCGCCCGGGTGCGGCATCAGCTTGTTCACCACCTTCGTGTCATTGAGGTGGAGATCCTCCTCGACCTCCAGCGTAAAAAATTCTTTTGTCGCCTGGAGAAAATCGAAGGTGACCGGGAAATGCGAAAAAACCTGCTGGTGGTCAAGGCGCTTTTTCAAGTCGGGAAACACCGAATAAAAGTTAAAGCGGTTGCCCTTTATATAGAGCGGCACAAAAAAGGGTATGCCCTGGATATGGTCCCAGTGGGTATGCGACAGGAGCATGGTGGCAACCCCCTTCCCCCGGCTGAAATCGCCCTTCATCAGCTCGGTACCGAGGGCCTTGAGCCCGCTTCCGCAATCTATGATGATGGTATCGCCCCCGACGGTCGTCACCTGGATCGTGGTGGTGTTGCCGCCGAAGGTGCTGCGGATTGAATACGGGAGCGACCGGATGAAGGATTCGATGGCCTCACCGGAAGATATATCGCCCGGCCTGGCAAGCGACAGGGCCTTCCGGATCTTGTTTTCGATATGTTCCCCTGTCAGAGGTGTCGGCAGGGACCCTCTAACACCCCACAACTTGACCTGCATAGTGATTCTCTTTTGTATTTAATGGAAATCTATCAGCGTGCTATCATCACTATACCATCCATGGTCATTTAGTCAATAGAAATATCGAAATCATCGATCATGAGGGAGCACGAATTACCTTGTTCTTTGCGATTCATTTCACGACCCCTCTGTCCCCCGCTGAGGACGTAATGGACGTTGTTCTACCTGAAATGTTTCACGCCCGCCTGTACCCGCCCGGGACAAGGAACGTCTGCAATATCTTGAGGCCATGAATATTTATACGCATCGCTTAATTAAAAAACTTGACACTCCAATACCATCTTTTATCTGATGAGAGATTGCATTAAAGGTACGCAGACCAGGAAGGTTACATGAAATTTTCAGAGAGGATCCTTCAAGTCAAGCCGTCGCCCACCCTCGAGGTAACGGCCCTGGCAAACGCACTTAAGGCGAAAGGCATAGACGTGATCGGGTTCGGCACCGGGGAACCGGATTTCGACACCCCGGACCACATCAAGCAGGCCGCCATCCGCGCGATAGAGGCCGGAAAGACAAAATACACCCCTTCGGGCGGCATACCGGAGCTGAAGAAAGCCGTCATAGAGAAATTCAAGCGGGACAACAACCTCGATTACAAACCGTCGGAGGTCATAATAAATTCCGGCGGCAAACATTCATTCTACAACCTGATGCAGGTCCTCCTGAACCGGGGCGACGAGGTGATCATTCCCTCGCCCTACTGGGTATCCTACCCGCCCATGACGCTGCTCGCGGACGGAGTCCCGGTCATCGTGGACACCACGGAAGACGCCGGTTTCAAAATGACGCCCGTCCAGCTTGATGGGGCGATCACGGGAAAAA
This sequence comes from uncultured Spirochaetota bacterium, assembly GCA_963827275.1. Lineage (GTDB taxonomy): Bacteria > Spirochaetota > UBA4802 > UBA4802 > UBA5550 > RBG-16-49-21. The sequence goes on from CAWHAA010000001.1 coordinate 42,162, forward strand.
CCAGGGCAGTGGTCATAAACTCGCCCTCCAACCCGACGGGCTCTGCGTATACGAAAAAGGAGATCGGCGCGCTGGCGGAAGTCATCGGCGACCGCGACATCATCCTCATATCCGACGACATGTACGAATCCATACTCTACGACGGGTTTGAATTTTTCAATATAGCCCAGGTGTCAGAGAAGATGAAGAAAAAAAGCGTGGTCATGAACGGCGTATCAAAGGCCTATTCCATGACCGGCTGGCGGATCGGCTATATGGCCGGCGACGCGGAGATCATCGCCCAGGTGGACACGCTGCAGAGCCAGTCAACGTCAAACCCGACATCAATATCCCAGTGGGCGGCGGTTGAGGCCCTGAACGGCGGCCAGGGCACGGTGAAAGAGATGGTCGGCGCCTTTGACCGTCGGCGCAAAATAATTGTAAAGGGACTGAACGACATCCCCGGGTTCACCTGCCTGAGCCCGAACGGCGCGTTCTACGCGTTCCCCGGGGTCGAGGGAGTGTACGCAATGAAGGGGTGGCAGGGCATCGTAGAGAAATACAAAAGCGGGAACAACTCGTCCCGTCTGAGCTCCTATCTCCTCGAAGAGGCCCGGGTCGCCGTCGTGCCGGGAATTGCATTCGGATCGGACCGGCATATACGCCTCTCCTTCGCGACATCAGACAAAAACATCATAGAGGGAGTGAAACGCATCGACGAGGCGATTCGGAGGCTTGCGTAGGGGGTGCGGGGCTACCCCACGGTATTGTAAAAAAGACCTTCACCGTTCTGGATATTATTGATCAGGTCATTGAACTCGCGGTGAGTGATGTTATTCTTTTTCACCTCGAGGATGTTCCCGTTTCCGTCCAGCAGCACCAGGTTGACAAAGATCTCCTCGAACTCACGGTATATGTAAAACCGGTAGGGTGAATTTTTTTTCTCCAGCTCCCTGTTCGCCAGGTCGGCGGCATTTTTCAGGCTCTCAAAATGCGCGGCTGCCTCATCGTCCCGCTTCCCCTTCTGTTCATGCCCATGCTCATGTTTTTTCACGTCAGGCTCGATCACGGGGTCACGGGAGCCGATCATGTCCGTACGGTTGATTTTTTCAAGATTGGAGGCCATCGCTTTGTCAACTACTCCAACTTTTTCAAAGTAGGGGTACAGATCCATCTTGCCACCTGCCGTTGAGTATTTGTCACCTGTAGTATCGGCAGATTGAGAGTGTTTTATTAGGATTAAGTTAGCAGGTTGCGTGGATATATATATTATTGTTAAAAGTGTCAGTTTTTATCGATGGAATTGTACTCTGACCCCGCATTGCACCGATAGTTATCGGTAGCCCGGTTACTCTGACCCCGTATTGCACCGATAGTTATCGGTAGCTCGGTTACTCTGACCCCATATTGCACCGATAGTTATCGGTAGCCCGGTTTACTCTGACCCCGGGTTGACCTCTTATTTTATATCATTCACCGAAATCGTTCCCGGGTACCGGGCCCCCACCTGGGCCACCACCTTCGAAGAAACATAGCTGCCTATTCTCCCCGCCCGCTCAGGGCTGAAGCCGTTCGCGATGCCATAGAGTACGCCGGCCGCGTACATGTCGCCCGCCCCGTTGGTATTGACCACATTGGTCCTGAATACCGGGATCTGGTACATCAGGCCGCCGCTTTTAATCAGGCTCCCTTCGGCCCCGAGCTTGACGACTGCGATATCGGACATTTCGGATATATGATGAAGGGCATGCTCCTTTTCCTTGCCGGTGAACGCCCTGGCCTCGTCTTCATTGACGAAAATAATGTTCGCATACTCGCGGACCACCCTCTCGAAGGTGGGATGGATCCTCTGGATCAGGCCCGGGTCCGACAGGTCCAGCGATATGATGACATGGTGCTTTTTAGCAAGCTCAAGCGCGTGCATGCACGCGTCGAGAAGGCCCGGGGGCTCGAACAGGTAGCCTTCCAGGTGAATTATTTTAGCGTTCCGGATATGCTCTTCCCGGACATCGTTTCTGTTCAGCATGAGCGCGGCGCCCAGATGGGTCGCAAAGGTCCGCTCGGAATCGGGAGTGATGAAGGTGATCGCGTGGCCGGTCATGCTGTCATGCCTGCCGATATCCGATGTTACGCCGGACCGCTCTGTTTCCGCAATGTACCGGTCGCCATGCTGATCTCTCCCCACCTTCCCGAGGAAGATGCCTTTTCCTCCCAGCATGGAGACCCCCGCCAGGGTATTGGCGGAGCTGCCGCCGGGGGTGATCTCCATCGCCCTGCCGGTCAGGCGCGACAGTATCTCGCGGCTCCGTTCAGCGTCTATGAGCGCCATCCCCCCCTTGCTGAGCCCTAACTCTTTCAGGTCAGCGTCATCAACCATCACGGTAAAATCCAGCAGGGCCGAACCGATACCCATCACGTCATATTCGGCATTCTTATTCAGTATTTCCATTACTCTCTTCTCCGGAGATTCCTCACCCGCTTCGGGCAAGGATCATGATCTGGTCATCTGGTCTCTGTCGCTGTTCCGGGCACCGCGTCAACCGGTTCGCTCCCGGTCCCGGCCTCCCGCTCCGGCCGGATCCCTGTATCCGCGTCAGTCTTCGGCCCGGTCCTGACCATTTTTTTCAGGCCCTTCTTCCTGATCATATAATGCAGGACAGCGTGATCGGCCGCATACTCAATCTTTTCTGTTTTCCCGTCCCTGTCCGGGGCCACCGACTCGTTAAACACCTGCCCGATAAAATAATACGCGCTGAGCAGGGCGGCGCGCTTCGAAGACTCGGCCCGCTGCAATCCCTCAAGGCCCTCGAGCGGGAATCCGCGGCATATGATCCTGTAGGAGTTGTCGTCCACGAAGCCCTGGCTGACAAGGACTTCCTTCGAGCCGGGGCCCTTGACCGATTGCTCATCACAGCCGTTCAGCACGATCAACAGAAATAACATGGCTATACGGGCGTTGTTTTTCATGATACGGCTCCTGTTGTTATATCAGGGGACAATCATATCCAGATTGCATCGTAACGGGGACAGCGACAGTGACCGGTAATCATGCTATAAAATACGCGGTCTCCAGTCAAGTACTTGGGAAAAAATGGATTGATAATTTTCCCGGTTTTTTCAGGATACCCCTTGAAGCCGGTGCGGAACGCCGCGCCCGGCAAAAGGAGGCCAGACCATAAAAGCCGTATTGTTCGATATCGACGGCACCCTGCTGAAGTGCTTCGGCGCAGGCAAGAAGGCCCTCATCCAGGCCTGCCAGGAGGTCTTCGGCACCGTCGGAAAAATGCACTACGTTGACTTCCAGGGGAAGACCGACCCCCTTATCCTGAGGGAATCACTGGGCATCATGGGGTTCGGCGACGAGGAGATCGAGCGCAACACCGGGGCGCTCAAAGCGCGCTACTTCCACTACCTCGCGCTCCACATGGGCGACAGCTCTTCCATGCTCATGCCGGGGGTCTTCGAGCTGTTGGAGGCACTCTCGCGCGCCGAGTCGGTGCTGCTCGGCCTCCTCACCGGCAACTTCAGGGAGAGCGCGCGGATCAAGCTCGGCCATTTCGGCCTGAACCGGTTCTTTCCCTTCGGAGTGTTCGGCGATGACGCGGCATTCCGCAATGACATGCCCGCGATCGCGAAAAAAATCATCATGGACGACTTCGGGGTGGATATGCCGTTCAGCGACATCGTCATCATCGGGGACACGGTGTACGATATCGAGTGCGCGAAAAAATCAGGCGCGGTCTCGGTCGCCGTCGGCACGGGCTGGGCCGAGAAGGAGAACCTGCTTGCCCGCGGCCCTGACTATTTCTTCGATGACCTGGGCAATCCGGGCCCGGTCATGGACGCGATCCTCGGCTGAACCGCCTCAACGCAGCGAATTTTTCAAATATATACGCCGTCTCCGGCGACTTCATCGCGCGGCACGCGGCAACATACGCCGCCGCGCCGGAAAAAACAATCAGCAGGAGATACGCGAGCCGCCATGCGAGGGGACCGCTGTTCCAGTCGGTCACGCCAGCCATGAGCCACACCACCACTCCCATGATGCCCGCTGCCGCTGACTGCCTTACGGCTGACAGCGCGATCGCTTTCATGCCGATGGCGTCGATTGTCCTTCCGAGCAGGACCAGCAGTATCACCGCCTGCACTGCAGATGCGACTGTCACCGCAAGGGTGAGCCCGGCGTGCCGTAGCGGGGTCTGCATCAGCGCCAGACCGCAGGCGACGGTGACGGCGAACGAGGCCAGGGCTGCGTAGAACGGGGCCCGGGGCATGCCCAGGGCGAAAAAGACCGGAACGGTGCTCCTGGTAACGGCGATAGCGGCAATCCCCGGGGCGGCCCAGAAAAGCGCGCGGTATGTCATCAGGGCCTCGTGCGAGGTAAACCTGTTGTGCATGAACAGCACTGAAACGACGGGATAGCCGACAACCATCAGGCCGACGGTCGCGGGGATCGCCATGAACAGGGCCATCCGCACCGACCGGGAGTAGAGCTCCACGAGCCGCGCGTGGTCCTTCCGCGCCGCCGCTTTCGACATTTCGGGATAGACCACGCTGCCGATCGCCATCACGGTGACACCGAGCACCAGCTCGTGGAGGCGGTCTGAAAAATATATGTAGGAAACGCTCCCGGGCGCAAGGAACGAACCAAGCAGCGCCGCGACGAGAATATTTATCTGCTGCCCCCCCATGGCCGGTATGCCGAGGAGGCCGATTCGCACGATTTTTCTGAGCCCGGGATGGTCCATGTTGAGTGTAAGCCTGAACCTGAACCCGGTGCGCGCCATGTAGGGGATTTGAAGAAGCACCTGGAGGAGTCCGCCCAGCACCACGCCGGCTGAAACGCCGTAGAGCGGCTCGTCGCACAGCCGGCCCAGGAAAAGGATGCCGGTGATGATCCCCGCATTCAGCAGCACCGGCGCGAATGCGGGTGCAAAAAACCGCTTGTGCGAATTGAGAACGCCCGAGCAGAAGGCCAGGATCCCGGATGTCACCAGGAATGGCATCATGATCCTGAACATCACGGTGGTGTCCCGGATACGGGCGGGATCATCGAACCCCATCGCGATGACATGTACGATACCGGGCGCGAAGAGCGTCCCGAGGACGAACAGCCCAGCGAGGAGCGCCAGCAGCAGGCTGAGGGTCTTCCGGGCGATGTCGAGGGCGTCGCGGGGGTCCCCGCCGACGAGGTATTCGGTGTATACCGGGATGAATGATATCGTGAAAACGCCCTCGCCCACCAGCCGGCGCACCAGGTTCGGGATTCTGAACGCGATATAGAAGGCATCGGTCGCGCCCGTCGCGCTGAAAAACGCGGCCATGAGCACGTCACGAACAAGCCCGAGGAGCCTGCTCAGGAGGGTCGAGGCGGCAACAATTCCGGTGGATCGAAAAATTCCGCTCATGGGACAACCATAGCCCGCGGCGCCGGGTTTATTCAAGCACATAATCAGCCATGCCCTTAAATCTTCCCGCGCCCGCGCCCGGAACAAATATCTTGACATTTCTCTTACAATTTAAATGATATTCATAAACTATCGTGATATATTCCTGTCTAATAAACGGCGGCACCGGCACAATTGGACCCCCCGGCACCGCCGGAAACAACAACATGTATGGTCGTATAAAATGACAAATAAAACAATTTCCGCACTCTCGCTTATGATCGTGCTCATCTCTGCAGGCATGCTCCATGCCGGGAGCTATGAGGAGGGACGCCGGCACTACATCCGTAAAAATTACGTGAAGGCGAAGGAATACTTCCTGAAGGCGGCTGATCCGGGAGGCAGCGGCGACGCGTATTACTTCCTGGGGGAGATCGAAAAGCAGAACAAAAACTACCGGGAAGCGGAGGAGTACTATAAAACGGCGATCACCAAGAAAAACATCTCCCGTCAGTACCTGATCAATTCATACTGGAACGCCCTCCTCATGGCCGAGCAGAGGAACGATTACGAAAGCGCGGTTTCGATATGCCGCTCGATGTGGCTCAGGACCCGCGACGCCGCCGCCCGCCAGAAGATCGAGTCGCTCATCAACAAGTTCCTCTGGACCGACAATAACGACGCCATTGAAAAATACAACGAGGGCATCGAGCTGAAAAAGAGCGGCAAGGGTGCGGAGGCCATGGACCGGTTCCGGAGCGCCGTGAGCATCGACGGCTCCTTCCTGGCGCCCAAGTTCGAGCTCGGCATGAACGCCTACAACACCGGCGACCTGGACCGCGCGACCGGCTACCTCGGCGATATCGCCTCCCGGATACCCTTCTACGCCGAGGTGCAGATGGTCCTTGCCGACATACAGTTCGAGCGGCACAACTACCGGGAAGCCCTCGCACACTATGACAAGGTGATTGAATTCGGATTCAACGAGAGCGCGGCCGAATACCGGATACGGATCAGGCGCGGGACCTGCTATTACAACATGGACGATTACGCGGGCGCGGAGCAGGAGATCGACAAGGCCCTCAGGTACAGCCCGAAATCCGTCGAGGCCGCCCTCCTCATGTCGGCGATCAAGATCAAGCTTGAAAAGTACGATGACGCGCTCAAGACCCTCCAGCGTGCAGGCGCGTCCAACCCCGACAATCCGGAGATCCAGTACCAGATGGGCAGCGTGTATTACAGGCAAAACGACCCGCGGTACGTCGGCTGTTTTGAAAAGCTCTTCTCTCTCGCCGGGGGCAAGAAGGAATATCCCGCGAAATACCGTAAGGTCTTCACTATACTGGCCGCGCATGACTTCGACAGCGGGAATTACCGCCGCTGCGTAACGATACTGAACACGTTCGATGAAAAATCGCAGACCTTCGACACCAGGCTCATGACCGCCCGGTCGTATTTTCATCTGAAAGAATACGATGCGGCCATCGACCACTTTGAAAGGCTTTCGCTCGCGAATGACGACCGCTTCATGCTCTGCAAGGCCTATGCCCTGAGCGGCAGGAGGGAAAAGGCCAGGACCATCCTCTCGGAGCTCTCCGCGTCGGGCGACTACCTGTCGCGGGCGAAGAAGGACCCCGCTCTCTCCGGAATCGCGAAGGAACTGTATTCACCGGCGGCGCCGGAAACAATCGATCCGGAAAAGAAGGATCCCGCCGTTGACGCACCGGCGAAAAAAGAGACCGGCGAGAAAAAGCCCGACGAGCAGGTCGTAAAGAAAAAACCGCCGGTCAGGGACGCTGACGAGGATGATGAGGATGACGACGATGGGTCCGATGAGAGCGGCGACGACGACAGCGATGACGAATGATGCGCGCGGCCTGGTCCTGACCGTACTTATCTTCACGGTCGGTCTCTCGGCCCTGCTGTTCAATCTGCTGTCGGGCGTCCCCCTGCCTCTTCTCGTGCTTGCCCCGGCGGGCGCGGCGGCATATGCTGCGCTGGTGCGCCTCGGCGAGTACGACCCGCGCATCGCCTGCGACCACGTCCAGTCCGGCGAGGCCGGGATCGGCTCTTTTGCCCTGTTTGTCGCCTCGGCATTCCTTGCCTGGGGCCCCGCCCTTGCCGCCGCCACGTTCGCCGCACTTCTCGCCTACGTGTTGTTCATAAGCACCGTGATATCGCCGGACAGCAGGGAGATCGCCATCAACGGCGCCCTCACACAGGCGGTCCTCGCCGCGGCGGTCATCCTCATGCTCTCGGGAAGCGGCATCGCGGGCACGGCGGGACCGGACGCGATGCTTCTCGGCTATTTCGCCGTCAATCCGCCCCCCTGGGCCCTTGTCCCCGCCGCACTGGCGCCCGCGGCACTCACCCTGGTGCTGGCCTGGGCCCTGCGCCCGGAGCTCGGTTCCTGGTCACAGGGACCGTCCTTCTACAGCGGGTCGGACCTGTCGCGCAGGCTGATCGCTGCCGGCATGATGGTAACGCGAGCCCTCCTGACGACCACCGCCGTGCTCTTTGCCGGGTGGACCTGCGGGATCGGCATCAGCGTGCACCGTCTCGCGCGCGGCGCCTTCAGCAAGGCTATCACGATCGCGTCACTGCTGGCCTTCCAGCAGGCCGTCATCGCTATCGCCCGGCTGGCCGGCCCATGGTACGCGTGGGGATGCGCGCTCGCGGTATCGTACGCGCTGTACCTGTTCTACATCACCAAAAGGAACCACCTGTATGATAGACATCAAAAACCTTGATTGTTCGATGAACGGCAGGATGATACTCAAGGGGATCGGCGTATCATTCAATGACGGTGAGACGATCGGCATTATCGGCAAGTCCGGCTCCGGCAAGACGCTCTTACTCAAGACCATCGCGGGATTGACCGGGCGTTTCCCCGGCGCGGTCTCGGTCAACGGCTCCCCGCTGCCGCGGCGCAGGTCCGAAGCGCAGAAAATGGTCTCGTTTCACGGCGCCGGCCTCCACCCGCTCAATCCTTCCGAGGTCCTGCTTGATTTTCTCCTCCACGCGAGGGTCCCGTTCAAGCGGCCGTTCAGCGCCTTTTCGGATTATGACCGCCAGATCACCGAGGAATACATCGGCCTGCTCGGCCTCGGCCCGTTCAGGGACGAGCCGCTGGGCATCGTCCCCGACGGCATCTTCGCGCTGGCCATGCTGGCCCGCACCTTCATCGGCGAGTCCTATGCCGTTGCGCTCGACAACCCGACGAATGACCTGGATATCGCTTCCGTGCGGTTGCTGGAAAAAACAGTGGGAAGGTACGTGATAAACGGCGACCACGTCGCCGTCCTCTGCTCCAACGACCTCAATTTTATCGCGCAGACGGCCGACCGGGTGCTCGTAATGGACGGCGGCCGGATCGCTGAAACGGGCGGCGTGGCAATGCTGGACCGGGACCTGATACAGCGGTATTTCGGCATCGAGGTGATGGTATCAAAGAATGTCTATAACGGCAGGCCGGAATTCCACATCTTTCCGGATGCGTGAGTTCTACTATCCGGCACGTTGCGCCCTGCCAGAGGGGAATCACAAGCAAGACCCGTCAGATGAAAAACTTGATCTTCATCTTGGCCTCGTCCACGCTCTGGGCGAAGATGAGGTAGTTGTACACGCCGAGCGTCTCCGCCATCTTGAGGAGCTCTTTTTCCGGCCAGAGGATGATGACGCGCCGGTCATGATCCTTGGCGAAGAAGGAGACGTCCACCAGCGCGTTCATACCGGCGGAGGTCACCAGGGTGACGTTTTCAAAATTTATTATCAGGCTTTCGCGCTCGGTCACCTGCCGGACAAGGGAGATGAAGTTCTCCACCGTGTCCGCGGTGAGGCTCCCGCTCATGACGAGCACCTTGACGCCTTCAATTTCGTTTATCGAATAGTTCAGCATGTGGTCTCTCTCGCCGCGCCGGCGTTATGTAAGGACTTCGGTCATCACCCTTTTCAGGAGGTCCGCCGGTATGTGCTGATTAATCCTCGGTTTTCCCAGCCCGTCAAGCAAAACAAAATTCACGGCGCCCCCGAAATTTTTCTTATCGTACGCCATGTGCCCGATGACGCCGTCGACATCAAGGCCCTCCATGCGTTCCGCCAGCCCGTAGCGGTCGATCAGGGTGCCGACGCGGGCGGCATCGCCCTCGGTCACGAGACCCATCCGCCGCATGGCCTCGATCTTCACGCGGATCCCCGCGGCGACGGCACCGCCGTGCGAAATGCCCCGGTACTCCATGAAGGACTCGATGGCATGCCCGACGGTATGGCCGAAATTCAGGATGGCCCGCAGGCCGCTCTCCCGCTCGTCCTTTTCCACGACGCCCGCCTTGAACGAGGCCGAAAGCGCGACGAGGCGCTCGACCGCGTCCCGCCCCCTGATCGAGGCCAGGTCGTTGGCCTGGAGGAGACCCAGGGTGTGCGGCTCGCCGACCAGCCCGTGCTTGAGCGCCTCGGCGATTCCGTTCTTCAGCTCGCCATCGGGAAGCGTCCCGATGAATACCGGGTCGCTCACCACCATCAGCGGCTGGCGGAACACCCCGGCGATGTTCTTTCCCACGGACAGGTTGACCGCCGCTTTCCCCCCTATGCTCGAGTCCACCATCGCCAGCAGGGTCGTCGGGACATGGACCACCGGGACCCCCCGCATGTAGAGGCCCGCGCAGTAGCCGGCAAAATCGCCGACCACGCCGCCCCCGATGCCGATTATCGCCGATTTGCGGTTCAGCCCGCTCTCGATGAACTTTTCGAGGAAGCGCCCCGCATGTGCGTAGCTCTTGTTCTCCTCGGAATCGTCAAAAACAAGGAAGCGGCACCTGTCCCGGATCCCGGCGAGCGCCTCGTCTATGTACGGCCGGTGCAGGTCATACACGCGCGCGCCGGCTATCACCGCGATGCGCTCGAACGGGTACAGCTCCTTGCGGCGAAGGGACTCGCCCAGGATGCCGCTGCCGATGAGAATCTCATAGGCAGCGCCGCCCGCGGACGCCGATATGTGCCGTATTACATCTGCCATAAGCTTCCCAGGTACTGTTCATGTTCGCGGTGTTCGATGATCGACGAGAGGGTATCGTTGATAGGGGGATAGAGGCGCATCCGGGAAATCTCTTCCGGGCTGAAAAACCCGTAGTCGCGCAGGCGCCGTTCTTTCCCGATACGGTATTCCCCGCCGCGGTACGAGCAAAAGAACGAAATGTTCAGGATGTGGCGTTTCCCGTGCGGCTCGATGGCGTCGCTCATGCAGGCAAAGCCCTCCACGCCGACGCGTATGCCGAGCTCCTCGCAGAACTCGCGCTCGAGCGCCCGGACAAGCGATTCACCGTACTGTACCCCGCCCCCGGGGAGCAGCCAGTATGTCTCGCCCTTTTTCCTGTGTGATATCAGGAGGAGGGCCCCGTCCCGGACAAGGATCCCAGACACCCGCACCCTGACCATCCTGTTGAACATGTCAAATATCAAGGTCGCCTGCCTCTATCTTCTTGAGGGAGGCCCGCGCCGCGTTCATCTCGGCCTTTCGCTTGCTCGGCCCTTCGCCGGTGACGACCTCCCTGCCGTTGATCACCAGGCTCACGGTGAATTCCTTCTGGTGGTCGGGCCCCCGTTCATCGATGACGCGGTAAACCGGGCGCTCCTTGTATTTTTTCTGAACATATTCCTGGAGGGCCGTTTTCGGGTCGCGCAGGTACGTGAGGTTATTGACCCTGCCTATCTCGTCCCGCAGGAGCGAGAGTACCAGCTTGCGGCATTCCTTGAGGCCCGAGTCCAGGTAGAGGGCGCCGATGATCGCCTCAACGGTGTTTGCCAGGATCGACGACCGGTCCCTGCCGCCGCTGTGCTCCTCACCCCTCCCCATGAAGATGAACCTGCCGAGGTCGGTGCTCCGCGCCAGCTTGGCGAGCGTCGCCTCAGACACGACGGCGGACTTGATCTTGGCGAGCTCGCCCTCGCGGTACTCCTCGAATTCCCTGTATAAATATTCATTGACGACAAGCCCGAGCACCGAGTCGCCGAGATATTCAAGCCGCTCGTTGTCCGTAGTCGCCCCCCCTGATTCATTCACAAACGACCGGTGCGTGAGGGCGCGCTTCAGGAGGTTCTTGTTCTTGAATTTTACATGAATAACTTTTTGAAGCCGGTCAATAGTGGTGTCTGCGATTTTCTTTTCTTGCCGCTTTTTTTTTGTATGTGGTGTGTTTTCCGGTACCATGGGTTTCAGGCCGCCCTGCGGGCAAAAGCGCTATCACTTTCCCAGGACGGTTTCGAGGTACTTGACGACATTGTCAACCTTCTGGAACCCATCGGCGTCCTGCTCCGGTATATCTATCTTGAACTCGGCCTCCAGCGCCATGACCAGCTCTACCGAGTCGATGGAATCCGCGCCGAGATCATCGACAAAATGCGCATCGCCGGTCACCAGCTCGTCGTCCACATTGAGCTGTTTCGTGATAATCTTCTGTACACGTTCAAAAACAGTCGCCATGTTCTTCCTCCCGGGCCCCTGCAGACGAAAATACCGGCATGGAACAGCCGCCCGTACCAGCAATAGTTATCGGTAAATATAAAATTGTCAAGATATTCTGCAAAAAACGGCCTGCCGGACCGCCGTCCGGGCCAGCGGCAAAAAAAAAGACGCCCTGGCGGCGTCTTTTTCCTGATGATCGATATGCTCGGACTATTCCTTGATCTTCACCTTTTTTTCAACGATGACTGTTCCCTTGTAAGAACCGCATTCAGGACATACCCTGTGCGGGAGCGTGTAGGCGCCGCAGCGGGGACAGGGCCTGAGGTTGGGAACTCCGATAGCGTCATGGGAGCGTCTCATTCTTGATTTGGACTTCGATTTCCTTCTCTTTGGTAATGCCACGATACAACTCCATTAGTGCCTAAATTAAAACCGTATGGTATCAGGGATTTTCAATATTTTGACCAAAATCTGTCAAGATATTTTTTGAATTATTTGCCGCCCAGCAGGAACAGCCTCTTTTTCGCCATCTGCGCATAGGATGATTCGGGAAATGACTTGATCACCCGGTCATAGCTGTTCCGCGCATTTATGATGTCGTTCATCTTGCCATACACGCGGGCCTGGTTGAAGAAGATCTGGTCGGCGACCATGCTCTCGGAATACTTGTCCTCAAGGCGCTTGTAGATTTCCATCGCGCCCTTCAGGTCCTTTGCCTCCTCCAGGGCGACGGCCGCCTTCAGCAGGGCCAGCGGCGCGAGGCGGCTCTTCGGCTTCTTGTCGGCAAAGCGCACAAGGCACGCGCTCGCTTCGCGATACTTGTCCTGGACGTAATACATGTTGCCGAGGGCGTAAAAACCCGCGATATGCGCGAAGCCGAAATAGGTGTCATCGACAAATTTTTGCATCTCGACGGTGACGCCCTTGATCTTTTCGATGTCACCGGTCGCGGAATCTTTCGCGTAACGTTCCATTATCTTGTCAAAGCGCTGGTTGTTACGGGCGGTCGCGAAATCCGCGGCGATCACGGCACCCAGTATGATCACAATGAGCGCAAGCAGGCCGGCCAGTGAATAGAGGACCGGCTTCCTGTTGTTTTTCAACACGTCTTTCGCGTCCATGAGAAACTGCTCAATGACGTTTCTCTCGATCTCGATCTTGCTGGCCTCGCGCTCCGGCCTGTTCCTCGGTTTCCGTGCCATCGGTTATTTGTTCTCCAGGTTTATATTGACGAAATCTCCAAGGGTGACCGTGCTCGGCCTCGTTCCCTTCATTATCCTTTCCAGCTCCTCCTTCTCGGAGGCCGACTCGAAGCTCTTGATGCTCAGCGAAAGCCGCTTCTTGTCAACGTCAACGTCGAGCACCACCGCGCTCACGGGATCGCCGATCTTGAATTCATCCTCGAGTTTTTCAATACGCCTTCTCGAGATCTCGGATATGTGGACCAGGCCCTCGACGTCGTTCTCGATCTTCACGAAAAGCCCGAAAAGGGTGATGCCCGAAACCGTCCCCTCGACGCGGGTGCGCGGCGGATATTTCTGCTTGATCAGCTCCCAGGGCGAGCGGGTGAGCTGCTTGAGGCCGCACGCTATCTTCATCTGTTCCCTGTTGATCTCCAGGATCTTGATTTCCACTTCGCCGCCCGCCGCGTACTGTTCGGGAACGCTCCGTATGTTGCCTTCCCACGAAATATCGGAAAGATGCACCAGGCCGTCGATCCCCTCCTCAAGCTCGACGAACATGCCGAACTTGACGATTTTCTTTATCTTCTTGCGGTGGACGGAGCCGACCGGGAAGCGCTCATGAACCGTGTCCCACGGATTCGGGGCGAGCTGCTTGTATCCCAGGGTCAGCTTCCGCTCCTCCTGATTGATGTCAAGCACCATGAAATTGACGGGCTCTCCCTTCTTCAGTATGTCCGCGGCATTGACGCCGCTCTTGCTCCAGGACAGGTCCGCGTTGCCGACGAATCCTTCGACGCCGTCGTCTATCTCGACAAACGCCCCGTGGTTCGTGATGGTGACGACCTTGCCCGACACGGTATCGCCCGGCTTGTATTTTTCATTTATGCTGATCCAGGGGTCCTCGGCAAGCTGCTTGAGGCCGAGGGATATCCGCCGGTCCGCGCGGTTGATATCGAGGATCACGAACTCCTGCTCCTTGCCGAGCTTCAGCACCTTGCGCTGCTTGAAGACCTTTTTCCAGGACATGTCATTGCGGTGCAGGAGGGCATCCAGCCCCTCGACCCGCACGAATATGCCGAACTCCACGTATTTCAGGCCGACGCCGGTAACGATGTCGCCCGGCTTGTACTTGGCGGCGAAGCTCTCCCACCTGGCCTCGATCTCCTCGTCCAGGTAGTCCTTGCGCGACACCACTATTGATTTCTTTTTTTTATCGATGCTCTTTATCTTGAAGGTGTATTCCTCGTCGGACTCATTCCTGTTTTTCAGGTCGGCGGTAAGGGAGAACGGGAGAAAGGCGATGACGCCGCCGCAATCGACCAGCTTCCCCTTGTTGATCGAGCTCTTGATCCTGCCGGAGATGGAGGTGTGGCCCTGGTCGCACAGCTCCATGAATTTTTTCCAGCCGAGCTCCGCCGACGCGGAGTTCTTTGAAAACTGGAACATCCCGTCCACCATTCTCTTGTTCTGCATCATGACGGGGACAACGTCGCCGATCACCGGCTTTTCATCGAATTCCTGGAGCGGGATCCTGCCGTCGGTCTTGGAGCCGACATTCACGTATACGTAATCGCTGTCGATGGTTACAATTTCACCCTGTATGATCATGCCGGGCTGGATATCTTCCGCGGTCGAATCCGCGACATGTTCCATGTCTATGTTTTCATTGGGTTCGGGGGTGAAATTCTCCATGGCCTTCCATCCTGGTTTTAGTTAGATACAACCGTCCGTCCGCCCTCGCGGAAGCATCCGCGGTGCGGCCGCCGGTCTCCGCCGGTCCGGCACATGTTATGGCTTGATGTGAAGGACCAGGTCCTTTATAGTACCGACAACTTGTTCCATTGTCATGTTCGATGTGTCGAGGTACACAGCGTCATGGGCGCGGACGAGTGCGCCGTACGGCCGCCGCCTGTCCTGCTCGTCACGCTGTATAATCTGTTTTTTGATTAGATTTTCGTCAACATTTTTTCCCAATTCCCGGTATTCTTTGATCCGGCGGCCGGCACGCACTTCAACCGACGCGTCCAGGTAAAGCTTCAGATCGGCGTCGGGGAACACCACGGAGCCGATGTCCCTGCCGTCCATGATAATGGACCTGCTCCCGGCCCACTTCCGGAGAAGGCCGTTCACGAAATTACGCACGTCCACGTTGTCGGATATTATGCCGATGTTCTTCGCGATGGCCTCGTCCCTGACAAGGAGCGTGACATCGACGCCGTTCACGCTGGTCAGGGAGACGCCGTCGCGGGTGAATTCCTGTGAAATATCAAGCGCGGCGATGTCGCCGGTGAAGGTGAACGCGGGCGTGATCCCGCCGTCACGGCGGAGGACATGCCAGGTGATGGACCGGTAGATCGCGCCGGAATCGATGTAGGTGAGCCCCGCGTCGACCGCCACGCGGCGCGATACGCTGCTCTTCCCCGAGCCCGCGGGCCCGTCAACCGCCACCGTTATCTTCCTCATTTAAGACCGTCCCGTACCGACTTCGCGCCGGCGAAATACTCATGCAGCCGTCCGCCGTCCGTGTCCGACAGGGCCTTCCTGATGCGCCCGAGCTCGGCGGCCATGCGGTCTATCGCTTCGATGATGTTGTCCCTGTTCATGAGGGATATATCGCGCCACATGTCGGGAGACCCGGAGGCGACCCTGGTCGTGTCCCGGAAGCCGTTTCCGATAAAGGCGCCCGGGTCCGCGACGCCGCGGAGGGTGCGAAATTCACGGAACACCGCCACAAGCGAGGCGGCGACGAGGTGCGGGAGATGGCTGGTGTAGGTCACGATGCGGTCGTGCTCGTCCGGGGAAACCTCGAGGGTACGGGCCCCCAGAGATTCCCAGAACCGGCCGACCGCGGCGACGTCCTCGGCGCGGTTACGCCGGTGAGGGGTGATGATGACCGAGGCGCCGCTGAAGAGGTCGTCCCTGGCGTGCTCGTATCCCATCTTCTCCGACCCCGCCATGGGATGGCACCCGATGAACTGCCCCGCCCTGTCGAGCCGTTCCACCGAGCTGATGACGCGCTCCTTGACGCTCCCGACGTCGATCACGATGGCATGCGGCTCCAGGTCGGGCGCGGAAAGGATGCGATGTATTATTTCAAGCGAGGAATCCACCGGGGTCGACACCACGGCGAGGTCAACGCCGGCGAGGGACACCCGGTCGAACCCGCCGATGGAATCAACGAAGCGCGACTCGAGCGCCGGCGCTAGCCGCTCGGGGCTCCTCCCGTAGGCGTGGATGCGCGTGCCGGGAGCTGTCTTTTTCAGGCCCCTGCAGATGGAACCGCCCAGCAAACCCAGGCCGAATAGTGCGATGGTGGTGAACATGCTGTCCCGTCAGTAGCGGCGCGGAAGGTGCGCGCGCGCCGCAGAAAAATTCATGGCCGGACGCCTAACTGCCGACCGGGTATGAGCCGAGTATCTTGAGAAACATCGTTTCAGCCTTTACCAGCGCCAGGGCCTGCCGAACCGTTTCGTCCCCGGTATGGCCCATGAAATCGATGAAAAAATTATACTCCCAGATCTTCTTCTTGTCAGGCCTCGATTCGATCTTCGTCATGTTGATGCCCGCGTCGCTGAACGGCTTCAGGAGCGCCAGGAGCGCGCCCGGCCTGTCCTTCACCGCGCATACGATCGAGGTCTTGTCATTGCCGGTGGCGGGTTCCGGCTCCCTGCCGAGCAGGAAAAACCTCGTAACGTTCTGGCGGGAATCCTCTATCATGGTGGCGAGCGTGTTCAGCCCGTAGATCTCGGCCGCGAGGCCGGACGAGATGGCGGCGGCGCCCTCTTCCCGCGAAACGATCTCAGCGGCGCGCGAGGTAGAATCGACGCTGATCACTTCCGCGTTCGGCAGGTTTCCCCTGATCCACCCCTTGCACTGGCCGATGGTCTGGGGGTGCGAGTAAATTTTCCTGATGGAAGACATGCTCCGGTCGCGCGACAGCAGGCTGTAGGTCACCCTGACGAACTGCTCCGACTTTATTACAAGGCTCGTCTCAACCAGCTCGTCAAGGGTGAAGGTGACCGGTCCCTCGGTGCTGTTCTCCACCGGCACGACGCCGTACCGTGCGGCGCCCGCCTCCACCTGCTGGAACACGTCCTGAATCGTCCGCTGCGGCAGCGGCGTTATGGCTTCGCCGAACAGCTGCCTGACCGCGATCGCGGTGAAGGTGCCCTCCGGCCCCAGGAAGGCCACGGTGGCCGGCGCGACGGACGCCATCGCGCCGGAAAGCATGTCAACATAGATTTTCTTGATGATGTCGGCGGAGAGCGGGCCGTTGTTGAACTTTTCGATCATGTCAAAGAGCGCGCCGCGGTCCCCGGCGCTGAAGAGGTCGCCCGCGGGCCGCTTCCTGAGCTCCTCCATGTAGAGGGCCGACCGGCGCGAGATCAGGTCCATGATCTCCCTGTCGATCCGCTCGATGTCTTCCCTGGACGCCATGTCATTCATCCCAGTTTAATGAGAATTCCTTGATTTCGGAAAGCTTCGGGAGGTCCGCAAGCTTGTTAAGGCCGAAATATTTCAAAAATTCGATGGTCGTGCCATAGGCAAGGGGACGCCCCGGCAGCTCCTTGCGCCCCACCGGCTTCACCAGGGTGCGCTCCATCAATTTCACCACCATCATTCTCGATGAGACGCCCCGCAGCTCGTCTATCTCCGCAAGCACGATCGGCTGCTTGTAGGCGATGATCGACAGCGTCTCCATCATCCCCTTTGACAGGCCCTCGCGCTTCCTGACGCCGATGACCCTGCGCAGCTGGTCCGCGTAGCGCCCGCTCGTGACGAACTGGTACCCGCGGGCAATCTCCTGGAGCAGTATGCCGCCGTCGCGGTCGCCGTATTCATCGACGAGGGAATCGAGGATGATCTTCGCCTGCGTCGGGTCGATGGAAAAATTGGTGACGAAGAATGAAAGCGGTACAGGCTCGTTGCTCAGAAACAGCACCGCCTCCATCAATCCCTTTATCGATTCATCGTCCCTGTGGGCATCATCAGGCCCGGTTTCCTGGCCGTCTTTTTCCACGACATCATCCTGTATGGTTGCCATTGCTCCTCGTAATCCGCTATAACGTCTCCGGTAATGCCGCGGCGTTTTTCACTATCCGGATGGTGCCGAATACTTTATGCTGCAGCAGCCGTATTATCCTTGTCCTGGCCAGTTCCAGTATCGCCATGAACGACACCACGATCTCCATGCGCGACGGGTTCGTCGGGAAGATCTCGGGGAAATGAAGCACGTCCCGCTCGGCCAGCATCTTTTTTATATACTCAATCCTGTCGCTTACCTGGATCTCGTCAAATACAATTTCCTTTTCATCCACCGCCTTCTGTGACTCGATCACCGCCGCGAAGGCCTTGAGGAGGTCGAAGAGCGATACATCGCCGTAATCATCCACCTCGATAATCTCTTCATGAATGTTCATCCGCGCGTACCGGTTGGCGCTGGTTTCGAATTCCTCCAGGAGCCTTCGGGAGGCGTTCTGGAACTTCTTGAATTCCAGGAGCTTCTGCACCAGCTCGGGCGGCAGGGGCGGGACGAAATATTCGTCCTCGATCTGGCCCGCCGGGAGCAGCGCGCAGCTTTTATAAAAGAGAAGCTCCGACGCCATGCGTACGAATTCCGTCGCCACCCGCACGTTCAGCTTTTCCATGAGCTTCATGTACGCCATGTACTGCTCGGTTATGTGCGAGATGGTAATCTCCGTGACATCGATCTTTGCCTTCTTTATCAGGTCCCACAACAGGTCGAGGGGCCCGTTAAAGTTATCGATGTGGAGTATCGGGTTGGGTTCCGCCGCCTCTGCCTGGGTAATCTCTGTTTTTTCCTGAATATCGCTCATACGACCGTTCCACTGACGTTCGATACGCCGCCGCGGCATTTCCGCCTGCACGGGGAATGCCGTGTGTACCGTTGCTTCATCACTATGCCGGATTGCAGCGCCCATGACCGCCCGGCGACAGGTTCGTTCCCGCCGGGGCGGAGTATAACGCAAAAAGCCCCTTTTTGACAAGGGGCTTTTTGTATATATCCGGCATAAATTATGTCAATCAGTTTATTTCAGGCAAGGGCTTTCTCGGCCGCCTTCTGGAGCCGTTCCGGGGGGAACGGCTTCACGACGAAGTCCCTGACGCCGAGCTTGATCGCCTTGGTGAGCAGGTTCTCCTGTCCGAGCGCGGTGACCATGATGATTCGTGCATTCGGGTCCTGGCGAAGGATCTCTTCCGCTGCCTCAATCCCGTCCTTTTCGCGCATGGTGATATCCATGGTCACGAGGTTCGGTTTCAGCCGCTTATACAGCTCTATCGCCTCGTTGCCGTTCTCGGCTTCACCGATAATCTCATGCCCGGCAGGAACAAGCGCGTCCTTGACGAGAGTTCTCATGAATTTTGCATCATCTACAATTAAAATGGTCGCCATGCACCTACCCCATTTAATGTTTCGACATATCCGTAAAAAATATTAACGCCATATATACAAATTTTAAGACTTTTTCAACATTCCCGAACTTTTTTATTACCAGTCCCGATTCTCCGGTGTCGAACAGGCGCTGCCCCACGGCCTGAAAGAAGTGCATCGCTGCGATGTGTTAAAACAGGGCACATTGGCATAGTACAGTATTGTGTTAAATATATTCAACAATTTTTTTTGGAATTTCCGATAACGGAAGCACATCATGAATGGCCCCTTTTTCAACCGCAACCCTGTTCATCCCGTAGATGACCGACGTATCCTCATCCTGGGCTATGGTACGCCCGCCGGAATTCTTGATTTTCAGGATGCCTTCGGCCCCGTCCCTGCCCATGCCCGTCATAATTACCGCCACGGACTCGCGTCCCGTGATCTTCGCCATCGAATCAAACAGGACATCGATCGAGGGACGGTGTCCCGATACTTTTTCACCGCCGAACACCCTCACAAACCTCTTGCCGTTCTTTTCCTCTATGCCGATATGCGAATTCCCCGGCGCGAGATATCCGCACCCGGGGAGCACCGGGTCCATGTCCTCGGCCTCCTTGACCTCGAGATGGGACATCATATTAAGCCGTTCCGCAAACGCTTTTGTAAATCCCTCCGGCATATGCTGTACGACAAGGATCGACGATGAAAAATCCGCCGGAAGGTGGGTAAAGACCTGCATGAGCGCCGCGGGCCCGCCCGTGGAGGTGCCTATCCCCACTATCTTTGAACTCGATTTTTTCAGGTCGGCGGGCTTTTCCGGCTTTCCCGCGTCCTTTTTCCCCCTGGCGCCCGCCGCCTTCCCTTCCATCTCTTTCAAAAGGGCCGCGCTGGATTTCGAGACCTTGGAGGTGTGCGCCAGCTTGACCTTCGAACGGAGCAGGTCGCCGAACTCGTTAAGCGACATCGACACGACCGTAGACGGCTTGGGGATAAAATCCACCGCGCCGTATTCCAGGGCCTTGAAGGTTTCCTCGGCGCCATGCTGGGTAAAGACGCTCATCATGATGACCGGCTTGGGGTTTGTCGCAATTATCCTGCGCAAAGCCGAAAGCCCGTCAAGGACCGGCATCTCGATATCCATGGTAATGACATCAGGATCAAGCCTGCCGCTCGCGGTCACGGCTGCATCGCCGTTATCGGCGGTCCCGATGACCTTTATCTGGGGATCGCTTTCCAGAATCTCGGTGATAGCTTTCTGTACCAGGATCGAATCATCGACAACCAGGACCTTAATTTGACCCGACATGAGACCTCATCCGATCAACGATAATCTTCAACGTATCCGCTTCAGGCAGGATAAGGAGGTTCCCGATTATCCTGTCATTCTCAAAGAAAAAGGAGGTGTCCATCACTATCGCGTAGTCGTTTATCAGCGAATGAAGTACCAGTATTGAATCGATGACCGACTGGAGATAATCGTGCACGATCGTCGGGATCCCCGCCCGTATGACCAGCCCGGTCTTTTCGGCGATGATATTGATGACCGACGAACCGACGATGTTCGTCAGCTCCTGGAGCGCCGATTCCCCGTCCTCGTTGAGTTCTTTTGTCCTGCTTGTTCCCTTCCCGTAAAGCAGGTCGATCACCTCGAAGCCCGTTTTCTCCTGGAAGATGAAGAGAACGGTCCCCCGCGCGTCGCCGAGGACCGGCATCATGATGCCCATGTATATGCTGTCGATATTGCCGATATGCCGCGGGATCTGCTCGAGCGGCATCAGGGTGACTTCGGGAATTGACAGATCGATCCGCTTCTTCAGTATCTTGGAGATTGATTCCGCCGCATTCGTGGCGCCGACGTTCGCGATAAGCTGGAATTCCGTCAGGTCGCGCGGCGTGAGGTCAAGGGCCCCGATCATATGCGAAGACGGGTCGCCGGTCGAGGCGGTCGTCTTGATGCTTTCCCGGAGCTCGTTTCTGAACTCGTCAAGGGTGTCGTGCACCCGCTGTTCTATCTGTTCGTCCGATACCGCTCCGGGCGCGGGGCCGGCGCCGGCGCCGGCCGGTTGCGGTCCCTTCAGTGACGACGCCGCACGGTCCTTCCTGTCGGCCTGCACCGGCCGCTGCGGAGCGGCTTCCTTTTGAGGGGTCGTCCCGCGAAGCGCCGGCCCGTTGCCGGCCGAGAAACCCGCGGACGACTTCCGCGTGGCGATCTCCGGCTGCTCGAGCTCTTCATACGAGGCCTCGCCCGAATCCACGACCCGGTTCCGTTCATATTTTGATATCTTGTCCTGCTCGGCGATCACCTTGTTTATCATCGAGGCGATGTCGAGGATGAGGCAGATGCTGCCGTCGCCCAGGATGGACGCGCCCGCGAGCCCCTCGACGGTCATATAGTTCTGCTCCAGGGACTTGATGACGATCTCCTGCTTGCCTTCAAGGTAATCGACGATCAGGCCGATCTTCCTGTTGCCGAAGCCGACGACCACGACCGGCATCTTGTCATCCGGCCCCAGGACGCTGTCGAGCTGGATGAAGCGGGACAGGCGCAGGAGCGAAAGTATCTCGCCCCTGAGGTTTATCACCTCGTGGCCCTCGATGGTCGTTATATCGGAACTGGAAATCTTTATGGTCTCAATGACGTCTGTCAGGGGTATCGCGTACATCTCGTGGCGGACCTTGACCATGATGGCGGGGATGATAGCGAGCGTTATCGGGAACGCGAGCACAAAGCGCGTGCCCATCCCCGATTCGGTTTCGATCGCCACGTTGCCATTCAGCTCGTTGACGATCTCCTTCACCACGTTCATGCCGACGCCGCGTCCCGATATGTCGGTCACGCGTTCCGCCGTGGAAAAGCCCGGGATGAAGATAAAATTATATATGTCCTGGTCGTCCATCGCCGCGATCATCTCGGGCGTGGCAAGACCCATGGCGACCGCTTTCCTCTTGATCTGGTCGAGGTTCAGTCCGCGTCCGTCATCGCTCACCTCGACGAAAATCTGGTTCCCGCCCTGGTAGGCGTTCATCGTGATGTGCGCAACTTCCGATTTCCCCAGCCGCTTGCGCTCGGCCGCGGACTCAATCCCGTGGTCGACGGCGTTGCGCAGGAGATGCAGCAGCGGTTCGCCGATAGAATCGATAACTTTTTTATCAAGCTCGGTGTCTTCACCCTTGATGGTAAGCTCCATCTCCTTGCTGTATTCCTTGGCAAGGTCGCGCACCAGCCTCCTGAACCGGGTGAACACCTGCCCGATAGGGACCATCCGGGTCTTCATGATGCCGCTCTGCAGGTCCTTCGCGATCCTGGACATCTGCTCCATCCGGCTCTTGAATTCATTGACCAGCGACTTCTCTTCGTATATCTTGCGCATCTCCTCGTAGAGCTTGAAGAACCCGGAGTTCGCGATGACCAGCTCGCCGACGTTGTTCAGGAGCAGGTCCAGCTTGTCGATGGACACCTTCACGGTCTTGAGCGCGGTTATCTTCTTGCGTTCCTCGGGCTTCTCGCCGGCCCGGACGGCAATTTTTTCCTCTTCCTGCAGCTCGGTCTCTTCATCCTCGTCTGCGCCGTCATCGACGGCATCCTCATCATCAGCGGGCCCCATCGCGGCAACCGACACCGCCTGCTCATCCGCACGGTACGAGGGAGTCTCTTCCTGGTCCGTGCTGAAGGTCTCGAGATCGCCGAATTGAAGCGCCTGCTTGCCGTCCCTGACGCCGAGGCCGATCGAACGCACATCGACCCGGTATATCAGGTCGATATTCGCGGCCCGCTTGATATCGTCGATGCCCGCATCCGAAAGCATGATGATCTTTATAATGCTGTTCTTCTCGTCATCGCTGAAATCCTCGATCGGCGGCGAGGTGAGGAGTATCTCGCCGATCCGCTCCATGTTGCTGACGACCAGCTGCGCCTTCACCCACTTCATCTGCGCCTTGTCGTCGATGAACACGGTGATCTCCGAGCAGGTGTTCCCCCGCTCGATACCGTCCTTTATCGTTTTACGCATGTCCGCGTCGATGACCGCCTTGGGGATGTCCGCCGGGGTCCTGGCCGCCGCGGCGGGGCCGGGGGAACGTTTTTTCTCTTCGGCCGGACCGGTTGAAATTTCGGAAATCTTCCTGATGTCATTTATAAGCCACTGCAGGTCCTGCTCCGGCTTCTCGCCGGACGCGATGGTGTCTATTATGTTGTGGATTTCATCGAAGCACTTGAAAATTATATCGATGATCTGCGACGTCACCCTCATGCTGCCGTCGCGTATGCCCTGGAGCAGGTTCTCCATCATATGCGCGAGGTCGCTGAGCTCATTAAGACCGACGAAGGCAGCGGAGCTTTTCAGGGAATGCGCGGCGCGGAAAATATTATTGATGATTTCGAGATTTTCCGGGTTCTTCTCGAGCTCGAGAAGGTTCTGGTTCAGTTCCTGGAGCTGCTCGTCTGCTTCTTCCAGAAATATATCCTGATACTCGCCGAGAGAAAAAGCCATAGTAAAACTCCACGATTTCGATTAACAGGCCCCGGTTGCAAGCCCGCGCGGCGCCGGGTCCCACCCGCTACCTGACGCCACGGTACATTCCATTTATCAGAACGTATTCTGAAAATGCCGATCCATGATACCCGTTATTCCTTGTCTTCCTCCAGGAAGAGGATGTTCGAAAGATTTAAAATTACGATCAGCCTGTCTTTGAGCCGCCCGATGCCCCAGATATACTCTTCCGATACCCCCTCGATGAGCTCAGACGGCGGATCAACGTTGTTCCGGTTAAGCCTGACCACCTGGTGGACATTGTCAACCATGAGCCCGGTCAGCTTATCGCTCGTTTCAATAACGATGATCCTCGTCAGGTCGGTGACCTTCCCCTTTGAATAGCCGAACCGTTTGCGGACGTCAACGACCGGAATGACATTGCCGCGTAAATTGATCACCCCTTTTATGAATTCGGGGGTATTCGGCAACCTGGTGATTTCCGGGAAGCGGAGTATTTCATGAACGGCGAGGATATCGACCCCGTACTCGACATCCTCAAGGAGAAAACTGACCAGCTGGATTATCGAGCCTTCTGCGATGAGGACCTGCTCCTCCTCTCCCGTCATCTGGACGGCAATCTGCTCCTGCTTGTTGATCAGTTCGTTTAAATCCATGTGGGTATCCCGATGTCGTTAATATACTTATTAAGCAATTTACTTTAAAATAAAAGCCGTACATTTCAAGCATTTTTTTAAAATAAATGGCAGCGGCCGCGGCAATGGAAATATGCTCGTAAAATGAAAAACGTTGACTGGTAACTCGGCGCGATACAGATAACAATGCCGGCATGGGATGCCGGCATTCGGTGAACAGCTCAATTTCTCGCCGCGGGCGCCGTCTTGGCAAAAACATCCCCGATGAGCCCCTGGTCCAGCATCGATATCAGCGCCGTGGCCCTTCGTTCTACCTCGCTCTCTTCGCCCGATTTCAGCCTTTTCAACTGGAAATATTCATCGGCGACGTTCAGCGCCGCCAGGATGGCCACCTGGGCCGTGCTTGCCGCCGGGCAGTTTGCCTGGACTTCCTCCATCTTGTCGTTCAGGTACCCGGCGAGCTGATGGATATAATCACCGGGCGCATCGCCATTGATGGTGTATGTCTGCCCGAATATCGCCACCTTGACCCTGTTCTGTTCCATGACACACCTCGCTGCGGACCTACTTGTCGTCTTCCTCTATTATAAGGAACTCATCGTCCTGTTCTTTTTTCTTGCCTTTACGGGCCGGTTTTTTCTCGTCCTCGTCGATGATGATGGTATCATGCTCAACGTCGTCGATGATGATCTCCTCGTCCTTCTCGTCAAGGAGGATGATATCGTCATCCTGCTCGCGGACCGTCTCCAGCGCGACGCCGTCGCTCCCCTTGGACGCGAGGTCCCCCTCGTCATCGATAATGATTATATCTTCCTCTTCGTCAATGGTGACCGTCTCCGACTTGGGAACGTTCTCGACCCTGACTTCCTCTTCCTTGAAATCATCAAACGATTCATCGAGGATGATGGTGTCCTCTTCGGCGGCGAATGACTTCGCCTCTTTTTTCCGGGGCGCGCGCGTGGAGCCGCCCCTGGGGGCCTCATGGGATTTACGCTCTATCTTAACCCCGGCCGGGATGGTCCCGCCGCCGGAAAGGGTGTCCAGCTTGCCGAGAAGTCCGATCACCTTTTTCTCAAGGACTTCCTCCTTGGCGTTGAGGTCGTCAAGCTCACGGGTGGCGTCGTCCAGTGCTTTCCTGATCTTCTCGATCTCATGCTCTTTCTCCTCGAGGCTGAGCTTTGTCTCCTCCAGGTCGCTCTTCAATTCTTCATTCTCGTTTTCGAGCTTTGAATTTTCACTCCGCAAATCGCCTATCAGCTGAAGGGCCTTGACTACCCGGTTTTCAAGCTCTTCCAGTTGCTGCATGGAAATCATCTGGTACCTCCGTTTCCCCGCGCCGGTGCATTGCTCGGGTATGTATCACTATAATTTATTTTCGGCTGATAAAAGGGCCGACATTAAAATAATAATCAATTTAATGCGTAATATCTATCCAAAGAGTCTCTTTTTATATTAAAAAACGGCTATTACGTCAAGCTATATTTTGAAGGTTGATGAACGGGATCCCCGGCCTGCCCGCCCTCCGTCGGGCGGCATCTACCTTACGGCTCCGTACCCCGCCGGGCACCGCGGAAAAGTGCGGCTGATCGCCACCGCCTATATCTGGAAACTCAGCTCCAACCCGTAAACCGCCTGTACATAATCCTTCTGCGACAGCCGGAGCGGGTTCTGGATGGTGTATATGCCCAGGTATACGGCATCCATGAAAAAATAACGGAGGCCGGCGCTCATCAAAAACACGTTATACCGGGCCGCTTCGATGGGGACCATGTCGGTGTCGGTGCCGGCGCTGCTCACGCGGAACGATCCGTAAAACTCGATATAGGGAACGAACGGGTAGAAGTACCCGGTGTTCCAGGCCATTGAAACCGTCAGGTAATCGTTGTTCAGGCGGCCCGTGCTGAAAAACGTGTCTTTCTCTTTCGGGTTAAGGCCGAACACCTTCTCCCAGGTCTCCTTTTTGGTGATGTCGAAATAGAACCCGCCGAAAAAATTTTCGCTGTTACCCTCGCGGAAGGTATAGAAGAAGTTCAGGTGGATGAAGAATAGATCGAGGATATCGAACCGGGCGAAGGGGCCCAGCTTCAACTCGTATTTTCCCAGCGCGAGGTTGCGCCATTCATCGGTGACGTAGGCGTTCTTCCCGAGGGGGAAGCGCAGCGAGAGGAGGAACCCGAGGTGTATCTGGTTCCGGACGTAATCGCCGATATAGAATTTACCCTTGATAAAGAGGTCGCCGAGGTCCGAGCGGGTCGCCTTGAACGCGCTCCCGCTCAGATAATCGAACTGCATCCAGAGGGAGAATTCATCGGTCGCGCCGAAGCCGATGCCCGCGGAATCCTTCCGCGAGTAGTTGCCCGTCTGGACCACTTCGTCGCGGAGATAGATTTCAACATCGTACTCCGGCACCATGTATATCGTCTCCGTAAGGGGAAGCGCGGAGGCGCGTTCCCCCGGGGCCGGAAACAAAATTAGCGCTATGGCTATAGCGCTAATTTCAAAAAGCGTACGTTTCATGTCGGCCCGGAATGGTACGGTTACGCCGCCTTTTCCTTGACCGTATCAACTATTTTCTGAAACGCCTTCATGTCATGCACGGCGAGGTCCGCCAGCATTTTCCGGTTGATCTCAATGTTCGACGCGATCATCCCGGAGATCAACTTGCTGTAGGATATGCCGCAGAGCCTGGACGCCGCTGCGATCCGCACGATCCACAGGGCACGGAAATCCCGTTTCTTCTTCCTGCGGTCGATATACGAATTCTGCAGCGCCCTTCTCCGCGCGTCCTTCGCCGTCCGGAATATGGTGCTCCGTGCGCCTATATATCCCTTGGTGTCCTTCAGAATTTTTTTGCTTCGCTTGCGATGCACTCTACCTGTCGTTGCTCTCGGCATGGTGATACTCTCCCTTCTATCTTATAATAATCGATATATCGCGATAGTGCGCTACCGTGTCCTCATTTGTAGGGGATCATCCGCTTGATCCGCTTGGTCTCCGTGCTGCTCGTTACTGCGGTGCCGCGGAGCTTGCGCTTCCGCTTCGGCGATTTAGCTTCAAGCAGATGGCTCTTATATCCCTGCGCGCGAACGGCTTTTCCCTTTCTGGTCACGCGGAACCTTTTTTTCGCCCCGCTGTTTGATTTCACCTTTGGCATATTCGTTTCCTCTTTATTCCGGTATTATTTTACCTTTGTACCGCTCGGCTTCGCCGACACGATCATGGTTATATTTCTGCCTTCCTGGGACATGTCCTTCTCTATCTGGACAAGCTCCTCAATCTGCGCCTTGACTTTATTCATTACATCGAAGCCGAGTTCGGGATGGACCATCTCCCTGCCCCTGAACATCAGCGTGAACTTCACCTTGTCGCCGCCGTCAAGAAATTCCATCGCGTGCTTGATCTTGTGCTCGAAATCGTGGGAATCGATGTTCGGACGCATCTTGATCTCTTTCAGATGGACGATCTTCTGCTTTTTCTTGGCCTCCTTGGCCTTCTTCATTTGCTCGAATTTGAACTTGCTGTAGTTGACAATTTTCACGACCGGCGGGTCCTGATTCGGTGAAATCTCCACCAGGTCACATTCCTCTCTCGCGCCATCCTCAACGCGTCGATGGTCGGTATGACTGTCGGTTCACCTTCTTCCCCCACAAGCCTGACCTGCTGGGACTTAATGCCCTCGTTAACATTGTACTTATCAAACTTATCTAAGCTGGTCCGCCTTCCTTTATCTACCAAGCGTTGCAAACCCCCTGCGTTATTATTTATTTCAGAACAGGGCGGAAATTCATGCCCGCCCGCCGCTATCATACACAAGAATAGAACATTGTACAAAATCCCCGCACTCATTATGAAAATCAACAAGTTTTCGATTAATTTCGATGAAATTTCAAAAAAGCGTTGTTTGATTTCCCACGGCCGGCAGCGGTCACCGCCTGTTTGCCACGTCACCCCGTATCATGTCAACAAGTTCTTCGTTCTTCATGGGGACCGATTTGTTCTCGCCGAGTTTCCGCACCGATACGGTGCCTTCGGCGACCTCTTTTTTGCCTATAACGGCGATATAGGGGGCCTTTTTCGCTATGGCGTCGCGGACCCGGTATCCCATGGTCTCTTCCCTGCGGTCGATTTCGGGCCTGAGCCCCAGCTCGATCATGCGGAGCTTCAGCTTTTCGACCGCGTCTGCCTCGGCATCGGACACGTTGATGAGGACCACCTGCACCGGGGCAAGCCATACCGGGAACTTTCCGCCGTAATGCTCGATCAGCACGCCGATGAACCGCTCCAGCGAGCCCAGCAACGCGCGGTGTATCATGTATGGACGGTGCTTCTTCCCGTCGGTATCGACGTAGGTCAGGTCGAACCGCTCAGGCAGGTTGAAATCGAA
The DNA here is from genome assembly GCA_963827275.1 of uncultured Spirochaetota bacterium. Lineage (GTDB taxonomy): Bacteria > Spirochaetota > UBA4802 > UBA4802 > UBA5550 > RBG-16-49-21. The sequence continues at coordinate 71,078 of CAWHAA010000001.1, forward strand.
CTGTATGGTCGAGCACTGCCACTCACGACCGAGGATGTCCTTTATCTTGATGTCGATCTTGGGGCCGTAGAATGCACCGCCGCCCTCGTCCAGCTCGTACTGGATGCCGGCGCGCTTGACCGACGCCTCGAGTGCCTTGATCGCCTCCTGCCACATCGCCTCGTCGCCGACGGATTTTTCCGACGGCCGGGTGGCGAGATAGACCTTGAAGTCCTCAAAACCGAATGAGCGGAGCATATAAAGGCAGAACGCGAGCACGCGGTCTATCTCATCCGGCATCTGGTCCGGGCGCACAAAGAGGTGCGCGTCGTCCTGCGTAAAGCCCCGCACCCGGAGAAGGCCGTGGAGCACGCCGGAGCGCTCGTACCTGTACACGGTGCCGAGCTCGGCCCAGCGCAGGGGCAGCTCGCGGTACGACCATCCCTTGTTCATATAAATCATTATATGGAAAGGGCAGTTCATCGGTTTGACGTAATAGGGCTGCCCGTCGATATCCATGGGCGAATACATATTCTCGGTGTAGAAGCCGAGGTGGCCGCTGGTCTCCCATAGCTGCGATTTCCCGATGTGGGGAGTGCCCACCAGGTCGTAGCCGTTCTTGAGGTGCTCATTGCGCCAGAAGTCCTCTATGATGTTGCGCAGGCAGGCCCCCTTGGGGTGCCACAGCACAAGGCCTGCCCCGGTCTCGTCGTGTATGGAGAAGAGATCGAGCTCCTTGCCGAGGCGGCGGTGGTCGCGGCGCTTCGCCTCTTCGAGAAACTCGAGATGCGACGCCAGGAGCTTTTTGTCGGGAAAGGCGATCCCGTATATGCGCTGCAGCATTTTGTTTTTTTCGCTGCCGCGCCAGTATGCGCCGGCGATGGAGAGGAGCTTGCAGGCCTTCAGGTACGAGGTGCGCGGGACGTGCGGCCCGCGGCAGAGGTCGTAGAATTCGCCCTGGCGGTAGATGGAAACGACGTCACTGGCCATGCCGTTGAGCATCTCCACCTTGTATATCTCCCCGGCGTCGGAGAACATTTGTATCGCGTCCTGGCGCTTGATCTCCTCGCGGCGCACCTCGAGGTCCTCGCCGGCGATGGTGGCCATCATCCCCTCGATCCGGACAAGGTCTTCCGGCGTGAGGGCGGCGCCCATGTCGATGTCGTAGTAAAATCCATTTTCGATGGAAGGCCCGATCGCGAACTTGGCGTCGGGGAAGAGGCGCCGCACCGCCTGCGCCATCAGGTGCGATGCGGAGTGCCAGAATATCTCCTTTCCCGCGGGCGTGTCGAAGGTGACGGCCTTCAACGACGCGTCGCCATCCACCGCATGCCCGAGGTCAACCGGCACGCCGTTCACCTCCGCCGCGAGTGCGGCTTTCTGGAGGCCGGCGCCGATTTTTCCCAGGATGCCGTGGACCGATTCGCCCCTTTCAGCCGTGACGGTCGATTTATCGGGTAATGTGATGGTTATCTGGCCGCTCAAAATAATACACTGTTCCTCTTATTACTTATTCCGGAGATACAAAACCCCCTCCATGTCCCCTGTGTCAGCTGTTTTTATGGCTTATCACATGGGGAGAGCGAGGGGGGTACGGAGAAAAACCCGTTGTTCTGTGGGCGATACTGGAGTTGAACCGGTGACCTCCTGCGTGTCGAGCAGGCGCTCTAACCAAACTGAGCTAATCGCCCAATGAGACAATAATATGGTAACTATTTTTTAGTAAGGAACATTGTCAACAATTTTTTATGGCGCGCTATACCAGCTGTTTCTTAAAAAGGACCACCACCGTAAGGTGGTCCTGTTCGTTGATGACGCGCATCACCCTGCCCCTGCGGTGGAGACGGAATGACAGCTCGGGGCTTTCCGATATCACCTGCGCCCGCGCGCCCACGTTCTGTTCGGACACGAACTTCCTGTACGCATCGTCGATCAGGAGCGACGCGCCCCCCTCGGAGATATCGCGCAGCTTGCAGATGATTTCCCGGTCCTTGAAAAAGAACCTCTTTAACATGAGCTTTACGGAAAAGTCGGATCTGTTCTTGGGAAATTTAATGCGAGGAGATTTTCGTCGTTCCATGATGCCGCCCTGGTCCCTGTAATGCGGAATGATACTATATGAGCGGGGGGGACGGCAAAAAAAGCAAATCCTTTTTCACGGCCGTGAAAAAAAAGGGACGCCCCGGGGGTGCCGGGACGATTCCGATGCGTCATTCTCCCAGGAGAATGGTCCGGTTTACCCTGCTCGATTCCAGGCGAACGGTCTTGTTCTTGTATAATTCCATCTTATTGACAAGCGCGAAATAATAGGAGTAAAATTGCCGTACGATTATCTTCTGCGAGTCCCTCTTCTGCAATTCGTTGACGGTATATTTTTCCTTTTCCCCTGTATTGGTGGCATACTCAACGAGAAGCTGCCCGAGGTCGTCACTGCCCGGCGTTGCGCAGGTATAGGTCTTCACTTCCCGCACCTTGGAGGTCATGTTGTACTGATAATATTCAAACACGATCTTGCTGATGCTGTTTTGCGACATATAGACCCTGGCCCTCTTGTTGTAAACCATGAAGATGCGGTCGATATGGTCGTACTGGTTCCCGGAGCTGATAACAAACGTATGCGTTCCCTCTTCGTCCGGCTTCAGCTTCAGCGCCTGCACCGCCGCCACCAGCCTCTGGTAGAGCTGGGGGATACGGTCATCGCGTGTGACATTTTCCCCTGAATCCCCGGCCCTGTTTTTCGATGACACGGTTTCCTGCGCCCGGACTGTCCCCTGGGTCAGGAGGAGAGCGAGGGCGATGACGAAAATTAAAGAAATTTTTTGCATTTCACACCTTTTGAAATATTATCGGTAATGCGATTCCTTTCTGCAAGTACAAAAAATAGCATATTTTTGCATTTTTTCCTTGTCTAAAACAGGCGAGAACCAAAAAAATCATACACATAGGTCGTATAACTGCCACAGGAGGCCCCCCATGCTCAAGCAAAGGATAGAGGATAACATCATCATTGCCACGCTGGATGACGGTATAACCAATACCATCACCGAGGATGCACTGGACACGTTGAGCACCATCATCAAAAATGTTAATGAAAACAACGAAATCAAGGGCCTCATCATTACCGGGGCCGGAAAGACCTTCTGCTCCGGGTTCGACCTCCCCCTCTTTCTCGGCTTCAAAGACCTGGCGGAAGTGATCGCGTTTTTCAACAAGGAGGAGGAAATCCTCATTAACCTGTTCATGTGCCGCAAGCCGGTTGTCACGGTATGGAACGGGGCCGCAGTGGCCGGCGGTTTCATCTTTTCGATGGCGGCCGACTACCGGATCATGAAACGCCACCCCAAGATCAAGGTCGGCCTGAACGAGATCAAGATAGGGCTGGGCCTCTCCATCGTGCAGACAGAGGTGGTCCGCTTCGGCCTTGACAGCGACCGCCTCTACCGCGACGTCCTGTATAATGGGGAGATGCACGATATGGACAGGGCCCTGGAGCTCGGGATCATCGACGAAACGGCGGAAGAAGACCAGCTCATACCGCGGGCCAAGCAGGTGGTCTCCCGGTGGATCGACAACCCCGGTCGGGCCTTCATGCTTCTTAAGTATTCGCAACGGAAACCCTATGAAGACCGGATGCGCCAGCGGCTCAGGGACGAGGACTGGCAGAGCGGGTTCAACATCATGTTCGACAAGCAGACCAGGCAGTTTCTGCAGCTCGGGGCGAAGATGCAGCACCCGGACAAGTGAGACACTACTTAAAATATGCCTGCCGGGGACCATCCCGGCGGGCAATTATGAATGCACATAAGCACGCATATCATTGATACTTAAAAAAGGCTTGACTTCCATTGATTTTTACCGATTGTAAGGGTAATCATTAACTACAAGCAGGGCGATAATCATGAAACTTATAGAAGGCAAAATTGACGCGACCGGTCTCAAGGTCGCCATCGTCGTATCCCGGTTCAACGAGTTCATCACCAACAAGCTCCTCAGCGGCGCTATCGACTGCCTGAAGCGGAACAACGCCGACGAAGAAAACATAACCGTCGCGTGGGTGCCCGGGTCGTTCGAGATCCCCTCCGTGGCCAGGCTCCTGGCTCTGTCGAACAAGTACGACGCGGTCATATGCCTCGGCGCGGTGATCCGCGGGTCCACGCCGCATTTCGATTACGTGGCGGCGGAGGTCTCCAAGGGCGTGGCCAGCATCAGCCTCGCATCAAAAATACCGGTCATCTTCGGCGTGCTGACCACCGACTCGATCGAACAGGCAATTGAACGCGCGGGCACCAAGTCAGGCAACAAGGGCTTTGATGCCGCCATGTCGGCGATCGAAATGTCAAATCTCTACAAGCATATAGGATAATGGGGCACAGAAGAAAAGCCAGGGAATACGCCCTCCAGGGCCTTTACATGCATGAAATTTCAGGTACCCCGGTTGAAGACCTGCTCAGGATCGGGTGGGCCGAGACGCCGATTCCCGACAACATCCTCGAGTTCTCCGTTACCCTTATCGAAGGGACGCTCGGTCATCTCGGCGAAATCGACGACATCATCAATACACATTCGAAAAACTGGAAATTTGAGCGGTTGAGCGCCGTGGACAAATCAATCCTCAGGATTTCGATATTTGCCCTGCTCTACCTCAAGGACATCCCCGCGGCCGTAACCATTAATGAAGGGATCGAGCTGGGGAAGATATACGGCGGCGAAGGCTCCGGCCAGTTCATCAATGGCATCCTTGACGCAGTGCGCAAGCAAGTTTTCAGAGAGGAGGAACAGAAAAACCAGTGATGAAAGAAAAAGACAGACCCCGATCACCGGAACCCGGCATCGACCGTGACGACCTCCTGCTTGAAAAAAACAGGATCAGCGGCATAGAGCCCGCCGCGGAAGACGCAGGAACGGCGCCGAAGAAATTCGATAAAAAACCCCTCATCATACTTTCCCTGATCGTGGGGCTCCTGCTGATCGCCATTCTCGTCCTCACACAGTTCGTGTTCAAAAAGCCCCAGGGGTTCGCCCCGTCGGCCACGAACCCCAACGCGCCGTTCGACGAAAAGCGGAGCGAGGAAAACCTCAAATCGGAAAACCCGGGCATACAGCGCGGCAGGGAGAGCTACTCCCGCGGCTATCTGGCGGACGCCATTACCGAATTCAATAACGTGGTCGAATCCGACGCAACGGACCGCGACAAGGCCATCGCCCTCACCTACCTGGGCATGATACACGACGACAAGGGCGACTACGACAGCGCCGAGAAGTACTTCACCCGCGCCCTGACCTATGACAAGAACAATCCCGATATTTACAAAAACCTCTCCATGACGTACCGGCACAAGAAGCAGTTCGACAAGGCCGTGGAGAGCGCGGAAAAGTCCGCCTCGATGAAGACCGATGATACCGACGCGAAGATCCTCCTCGGAAACGTCTATTTCGAGACCGGGCGCTACGACGAGGCCATCGCCGCATACCGCGAGGCCCTCGACAGCGCGCCGGACAACCCCCGGCTCCTCTACAACCTCGGCTCGGCCCTGATGAAGAAAGGGGACGAGTTTGCGGCCATGGAATACTTCAAGAAGGCGGGCGCGGCGGACCGCATCGGCGAGGTGGCGCACCGCGCCTACTCGCGGCTCGGCGTCATCTACACCGAGAGAAAGGATTTTGCCGAGGCGGAAAAATACCTCAAGGAGGCCGTTTCGATCAGGCCCAACGACGCGCTGAACCGCTACAACCTCGGCATCGCGTACCTGAGGCAAAAGAAGACGGATGAGGCGATCGAGGAGCTCGCCAAAGCTGAAGCGCTGGGCGAGAACAACGCGGCGGTGCTTGAAAATATCGGCGAAGCGTATTTCTCCATGAAACAATACGATCGGAGCCTCGAGGTTTACAACAGGGTTAAAAAGGAAAACGAGCGGAACGTGAAAATCCTCTCCCGCATCGCCGAGATATACTATGAAAAGGGCGAGCTTGACAGCGCCTACGAGATGTACCGGAAGATAACCGTGCTGGAGCCGGCCACCGAGAACGCGCGGGTCGCCTACCTGAACATGGGCAACATCCTGGACGACGCGCAGCGGTTCGACGAGGCGGTCGAGGCATACCGCAAGGCGCTGACCATCAGCCCCAAGGACGATACCGTATACTACAACCTGGGCATCGCCTACAAGCACGCGGGAAAGCCCGAGCTCGCCATCGCCGCGTGGAAGAAGGGGGCCGAGCTCGACCCGAACGATTCCCAGCCCGCCGTCGCCATCGCGGACTATTACTACGAGCGCGGGTACTACGACCTCGCCGAGACGGAATACCGCCGCATCGTCGGCCGGTGGCCGAACATCCAGGAGCCCCACTTCAAGATGGGCACCATGTACTACAAGCGCGGCAATTTCGACTACGCGCTGAACGCGTACAACCGGGTGATCGAAATCGAGCCGAACTCCGACCTCGGCCGCAAGGCCCTGATCAACAAGGCCATCCTGGTTTCGAAGACCGGCGCCGGCGACGAGGGCGTCGAAAAGGCGATGAACCTGGTCCAGAAAGCCATCCTCATGAAGCCGGAGGACCCGGAGGCCCTCTTTGCGCTGGGGATCATCTACATGAAGAAAGAGATGTACGACAACGCCATGGACACCTTCTACCAGGTAGTGAAAAGCGCCGGGGAAAACCGCCTCGTTGCCGATGCGTACAACAATATCGGCAAGTGCTATTACAAGAAAAAGCAGTACAAGAAGGCGCTCCAGGCCTTCACCAGGGGCATAGAGGAAGACCCGGAGAGCGAAGAGCTGAGGATGAACCGGAAGGCCGCGACACAGGCCTACGAGGCGGAGCTGAGCAGGGAATAACGATGCGGGTCGACCGGAATTTCTTACAGGAACTCGAGAAAAAAACGCTGGCGCCCTATGCGGCCCTTTCCGCCGCCTCGAGAGGAAGGCGGTTCAAGGAGAAGCCCCACTCCTACCGGACGGAATTCCAGCGCGACCGCGAGCGCATCATCCATTCCCGCGCGTTCCGCAGGCTTGAATACAAGACGCAGGTCTTCATCAACCACGAGGGCGACCATTACCGCACGAGGCTGACCCACACCATAGAGGTTGCCCAGATCGCCAGGGGGATTGCCCGGGCGCTCCGGCTCAACGAGGACCTGGCCGAAAGCATCGCGCTGGCGCACGACCTCGGCCATACGCCCTTCGGGCACGCGGGGGAACGGGAGCTTGACCAGCTCCTCAAAGACCACGGCGGGTTCGAGCACAACCGCCAGAGCCTCAGGGTGGTGGACGAGCTGGAAAAGCGCTACCCTGACTTCAACGGCATAAACCTCACCTGGGAGACGCGCGAGGGCATCATCAAGCATTCCTCCGCGCACGACCATCCGGAGGCGAGCGAATTTTCCCCCGGGACCCAGCCTTCACTTGAGGCCCAGACCATCGACCTCGCGGACGAGATAGCCTACAACAACCACGACCTTGACGACGGTCTGTCGTCCGGGATCCTCGCGCCCGGCGACGTAAAAAAACTCGCGATATGGTCAATGGGCGAGACGCGGTACAACCGGGAGGCAAAGGGCGACCTGAAGATCAGGCGCCAGGGGATCATACGCTCGATCATCGACCTGCTCGTGTCCGATCTCATTGAGAACACCCTGCGGCGCATTGAAAAATTTTCCATCAAAAGCCTCACCGATGTCGGCAGGGCGCCAGAAAAAATAGTCACGTTTTCAAGCGATATCGAGGCGGCAACCGGCGAGCTGAAGGACTTTCTCATGGAAAACCTCTACCAGCATTACCGGGTCGCCAGGATGACCATCAAGGCCTCCATGGTAATCCGGGACCTGTTCCAGATTTACACCGGGCACCCGGACACGCTGCCTGAAGACTATCAGAAAAAATACCCGAAAGACGGGGTGGTCCTGACCGCGACGGATTATATTGCCGGCATGACTGACCGTTTCGCCCTTGAAGAGCACCAGAAGCTGACCGATCCGATGATACGGGTATAACGGACACTGCCCGGACACCGGGACCGCCGGGACCGATGAGATCGCAGCGCATATCAGAAGCGCAGAGGAATCACGTCATGGACAACGAATATCCGGAACTGCCGGAAGAGATCAGGGAGCTGCTGGAACGGGGCGAGCAGATCGACGAGATCCGTCTCGACCGGGACGGCAGCTGGTTCCACAACGGCCAGCCGTTCGCGAATAAAAAGATCATCGATTTTTTCAACCGCTCGATAAACATCACCCGCGACGGCACCCACGTGATCCATTATGGCCGGTACACCTATCCGATCATCGTGGAAGACGCCCCTCTTTTTGTATCCGGCGTCTGGTTCAAGGGGTTCGGGCAATGGGAAAAAATCACCATCAACCTTTCCAACGGCTCCTCGGAACTGCTTGACATTCACTCGCTCTGCTACAAAAATAAGACCCTGTACTGCCGGGCAGCGGGAGGCAGGATGATCGCGAAATTCAGAAATTCACCCTTCTATCACCTCATGGAACGGATTGACGAGATTGATGGGAAATTTTATCTTACCCTCTGCGGCACAAAAATCCAGATTGAACAGGACTGAGACATGAAAAAATTCACCTACCCGCTTCTCGCGCTGGCCATCGCGGGCGCAATCATTTCAGGGATGCTGCTCCTGCAGCATTATTATCCCGATGCGAAAATCGGACTGATTACCTGCGGCGACGGGATATTCAACCCCTGCCTCTCGCTCGCCCAATCAGGCTATGCAACGCTCTTCAACATGCCGATTGCCGCCTACGGCCTCCTCTGGTACCTGCTCGCACTGTTCATCCTGCTGATCGCCGATTACGCCGGCGGACGGTACCATGCCTATTCACTCGCGCTGATCCTTCCCCTGTCGGCCGCGGGCGTCGCCGCCGACATCGCCCTTGGAATAATCCTGATCAAGCTGAAGATACTGTGTACTTTCTGCGTGGCCACCTACGTGATAAACCTTGCTATCCTGGCCCTGTCGTTACTATGGTTTCGATCGGCAAAACAAAGCGACGGCTTTTCACTCCCGGGGGCTCTGCGCGAGCTGACGGCGGCTGATTCAACCCCCGACCGCAAGGCATTCCATTCCGCTTTCATCCTGTTCTTTTTTCTCCTCGTATTTTCGGTATTTGCGACATCACTCATATTGAAGGTCAAGACCGCGACAGCGAAAATCCCCGAAAACAAGGCGACCGCGTTTCTCCAGAATTTTTATCGCGCTCCCGCGCAAAATATCACGTTCCCCGACAGCGGCATCACCCTGGGAAATCCGAGGGCAGAGGTGACCATTGTCGCCTTTACCGATTTCCTTTGCAGCGCCTGCTACCAGCTGTACCGGCAGGAATCAATGATCTTTTCGAAATACAGGGACCGGGTAAAAATAGTCTATTATAACTATCCTCTTGACAGGAGCTGCAACCAGGAGCTGAAGAGGACCGTGTATAATAATTCCTGCATCGCCTCGCGCGCATTCCTGGCGGCGTCAGACCGCGGCATGGTAGAGGAATATATACTCAAGCATTTCGCAGACTATGAGAACACACATTCCCGCTATTCCATGGAGCTGGCGCTCCGGGCATTCACCCATATTGATGAGGGAAAACGCGGGGGAATGACCGCCGGGCAATTCCAGAGCCTCATGACATCTCCCGCGATAGCTGCGAGGCTCGACGAGCATGTACGGCTTGCCAAACAGCTCAAGGTTGACGCCACGCCGACGCTCTACATCGGCGGCAGGAGGCTGGTCGGCGTACCGCCAATGGAAATACTTGACCAGATACTGCAAAACGAGCTGGCCGGCAGGAAGTCGTCACATTAATTCGTACGGGTCGATATCGATTTCAAGATATACGTCACGTCCGGTAACGGCGTTCCTTGAAGCGGTGATTGCGTCACGAAGGGCTTGTATGTTGCCTGATTTCAGGATTATATGGTGACGCCAGTTGCCCCCGATCTTGCTGAAGGGGGCGGCTGACGGGCCGAGTATTATGATATCCTTGCTCTGACCCCTGATATCCTTACTCTGACCCCTGATATCCTTACTCTGACCCCTGATGTTGCTCTTACCACTGGTATCCTTGCTCTGACCCCGCATATTCTCCTCAAGGGCCAGTTTCAGGTCATTTATACAAGCAATCACCCGTTCTTCATTCTCTCCCCTGACCAAAAGACGCGCGATCCGGGTAAAGGGGGGATATTGGAGCATCCTCCTCGCTTCCAGTTCAGACCGGTAAAAACCATAGTAATCCTGATTCCTTATAAAACGAAACAGGGGATTTTCATTATCAAGGGTTTGTATAACCACTTTCCCAGGTGAATCCCCACGGCCAGAGCGACCCGCCACCTGAACGAGTAATGCAAATATTCTCTCTGTGGAGCGAAAATCCGGCATATTCATGCCTATATCAGCCAGGAGGACCCCAACAAGGGTGATATTTTTGAAGTCAAATCCCTTGGCAACAAGCTGGGTGCCTACCAGTATATCGACCTCTCCCCTGTTCATCTTCCCGATCAACTCCGGCACCGTATCCTTATGCCTGGAACTATCCTGGTCGAGGCGGAAAATCCTGAAATCGGGAAATTCCTCCACTACGATATCCTCGATCCGTTGCGTCCCCGAACCGACTTTATCTATTTGCTCTGACCCGCATCGAGCACATGAGGTCGGAACCGCATCCTGATGCCCGCAATAGTGACAGAGCATATTGCGGTCCCGGTGATAATTCATGCCGATATTACAGTGGGGGCACTCAACAGTCCATCCACACTGACTGCAAATGACGATAGGCGCAAATCCACGCCGGTTAAGAAGGAATACAACCTGTTTTCCCTGGTCAACAGCCCTCTTTGTGTAAAGCTTCAAAATTGGAGAGATGAGTTTACTCGGTTTCGTGGAATTGATCTTAACGATTTCAACATCCGGAAGTGACGCGTTCCCATAGCGTGTTTTCAGAGCATGAAGTTTCATGACACCGCGCTCACATGCATAGAGCGTCTCCACCGCTGGTGTTGCTGATCCCATCACGACCAGAGCCCCTTCCGTCTTGCTACGGTATAATGCAAGACGCCGTGCATTATACCGGGGGGTGCTGTGCTCCTTGTATGATCCGTCATGCTCCTCATCAATAATGATCATTCCCAGCCTGGGGCATTGAAGAAATACCGCTGAGCGCGTACCGATTGCTATATGTGCATCCCCCTTAAAGAACCTGATCCAGTTATGAAGACGCTGGTTAGAGGTTAGATGGCTGTGATAAATGATAAGATCGTCACCGAAAACACCATACAGCCGTTCGAAAATCATTGAAGAGAGTGATATTTCAGGGACCAGATATATCACCGAATACCCCCTGGCAATCAGCGACTTCGCAATCTCAATATATATCTCCGTCTTTCCGCTGCCAGTTATTCCGAAAATACAATGACTTAGCTCACCTTTATGGTATGATTCCATGATATTGAAATACACATTCCGTTGTTCATCATTTAGTTGAACGTCCCCTGTTACAGTTTTTTCAAATGGAATTTTATACCGGGCCGATGGTCTAATTCCTGATGGAAGCGCCATTGCAAGCGCTTCACCAATGGAGGAAAGATAATTATCCGCGGTGTATCGAGCAAGCGACATTAACCGATTGTCATAAATCAGATCTGTGTCAATAACATCAAGTATCTCTTTAACTTTATAATCACCAGGCTCGTCTTCATGGGTTCTGTCAACGAAGGCAATAGTATTTCTTCCTGAAAAATTTACCTTTACTCGCATGAAAGGCGTAACATGCATTCCCGAAGGCACACGATAAGTAAAAGTTGTCGAGAGGGGATAACCGATATATACATCTGCGAACATTCTGTAGATTTCCCAAGTTTATAAAAGAATTATTTGCAACAAGATTTATTAATGATGAATAACCCGTCATTATGGTTATGATAATTTAAAAGTCAACGGAAAAGATTTAATTTATTTTAAATCAAAAATTTATAAAATACAGGTGTCAGAGTAACATTATTTTAGTACTGGAATAGCATAGTAGCAAAAATATCTAGTAATCTGGGATCTATGGACTCTAAAGATAATCAGAACTGATTTGAATTTTAAGGAGAGAAGGCTTAATATAATAAGCTAAATATTTGTACTTCTGGAATTCCAACTGTTGCGATAACCAATTACCCAAACAGGCTTTCCGGGAAGATTCGCTTTCTATACCTTTCTTCGTATTCAAGAAATTTTCCGACCCGTTCCTCGAAGGTAGCCCCCAGCTTTACAAAATATTCATGCAGGGTGATGGTTACCGGCGGAATGAATTCCTTGCTCAAATAGCAGCGGATAGACCCATACTTGTAATCTCGGGGATCTGCGACAGTTTTGCTTTTTACCGGATTATAGGCCATATAAAGCAATATTACGAAAAACGTCGAAACCGGGTCGTCAGTAAGTTCAATAATGGTATCGCTGAAGCGCTCATTCCAGAAGGGGCCAATCCTGCCCATGATCCGGTTATATCGCCGTGCAAATTGTGACTTGATGAACTGCATGATACGAGAAATGGACTCGCCGCCATCAAGCGTACGGATAAGAAAATGGAAATGATTGGCCATGAGGGTATAGTTGATCAGCTCAAAATGGTATTTTTCAAGCGCCAGGTCTAAGACAAAAAGCATCAAGTCTTTCATCTCATCAGAATGCATGAGGTGTTTTTTCTCGATGCAGCGTGACATGGTGTGATAGGTATGTTCCGGCAGGCAGTTCCGTTGTTTTCGCGGCATGGCGTCCTCCTTTGCTTGTGGGATGTCTTGCTTGCGTTTGCTGTATATACGAATGGGAGGCCGCCTTCTGGTAATAATTTTATGGGGTCAGAGTAAAAAATTTAAAATAAAACTATATCATCAAAAAAAGGGTCAGAGCAATCTTTATTGCAAAAACTAAATAATAATTGACATAATTCATCAATCTCAGACCAAAATATATTATCATTCATCGAGGTGAATTAAATGAACCTATTAGAAAAAATTGAATCTGACCTGAAAAAGGCCATGAAAGCCAGTGACACCATCAGGGCAGAAACACTAAAAATGCTCAAATCAGATCTGGCGTATGAGAAGGCCAAGACAGGAAAAGAACTGACTGACGAGCAAATGCTTGAAGTAGTGAACAGGTCGGCCAAACGCCGTCGTGACTCCATAAAGGAATTCCAGAAGGGTAATCGCCAGGACCTTGTTGATAATGAGACAAAAGAATTGTCCATTGTCGAGGAATATTTGCCCAAACAAATGAGTGAAGCTGAAATCGATAAACATATAACTGACAAGATCGCCGCCCTTGGATCAGTCTCGCCGAAAGATATCGGCCGGATAATGGGAGAAATAATGAAAGAACTCAAGGGAAAGGCGGATGGTAGTGTTGTTAAATCAATTTTATCGAAAAAAATCGAAAAATAATAATATACTGTTTTGTTTTCTTATTTTTTTCATGCCTGTGGTATCAGCTTATGGGCAAGAAGAAGATATCAAACTCGAAAATCCGCCTCTCGAAAAAAAAATCGGGGTCTTTAATCTTGAAAATGGCTTCGAACGATATTTTTTCTATACTAGATACCAGATTGGTGGTAAAACATTGTCACGGCAGGGAGCCGGAATCACTTATTTTCCCTTCAGCGAGCTAAAGTTTCCTCTCGATGTTTTCATGATTTACGCAAATCTTACTCTGACCCTGCTCGATAGAATTTCATTCCACTATGGAGTAAAGAAAAACATCCACAACCGGGTTGGCAAGATGAAAGATACCGACTGGATACCCCTCCCCGGATTTAAAACAATCTATTCTGAAAGCGACGCCAGGCTTAACGCCATTATCACCGAGGCTGATTTAGTCGTTAATCTTTACACGATATCATTTTTTTCTATAAAAGTTGGGGCAGGATTCATGCACCAGTACCTCTACTACTGGTGCAGCAACGTGGTTCAAGAAGACATCATTGACGCAAATATGAATCTTGAAATGCCGTCAATAACGGTTATCCAGGGAAAGATAATCACTTACGAAGTACAGTATTACATTTTCACGATGCAGATTACGCCTGTTTTCACCATTCCTTTAGGGAAGGGATATCTGGAGATAATCCCTGCAATTCGGTTTTCCCCTTATCTCAGGGCAAAAGATATTGACGACCATCTCCTGAGAGGAAAAGTTGCAAAAGGCGACAGCAAAGGAACCGCCTTCATGCCTTTCCTGAGCATCAGGTATTTATTTGCCAGCAGGGTCTTTATATCGGCAAAGCTCGAATACATGTACCTGGTAACGAAGGGAAAACAGACGCAATCATATTACAACCCATTTATTGAACCAGACGTCACCAACAATATTCCGGGATGGTCGGCACGCATTGAAAATAAACTTAAAAGCGAACAGCTATCGGTCAGTCTTGGGGCAGGCTATTCATTCGAATTTTGAACGGTTCATGAAAGAATAAGCGTGGTTGCTATTGCATATTTAATTCCTTCAATTTTGTCATGATGAGCTTGAGCGTACTCCATGCCGCCCGTTTGAGATCCGGGTTTTTGATGAGTGTTATCGGATGCTCAATATTGTACCAGAAAATCTCCCGGCTGTTTTTGATTATATTCTGCAATGGCAATATATCACCAAAGACTATCACCACGCGGGGCTGCATCACTTCAATCTCGCGCGCAACAACCTTTTCGCAATTTCCCATGACCTGGCTCGGCTTCATGAGGGGATCGTTGATATCGCATTTCACCAGATTGGTGATATAACATTCGCCGAAGGAGAGGTGTGCCGCCTGGATAATCTTCTTCAGCAAATCAACCGATTCTTTTTTTAACAGTTTCTTCTCGATGATGTTGACAAGCTGCGGCGAGTTAAGAATCACCATCACGCCGTTCGTTCCGCTGCCAACGCCGAATTTCCTTTCTTCGACACCGGAGCACAACGCGCACGCCTCGATGATCTTTTTGAGGGTCTCCTCGCGCGCTTCCTCCTGGGCGCGATCCTGCCGGCACACCCACCCGGATAGCCGATCAAGCTCATCATCGCCCCGTGACACGATCACCCTTCCACGGAGGGACCTGTCTTTCAATAATCTGGACAGCTCCAGAAATACGGTCTGTTTTTCCATTTGCGTTCCGGCAAGGCCTCGCCGGTTATAACCGGTCTAAATTAATATTATACTGCTTGATCTTCCTGTGCAGATTCGTCCGTTCGATGCCAAGTTCCTTCGATGTCACCGTAACATTCTTGTCATTCTTTTTGAGCACCTTGATGATCAGGTCCTTTTCAAATTCCTCGCGCGCCTTCTTCAGTGAGGATATGTCCTTGGTCATCAGATCATCATAATCATATGCTTCCAGGTGCTTGCGGACCTCATCCCGCCCGATCGATTCTCCGGGCACCATGATACTGAGCCGTTCGATGACATTTTTAAGCTCCCGCACGTTCCCCGGCCAGGTATGGCGGGTAAGCTCCTTCATGCCGCCATCGTCTATCTGTTTGAGCCCGATGCCATGCTCCTCGGAAAAACGCTCCAGGAAATAATTCACCAGGAGGGGGAAGTCATCCATGCGCTCCGACAGCGCCGGCATATGGATGGGGATCACGTTCAGCCGGTAGAAAAGGTCTTCGCGGAACGTCCCCTCCTCCACCGCCTTTTTCACGTCAACGTTGGTGGCGGCGATAACGCGCACGTCAACCGTGATGGTCTCGTTTCCGCCCACGCGCTCAAACTGGTTCTCCTGGAGGACGCGGAGCACCTTGGACTGGGCCGAGGCGCTCATGTCGCAGACCTCGTCGAGGAACATTGTCCCCTTGTTGGCTATTTCGAACTTCCCCATGCGCCGGTTGATGGCCCCGGTAAATGCGCCCTTTTCATGACCGAACAGTTCGCTCTCGATCAGCTCGTTCGGTATGGCGGCGCAGTTCACCTTCACGAACGGCCTGTCCAGCCTCTTGGAGCGGTGGTAGATGGCGCGGGCCACCAGCTCCTTGCCGGTCCCGCTGTCGCCGGTGATGAACACGCGTGCGTTGGTCTTGGCCGCGGTCTCGATGATCTCCCGGATCTCCTCTATCTTCGGCGAGCTGCCGATCATCTCGTCGTCGAGATGGAACTCCTTGCGGAGCTTGATATTCTCCTTGCGGAGCCGCATGTGCTCCAGGGCGTTATTCACCGAGGTGATGATACGCTCCATCGCCAGCGGCTTCTGGATAAAATCATAGGCCCCCAGCTTGGTCGATTTTACCGCTATATCGATTGATCCGTGCCCTGATATCATGATGACCGCCGTGTCCTGGTAAAGGCTCTTGATCCGCTCAAGAAGATCAATGCCGTCAACATCAGGGAGCCAGACGTCCAGGATCGCAAGATCAACATCATTCATGCGTAAAAATTCGAGCGCCCCTTCGCCGTTCCTGCTTGAATAGACGATGTGGTCCTCGTCCTGAAGTATCGAGCTCAGCGTCTTTATTATGTTTATTTCGTCGTCAACGACCAGTATCTTAGCCATATTGTCGCATCCTTACTTGATATCAATTGGCAGGTCAATTATGAATTCCGTGCCCTTCCCGTATTCCGACGTACATGAGATCTCGCCCCGGTGCTCCATGATGATCTTTTCCACGATGGCAAGCCCAAGCCCGGAACCCGAGGTTTTTGTGGAATAGCCCGGGTTGAAAATCTTGTCCCTGTCGGTTTCCCTGATCCCGATACCGTCATCGCGGATGATGATCCTGGCCGTCCCGCCGCCGGGACCCTCGATGAACGCGGACTTGACCTCGATAGTTCCCGATTTGCCGACCGCCTCCACCGCATTTTTTATCAGATTGTTAAATGTCTGCCGCATCATCATCCTGTCAATATAGATTTCAGGAATTCGCTTGTCAATTTCTGAATTAAACCTGATATTTTCATGCCCGGAAAAAAAATTCACGCAGTTTTCAATCAACGCGTTGATGTCGGTCTTGACCGGCTTCATTTCGGGAAGCCGGGCGAATTCGGTGAATTCATTCAGGATATTTTTCAGAACGCCGACCTCTTCAACAATAGTGTCGGTACCGGACAGTATTATGTTCTTAATGTCAGGATGGTTCTCCACGTAACGCTTCCGGATCCTTTCCGCTGAAAGCTGTATCGGAGTCAGCGGATTCTTGATCTCGTGGACCACCTGGCGGGCCATCTCCCGCCACGCCTCAAGGCGCTGCTTCTGGTAGACGATCCTCCGGTTCCGGTTGAATTCATATACCATCCGGTTGAACGACTTGAAGAGCACGCCAAGCTCATCGTCGGAATCCCGGTAGAGCGATATATCGTAATTCCCGTCCGCGAAGTCCTTGGTCGCCTCGGAAAGTTCTATGACCGGCCTGGTGATGTTCTTGGAAAGGTAGAGGCTCAGCAGTACCGAGATCAGGACGACTATGAGCACGACCCCGAAGAGATACATGCCGCCGTCGCTTTTCAGCTCATTGATCGTGCTCGCAAGCCTTTTGTGATCACTGAGGGATTGGGCGAACAGCTCCGCCCTCTTCGCGACTTCTTCGGGGATGGTCCTGCAGATCACCAGCAGATAATTATTGTACCTGAGAGACCCGGCAAGATAGTCTTTTCCCAGGATCGACAGCTTGTCTATGCGGCTCGTTTCGTTAAAACCGGATACGCCGTAAAAATCGGTTATCGGTTTCTGGATGTGATCGGGAGCCCCGTCGACCAGCCAGAGTTTATTGTCAACTTCTCCCGGGTAAAAGGTATAGGAAAATACATACAGTCCCTTGACGGTATATACATTTCGGATATAATCCCTTCCCTCCGGGGTCTCGAGCGACAGGGTCCCATTGTCCATCTGGTACTTGATGGACTGGAGCTCGCCGCGCATGCCCTTCTTTCATCTGTGTCACCGGGTCATTGGCCACGGTTATCGCTTCATCCAGGGCCTTCGACGTCTTGTCAAGTATGAGGCCTGACAGGGTCTGGTTCAGAATATAATTCGACGTAAGAACGACCGGCAGCGATGGCAGCACCGCGACGAACACGAACGCCATCGCCATCTTGTACTGGATGCTGGAGCCGGCGCGCGGCCCCCCGGTATAGAGGTTCCTGCGCAGAGACATGATGATAAAATAGAGGGCCGCTACCAGGGGCACCGTCATGACAGCGTAGAGAAAAAATTCCCGGCCCTTCACGATCATGACGTTCTTGCCGGGAAAGAGCCCTATGATCAGGATTGATACGAAAACGAATATCCCCACCAGGAACATGACATCCTGGACACGGGTATCCTCCGGAAAAAGGTTAATTTTTTTCAGCAGATTTTTCATGGATGGTGAAATTATTCTCTATCATCGAGACGATTGCGTCAACGACTTTCTCTTCGCCTTCGCCGCTGGCCCTGATAACCAGGCGCGACCCGGACACAATCGCCAGGCCCAGGACCGACATGATGGACTTGCAGTCGGCCTCCACGTCTTCCTTGATGAGCTTAACCTCACAGGAATATTTCATCGCCTCTCTGACTATCATCATCGCCGGCCTGGCGTGCACGCCGGCATCGCTTTTCACCACGACCTCACGTTCCGTCATCCGTTGCCGTTCTCCCTCTTCAGGTTTTCCTGGATATTCTGGTCAAGATCGCGCGCGGTGAATATACCCAGTTTTTTCAGGCGCTGGTTGAGCGCGGCGGTTTCAACAATGATGGGGATATTCCGCCCCGGCCGCACCGGCACCATGATGCTGGGAACATGCATATCGAGCAGCGGATAGGTGGTTTCCTCGAGACCGAGCCGGTCATATTCCTTGTTCTGCACCCATTCCTCCAGTACCACGACCAGTTCAACGCGTTTCCTGTCCCTGACGGAACGGATGCCGAATATGTCCTTCACATTGATGATTCCAAGGCCCCTGATCTCCATGTGGTGCTTCAGGAGGGGCGACCCGCTGCCCATCAGGATGGATTCATCGACCCGTTTCACCAGGACCACGTCGTCAGCGATGAAGCGGTGCCCCCGCTCGACCAGCTCAAGGGCGCATTCGCTCTTGCCCACCCCGCTCTTCCCGATAAGGAGAACACCGATGCCGTAGACATCAATAAACGTTCCGTGCATGGTAAGCGTTGGCGCGAACGCCTCGTTCAGGAGATACACCAGAGAACTGGTAAATTTGGTGGTATCCTTAAGCGTGACAAAAACGGGGACGCCCTTTTGATCGGCGAACTCAACGAACTGGCGATCAGGCTCCTCGTTATGGGTAAATACGCAGCAGAGAACGTCGTAGGAAAAAAATTTTTCGAGCACATGCCGCTTCTGCGTGTCCGAAAGCTGCCGCAGATAGGCGCTTTCACCCAGGCCGAATATCTGGATGCGGTCATAGGCGAAAAATTCATAAAACCCGGCAAGGGTCAGACCCGGCCGGTTGATATCTCCAACGCGGATCTCCTTGTCGAGCCCGGATCTCCCCGCCACCAGCCGAATCTGCAAATCGATCGGGCCGGTGTCCTCTAAAAAATTTTTTACAAGTATCGTGTTAGGCATAATTATAACTATTCACCCTGCAAGGCAACCATCATTCCTCGCCATCGCCAGATTTTTTGATCCGGGTTCATCGCGTGAGCCGGGGGAAAACAGGCCGGCAGTCCCGCTATCCTAAAATGCCGGGACCATTACTTCGTACTTGTTCCCAGTTTTATATATGATATTGATATACTCTGATTCGATATTAAAAAACGGCAGAAATTTGCTCATTGATTTTTCCACCTCCGCGATTGCCTCATGAAGGGTGAGCTTCATGATGTCGGAGGAGCCGATTTTCTTGAATTCAATTTTCGGGTTTGACACTGAATCATCAAAAATATCGAGCGCATAAGCGACAAAGCGGTCGGGATTGATACCGTAGGTCTCCTTGTCGTAGGGAATTTCCACCATTCTCAATCCGTTCGGGACACGGTAAATTACCGCATAATTCTTATTGGTGAACGCCTGGTCCTCTTCGATCTTGCTCGCGCCTTTTTTGTACAGTATGAAATCCTTCTTGTCCATGCGCATCTGTAAAAACGCCTCGATATTATCGACCGGTTTATTGCTGACCTGCCGGAGGACTATCTCCTTCCCCTCATTGCTGGTAAAACCTATGGTCGCGCCCTCTCCCTTGTCAGGGCCTTTATGCATCTGGTGCTTCTCCTTGTACCTGCGGATCTGCTTTTCCATCTTCTCGAACAGCAGGTCTATGGCCGAGTAGAGGTCCGCGGCCTTTTCCTTGCCATGGAATTGCACGCCGTCCCCGTTCATCACGACTTCGGATATATGGTCCAGTTTCTCAACAGCAAGGATGATATGTGCGTCAATCATCTGGTTGAAATGCTTTTCCAGCTTTTTTATCTTTTTCTCCGCGTAATCCCGCACGCTGTCTGAAACATTGACATGTCTTCCCGTCACTGATATATTCATGTACATTCCTCTGATTTGATTTTGTTGATCCTCTTTCTTTTATTCGACGGGGGGATATTCAGCAACCCCCGGTATTTCGCCACTGTCCGCCGCGCGACCTCGATTCCCGCCTTGCCCGCCCTCCTGACGATCTCCTCATCGCTATAGGGCCGCCCCGGGTCCTCGCGCTCGACGATGTCGCGGATAATGTTCATCACCGCGTCGGAGGAAGCGTCGCTGTCGCCGTGTGACGACTTGATCCTTGACACGAAAAAATACTTCAGGTCGTACACGCCCCAGGAAGTCTGGACGTATTTATTGCTGGTGACCCGGCTCACGGTCGATTCGTGCATGCCCACCTCCCTGGCGATCTCGCCATGGGTGAGGGGCTTGAGGTGGCCCGGGCCCCGCTCGAGAAAAACCCTCTGGTGCTCCATGATGGAGCCGACCACCCGGAGTATGGTATTCCGCCTGTTCGATATGTTCTTCACCAGGTAACGGGCCGACTGCATCTTATCCTGAATATAATCTTTCAATTTTTTTTCAATGTTTTTTTTCTTGATGAGCGAAATATAATAGGAATTTATATGGATGCCCGGCATCCAGTCATCATTGAGGCTCACGATGATCTCGCCGTCAACCAGCTTGACGTCGATATCCGGCATGATGTACCGGATGGTCCTGTTTGAATACTGGCGTCCCGGATAGGGATCAAGTCCCTGGAGCAGCCTGCTCTTCTCAAGGACTTCCGCCATCGGGATGCCGAGAGAATCCGAAATTTTCTTGTAATCCAGCTTCTCGAAACTCGCAAAGCAATCCGTAACCATCCGGAGAAGCGCCCCGTCACCGGGATAAAAATGACGGCATTGCACCGCAAGGCTTTCCTTTATATTTTTCGCCGCGCATCCCACCGGGTCGAATAGCTGTATCGACGCGATCACGTCTTTTGCCGGGGCGGCCCCGGGGTCCTGGCCCAGCAATCTGTCGGCATCGGCGGGCAGAAAGCCATTTTCGTCAAGCGATGTTATTATCGTTTCATAGGTGGAGAGTTCACGTTCATCGCGCGCGGTAAGACGCGCCTGCCAGAGGAGGTGCTCGGCAAGCGACTCTTCCCGGATGACGGCATGTTCCAGGTAATTCCGTTTCCTGTCATCGTCCCCTTCTCCCGGAAAGCCCGCATCACTCGAATTCTCGAAATTACTGCGCCGTTCATCCCGTGTATCGAGGAGCGATTCATCGCCGCTCAAATTCCGGACAACGCCCTCATCAGCGGAAGCCCCTCCATCATTCGGTACTATCGCCATCTCCCCATCCTCCTCGAGGACGGGGTTTTCAACAAGTTCTTTCGTTATTCTTTCGTACAGTTCGACCGTGGATAATTGCAGGAGCTCGATAGCCTGTTTCAGAGACTGTGTCATCACCGTCTTCTGGGTTTGCTTCAATCCTGTATGGAGAGAAATCGCCATATAATCGGTCACCGGGACGCGTATTTCTACGCAATTCACCTATGATAATAATACAAATAATTCAGAATAAAAGCAATACAATCCGCCAAAAAAGGAAGCATGCGCCCCTATTTCACCACGCATACGCTGCAGTGCGCATGGTGGACCACCCTGTCGGATATCGACCCCATGAGAAACCTTCCTATGGCAGAGCGCCCCTTGCCGCCCAGGACGATGATATCGTAATTCTCTTTTTCGGCAATTTCGCATATCTTATCAGCGGGATATCCCTCCACCACCTTCCTGTCCCAATCCACATTTTCTTCATCAAGCATCGGGTGCACTTCCTCGAACCTCTGCTCCGAGAGCCATTTCACGCGGTCCACTCCCTCCGGCGCCGCTCCGTAAAAGCCGGGGAGAGGGCCGAACTCCTCAACCACCTCCAGGACGGTGAGCTTCGCATGGGCTTCCTTGGCGATGACAATCGCCATATGCAGCGCTTTCTTTGATAATTCCGAACCGTCAACTGGTGCGAGAACTTTTTTGATATAACGTCGCATATGCTTTCTCCATAGTTGGTATCGGCAGGGCCGCAGCATCACCCATAAAGTATCGAGACAGGAATGAACGGTCAAGGATTATTTTCAAATTTGCATGTCCGCCATCCCTGTGCCACGCGGCGGATGACTTTTTTTAAAGATTATACGATTAAAAAAGCATTTTGTCAAATGAATTCCGGAAGCGGATCAAGTGCCGTCATCGTCCCTGAAGACATCATCGAGAAAATCAATCAGGTCGCCGATTTCCTTATACGTCTTGAAGATTGACATTTTTTCTGAATGGCTGAAGATCCTTGTCCCCACAAACCGGCTCTTCGCACCGTATCCGACAAGGAACTTATGGAGGCTCAACCCAAACGAATATGGAATTATATTATCCGAGGTTGAATGGATAATAAAGAACTCAGTATCCGGGACTTTTTTCCCTTTCGTAAAAATGCTGCCCTCATTAATTGAGATGAATTCCTTATTGTCAACCGTTGATGCGTCGATCCGCCGGAACAAGGCGTCGCCCAGAACGGCCCGCATTGCTTCGCGGTCGGTGGTTCCCGGCTTTGATGCGGTGATGGCCCTGGCGACAAGCTCCCGTTCCCTGTGGTTATAATCGCTGCTGTTAAGCGCGTTGGCCATCTTGACAATATAATCGATCTCAACGCCCGCCTTATTATAATAATCGACGAGAAGTTTCCCCGTGAAAAAAGGGCCGTATAAAAACAGCTTGTCCGGATAGTATGCCAGCGGGATGGTATTGAACGCCACCAGGAGTCCGGTGCCGGCCACACATGCGCCGAAGGCATTATACTGTCCGGGATATTGTCTTCTCAATTCCATGTATATAGCCCCGGCGTCATCAGCGACCTCGACCAGCTTCCATCCTTTCTTGGTAATAGCGGGGATGAAGGGCACAAAGACCGTCCGCCCCGTTGATCTGCCGATGGCGATGGCCATTTTTTTCAACGTGGGATGCCGGTATGCCTCGGGCGAAAACCCATGCAGGAAAAAGTAATACTTACCCGGGACCCTGTTGGCCGGGGTAAAAATCATCATGGGGGTGTTCCCGTTCTTCATCGCAAGGGTGATCTCTTTTGTTTCACAACCGGCAGGCGGTATGACATCTGACATGGTCAATAAAAATCTCACGCTCGGTTTTTGACAGAGTGCATAGCCCACGACCCCAAGTGCGGCGCTGATGGTCCCGATACAGATCAGGGCAATAATGATTATTTTCTTCATGGCATTGTTCAATCTCGTGTTACAGGCAAAAATTTTTTTCCATGGAGTGAAACCCACAACATGAAAAATATCGTCCCGAGGGTGAAAGGTCAAGGATAATTTTCGATTATCACTCCATATGAGGGTATACGAACAGACAGGTAGAATCATGAAATTATTTCAGGACACATGGCATTATTATGGGGTCAGAGTAACCCACTTACCGATAACTATCGGCCCCACAGTGGGTCAGAGTAACCCGCTTACCGATAACTATCGGCCCCACAGTGGGTCAGAGCAACCCGCTTACCGATAACTATCGGCCCCACAGGGGGTCAGAGCAACCCGCTTACCGATAACTATCGGCCCTCACAGGGGGGTCAGAGCAACTACAATATAAAACAATGGCGGCACCGGAGTGCCGCCATTGCATATTCATCAACCAATTAATCCGAACTATCCGTTACAGATAATCCTCAATCTCAAGCGACAGTTCCGAGCAGATATCAACCAGCTCTTTCAGCGTCGCCTTGTTGGGATACGTAGCATTGTAATACGCCGAATCCCACATGGAGCCGCTGTTGAGAAGATCGTACATCTCGGGTATGACCTCCCCGGCCGTATCGCCATGGATGAGCAGGTCAACCAGGTAATCATTGATCTCGTAATCAGCCGGATTGTCCCAGATGCCGTCGCCATTAGTGTCTATTCCGTCATTATCGACGTCCATGAGCGACTTGAGGGCAATGAGCAGATTTTCATAGTGGCCGGTGGCCGACGTCATGACCTCGGGCAGGTATGTGCGGAGAATGTCCCGCAGTTCCGTATTGGTCACCCAGCCGCCATCATACCGCGCCATCAGCACCCCCAGGGTGTGCCGCAGCGCCTGCCGGTCCGCAGTGGTCATCGTGGTGGCGGTGAGCATGTTATTTATGACATGCACCAGGTTCCCGTGCGTCGACTCGCTGCCCATTATATAGTACGGGCCCGCGCTGTTGCCCATCATCTCGCCTGCCGCATTCAGGAGCCGGTCATAGTTGTTCCACGCGGCCCCGATCGGGTGGTCGTCTATGAATTCCGATATCCCCGTGGTGTCGGTGTGGCCGATCAGCTGATCGAGCGCCACTTCCAGGTCTGCGCTGATCGGCGCCGGCGTTCCGGTGACACGGCTCGCCACATCAGTGTACATCCACCCGTAGCGGTTGCTGTTGAGCTTCCGGTCATACCTGCCGGAGTCGATCCAGGAATAGCCGTTCACGTAGTTATTGCCCCTGTCTATCTGCAGCGAGGTCACGACCTGCTCAAGGCCCTTCGACACATTCTCGAGCACCCCGCCGCCGGCCGCGCCGTCCCTGTAGGGGTTCAGGCTTGACGAGCTGTTGTTGCCCATTCTCTGGAGCAGGCCCAGCAGCTTCGTCACAAGGTAGATATTGTTGTTGGCCAGCGTGGGGATGAGGCCGTCGTTATAGGTCGCGCCGACATTCTGGTCAGCCAGGAACTTGCCGAGAGGATACAGCGTGTTGAGCGGCCTGAAGCTGTTCCAGTTATTGTACGGAGCGGCGGTGAACGGCGCGAAATAATCGAACACCCCGGATCCTGTCTCGTCCATCATCCGCGGCACCCATCGTTTGCCATATACGGCCCCCCCGTCATCATACAGCCTCATGAGCGGCTTGGAAAGGGGGATCATGATGCCTTCCAGGAAATCGAGCAGCGGATACTTGTGGCTCGTGCTGGCATAATTGTAGTTATACCCGGAAGAGGCGGCTTCATAATAGGTGCCGTCCGAAAGCATGCCGGCAAGCGCGACAAACAGCGCGAGCACCTTGTTCCTGCCCGTGTAGCACGCGTCGCTCGTCAGGAAGCCCCTGCCCGCCGGGGCCGCCGTTGCCGATACCGGCACGGACCCGATATACCCGGGCTGGTCGACAAAACCGAGCCGCTGCACCGGCGCCAGGTTCCCGCCGATTATGTCCGGAAGCACGTGGCCGCTGCCGAACAGGCCATACAGTACGTTAGGATTCATCTCTCCATTTGTGGTCGTGCCAGGCGCCGCTGCGAAGTAAAATAATGGGCAAATGTCAGTACCCGCGAGTCGCCCGGCCGGTACGAGTTGCCGTAATCAGGGCTGTTTCTGTTGCCCACCGGGTCAGCACCGACCCCCTCCGTGTTCCTGACGTTCCAGTAGCCGTTGCCGGTTGAATTCTTCTTGAGGTTGGCAAGCCCCACAAGGCCGTTTGCTTCCAGCACGACATACGCACCGGAATCAAGATAGGCGGTAGAAGTATAACCGGAGTGCTGAAGCCTCCCATGCGGCAAACAGGCATTGTGGAATTATGAACATGAACTTCTTCTCATACAGGAGCCACTGGTAGTTGCGGAAGATGGCCTCCTCATGGGTCGCGCATTCCCTGGCCATGTTCCCGAGGACCGGGTAATTGGCGTCATCAGCGTTGGCCACATTCGCATTGGACCCTTCCCAGACACGCTCCCTGGTCCAGAACTGCTGCGCGCTGAAGCTGCCAGACGCAAGGTAATACTTGCCCCTGCCCGAATCATAGTAACCGCCGCTGGCGCCATACGGGTTCATCGGAGGAACGCAAAAAGCAAGTGGATTGGCATCACGAAACCATGGTTGCAAAACAAAGCGCTGTCCTAGCATGTTCGTGGCCCTTCTGTACCGCGTAATAATCAGACTTGTATGTGTCCCGGTAGCGGTTGAAGCGCTGTCCGTTCGCGTCATCCGGGTCCGCCACGTCGTTGCTGATGGTCACGCCATCGCGATTTCTACAGTTCCCGGAATCCTTGCTCGGGTAGAAATAGACCCAGGGAGTGCCGGTCTTGTCCACGTACGCGTATACCTCGCCGTTTGGCTTGTAGTACACAGAGAATGTAGCGTGCCCGGTCCAGGTGGGAGCGGGCGACAGGCTGGTATTGGGCACCCCGTCAGAGGTGGAATAATACGGGCCCGCCCCGTCCCAGCAGGAGCGCGAGATCCAGTTGAACTGCCAGGACGCGGTATTCAGGCACCCCTTGCCGTCCGCGACTTTTGGAAAATAGGTGCGGAAGTCATTGCGGTCAAACGTGGCGCCCGGCGCGGTGATCGTGGAGCTGTTCGAATTCGGCCTCAGGCTGTCATTATTGTTATGCACGGGCCTGCCGCCGTTGGGGATCCCGACGTCCCCTGCCGCTGACGGCCCGAGCAGGCACTGCGCGGGAAAATCGTATCCCATGTAGTACTCGTACGCGTCGTCCCCGGTCTGGGCTGTAGCGCCGCCGGCCGGCGTAAAAGATGAATTCGACCGCCACACATACTTGCCCTGCCCGGTATGCGAACCCCCCGTCCATCGTCCCAATTGATATCTCTGGGCCAGTGACAGGTTGTACGCGTCAGTCCATACATCAAGAGTGGTCATTAGCCAGATAGCTACGTTGCTAATATGTTACCCCGCCGCTCGTCCACGAGTACATGGTGTCATTGACCGTGAGCACGCCGCGGGTGGACGCCCCATGCTGGTATGAGATGGTGTTTGTAGCGCCGTAGTTGGCGTTTCCGGTAGGCACCCTGGTTCGTGTCCGGCTCGCCGCTCGCTGCAGCAGGGGAGACCGGCCTGGTCAGGAAGCCGTAGTTGTATCCCACGCCGATGGTGATCGCCGTATGGTCAAGCAGTGACACCTTGTATGCGGCGGTCGAGCGGTCTTCGCCATAGGCGTTGTAGGTCACCATTTTCTTCAGTGAGGGCTCAACCTCGTTGCCCGCCTGCGAGTAGTCAATGCCCGAGACCTTGAGCTGGTAGAGGCCGCGCGCCAGCATCTCCACCGGAGACTGCGTGGCGGCCGGGGTCTGTCCCACGATCGAGTTGTCGGTATTGTCCTCCGCGTCATCGCGCTCGCGGAGGAAGAGCTTCGCGATCGAAGGCCACATCTCCTTCAGCGAGTTGTGGAGCTCCGCGTTCGTATAGTAGTTGTTCGGCGACGCCGCCATGGGGTGGTTGTAATCGCCCGAGAAGTTCGCGCCGCCCACCGTATAGTAGTCCTCGATGTTGGTAAGCAGGTATTTGAGCACCGGGTAATAGGTCGGTCCCGCGCCCTTGAGTGAATAGATCATCTCCCCGACGACACGGAGCATGTCATACAGGTCTTCGCGCGCCGCTGCGCCGTCTAGGGTGTTCGTGGTCGAAATCATGCCGGTCAGGCCCGCCAGGAGAAAATCCACGCCGGCCACCGAGTTGCCCAGGCCGTTAGATTCCGATCCGTGGGCGTCCAGCGGGTCGTCAAACTCGATATAGCTAGTCCGCTCTCATGAGGATCTTGCCCAGGCCTTCCTGCATGGTGTAGAGCAGGCCGGTAAAATTCTGGTCGGTCGTGTCGGAGAGGAAGCTCCGCAGGTCTGCCATGATCGTCTCCATCTCCGCCGACGAATACGTGTCATCGATGTAATCGACGCCCTTGTACATGAGCTGGTACACGTCGTGCTTCATGTCGAGATCGGCGTCGTCGAGCTTGTCCATGTAGGTATAGAGCTCGTCGATGTAGCTGCCGCCGGTGTCGTCAAGCGTCTCCTGGTTGATGATGTATCCCACGATATCGCGCAGGGCGGCAAAGAGGCCGTACGCGCCGTGGCCGGTGCCGTAGTCATCGGCAAGGCCGGGCACGACCTCGGTCAGCACGTCGAATGCCGCGACACGCCTGAATTCATTGGGATCGGAAATCCCCGCCCCATCCGGCGCGGGATTGTCAATTATCTGGTTGATATTATCCACCAGCATGGTCCGGTAGTCCGGTGCGTCGATTAAGAGGTTAAACGACCCCGGGCTGAACAATTCGCCGATCGCCGAAACCGCCTCCCCGGCAAAATCGTCAAGATTATCGAGGTCAGGCAGGCCGGTGAACGGGTTGGTCGTATCTCCCGGCTCGGCGGAAACGTGGTTATTCTGGAAAAACGGCTTTGCGTCCTCGCTGGAACAGCCCGTCGCCAGTGCCACCAGCGCTATTATTGATAAAACCATGATTGATTTCAGGAATCTCATATGCTCCTCCGCAAAAATTGAACTAAGGACACGGATAGTTGACATGATCGTTCTCCGTATGCCCATCATCTGCCCGCCGGGGACAGGATCAGCCCGAGCGTCTTGTACGGGTTGAATTCCAGGAACTCGCTCTCTTCATTGGTCAGCGCGTACACGGATGAAACGTACGAGCCGGTGCCTTCAAAAACCATCCTGGTGTACCAGTCCTGGCCGATCATATCGACCATGTCGATCAGCAGCTCGGTCAGGCTGTTC
Source organism: uncultured Spirochaetota bacterium (assembly GCA_963827275.1). Taxonomy (GTDB): domain Bacteria; phylum Spirochaetota; class UBA4802; order UBA4802; family UBA5550; genus RBG-16-49-21. The sequence goes on from CAWHAA010000001.1 coordinate 99,980, forward strand.
TCCCCTATCCATATGCTTGGACGCGCCGCGGGGTCGCAGAAGAACGGATCGTGCAGCATGTTGTAGAGGTCGTCGATGAGCACCGACCAGGGATAGGCCGTCGAGAACCCGTAGAAGATCGAGGGCATGATGCCGTCAATCTTGAACAGGTTGTACGCGACAAGCATCAGGTCGTCATACTCGCCCTCGAAGGTCTCCATGATGTCCGGCAGGTAATTGGTCAGCAGGGTCTGGAGATCGGTCGTCGTGCTCCAGCTCGTGCCGTTGTAGGTTGCCATGATGATGCCCAGGGTGTGCCGCAGGCCCTTGAGCTCGTCATCCGTCGCGGTGACGCGGGAGAGGAACTTCTCAAGCAGGGAAGTGATCTCCGGCATTATGTAATAGGTGTCGCCGTTCGGGCCGTCGTCGGCCAGCAGGCTCCGCATCGCGTCAACCATCCGGTACAGGTTGCTCCAGTCCCAGTGATGGCCGTCGGGAAGGTGGCGGTACGTTTCATAGAAGGTATTCGCCGCGGACCCTGCCGCGCGCCGGTTGACAAATCCGACGAAGCCCTTGCCGGTTGTCGAGAGCGTGGCCCCGGCTACCACGTCCCGGTAGCCCACCGCCTCTTCGAGCAGCGTATCGACGCTGCAGTCCGTCGGCCGCAGGTTAAAGAGGAACCCCAGGTTACCGTAATCCACCGTGGTGTAGCTGTCGTCGCCGTACACGGCCGGCGTACTCGCTTCTTCTTTCGCGATAATATCGCCCTTTGAGGCCTTGACCGCCGTGATCACCTGTTCCAGGCCGCCGAAGATCTTGTCCTTGGTCGGCTGGGTGACCGTGCCGCCGTCAATCCGCTGGAGCAGGGCCATGAGCCGTGAGAGCGTGTTCGTCTCCATGAGGAGCGGGATGAGGCCGTTGTGCATGCCCGGGTCGTTCTCCGTCATGACGTTCACCAGCGTCCGTATGCCCGTGCGCGGACGCATGTCGATGCCGGCATGAGTGGGGCCGGTCTGTACCCATTCCTCGGTATTTCCGTCGCCGTCCGTGTCATCCTCGTCCCAGATGACCGCGGGCGAAAGATAGGCGTAATTGTCCGGCTCAACGGTCGTGTTGTTGTCGGGATGGTACTTGATGCGGGGCACCCATCGCTTGCCCTCCGGGACCGTGATGTGCCGCATCCAGGGTTTCACGAGCGGCGGAATCAGTCCGCGAGCACGGTGCGAAGCGGGTACTTGTGACCGGTCCCCGCGTAATAGTAGTTGTTGTTGCCGGAGCCGTTTTCATAATAGGAGCACTTGTGGAGCTCGCCCACCGCCGCCACGACGAGGGGGAACAGCGTGCTCCGGTCGGTCCATGCCGAATCCGAGGTGGTCCAGTCGCTGGCATCGCCGGAATACATGTCCGTGCTCATCGAACCCCTGGCCGGGCCGTCGCTTAAAAACACCATGCGTCCCACCGGCTCCATGTTCTGGGCGATGATCTCCGGGAGGACCCGGCCCTTGCCCAGTATGTTCTGCCAGATAAGGTCAACGGAGACCGCGACATGCTCGCGGCAGAAGATCATGATGCGGGCGTCGCCCGGCTCGTACGAATCGCCGTAGTTGACCGCCCAGCCGCGCCGGGCCAGCTCGGTCGCGTCAAGGACGCCCGTGCCCTCGTCAAGCCGCTTGACCCAGTAGCCGTTCCCCTTGGCGGGGTTCGTCGGGTCCGCCGAATCATACCCCTTGGTCGCGTTCGCGAGGCCCGTCAGGCCGTTCGCCTCTATCACGATGTAGGACGCGGCGTTCGCGCCCACGGTGGCGAGCCACATGGGGATGATGAACGCGAACTTCTTCTCGTTCGCGAGCCACTGGAAGTTGCGCACCATCGCCTCTTCCTGGGTCGCGCAGGCCCGTCCGCTGTAATCCGAGCGGACCTTTTCCCACAAGATGAACTGCTTCGCGGCGGTATGCGTCAGCCCGGTATCGGGATCGTTGTCGCGAAGCCGGTACTTGTCGTTCCCGATGGCGCCCATGACGTACTTGGGCACTTTATTTACAGAATAACTCTGCGGGCTGGTCAATGACGTAGCCGTGCTGATCGTAATCTGTGTTGCGGTATTGCCGGTAATAAGATAATTCTGGCCCCCCATGAAGAGATACGTTCCAATTAAATCGTTCGTAACCCACGATTTCGAGGTATCAGTAACAGTGGTGGATGATATACCCGTGGTGGTGCCCGTATATATGCTCGGCATGGTGTTGTCAGAGTTCACCGGCGGAGGGCAATAATAGTCGGAGAACCCTGCCCGGATAAGATAGTAGTCCGATACAAGGGTCTCGGTATACGCGTTCTCGCGCCATCCGTCGCTGTTCGCGTCAGCGTCATTGCCGCCGTCTTCAGGATAATAGTACGCGCCACCGGCCGTCCGGACAGCATACATCCTTCCATCGGGCCGGTAGTATACCGTTCCGTTCACGCCATTGATAGTATCTGTTCTCGATCCCGCTGTGGCGTAATAGGGGCCCTCCCCTTCCCAGCATATCCGCGCGATCATGCCCATCATGACGGCCGCGGTATTCAGCTCGCCGATGCCGTTCCCGACCTTCGGGAAGTAGGTCTTGTAGTTCTCGCCCGTGGTGACATCGTCGGTGGTCATGGTAAGGGTCACCGCCCTGTTCCCGCCGTTGGGCAGGCCCGCGTCGCCCGCGCACTTGGCCGGGAGGAGGCAGAACGCCGGGAAGTCGTATCCCAGGTAGAACTTATGGTCGGCCAGCTGTGCATTGGTAAAGGGATCGGAGCTCCTGCCGATGAAATCGGCCTGCTGGGTCCTCTTGTTCAGCGCGAGGGCATAGGCGTCCAGGGTCATGAACTCGCTGCTCCGGAGGCTGTACATGGAATCGTTCAGGGTCAGGACGCCGTTGGTGGAGGCGCCGTGGCCCCTGTCGAAGTTCGGGGCCGGCTCATTGTCGTCATTCATGCTCGCCTTGTACCCGAAGTTGGACGCTATCGCGAGCGTAAAGAGCAGCCGCTCGAGGTAGGAGGCGTCAATGGCGCTCCGGTCCTCGCCCGAGGCGCCGTTCTCCAGCATCTGCTTCAGGGAGCCTTCAAGCGTGTAGGTGCTGAAATCGACGCCCGCGACCCCGAGCTTGCCCAGCGCGCCGGCTATTACCTGAAGGGGCGACCTGTGCATGGTTGCGTCATAGTCCCTGAGTATCGCGTAATCGGTCTTGTCGTCCTTGATCATCAGAAGCTGCAGGACCGGCCAGAGCTCGAGCACCGTGTTCGAAAGCTCGGCATCGACGTAGATCCCGCCGCTGTCCTGGCGGTAATCGGCGTTGACGGAGTAAACGGAACCGTCAACCGTATAATACTTTTCCAGGTTGACCAGGAGCTCTTTCAGCACCGACTTGATGAGCTTCCCGTTGGCATCCTTGGTCATGAGACGGCCCACTTCGAGGAGTGTGTCGCTCAGTATCGGGATCACACCGCTGTCCTGCGCCGCGATCGCGTTCAGTCCCGAGAGGAGAAGATCGACCCCCTCGACCGCGTCACCCAGGTAGGTGTTGTCCGCGCCGCCGGTCTGGTCGGCAAGCCCGGTAAGCCCCATGTAGTCGTCGTTCCGCAGCAGGAGCTTGCTCAGGGCTTCTTGAAGGAGGGGGAGCATGTTGTATATGTTCTGCGCGTCCGTGTCGCCGCCGTCTGTCTCAAGCAGCGGCGAACCGTACGCGGGCCCGTTCTCTTTCAGCATGTAGAGCAGGTCGTTCGTGATATCGACAAGTTCAGATCCATGAACGACGTTTATATACTGTAAAAGTTTCGCAATGACCGGCATCAGGTTCTCGCTGAACCGCGCGTTCGAATCGGAGAGCTTGTCCAGGAATGACAGGGAATCGTCATAATACGAGGTCAATGTGGAATCGGCTATATTGCCCCAGTTTTCTTCATCACGGGTGTCCTGGCTTCTCAGCCTGTCGATCAGATCACCCATGGAGGAGAGGGTATTGAACAGCGGCTCAGATGGTTTCTCGATAAGATCGTCCAGCAGGCCGATGACATCTTTCAGCTGGTCCGTCGGTGTGTCGCCGATGAGGGCAGCCATCCCCTGGTTGAAGACAAAGGACTGCACCTTGTCCCACCCGTCTTTTATGCTCGGATAATCCTTGAAGATGTTGAACAGGTCAAAATCTGAAGGCGGGTCATTGGTCTGGAACCCGCTCGTTCTCTCTTCGGCTTTTTCCAGAAAACCTTCACTCGAGCAGGACGAAACGCTGATTAACACCGCAATAGTAACAATTAATGAAAAAAATCTGACGATCTTCATCACCCCTCCTAAAATTGTTCATGAAATAATCAGAGAAAATAACCGTCCAGCCGGTTATTATTATTTATTAGCTAAAAAAGGTTTATTTATATAAAAAAATTTACACCCTATGCGTAAGTAATATAAAAAAATTAACCGGCAAAGGCGAGAATTTCTTCAAAAAAATAACCCTATCAGGCTTTAAATATGCGAACATGTAACATAATTATAGCATAAAATGAATTATGTCCAACAATATATCATAGCATATCACAATACTAAAAAATTGCAATAAAAAAACCGACGGTTCAGTTTTTTGATACCACTACCCGCCGCCAAAGCGGTTCAGGGGGATATACCGCTGCCGCGCCCCTGAAAAGGGCGGCAGGGCAGGCAGATGGGCCGTTACGTTACCGCCCTTTCCCGCTCTCTATCGAGGCCCGGATAAAATCCTTGAACAGGGGGTGGGGATTGACCGGCCTGGATTTGAATTCCGGGTGGAACTGCGTGGCGATGAACCACGGGTGGTCGCGGAGTTCGATGGTCTCCACCAGGTCGATGGGCGTATGGATGCCGCCGAATACCATGCCGTTCTTTTCGAAGATCTCCCGGTAGCGGTTGGTGAATTCGTACCGGTGCCGGTGGCGCTCCATGACCGATTCCTTCCCGTATATCGACCTGATCCTGCTCCCTTCAACAAGCGAGCACTGGTACGCGCCGAGCCGCATGGTGCCGCCCTTCCCCAGCACCAGTTCCTGGTCCTCGAGCAGCGATATGACCGGGTGCGGCGTATCGGGGTTGAACTCCTTCGAATTGGCGCCGTCAAGGCCGCACTTGTTGCGGGCGAACTCTATCACGGCGCACTGCAGGCCCAGACAGATCCCGAAGAAGGGGATGCCGTTGCTGCGCGCGTACGAGATGGCCATGACCTTCCCCTCGATGCCGCGGTCGCCGAACCCGCCCGGCACCAGGACGCCGTCGATGCCGCGCAGCAGCTCGTCCACGCTCTCCGGCTTCTTTTCCAGGTCCTCCGAATCGATACGGACGAGGTCAAGCCGCGCCCTGTTCGCCACCGCTCCGTGCAGGATCGCCTCATAGATGGAGCGGTACGAATCCTGGAGCGAGATATACTTCCCCACCACCGCGATGCGGACATCGCGCTCGGGGTTGAGCAGCGAATGCCTGAACCTGTCCCACGCCGGAATCTTGAGCGGCTTGACGTCCATCTTGAAATTTTCCAGCACGATCGTGTCATATTCATTTTGATGGAACATGTAGGGCACTTCGTAGATCGACCCGGGCACGTCCACCGCGGAGATGACGTTCCGCTCCGACACGTTGCAGAAGAGGGCGATCTTGCTCTTTAAATCCGGGGCGAGCGGCTGGGTCGTCCGGCACAGGAGTATGTCGGGGATGATGCCCAGCTCCATCAGCTCCTTGACGGAATGCTGCGTCGGCTTTGTCTTCTGCTCGCCCGCCGCGGACAGGGTGGGGACCAGGGTGAGGTGCACGTTGAGGACCCGGTTGGAGCCCAGCTCCTGCCGGATCTGGCGGATCGCCTCGAGGAACGGGATCGATTCGATGTCGCCCACGGTGCCGCCGATCTCCACCATGACGAAGTCGAGGTCGTAGCTGGCGGCCACGTTGTAGATCCTGCTTTTTATCTCGTCGGTGATGTGCGGAATGACCTGCACCGTGCGCCCCAGGTAGTCGCCCCGCCGCTCCCGCTGGATGACGGTGTTGTATATCTGCCCCGTGGTCACCGAGTTCTTCCTGGAATACTCGGCCGCTGGTGAAGCGCTCGTAGTAGCCGAGGTCAAGGTCCGTCTCGGCCCCGTCCTCGGTGACATATACCTCACCGTGCTGGAACGGGCTCATGGTCCCGGGGTCGATGTTGATGTAGGGGTCCATTTTTATAATGGAAACCCTGTAGCCGTGCCCCTCGAGGAGGAGCCCCAGCGACGCAATCGAGATCCCCTTTCCGAGGGACGAGCAGACGCCGCCCGTGACGAAAATAAATTTTGTATTAATGTTCATATGCCACCGCTGCCATCATGATAATTCCCGTGCCGCGAGGCGCATTTCCGGCAGATTCTTTCCCTGGCCGGGGCGTTTCGCCAGCACACTAAACCCGATAATATGACATAATATAAATAGTCATGTAAATAAAAAAACCGGGTTGTTTATTACATGGGTGTTAATTTTTTAACACCGGCCCCGCCCCGCCTCATCAGAAATTTCGCCCGCCGCACCCTCACCGCGCACGCGGGAATACGGGGCGGGATCTTTTTATAAAAAAGGTATATAAAAAATTTCATACAATAACCGTCAAACATGGCTTGACAATAATAGAGACATCATCTTAAATTTATATTGAAGCCGCATTGAAAAGAATTTGGAAAATCTCAGAGGATACAAAATGGTTGAAAAGCGCAGGTTCCCCCGGTTCGCATGCAAATTAAAGACAAAATTCAATTTTTATGAAGGAAATCCGGAGACGATCGACTACGATATCACCATTCCATCCAAAGGAAAGGGGGTGATCTGCGATATCAGCCAGGGCGGAGCGCTCCTCATCACCTCCTCGCGGGTCGGCGCCGGCGTCCCCACCATGGTGGAATTCAAGACAAAAAAAAGCAAGCATGCGGTCCACGGCCGCATCGTCCGGACCGGGCTGTTAAAAAACAACCCGACAGAGGTAGCGCAGAAGATGTCAAAGTTCACGTCGTTCGGCGATTCGTATATCGCGATAGAATTCAAGGAGCCCATCGAGCTTTCCACAGATGAACTATAGAAGTCATGAAAAACGTAATCATCCGGATCAATGACATATCAGATATTGACACCTCGAAAATATCTGTCTATGACCTCAACAACCGCTACGTGGACACCCATGGCACCATGTTCGGCCTCAGGTATAACAAGGGGGCCCGCAAGATCGAGGTCATCAAGATCGTGCGGACGCATGAAAAAAACGCGGCAAGCTTCCAGCAGAAGATAATACACAAGAAGAGGGACCAGGGGGACATGCCCCAGCCGGGCGATGACCTCCAGCTCCATGGCGAAGACGGCCCCTCCGAAGACGCGGAGGGGTTCTACAATCCCGAGTCGTTTATCGAAAAAACGATGGAGATGGCCAAGACCCACCGCGAACGGCTCAAGGGCATCATGATGAACATACGCAACTCCAACGTCATCACGAAGGAGAACAAGACCGAGAGCAACCAGCTCGAGGACATTTTCAGGAACATCGATATCGACGGCATGCAGGGCATCGACAACCTCGTAAACTACCAGAAGGAGCTGATCAATTACCCGCGGTCGCTCACCTACTACCAGGCGAAGATGGACGACCGGGGGCGCGCCATCATCGACACCCTCGCCAGCGGCAACAGGAAGGTGATACGCTTCATCTATCTCGCCGAGATGCTCGACAATATCACCAGGCTGTACCGGAACATCGACCGGATGATAAAGGCGCTCAAGGCCTTCTTCGATGAAAAAAACCTGGACGACGCCAAGTGGGTGTCCACCCACGAGCGGCAGTCATTCAAAGACGGGATGGTATCAATCAATACCACCATCAATGAAATCGAGACGCTGCTTGACGACCTGAAACAGCTCGAGGAATACACCTTCACCCTGGAGCATTACACGTAGGACCTCCCCCGCCGGCTTACATCCCGCCTCCGTTCTCAAGGCCCCCCTGCAAGGGACAGGGGCGTCTTCGACTTGAGGCCTGGTGGCATAACAAAAATATTCCTTGCATAAAACGCCCTCTGTGAAAATTGTTACGCTGTATCCGCTATGGCTGAATGACCGATGATACTTAGACCACTATGCGACATATTCCGGCAGACGGAGGAATTCGCTGCGCTCCGCACGGCCCTGAAAGACAGGGGGGCCGATGACGCCCCGGTGCTGATAGAAGGCATCGCGCCGTCTTCGTTCCCGCTGATCGCCGCGTCCGCGTTCAACGACGACCCGCGGCAGACGATCGTCATCGCCGAAAACTACCAGAAGATGCACGATATGCACCTTGACCTGAGCGCGCTGGTTGACGAGCGCCTGCTGAACCTGTTCCCGCCCTGGGAGACCCTCCCCTACGAGTTCGTCTCCCCTCCCGAAACAACCGAGCGCGAGCGGATCACCGCACTCTACCGCATCATCAGGGGCGGGCCGGCGCTGGTGGTCACCACGGTAGAGGCCCTGATCAGGAAGGTGCCCCGCCGCGAATTCTTCGAAAAGAAAGGCGTGCTCCTCGAGGCGGGGGACGAGTACCCGTTCGATGACATCGTCGCGATGCTTGCCGCCTACGGCTACTCCCGGGAAAAGCGCGTGGAATCGTTCGGGCATTTCGCGGTCAAGGGGGGGATCATCGACATCTTCCCGCCCTCCCACGACGCGCCCCTGCGCCTCGATTTTTTCGGCGACAGGCTGGACTCGGTCAGGGAATTCAACCTTGAGAGCCAGGTCTCCAGTAAAAGCCTCCCCTCGGTCACCATCTACCCGCGGAAGGAGCTGGTGCTGTTCGGCACGGACCGGGAAAAGCTGTACGCCATATTCAGGGAGGCGCGCGATAACGGGCTTGACCTGCCCGAAAGCATACTCGAGCAGATCGACGGCGGATCGCTGACGGACGCAACCGGCATGGAGGACCTCTTCCCGATGGTCATGCCCGGCGACACGGTCCTCTCCTATCTGAGCGACGACGCGCGCATTATTCTGCTCGAGCCGGCCGAGCTCACCGCCCGCAGGAACCAGCTTGAAAAAACATTCCACGAGATGTACCGGAAAAAACACGCCGCCACCCTCTGCCTCCCGCCGGAGGAGCTCATCGACCCCGCCGCGCTCGACGCGGCGCGCCGGCGGGCGATCTGCCTCCAGACCTTCACCGCCTCGCAGAACTCCCTGAAATGGCAGATGCGGAGCATCCCCAGCTTCCACGGCAGGATAAAGCAGGTCCGCGAGGAGGTCTCCCGGAGGATCGACGAGGGCTGGAAGGTGGTGGTCACCACGGGGTTCGAGGGACAGGCGCGCCGCCTCTCGGACCTCCTCTCGGAGTTCAACCCCGACAGCCGCTTCGAGGAATTCACCGACACCCCGGTGAACATACTCCTCTCCCCTTTGAAAGAGGGGATCGAAGTCGTCGCGGCGAAGCTGCTCGTCATATCCGACCACGAGATATTCGGGAAGAGCTACCGGAAGAAAAGGGAATTCAAGAAAAAGACCTCCCGCCCCATCGATTCGTTCCTCGACCTGAAGCCCGGCGATTACGTGGTGCACATCAACCACGGCATCGGCATATTCAGGAAGATCGAGCGCATGACGGCCGGCGGCGTGGAGCGGGACTTCCTCCTCATCGAATATGCCGACGGGGACAAGCTCTACGTGTCCCTGGACCAGATCACCATGGTGCAGAAATACATCGGCCTCGAGGGAAGGAAGCCGCGCATCGACAACCTGGGGAAAAAATCCGCGTGGAACAGGATCAAGGAGAAGGTCAAGAAGTCGGTCGAGGAGATCGCGGCCGAGCTCATCAGGATATACTCGGCGCGGCGCGCGCTCAAGGGCTTCCAGTACCCGCCGGACACGCTCTGGCAGGAGGAGTTCGAGTCGCTCTTCGAGTACGAGGAGACGCCGGACCAGATCACCGCCATCGAGGACGTGAAGGACGACATGGAAAGCCCGCGCCCCATGGACCGGCTCATCTGCGGCGACGTGGGGTTCGGCAAGACCGAGGTGGCGATACGGGCCTCCTTCAAGGCGGTCATGGCCGGCAGGCAGGTGGCCGTGCTGGTGCCGACCACCGTGCTCGCGATGCAGCACTTCACCACCTTCACCCGGCGCTTCGCGAGCTACCCGATCGAGATCGAGATGGTATCGCGCTTCCGCACGCAGGCCGAGATCGCCCGGATCAAGGCCCGCCTCAAGGAGGGCGAGATCGACATCATCATCGGCACGCACGCCCTCGTGGCCAAGGACGTGCTCGTCAAGAACCTGGGGCTCCTGATCATCGACGAGGAGCAGCGCTTCGGGGTGCGGCACAAGGAGCAGCTGAAGAAATTCCGCGAGCTGGTGGACGTCCTGACCCTGTCGGCGACGCCGATCCCGCGCACCCTCCACATGGCCATGGCGGGCATCCGGGACCTGTCGATCATCCTCACCCCGCCGGAGAACCGGCAGTCAATCGAGACCTATGTGCTCGAGGAAAATCCGGACATCCTCAGGATGGCGATCATCAACGAGATCGAGCGCAGCGGGCAGGTCTTCTACGTGCACAACCGGGTGCAGACCATCGAGGAGCACGCCGCGATGCTGCGCGAGCTGGTGCCGGAAGCCACCTGCGCGGTCGCCCACGGCCAGATGAACGAGCATGAGCTGGAGGACGTCATGATCGATTTCCTGAACCGGAAATTCGACGTCCTGGTCAGCACCACCATCATCGAGTCCGGCCTGGACATGCCCAACGTGAACACCATCATCATCAACCGTGCCGACGCCTTCGGCCTCTCGCAGCTCTACCAGCTCAAGGGCCGCGTGGGCAGGTCGATGCGGAAGGCCTACGCCTATCTCTTTTACCCCAAGCACCGCGTCCTCACCGAGGAGGCGATGAAGCGCCTCCGCGTCATCGCGGAATATTCCGAGCTGGGGAGCGGCTTCAAGATCGCCATGAAGGACCTGGAGATCCGGGGCGCCGGCAACATCCTGGGGCTGGAACAGTCGGGCAACATCTTCGAGGTCGGCTTCGAGCTGTACCTGCAGATGCTCGATGAATCGATACGCCACCTGAAGGGCGAGCCGGTCGCCGTCATGTTCCGCACTCCGCTGTTTTTAAAAACGGACTTTTACATCCCCGACGCCTACATCGCAGACGAAAAGCAGAAGATCGAATTTTACAAGAGGTTCGAATCGTGCGAGTCGCTCGAGGAAGTGGCGCAGGTCGAGAAGGAGATGACCGACCGCTTCGGCCCCTGCCCCGACGAAGTGAGGGTCCTGATCGAGATCGAGCAGATACGGGCGATGGCGTCGCTCCTGGCGATCGACGAGATCCTGGAGGACTCGCGGTCGATACGGATCAGGATATCCGGCTCGTCGAAGGTGGATGTGAACGGCCTCGTCAGGCAGATGGCCGCGGACAGGCGGCTCAGCATAGATCCCGGCGACCATGAAACGCTGATTTACGTGCCGGAATCGATGGATGCCAAAAAAAAGGTGCCGGGCCTCAAAAAATTGTTGCAACAATTGATGTGATCGGTAATTTCTGCATCCTGTACAGGATTGTTCCGGCGTTGCCGTCAAATGACCACCGGACGCCGGGTTCCCCAATAAATTTCACGAACAAGGACCACTCCAATGAAAAAATCTACCCTTGCGTTTGTCGCCATCTGCGCAATCGCCGCATCCCTGCTTACCTCCTGCAAAAAAGAGGGGGACGAGCTCGCTGTCAAGATAGACAATGAAAAGATAACCATCAATGAATTCAACAACTACTACTACCTCTTCGCCAAGATGATGCTGAACATGGACAAGAAGGACGTGGACAAGATGGCGGCAAACCCTGAAATTGAAAACCATCCCACGCTCAATCTTTTGAACAAGAACAAGTTCATGGACTTCTTTGTGAGCAGGAAGCTCCTGTACATCAAGGCGTCGCAGGACGACTCGATAAACAAGGAAGAGATGGAAACGGTAGCGGAGCTTGCCAAGCTGCAGTTCGTATCGTCATACTACCTGAGCCAGAAGCTCAAGGACGAGATCAAGGTGACCGATGAGGATGTCAATGCGTTCTATGCCAGAAACAAGGACAAGCTCAAGGGCGTGCCGATGAACGACGAGGCGGTCAACTGGATGAAGCAGCAGGTATTCATGGAGAAGCTCGAGATGAAGTCGAACCAGTTCATTCTTGAGATCCTGGGAGAGATAAAGGTGAACAGGGAAGGCTTTAAAAAATACATGAGCAAATCATCGAAAGAAAGCGCGGCCGCGGAACAGAAAGAAGAAGCGGCTGAAACTGAAAAAAAGAAATAATCAGGGAGGGAATGCCTGTTTTTTGAAACAAATGCGCATTTGTTTCATCTAATTATATGATTGTATAATTAAATAAACCAGGCTATTCCATAATTAATGAAACTTTCGAAAATAGCACTCTTATTGCTTGTTGCAGCGACGTTACTGGCACCGGGCTGCAGCGAAAATGACGACGACAACTTTTTCGCCGGGTATTCCAACCCTGGTGAATTCCGGCCGAAGGGCGTGGCCCCCGAAAAGGCATATACGTTTGCCAGCCTGGATGATTGCGCGGGCACGGCGTGCCAGGCGATATATTGCATCTGGTACGCGGGAGATCTTACCAGCACCTATATACCCACCGAGGGCGTCGCTGTTGAATACCAGGGCGCTTCAAACAGGTACCGGCTCATCCTGTCCCGGGTGCCGGGTACGCCATGGCAGATCACCCTGGTCCAGAACGGCATACTCTACTCATACTATGGGACCGACATTCCCAACATAACCCTCACGGAACTGACAAGCGCGGTGGAAACACTGCCCGCCTACACCTATGATCCGGACGGCACCCCCGCCAATGGAGACGAGGTGGTCTATGAGGCTTCCGGCATATTCCTGAAGCTTGTCCGGGTCGATTTTGCATCCAATATAGTGCTGGAAACCGCGGACCGGTTGCAGAGCGTCACCATATCGGCGGGTGATTCCATTATCGCCCAGCATCATGGAATATAGGAACAATTTCCCTTCACCCCTTTTCGCGGCCATGAGGACAACCGCACTGGCCTGCCTTGCAGTAATGCTGATTGCCTCATCCGGGCCTTCACTTTCAGCAAAGATCTACACGCGCATCAATACAGACGGGTCGATAGATTACTACAACAAAAACGTGAGCGCGCGGCAGCGGCCCCGGGGCGCCGCCCGCGGCATATCCAGCAAGTACGACTCAATGATAGAGACGATCGCGGAAAAGCACGGCGTGGACCCGAAGCTCGTCAAGTGCATCATCCGGGTGGAGTCTGACTTTAATCCGGAGGCCGTATCGCCGGCGGGCGCCATGGGGCTCATGCAGCTGATGAAGGAGACCGCCGACTATTACTCCCTGCGCGACCCCTTCGACCCCGCTGCGAACGTCGATGCCGGCATCCGCCACCTCAGGTCGCTGCTCTCTTATTTCAACAATGACGTCCCCCTGTCGCTGGCGGCCTACCATGCCGGCATCGGGAGGGTCAAAAAAAGGATGTCCCTCCCGCCCATCCAGGCGACAATCGATTACGTGAACGTCATCATGCAGCTCTATACCGGTGAAACTAAGAGTTACTCCGAAACAGCGGTCAGGAGGCTGTACCGGAGGGTGGAGCAGGACGGCACGATCGTGATTTACAGCAAGTAATATTATTTCACGAACGTCTGCCCGCCCCGCAGGTTGATGGTCCCGTTGTCGTCCAGCGACCTCATGATTGAAACGATCTTCGCCCTGCAGTCCTCCACCTCGGAGAGCCTGACGACGCCCATCGCATCGATGTCCGAGAGGATATCGGTGGCCCTGTTCTGGCTCATATTCCGCAAAAACTTGAAGCGTATCTCGTCAGTGGCGCCCTTGAGCGATTTTGCGAGGAGATGGTCGTCGCTTATGGTGTCGATGAGTATGCGCACTTCCTGGTTGGTGAGGTTCTCGACATTTTCGAAGGTGAATATCTTTTCGCTGATCTGCCGGGACACGTTGGGCAGCGCGATCTCGAGGTCCTTCATGATTGTCCGCTCTTCGTCCGCCGGCATGTGCTGGAGGATGCCGATGAGCGCGTCCAGGCCGCCGGCCGACAGGCCCTGGTTCTTGCTGCGGTACTCCTGGTATCTCTTCCTGATTGTCCGGACGATGCCCGCCACGGCCTCCGGCATCACCCGGTCCATTTTTGCCACGCGCACCGCGACGTCCTTGGCCTTGCCGCGCTCCAGCGATTTCATTATCGCCGCGGACTTCTCGGGCGCGAGAAACGACATGGCGACCGCGATCGTCTGCGGGTGCTCGTCTTTCAGAAACGAAACGAGGGCCTCGTCCTCGATCTCGTTCAGGGACGCGAACTCCTTGTCCACGTCGATATTGACGAACTTCGAGAGTATCTTTTCCGCCTTTTCATCGCCGAATGTCTTTGTCAATATCTGCCGCGCGGTGCCCTCGCCGCCCCTCAGCCGCCGTTTCTCCTTTTTCAGATCGATGAGGAACTGGCCGATCAGCTCTTCGCGCTCCCGGGGAGAGAGCCGGTCGATCTTCGCGATCTCGCGGGTGAGGACATCGATGCTCTCCTCGTCAAGGTGCTTCATGATGTCCGCCGCGACCCTGGGGCCGAGCGATACCATCAGCGCCGCAGCGCGCTCAACGCCGCTCAGGTCAAATACATCTTTCATGGGGCTTCCTGCTCCGGTTCATCCGCCGCGTTGCGGCTTTTATTCAGCGACCCTTTGTATTTCTTCGAGCGCGCAAGGGGGTTGATGACCGGCACCGGGCACACCTCAACGCACCGGTAGCACTGTATGCAGCGGTCATAATTGATGCGCGCAAGGAAATTATCGACCTTGATCGCCAGCTCGATGGCCGCCGGGTCTTCGTTCGGATATTTTTCGGCAAGCGCCCCGCGGCACGCCTTTTCGCACAGCTTGCAGGCGATGCAGCCGACGGAGCAGCCCTGCTTCATCTCCCGGGGCGGGCTCCTCGTTATTGCACATCACGTAAATGTCATTCGGCTCAGGGGAGAGGATGATGATGCCGCGGGGACAGGCCTTGACGCAGAGGCCGCAGCCGGTGCAGAGCGCCAGGTCCACGTCCGGAAGCCCGTTCGCGTTCATGGTGATGGCGCCGAAGGGACAGGCGCGCTCGCAGTCGCCGAAGCCGAGGCAGCCGTACCGGCAGGTCTTGTATCCGCCCATGACGCCGTCCGCCGCGGCGCAGTCACGCGGCCCCTGGTAGGAAAAGCGCGCGGTCGTTTCCGCGATGCCCCCGCGGCAGCGCACCCGGGCCCTGACGAGGGCCATCGCGCCGGCGCCGGCGACCCCCATGATCGCCGCGATCTTCGCCACCGTATCATTCCCGCCCACCGGGCACAGGTCGATGGCGTATTTTTCCTCGACGATGCGCGTCGCATACGCCGAGCACCCCGGCATGCCGCAGGCGGCGCAGTTGGCGCCCGGCAGCGCTTCCAGTACCTTCTCAACGCGCGGGTCCGACCTTACCCGGAGCTTCAGGAACGCGACGGACAGGAGCAGGCCGAACGCGACGGCAAGCGCCGCCAGTACGGCTATGGATGCGGGGGAGGGAATTATCGTTTCTATCATTTTTTTCGCGCAATGGTGACGGTAACAGCGATTTTCCGCTTAAGGAGACCGGAGCCGTCCCGTTGAGCCGGCGACAGCAACTCGCCGCTTCCGCCGGCTAAACATGATGCTTACAGAAGGCGGACGAGCGGGATGGCTCCCGGCACCAAGATTAAATCGCAGCGATGCCGTTCAGACGGGATAAGGATAATTAATGCTTGAAAAAAATCAATTATTTATTTGAAACTGTATAATAAACAACATCGTGTACCGATGATGAACTATGACATGCGTTTTGCGCGGAGACCGGGGTAATGCCGACTAAAGACATCAACAGGACCTATCAGACCGAGATTCTGACAGCGCTTAAAAACCGCAGTGATCTCGTCTTCATCTCCTACTCCGGCCTTGAAGTCACCGAGGAAAAAATCAAGTTCGCACTCGCGAAGATCCTGGAGCGCTTCAGGAAAGAAGAGCTGTTCACGCCCATCGTGTCGTGCATCAAGGAGCTTATCGCCAACGCCACGAAGGCAAACGCGAAAATGATCCTCATCAACGAGGGCAAGATAAAGTATTCCGATGACTCAGTCGAGGTGGTAAAGCAGATACGGAGCGTCCTGAACGAGGAAGCCCTGCTGGAATACGGGATCAAGGCGAAAAAAAACAATCTCTCGACCAGGATATACCTCAAGCTGCACGGCAACAACCTTATCATCGAGGTGATCAACAACGTGCCCCTCTCGGAGAAGGAGCAGAAAAAGATCAGCGAGCGCATCGAGGTATCGTCCAAGTACGACAATATCGCCGAATTCTACATGGAGAACCCGGACCCCGAAGCGGAGGGAATGGGGCTCGGGCTGTCGATGGTCGTCATACTTTTAAAGAACATCAACATATCCCATAAAAATTTTATCGTTACGACCGACAGCATTTCCAAGACCTACGCGACGATCCTGATCCCCCTGGTTTAAACGATCCGGTAAAATTCGCCCCGCCCGAGCCTGTCAACGGTAATCACGCCGCTCCCTGTCATTTCTTTCAGTGTCGCGACAAGCTCCCCCCGGTCCACGCTGAGGGCGAGGAGGAGGTCGTCCACCGTAGAAGGCCTTCTGCGCAGTATTGACAGGACCGACTTCTCCATGTTGACAACGCGCGCATCCCCGCGGTCCCTCGGCGCCGGTTTCCCGATGACCTCGGTCTCCAGCGGGCTGAAAAAATCCCTGATGGCGAGCAATTCAGCGCTGTCCAGGGGCCGCACCCAGTCCTCGGCGCCGGGGCGGTCAAGGCTGTTGATCTGCACCCTGTCCGGCCGGATCGCCATGCATGCCTCCCTGAGCCTGGCCAGCTCGTCGGCGCTGTCATTGATACCCGGGACAATGAATATCTCGAGGTAGATCGTGCCGCGGAATTCCTTCCTGAACGCGGCGAGGCCCGCCACGGTTTTTTCCGGGGTGATGCCGGGCGCCGGCCTGCAGATCCGGGCGAAGGCCTCGCTGCCGGCGGCGTCCAGCGACGGAACGACGATATCGGCTTCCGCGATCGATTTCCGCACTTCCGGGTCATTGAGCATCGTGCCGTTGGTGAGCACCGCGATCCTGTACTGCGGATAGCGCTCCTTGAGATGACGAATTATTTCGCCGATGCCGGCGTGCAGGGTCGGCTCCCCCGAGCCGGAAAAGGTGACCGCGTCAAGGCGCGGCGACCCGCCAAGGTACGAGTCCAGCTCGGCGATCACCTCGCCGGTGGGAACGTACTCGGCGATACGGGAAGTGAGCGCCGTGGTGCTGCCGCATTCGCAGTAGACGCAGTTGAGCGAGCAGGTCTTGTGGGGGACCAGGTCCACCCCCAGGGAAATCCCCAGGCGGCGCGAATTGACGGGACCGAAAAGATACTTCATACGGCCGCCCCGGGCATCACCTGCGCTTCAGGAGACGGATCGTGACGTCAAACGAGAGGTATGCGTCGTTCTTCTCGCCGATCACGGTAAGATCGGTCATCATGTTCACGATGCCGCTGATCTCCTTGTTCCGGTAGGAGTAGAGCATCAGGAGGGCGCCGAAAAAACTCTCCTTTTTCATGTGGGCAAGGCAGAATACATTTCCCCCCAGCCTGTTGAGCACGCTGTCCGCGGGCTGCGGTTTTGTAAGCTCTTTGCCCGCGAGCGCCATGCCGATCAGCTCCCTGTCGTTTCCCAGGTAGAGGCCGCGCCGGTCGTAGAGCATGTGGACCCTGTTGTTCTTTGAGTCCACATGCCAGAAGGAGCGCGCGCCGCCGATCATGTCCGTACCGAAGCGCTCCGTGCCCTTGAATTTTTCCCTGAGATAGGCCGAGGACTTTTCCCATACGGCCCTGCCCTTCTCGGGATCGTTCATGGGGAGAAAGAAAAGGTATCCCCCGCCTCCACCCTTCGGCTCGCCCGCAATGATGTTCACGACGCCGCTGTGATACGGGACCACGTCCGTTTCAAAATCAATGCCGAGGTCCTCGCGCACCTCATCCTTGAATTTCGCGTAGTAGCCGCAGCCGGCGGCGGATTTCCGGCAAAGCTCCCCGATCTTGTCGAAGTCGAACGACACATACGCGTAGGTGCTCGCGTTAGTGACAAGGAGCGCCCGGTCGGAAACGCCGGTCCTGATAACGTCAAGGAACGTGTTCACGCTCCCGCTGGCGCCGTTGAAACGCGCCGCTATATCGATGGTCACCGCCGATGGCGTGACCGACGCCCCCAGGGAGACGTAATCCACCGCGTTAAAGGGGGACGGACCGGTCGTGAGCCGGTCAAGCTCGGACTTCATGGAAGGTTTTCCTCCCGCCGCGTCGGCGATGTACGCAACATCCATCAGCGCGGCCGCGCCCATCATGCCCGCGTCAGTCACCTTGTTTTGGCCTCCCTTCGGCTGCTCGCCCTCCGGCCGCGGACGGCGCTTCACCGCTTCTTTCAGATAATCCCTGGTGGCATAGGCCCGCAGGTCATAGTTCCTGCTTAACCGGGCGGAATAATCCATGTACTTCGGGTCGATAGCGAGATAGCCGGCGCTGTTCTCCTTCACGTCAATCACGCCCCGTATCAGCTCACCGGTGGACCCTATGATGAAGACGCCATCAATCGCCGTGGTGAAGATGTCCTTGTGGCTCTGGTAAATCGGGCGGCCTTTATACTCGGTTATGGCGGGATACAGGTCAGCATTTTCGGCGTTGGCCATCTTCCTGAGAATCTCGACAAACTTGAGGGGAAAGATCTTGTCATCCATGACCGGGATGAACAGGAGCACCCGCTCCTCATTGCGCTTGCCCCTCGCGTATACCGCCACGCTCGCGGAACGGTCAACGTCGATGCCGGCCTTTTTCAACGCCTCGATGTCAAGGGGATCGATCCCCGTTTTGGTCCTGATATCGTCCCTCTTCTTGTTGAATTTCTCGACGTATTCACGGTGGAGAAGATTTTCAGATACGAATTTCACTGACCCGACGAGGTTCTTGATGCGGGCGGTTTTCATGAACAAGATCGCCGACGAGGGGGTGATCGATTCAACGATATCAGCCCGGTCCTGGGTGTAGCCGCCGGTAACAAGCGCAAGAGACAGGACCAGCGCGAGGGGTACGATGTTTTTCATGATGTTCTCCGTTATACTATAGCATGATGCCCGCCCGGGGGCAGCAACGGCCGCCCGGGCAGGTCACGGTATACTAGAAGGCCGGCCGCATGGCAAGTAAAAAAGTCAATGCCGCCTGCCCTGACGGCACCTGCCGCCGGGGACGGAAAAATAAAAAAACAGTTGAACAAATACCCCGGTAGTATGAGATACGTGATGTCCCGGAGGAGAATAACCCGTTTCATTCCCATCACAACCTGGAGCATGTCATGAGCGGCGTCGAAATCAAGAAAAGCTACGAAGAGATCAACAGGAAGATACAAGAGGGGAAGGCCGTTGTCGTGACCGCGGAAGAGATGCCGGAAATCGTGGCCTCCGAGGGCGTTGACGGCGCTTTTAAAAAAGTTGACGTGGTCACCACCGGCACCTTCGGTGCCATGTGCTCTTCCGGCGCGTTCATCAATATCGGTCACACGAAGCCGCGGATGAAAGCGACGAAGGTATGGTTCAACAACGTGGAAGCCTACGGCGGCATCGCCGCGGTGGATTGCTATATCGGCGCCACGCAGGTGCAGGAGAACGATCCGCTGAACATGGTCCATCCCGGGAGATTCAAATACGGCGGCGGCCACGTCATAGAGGACCTGATAGCGGGGAAGAGGATCAAGCTCAAGGCCGTCGGGTACGGTACGGACTGCTACCCGCTGAAGGAATACGAATCGACGATCACCATCGATGACCTGCGCGACGCCACGATGTTCAACCCGCGCAACTCCTACCAGAATTACAACTGCGCCGTGAACCTGTCGAAGAAGACCATCTATACCTACATGGGAATACTGAAACCCGATATGGCAAACGCATCATTTTCGAGCGCGGGCCAGCTCAGCCCACTCCTGAACGACCCCTACTACTGGACCATCGGCACCGGCACGCGGATATTCCTCTGCGGCGCGGCGGGCTCGGTGGTGTGGCACGGCACCCAGCACGCGCCGGACTGCAGGCGGGGAGAGAACGGCGTCCCCTGCGAAGGGGGCGGCACCCTCGCGGTCATGGGCAACATGAAGGAGATGGACCCCCGGTACGTGCGCGGCGCCTCCTTCACCGGGTACGGCTGCAGCATCATGATCGGCATCGGCATCCCCATCCCGATAATTAACAGGGACATGGCCTATTTCACCGGCCAGACCGACAGGGACCTCCGCTGCCAGGTCATAGACTACGGGAACGACTACCCGTCCGGGATCGGCAGGTCCCTGGGCGAGGTGAGCTATGCCGAGCTGAAAAGCGGCAGGATAGCGTTCATGGGAAAAACAATAGACGCGGCGCCCATGTCGAGCTATCCGATGGCGAGGAAAATAGCCATTGAATTGAAAGAGTGGGTCAAGAAGGGCTTCACCATCGGCGTGCCGCAGACGCAATTCCCGACAGTGCCGCGCGGGAAGGACAATGAAGCGCGCTGAGCGGTCATACCGTGATTACGCGGATACGGCCCGGTGGAAAAGCTTCAGGGTCAAAGTCGAGACATCAGACCTGTACATCAGGGCGGGCTCCGACCTGTCGGACCGGGCGGAGCGGACCGTGCGCGGACTCAGGGACCAGATCTTCCGTCACATCGCGCGCCAGAACGAATTCCTGACCTCATATACGCCGGTGGAGCGCCTGACCGGATGCGCCCCCGTCATCGACATGATGTATGACGCTTCCGAACAGGCCGGGGTGGGCCCCATGGCCGCCGTCGCCGGCGCCGTGGCGGAATGCACGGGGCGGGAGCTGATGGATGCAAGCGGCGAGCTGATTATCGAAAACGGCGGCGATATATGGATGCGGATAACCGATCCCGCCTCTATACGCATATATCCGGGAGGACATAACTTCGACGCCGTATCGATAAAAATCAGTCCCGATCGCACGCCCTGCGGGGTCTGCACGTCATCCGCGCGGATCGGCGTCGTCCTTCAGCTTCGGCAAGGCGGACGCCGCCACCGTGATCGCGCCCGGCGCTGCCCTGGCTGACGCGATCGCCACCGAGGTATGCAACCGGGTGAAAGTCGAGGACGACATGGAAGGCGCCGCCCTCTTCGGCATGCGGTGCGGCGCATCCGGCGTCGTCGTCATATACCGCGACCGTCTTGCGGCGCAGGGCGATGTAGAGCTGACAGATTAACGTGGAGAACAGCCATGAACGCAAAAAACGTGCTTCTCATATTCGACAAGAAGATCATGTACAAGCCGCTCATATTCCGCCTGGCAAAGGATTTCGATGTCGTCTTTAACGTGCTCGAGGCGAAAATCCTTCCCAAGCTTGAGGGCCGGCTCATCCTTGAGCTCCGCGGCACGGAAGAATCAATCACGACGAGCATTGACTACCTGACCGGAGAAGGTGTGGTGGTTGAGCCGCTTACCGACAAGATCGTCAGGGACGATGACCGCTGCATCAACTGCGGAGCGTGCACCTCGGTCTGCCGGGTGGACGCCCTCAGTATTGATCGCGTCTCCATGGAAGTAACGTTCGACCACGAGAAGTGTGTTGCCTGCGGCATGTGCAAGATTGCCTGCCCCGTGGGTGCGATGTCGGGGAAGAGTATCGATCTGGATTGACCGATAACTATCGGTGCCAGGTGGGGTCAGAGTAAGCAGTTTACCGATAACTATCGGCACCGGCAGGGGGTCAGAGCAGTTAATGTACCGATAACTATCGGCATTTCAAAGGCTTATTTCCCCCTTGATGTCCTGTAACCCCCTTAAACCTATATAATCCCCAGCTTTTTGCCTACTTTTTTGAAAACCTCAAAGCTCCGGTCAAGGTCCTCGGTCGTATGGGTAGCCATGACACCGAGCCGAATTCGCGATTCAGCCGGCGGCACTGCCGGGTGCACGATGGGCGAGGCGAAAACCCCTTCGTCGAAGATCATCTTGTTAAACATCATGGTCTTTTCCAGGTCGCGAATCAGGAGCGGCACCACGGCCGTCCGGGAAGGACCGGTATCGAATCCCAGCTCTTTCAGTCCCTTGATAAAGTAGTTGATGTTGTTCCAGAGCCTCTCCCGCCACTCGGGCTCCTCATCAAGCAGTTCAAATGAACGGCATATGCCGGCCACCGTCAGGGGCGGCAGGGACGCGGAGAAGATATAGGCGGACGCGTTATGGCGCAGGTGATCGATGAAATCGGCCGGTCCTGCCACGAATCCGCCGACTGCGCCGGCGAACTTCGAGAACGTCCCCGCTATGACGTCCGGCGCATGCGGCATGTCGAAATGGTCAGGCAGGCCGTAGCCGCGCTTGCCGAGAACGCCCAGGCTGTGGGCTTCATCGATGAGAAGGAGCGCCCCGTGCTCCTGCTTGATGCGGTACAGCGCCGGAAGGTCGGCCCAGTCGCCGTCCATGCTGTAGACGGAGTCGACCAGGACGAGCATCCTGTTGTATTTATTCTTGAGGCGGGCAAGGAGCGAATCAAGGTCCTCGGTGTCGTTATGAAGCCACATTCTCTTGTCGCTGCCGGAAAGGGTCACGCCGTCAACGATGCTCCGGTGCACCAGGCTGTCCATCACCGCCACGTCTCCCTTGCCGATGGTGGCCTGTATCGAGCCGAGAAGCGCCTGGTACCCGCTTGCCAGGAGAACGCACGCTTCGCGCTCATACAGACGCGCTATTTTTTCCTGTAATCTGTAATGGATATCGGTGGTGCCGCAGGCCAGCGGCGAGCCGCCGATGCCGAGGCCGTATTTGTCAATGGCGTTCCGCACGGCCTTCAACACTTCCGGGTGGGTGGAGAAGCCGAGATAATTATTGGAGATAAAATTGATGCGCTCCTTGCCGCTTACCACGATGCGGTTCGCGCAGGCGGAAGAGACCTCAAGGCTGTACGTGTATATCTCCTCTTTTCGCAGCATCGACAGGAGCGCCGCCTGCTGCTTCATGGCATCGCTAATGAGTTGGCTCATGGAATAATCCTCGCAAAATAAAATCGTACAACAATCAGGGCGTGCCGGTGTCAGGCCAGCTTTTTCTCCAGATATTGAATGACATCAATCACCGTCTGGAGCCCCATGATTTCATCAAGGTCCGGCTCAAAATCGTATATCTCGGTTATCCGTGAAATGGCTTCCATGCTCTTGAGGCTGTCGAAGCCCAGGTCCTCAAGGAACCGGTCGCCATCCTTTACCTGCTCCGGTTTTTTCCCCGCCAGTTTGGCTACGATGGCCAGGAAATCTTTTCTTATCTTATCCCCGGAAACTCCCATATGTGTCACCTCTTCATGATGGTACGCCTTCACCGCAACGGCCGGACACGCCTCGCCGTCACATAATGGATCACGCGGTAATATTTACAATGAATTTTTAGCGCAGCGCCGCTATTCCATGCTGACCGCAATCAGCGCTTCAATCGTCTTCGGAACAGGTGGAAATGGCTCAGGATGAAAGTCCGTGCCAGCACAAGAATATTCCTGCTTTTTCTCGGGAACAGCTCTCCCTCGAGGTAAAATCTCTTGCACAGATACCGCTGGGTCTTGCCGCTCGTGGTCTTCGGTATCGTCTCGCGCGGGACAAGCCTGATATCGTCAGGCGCAATGCCGAGCTTCGCCAGTATCTCTTTGTGGACTTCCTGCTTCAGTTTTTCAAGCGCCTCCCTGTCCTTTACGGTCGTTTCGCATACCAGCACGAGGTCTTCGGTACCCTGCTCCTCGTTGTGCACGTCAAATGCCGCGCAGCAGCCGAGACGGATCCCCTTGACGGTTGAAGCGATCCGCTCCACGTCATAGGGATAAATGTTTTTCCCGCGCTTGATGATCATCTCCTTCTTGCGGCCGGATATGAAAAGCAGGCCGTCAAGGATAAATCCCATGTCCCCCGAATGGAGCCAGCCGTCAACGATGGATTCAGCAGAGGCCTTCTGATTTTTATAATACCCGCCCATGAGGCTATGGCTCTTGACGCATATTTCACCGACCTCGCGTTCGTTGAGTGTCCGGCCCTGCTCATCGACGATCCTGATCTCCTGCCCCACGAGCGGATAGCCGACGGAAACCAGATCGATGTACTCCTTGTTGTTCTGGCTCTTTGAATCGACGGCGATATTCTCGGCTTCCAGCTTGTCCCTGTCGAAACGGCGGACAACGGTGGTCGCATCCAGCGAAGGAAATGTCGCGGCAAGGCTGTTTTCCGCCATCCCGTACACAGGGAGAAATATATTGTCGCGAAGGCCGCACGGCCTGAATTTTTCAATGAATTTATTGAGGGTTATGCGGTCCACCGGCTCCGCACCGTTCAGGGCAAGCCGCCAGGAGCTCAGGTCAAGCCGGTGGAGGTCCACGTCGTCAATCCTCGAAACGCAATAATGGTATCCGAAATTGGGGGCCACGCCCATCGTGACCCGGTAGCGCGATATGTTTTCCATCCACCAGATGGGACGAAAGATAAACGCTTCCGGCGACATCAACACAAGGGTGATGTCCCAGTACAGGGTGGTGAGAAAACCGCCGATAAGGCCCATGTCGTGGTACATGGGAAGCCAGCTGATACCGACATCATCGGCCGTCATCCGGCTTGCGACCCCGATCCCGTGGATGTTATGAAGCAGATTCTTGTGGGAGAGCATGACCCCTTTCGGTTTTCCGGTCGTACCCGAGGTGTACTGGAGGAGCGCAAGGTCATCGGTCCTGACGACGGGACACTTTTTATACTGATCTGCAGGGACGGGATCGGCGAATATTTCATCATCAAAAAGAAAACCGCCCACCAGGTTCGAAATATTCAAGAGACTGCCGGCTATCAACTTGATCTTTTCGTAGGTTATGAAGAATTTCCCCTCGCAGTCATGGATGATATGCGTCAGGTTATCAAGGTATTTCGCGAGGTTGCTCGTACCGGCCGGCTGGCTGACCGGGACAGGGACACCGCCGGCGATGAGTATTCCAAAATAGACATAGGCGAAATGTTCCCCCGTAGGCAGCATTACAACAACCTTATCATTCTTACCGAGGCCCCGCGCCATCAGGTACTGGGCCACGACACGCGCCTTTTCCAGTACATCGCTTGCCGAGACCCTCTGCTCACGATTTTTAAGATCCATGAAGATAAGAAAATCCGGCTTATCAACAGCCCGGCGCTCAAGGACCTCGATAAGGGTCTGTGCCCTGATTTCATATCTTTCACTGTTTTTCTGATGCGCTACGATTTGTTTCCCTGTTACCGCTGTCATTTACATATCCTGTTTGATTTAATAATATTAATTGTTAAACAATGCATGAAAAATCTCATACCGAATATTCAACAACATTATGAACAAATTTATTTGGCATAAAACAAAAGCTGAATCTGCTCCCATATAAAATATGAAGCGTTAACCATATCATCCTGATACCACATCAAGATTTAAATACAATATAAATGTTACCATCCACAGAACAACGGGGAGGGAAACAGTGAAATACTATTTTGCGAAAGAGAACATACTATTATAATGCAATTATTATGCCAAATAGTTTTTTTATTATTGTATAACGCCTGATATATAGAGACAGTATGATTGACCGAAAAATATCAAAGAAGATCATATCAGAACTCGAAAAAAATCAACACCCTGTATCATATATGCAACAAAAAATGGACCTGAAACTGAAATTTTATAATATATCAAATGGCGCTTAACATGAAATGAGCACGGGAATATTCTTATTGACATTGACTCTGAAAAACAAATTCTCTACTTTCAATTATTTATTATTATTTTCGGGGGAATGGAATGGGCAGTCACGATGACAAAATATTATCAAACAAACTGGCTATAATTACCGGCGGTTCAAAGGGGATAGGGAAAGCCGCTGCAATTGAATTTGTCAAAAACGGCGGGAACGTCTGCATTATTGCCCGTAATAAAAAAGACCTCTTCCAGGCAGCAGAAGAGATGCAAAAAGCCCGCTCCAGCACCAGCCAGGCCGTCACCGCTATCCCTTGCGATACCACGGACATGGAAGCACTCGCTCGACTCCTCGACAGCTTCATTAAAAAAAACGGAGTGCCGGATTACCTTATGAATTTTGTGGGGTACGCCAGGCCCAATTACATACAGAACACCACGCTCGACGATTTCAGAAAAATAATGGATACCAACTATTTCGGACAGCTTATCCCGGTCCTGGTCATCCTGCCGCACTTCATGAGAGAACGGAAGGGGCACATCGTGAACTGCTCATCGTTGCTTGGTTTCATGGGAATTGCCGGGTACGCCGCCTATTCCCCGACAAAATACGCACTATGCGGTCTCACCGAATCACTCAGAAACGAACTCAAGCCGTATAATATACGTTTCTCCATTCTTTATCCGCCCGATACCGAAACCCCCGGATTCGACCAGGAAAACAGGTCCAAGCCGCTCGAGGTTATGCTCATGTCCGAAACAGGCGGGCTTCTGTCGCCGGAGCAGGTCGCCAAAAAATTAATACATGATGTTCTTAAAAATAAATACTATATACTGCCCGGCCAATCACGGCTCCTCTGGTCTATAGCGCGGCATTTTCCACGGCTCGCGCATATCATTATGGATGGCGAGCTGAATAAAGCGAGAAAAAAGGCTGCGGCAAGAAAGAAATAACCGATCTGCCTTTCCAATACATGCAGACGTATCGCACAAAAAAGAGGCCCCCGTTAGTAACGGGGGCCTCTGCTCTCAACAATAATCGAAAGACATATATTATTTGAAGTCGTTAATACGCTCGGCTTTCTTCTCATCCTGCTCGACAACTTCCTGCATCTGCTTATAATGAGGTGACTCGATCCCATACTTCAGCTCAACCGCCTGGAGCATGCACCGGTTCTTCTTGTTTTTATATATGTTGATCTCATCTTCAGATGCATGCTTGTATTTCGCCAGCACCTTCTCCATGTAACCATAGCAGCTTGCCATATATTTATACGCCCAGATGTCCTTGCTGTTCTCTTCGGAAATGCTCAGGTATCTCTCCAGGATGGCGATACACGGCTTAAAATTCTGGAGATCATACTGGGTGGATACATATACCTGGAAGAGGCGGCTCATAAAATTGACGAACTTGGGTTCCTGCCTGACCTCCTGGTGCTGAATCTGATCAAGATAGTCGATGGACCGCGTCAGGTAGGTGACCGATTTCATCTTGGCTTCCATTTTTTTCATGGCGACCTGGCGCTGCTCCTGGTTCTTACGGTCAATCTCCTGCCAGTACCACCGCTCGTTCAGGTTCTTTTTCTCCTTGTTGGCGGCCTTGATCTTTATGACGTCATTCTCCATGTCTTCAAGAATATCAAGCGCGGTTGAATATTCATCGATCGCGAGCTTTAAGAGGTTGTCGGAATATTCCTTGTTAAGTTTTTCAAGCTCCTCAATCGCCTTGATATAGGGCTTGAAATCCCGGATCCTCCATCCGGTAACCTCAACATCGCTGAATTCATTTTTCAGTTCGGCGGCTTTTTTATCATCCGTTTTCTTGTCAGCTGCCTGCTGCGCAGAAATCCGGGATTGCATCCCGAGGCCGAGGAAAACAGCCGCTACCAGGACAGCAATTATCACGCCATACGACTTTCTTGGTTTCATACAGTAACCCCTCTCAGCATAATGAATCGGACCATGGCGGCACAAAAATATCCAAGTGCAACGCCACACATTAATATCGTCATAATTATGGTAAAAATTCAATTTTTTTCTTACTTTTATCTATATTATAAAAATAAAAAAGTCCCCTGCCCGACTCAGATGAGACAAACACAGGCCGTGACTTTCTTTCAAAATCATCGATGATATCCCACGATAAATTTTGTTGACATTATCGTATGATTATTAAAACCTAAATTCAATATCAGATATTCCATGAAAACAGAGACAAAAGCCCAGCATAATACACTCTATTGCGATTTTTGCGATAGGACAGGCATTATCCATAATCCCCATTATGAAAAACTCGGGGAAAATGCCCTGACGCCCTGTCCTAAATGTGTCATAAAAAAATGTCTCTGCGGGGGCGAGGACCCATATTATTACTACAAAGACGGCCAGATCGAGGACTGCTTCTGCCGTGAAACCCGGATGAAGATCATGAAGATAAACATGATATACAACCGTTCGGGGATAAACAAAAAATACCAGTGGAAACGTCTCAATGACTTTAAATCCGTGAGCAAGCAGGCGGAAGAGGCGAAAAACGCCGCGTATGACATTGTCCGGCAGTTTCCTGACGTGCGAAAGGGCCTCTACCTCTGGGGCAATGCCGGCACCGGCAAAACCCTGCTGGCTTCGATCATCCTTACGGAAATCATCATACGCCGCGCTGTTGAAGGCAGGTTTATCAGCATATCACGGAATTTTTTTAAAAGCATACAGGAAACATTTCATGAAGGGTCCGAGACGTACGGCGAATCAGCCAGGATTGAAAAAGAGCTGGCCGATGTTGATATCCTGGTAATAGACGATTTCGGAATACAGAAAGACACGGAATGGAAGCAGGAAACCCTGTATGACCTGGTTGACGCGCGGTACGAAGCGGAAAAATTCACCATCTTCACATCGAATACCAACCCGCACAAGGCCCTCAAGGACCTTTCACAGGGAAGGATCCTCTCCCGCATCAAAGAAATGTGCAGAATAATTGAGATCAGCGGCGACGACTACAGGGATAAATTATAGATGGCCCTCGCCTACATCGGTCTGGGTTCCAACCTGGGTGAACGGAAAAAAAACATCGATGCCGCCGTTGCTGCAATCGCGTCAGGCCTTCCCGCGGTTGTCCTTAAACGAAGCACAATCATTGAAACAGACCCGGTTGACTACCTCGATCAACCCCGCTTCCTCAACCAGGTCATTCTGATTGAAACCGACCTGAGCCCCCATGACCTGCTCCGGCATCTGCAAAAGACCGAAGGGGACCTGGGCAGGACTAAATCATTTCCCAAAGGGCCGCGGACCATCGACCTCGACATATTGCTTTACGACAACATCATCATGAATACCGACGACCTTATTATTCCCCACCCGGAGATTAAGAACAGGGAATTCGTATTGAAGCACCTTCTCGAACTTGAGCCGGACATCACGGACCCGGCAACGGGAAAAAAATACCGGACACTGTCATAAGGGCCTCACGCCCGCACGACCGGGATCTCGTCCCACCGCGTGGTATATCTCCCGGAAAGAAACTCGCGGCGCATCCGCCAGGGCTTCGCGCTCCCCTCTGCCGCAAAGCTCAGGGTATGGCGCCCCATCTCCCGGTTGACGCGGTCCACCGCCTGCATCAGGCGGCGGGTGCGGTCCGTGTCATGCAGGCCGCTGAAAAGGTCAGGCTGCGCGTCTTCCTCGGGAAGTATTTCGCAGAGCATCACCCCCGCCTTCTTGTAGGAATATCCCTGCCGGTAGATCCGATCGAGCAGCCGTACCGCAATGCGGATAAGGTGAGGGGTATACGACGAGGGGACCGGCAGGTCGCAGCTGATGCCGTTGGAATACTGCGGGTCGTTCTCCCTGAACCTGTTGGTGGACAGGAACACGGTGACGGAACCGGCCGCGCTTTTCTGGGCCCGGAGCTTTTCCGCGGCCCTGCTCATATACGCGGCAACGGCCTCGCGCAGCTCATCCAGGCGCTCAACCGGCCGTCCAAAAGAGCGGGAACTCACGATCCCCTTCTTCGGCGCGGGGAGCTCGTCGAGGGGAATGCACGGCACCCCCCGCAGTTCCCACACGGTGCGGAGACCCACGATCGTCATGTTGCGCCGCACCCACCTGTCAGACGCGTCCCTGAGCTGCGCGGCAGTGGTGATGCCGTTCCGCCGGAGGAGGTCGCGATACTGCCGTCCCACGCCCCACACGTCGCCGGCGTCCGTGGCCGCAAGGGTTCTGTCCATACCGGCGCTGTCGGTGAGCCCGAAAACCCCCTGGCACGCAGGGTCCCTCTTGCCGATCCTGCTGGCCAGCTTCGCCAGGGTCTTGGTGGGAGCGATACCGATGCTTACCGGTATACCGGTCCACTGGTTCACGAGATCACGCACCAGCCTGCCGTATTCCACCGGGTCGCCGCTCATTTCCCGCATGGAAAGGAATGCCTCATCGATGGAATAGATCTCCATCTCCGGCGAAAACCGGGCCAGGCAATCCATGACCCGCCGCGACATGTCACCGTAGAGAGAATAGTTCGATGAGAAAACGGCCACATGGCGGCGCCGGAGAAGCTCCTTCACCTTGAAAAAAGGGGCGCCGAAGGGAAGCCCCATCTCCTTCACTTCATTAGAGAGGGCAACCACGTTGCCGTCATTATTGGAGAGCACCACGACGGGCCTTCTCCTCGTCTCCGGGCGGAAGACCCGTTCGCAGGAGACGTAGAAATTGTTGCAATCGACAAGAAAAAACAGGGTTTTCATATGATTGTTATTGCCGGAGAATCTTTTCGAGGTTGGGAGGATAGCCCCAGAGGAATTTCCAGCATACAATGTTATCAATAAACTCCTTGATAACAATATAATTTTTATACTGATAGTTATCGGTAGTATTATTTTTCAGGCACTTATTCAAAAATTTCTTCACAGCATACGCAAGAATTAAAGAAACCGACATCTTGAGCAACTTCCTCAAATCCAAAAAATACTCATAATCATCCATTCGTAGCTGTACATGAAACGTGCGCCACTCATCCGGCCTGCCCTTCCTCTGGTACCTGACCATGCTGCCGATACGCGCCGGATCAGGAATATCATCCATAGCTTTTTTTATAAGAAGTATGATCATCTCGGAGCGAGATACGCCCCTGGACCGTGCCGCCAGGGATATCCTGTCTAAAATGCGCGCATTAATATTGAGTGTCGTCTCCATAAATTTATCCTCATCCGTAGTATTGAATTTAAACACTATGGGATACGAACGGGACAATCAAAATGATAAATTTTTTCTATGCGCCTCAACAGTCAGCATCTTATTTGAAACTATGAATCACATGCACCACCACGCCCCAGACCTCAAATCCCGTTTCGCCTGTCACTTCAAGCGGTGCGTAGTTCGGGTTTTCCGAGGCAAGATATACACGGCCGCTTTCCCGGATAAAACGCTTTACCGTAAGCTCTCCGTTCAGGATGGCGATAATAATGCTCCGGTCCCGGGCAGTCTCGGCCCTGTCCACGACCAGGACGTCGCCGGAATGAATCCCCGCTCCCGTCATCGATTCGCCCGACACACGCACGAAAAAGGTTGCTGACGGATGCCTGATGAGAAGCTCGTTCAGGTCGAGCCCTTTCTCCACATAATCATCGGCCGGAGAAGGAAAACCGGCAGGGATCCTGGCCGCAAACAAGGGGAAACGCGCCGGGCCGCATGCACCAATCCGATGTATGGATGCTATAGAGCCGTCGCGGGGTGCCGATAGTGTCTCCGCCGTATGCATGAAAGCCCCTCCTGGCCGGGGTCAGAGTAACATCATACCGCCAATATAAATAACCGGAATAATATGTCAACATATGTTTAGTATTATATTTTTAATACTACCCGTTTTCAGCGAAAAGCTTGCAATATTATTTGATTTATCAATATTTGACATATCAAATATTTAAAGCGAGAAAATATGGATGATAGACTCATTTTTCTAATATCGAAAGCGGGACATGCCCTGAAAAATTATATGAAGCGAGAGTGCATAAACGAAGGTGTTACAATTTCCTCGGCGCAGGCGGGTATGCTTATGGCCCTGAAGATGCGCGATGGGCTTTCAATGAACCAGATGAGTGAAATAATTTCTATTGATAACGCCGCAGTCACACGTCACGTGGATGATCTTGAACGAAAGGGGCTGGCCAGGCGGGAAGCGGATGCAGGCGACAGGAGAAAAACCATTATCCGCATTATGCCAGAAGGAATTGCGGAAGCAGAAAAAGCGAAAGCTGTTGCCCGGAGAGTCAACAGCATGATAAAAGATGGGTTCACCGAACAAGAGATTGAAATCTTCAAACGTATTCTGAGCAGTTTTTTTGAAAAATTCAAATGATGAATTACAGGAGGTCATATGATCACGCCATTATCAGCATATAATAAACTAAAAGGTCTCCCCATGGGTAAATATATTTTTTCAAGGGTGGTATGCATCATGGCACCCTACTTCAGTACCATCAAACCACGTTTTGTCGAGTTGAAGCCGGGATATTGTGAAATAAAGATGAGAGACCGCAGGGCGGTACGAAATCACCTTAACAGCGTACATGCCATTGCCATGTGTAATCTCTGTGAGCTGGCCGGTGGTATGGCTCTTGACGCAACCCTGCCTGCAGACTTGAGGTGGATACCCAGGGGAATGAATGTTGAATATGTCAAGATCGCACGAAGCAACCTGAAAGGAACCTGCTCAATAGCCGGCAACACGATAAAAGGAGAGGGGCCTCTTCCAGTCACTGTCAGCATCACTGACACAAGCGGGACCGAAGTTATGAAGGCCATTATCAATATGCATATTACGAAAAGAAAATAAATGATTGTAAATACTACAGCGGGGCGATACACGCGGCAGAATCATTCTTTGGCGAGTTGACCAGCGTCGAGACAGGATATGCTGTCATTTCATCTGCCGGATACGGCACCAGGAGGGCCAGTGCTTCATCCGGTGTAGCTTTAGCATCAAGCCACATCTTCTCATGTTCCCGGGGGATAATGACCGGCATCCTGTCATGGATTGGCCTCATGATATCATTGGCCCCTGTTGTTATAATGGTACACGTATGCAATTCTTTGCCCTGCGGTGACATCCATGTTTCGTGGAGACCTGCAAAACCAAATGGCTGCCCTGAAGTAAGCGTAATATAAAAAGGAACCTTTATCTTCCCTTCCCGTTTCCATTCATAAAAGCCGCTCGCAATAATGAGACATCGGCGAGATTTAAATGCCGTTTTGAAACTGGGCTTCTGGCTTACCGTTTCGGCCCTGGCATTAATCATGTTCTGTCCTATTGAAGAATCCTTTGCCCACGAGGGGACAAGCCCCCACTGGAAACTAACCAGGGCCCTCTTCCCATCACGCGCCAAGACTGAGATTATGCTGCTTCCCGGAGGTATGTTATATGCCGGGATAACATCAACAAGAACATCATCGATTAGAAATGCCCTGATGATAGTGCTGACAGGCTCTAGTTGGGCGAATCGTCCACACATTGGATTTTTTCACTTTTTATTTTAAGATATGAAATTGCTAACAATTCCTGACATAACAATCAAGAATTAATTCAAATAAAGATGAGAGTCTTAAAGGTTTTAATGTAACCGATAACTATCTATAGCAATCGGTGTCAGAGTAGTTAATATCCTGTATAAGTCGCCGGTATTAAGGAAAATTTGAATAATCTCATTTTTAATATATACACTACAAGCATTCTTTATATTTTATTTTATATATTACCAAAAAAAAATACTAATCCCACCGAGAAAGTTGCCGATAAAAGAAATGGGGAAATATAATAATTGGGTAATCCTGGTGAGGTTTTTATGAATGTAGCACCGAATGAATACCAGACGGTAATTGACAGCATTCAGATGAGCAACAATCTTCTGAAAATGCTGGCAGCGGCAAAACTTGGCATCGACCAGAAAATGATGAAAGCTGATGTAATTTTCAACGTTGCCGGTATTGGCGAGCATATAGATATTCAAGCATAAAAAACAAGGCGAACAACCAGTCCGCCTCATGCCATCAATCTCGAACATTTATACAAGAGCATTATTGTACATTAATTGATATCTTTCTTGGTTTGACCGCTTCATGCTTTTGCAGCACAAGGGTCAGTACCCCATTTTCAAAGGATGCACTGATCTTTTCCCGGTCAATGTCATCACCCACATTGAATTTTCGATAATAATCATAATTTGAAAATTCGGAATACTTTAATTCCTTGTTTTCAGATTTGTATTGCCCCACTCCCCCGCGAATTTCCAGCTCATTATTTTCGATAGTGACATCAAGGTTGTCCCTGACCACTCCGGGCATTTCAAGCTTCAAAGTGTACTGGTCATCAGTTTCATAAATGTCCGCCAGGGGGACCAGTGCTCTTTTCTCATCAGAGTAATTATCAGCCTGTACTTTATCGTTAAACATATCGGTGCCTCCGGTTATTTAATTTCTATCCTTTTAGGCTTTGCATCCTCGCTCTTTACAAGCTTGATGCTCAAGATGCCATCGGCAAGATTTGCATTGATCGCATTCATATCAACCCTGTAGGGCAGTTTTACAAATTTCTTGAATTTACCGAATTGCCGTTCTTTGCGTATATAGGGATTGTCCTCATAGTCGCCTTTTTTCTCCCCTTCAATGACAAGGCTGTCATTGACAAGTTGAATATCCATCTCTGCCGACTTCACTCCGGGAACCAGGGCCCTGACCTCCAGCTCATCTTTTCCTTCGTAAATCTCAATTTGCGGAAATTCACGGCTCCTCAATTTCCCGGCATTCTCCATAAAGAATGAATTTACTACATCCCGTAAATTTAATACCTCATCGAAGATATCATAAGTATACATGTCATGCCTCCTAATTGATATTAATCTTGATCTTTTTTGTTTCAGCCGCTTTTTCTTTTGGGATATCAATCTTCAATACACCATGTTTGAATTCTGCCTTGATGTTATCGGCTTTCACTGATTCAGGCAGCCTGATAGACCTTTGAAATGATCCATACGAACGTTCCATGATCAGCGCGATCTTATCATCGCCCTGACGAAATTCTTCGCTCTTCTCACCTTTTATCGTGAGAATATCGTTCTCAATACTGACCTCCAGGTTTTTCTCATCGATTCCGGGTACATCAGCCTTAATATAAATACCCTTCCCATCTTCATGGACATCAATTGCCGGTACCCATTCCGGATCAAACATGCTCGAAGGTTTCATATTGAAGAAGTCATCAAATATATTTGAGATGCTTCTTCGAAAAGCTTCAACTTCAGAACCATTATTACGTTTCTTGATTGCAAACGTCATATAGCACCTCCTTGATTTGATTTTATTGTTAGCACTCGTTATCAATGAGTGCTAACAATAAAATATAAAAAATTACCCCCATCGTCAACATGAATTAAAAAATTTTTTTTTATGGATATAAAATTTCAGGAGAGATATAGATGTGACAATTTAAAATTATAATATATTTTAATTTGTTTATTTCAATTAATAAATGATACAAAAAAGCTATATACCGATAACTATCGGTCATTGTCCCCCTATATCATATTGACTGCCGGTGCGATTATTAAATTTTACAATTTTTCCAGGCGGTTTTCAAAATCAGCTTTGTATATCTTCTTGCCCAGCCTGTTCTGGAGCTCGATAATCTCTTTTAAAATATCCGTAGTGGTGAGAGGATTGATGGTGATGGCCCGCAGCACGACGATGTCCTGCGCGAAATAATTCGGGGCGTCGAACATGGTCCGCGAGACAAACGTGTTGTCATCTTCCCGAAGCTCCTTGTGAAGTTCAATGTTCAATTCATTCAGGACATTATTTGTATGGCGCAGGCGGCTCATCCATTTATTCCGCGCCTGGTGCTCCTGGCCGTCCGGTCTCGCCGCGTTGATCTTAAGACGGAGCTTCTCGATCTTCTCCTGGACCTCCTTGGGGACAAAACGGTAGTTGAAGATGAACAGCTCAGGCTGGTTCATGGGCTCGAAATTGCAATGCATCTCCACGAGGCTCCGGAGCGAAGCGGTCAACTCGAACGCATGTTCAAACAGGATTCTGAACCCATCGGTCCCCAGTATCTTGAACGTGGCCCATGGCTTCAGCGCAGCGAACGGCCGTGAGCCTTCCACGCTGAACCGCCCAAGGTCCACCGAATCCTGCCGGATGATGTAATTGGAGAAGTGCTTCAGGTAATTCAGGTCCTTTTCATTTTTAAACAGGACCATGCCCATGGAGGCGGGTGAAAAGAGCAGCTTATGCGCATCGACCGTGACAGAATCAGCGTCCTGGATGCCGTTGAAGAAATAGCGGAGCTGGTCAATAATAAGCACCGAGCCCCCCCAGGCGGCATCAACATGAAAATGCGCGTTGTACTCGTCGGCAATCCTCCGTATCTCCTGCAGGTTATCGATATTTCCCGTTTCCGTGGTTCCGGCTATTCCCACAATGGCCATGATCTTGATCCTGTCATGGCCCCGTTCGTTGTGTTCGCGGATCTGCCTGCATATCCTCTCCAGCTCATTGATATCTATCTTGTTGCGCATATCCACCGGGACCTTGATGACATTGTCATTGCCGAGCCCGATGATCCGCGCCACCTTGTCGATGGAATAATGTCCCCTCTTCGAGACGAGTATCACCGCTTTTCTGTACCCGTAGTGGAGAAAGGCCTCATGCAGGCCGGCCACCCGTATGCCGGGGAAATTACCGTCCGGACCGAATGCTTTATTCCGCGCAACAAGCAAGGCCGTCAGGTTTGCCATGGTCCCATCGGTTGTTACGTTCCCGAGTGCGACCTCCCAGTTCTGGATATGTGTTTTATAGAAACCGGCGCCTTTATTATATACGAGGCGGTGCATCCATCCGATGAGCTCCCGCTCGACAAATGACGATGCCTTTGCCGATTCAATTTTAACCTGGTTCTGGTTCAATGCCGCGATAATCATCTCGAGAAGAATCATGAAATAGGGTATCGCGCTTGTCATGTGCCCGATATAATAGGGATTGCCCACCTTCACCGAATGGGCAATTACCTTTTTCTTGATTTCGATCAGGACGTCTTTTAAGAGCTGCGGGCGCTTGGGGATATTGACATTCGAAAAAATCTTTTCGAGTTCGGAGAGGGGTATTTCACTATGTATCCCCCCTTTTTCTGTAAAAAAATTATGGATTAAATCAAGAAGCTCCGTCCCAAATTCTATGAATTTATCCGGCGAATCCGGCATGATAAAAAGCTTCTTAAGCTGGCTCATGTCCGGCTTTACAAGCAGTCTTCGGTGGCTTTTTTTATTTATAATAGAATACATAAATTGTATTTCAATATATATATAAATTGTCAGAAATTCCTGATAAAAACTACAGAGAAACGTTACTACCACTATTTATTCAAAGACCCTTTTTACAAGCATTTTTATTCGTATAGACTGTCGGCGGCCCTATTAATAGTGCACATAAACAAATTTTATGTCATAATACGTATAAGCATACCATCCGGGGCTTATTCTGGAACTTCAAGGGTAAACACACGATACATCATGCAATACTATCAATAATTTACTCATGTTATTATCAATATCTGTCGATATTGTAGTAAGAACATAATTTATTCAATGCCACGGATGGTGAAAAAATCATGGAAGATACCAGAATATGGGAATTCCCCAAAAGCATTAACATAGAAGAAGTATCAGAATACGTCGAAAGCCTCAAAAATGTCAAGCCAGGCGAAGTGGTTACGCTTGATTTAAGCAGGACGGTATCAATTCATTCCTCATTCATAGGTTTTCTGATCCATGCCAAGCATTACATGAACAAAAACGGCGGCACGCTTGTTCTTCTTCTCTCCCTGACAGTGGAAAAAATCCTTATCATGCTGAATATTATCGATTATTTCTCGCCCGAAATCACCTCTACAATGAGAAGGAAGACCGCGTAACCTTTACTGCCTTCCGTCCCATATAGAGAGGAATGGCCCGTTAAAATGTCAATTCCGGACCCTTACCCGATAATTTGTTCCATGTCTGCTGTTAAAAATAAATTGACAGGACAGAGGAATATGAGCGTATAGTAAAATACTTAAATTCTCGGGATGGGAAACGATATGAAATTCAACGACCAGCAGGTAGAATCTGTTACCGAATTATTAAAATCAATCGCGCACCCCATAAGGATGAAAATCCTCTGTTTCCTGATGGAAGGCGAAAAAAACGTGGGCGAAATCGAGCAGCAGTTCGGATCGACAATATCAAACATCTCCCAGCACCTGACCGTCCTCAGGAAGGCAAATATTATCGACCGCAGAAAAGAAGCAAATTTCATGTTTTATTCCCTCAAGGACACGAACATCCATAAGCTGATGGAGACCTTAAAAAACAACTTTTGTTAAATGTCAAAATATGTCGTAATAATAACGTTCCTCGTATTATTCCTCAGCAGTGCATCACATTCGAGCCAACGTACATTGAGTATCTCGGGACTCCGGATATATACCGAGGAAGAATTATTTGATCTCCTCGATCTCGCACGATACGAAGACGGCCGGATGTCGGCAAGGGAAGTCACCGACACACTGACGGCTTTTTACAGCGCCAAAGGGTATACGCTGGTAAAATTTTATATCATCGAAAAAACGGATACCGTCCTTAAAATTTACATCAATGAGGGCGCCCTGGGAAAAATCATATTTCTCAACATGGATGATTTTACCACACTGTATCTTAAAGTCGCCTTCAGGCTGAAAAATAAAATATTCAATTATAACACGGTCCAATCGAACATTGAAAAACTCAAGAAAGGAAAACGCTGGAAAAACATCACGTGGCTCCTGAAACCGGTGAAGGACTTCAATACCTCGCTCCTGCAACTGGACCGGGAACTTAACCTGCCGCTCCTCGGGAAAAGGGTCCTCCCTTTTTTTGACAGATACGGCCCGGAATACGATCTCCTGATCATATTTTCAAAAAACATAGAGCAGTATGCTATAGATGATAAAATCATCGACCGCGGGCACCCCGAACCCGGCGGGCAATTAGGCCATAGGGAAAAAAAAGACAGTAAAAAAAGGAAAAAGCGCGTCATCAATAAATTCGATTACGGATTGAAAATCAACTATTACAAGGGGTTTATCCCCTACCTTAAATATTACCAGCTCGGCTTTATTTCAGAGGGCGATTTCTTCATGGGTGAAACATCCGTGGGCATAATGTACGGGCTGGACCAAAAGTTCACCCGGTTGCCGCGCGAGACGTACTTCAGTTTTGACGCAAACTATTTTTTTACACCGGCGTTCAAGGACATATTTACGCCCCTCATCAGGGTAAATCTCCTGCAGTCGAGATCGGCGAGGCCGGACCTCTGGCTCTCTCGCTATAATTACCTGCTGCTCAACACGATGCTGGCGCCGGGCATCACCATTCTCAGCAAGTTCAACATCTTCATCGGGTACGGCGTGGAAACAGCGTTTATCTTCCGCAGCCAGATCAGCAATCTGATAGTGTACCGGTATGCGCCCTCCACCCTGCTGTTCGGGGAGAATGCCGCGCAGGACATCCAGGCGGTCAAAGACATCAATAATTTTTATAATGAAGTTAATAATCATACTGACGTGTATAATTATCTCCAGGCAGGCGTCGCATACGACTTCAGCAAGAAAAGCATGAAGATATACGAGCTGAGAAAAAACAGGCTGAAAAAAGAGATCGCCTTCATGTACGATTTTTATTTCCTGAAAAAGATTTTCAACAAGCTGCGGTTGGTCGGCTACTTTGAGCACGAATTCAAGGACCGCAGCATTTATTCAGGCATGCTCAGCTACCAGTATACGTTCGGCAAGACCCCGTTCTACCATGAGACCTCGGTCAGCAATATGGCATTCAAAGGCCTCCACCGGACATCCTATTTTTCACGCAATGTTCTCTCCCAGTCAAACGAGTATCGCATTTCTATGTACCGGGACTTCATATATATTGGCGCTTTTTTTGACATGACACTGTATGAGGCTTCGGGGAGGGACCTGAATGGGGCGCAATTCGGATTTGTCGGCGGGCCCACCTTCCGCATCCTGCTCCTCGACCATTTTGAGCTCTATATGCAGTACGGATGGGACTATCTTGTATCAACGAAAACCAACGACGGATTTTTTTATTTCAACATCTACAACAAGTGGTGAGCTCCCGGCGCAGCGCGGCGCCCTGCGTCAACCGATCTCCTTTATCCTGTCCAGCTTGAAATATCTCATGCCGCCCCGCAGGAAGCAGTGTGCAAGCACGTAAGCATCACGCCCCATGGTGATGAATTCACGCGGCTGTATCACCCGCACCGTAACAGAGCCTGACTGGCCGATATAGGTTATGGTTGCCTTCTCCCCAAGGCGCAATCCCTTGAGACCTTTTCCCTCCCCGGTTATGCGCTTTCCCCTGATCCTGGAGGGGCGGACAAGGTCGCCATGATACCCGATCAGATCGCCGATGGTCCAGCTGCCGCCCGGGTCTTCCCTCCCGATGATATGCCGGAACACCTCCATGCAGGCGCTCGCGTCGGCAAGCGCCCGGTGATGCGGGAGGTCAAGCCGCAGATGCCCGCACAATGTCTCGAGCTTGTGGTTGTGAAGGTCCGGCCAGGCGAGCCTGCTCAGGCGAACCGTGTCAACGGCATACATGGGAGGAGGAGGTTGCTTGCTACGGCGGTAGGCCCATCCGAGAAATGCCAGGTCGAAGCCCGGATTGTGGATCACCAGGATTGAATCGCCGATCACCCGGGAAATCTCGCCGATCACGTCGCCTATAGGCGGCGCGTCTCTCACCATGTCGTCGGTAATGCCATGTATGCGTATCACGTCGTCCGGGATATTCATTCCGGGATTGATCATTCTGTGGAAGGTCCCGCCCGGGGCATCCATGGTGAAACGGACAATGCCGACTTCCAGGATCATGTGGAGGGCCGGGTGTGTACCCGTCGTTTCAAGGTCAAGCGCGCAGAAGGAGGTATCGGAGAGCTTTCTCCCGGGTAAGATCATGGAAATTAAAACGTACCTATCATTTTCACTTCGGGCTCCAGCTCGATCCCGAATTTCCTGAGCACCGTTTCCCGCACTTTTTCTATGAGGTCCCGTATGTCCCGCGACGTAGCATTGTTCATGTTAATGATAAAATTCGTGTGAAGCTCGGAAACGCATGCGCCGCCGACCATCGCCCCCTTCAGCCCGGCATCATTGATCAGCTTCCACGAGGAATGCCCTTCCGGGTTCTTGAACACGGAACCGGCCGATGGATAGTCCAGGGGGTGCTTCTTCTTACGTTCTGCAATAACGTCCCCGATCGTTTTCAGCTCTCCCGATATATCCTCGGTCTTCCGGAGCGCAAAGCGTGCACCGGTGATAATGTTTCCCGCGCCGATATTCATGCTCCGGTACGATGATTTCGCCCTGTCAATCGCCATCCGCCGCCTTTCACCTGACGTGTCGATACAATCGACGTCCCTTACAATTCCCGAGAACGTACCCATAAAGGTCCCCGCATTCATCATGATACCGCCGCCGATGCATCCGGGAATACCCGCCATGAAGGCAACGCCGCAAAATCCCGCGCCGGTCGCAAAGGCGATAAAGTGCTCCTTTGTCGCCATGGCGTCAGCATACAGGGTCCCGTCTTCGAGAACTGACATTTTGGGCGTCCGGCCGCCGCTTTCACTGATGCAGAGCACTATCCCTTCAATGCCGTAATCGCCCACCAGGAGGTTGGACCCTCCCCCGATAACGGTAAGAGGCACCCGCGCATCGGCGGCAATTTTTACGATAGGGGATATGGCGTCATTGTCCGACGGCACCACCAGGGCATCGGCAGGCCCGCCGGTACGGAAGGTCGTATAGTTTTTCAGTGGTTCGTTTTCATTGACCCGCCCCCACTCCGACAGGGCCTGTATGACAGAATTAGATATCTTCATTGTTTCACGCACCGGGAATTAACCGGGATAACGGCCATTGTTTTCATGCAAATGTATGATATTCCCGGACTGCAGGCACCATGCGTTCCGTACCCCGGAGACTCCCTGGAAAAAATTTTATTTCATTAATTGGACCATCATACATAATGTCAATAATATTACTTATATAAGCTTTTTACACGCCAGGGAGGGCATATCGTCTTAAAAATATCTTGAAGTATGCCGATAGTGTTGGTAATATAGCCTAATACACCATGAAAAAATCATCAAAAAAACCGATCATTCCTGATATTACGGAATATACCGATGAAGAGGGAAAAAAGTGGATACAGACGTCAACCACCGACCTCTTCTCAAGCAAGGAGCTCAATGAGATAATCGAATCCATTGAGAAAGAGAACGCGTCAGATGAAATAATCCTCGCGCGGATAGACTTCCAGAGGGTCAACAAGGAATACTATGAGACCGCCATGCGGCTGCACAAGAAAGTCCGCGGCCAGGGCGAGCTCCTGAAAAAGGTCATCACCGATGCCAATGCCAAAATCGACCGGAAAAACAAGAAACTCAGGGAGCTTATCGATTACATCAAGAAACTGCACCTCCTCCTCGCGCACCTGTCCGCCAATGAAGAGGACATGAAAGACCTGAAGATATCCCCCGAGATGATCATGCAGACCATGAACCAGGGGATCACCGAACGGGCGGAGCGTGAGCTCGTGTTTGAAAACGTGGAAGAGACCGTCCTGCCGAGGGACACCACCATAAAAAGGCTCAAATAACACCTGCCGATCAGCCTTAAAAAATGTTTGACAGTAAATGTCGCCGGCGTGAACAACTATAGTACGCATCCGGATGTTGTTCCGCGCCCCTGCGGGCTCATACGCTGGTGCGTCGATCCTTGAACAAGAAGGAAACAGGCATGTCTCTGAGAATACACAATACACTTACCGGTTTGATGGACGAATTCATTCCCGGCGGCGTCCGGAAAGAAGCGATTGCCGATTATCCTCCGGTGACCATTTATTCCTGCGGCCCCACCGTGTACAGGTACGCGCATATCGGCAACTTCCGCACCTTCATCTTCAACGATTTTCTGCGGAGGTACCTGAAATTCAGGGGCTACAGGATCAATCACGCGATGAATATCACCGACGTGGAGGACAAGATCATCGCGGGCGCGAATGGCGAGGGGATATCGCTCGCAGGAATACACCGAGCGCTACACCGCGATCTTCCTGGAAGATCTCACGTCCCTTAACATTGAGCCGGTTGAGCACATGCCGCGGGCGACCGAATCTATCGACGCGATGATCGATATCATCGAGCGCCTCACGGACAAGGGGATACGTGTACGACAAGGACGGCTCGCTCTATTTCAGCATCGCGAAATTCGAGAAATACGGCAGGCTCTCGCGCCTTGACACGCGCGAGATAAAGACCGGCCTCCGTTACGACACCGACGATTACACCAAGGACGACGTGCGCGATTTCGCGCTCTGGAAAGCGCCGAAGGAAGACGAGATATCCTGGGACACGCCCTTCGGCAGGGGAAGGCCCGGCTGGCACATCGAGTGCTCGGCCATGATCCGGAAGATATTCGGCGACGACCATCGACATCCACACCGGCGGCGTGGACCTGATATTCCCGCACCATGAAAACGAGATCGCCCAGAGCGAGGCCGCATACGGGGAGAAATTCGTGCGTCACTGGATTCACGCCGAGCACCTCCTGGTAAACGGGACGAAGATGTCGAAATCGCTGGGCAATTTCTACACCCTCCGCGACCTTCTTGAAAAGGGCTACTCGCGCGCGCTCGATACGATACCTGCTCATATCGGCCCACTACCGGAAGCAGTTCAACTTCACGCTCGAAGGCATCGGCCAGGCCGACCAGGCCCTCGAGCGCATCGACAACCTCATTGTCCGCCTCAGGGATGTCCGGGACGAAGGGGGGCCGGCCTGCCCGGCCATGAGGGAAAAGGCGGAGGCGGCGATGGCTGATTTACCGCGGCGGTCGACGATGACCTGAACATCTCCGGCGGCCTCGGCGTGTTCTTCGAATTCATCCATGACGATGAACACGACTGATCAACGACGACCGGCTTACCCGTTCCGATGCCGACCTGGTGATGGATACCCTTAGGACGCATTGACACGGTTCTCGGCGTGATCTTCTTCGCGGCGCCGCGACGACGGAGATCGACGGTTCATGGGTGGAATCCATGATGGCGGAGCGCATTGAGCGCCAAGAAGGCGAAAAATTTCGCGCGCGCCGACGAGATACGGGCAACTGCTCACGGAAAAAGGGGTGATTCTCGAGGACACCAGAGGAAGGCACGCGGTGGAAGCTGAAGAGCTGATTTTCGGACGCAACCCCGTTCTGGAATACCTCCGCGGCGTCGGGTCCCGGGGCCATCCAGGAACTCTGATGTCGCCGAGAACGCCCATGGAAGGATCATTGATGAAATCATCGGCATGGCGCGCGAAAAAAATACCGTCCCCGCGCTACAGGAACAGGGACTTTTTTGCGGGCATCGGACCTTCGGCCAGGCACCAGGGCGTCGCGCTGAAGCTGCCTCCGACGCGCACGAGAGCGCGGACCGGCGCCGCCGGCATGCTCGAGGCCGCGGCCGGAACGAAGGGCGTGCTTGTCCTGCTGGACCAGATCACGGACCCGCAGAACGCGGGATCGATCATCCGCACCGCCGAGGCGCTCGGTTGTGGCGGCATCGTCATCCCCGCGATCCCATGCGTCGGGCATAACGCCGACCGTGGTGAAGGCATCGGCGGGCGCCACCGCGCACATCGAAATCGCCCAGGTAAG
Organism: uncultured Spirochaetota bacterium; assembly: GCA_963827275.1. GTDB lineage: Bacteria > Spirochaetota > UBA4802 > UBA4802 > UBA5550 > RBG-16-49-21. The sequence continues at coordinate 144,574 of CAWHAA010000001.1, forward strand.
CAACGTTTCCTTCTTCCTGGAGGAGGCGAAAAAGCACGGGTTCTGGATCATCGGCACGGCCGACCAGGGCGCGACCGGCCTGAGGGAACTGGACGCCGTGAGGCCCTGCGTGGTGGTCATCGGGAGCGAGGACGCCGGCATGAGACGGCTGACCGCCGAAAAATGCGACTTCGTCGTCCGTATCCCCCTTGCCGGGAGGGTCTCCTCGCTCAACGCATCCGTCGCGGCGGGCATCGTGCTGTACGAGATCATGAACAAATAACCGCCCTCCGCCCGCCCCTGGCGGCGGGTTTTTTGTTGACACTATGATGTAATCTGAAAAATACTTGCCAATAATCATCGGCTGAAACTATCTGCACATACAATGACAGCCAACAGACGGAGCCTATGGACCTGAAGCATATCAGAAACTTTTCGATCATCGCCCATATCGATCACGGCAAATCCACGCTCGCAGACCGCATCATCGAAAAATGCCGGCTCGTCGATCCGCGCAATCACCGCGATCAGATGCTTGACACGATGGACCTGGAACGGGAGCGCGGCATAACCATCAAGTCAAACGCCATCACCCTGAACTATACCTCGCGCGACGGGAATAATTACATTTTCAACCTTATCGACACGCCGGGCCACGTGGATTTCACCTACGAGGTGTCGCGCGCCCTCGCCGCCTGCGACGGCGTGCTCCTCGTGGTGGACGCATCGCAGGGCGTGGAAGCGCAGACCATCGCCAACCTCTACCTTGCCCTTGACAATGACCTGGAGATACTCCCGGTAATCAATAAAATCGACATGTTGAGCGCGGACATCCCCCGCACGAAAGAGGGCATTGAGAAGAGCCTGGGACTCGATGCGGAAACCGCCGTCCCTGTTTCAGCGCGGGAAGGGACCGGCATCGATGAACTCCTTGAAAAAATCGTTGAGTTCATCCCGCCCCCCGAAGGCGACCCGGACGAGCCCCTGCGCGCGCTGATCTTCGACTCGTTCTTTGACAACTACCAGGGCGCGATCATAAAAGTCCGCATCATTGACGGCACGGTCAGGCGCGGCGACACCATCATGTTCTTTGCCACCGGGAAAAAATACGAAGTCACCGAAGTCGGTATTTTCAGGCTCGCGCTTGAAAAAACCGACGCGCTCCAACCGGGCGACGTGGGCTACATCATCGCCGGGATCAAGTCTGTCATAGACACAAAAATCGGCGATACCGTCACCCTGGCCGACAGGCCGACCGCGGAGCCCCTCAAGGGCTTTCGGGACGCCAAGCCGATGGTTTTTTCCGGCCTGTACCCGATGTACAGCGATGATTACGAAAACCTGAAGGACGCGCTCTTCAAGCTGCGCCTTAACGACGCCTCACTCATTTTCGAGCCGGACAACTCGTATGCGCTCGGATTCGGGTTCCGCTGCGGATACCTGGGTCTCCTCCACATGGAAATCGTGCAGGAGCGGCTGGAACGCGAGTTCGACCTCGCGCTGGTCACCACTGCCCCGAGCGTCGAATACCGGGTCCATATGCTGAACGGCAATGTTTCTGTCATTGACAACCCGGTCAAGATGCCCGACCCGGGCCTCATCGACCATATTGAAGAGCCCTATGTCAACGCGACCATTATAACCCCGACCGATTATATCGGCAACATCATGGCCCTGGTAACCGACTGCCGCGGCATCCACAAAGACATGCAGTATATAGATGAAAAGCGGGTGCAGCTCCACTATGACCTGCCCCTGTCGGAAATAGTCTTTAATTTTTACGACAAGCTCAAATCGATCTCACGCGGGTATGCATCGTTCGATTACGAATTAAAAGATTTCCGCGAGTCCAGCATGGTGAAGGTGGACATCCTGGTGAACGCGGAGCCGGTTGACGCGCTCTCCTTTGTCGTGCACCGCGATAAAGCGCGGCTTCGCGGCAAGGACATCATCAGCAAGCTCAAGGACATCATTCCGCGCCAGCAGTTTAAAATCCCCCTCCAGGCGGCGATCGGCGCGGACATCATCGCCCGGGAAAACATATCGGCGCTGAGGAAAGACGTTACCGCTAAGTGTTATGGCGGAGACATTACCCGGAAGCGGAAGCTCCTTGAAAAGCAGAAAGAAGGCAAGAAGCGGATGAAGATGATCGGATCGGTCGAAATCCCGCAAGAGGCTTTCATGACGATACTTAAGATAGATTGACCGATAACTATCGGCAATATATTGCTCTGGCACCGGGTTTTTACCGATAACTATCGGACAAGTGTTGCTCTGACACCGGGTTTTACCGATAACTATCGTACAAAAGTTGCTCTGGCACCGGGTTTTACCGATAACTATCGGACAAAAGTTACTCTGACACCTGGTTTTACCGATAACTATCGGACAAAAGTTGCTCTGACACTATAATTATGAACAAGCTGGAACAGCAGATAATCAACGCGGCCACAACCTTCGCGAAAGAACGGATGACCCGGCTCCATTCAAGCCACGGGTGGGACCACGTGGAGCGCGTCACTGCCCTGGCGGACAAAATAGCTGATTCCGAGAAAAATGCCGACCGTTTCATTATACGCGTATCGGCAATCCTGCATGACATAGCCCGCATCGACGAGGTCGGCAGCTCGGGCATACAGTGCCACGCGGAACGGGGTAGCGGGATCGCGTATGATTTCCTGGTTGATAGCGGCCTCGACAGGGTGCGTGCCGACCATGTACGCCGCTGCATCCTCTCGCACCGCTACCGGAACGACCATGTCCCGGATACAATTGAAGCGATGATCCTCTATGACGCCGACAAGCTCGATTCTATCGGTGCGGTGGGTATCGGCAGGGCGTTCCTGTTTTCGGGTGAAGTGGGAGCCCGGCTCCACAATCCCGACATCGACGTGAACCTCACGGAGGCATACGGCAAAGAGGACACCGCCTACCGCGAATATATCGTGAAGCTGCGTCACATCCGGGACAAAATGCTTACGACCTGTGGCAAGCAGCTTGCGGACGAGCGCCACGACTTCATGGTTGAATTCTTCGATAAGCTCACGGAAGAAGTTAAAGGCCTTTCCTGAACAGCGGTATGATCGCCGGGCCCAACCCGTGCATTACATCATGCCAGACCGGCCATTGGACATCCTACAATAACTGCGGCGGGAGCGCCGGGCCATCTTTTTCCCGGCGCGGGATGCAGTGAGGCTGAATGAGTACACGACCAGCAGGTTAATCCCGCCATACATGTCATGACGGTCGTTAGCGACAAAACCTCCTTTATCGATATCCGTAATCCACAGGTAGCGGAACCGTCCACCCAGTGCAAAGGTCATATTAATCTGCCGTATATGATATGCCAGGGACAGGGCAAGGTCCAAACCTGCATAGAGAAGTGTCGTGCCGGTACCCATTACGGCCGTATTGATGATATCGCTTACAGGGTTTCTTCTCCCCGCCGTGAACCTGCTGAATTGAAAAACACATGATACGACGGGAAGAAGGCAGAGGGTCGATACAAGCGGGATGGTAAAACCGGCGCCGATCTCCGGTCCCGCAAAATGATGGAATATACGGTGCGAATATGAATAGAAGAGCACACTCGCGTTTGTATACATGTAATAACCGCTGTAGGCGACGCCGCCGAAAATATTCACATACTCGTTTACCCGCCCGGAAACCAGAAAGTCAACATCATGCCGTTTTGCCTCCCGCTTTGTCGTGACAGGTTGTTCGATATAATAATAAAGCGGATTTAGCAACAGGCGTGTAACCGTCCCCCTGTACACACCGTACGTATATGAAGTAACAATGCCCCATGTTTCATTGATCCCGATGCTTAACAACGGGCCGCCTGAGAAATCGGACTTGAGTTTGATGGGCGGGAGAACCAGGGTATCAGAAACCTGCGACCAGTAGGGCTCCCACCAGCAATACCGGACAGACCCGCCGATACCCATCTGCGCACCGTGGACGCTTCCGGCGGAGCACAGGAGGCAGAGCAGCACTATCGCGGTCCCGCCACGGGCCATTATCATGCGGCCGATCCTACCGGATTTCATGGTGCGGTATCTTCATATCATGCCCAGGTAATAGACAGATCGGGGTCAAACTTTCGGGGCATGCAGGTATGGGACGGCAGCACCCTGACCGTGAAGCCGAAGCGTCCCGACTGCAGGCAGAGCATCTGTCCCTGGAACATGAGGGCCCCCTTGCTCCCCGGCCCGCTTTCACGCATCGGCAGGGCCACCCCTTCCACGATCTCGCCGTTCTTGTCAAGGGCGCCGAAGTAAAGCTCCACGCGCACGTCTTTCGGTTCTACCGGCCCGAGGTCGATCTCGGCGCGCACCGTGACCTGCGAGTTCACCTTGATCTCATTCTCCTCGGCGATATCAACCTGCAAAATGCGTATTGAGTCCCAGTTTTTCGAAATGGCGGTTTTCCATGTGGAAAACTCCCTCACCCGGCTGAAGTTGTCCTTCTGGAAATCAACGGAAAAGCGGTGCGCCGACTTGTAGAATTTTTCCGTGTAGTCCTTCACCATCCTGTTGGTGTTGTAAATCGACGTGATGCTTTTCATCGATTCCCTCATGCGGATGAGCCATTCCCGGGGTAATCCGTCAAGGGTCCGGCCGTAAAATGCCGGCTTGACGTCCTTCTCCAGGATGTTGTAAAGGAACAGGCTTTCAACTTCATCCTGATATGCGAGGTCGCCGTACTCCTCGCCTTTCCCGATGGCCCATCCATTCGCCGTGTTGTACGCCTCGTCCCACCAGCCGTCAAGCACGCTGATATTGATACCGCCGTTGGGCACCACCTTCATGCCGCTTGTTCCGGATGCCTCCTTCGGGCGGATGGGGGTGTTCAGCCACACATCCACGCCCTGGACCAGGTTGCGCGCCACATCAATATCATAATCCTCTATAAAGACCATCTTCCTCCTGAAGCGCTCATCCGAGCACAGGTGGATTATCTGACGTATCAGCTCCTTCCCCATGTTGTCATGGGGATGGGCCTTGCCGGCGAATATGATCTGCATCGGCCGGTCCTTGTCATGCATGAGCTGCATGAGCTTTTCAATGCTCCGCAGAATGAGCGTCCCCCGCTTGTAGGTCGCGAAACGGCGCGCGAAGCCGATGGTAAGCGCGTCGGGATCGAGCACGGAATTCGCTATCTCCGCTTCCTTCGGAGACACGCCGCGGTCAAGGAGCTGCTTCCTGAGGCGACGGCGGACAAACGACACCAGGCGCTCCCTGAGGTGCTCCCTGCACCGCCACAGCTCGGAATCGGGGATATTATCGACATTTTTCCAGATCGAGTTGTCCGCCGGATTGTCGATCCACCTCGGGCCGAGGTAGCGGTTCAGGAGCCGCATCATCTCATCGGAGGTCCATGAAAGGGTCTGGACACCGTTGGTGATATGGTCAATCGGCACCTCGTGTACCGGCAGCGACGGCCAGATACTCTTCCACATGTTTCTGGAGACCCGTCCATGGAGCCGCGACACGCCATTGCACCCGGCCGCCAGCTTGAGGGCGAGCACGGTCATGCAGAATGATTCCTTCTTGTCGCCGGGGTCCTCACGGCCCAGCGCCAGGAACTGGTCCATCGTCAGCCCGATCTTCCCGGCGTATTCGCCGAAATACGCCCCGATCATTTCAGGTGCGAAGCGGTCATTCCCGGCTGGTACGGGGGTATGCGTGGTAAAGACGTTGCTTGCCGTGACAAAGGCGTTCGCTTCGTGGTATGAAAGCTTGTGCTCCTCCATCGCCATCCTGATTCGTTCAAGGGCGAGAAACGCCGCATGCCCTTCGTTCATGTGGTAAACGCTTGCGTGCTTCCCCATGGCCTTCAGCGCGCGCATCCCGCCGATGCCCAGGACGATCTCCTGGCGGATCCGCATCTCTGAATCGCCGCCGTATAGCTCGTCGGTTATGGCCCTGTCGATCGGCATGTTCCTGTCGATATTCGTGTCCAGCAGATACAGCAGGACCTTGCCGACCCGCACTTCCCAGATCTGGGCGTACACGGTCCGGCCCGGCAACTCCACTGAAACAAACACTGCTTCGCCTTTTTCATCTTTCACCGGACGCGCCGGCATATTGTAGAAATCTATTTCCGGGAAGCTCTCCTGCTGCCACCCGTCCAGGTTCAGGTACTGGTGGAAATACCCGAGCCGGTAGAAAAGACCGACGCCGACCAGGGGAAGGCCGAGCTCGCTCGCCGACTTGAGATGATCGCCGGCAAGGACCCCGAGGCCGCCCGAATACATCGGCAGGCTTTCATGGATGCCGAACTCCGCGGAGAAATATGCGATTCCCGCCTCGCTGAAGTCCTTCCGGTGTTCGTCGTACCAGGTCTTCCGGGTCATGTGCCATTCAAGTTCGCGCTGCACTTTTTCCATGTGAGCGAGAAAGCTCTCCGAGGATGCGGACTCCTCGAGGAGCGCCTGCGAAATTGACCCGAGCATTTTAACGGGATTGTGCTTCACCTCGCTCCAGAGGTCCACATCCAGCCTGCGGAAAAGCTCAATCGCCTCGACGTTCCAGACCCACCACATGTTGGACGCGATGGTGAGCAGCGGGGAAAGCTTGTCCGGCAGGTTCGGAACGACTTTAAACTTCTTGACAATGGCCATACTACCCTCGAATGATTGGTGTTTTTAAAAAGGCGTGACCGGTGGTCAGCCCTGGTGCTGCTCCTGCGGTACCGGAAGGTACACGGAAAAAACCGATCCCTTTCCGATCGTCGATTTTACATCAATATACCCGTGGTGACGCTTGATGATCGCATAACTCGTGGCGAGGCCCATGCCGCTCGCCATCTCCTTGGTCGTAAAATAGGGGTCAAAAATGCTGTTAAAATTTTCAGGCGGGATGCCGCATCCCTCGTCGCTGACCGATATGCGCACATAGCGCCCGGGCTGCAGGGTTATTTCATGGTGCGACATCTCATGTTCAGCCACGATGTTTTCCGCATTTATCGTGATCGTCCCCGGTTTCGCCATGGATTCCACCGCGTTATCAATGATATAGCTGATAACCTGGCCGATCTGGAATTCATCGATATCGGTGTCCCAGAGCCCCTCCTGTATGGTGAGCGTATACGTGCCGGCATAATCGATGAGCGCCGCATCGACAATGACCCTCAGGGGGTCTTCATAATTGATTACTTTCCGCTCCGGCTTCCCGCCCCGGGCGAAAATGCTGAGTCGCCGGGTCAGGTCAACCGTCCGTAGTGAGGCTTCCTCCGCGTCATTCAACACTTCCATCAGGCTTGTATTTTCGGGATCCGCTTCCATTTTCGCGAGGGATATATTCCCCAGAATGGCCGTCAGCGCGTTGTTGTAATCGTGCGCGATGCCGCCGGAAAGTATCCCGATGGCCTCAAGCTTGCGTGCGCGCTGGAGCTCCTTTTCCATTCTGTTCTTTTCCGATACATCCCGGATTATCCCGCGGAAGGCCCTGATGCTGCCGTCAGCCCCCCGTACCGGGGATATCGAGCACTCAACGAATTTTTTTCTGCCGTGCTTGGTGATGGCGATGAAGTTGACGAAGCGGTTCGGCTTCCCGGTGACATACACTTCGTGATATATGTCGTAGATCCTTTTCTGGTCATCCGGGGTATATAATTTTTTGTAGCTCAATCCGATAAACTCATGGTAGTCATACTCGGTGATGAGGCACATCGCGCGATTGGCATGGATAAAACGCCCCTGGATATCGCACTCATAAAAACCGTCTTCGAGGCCGTCCACGATGTCATGCCACTGCTCTTCGCTCCGCTCCTTTGAATAACGCGAGATGTCATGCGTCACGATCACCGCGACAGACCCGTCGCCCGATGATTGTTCCATTATTGTCAGCAGTATCCCGAGAGATCGAACAAAGCCGGTAGGTGTCGTGACGGTTATATCCCTGCGCTGGACTCCCCTGTCCCTGAAGGAAGCCGAGAGGATATCCCCGAGCGCCGGCGACAGTTCGTTTATCGTGCGGTCGGGAGCGCCCGGTTTTTCATCAACGCCAAAATGAGCAAGAAAGACGCTGTTTGCATACTGCACGCGGCCATCAAGTCCGCAGATGCATACGCCGATCCCCTCCCTCTCCATCGCATCCAGAGTAATTTTCGCAACATCGTCACGCCGCATGACACCTGCCATCCGAACTCTCCTCCCCACCTATAGTACTTCAAAACCAATGAGGACAATATCATCCTCAGCCGGAAGGCCTTCACGAAAATGACCCGCTTCCGCAAGAATATAATCAAGCGACTCACCCAGGCCCATTGCGCCACCGCGCCTGACTATATCAAGGAGCCCCTCCGTCTCCAGCATGTCCTTGTTGGCATTGCGCGCCTCGGTAATGCCGTCCGTGTACAGATAAATCCGGTCACCCTGCGCGAGTTTTGCAGCCATCTCCTGGAACCGGACATTCATTGAGATACCCACCGGCATCCCGCCCGAATGGAGCCCGAGCGCTGTTTTCTCTCCGCTGCGGTAGAGCACCGGCGGGGTATGCCCCCCCTTTGCGAACCTGAACATGACACCGTCAGCTGAAAAATCGAAGAACCCGTACAGCGCCGTAAAAAACGGCAGGGACATCGTCTCAAACAGGATATGGTTCAATTCATCCAGGTATTCGGACGGCATGGTGCCTTTCCTCGCGTTGAGGCGCTCTGACATCGAACGCACCAGGGCAAGAAAGAGGGCCGCCGATACCCCGTGGCCCGCGACATCTCCAATGAAAACCCCCAGGCCGGGTTCATGTAAAGTATTAAATGAAAAATAATCGCCCCCGATAGTCTCCATGGGAAGATAGCGGAAATCAACACGAAGGCGGTCCGATTGCGGCGACGCCCCCGGGAGCAGGCGCTCCACGGCCATCTGCGCGTTTCTCAGGTCACGCTCGATCTGGTTATTTTTTTTCCTGAGATTCTCTTCGCTGGCCAGCAGTTCAATCTCGGCCTTTTTCCTGGCGGTCACGTCCTCTTTCACCGCGACATAGTGGGTGACCTCTCCTTCATTGCCCATGACGGGCGATATTGAGGCCGCCTCCCAGTACGGCTCGCCGTTCTTTTTGAGGTTATGAAATTCACCGCGCCATTCCCTGCCCGAACTGATCGCCTGCCAGAGCTCGTCATAAAATTCGGACGATTGCATGCCCGATTTCAAGATACGCGGGTTGTGGCCCAGGACGTCGTTTAAACTGTAGCCGGTAAGTTGAGAAAATTTTTTATTAACATACTGTATCGCGCCGGACTTATCGGTAATCATGACGGTGGACGGGCTCTGTTCGACCGCGAGGGCGAACAGGGCCATTTTTTCCTCGACCTCGGGGTCGATCGCATCTTTTCTCGCGATGATGCCGATAAAGCGGGACGTCCCCTGACCGGGCCGGGCCCGGCATGCGATGGTGCACTTGACGGTCCCTGATTCCGCATGGACAATCAATGCATCACGGACAACCGGCGTCTGGTTCTTTTCGTTTACCAGATCCTTGAATACGCGGGGGTTTCCTTCGAATAAAATGACGCTCAACGGCTTTTTCAACAGGCTGTCCGGCCCGCGTCCCGTGATCCTCTCAACCGCAGGGCTGACATAGAGGAAGTTGCCAGCGCCATCGAGTGAAAAAACAGCGGTATCTATCCGTTCGAACAGCGATACGAATAATTCATCGATCGTTTCCGGATTCATGCGTGTGGTCACCATACCTATAACGTACCATACCGGGTGTACCGTGACAATAAAAAAATTACTGCGATCAATTTTCGCGATTTTTGGAGGGGAATCGTTCCGGGCTATTCTCCCGGGACAGCTATGCGAAATCCATAATAGGGGCTCCGCGCGGTAGGACACTTCCTGAGCCTGAATTCCCTGCACCTCTGCACGGGATGGCTCATGAGAGACCCGCCGCGCAGCACTTTATAAACCCTGCCGAAATCCCTGTGGTCCGGTCCGCCGGGATACCGGTCGTACCAGTCTTCGGTCCATTCCCAGACTATCCCGACAGAGCAGGGAAAACCTCCGCGCAGCGCGTCGCTGACAGCCTTTTCATACTCTGCCTGCCCGTACCGGCGCGGGCTGCCTCCCGTGCACTCCCTTACCCCGGCAACACCGCACCTTCGGGCGAATACTTCCCATTCCGCTTCGCGCGGGAGCCGTACTGTTTTCCCTGATTCTGCTGAAAACCATGCGCAGTAGGCGACCGCGTCATTCCAGGTGACCTGCATGACCGGCACCGTGTCGCCGCACCGGCCCCATGCTTCTTCGCCAGGCCCGAATGGCCGCTTCCAGTCAACACCCGCCCGCTTGTGCCACCGCCCATCAGAAAGGACCCATCCCCAGCCGTCGCGCTCTGCCTCGGTACAGTATCCCGTGTCCGCGACAAACCTGGAATACTCGGCACATGAAGTAAGGAATTTCCTGATCATGACCGGACCGGCATGGACGGAATGTTCAGGGACCGCTCCCGCAAGGAAATCTTTTTTGATGCGGTCGTCCCGTACCGCGGCATATGCGGGGCCGAGGTCATCCCCGGACAAACCGACCGGGTATTCTCCCCCGGGTATCACTATGAATTCATCATTGTTCAGTATCATGGCAGCGGATGCTTCGTGATGAATAAGAACGGCCTGGCGGCGTGTACGATCCGGCCGCCGGAGTGTCAATTTACCGCATCCACCAGGCTGTATGCATCACTCCCGTCAGCCGGGTATTCAGCGGTTAAAAACGTGATGAGCAGTTGCGCATCCCTGGTGCCGAACGAGCGGGTCAGCTCGTTGCAGATCGTATTCGCCAGCGGTACCGCGTATTTCTTGTCCTTGCCCGGAAGAACGACCAGGATCTTGTGCCGGTCATACCGTACAGAAAAATCCTTATCGCCGAGCCGGGACCGTATGAATTTTTCAAAATGATTGAACATGCCTTTGACTTTTTCATGGCCGAACAGTGTGTGAAACCGCTTGTAATTCTTGACCGACAGGAGCACCAGTGAGACGGGTATATTTAAATCGCGCGCATTCTTGATCTCATCGTTAACACGGTTGAAAATCCCCTCGATAGTATCGATATAGCTGCCGCGTTCGTATTCCATCTCCCTGACAATCGCAACATATGGGAAGATAAAATCCGTAAATTTGATCAACCGCGCGTGCACGGTGTCAAGATGGGCGGACTCATCGATATCAAAGATCATGATGAAGCCAAGCATGTCCCCGCCGAGCTTGAAGGTAAACAGGTCAAGCACCGCCATGTTTTTAAGCTGGGAGCCGGTAAAAATCTCGACCAGTGACTTGGAGCGGCTGACATCGTTGAACATGATGGGGCTTTCCGCATGCGCTATCTCCTGCACCAGGGCGCTCCCGGAGGCGATGCGAAAATTCATCTCTTCCAGCCGGAGCCGGTCCTCGGCTTCAGTGGCGAATATGATGAAGTCCCTGCTGCTGTCGTCCCTGACAAAAATGCCGTAGCTCATGATCCCGAGGTTGCGCAGCTCTTCCCTTATAATTTCGCGAGTCCTGCCGACCCCGCTCTCCGCCACGATCTTTCCGCGTATCCCGTCAACGGCGGCGTAATGCGCACCCGGTCCGCTGCCGGTGTCATTCAATTCCTTGAACTTGATGGCGCGGTACGCGAACGCCGAGTATTCGGCGATGACCGTGAAGAACCCCTTTTCCTCGCCGGTGTAATCGCCTGACGACAGCTTGTTTCCCAGGATAATTGCGCCTATGACGGTGTCATTATGGATGACCGGCACAAGGAGCCGCGTATCGATGGAGATATAGGAATAATAATCCTCGCTGAATGCCGTGTTGTCCTTGTATTCTTCAATGTCGATGATCTCTTTCCGGGCCAGCAGCTCCTTCAGAATACCGGCCGTTGCCCGCAGCTCAACTTCCTCCCTGTTGATGGTCACGCCCCTTGACTCGACGATCTCCCATTCATCAGGATCAAGCCTTCCCGGTACCATGACCGAGGATGATGAAACACCGACCTGCCCCATTATCGAGAACAGTATGACATCAAACAGCTCCTCGGCGGAGTCGGCGCCCAGGATGTCCTTGCTCAGCGCGTACAGCGCCATGTTGTCAAGGAGTGCGCCGCTGTCGTCATATCCCTGGCTGGCGGCGGCCCGCCCCCCGATTTTTTCCGTATAGGCGTTATCACCTGACGGTTCCGGCGTGAGCTTCGGCCTGGTGACGGAAGACCCGTCCTGTTCGATTCCCTGATCCCCCCGCCGCATATTATTCTTCCCACGCTCATCATCAGCCAGGGACGCATCTTCCGCCGCCGCGTCGTCAACCGCAACGAGGTCGGATTCATGCAAATAAAGGATGTCGGCGTCCGCGGGATTCGCAGACACGCCGTTGTCATCAAGCTCCCTCAACGGCATCGCCGTATCGGCCGGACCGGCAATCCTGTCCATGATGGACTTTTTGCCGATGTCGTTGATCCTGTGCTTATAATTCAAGGCCTTTTCCATTAATCCCATGGCTATACACCCAGTTCATTCAGTACTTTCAGGTATAAATCAAAATAATCAGAACTTGCGAATTTTTTTATGGTTTCTTCCGGCAGTTTTTCGAACAACCCGTCAAGGTATTTCAAAAGCATCTTGATGTTCATCTGCTTGCCCTCGGGGAACCCGCTGATAAACCGCTCGACATCGGCCTTGTCTTCGAGAATTACCACGCGGTCCGTGATATCGAACATGCTCTCCGGGGCCGTCTCTTTTTCAAGCTGACCGCCCCGCATTTCCTCGTGACTGCCGTCAACAACAGCTGCGACCTGTCCGGCGTCCGGGGGAGGAAGCTCCGCCGCGCGTTCAGCGTTCATGGCCCTTTCAAACATTGCGGCAATTTCAGCGTCCGATTTTCCCGTGCGACGCTTCAGCTGCGCCCTGATTTCCTCCACGTCCTCTTCGAATATCAGCGCGCTTCCGGCGGAAATATCGCTTTCAATCGAATCACGCTCCATGTCCCTGATGCTGTTTTCAGCGGGGAGCAGGTACCGGCAGCTCTTGCTGCCTTTTGCACGCTCCTCCATGGACCCCCGGTCAAATTCATACATCTGGTAGCGGTCGTAAAGATGGATATCCTTGAACTCCGCCTTAAACAGAAGGTCTTCTATCGTATCGAACTCATCGGCGGTCATCCCGAGGAGTTCCACCCTCGCGGGGACCGTGCGGCCGCCCTTCGTGCCGAAGAATTCATCAATCTCCCTGATGTAATCCCCGTAGTCCTCTTCTGCGATGGCGGTATGGATATAATCGAGCTCCTCGTCGCCGTATTTATAATCGAGATCAACGAATAATTCTTCATCGACCTGCGCCAGATCATCCGTGAGCACCGCTATCCGCTCGCGGTCCTCTTCGACGTCAGCCTCTCCGAGCACGTATGCGGGCCCTTCGTCAAAGCGTACGATCCCTGATATTATCCTGTCCAGCTCTCCGTCATCCGCAACGCCTGTCGTATCACCTTCAGCTGCGCCGGTCCGGTCATCAACAAAGACCACGGTGCCGGCTTCACCCTGCGGCGCGCGGGCAGCTCCTTGATGTATGATCGGCCCGGTCCCGTCATCCGGCGCTTCAGGCCCAAGCGGCCTGCGGGCCGCAGGAGCCGCACCGGCCGATGGCGCGCCGTCAGCTTCCGGGCGCTCAGCCGGGGCCATCTTTTTCCCGCCGGTCTCCCGGAGCGGCCCCGGTCGTTCGGTAAGCTCTTCCCTGGAAATGACCACTTCGTCATCATCCTGTTGCGTCCCGGACACATCGTCAGCGGGGGTTTCCCGCATTGGCTCACGGGCATCTACCGCTGCGTGCCCCGCGGCCTGCTTCTCCTCACCCGCCTTTTTCGACACACCGGCCGAATCGATTTCCTCATCCGGCATGTCCCAGATGACATATTCATCATCGCGTTCCACATACCCTTCACGCGACGCAGTTTTTTCCTGGTCGAGCGCCTGTTGCGGTGTTTCACCGCCATCACCGATTGCTTCCCGGCTTGCTATAACGCCGCGCTTCGCATCATCTCCGTAGCCGGGAGCGCGACTGTCAGCCTGGACCCCGGCGCCCTGCCTGGCTTCCTCTGCCGGTGAGCTCCCTGGAATTTTCCGATCCCTGTCCGATGCGAGTTCATTCGTCCCCGCATGGGGCCCGGGTATATCACGAAACGTTCTTTCGCGCACCTTCCCCCAATCACCGATGCTCGATTTGTCGCCGTCATCCGCATCACCGGGCATAGCAGGACCAGGGGTTTTTTCCGGTATCAGTTCAAAGTCCTCAAGCCCCTCGATGATCTCATTTTCATTGATAAAAAGAATATCCTCGCTGGCTATAGATTCAGCTTCCCGCAGGTCGATCTTCCCTATTTCATCGATATTGAAATCCCTGGGCAGTTTCTTCTTAACGCTCTCCGGCAGTTCGATTACAATACCGCCGGTTGTAGCGCCTGGATCATGTTGGGTGCCTTTAAGCATAGTTATCAGCTTCTCACGCTCGATAGTTCATTAAATTTAGAGACATAATTGATACAGCCCACGGGAATATACTAAAACGGAATTCCCTACATATAATATCGAAAAAACAATAAAATAAATCAAGATTTTTAATTCCGGCGGGCTTTCCAGGGGGTTCAAAGCAAAAAGGATGGCTTTTCAGCCATCCTTTTAAGTGAAACTATATGGTAAATGTAATCAAATCTGTACTTATCTGCTTGCGACCTTTATCCGGGCCTTGATCTTCTTCTCGTCGATCTGGAACCTCATCCATTCAGGAGAGAATGCCTTTATTTCTCTCTCTTTCTGCTCCTGCAGGTCTTTCAGTTTTACTTCAAGATCCTGCTTGTTGAGCTCATCCTTCGCACACGCTGTTTCAGCAAGGATGATGAGCTTGTTGTCCCGGATCTCGACGACCCCGCCCTCGACAACGAAGAATTTTGTATCTTTGCCGTCCTGCAGCCGTATCTCGCCGATTCCGAGTTCTGAGATAAGCGGAGCGTGATCAACAAGGAAACCCATCTCTCCGTTATGAGCCTGTACTACAGCGAAGGCTATGTCACCCTCGAATATGTAGCGATCCGGCGTTAATATGCTGCATTTTATTTTCTTCATCTGGTATTAACCCTGTAATTTCTTCGCCTTTTCAACTGCTTCTTCGATCGAGCCTACCATGTAGAAGGCCTGCTCGGGAAGACTGTCATACTCACCGGCCATCAGGCCCTTGAAGCTCTTGATCGATTCTTCAAGTTTGACGTATTTACCCTTGAAACCGGTAAACTGCTCGGCCACGAAGAACGGCTGCGACAGGAAACGCTCTATCTTCCGCGCGCGCTGCACGAGGAGTTTGTCCTCTTCAGCAAGCTCATCCATGCCGAGAATCGCGATAATGTCCTGAAGGTCCTTGTACCTCTGGAGTATCCGCTTTACTTCCATCGCGACATTATAATGATCCTCGCCGATCAGTTCAGGAGCGAGAAGCCGTGAGTTCGAATCAAGCGGGTCAACAGCCGGGTAAATCCCCTTTTCAGCGATCTGCCGGGAGAGAACCGTCTGTGCATCAAGGTGGATGAACGCGGTCGCCGGCGCGGGGTCTGTCAGGTCGTCAGCAGGAACATAAATGGCCTGCACGGAAGTGATGGAACCGTTTCTGGTTGAAGTGATCCGCTCCTGGAGCTGACCCATTTCAGACGCCAGGGTCGGCTGATAACCAACGGCAGACGGCATCCGGCCGAGAAGGGCGGAAACCTCCGAACCAGCCTGGCTGAAACGGAATATATTGTCGATGAACAGGAGAACGTCGCGTCCTGACAGGTCACGGAAATATTCGCACATGGTCAGGGCGGTCAGACGCGACCCGGAGGCGCGCTCCGGGGGGCTCGTTCATCTGTCCGTACACGAGGCATGCTTTCTCGATAACACCTGAACCCTGCATCTCGAGCCAGAGGTCATTTCCTTCACGGGTACGCTCACCAACGCCGGCGAAAACCGAATAACCGCCGTGCTGCTGGGCCACGTTGTTGATGAGTTCCATGATGACGACGGTCTTGCCGACACCGGCGCCGCCGAACAGACCGGTTTTTCCTCCCTTGATATAGGGGGCGAGAAGGTCGATAACCTTGATGCCGGTCTCAAAAATTTCCGATTTCGGCTGCAGCTGGTCGAACCTCGGAGGCTGCTGGTGGATGGCGCGTCTTTCTTTGACTTTTATCGGGCCCTTGTTGTCAACGGTATCGCCGAGGAGGTTAAAAATCCTTCCCAGGGTCTCTTCGCCGACGGGGACGGATATCGGAGCGCCGGTATCGACGATCTTGGCGCCGCGGGGAATACCGTCGGTGGAAGCCATGGCAACCGCGCGGATCCTGTTTCCGCCAAGGTGCTGCTGGACTTCACAAACGATTCTTTTTTTGTCACCCATGACTTCAATTTCAAGGGTAAGAGCATTATAAATTTCCGGTAATTTTCCTTCAGGGAATTCCGCATCAAGTGTGGATCCAATTACCTGAACTACTTTTCCAATCGTTTCACTCATGACAAACTCCTTACTAGCTTATGGTTTGAATCATTTAACAAAAATTCTACTTTAGAGCTGCCGCACCGCCGACTATCTCCGAAATCTCTTTCGTGATCTTGGCCTGGCGGACCCTGTTATATGTTATCGTAAGTTCTCTAATCATCTCGGACGACGCGTCGCTTGCGTTCTTCATGGCGACCCGGCGGGCGAATTGCTCAGAAAACGATGATTCGAGGAAGCAGGTATAAATCTGCACCTTCAGATACAGCTGTATAAGGTACGCAAAGATCCTCGACGGATTCGGCTCAAAGTAAAATTCGAGCTGTGCTCCCGGGTACATGTCCTTGATCTCCTCCTCTTCGAGAAGGATCGGGAGAAGGCGGATCATGGCCGGCTTCTGAGAAGAAGAAGACATTACCTTCGTGTATGAAATATAAATTTCATGAAATTCGCCGCTCAGGAAGAGATTTCTCAGCTCCGAGCCTATTCCCGCAGCCTGTTCGAACGTCAGCTTGTCCTCGGGGTTCAGCATCGACTTATACATCGGTTCCTTGATAAAATTGTAAAAACCGATCCCCTTCTTCCCCACGGCAAAGACCTGCGTATCCCGGTGCTCATCCGCCATCTTCTTCTTGAAGTTCAGGGTCGTCTCGATAACATTCGTGTTGAAGCTGCCGCAAAGACCGCGGTTCCCGGTAATCTGAAGCACGAGAATGCGGGAGGGATCATCAGCTTCCCTGAAATGCGGATCATCAGCTACATTAACGCCGGAGTTCACCAGGTTCGCCATGATCTCATTGACCTTCAGTTCATACGGCTTGGACATTTCAAGTCTTCCCTGCATCTTTTTCATCTTTGCAGTGGAGACCATCTCCATGGTGCTGGTTATCTTCCGGGTGTTACTAACGGACTTGATTCTGTTTTTTATATCCCTTTGAGTAGCCACAGTATAATCCCTTAGTTATTTATTTGCTCACTTCAGCAATATACCGATCAACGAATTCCTGTATGGCGCTGCTGAATTTTTCCACATTGTTTAATTGTCCGGTTGCGGATATATCGGACAGAAGGTCTTTATGGGAGCTCTTCATGTACGCGATATACTTGGCCTCAAAATCCTTAACTTTTTCAACAGGCACCTTGTCGAGGAAACCCTGCGTGGCGGCAAACATAATCGCCACCTGTTCCTCAACCGCCATCGGAACATACTGCCCCTGTTTCAGCACTTCAACGAGCCTGATACCACGGTCGAGCTGTTTCTGGGTCGCAGCGTCGAGCTCAGTACCCATCTGCGCGAACGCCTGGAGTTCACGGAACTGCGCGAGGTCGAGCCGCAGGGAGCCGGCGTATTTCTTCATACGCCTTGATCTGCGCGTTGCCGCCGACCCGGGATACGGAGATACCGACGTCAACAGCCGGACGGATACCGGACGCGAAGAGGTTCGGCAGGAGGTATATCTGACCATCGGTAATCGAGATAACGTTGGTCGGGATGTACGCGGAAACCTCACCTTCCTGCGTTTCAATGATCGGAAGCGCGGTAAGGCTGCCGCCGCCGAGATCATCGTGAAGCTTTGCCGACCGCTCGAGCAGCCGTGAGTGGCAATAGAAAATATCACCGGGATACGCTTCACGTCCGGGAGGCCTCCGGAGGAGCAGTGACATTTCGCGGTACGCATTGGCCTGTTTTGTAAGGTCATCATACACGCAGAGCGTATGCCCTTTCTTTTCATACATGAAATATTCCGCCATGGCCGTTCCGGCATACGGCGCGATATACTGCATCGGCGCCGGGTCTGACGCGTTGGCGGCAACGACGATGGTGTACTCCATGGCGCCGTGCTCTTCAAGCTTTTCAACGACCGCGGCAACGGTTGATGCCTTCTGGCCTATTGCGACGTATACGCAAATTACATTTTTACCTTTCTGGTTTATGATCGCATCGAGCGCAATCGCGGTTTTACCGGTTTTACGGTCGCCGATGATCAGCTCGCGCTGTCCCCGTCCGATCGGAATCATCGAGTCAACGGCCTTTATACCTGTCTGGAGCGGCTCTTTAACCGGCTGACGGGATGCAATACCGGGAGCGACGAACTCAAGAGGACGATACTTTTTAATATTGATCGGCCCTTTGTTGTCAACCGGCACACCGAGAGGAGTAACGACCCGTCCGAGCATCTCTTCGCCCACCGGAACCGCGAGAACCCGGTTCAGCCTCTTTACAGAGTCGCCTTCCTGTATCTTGAGGTAATCGCCAAGGATGGCAGCACCGATGGAGTCTTCTTCAAGGTTAAGAACCATCCCCTGGACGCCATTCTCGAATTCAAGCATCTCGCCGGACATCGCGTTTTCAAGTCCGTGGATCCTGGCGATACCGTCACCGACCTGAATAACGGTCCCGACTTCGCTCACGTCCAGAGCTGGATTTATATCCTTCAATCTCTTTCTTTATGATAGATTTTATTTCTTCAGTTTTAATCTTCATAGGCCACTTCACTCCTGACTTTGCTATTTAACAGATTATTCTTTATATTTTTAAGATCTTTTGCTAAAGACCCGTCTATTACAGTGTCACCTACTTTTATAATAATTCCGCCGAGGATATCGGCCTTGTCTCGGTTTTAAGAATGATTTCTTTTTTCAGCTTTTCTTTGAGGCTGGCCGCCAGCTTTTCCCTCATTGCAGAATCCAGCTCAGCTGGAGTGACAATTGTCACCTTCTGACGGTTATTGAACGTCATCAACCAAGGCCGCAAGGGCTTCGTATATTTCAACGATGCATGACTGGCGATCGTTATCGATCAGCACCTTTATGAAGTTTACAATGTGTCTCAGACAGGTTGCCCTTGAAGATTTTATCGATAAAATCTTTCTTGGTTTCCTTGGCTATGCCCGGGGCCACAAGAAAATGTCTGAAATCTTTATCTTCTTCGACCAGATCGGCAAGAAATCTTATCTCCTCTTCGAGATCGGGCAGATATTTTCATGCTCTGCCCGATTTCGACCAGAGAGGATGCATATACACGAGCTATATCCTTTGCAGCCACGTTAGTACCCTATCCTAAATTTAAATATCAGGACAGTTCAGTATGTATATTACTGAACTGTCCCCATTTTATTCAAAGCTTCTTCAACGAGAGCCTTCTGATCATCCGGTTTGATATTCTTATTGATGATCTTCGATGCAATTTCCGTCGAGAGCAGAACAACTTCCGTTTTTGATGTCGACAAGCGCCTTGTCTTTCGCGAGATCGATCTCTTTCTTAGCGCGATCAGCAATCGTTCTCGATTCCGTGGCCGCTTTTTCAACGATCTCGTTCTTGATCTTTTCGGCCTCTTCCCTGCCCTTGGCAATGATCTGTGACGCCTCGTTGCGGGCGTTGTCCATCATTGCCTTGTGCTGGGTCAGAAGCTTATCTGCTTCCTGACGCGTCCGTTCGGCGTTATCAATCTCGAAGCGAATCTTTTCCGCCCTGGCGTCCAGCGCATCGACAATCGGCCTCCATGCTGCTTTCCATAATATCAGCAGCAGGACGATGAAAGTGATGATCGTCCACAGCATAAGACCCGGATCGACCCTGAGCAACCCTTCTTTCAAGAATTCCATATTACTTACCTTTCAAAAAGATAAAACTCTTTTACGCCGTACGAATTAAAAACGAAAGCTTACTTACTTGACTTCTTCCGCTGCAGCAGGCTTCTTCTGCTTCGACTGCAACCGGTGCTTGCTGTTTCTGAATTGCGAGCATGAAGGTAATAACGAGAGCAAAGAACGTGAAACCTTCGATCAGAGCAGCAGCGATGATCATGGCGGTCCTGAGGTCACCGCTCAATTCCGGCTGACGGGCCATCCCTTCGATAGCACCTGACGCCAAGCGGCCGATACCCATAGCGGCACCGATAACAACCAGACCAGCGCCCAGACCAGCTCCCAGATACGACAAACCTAAATATTCCATCATTTCCTCCTAGGTATTGAACTTATTTATCCCTTGTATTTATAAATTAATCCTTTGAATTAATTTATGTGCTTTAGCAATTCTCCCGTCAGTGCGCGTGCATCGAAGATCCGATGAACATCGCCGACAGAGTTGTAAAAATAAACGCCTGGATGAACGCGACCAGCAGTTCAAGCAGGTATATCATGAGCGCCCCGAGTATGGAGCCGATACCGACAAAGTAGCTTTGAAACATCATGACAAGAAAGATGAAGATCAGTATGACGACGTGGCCGGCAGTCATGTTTGCAAATAGACGAACTGTCAGCGCAAAGGGCTTAATCAGCAGGCCGATCAGCTCGATGGGCCACAGCAGGCAGAGCCCCAGGACAAAGGGAACACCGTGAGGTACGGTCCCCTTGTAAAACCAGAGGGGGCCCTGTTTGATAACGCCCACCCCGATAATGAGGACCAGCGTGAGTACCGCCAGGCCGCCGGTGACCGCGAGGTTGCCGGTCGCGGTCGCGAAGCCGGGGATCATGCCAAGGTAATTGCAGAAAAGGACAAAAAAGAAAAGCGTGGTGAAATACGGCATCGCCGTCTTTATATATTTGCCATCGAAATTCGGCTCTACTATTTCATTGTGGACGGTGGAGACGATCAGCATCTCCCACATGTTCACCCATCTTGATTCGGAGCCCATCTTTTCTTTCTTTATCGTGAACGCGAGAGGAATAAAAATTGCAAGGCAGCAGAGCATCGCGAGCCACAGCATCATGACCCATTTGGTAATCCTCATGTCAAAGATGCCGAAGAACTTGTCCTTGAGCACCGTTTCATTCACATGGGCTATCGCGTTATTAATCGATTTCATCTGCGTGGTAATAATATTGTCGTGGGGAGATGCATGGGACGGTTCGATAACATGGTCGGTAAGGTGGCTGTTGACCAGCTCTCCGACGCCTTCAACTTCATGATGACCGCCGCCCGGGGCCATGTAGAAAATCAGGAAAAGCAGGTAAGCGACGATTATGACAGCAAGTGGAATTATCCGTTTCACGGGAAATCTCCTGGATCTTTGTTTACTCTCTATTCTATACCGGCTGCATGCAGGCGATGCCTTTCACATTCATTTGTTTGCCCCGGCCTGATTGTTTCTCGCTTGTGATATCCATTTAAAAAAACGACCGTTAAAAATCAAGATAAATTCACTACAGCCATTTTTTTCTTAATTTATTTTCTTCCTTTTTTTCTTTGGTCTCAATATTCTGCAGCTGCTTGATCAGATGATAAAAACCAATCGCCATCCCAAGGAACGCTCCGATGATCGTGAAAACCGGCTCCCTTTTGAAATGCTCGTCAAGCTTGCTGCCGCCCAGGATAAAGATCGTCACCGTCGCTGCGAGTTCAAGTCCTATGGTCGAATAAGTGAATATTGAGCTTGTAGATTTTTTTTTGTCCCACTTATTCAATTATAGTATCTGTCCTTTATAGTCTCTGTCCTTCGCAGTGAATAGTAAACATCCTCTGTACTCTTGTCAGCATTTTTTTTATTGGGCAATTGTCAAGATTTTTTCACTCTTTTTGATTTGTTTTTACTTCATTATACAAAAAATAACAATTTATGGGGATGGTCTTCCCCCGGAGATCGGTGATATCTCCGAATAACAATCACTGCCGGTTAAAATACAGGGGTCACACCCTCCATTGATGCTTTTTAATGACTTTTCGACAACAATACGCCGAAAGTCGGTCCGCGAGATGTTAAGCATGTAACCGGACATGACGATAATAAAAAAGTCATAGCAAGACAGGAGAAGGCGTTCGGGGTGCGAAAGGCATGGCGCCTATGTTTATCCAGAGGACCACATATGAAGTTATCCATCAAATTGATTCCGAACCATGAAGAAATCATCGCCAATTGCCCCGAGCTTGACATTAACTGTTATGGAGCGGACAGATCTGAAGCTATTCGCAGGATAAAAAAGGTGATACACTTTTATGTTGACTCGGCCAAGGAGTTTGGCCTTGATGTTGAATCGCTCGATGAAATTTCCATTGAGGGCGAATCAGAGCTGGCGCTCAGCGAATCAGAGAACACATCCCCCACGAATACGATAAATTGATTTCATAAACCAAACAGCGTCCGGGTGTTCTTTATTAGCAGCAATTAATCCTGCATGGCGCATAAAACAAACGGGGCCTTCATTGAAGGCCCCGTTTGGCAGTACACCCTGTTTACTTTCCTTCCAGTTCGGATTCATCTATCTTGAAGCCATTGCTACTGAGCAGTTCCGCTACCCACGTCTTCCTCTTTTCAGCTTTCCTTGCGTCGTAGAGGCGGTTCTCGATATTTTTTCTCACTTCCTCAAACGGGATGATCCGCTTTACGCTTTTGCCCCCCTCGTTCGAGTTCCTTGTATACATGCGGTCCAGGTTCTTGGTATAATAATCCCTGACCTCCAGGGGGGTGACCGTTATGCCCGTCAGCGCGACCTCTGATTCATACGACCCGGCAAGATTGTAATCGATGAAATACCCGAGCTCGCTCTTGAATTTTTCTTCCTTGTCAATGCCCCTCCTGATCGCTTCACGCATCATGACCTCTTCTTTGAGGAGCCTTTTTGCCAGTTCACGCTTCATCCTGTCCTCGATCTGCATCTCGGTGCGGCCCATCTTCTTCCGCTTGCTCAGGATGAAATTCATCAGCCTGTTTAAATCGGCGACCGCAAACTCCTTCTCCCCCACCTTGAAGAGCGGCGCGGCGGGATTAAACAGCGACGCCGTTTCGATGTTGTTCGTCACGTCCTTGGCCTGGATCAGGCGCTCCTGGAGTCCCATCGCGGCATTATAGGTAAGCCGGCGCTTCAGTCCCGCCTGCTGCATCTTGTCCTCTATCACGTCCTCGATATTGTCCTCGGTGAGGTCGGTCACATCTTCCACCATGATGACATACACGCCGTTGCCGAGCCTGACCGGCTCCTTGGTATAAGTCCCTTTTGCCACGGCGAATATGGCGCTCGAGAATTCTTCCCCGCGCATCCCCTTTATGATATAGCCGATATCGCCGCCCTTCCTCTTTGAAAAATCGTCCGAATTTTTTTTCGCAAGGTCCTCAAAAGAAGCGCCCTTGTCCAGCTCCGCGATCAGCGCACGGGCCTTTTCCATCTTTTCATTATATGCGACTTCCATTTCTGCGTCGGAAAGCTTTTCGCGCTTGTTATTCACGATTTTATAGTTTTTCACCGTCAGCTTGATGATCCGGGCCCTGGCCGCCTTCTCGCTGAATTTTCCCTCGCTGCTGATGGCCTTGCCGATGTACTGCGCGTAGAAATTTCTCGTCGCGTGGTTTTTCAGGTACACAAAATCCTCGTTTTTGTCAAAGCCGGCCTTTATCGCTTCCCGCACCACGAGCTTTTCGGTCGCGAAACGCTCAAGGTGGCTTTTCTGCTGGTCTTTTTTCTTGAGAACGGATTCCTTCGCCATCCTCCGGGCTTCCAGCCACTCATAAAATTCGCCCCTCGTTATCTGCCCGTCCTTGAATGTGACGAGCACATCTCCCGGCCGCTTGCATCCGATCGCGGTCAGCGTCAACAGGAGTCCCAGCGCAAGAATGATACATCTTTTCATTAATATGCTCCACATAACTCTTAATTTATATTTGCATCAAATCCTCGGCGCGAAGCGACCCCCTGCATACAAGCCTCTACCCGTGGCCCGCGGCGCCGGGAAAACAATACAATCATGCAACATGTAGCGATGAAAATCCCGGGAAATACCGGATATCGAATCAATAAGGAAACAGGAAGGGTGCAGTGTTACAAAATGTCAAATGAAATTCATGCATCCGGCCCTTTTTAACCGGCAGACCGCCGCTGCCGTCGGGTACGGACCGTTCCTAACGGCGGCGCGCTTAAAACTGGAGGCGCGTCCCCAGCTGAAGGCTGATGTCCCTGCCGTTGCTGATATTTACCATTGTCTCAAAATTGAGCTTCAGGATCCATATATTGATTTCGAGGCCGGCCACAAAAAGTCCCATGAATACGCGGGGGTGATATTTATATCCGACGGCGGCGAAGAGAAATTCAGAGTACCCCGCCAGCGCGGTGCTCGTTATCGGCCCGATACCGCTCCCGTCAAGGCTGTTGACCCCGTAGGTCAGGGACATCCCGAACCCCGCATACAGGTCGAATACCCACAGGAAATTGATGTAGGCCAGCGCCTGGGTGTTCACCGAGAACATGATCCACTTTAAATTGAAATTATAGTACGCGTCGAAATCTATATTGTAATTGCCCCCCGGGGGGTTGACCTCTATGCCCTTGAGCGTGTACCGGTAGTGGCCATCGATGGTGAGCAGACCTTCCATGTAATCCGCCCCGGCGCTCACGGTAAGGCCCCCGAAATCGAATATGTTCGCAAGGATCTTCTTTTTCTTGATAAGGTTTTTCCTGATCTTGGCGCCGCCGGAATAAATATTGAACTTGCCCAGCTTCGCCGATTCCTGGTTGAGTGGCGGCTTGTAAATAGCATCGGTGAGGACCATGAGCTTGAACATCAGGTCGAATCCGCCCGCGAGGCCGAAGCCGAAATAGAGCACCGGGTTGGGGGCATAGGCCGGGTATACGTTCGCATCGCGCGGCACGTCCTCGTCGTAATATTTCATGTTCGCGCACCCGATGGTGGCGGAGACGCCGAAGAACATATGCGGGAAATTGCCGATGTAGGCGTCGCCCACCGGGTATCCCCCGACGTTCGCGAGCGCAAACGCGGCAGGATAGTTCCTGAAGTTCTTCGTGATTACATTGTCAATCTCATAGACCGTGCTCAGCAATCCGGGAACGGGAATGCTCGGCGCCCTGGACGTATCCACGAACACCCATGCATGGACCGGCAGCGCACTGAAACAGTGCAGGGCTGCGATGGTGGCGACTGTTAGGAGCAAACGCTTCATGATGAATCCCGCATGGTAGTTATGTCTATTGTCGGCACAATGGCCTGCGAATAATATCATTATCCTGACGTCATCAAGCATAATAGTACGCACAGAAGGATAATTTGTCAATGAATAACTGCATGGACTGGTTGCCGGCGGCGGGGTCCGCTCTTTCAGGAGCGGCCGGGTTCCCCGGTCAGGACCAGGGGCCGGTCCCCTGTTATGGCAACGGTATGCTCGAATTGCGCCGAGAGGCGTCCGTCCGCGGTGACCGCCGTCCATCCATCCTTGAGCAGGCGCACCTCGCTGCCGCCTTCATTGATCATCGGCTCGACGGCAAGGACCATGCCGCTTTCGAGGAGGATGCCCGTGCCCCGCTTTCCGAAATGAGGGACGACGGGCGGCTCATGGAGGGCGAACCCCACCCCGTGCCCGGTGTAATTGCGGACCACGCTGTAGCCGCGGTCTTCGGCAAAAGACTGTATGGCATGACCGATGTCCCCGATCCGGCCCCCGGGTCGCATGACGCCGATAGCGCGTTCCAGCGCCTGGCGGGCGGCATCCGCAAGGCGCAGGGCATTGTCGGGGACCGCTCCCACGGCAAACGTCCGGCACGCGTCGCTGAAATAACCGTTCAGCACCACGCCGATATCGACTTTTACCAGGTCCCCGTCCCTGATTTTCCTTTTTTTTGTCGGAACGCCATGGACCACTTCCTCATTGATGGAAATACAGGAAGCCGCACTGTACCGCGGCACTGTCTTAAAGGCGGGCCTCCCCTTCTGCTTGAGGATCATGGATTCTATGAGTGAGTCCAACTCCCAGGTGGACATCCCTTCAAGGGGAGCGCCGGAGAGGCTGGTGAATATGCCGGCAATGATGGCGCCGGAGTCGCTGATGCGCTTGATATCATCAGGAGACTTGAGGCGCACGCTTTTATTTCTCATGACGCGCTCTCGCCCCCGGCCAGCCGGCGCCGCCCGGGGGCGCCGCCGGCCCCGCGGCCGCCGCTACGCCTCGGCCGCACGGGCGTCTTCTGGCTTTTCATTCTCCTTTCCCTGCCCGGCAAGCCCGACCGCGGCCTTGATCTTCGCCTCGACCTCCTGCGCAAGGGCGGGATTGTCAGTAAAATACTTCTTCGCGTTCTCGCGCCCCTGCCCGATCCGCTCGTCGCCGTAGGAAAACCAGGTGCCCGACTTCTTCACGATCTCGTGCTTCACGCCAAGGTCGAGGATGTCGCCTACCCGGGAGATGCCGGAATCGTACATGATGTCGAACTCGGCCTGCCGGAAGGGCGGCGCCACCTTGTTCTTCACGACCTTCACCCTGACCCGGTTGCCGACGGCCTCTTCCCCGGACTTCAGGGTCTCGATCTTGCGGATATCGAGGCGTATGGACGAATAGAACTTGAGGGCGTTGCCGCCGGTCGTGGTTTCCGGATTGCCGAACATCACGCCGATCTTCATCCGTATCTGGTTGATAAATATGACGCAGGTCTTCGACTTGGAGATGACGCCGGTAAGCTTCCTGAGCGCCTGGCTCATGAGGCGGGCCTGGAGGCCCATGTGGGAATCGCCCATGTCGCCGTCGATCTCCGCCTTCGGCACAAGCGCCGCGACCGAGTCGATGACGATGATATCCACCGCGCCGGAGCGGACCAGCGCCTCGACGATCTCCAGCGCCTCTTCCCCGGTGTCGGGCTGGGACACGAGGAGCTCGTCGGTCTTCACGCCCAGCTTGCCCGCGTAGGACGGGTCCATGGCGTGCTCGGCGTCGATGAACGCCGCGACCCCGCCCAGCTTCTGCGCCTCCGCCACCACGTGGAGCGTGAGCGTGGTCTTGCCGGATGACTCGGGGCCGTATATCTCAACGACCCTGCCGCGCGGCAGGCCGCCGATGCCGAGCGCGATATCCAGCTCAAGGGAACCGGTCGATATCGCCTCAACCTGCACGATCTTGTCTCCGTCCCCCAGCCGCATGATGGAGCCCTTGCCGAACTGTTTTTCTATCTGCATGATTGCCGATTCAAGGGCCTGGGTCTTCTGACCGTTCTCTTTCTGGTGCGTCTCTTTCTGCTCAGCCATGTGGGTTACCTCGTCGTGTTGAATGAATTCTATCGCCTGTGCCGCAGGCCGGTAGCGCCTTGCCGGGCATCTTCCCGGCCCGGGCTGAATCCGCGGCTATCGTAGTGCGCGCACGCGATTGATGTGTATACGAATATGCCCTTGCAAATAGTAAAACTTATGTCTCATCAATTTGTAAAGAACAAAAATTTTTTCATCCGTATGTATGGAGGAATATGCCGGGCGCGTGATTATGTCAAGTAAAAAATACTATATTTTTGTTAAGTATATATATTTTTATTCCCGCCCGGAACCTGCGCGGCCAGGGACAGTCATTCGGAACCGGTCCGGGCAATGGCCGGATATTTTATAGCGTAAAAATTACTGGACAGGGGCCACCGGCCGGTACAATACCAATCAGCAGTGCATATCAATACCCATGAGGAAGGAGTTCATATGAAAAAGAAAGCCGTGTGCATATCGCTGCTGGCCGTCATGGCGCTGTGCGGCGCTGCGTTCAGCCAGGCGGCCCCGGAAAAGACGGAGCCCGTGCCGGTCGAGTACGGTCAA
Organism: uncultured Spirochaetota bacterium; assembly: GCA_963827275.1. GTDB lineage: Bacteria > Spirochaetota > UBA4802 > UBA4802 > UBA5550 > RBG-16-49-21. The sequence goes on from CAWHAA010000001.1 coordinate 172,549, forward strand.
ACCATCATCGGCTCATGGAAATTTGACCTTGGCGGCGGGTTCACGGCGTCAATTGAATACAAGGCGGACGGCACTTTCGAGCAGAAGGTTGACCGGCTGGTCATAAAGGGAAAATACGAGCTCACCGGAAATAAATTGAAAACCGTGACAAAAGGGCAGACGACGCAGTTCACCATCGTCTCTTTTGAGAACAACAAGCTGACCATCAAGCGCGACAAGGACGGCCGCGTTATAGTCTACCAGAAGCATTAGGCGCGCACGCGGCATGAACCGCGCCGCCCGCCGGGCAGCCCCACAGGGCCGGCGAATATCCTTCCAGGCCTGTTTTCCGCATAGCTGCCGATGGCATTTCCCGGCCTGACGCCGTAAAGGTGCCGGTTATCACAGGATTGTCCCATCCCCCCGCAGGCTGTGTATCTGCCGCCGGAAACCCCGGCAGGCGGCCCCACACATCAAAATAGTTGAACATCATGTCCGATTAGTCCACTTAATCAGCTCATACCCATCCAGGTTATTTATTTATTTTAAAACTTATGAGTCAACGCCGCTACTTTCATTGACAATAAACAGGGGGATACAAAAAATGTTTACACGGGGGCAGGAAATGTATATTTTTTCCGCCTCCCAAGTCAACCATAGCTGGCTGATCTTTTAAGATTATTCGGAGGTACTCTATGAGCGCATTTAAACCGTATGATGAAACAACCATCCCGGGGATCTTCAAGAACAGGGTGGCACACGTTCACACAAAAGTATTCGCGAAAATTCGCGAAGGAAAGGTCTGGAAGGACTATACGTACGACGACGCCAACGAGCAGGTTGACGCGCTTGCCTCGTATTTCATAAAGAAAGGGATCAAACCCGGGGACAAGATCGCCATATATTCCAACAACAGGCCGGAATGGTGCATCTCGGACATCGCGTCCCACGCGATCGGCGCGGCGGACGTTACGATCTACCCGACGAATTCCGGCCCCGAAGCGTCGTACATATTAAACGATTCCGGCGCGAAGGTGTGCATGTGCGCGGGCAAGTTCCAGGTGGACAATCTCCTCGGCGAGAAGAAAAAGCTGAAAGCCCTCAAGGAGATCATCGTGTTTGATGAGCTCGATTACAAGGACAAGACGGTCGTCAGGTTTTCCGACGCGCTCAGGCAGGGCCGGAAAAACCTCAACCTGAAGGAGATCGACAAGCGGCTGCGGGCCATCGACCTCGAGGAAACGGCCACGCTGATCTATACCTCCGGCACCACCGGCGACCCGAAGGGGGTCATGCTGACCCACAACAACCTGGTGACCAACACGAAGCAGTTCCTGGAGCACCATCCGTTCCCGAAGGAAAACTTCGAGGCGCTGTGCGTCTCCCTCCTGCCCCTCTCGCACTCGCTCGAGCGCACCATCGGCTACAATTCGATCATCCATGAGTCCGGGACCATCGCCTATACCAAGGGCGCCGAGACCCTGGTCCAGGACCTGAAAGACATCAGGCCCTACTGCTGCGTGTACGTGCCCCGGGTGCTGGAAAAGCTGTACGAAGGGATCATGTCGCAGCTGCGCGACGCCCCGCCGAGCAAGAAGAAGCTGTTCAGCCTGGCCATGAAGGCCGGCAAGCGGGCGGTGCCCTACATACTGTCGAACCGGCCCCTGCCCTTCCCGCTCAGCGTGAACTACCGGATGGCGGACAAGGTGATCTTTTCCAAGATCAGGGCGGCGCTCGGCCTCGACCGGATGATCGTCATGGGCGTCGGCGGCGCGCCGCTGTCCGACACCATCAACGAGTTCTTCCAGGCCCTCGGCATCGAGGTGCACCTCGGCTACGGACTGACCGAAACCACGCCGGTGACACACCTGAACACCTTCAGGTATATCAGGCCGATCAAGCTGGGCACGTGCGGCCCCGCGTTTCCGCGGACCGAGTGCCGGATCGCGGATGACGGCGAGGTCATGATCCGCGGACCGCAGGTCATGAAGGGGTATTACAACAGGCCCGAGGACACGAAGGAGGTGCTGACCGGGGACGGCTGGTTTCACACCGGCGACATCGGCGTGATCGATGAAGACGGCTACCTGAAGATCACCGACAGGAAAAAGGACATCATCATCACCGCGGGCGGAAAGAACGTGGCGCCGCAGGTGATCGAGGGCATGTTTATCACGCACCCCTTCATCGAGCAGATGGCGGTCATCGGCGACCAGATGAAATACCTGGTGTCGCTGATCGTGCCCTGCTTCCCCGAGGTGGTCAAGTGGGCAAAGACGAAAGGCATCGCCGAGACCGACCCGAAAAAGCTGATCAAGAACCCCGAGGTCATGAAGAAATTCAAGGACATCGTGGACGAGCTGAACAGGCCCCTCGGCAGGGTGGAGCAGATCAAGAGCTTCTCGCTCCTGGACCAGCCCTTCACCCAGGAATCCGGCGAGCTGACGCCGACCCTCAAGGTAAAGAGGAAAGTGGTGCTGAAGAACTACAGGGACGTGATCGACGGGATGTACAGGGAATAGGGTCCATCTCAATTTTTAACAAAAAAGACGGCGTTGACCAACGCCGTCTTTTTTTAAAAGCACGAGTTTTAGTAATATCTTTAAATCATATGCCGTTGCCCCGGTTTCATCGTTTTGAAATCGAGCTTCAAACATTGAAGTATCTATTCTCCCCTCTACATGATAGTTTATGGCATACTCAAACATTCCCGGCATGTAATGAGAATTTAATTGTTTGCATTAGTCAATTAATTTCAACTAACAGTGACTTATTCCACAGACTCGTCATACGCCATTCGCCCTGACATTTAATCCAGATCAAAAGCTATTAATATAGCTTTATTTAATTCATTTAATTTTTGAGGAGATAAAGTCCCGATGTAATCAGTTAATAAAGATTTTGGAATACTAATAATTTCATCACAATAAATACAACTATCATGTTTTAAACCATCATCTATCCCGATAGGGACTTGCGTTGAAATTCCAAGATAGTTTGAATAAACAGGGGCGCAAATAACAGTGGAAAATTTTGAATCAATCAGGGTTTGTCTACTTAGAATAGCAAAAACACGATAATTCTTTGTATCGTGCTTAGATCCCTTAAAGACCCTATAAAGATCACCCCGCTTCAAATATGAACCTGGCAGGATAAGATATCATCAGCTTCTTTATTTAATTCATCAGCAGAGCGATTAATAATATCCAGATCATTTTTATTGCGCAGATTACGTTTTTTATGAACCAAGTAATTTTTAATAGCTTCTTCAATAAAAAGGGAGCGATTCCCTGATTTGGAAATAATTAGATCAATTTCTTTTAGAAGGCTTTTAGACAGAGTAATGGATGTTTTAACTTTCATACTACCAATATACTACCACAACAATACTTGTCAAGATTTTTCATACTGCAAATCTTTATAATGAATTACTTCTGTTTTTGTTGGCTTTCTTGTAGATGTAATTCGAATAATAATTAAAGAACGATGTTCTGGGGTGGTGTACTGTAAATTTAATTGTCATCATATTTATTCTCCTTTTTCCATCTAATAATATATGCCCCTGTTTCTGGATTTTTTTGTCGTTCAGTATAAACAAACGTATGATTCTTTGTTTCAACATGCTCCTTCAACTTTTCAAATATTGGATGTGAACAATTGTCATAAATCCAATCAAGCAATAGTAAATAATAACGTTTTTTTCTTTCTTCTTTATCTTTCGGTTGTATACATCCCGGTGCACTTTTTGCAGTATAGTTCAATTTTTCATTTTCCCATATATTAGTTTTCTTGTTAAATTTTTTACCTATCATTATATAATCATCAGCACTAGGTTCATCGGCCCCGGATTTTAAAAGCATCTCAATTGTTTCAATATTTCCACGTTCACACGCATATCTTAAAGCAAGATTCCAATATTTATTTACTTTCAATGGAAATTTACTGGGATTTAATTTATTTGTGTCAATAAGCATTTGTATAATGTCATTATAACTATTTACGACTGCCCACAATAAAACTTCTTCATTGCCCTTTTCAAAATTATCCATTTTTTGTATTTGATTAATAATTTGAATTTGTGGTATTGTGTATAAATCCATGTTCTATCCTTTTTTAGTACGAATAACACAATAGAAAAACGAGTGTATCCAATCCAGGCCTTCGATTATTAATACGTCGAACAATCCCGCAATATTTATTTTAAGAATTTAAAGCTACAAGAAAATCATTTTCAGAAACAATACTTATTTTAGCACCTTCCTTTTTATATTCCATCGCCTTTTCAATTTTACCTCCATAAGTTGTATATTTCCAACATGGGTTAGATAAATCACCAATGACAAGATAATTTAAATCAAGTGTCACGTTCTTTTGGGATATCCCTCCACGTTCAATAATCAAATCAATTACAGTCCCACGTTTTACTTTCATCAATCCAGTTATACAAACTGATTTTCCTTCAATTGTTATATTCACCACCTTTTCAGTAATTCCCTTCATCGTTTCTACAATCGGTGCGTCTGTTTCCATCCATCTATTGACGAATACTGTTTTATCATACACTTTAAAATTTGTTTTATTGTCTTGAAAACCAGTAATAAAATTTAATAATTTGATTTCTTCTTCTTTTGTTACAACACCATCTTCTAATATTTTTTGTAAATGATTATATAATTTATCGAATGGCCATTTCGTGATTACTGGCTCATGGTACAACATCCATTTTTCTAATGCCTTTACTTCATCTGTATTAATTATGTTATCCGCACCAATACCTAGAACAAACCCATGTAAAACTTGAATTTCATTTTTCAAGTTATCATATGGGCTGTTTTCTTCTTCATAATTTTTACAATACTGCATTAAATCATCTTGTTCATATTCATCAATAATTTCATCTTCAACTATCCTTTCAATCATTTCATATATTTCACAAAATGGCATTTTATATAATAAGTTGTTATGAGTTTCCAACCATTCTTTCAGTTTTTGTAATTCTTTAATGTTAATCTTTCTATCTGCTTTAATGCCAGATAATACACCTATTAGTTTATTTGTTGCCCGTTCAAAGTCATTTGACATAGCTGGCATTATACTATCCCCCATAAATAATATATTATATAAAATGATTTATCACATAACAGCTAAATGTCAATATAAAAAAGCCGGGGGGTTAATCCCGGCTTTTTAAATGTAAATACTGATACCGTTTACAAATTTTTATTTATTATAAAATTACTTTCATTATCCTTTTTCTGTAAATCATGTAAACAAACGGGGATAAAATCCGATGAAATAATTATCGGGTCATACATGGGCCCAACGCCAGTCAGGACGATTGCGGGACTGGGAGAGAGGCGCGAGGAGGGAGGCGGCGAAAGCGTCCCTCCTCGCAAAAATTGCACGGCCAGCGCCGGTGGGGGCGCCGGCCCGTTAATGACTACACGCCGTGGCTCTCGCCGTTGGCGCCCTGCATCATGTCCCGGCCGCGCTGCCCGGCGATCTTCATGTACTCGAGCTTGTTCAGCGCGTCCACGAACGAGTGGATCCCCGCTATGGACACGTCTATGTTGGCGGAGCTCCCGAACGCCTTGAGCTTCTTTCCTTCATGCTCGTCGGACACGGTGCAGTGCACCTCGGCGACGGCGTCGGACCCGCCGGTTATGGCGACCAGGTTAAAGGATGTAATGACCGCCGTGGTGCCGGTGATCTTCTTGACCGCGATCACGCCCGCGTCAACGCCGCCGTTGCCGTGCGCCACTTCGAATTTCTCCTTGCTCCCCTTCTTGCGGTCCTTTATCGTCACGAGGGCCATGGGCGGGGAGAACATGCCGGTGGATATCTGCACGTTCTCCACCTTGTACCGCCGGTGCTCCTCCTCCTTGAAGAACGACTCCCCTACCAGGACCATCAGGTCCTCGTCGAAGACCTCCTTCTTGCTGTCAGCGAGCGCCTTGAAAAGCCGGAAGAAGCGCTCCGTCTCCTCCTTGTCAAGGGAATAGCCGAGCGAGGCCAGGCGGTCGAGGACGGCATGCCGCCCCGAATGCTTGCCGAGCACCAGCGTGGACTTGGTGATCCCCACGTCCTCCGGCTTCATGATCTCGTAGGTCATGGCGTTCTTCAGCAGGCCGTCCTGGTGGATGCCCGATTCGTGGGCGAAGGCGTTGCCGCCCACGACGGCCTTGTTCGGCTGCACCGAAACGCCGGTGATGTTCGAGAGAAGGCGGCTCGTGGGGACGATCTGCTTCGTGTTGATGCCGGTATGGAGCCTGAACAGGTCGGCCCGGGTGTGGACCGCCATCACGATCTCCTCCATGGCGGTGTTCCCCGCCCGCTCGCCGATGCCGTTGACCGTGCACTCGACCTGGCGCGCCCCCGCCTCTATGGCGGCGAGCGAATTGGCCACGGCCAGGCCCAGGTCATTGTGGCAGTGGACCGAGATGACGGCGCCTGCCGATGTTCGGCACGTGCTCGAAAAGATAGCGTATCAGGCGTGTTAAAATCGGACGGGATGGCATAGCCGACCGTGTCCGGTATGTTCACCGTCACCGCGCCCGCCTCGATGACGGCATGGACCATTTCCGCGAGGTAGGCCCGGTCGCTGCGCGTCGCGTCCATCGGCGAAAATTCGACGTTTTGCGTGTATCCCTTCGCCTGGGTCACGGCCTCAACGGCGATCTTCAGCACCTCTTCCCTGGTCTTCTTGAACTGGTGGATGATGTGAATGTCCGAGCTCGATATGAAGGTGTGGATGCGGGGGTTCTCCGCGCCCTTGATGGCGTTCCACGAGACATCGATATCCTTCTGGTTCGCCCTGGCCAGCCCCGCAATCTGCACCCCGCGGGCGCGGTCCGCGATCATCTTGACCGCCTCGAAATCCCCGTCGGAAGCGATCGGGAACCCGGCCTCGATGACATCGACCCCGAGCTTGACGAGCTGGTCGGCGAACAAGATCTTTTCCTTGATGTTCATGGTAAAACCGGGCGACTGCTCGCCGTCACGAAGGGTGGTATCAAATATTATGACTTTATTGTTGTCCGTCATGGTAATTCTCCTTTATTTATAATGCTGCCTTATCAGCGTCCCGGTGCCGGGACATGAAACCGCACTCATACGATCAACGCCACTGGCGGCAGTCAAGCAACCAGGGGCACAGGCCCCGCACCCTCCAGGCAACCGTCACACTATGTTCATACTCCATTATCGTACCATCCAGTCTCATATCATAAAAAAAGCCGCCACTGTTGTGACGGCTTTTATACTTGCGTATTAAAAAAAGGCATCACAAACCCGGGCCAGTGCTGGTAAGAGCCAGGCTTAATAACAGGGTTAGGAGCAGGGTGTTCTTCAGGGATGCCATGTTTATACTCACAAAATCTACTATCACACATTACCTGCAAAATCGGCATATGTGTATACTAACTATAGTGCAACAATCAGGAGTGTGTCCAATATTGTCAATATAAAATCTGATCGTATAATGCGCGGTGACATAATATTTGAAAATGGCTCCTGAAATTTATTATTAATAATATTAATAGCTCTTGACTTAAATACCGTCCAGCGATACTTTTTTATTGCAAGCATTATTACATGGATGATACATGCGACAGATAAAAGGAATTATCGGCATATACAGCCGGCGGGCCAGGGACCAGATCAACGAAGCGGGGACCAGGTTTCTCGCCCGGGCAGGCCTCGAGGCAATTTCCCAGGAACTGTTCGCCTGCCTTGATGAGCTCATCAAGAACGCGGTCAAGGCGAATTACAAGTTCCTTCTCCTGAGGGAGCGGATAGAGAACAGGCTGCAGCAGCTCCATCCCGGGAAGAGCGCCGAAGAGATCGGCGCGGACATCAGCGATATCATAAAGATCCCGGAGCACTTCAACCGCCTCGCGGGGGACATCCTCAGTAGCGAAGACCTCTCAACCACCGTGCGTGAAATCCTCAATGAAGAATCAAAGCTGCTCGCCATTAAAAACAGGGCATACCTTGAAAACCGTGATTTCAACGATCCCGAGAAGCGCATCATGGAAGACCTTGCCGGGATACGGGAGATCAGGAAAAAAATCAGGGAGCGCAATGTCAGGGTCATGTGGAGCATCCAGGCCGATGAAGATTTTGTCTATATCGACGTCATGAACACCGCCCCGATACTGACACGGGACCTGTACCGCATACATAAAAAGCGGGAAGAGTACCGGCTCTGCCGGGAGCGCGGAAAAGAATACGAGTTCTTTATCAATAACATCGATACCAGCGAATCCGGGTTCGGCCTCGGGTTTGCGAAGATCGATGCGATACTGAACAACTGGGGACTTTCCGAGGAGCGCTTTATCACTATCATATCCGCAATCAACACCACCGTCATGCTGACCCTTCCGGTTGACCTGTTGAAAAAATCAGTACTGCGGGACGACGGCGCCGCATAAAACAATACCCCGGGCCCGAGGCAGCCATCATGGAAGCATTTTTCAATGACCCGACGCTCTTTGGCGAAGAGATACTGAACGGCCTTCACATCTTCGCCGGGAGCTGGCTTGACACGGCAATGCTGGCAATCACATCCGCCGGGAGCCATCTCTTCTACATGCTGGCGCTCCCGGTCCTCTACTGGTGCTGGGACAAGAAAAAGGCGCTCTACACCGGCGCCCTGTTCCTGATCGGCATATCGGTCAATGATTTCATAAAGACGCTGTTCAACAACCCGCGCCCCGACCCGGCGAAGCTCCTGCCGGGCATCGCCGAACTGGCGGCGCGGTACCGGCCGAAAGGCCCGGGGTTCCCGAGCGGCCACACGCAGGGCGCCGTCCTCCTGTGGGGATCGATCGCGCTTCTTGCCCGCCCCAGGGCCGTGCGGGCGCTCTGCGCCGCGATGATCGTCCTCATCCCCTACTCCCGCCTCTATCTCGGCGTGCATTACCTGGGCGATGTCATCGGCGGCTTTTTCTTCGGCGCAGTCTGCTTCGCCGTCATATACCCCGCCGCGAAATTGACGGAACGCCATTACCGTGCGGCGAATAGCGCTGTCCTGATATTACTCCTCATGCTGGTCCCGATCGCGGTGTCCTGTCTCGTGCCCGGCCACCAGATCAATACCACCATGGGGACGATATCCGGCTTCATGATCGGCGCCCTCCTTGCGGAAGAGAGGGTCCGCTTTAATCCCCGGAACGGTCCTGCCGCCACGGCGATAAAGATAGGCATTGGCCTCGCGGTCGTGTTCGCACTACGGCTCGGGCTGAAGCAGGTGCTTCCCGACATTCCCGCGGCAGGTTTCTTCAGATACTGGTGTATCGGGTTCTGGTGCTCATTCGGCGCCCCGCTTGTTTTCGGGAAGTTCAGGGCGCTCAGGGGGGACATGGACGGGGGGTCAGAGTAAAATTACCGATAACTATCGGGAGATGTGTTGCTCTGACCCCTTTGTATCAGTCAAAGCATGGGATACTACCGATAACTATCGCAACTTTACCATACACACTAACGCAAAGTGTCTACTTTAATGCCGCATCCCACCGATAACTATCGGGCAGCATTTTACTCTGACACCTGCGCATCTCAATCCAGATAGATCCGGGGCACCCGCGAGCTGATATTGCAGAGGAACTCATAGGTAATGGTCCCGATCGCGTCGCAGAGCGATTCCAGGGGCAGCGATACTCCATCCATCTCGCCGAACAGCAGCACATCGTCGCCGTTATAGGCGGTGCCATCCATGCCGATATCGACCATCACCTGGTCCATGCATACCGTCCCCACGACCGGATAGCTTTTCCCCCGGATGACCGCCCTGCCCCGGTTCGACAGGAGGCGGTTATAGCCATCGCCATAGCCGATGGGAAGGGTCACGATGCGGGTCCGGTCCTTCGTCACGTAGGTGTGGCTGTAGCTGATGCCCGCGCCCGGTGGGCATACTTTGAAATAGGACACTTTTGTCTTGAGGGTCATTGCCGGAAGCAGCCTTCTCCCGCTGAAATCGCGCTCCGGGTCATATCCCAGGGGATTATAGCCGTACAGCATGATCCCGGGACGCACCATGGTGAAATCCGACTTCCGGCCGTTGATGATAGCGGCGGAATTCGCGAGGTGGACATGCGCGGGCAGCGCGTTCTTCCGCGCCATGGCATCCAGGATCTTCTCGAAACGCCCGATCTGCGTGTCGGTGAAGGCCGGATCGGAATCAGCCTTTGCGAGGTGTGAAAAGACGCCGGTGACTTCAATGCCGGGGAGCTCCCCGGTGCGGGAGATGAACTGTTCCGCGTTGTACCAGTGGACCCCTATCCGCTCCATGCCGGTATCGACCTTCAATTGAACTTTCGCCGTCCTGCCAAGCCGCTTCGCCGCCGCAGAGATCGCGATTGATTTGTCGATCGACGAACTGGTGATTTCGATGTCATGGGCCAGGAAATCGTCAATCTGTCCCGTGTTGATTGCGCCGCAGACCAGGATGGGCGCCTTGATGCCGCTTTTTCTCAGGTACACGGCTTCCTCGAGATACGCCACGCCCAGGTAGTGCGCCCCCGCAGCAAGGAGGGTTTCGGAAATGGTCTTTATGCCGTGGCCATAGGCGTTCGACTTCACCATGGCCATGATCTTCACGTCCGGGCCGACAAGGGAGCGGACAATCCCGAAATTGTTCCGGATACGCCCGAGGGAGACCTCGGCCCTGGTGGGCCGGTCATGATATGTTTCGATGATAAGCTGCATAGGCATCGGTAAAATTGTATTACCGGTATCCAGATCAGGGGGATTTGTCAATTAATATATCAGATATGGCAAGACTCATGGGGGTCAGAGTAACTTCCGTACCGATAGTTATCCCCGACTTGCATGCGTCATCCTGCCGCAGCCTGCCTTAGCGAACAATCGAATCGATCAGATCCAACCCGTTCCGGTAAAACACCCTGTCATAGAACTCCTGCGACAGGCCGTAGCCCAGCAGGGTCTCCAGCTCGGATTCGCGCGGCAGGATCAGGTTGGGAAAATCCGATCCGTACACGATGCGGTCCCGGTGCGCCTCAAGCGCCTCGCCGCCGAGGTTGAACCCGCCCTTTCCCTGGAACTCCCCGAAGAAGGCGAACGCCGTATCGAGATACAGCCCCGGATGCCCGTCGAGCAGGTCCATGAACCCGGCATATTCGTACGCGCCCATGTGCGCCACGTTGGCCGGGATTTCAGGATAGCGCTCAAGGAGCTTTTTGAATTCCGCGAGCCCCACGAACTCGTTCCCCACCGGACCGGTCCCGACGTGAAACAGGAGGCGCTTCCCCCGCTCCATCACCATCTCGTACATCGGGTTGAGGCGCGGGTCGTGCGGATAGAAGCGCTGCACCAGGAGCTGAAGCTTGAAGCCGAGGACCCGCGGATGGTCCAGCACCTTCTCCGCCATTGCGAGGGCATTGTCATCATCGGGATGGTATGCCGCAAAGCAGTAGAGATCGGGATCCCCGTCGAGGAGGCGCAGGTTCCATTCATTCAGGCTTTCGGCGACGCCCGCGCGATGAGCGTAGTTGGAAAAGACGATTTTTTCCACGCCCCGCTCCCGCAGATAGCTGACGCACTCGCGGTGGTACAGTGGGTATATGACGTCCCACCGGTATCCTTTTGTAAAATAGTCCCTGATGGCGTCGAACATCCTGTCAGGGAAGAGGTGGACATGGAAGTCGATGATGCGTGACGGCAGCATTGTATCGTTCAATGTATCCGGCGCCCCTCAGAAGAAATTATTATTTTCCCGATGATGTATCCCTTTGACAGGGAAGGTATATCAGCTTGTTGAATCTGTCAAATGTTTTCAGCAGCGCGGGGGCCGCAAATGAACGGGCGGCCCATGTGGGCCGCCCGCGTGACATCGTATGATGAGCTAAAGAGAGCCTAGTACCGGTAATGATCCGGCTTGTACGGCCCCTCGACGGGCACGCCGATATAATCGGCCTGCTCCTTCGTCATCTTCGTCAGCTTGACGCCCAGCTTGTCCAGGTGCAGGCGCGCGACTTCTTCGTCGAGCTTCTTGGACAGGGTATACACCCCTATCTTGTGCGTGCCCTGCGCCAGCTCGATCTGGGCCAGCGTCTGGTTGGTGAAGCTGTTGCTCATGACAAAGCTGGGATGGCCCGTGGCGCAGCCGAGGTTCACCAGCCGCCCTTCCGCGAGCACGATGATCGAACGGCCGGACTCGAGCGTCCACTTGTCCACCTGCGGCTTCACCGTGTCCTTTTTGCATTTCGGATTGTTCTCAAGATAATGCATCGCGATCTCGCTGTCGAAGTGGCCGATGTTGCACACGATGGCGCCTTCCTTCATCCGCTCCATGTGCGTTCCCGTGATGACGTCCAGGTTGCCGGTGGAGGTAACGAAGATGTCGCCCTCTGACACGGCCTCGTCCATCGTGGTCACCTCGTATCCTTCCATGGCGGCCTGCAGCGCGCAGATCGGGTCGATTTCGGTGATAAGGACGCGGGCGCCGAAGCCCCGCATCGACTGCGCGCACCCCTTGCCGACGTCGCCGTACCCGGCCACGACGACTATCTTGCCCGCCACCATGATGTCGGTGGCCCGCTTGATGCCGTCCGCCAGCGATTCGCGGCAGCCGTACAGGTTGTCGAACTTCGACTTGGTCACGGAATCGTTCACGTTGATGGCGGGGAAGAGGAGCTCGCCGGCCTTCTCCATCTGGTAGAGGCGATGCACGCCGGTGGTCGTCTCTTCGGAAACGCCCTTCACCTGCGCGGCTATCTTCGTCCATTTCTGCGGATTGAGCTTCACGCTCTCGATGAGGCGGTCTATGATTATTTTAAATTCCTTGTTGTCGTACTTCTTTTCAAGTATGGACGGGTCCTTCTCGGCCTTAACCCCCTGGTGGACGAGCAGGGTCGCATCGCCGCCGTCGTCGACGATCTGGTTGGGCCCGGAGCCGTCCGGCCAGGTAAGCGCCTGCTCGGTGCACCACCAGTACTCCTCAAGCGTTTCGCCCTTCCAGGCAAAAACGGCCGCGGTGCCGGCTTTCGCGATCGCCGCCGCCGCGTGGTCCTGGGTCGAGAAGATATTGCACGACGCCCACCGGACATCGGCGCCCAGCGCGTTCAGCGTCTCGATCAGGACCGCGGTCTGGATGGTCATGTGGAGGCTCCCCATGATCTTGAGCCCCTTGAGCGGCTTCTGCGCGCCGTATTTTTTCCTGACGGACATGAGGCCGGGCATTTCGTCCTCGGCGAGCTGTATCTCCTTCCTGCCCCACTCGGCAAGGGAAAGGTCCGCAACCTTGTAGCGGAGGTCTTTCTCCAGCCCCGTGACATTTTTCGTCGTTGTAACGTTCATCTTTATTCTCCTTTTGATTATTATTACATGCCCCGCGGCGCGCTCCATTACGCTCCCCGGAAATTTTCGGGGAAGGCGCGCCGCCGGTATTAACTTTTTTTCGATACGTACAGGTCTATCTTCAGGCCGTTCCCGGCGTCAAACTGCGCGAAGTCAGCCAGCTTCAGCCCGCCGGCGGCGAGCCAGCGCTCCATGCTTTTCCGCGAAAAGCCGAGCCAGCGGTGCTCGTACTTCTTGCGCAGCTCCTCGTCCTGGTGCTTGTCGAGGTCAACGATGACCAGCGACCCGCCGTGTTTCAGCACCCTGGCCGCCTCCATGATGCCGGCGTCCGGGGCGGGGAGATGGTGGAGCACCATGTTGATGACCGCGGCATCCGCTTCCATGTCCCTCATCGGGAGGTGCTCGATCTCGCCGATCCTGAGCTCGATCCCCCTGCCGTTGGCCGCGAGCCGCCGTTCCGCCTCTTCCAGCATCTTCGGCGACTTGTCCACCCCGATCACCCGCTTCGCCTTCCGCCTGATGTACGGCAGCAGCTCGCCGTTGCCGCAGCCGAGGTCCGCCGCGACGCCGCAGCTCTCGATCCGCTCCGCTATCTCGTCCGATATGTTGAGGTCCCCGAAAAGGGTCTGCCTGATGCCGGTCCAGTCGCGGGCTATCGAGTCAAAGAACCTCGTCTTCTCCTTCATCCCCTCTTCAAGGACCTTTTTCATCGACCCGTAATCGCCGGCCAGGTCGGCGTCCCCGGCGACAAACCCCTCGAAGAGCTCGTTGAACCTGCCGCCGCGTCCCTCCCGGTTTACGCTGTAAAAAGCCCAGAGGCCGTCGCGGCGGGACTTCAACAGTCCGCTCTCGGTCAAAATTTTGAGGTGCCGCGAAATCCGGGACTGCCCCATCCCCATGGCCGCCGTTATTTCGTTGACATTCAGCTCGTGGCGGAGCAGGAGATTGAGGAGCCGCAGGCGGGTCTCGTCCGCAAGGGCCTTGTAAAACTGTACCGCTTCCATATAAATTACTATATCAAGATATATTGATATAGTAATATCAGGCGGGGTAAAAGTCAATTAAAAAATTCAGGAAAGGATATAAACGACCGGGCGCCGGGGAGGGTCCCCGGGCCCGCAGCGGAAGGCGCCCGGCTTTCAAACCGGGGCTTATTCGCCGCCCTTGATCAGTTTTACGGACATATCATCGTTATTTTTCGCCACCGGAGCGCCGAAGAGCTTGACCGTGAAGCCGAGGGCGACGCTGAACCGTTTTTCATCGAAGCCCTTGGCGATGGCGTGATACGTCGGGCCGCTGACGTTCGTGTATTCGGTGGAATAGACTTTTTCCTTTTGATAGAGCATGTACATGAGGCCCACTGACACGTCAAGCCAGTCCGTCACGTTGAAGAGAAAACCGCCCCCGAAGCTGTGGCTCTGCAGGAGCGGATCGACCTCGTTGCGCGCCTTTGACCGCACGCCGAAATCGTTAAACGCGTACCCGGCGCTCACGGTCGCCTTCGGGAGGAAGTTCCACTCGAGACATCCGCCCACGCGGTAGCCGAGGGGCTTGAAGCCGTCCTCCCTGCCGTCGAGGTCGCGCAGGTTACGGAGCTGGAGCTCCCCGGAGACCTCCGCCCGGATCCCCTTCCATATCTTGACCGACGCGCCGAGCGCGATGCTCTGGGGATAGGTGACCTTGAGCTTGGGCTTCACTTCTTTCTTGAACTTCATTAAATTTTCGGGTGTGATCTTCGTGATATCGAACCCCGCGGGATCGTACAGGCTTTCATATATAAGCGGCTCAAACCCGTCCAGGAGGATGTTCAGGCTCCCCGACGAGGCGACCACGCCGGGCACGAACAGCTTGTTCGTTTTTTTCTTGAGGACCATCGGGGGATAGTACTCGTATTTGATGCCGATGTCCAGGATGCTGACCGGCCTGAAGTGGAACCCGGCGATGATGCCGACCCCGTGCCCCTTGACGTCCACGTCAATGAGCCAGGGCTTGGTCGCGCTGATATCATACCCGCCCGGGTTCTGCGTGGCCATGCCGGTGTATTTCACGGTGATGTTCTGGTTGCCGCTGGCGTAGATGTAGCGCAGGCCGAGGGCCGCGGATACCCACTCCTTGATTTTATACACGCCCCCCACGGTGCCGCCGACATAAAACTCGGTGCGCACCGCTTTGGCGTCGCGCCAGAACCCCGCAATGTTATTCGAGACGCCGCCCGTTCCCGCGTAGGTGGTCTCGAACGGGGCCAGCAGGCCCCAGTCAATGACCGCGAGGCCCTGGTTGAAGGTCATCCCGGGCGCCGCCTGCATCACGCCGACGGAGAGGAACACGGCCCAGACATCGTCCTTCCAGATAAGGTCGAAGCCGGGGAGCACCGGCGCCAGGGTCTCGGCGGCATACTCCTTCGGCTTGCCGCTCATCGGGTTCAGGAAATTCGACGTGGGGATCATGGGAAAGTTATCGTACTTGATGCCGTAATAATCCATGGTGTGGGCCCGCTTCGCGTAATAGGTCTGGGAGCTGAAATGCACGGTCAGGCCCTTGTAGTCGAGGAAGGCCAGGCCCGCGGGATTATAGAAGGCCGCGTCCGCGCTCGTGGAGGCGTTCCGGTTCAGGGTGCGCACGTAATCAGCGCCGTGGTTCGGCATGATGCCGTCCTCCTGGTTGAGGCGGGAGGCGAATACATCATTTGAAACGGCAGACAACAATAAAGCAAGGCATATGATTGCGAATTTCTTCATCATTCCTCCGATTTTGATTTTAATATTCAATTAAAATAATTCCATTTCAATTAGGTTGCTTCTTCTCGACTACAATTGAATTGACGAACAATGGCAAATCAGCGGAAAATATATCTTTTCTGATGCCATTTTTCCAGTAGCACGCAATGCATTTAGGATTCGTATATATGAAACCGGAGATATAGATATTATTGTGTTTTATTGTAATTGCGGTTGCGCCAGAGCCTTGTTTGTTCTGATATCATAACTCACAATCGAGAAAATGTAATTCATCATTTTTCCAATAGCAAGCTTTTAGTCAATCCCTGGGTCATTTTGATGACCAGCAATATATAATCAATGTTATCAGAAACTATAATGGATTCAGCTTGTGAATAATTTAAATG
The DNA here is from genome assembly GCA_963827275.1 of uncultured Spirochaetota bacterium. Lineage (GTDB taxonomy): Bacteria > Spirochaetota > UBA4802 > UBA4802 > UBA5550 > RBG-16-49-21. The sequence continues at coordinate 188,969 of CAWHAA010000001.1, forward strand.
CCGTCCCCAATATCAGACTTGATATTATTTCTCCAATAACATGCCGTTCAAATGCCGTTACTTATTTCTTTGAGACCCGGCCACATAAATATTATCGTTTATAACATATAAATCATTGGCATTCAGGATTAAAATCATTATCACCAATATTATTGGTTACACCATTCAATCCAAAAACATTCATGACTGTTCATATAAAAAATCAGTGTAATGGCCTAAGATAAAAACCATATCATCATAGATAAATATACGTTTTGCCCTGGAATAATATGCAATATCGCCTACGTAATTTATCGAACTGTTAACCCAATAACATGCTCGGCTCATGCGGTTCGTTTCATCCTGTGCCATACCAGCAATATAAATGTTATTTTCACTAATAAAAATTGAATTAGCTTCACAGAATACCATTACTTCCCGTTAGTTCATATAAAATCATCATCTAACCCAATATCCACCGATTATTAGAAACATCAGGAACAACAACCAACACCATAACACTTCATATGAAACTTAACAATCTGATTAATTTCAGAACTTTTAACATTATTAGATTTATCGAGAATATGCAATTTCCTCATTCTTCCAGTAACAGGCCCTGGTAGCACCCTCATCCTCGGCGATCCTTTGGCTTATAATCCCGCTTATATAAATATCATACTCGCATTTTTCATATCTTCTATCCACCACATTGCTTTTCGCATAACCCTCTTTCACCGCGATCGCCTTAATCGTCATGGTTTCCGAAACAGGGATCGGATTTCTGAAAAGAATCCCATTGCTCCCGCCCGGTTCTGACCCGTCCGTGGTATAGTAAATGTCCGCCCCCGGTGTGTCGCTCGTCAGCATGAGTGAAAACGGGTCCTCAAACTCCGTATCCGCCACGTCAAACCGCGGCGCGGCCGTCTGCGCAACCCTTTCCTTGATGAGCAGCGGCAGCGGTACGCTATAGAGCAGGTTCATTGAATCGGTGTACACCGACCCGCATGACGCGAGCAAGAACAGCGATATAACTGATGCGGCGGCTTTAATGCCCTTCATAGACAAGCCCTCTCAAAACATTAATATGGCAGCGGCGGGACGCCCGGGAATCATTCCGGTCGTGTTTCAACCGGCACCGGCTTTTTGCTGCGACAAACAACTGTTTGTAACAGCATGTTTTCAAAGAGCGTCAATTTTCGCGATATTTTTTCAAGCTCTTTTTGAAAATATCAGCCTGAATATATCACATCTTATGATAATAAAAAATGACAAAACCACACAAACATGTTCAAAAACCAGAGCACTTCTGCAACGGTGGTATAAAACGGCCCCGCCCATCAATGGCAGGGCCGTTGGAATTTCTCACATTCGTGCCCCTTCAGTGCAGGCACATCTTTGTAATAGTTTAACTACTTTTATTTATTCTTACTTGATATACCACCTCATCAACCGGACCGCTCTCAGGAATGATATGGATATGCACATCATATGGATAATCACTTGTATCGAACGCATCTTTTTCAAATACAAATATCCAGGAACCTGTATCAAAATCTAGAGTGCCAGCAGTAAACGAACCACTTGCATATGGCGTTGCCGTAGTATCCGGGTCCTGATTATTCAAGAATACTTTAGCAGTCATGCTGGCAACAGAATCGTCAATCGGCGATATTAACACTTTATATTTTGTCCGCGACCAAGCAGAACCATCAATTCGAGTGAACATGAAATCACTCAGCAATGAAGTTGATGTTGCGCCTAGTTCCAGAGTATACCAACCTGCTGTATACTGCCTTAACTGCAGGTAATCAAGCCGCGCCTCGGTCGACGGCGCTGTGCCCCTGGTAACCGTGACCGTGTAATTTTTAGTGACGCTATCATCCTGGGACGTGACGCTTATGGTAATGACCCTCGACGCGCCGGCACCCGGCAGGTTGGTAATAGGCACCGGCGACCCGGAAAGGGCCGTCCATCCGTCAACCATGGCGGTCATGCCCGAGCCTTCCGGCATGGACACGGTGATATCTATCGATTCAGTCGCGTAGGAGATGCCCACGGTATAGCCGGTAAGCTGCGCGGGGTCAAACACGGGACTGAGTGCGCTCGATATCGCGCCGGGCGAGCCGTTGGTCAGGGAGACCGCGAGGCCCGACAGGCTTGCGCTGGTGCCAAGGTAATAGACCCGGACATGGTATTCGGCCGTGGTCTGGCCGTCTTCGGAGGTGACCGCCGCGACGATGTCGTTTACATCGAGCGAGTTATCAAGGTCAACGCTGACGGAATACGCCGGCCCGGTCACCGGGACCGCGGCTTCGCCGTTGCTCGCGATGGTCACAGCGGCGCCCTCGGGGCCGATCGCTTTAACGGCAAGAGACGCGGTCGCGCTTGTCACCACGAGGGTGTATTCGAGCGTTGCCGCGTCAAAGGCCGGCGATATGGCATAGTTCTCCACCGCGAGGCTTTTCAGCGTCGCGTCCGCGCCGGCGGCCTGTTCAACGCTCCCCGGCGGGACCAGCTTCAAGCCCCCCGTGTCGGTGAGCTCGCACCCGCTTATCACGAGCGCGGCGGTCATCATCAGGATTATATTGGCAATTGTTCTCTTCATATTCATCTCCTTTTCTGGCTGTGATAGTCAGCAACGCATGAAACGCTCCCGGGCCGCGCATCACGGGTGCCAGAAATCATTCACGGTCCAGGGGACCGCCGGGCTCCAGTAGTCCGACCCGAGGTTGTCCTTGAGCGAGGGGTTCGCCTGGTAGTAGAGCCGCACCCCGGTCTGGCCCATGTAATCCACGTCAGTGTACGATTCGGGGTCATTGCCCACCGCGTCCTTGCTGACGATCTTCAGATGGACGTGCATCATGGCCACCACGTCCCCTTCCGGGGTCAGCATGGGGATGTCGCCCGTCTGCGGTCCCTGCCCGGTCCCCGAGGTGTTCACGATAACGCTCATGACGCCGTTCAGCGCGAAGCCGCTGTCGCCGACAAAGGGCTGGTCCCAATCGCCGTTGTTGTAAGTGGCGTAGGTCATCTGGTTCCGTACCGTGCTCAGCGTGGTCACCCACGAAAGCTTCCATTCCATGCTCCCGCTGATGGAGCCGTTGAACGTCTTGGTCCAGTTGGGCGTGCCGGGAGCGCCCCACGAGGCCTTGTTCCTCCTCGACACGGGGCCGTAGATGCCGTAATAGACCTCGTACACGTTCAGGAGGCGGAGCCTGAGGGTGTAGTCCATCGAATCGGCCGTGGCCTGGGCGACCACGTGTATGCTGATCTCTTTCACGGTGTAATCACCGGCGCCCCAGGACTGTTCGATGGTCAGCTTGCCGTTCACCATGTCGCCCTTCCGCTCGACGCCGTTCACCATCAGGCTGGATACACTGGGATCATACGGTTCAAGCGTCACCCTGACCGTGTTGTATCCGTACACCACGCAGGAATACCCGCCCACGTTTTTATTGAACGCGTTCGTGTTGTCCGGGAAGAAGTTCCCGTCCTGGTCCTGGTATATCTGGCGGAGCGAATCGTTGTTGCCCATGGTCACCCTGATTGAGGAGAGATACGGGTTATCGCCGGTGACCGCGGCCTTGGCGAGCCGCGATACCACGAAGGTATAGGTATTCAGCACGCCGGTGCTTGACTGCACCGTCACCACGACGTTCTGGGTATCGGTGGTATTATCGATGGTCAGCTCGTCGAGTATCACCAGCTCCTTTTCGCCCGAGGTTACGGCGACCCCGTCCAGCTTGAGGATGGTATAGCCGCTGACGAGGGTGGGTTTTACCTTTATATAATAGCTGTTCCAGGCGACGCGGAGCTGGTAGGCATTCGTGCCGGGCTCGAAAGCGGGCGACAGGGTGATCGCGGCGCCCGTGTCGGAAAAGACCTCGAAGTTCAGGAGGCGGTTCTCTTCAATGCCGTAATTGCGCGTAATGAAGATGGTGTAGGTCTTCTGGGTCACCGTGTCCGGCGCCGTAACGATTACTTCAATCTCCCTGCTGTCCTCGCTCACGGTGATCGTCCGGGAGGAGCATTCCTTCGTATCTATCTGGACCACCGACTCTTTATCATCGGCGACCGCCACAACGGTCACATCCGTCACCAGCGCTTCAATCGCGACATTGTAGGCGCTGGTCGCGGGGTCAAATACCGGGGTCAGAGCAACCGTTGTTGTTGCCCCGGTCGTTCCTTCGTGCGTGGTGACTTCAAGCATCTCGAGGTCTGTATTCGAGATCGCCCCGCTGTATGATGCGTTGGGGAGGAAAAGCAGACCCGTTTCTCCTATCCGGCAATTGTTGAAGGTTATACCGGTCAGGATTAGCGCAAGCAGAACAAAGGCCCTTTTAATAGAGTAGTGCATCGCTGTCGTCTCCTGGGCAAAAATTGTGTGTTTGTATGTTATTTTGTCGTGAAATTGCACTATTTCAGATAACCGTCCAGACGGTACCATTAATAGTTCAAATGAAAACTTGGTTTAAAATAAAGTAATCATACATTATGTCATTTTTCCTATCAAAAGAAATCTAAATTAGAAATGACCAGTCTCATGGCCGGCAGCCAGGAGAATTTCAACCGGGTCGGAGAGACGCCGAAATGCCGCTATAGCCATCGTAGTCCACAAAAAATGGCTTTCCGGATAAAAAATACGGGATTCCCCGGCCCCCTAATATTATGTTTAAAACCAGTTAAAGGTTGAAAAAAATGTTCGATATCGATAGTATTGAAAAATCACGCGCGCTCGGCATCATTTGCGAGTAATCACCGTGCAGGGGAAAACATGAAGGCCATTTTTCTGACAGATATCCACGGATCGTTCAACCAGACGGCGTCCCTGCTCTATGAAACAGTCGCCGATGTATATATCATCGGCGGCGACCTGATCGACATCCCCTTTTACAGCATCAATACCGCGATCCAGTACCATGACATCCAGACCTTTCTGCACAGCCTCAGGAAAAAAATGAAACGGGACGGCGTGATACTCGAAGACTTCGTCGACGAGCTCCTGGATTCCCCCGATGCGCCCGAAGACATCATAGACAAGGGAAGCGATTACCAGCAGCTCACCATCCGGGCGCGCCGGGTGATGCAGCAGAAGTACAAGGTGCTGGAAAACATGATCTCCTTCAAAACGTCCGCATCGGTCTTCGCGCTCCCCGGCAACTACGACATGGACCTGAAATACACCGCCCTGCACGAGCGGGACCTGCACCTCCAGTGGCACAACATCAACGGCCTCAAGCTCGCGGGGTACGGCGGCGCGGACGTCTGGACCGCGGGCATCCCCGAGCGGTACATCGTGAGATACCGCGCCGGCATCGGCGTGAACGACCACAACAACGAGATGTGGACGTTCTTCAAGGCGGTGAAGCCGGACATCATCGTATCGCACCAGCCGCCCCACGGGATACATGACCGGATCTGGCACATCGGCCCGTCGGGGTCGCCGGCGCTCCGCGCCTTCTGTGAAAACAATCCCGTGAAGCTCTGCCTGAGCGGCCACGTGCACAACGACTGGGGGTTCAAGGCGGTCGAAGGCTGTATCTATTTGAACCCGTCCAATTTCGGGGAGGTCACCACGATACAGGGGGAGGTGTCGGAAGGCGGTTTCTTCTTCCAGATCGAATTCGACAATGCCGTGCCGGAGAAAATCACCCTGAAAAAACTCGTGAACGACCAGCATATCCATGACATCGCGGAATACCACAAGAAAGACGGCAGGTGGGTCGAGGACATCATAGACCAGGAGCGGCTCCAGGCGCGCCGCCTGGGCGAAAACTACGACCAGAAGATCCAGAAATACTCGCACATCCCGGAGATAGAGCTCTTCAAGGACATAAAGAATTTTTTCCGCATGTTCCGCACGCAGGAGACGGAGGAACGGCTCGATGAGCTTGACCACGCGGTGGCGCTTTTGAAGGACAGGTTCGACGACATCGCCATGGACATCGTGGGCTCGGTGAACATGGGGATTTCGCAGAAGAGCTCGGATATCGACGTGGTGCTCTACGTGCGGTGCGGGCGCGACTGCAAGGACATGTACGCGCAGTGCGACTACTACAAGAGCGCCCTCGCCCTCCTCGAAACGATCATCGGCGACAAGTACAAGTTCGAGATCATCGACTGCATCGACCTGAACGTCGTGGAGCGGAGCATCATCACGAAAAACTACGAATGCGAGGTGACCCAGCGCTTCGTGGCATACCGCTCCATATGCCGCCCGGTGAACTACAAGGCGATCGCTCCCATCGAGGACATTTTGAACGAGGACATCGAGTTCCGGCGGGAGATGGAGGGGAGCATCCGTTCATACTTCCGGATATTCGCGAACACCTCGATGCACATGCGCTCGTTCGACAAGTACGAGTCGCGGCTTAAATCGATCGGCATCAAGCTGCCCGAGTCGATCCGCGACAAGATACGCGAATACCTGCAGGTAACGCAGAGCGACGACGACCGCCTGAACTGGTAACCGGAACGTCGCATCAATAATTCTCCATTATGCGCGGCGGGTTCATCAGCGAGGCCGCTCACGGACATCCTGTCCTTCGCGGCACTCCTGCCATCCTGGCAGTCGCAGCGACAAATCGGAATCCTCTCCCGCCGAGTCAATCCCGATTCATTAAAAAGATAAATGAAATCGGGATTATACGAGGCGGACGAGCGATGAACCCCCGTGCGTGCCGGAATGAAATAATAAAAAACCCGTTTGGAGATACGCTAGATGCGTGAAAAGTCGAGGGTGGCGAAATAGTCGTCGAGCGTCTCCGCCCGCCGGATCATCACCACCGAGCCGTCGGGCCGGAGCAGCAGCTCGGCCGAACGGAGCTTCCCGTTGTAGTTGAAGCCCATGGCGTGCCCGTGCGCCCCCGCGTCGTGGATCACCAGGAGGTCGCCGATCTCGATCTCCGGCAGGTGCCGGTCGATGGCGAACTTGTCGTTGTTCTCGCACAGGGAGCCGGTCACGTCGTAGGTGTGGTCGCTCGGCCGGTCCTCCTTCCCGAGCACGGTGATATGATGGTAGGCGCCGTACAGGGCGGGGCGCATGAGGTTCGCCATGCAGGCATCCAGGCCGATATAGTTCTTGTAGATGTTCTTCCGGTGGATGGCCCGGGCGACCAGGTACCCGTAGGGGCCGGTGATCATCCTGCCGCTCTCCATCACGATGTTGAGCGGGTGCATCCCCGCGGCCCGTATCGTGCCGTCGTACCGCTCCCTGATTTTTCCTGAAACGTATTCGAGGTCGATCGCCATGTCCTCCGGCCGGTAGGGAATGCCGAACCCTCCGCCAAGGTTCACAAACTCAAAGCGGATCCCGAGCTCACGGTAGAGTTCGACCACAAGGTTGAACAGCATGTCCGCGGTATCCACGAAATAATCAGGGTCAAGCTCGTTTGAGGCGACCATGGTGTGGAGGCCGAACCGCCGCACCCCCCTGTCGCGCACGGCGCGATACCCCTCGAAAAGCTGCGGCCTCGTGAAGCCGTACTTCGCGTCCTCCGGGTGGCCGATGATATGGTTGCCCCCCCGCAGGGGGCCGGGGTTGTAGCGAAAGGAGATGACGTCGGGAAGGCCGGCGCAGCGCTCGAGGAACGGGATATGGCTGATATCATCGAGGTTGATGATCGCGCCCAGCGCGCGCGCCTTCACATACTCGGCAGCGGGCGTGTCGTTGGAGCTGAAAAATATGCTCTCGCCGACGATCCCCACGCGCTCCGCAAGGGCCAGCTCCGCCATTGAACTGCAGTCCGATCCGAAGCCTTCCTCTTTCAGGATTTTCATTATATACGGGTTCGGGCAGGCCTTGACGGCGAAATACTCCCTGAAGCCCGGCGCCCACGAGAAGGCCTTCACAAGCCGCCGCGCGTTTTGCCTGATACCCGCCTCATCATAGAGATGAAATGGCGTCGGATAGGTTCCGGCGATATGTTCAATCTGTTCCCTCGAAAAAGGGAGTCTTTTTCCGTCCATGGATCAATCCACCTGAATTATTCTGGTTTACCCGGAGAATATACTAGCTACTTCCACGACCGGCGTGTCAAGAATTTATTCCCGTGCCGGCGCCGGGCCGGTTGCCACGAGTTTTTTTCAGCACTGATAAATTTTTAATGACAAATTTATTACCATCGGGTACTATTTTTATACAGCCTGTTTTCACCACAATCTTTAAAAAAATCCGACGTAAAGGGTATTATGACGGACAAACAATCAAACACACTCGCCAAAAAGCAGCCTAAGGCCGAAAGCCAGAATAAATCTGATGTATTTACCGATATTATAATAGAAAATAATAAGCGCCTGCTCATTGCTTTTATAATAATTGCAGTTATCGCAAACGTGGCGGTCACCGCCATCAAGGCGGCGGGTATCGGCTCCCAATACCTGGAATACGAGCATATCTTAATCGAGGCGGCCATCGTATTGATAACGCTTTCCGCCTCCTACTTCGTATCAAACAGGTTCAGGGGCAGGATCGCTTCAGGCTATATCCTGATAACAGGCGTGATTATCTGCATCTCCGTGTTTGAATACGCTTTTCACGGCTCAAAACAGCTCTTCGCGACACGGTATATACCGCTCGCGCTCAGCATCTTTTACTTCAATCCCCCGGTCACCATCTACACGCTGGTACTGGTCATTATTTCCCAGGCCGTGGTATTGATCATCAATCCCGAGTTGCGCCTGCCGCCCCCCTATTCGGACACCGCGGTGCGGTTCATCCTGTACGGATCATCCGGTATCGGCGCGTATTTCGGGGCCAGCGCGACAAAGCGCCTTCTCAATTTCGCGATCAGCCAGCACGGTGAAGCGGAAGGGAGCCTGGGCAACCTCCGCAGCATGGCCATGGCGGTCATACAATCCATGAATATCATGAAAAAAGAGACCTCCGAGCACGAGCTCATAACGAAGGAGATGAACGAAATATCCCAGCACCAGGCCGCGTCGCTGGAAGAGATCACCACCGCGCTCGAGCAGCTCGCCTCCAACTCCAACTCCATCAGCGACATAGCCCGGTCGCTCTACGAGGAGCTCGACATCACCGTCGAATCGGTGAACGACCTCAAGGCGGTCAACGACAAGGTGCAGGAGAGCTCGACGGAGATGAACCGCGCCCTGCATGAAGTGACCACGCACTCGGGGAGCACGGCGGACCAGATCCGCCTCACCGAGGAGAAGTTCAACACCGTCAAAGAAAAATCGAGAGATATGGCGAACTTCGTGCAGATCATCAACGATATCGCCGACAAGGTCAACCTCCTCTCCCTCAACGCCGCGATCGAAGCGGCGCGCGCCGGGGAATACGGCAGGGGCTTCGCGGTCGTCGCGGACGAGATATCGAAGCTGGCGGAGGCGACGACGCTGAACTCCAAGGAGATCGAGAACATCATCAAGGAAAACCTGAAGCTCATCGACGAAAGCGGCAGCCTTATCAACCTGTCGGTCGGGACGATGAACAAGCTGAACGAGGCGATCCTTTCGATCAAGGTGGAGGTAACAGAGGTAGGCAACCTGATCAACGATATCGGGGTCACCATCAAGACGATAAAGAACCTGAACGTCAAGATCCACGAATCGAGCAAGACCATCGAAAATTCGACGTCCGAGCAGAAGATCGCGACCGACGAATCGACCAGGACGGCGTTCGATATAGCGCAGAAATCACAGGAGATCGTCAACATCGCGATCAACCTTTCCCGCTCCTCCAGCACCATAAAAGAAATCACCGCGGAGCTTGACAGGGTCACGAAGGAGATGGTGAAGTAGCCGGGGTCACGTTGCCCCGGCCTGCCACGCCCGGCCCTTACCTGAAGCGCTTCAGCAGCAGCGAGTTTGCCACCACCGACACCGAGCTCATCGCCATCGCCGCGCCGGCTATGACCGGCGAGAGCACCCCCGACGCGGCAAAGGGAATGCCGATGCAGTTATACACGAAGGCCCAGAAGAAGTTCTGCCGTATCGTGCGTATGGTTCTTTTCGAAAGCCTGATGGCGGCCGCGACGCCCGCGGGATCGCCGCTCATCACGGTGACGTCGGCCGACTCCATGGCGATGTCGGTGCCGGTCCCCATCGCGATGCCCGTATCGGCCGCCGCAAGGGCCGGCGCGTCGTTTATGCCGTCTCCCACCATGGCCACCACCGCGCCGCCGCTCCGGAGCCGGCGAACGAAATCAGCCTTGCCGCCGGGGAGCACGCCGGCCATGACCTTTCCGGGGTCGATGCCGGCGCGGGCGGCCATGAACTCCGCCGTCCGGCGGTTGTCACCGGTCACCAGGTACACGTCAATCCCCATGCCGGCCAGGTCCGCCACGGCGCGCGCCGATGTCTCCCGGATTGAATCCGCCACGGCAATCACGCCGGAGACCGAACCGGCCGCCGCGACGATGACCGCGGTCTTTCCCTGCCCCTCCAGCGCGTCGAGCGCCCCGGCGCAGGATGAAATGTCAACGCCCTTTTCCTTCATGAAGGCGGGCGTGCCGGCCAGCAGCTCGACACCGCCGGAGAGGGCGCTGACGCCCTTGCCCGGCTCCGATGAAAAGGCGCCGGGGTCATCCACGGCGCCGGCCGCCATCGCGCGCTCGACGATGGCCCGCGCCACCGGGTGCTCCGATTTTTTCTCCGCGATGCCCGCAAGGCGGACCAGGTCGTTTTCACTTCCGCCCCCGGCGGGAACGATATCAGTGACCGAAAGCTCACCGGTGGTAAGGGTCCCCGTCTTGTCCAGCACCACGGCCGACGTCCGGTAGGCGGCTTCCAGCGCCTGGCCGCTCTTGAACAGGATCCCCATCTCCGCGCCGCGGCCGGTGCCGACCATTACCGCCGTCGGCGTCGCGAGCCCCATGGCGCAGGGGCAGGCGATCACCAGCACCGCCACTGCGCTCACGATCGCCATGGACAGGTCCCCGGTGGCGAAGAGCCACGCGCCGAAGGTCAGAGCCGCGATCCCCAGCACCACGGGCACGAACACCGCCGCGACGCGGTCGGCAAACCGCTGGATGGGGGGCTTTCCCGCCTGTGCCTCCTCGACGGTGCGGATGATCTGCGCCAGGACCGTGTCGCGCCCCACCCGCTCCGCGCGGAAGGTTATCGTGCCGAAGCGGTTGATGGTGGCGCCCGTGACCGGGTCTCCCGGCCCCTTGTCCGCCGGAACACTCTCGCCGGTTATCATGCTTTCGTCAACCGATGAAGCGCCGCTGAGCACGCGGCCGTCAACGGGGACCTTCTCGCCCGGCCGCACCACCACCGTGTCGCCCGGCGCCACGTCCGCGGCGGGGACGGAAAGCTCCCTCCCCTCCCGCACAATCGTCGCGGTAGCGGGCCGCAGCTCCATCAGCTTTTTAATGGCCTCCGAGGTCCGCCCCTTGGCGCGGGCCTCGAAGAACTTGCCCAGGAGCACCAGGGTGATGACCACGGCCGAGGCCTCGAAATAGAGGCCGCCCGCCCCGCCCGGCGCCGCCGGGAGAAAAAATGCGTTGTACACGCTGTACCCGTATGCCGCGCTGGTGCCCAGCGCGACCAGGAGATCCATTCCCGGGCTGCCGCCCCGCACGCCCAGGTAGGCGTTCCGGTAAAATCGCCAGCCGATGATGAACTGCACCGGCGTGGCCAGGGCGAACTGCAGCAGGGGATCATGGAGCATCGGGAAATGGATATCGAGCAGCATGAACGCCATCGACAGGAGGAGGGGCGCGCTCAGGACGGCCGAGACCGACACCAGTGCGCCGAGCCTGCGGATTTCGCGCCGCTTCAGCTCCGCTCCCCGGTCCGGCCGCGCTTCCTCCACCTTCTCTGCGTCATATCCCGCGCCGCGTATCGCGCCGATGATCTCATAGGACTTGATCTTCAGCGGGTCATACCGCACGCGTCCCCGCTCGGTGCCGAGGTTCACCGAGGCATCGATGATCCCGTCCCTTTTTTTCAACGCCGTTTCGATGCGCGCCGCGCAGGCCGCGCAGGACATGCCGCTTATGAGAAGGTCGAGCGTGGCGTCCGTCTCCTGCTCCTCTATCACGGCGCCGTAACCCGCTTTCTCGACCGCCGCCACGATGTCTTCGGGGCCAAGCACCGCGTCATCGTACCGCACCCGTGCGGTTTCCAGCGCCAGGTTCACGCTCGCCTCTGCCACGCCCTCGATTTTTGAAAGGGACTTTTCTATCCGCGCCGAGCAGGCGGCACAGGACATTCCGGATATGCGGAGATTCTTTATTGTTTCCATGACGGCACCTTGTTCAGTTAGGATCGGTCCGTATCATATTGTTACGCAAGTGGATGGATTGCAACCAACTTACCGGCCGGCCGGATAAAAAGAAGATTGAATTTTTACGCGCTTCATACTACGATGTGCAACACACCACTCAACGAAATCCTGGGGGAGGGATATCATCCATGAAGACCATTATCCGGACAATGCTCATCCTGACGGCCATTGCTGCCGGCGCCACCAGCGCTACAGCGAAAGAGAGCAAGGAAAAGCTGTATTACATTATGAATTACACCGTTTCCAGCAGCAACGCGGAGATAGAGCTGAACGGCGTACAGATCACCAGGTCCGAGAAGGAGACCGGGTATTCGGTATCGGGCTCCGCCGATGTCGGCGTATGGATCCATCCCGGGGTCAACACGATCACGGTGACGATCAGGCCGGTTGAAAAAAAGACGGAATCGGCGTTCAAACCGTCGGTCGAGATCGCCATGTCCACGGCACGGGAAGGCCAGATGAGCGACGAAGGGAAAAAATTCATGACGCTCAGCCTGCCGGAAAAGGAGGCCGACGGATCGGCCGCCACCGCCGCATCACCGCTGGTGAGAAAAAAGACCTTTACCCCTTCGTACCTTCCCCCGTCCGAGCTCTGGGATAAAATCAGGCCCGTCACGCTGGACGAAAACGCGCGCAAGCAGATCATACAGCTCGTGAAGGAGTACCACGCGGCGTTCGCCAGGAAGGACGCAGGGGCCCTGTATTCCTTCCTGCTCTTCGCGTCCTCCGACATGGCGCGCATCAGGCACCAGCCCGCGGACGAAGTCAAAAACACCATGAAAGACGCGCTCAGGGAGATGGTTGCCGAGAAGGGTTTTGCCATGGAGCCGCTGAACGCAGGGTCGCTGGTGCTGAAGCCGGTGGTGGACAGCTCTATCATCTGGGTATGCGACAGGTCAGGCGAGCACCCGGTGCGCACGAAGAAAAGCCCTGACGGCGGTGTCATGAGCTTCCCGGTGTACGTGTCGCTGATTGACGGGAAATGGATTATCGTGCGGTAGCACGGTGATGTATAAGGGAGGGGTGGCCACATTTGATAAGAAACAGGTACGGATAAACCGCATTGTGTCCCCGGGGCCTGTACTGGATGGGGCGTAATTTACCAGATATTAATTGCTCATTTTTTCCTTATGACAATCACGGTAATATCATCGCGCAGGTTGTCCTTTTTCCGGGTGAAATTATAAAACTGTTCCATAATATAATCGAGTATTTCCCGGGCGGAGCCTTCGGGCGCGTCTTTCAAGAAATTCAATATCCGCGAATCCTCAACCGGTTTTCCGGAGGAATCAAGCGTTTCGATAAGGCTGTCGGTGTATATCAACAGACAGTCCTCATTATTTAGTTTGAATTTGAGAGAGTTGAAATTCCCTTCCAGAATTTCAAGTCCCAGGAAAGGACCGATGATGTCTTCTCCGTCGGGAGGAGTCACCCTTCCGACAGTCCTGGATCGGGCTGTTTTGTACATCATGTGAGGGTGACCGCTGTTCACGTATTCGACCATTGATTCCCTGAATCGCAAAAGAATTCCCGTGATATACGAACTGGTATGGCTGATCTCCTCGATCAGCGATTTGTTTATCATCCCCATCAATGCGCCCAGTTTCTCATCAGTATGGGTTTTAAAGTTTTTTTCTATAATGGAGCGGGCAAGCAGCGTCAGCAGTCCGGATGAAATACCGTGGCCCGACACGTCGAAGATGCCCACACCCTGGAGCTTGCCGTCTTCCATGTAGAAGTCGTAAAAGTCGCCCGAGACCCCGGACATGGGCCGGTACACCAGTGCGATGTCGAATTCATCGGATTGTGGAGGTTTCTGGGGGAGGAAAGCAGCCTGGACATTTGCCGCCATTTTAATGTCGGTTTTGTAGCGCCAATTGGACTCTTCAATCTCCCTGTTTACCAGCGTCAGGCTGTCATTCGTCGCTTCAAGCTCTGCCATCGCGGCCTGCAGTTCTACCGTGCGCTCCTCCACCTTTTTCTCCAGGTTTATCCGGTAATCGGTAATTGTGTCTGAAGCGGCGTTGATGCCTGAGGCCAACTCAACGATTTCACGGTCAATCGTGGAGGCGTAGATTATCGCTTCTCCCCTCTCCTTAAGGTTTTCCACGACCCTGCCGGTATCATCTAATGCGCGGTAAAAGGTCCGAACGGTAATAAATGACATGAGAGCAATGATAGATAGATAAACAAGCAGATACAATATGACACGCCTCATGTCCGCATGACCCAAATATGAAAAGGCATTGGAAACAAACATGGCCTGGATAATTATAGCCACGATAATATACATCTTGTATTTAATGGATGATCTTGCTTTGATTTCATGAGCAATATTCAGTTCACGCAGCTTCATTTTGCATGCTCTTCGCATTCTGCCGGTAACTGTCTCTGCAAGTACGAATCCGATTCCGGCAAAATTTATTACCTGCCAAAAATATGAAAAAAGCATCCACAGGTGCCCGGAAACCTGATAATTCTTATAAAATCCGTAAGCGAATAAAATGCACTGGATAACGGTTGTTTACTATCAGAGCGACGTAAAAAAAGACTATGGGCAGGCGGTTGATGGCTTCAAGGATGGATAGATATGTTTCACCCGTGAGGCCGTCCTGTATTTTTAGATCGCCATCGACATAAATATATTTATTCACGACTCGGAAACTGGGCAGTAACGCGGGTATACCCAGCCTGTGAAATGCTCCATGTAATACGCCTGCCATAATAAAAGGAAAAATGAAACATAGACCCATCACGAATATGAATTCATCGGTAAAATCAGGAAAATAACGGGAAAGTTCGGAAGCCACATAGATGATGTTGAGAATAGTAAATAATCCAGACCATAGAATTGACGAAAACGCCACGGCAATACCGTAGCTCATTTTCCTCGTTAAAAAATTAAAAACGATTTTGTAGATTTTTTTTATCATTACGCTCTGCATTATATATCATGCCAATCTGAAGAACTCGATTTCCTCTTTGAGCTTTTTCGCGTTTTCAGCGATGCTCTCCGACGACGCGGAGAGCTCCTCGCTGGCGGCGGCGGTGCTCTGGGAGGCTTCATTGATCAGACTAATTGATTTTACGATTTCTGTTACCGCGTTTTTCTGCTCTTCCATGGATTTCATGATGTCATCGGCCCTTTTTAAAAAGTGCTCCGCGTCTTCCTTGATGACGCTGTTTATCTCCCGGTCCTGTCGCGTCAGCTCGCCGATCCTGTCCACCACGGAACCGAAAGAATTCAGTCCTTCAAATATCTTTTCTATTTTCAAGATTGCCTCATTCTGCGCCTGGAAGGACTTATCCATGCTGGCGTTGGTGGTCTTGACGATTTCTGAAATGCTTTTCGTGTTTTCTCCTGCCTGTTCAGCCAGTTTGCCGATTTCATCCGCGACGACGGCAAACCCCTTGCCGTACGCTCCCGCGCGCGCCGCCTCTATGCTCGCGTTGAGGCTTAAAAGGTTCGTCCGGTCAGAGATGTCATTGATCAGCCCGGTGTAGTCGAGCATCCTCCCCGCGTCATCCGCAGCCGCTTTCATCAGATGCATGGTGTCATTTATCTTTTCCTTGACCTCTTCGATGATCACGTCCAGTTCCGTCTTGACTGTCATCGCCCGCGTCATTTCATTTCCTTCCTCATTGACTATCGCATTCAGCTTTATGATATTGTCGATGAGCATCAGCGTTCTCTTGTACTGGTATTCGATGTTGGAATAGATCGATTCCCCCCCCGCCGAAATTTCCGAGAGGGTGGACGTGATCTCCTCAACGGTCGCAGCGGTCGTCTGGCTCTGGCGGGAAAAATTTTCGGCCGTGACCGACATTTCGCCCGCGGCGGTGGTGAGCTCTCCCGACATGCCGAGTATCAGGGAAATTACCTCCCTGATTTTCATCAGCAGCCTGTTCATGAAGCCGCTCATTGACCCCAATTCATCGACGGTTATCATGGGGACGAAATCGGTGCCAAGGTTGCCGTGCGCGATGTTATCCAGCGATTGTTCTATGCCTGCCAAGGTCCTTTTCAACGATTTTGCGAAAAAGTATGCGGCTGAAATTGATGTTATGATCATGATGAATGACACGAATATTATATGGATTGCAAGGTATTCAAACTGCATGAGCTTGAGGTTCATAAGTGTCATGAACGTTGCAAAAATAACAAGGGAAGGGAGTAAAACGGATATGATCGAAATGAGGATCTTGCTGAATATCGTCAGGGGCTTGTAGGATTCTTTCGAAATGATAATTTCTGCCAGTCTGCCGTCCTCGAGATACTGCGAAAGGGATATTTCCGACTGAAACATGAAAAAAATTGCGTTGACCGGAATGACCATGAGGGTGCCCGAGATGATAACTATGATTCGCACCATGGTCATCTCAGTGCCCAGACTTATCAAAAATGTTGCCAGGCCGACGCCGATCGTATACCGGAAAAAAAGTGATTTTGCCTCATAGCGCGGATAGAGGAGGAGCTTGAGCTTGATATCACGGAGCGCGGCGTCATTCAGTTCCCCCGGACTGTTTAAAGAGTTAAACGTGCTCCTTAGAAGCAGCCATCGTATAATTGATGCTCCGATGAGCGTGACCAGTGACCCGGCAACGACACCGGGAATGAAGATATTAAGCACGGGGAAAAAATTTCCGCCGATTATTATAAAATAGGAGAGTAAAACAACCGGCAATATGTATGCAAATACTTCCAAGGATAGGGTCAATCTCGCAATCGGGTTTTTGTATTTCTTCAAAATATACCTCTTGGAATTTCTAGGAATTATTCTTAAAAACATTTTAACCGGCTCCGGCATTTGATCAAGTTATTTTTTTAATCATTTATTATGCCGGATAAGTGACAAGCGCCTCAAACATGGAATGTTTGAGGTGCTTTCGATCAGGAACCCAATATCTTTACGGCCTATTTCCTGGTTTCATCTACCCGATCATTTAGCCTTTATCCATTTACCCAGCAAAATCAAAAGTTTACTCGCGAACCAGTCCATCATCCAGGTGGGCGTGATTGCGTGGCTGTAGACTAATAACCTGGCCTCATAACCCACCAGGTAACGGGCCTTCGGACTTCGTGCGCTCAGGGCGCGAATTATCACCCTGACGGCCTTTTTCATGGATATCCCCATTTCAGCCTGCCATTTAGGGAAGACGCTCAGGGTCTTCAACTCATTTTGATACAGATCTCTGGCCTTCTGCGGGAGGGAAGCAATCAATTTCTCTGTGCTGGAATCTATCTTTTCCCACATGGGTGTTTTTATTGTCTGCAATTCCACGGAAGATACCCTGATTTTCCACGGCCGAAGTTCTATCCGGAGAGCGCTTGCCGCAGCCTCCAGCGCGAATTTTGACGCGGAATAAGGCGCCATCAGCGGCAGTGTCATCCTGCCGCTCTCGGAACTCGTGAACACGATTCTCCCCTGCGCCTTGCGTAAAAGCGGCAGGAACGTCTGCGTCACGAAGACGTGACCGAAAACATTGACCCGTATCTGCTGTTCAAATAGTTCGATGGGTATTATTTCCAAAGGCCCCTGGACCGAAATCCCGGCGTTGTTGAAGAGCGCGTCCAGGCCGGCGCCGCCGAGGGCTTTTTCAATCTCACGCGCTCCCCGTTTCACGCTTTCATAGTCCACAATGTCCATGATCACCGGCGTGATCTTCCCGGAGGAAGCCTCCGTCAGTTTTTTCGCATCCGCCTCTTTCCTTACGGCGGAAAATACCCGCCATCCTTTTTCGGCAAGCGCCAGTGAAGTTGCCCAGCCAATGCCTGTGGAAGCGCCGGTCACCAGCACGGATTTTCTTTTATCAGAATTCATAATTAAGCCTCCAGTAATAATTAATATTGCGTTTTAATCCTGAGATTATCTCCCTTCGAATTCCTTGAAAATTTCAGCTTTCTCAAGAGTAGCGGTTGTATTTTTAACCAGGCCTACTATATCTTTTGTTTTTAATTTGCTCATGTCCAGACTGTTAATATTTGCATCTATATACTTGATATATTCTTCCATCGCCATCTTGGTATCTCTCGTGTCGAGACATCGAACGCTCTGCTCCAGCTCAAGGCTTAACCCGTGACGCAGCGTTGTATTCATGCCGTTCAGGACACTCTTCTTGATGGCATCGATGCCCACGGGCGGCCGTTTGCTCATTGTATCCGCAAAATCCTGCACTTTGCTCAGGAATTCCTTCTTCTTGAAAAAATCCGTTATCAACCCTATCTGTCTCGCTTCAAATGGTTCGAGCTGGTTTCCTTTCAGCATTAATTCGAGGGCCTTTGCCCTGCCGATGAGGCGTGGAAGCCGTTGAGTATTTCCTCCGCCGGGGACTATCCCAACCAGACACTCGGGCTGACCGATACTAAATCCCTGATCGCCTATCATGAACCTGAAGTCACAGCATGCCGAAAGCTCGGTTCCGCCACCGTTACACGACCCGTTTATAGCGGCTATTGTCACTTTGTTCAACCTCTCAATGGCGTGGTAGGCCCGCGTCATCTGAAACCATAAAAACATACCGGAAGAATATACCCGTATGAGTTTTGCAAATTTAAGCATTAACCATTCATACCATGAGAAATAATCCATAAGCCAGTTGTTGAAAGTCATATATAGTGCGAGAATAGCGCCGGTAAATCTGAATTTTACTGCTAAATGCAGGAGCAGTCTCCTGTTGTGCGTTGATAATTGTAATAGTTCAGGTATTGAATAATGCATTAAATAAATATCATCCCGGGCACCGGTGATAACCAACACTCTGATAGAATCATCTTTTCTGACTTTTTTTATAAGCACGAATAATTCTTCAAGTACATCCATGGTTAAAAAATTAACTGGCGGATTGTTTATTTCAACCCATAGCGTTTGATTTTCCTTTCTTGTTTTAAGATACTTAAATTCCATATTATTCCTCCTATTTGACAGCAATACGCATACAGCTCAATGTTTCAATAAACAGCATATATTTCTTACAGGGGGTTAAGGGGCTAACCCTTCAAAAAGCACCCGCTGGGTTTCCCCGGTTGCAAAATGGTCGTTTTATATCACGTTTATTTCAGATGATAAGTAAATATGAACTTTTTTTCATATTTGTCAATCATAATATGAACAAAAGTTCATATTTTTTTGTTGAATTAAAAAACAGCAATAAATTATAATGTTAATGTTGATATTAAACTTTATGTTTGGAGACAAATTGTGACCGTAAAAAATAAAGCCAGAATTCCGGCACAAAAACGCGGAATTGAAACAAGAAATAAAATTTTAGAAGCAGCCTGGACTCTTTTCGGCGAAAAGGGGTATTTTAAAACCAATCCCCGTGATATAGCCAAACATGCCGGAGTCGCTACCGGGTCCTTTTATGCATATTTTAACAATAAGAAGGAAGTTGGAATTGAGTTAATGAGGCGTTTTTATAAAGAAGCCACTGCAAAATCACTCTCAAATTTCAATTTAGAGATCAGTGATAAAATTCCGGAAAATCTTGATTCCGCCAGAAAGCTTGTGCGGTTTGTCATTCAGTCTTTAAAGGAATCCCATGCCATCAACCCTTTGCTTCACAAGGAGGCCTCCGCGCTGATACTTCTGGACGACGAGGTGAACGCAATAAACAACGAGGAACAGAAGATAGTAATATCATATTTAATCGCCTTATTCCAGCAGTACAAAAAATTTATTCGTGTGGAGGATCTGGAGGCGGCAGCCTCGCTCCTGTTCAGGACCAGCGATGAAATTATCCACAGGATCATGTTTAATAAAGAAGAGGTTAATGAGGAGCGGCTCCTCAGGGAACTCGAGGACATGATTTGCAGCTATCTTTTTATTACCGGTTGAAAAAACCAGATAGAGGTGTCTTTTTACAGAACACAACAACCTGGAAAAATAACGGCGCATCGCGCAAGCTGCCCATACGCCTGAGATTTGTGATTCAAGGACATCGTTTCAACCGATAATGGCTTGTGTCAAAAATTGTTTTAAGCTATAACAATAAAATGGAATAAAGCGGAGGGGCAGCCGTGGTGGCGCCCCCTCCCTTTTCATAATAGCTTACTTCGCGTTGATCCACTTCATCATCTTGCGGAGCTCCGCGCCCACCTTCTCGATAAGGTGGTTTTTCTGCTCTTCTTTTATCTTGTTAAAGAACGGCCGCCCCTTCTCGTTTTCCTTGATCCAGTTCTTCGCGAAGGTCCCGTCCTGGATCTCCTTGAGGATCTTCTTCATCTCTTTCCTGGTCTTGCCGTTGATGATCCGGGGACCGCTCACGTAGTCGCCGTACTCGGCCGTATCGGAGACCGAATAGCGCATGTAGTTTATCCCGCCCTGGTAGAACAGGTCCACGATGAGCTTGAGCTCGTGGAGGCACTCGAAGTAGGCGATCTCCGGCTGGTAGCCCGCCCCGACCAGCGTGTCGAACCCGGCCTTGACGAGCTCGGAGACTCCGCCGCAGAGGACCGTCTGCTCGCCGAAGAGGTCGGTCTCGGTCTCTTCCTTGAAAGTGGTCTCGATGACCCCGGCCCGCGTCGCGCCGAGGCCCTTCGCGTACGCCAGCGCCGTCTGCTTCGCCGTTCCCGACGCGTCGTTATGCATGGCGATCAGGCACGGCACGCCGCCGCCCTTCTCGTATTCGCTCCGGACCAGGTGGCCGGGGCCCTTCGGCGCGATCATGATAACGTCGATCTCCTTCGGCGGCACGATCTGCCCGAAGTGGATGTTGAACCCGTGCGAGAAGACGAGCGTCTTGCCCGCCTTCATGAAAGGCTCGACGTCCTGCCGGTAGAGCTTCGCCTGCACGTGGTCCTGCGCGAGGATCTGGATCAGGTCGGCCTTTTCAGCCGCTTCCCGGGCGGTCACGGGCTTGAAGTTGTGCGACTCTGCCAGCCGATAGTTATCGGTGCCGGGCAGCTCCGCCACGATCACGTTCAGGCCGCTGTCCCTGAGGTTCTGGGCCTGGGCGTGTCCCTGGCTCCCGTACCCGATGATCGCAATCGTTTTATTTTTTAACACGCCGAGGTCGGCGTCGCTGTCGTAATACATTTTTGCCATTTTGTACTCCTTTTTGGCCTTCAATCCCACAGGGGGCGCGGGTCAAAGTAAATTATTTATAAAATATCCCGATAGTTATCGGTAACTTCCGGGGTCAGAGCCCCATCAAACAGATAGTTATCGGTAAATACAAGCCTTTATAAAAAGAAATGCCCTATTCCACTGCAAATCCAGAGCCTCCTCCGGGGGATCGGGGGGCCTTTGCGAACAAGGCGCCTATTCCTTCAACAGCGACACCCGCCCGGTCCGCATCAGCTCCTTGATGCCGTAGGGCTTGAGCAGTTCGATAAAATTATTGACATGCTCGGGGTCGCCCTTCACTCCCAGGGTGATTGTCCTGGGGGATATGTCGGCGATATCGGCCCTGAATATCTCACCCAGCTGGTATATCTCGGGCCGCTTGGCCGGGGCCGCGTTCACCTTCACCAGGACGAGCTCGCGCTCCACCGTGGGGATTCCCGTATGGTCGCTCACCTTGATGACGTCAACGAGCTTGTTGAGCTGTTTCTTCACCTGCTCGATGACCCGGTCGTCGCCGCGGACCACGATCGTCATGACCGATACGTCCTCCTGCTCGGTGGCGCTCACCGCCAGCGAATCGATGTTATAGCCCCGCGCGGAGAAGAGGCCGGCCACGCGCGCCAGGACCCCGAACCGGTTCTCCACCTTGACCGATATCACGTACTGTTTCATACTGTCTCCGTTTGACGCAGCCATGGCTATGCGAGCAGCTCCCTCATGATGATCTCCTTGAACGACTGCCCGGCGGGGACCATCGGGTATACGTTCTCCTCGCGCGAGACGCGGAAGTCGATGATGATGGGCCGGTCGGTTATGGCCAGCGCCTGCTGCAGCGCGGTCGCAACGTCCTCGTTCTTCTCGACGCGGATCCCGGCCGCGCCGTACGCCTCCGCGAGCTTCACGAAATCCGGCGCGAAATCGATGCAGGTGTGGCTGTAGCGCTTTTCCCAGAACAGCTGCTGCCACTGGCGCACCATGCCAAGGAAGCCGTTGTTCAGGATCGCGATGATGACCGGCAGGCGGTGCTGCACCGCCACGATGAGCTCCTGGATGTTCATCTGGATCGAGCCGTCGCCGGCGATGTCGATGACCCGCTTGTCCGGCCGCGCGAGCTGCGCGCCGATGGCCGCGGGAAAGCCGTATCCCATGGTGCCCAGGCCGCCGGACGATATGAAGGTCCGCGGCTCGGTGTACTTGTAGAACTGCGCCGCCCACATCTGGTTCTGTCCCACCTCGGTGCAGATGATCGCGTCGCCCTTTGTCTGGCGGTATATTTCCTCGACCACGTACTGCGGTTTGATGTCTGTGCCGTTGTTCTTCTCGTACGTGAGGGGATGGTCTCTCTTCATGCATATCGATCTCATCGAGCCATTCCCTGATATCCGGGGCCGTTGACCTGGCGGTTCATCTCCGCGAGGACATGCCTGCAGTCGCCCACGATGGGGATATCGACCGGCACGGTTTTGCTGACCGACGCCGGGTCGATGTCGATATGGATGACCTTCGCGTTGGGGATGAATTCGGCGATCTTGCCGGTGACCCGGTCGTCGAACCGGGCGCCGACCGCTATGAGCAGGTCGGACTCGTTCACGGCGTGGTTCGCGTAATAGGTGCCGTGCATGCCCAGCATCTCCAGGGCAAGCCGGTCGGTCTCGGGATAGACCCCCAGGCCCAGCAGGGTCGTGGTGACCGGGATCTGCGTTTTGGCCACGAACTCCCTGAGCTCTTTCGACGCGTTTGATATGACCACGCCGCCGCCGGCGTAAATGACGGGGCGCTTTGCCGCCTCGATCAGCTGGCAGGCCTTCTTGATCTGCCCGGGGTGCCCCTCGTACACCGGCTTGTAGCTGCGGATGTTCACCGTTTCAGGATAGCTGAATTTTGACTCGCCGTTTGATATATCGACGGGCACGTCAATGAGGACCGGGCCGGGCCTGCCGGTCGATGCGATGTAAAAGGCCTCCTTGATGATGCGCGGGAGGTCGGCGATGTCCTGGACAAGGTAGTTGTGCTTCGTGATGGGACGGGTGATCCCGGTCGAATCGACCTCCTGGAAGGCGTCGTTCCCGATCTGCTCCCTCTTCACCTGCCCGGTGAATACGACCAGGGGCACCGAATCCAGGTGCGCGGTGGCGATCCCCGTCACGCAGTTCGTGGCGCCGGGTCCCGAGGTGGCGATGACGACGCCCACCCTGCCCGAGGCACGGGCATAGCCGTCAGCGGCATGCACCGCCCCCTGCTCATGCCGGGAAAGGATGAACCTGAAGGGCGCATTGTGCAGCGCATGGAAAATGGGAATTACCACGCCGCCGGGGTAACCGAACATGCACTCGACCTTCTCCTTCTTGAGGCATTCAACGATAATATCAGCGCCTTTCATCTTCAAGAACATTCTCCGCGTGAGAGGATAAGAATCCTTCTTTATATACATTAACAACGTTTCAATGCCGTCGTAATTTATATAAGAAAGAAAGTGTTTAACATACGGTCCCTCATGTTTTTTTGTCAATTTTTTTTCTTTATGGATACCGCCTCTTCCGGCAGCTTTTTCCGTCAAAATGAAAAAATTCCTTGAAATAATCAATGATGCGGATATCCTTCCGTGGAAGGGCGAATCCTGGATAGCACGCCATCAGGCGCCGACATTACACCCGGACCGGACCGATAACCCAGATGCTTGATAAATTCGTAGAAGAAATTTTCGGAATGATCGTCGCGCACAACTCGAAGGCGAACAATGACGCTATCCCCCACTCCGACAACTTCGCGAAAGAGGTGCAATCCCTCCTGGGGATCGACCACCCGGAAATCATCAGGATCATACGGATATTAAAAGACTCCCACAAGATCTTCACGTTCGAGATCATAAAGGAAGACCCGGAAAACGAGATCAAGCGGATCGACGGGTACGTGGAAACCGACCTCCAGACCATCCGCAAACTCAAGAATTATTTCCAGAAGCTCCTCATGGACGAGTACGAAAAGCAGTTCAGCAAGCGCATGCTGGTCCACCAGGTCGTGAAGGACATGTATGCGCGGCCCGGCTTTTACAAAAACACGATGCTCGGGCAGGTCGGCAACAAGGCGATCATGCTGGAGGAATACGAGGGCTTCATAGAGCGGAATTTCAATGAATTCACCGACTCGTGGAAGACGAAAAAGCTCACCGAGCTGATTGCGATGTCCGAAAACAAGCTGCTCGGGGACGCGCCGGCATCGAAAGAGAGCGTCGCCCCGGAGGGAAGCCAGCCGGCCCGGAGGACGGCCTCGTCAAGCCAGCGCGCGGTGGATTCCGCGCAATACCAGAATTATACCGCCGATAAATCCAAACAGTCGATCGATAAAGTGTTACAGATATACGGGGTCGAGTTCTTCTTCAGAATACACCTGCGGAAATATGAATTTGAATCACTGCGGCAGATCATTGAAAGCGGGGTGATCGACCGGCGGAGCGACCTGGCCAAGCTGAAAGAGATGATACAGAAGATGAAATCAAACACGGGGAAAGACCCGAAGCTCCTCGAATACTCGGACCAGATCTACAAGCTCGAGCGGATGATTTCACGGCAGATGCTTTACAGCAACTGACCGGTCCCCGTCCGGCGCTTACTTCGACGCGCACGGGATCTTCCCGTCCATGTAATCCTTGAACGGCACTTTTTTCTGATAACATTCTTCCCTGATATATCTCAGAAGCGGCAGGAAGGTCTCCCTGTTGATGTATCCCGGGATCTTTGTGATCAGGGCGCCGTCGCGGTCCATGAACACGACCGTGGGAAGACCCTGAACGCCGAGCATCATGCTGAATTCCTGCTTGGTGAGCAGGTGGTTCTTGTACTTTATTGTTTCGCCAGGGTCCCTGTCGGTATGGATGCGTATGCAGATATAATTGTCCCTGAGATTTTTCGCCACCTCGGGGTCGGAGAAGACCTCGGCCTCCATCTTGCGGCACCAGCCGCACCAGTCCGCGTAAAAGTCCATCACGATGTGCTTGCGCTTTTCCGCCGCGAGCTTCACTCCTTCATTGAACGGATGCCAGGTGATGGCGGCGTCTCCCCCGGAAACGGCGCCCTGCTTTTCTCTCTCCTTCTCCGACGACTTTGAACAGGCGGGAGCCGTGACCAGTACCGCCAGCGCTATCAGAAGTATATTGACCTTATTCATTGGTATCTCCATGGATTTGAACATTCCGCCCGCAACGGATAGGATGATGCAGCAATAAAACAATAAAACCATCTGTCAAATACAATACGTACGCCCGTGTATCGCATACTCATGTATGGAAATCCCTCATGGCAGATGTTACGCCGCTGCACCATGGAATCCAGTTATTTTAGAATTTAATTAATTACTTTATATTTGTCAAGCTTTTTCCCATAAAAAATATCATTGACCGGCGCCATCATCTACGGGCAGATGATGGGCATGAAACATACCGCCGGCAAACGCAGCATCGGGATCATTATCGCAACCACAATCGAGGCGGAGCCCTTCCTGAGGGGCCTCGATCTCGCCACCGCGGAGACAAAACCGGTCCGCGTATGGAGCGGGGAGCGCGTTGTTCTCGCGCTATCGGACATAGGAAAGTCAAACGCGGCGATAGCCACCGCGCATTGCATCGAGGCGCACCGGCCGTCGGTGATACTGAATTTCGGCGCGGCCGGCGCCGCAGACCCGAAGGCGGCGATCGGCGACATCTACCACGTGGACAAGGTGTATGAGCTCGACCGCCCGCAGATGCAGCACGCCACGCCGGTGGTGCACAAGCCCGACACGCTGAAGGGGTTCCGCAGGGCCTCGTGCGGCACCGCTGACCGGCCGGTGCTTGAAGCGCATGAACGCGCCCGCGCCGCGCAGTTCGCCGATATCGTCGACATGGAAGCGTCGGCCATTGTCCAGGCCTGCGGGCGGTACGGCGTGAAGTGCCACATCTTCAAGGTCATCACCGATACGGAGGGAAGCGGGGTGCGGGACATCATACGCAACATGGTGCTGACGAGGAATTCGCTTTTCGAGTTCTACCGGGACAGGGTGGCGCCCCTGGTGTAACGGCGGGCGCCCTACAGCTCCGCCGGCTCCCTGATCGTGATAGCGTGCTTCTTCATGAAATCCCCGAACCCGTACACCTTTTTACCGAGGAAGACCATGTCTATCGCCTGCACCGGGCAGTTATTCACACACCCCATGCACGCGATGCACCCCTTCCTGTCGATGAACGGCGTTTCCATGTCGATCACCCCGACGGGGCATTTCTTCACGCAGATGCCGCATTTGGTGCATCGCTCCCTGTCGATCTGGTGCCTGGTTATCATGAGCTTGGTCAACTTCACCTGGAAAGACCCCTTCAGAAACTCCCCCGCGTAATATTCCTTCTTGATTACGGGCACGGCCCCCCCGCGCACCGTCGCGAGCACCTGTTCTGCGAACCCGCGCACCTGGCGGTAGATATCCTCATTCGGCCGGTCGCGGTACTTCAGGACCCGCTTTTCATTTCCCATGGACCAGGTCGGCGCGAAGGTTGACATGTTGCCGAATGTCGCGATGCCGGCCGGGACGCCGCCCTTCTCCGCCAGCAGCTGGAGGAGATACCACGCGGTATTGTACTGGTTGTCGCCCGGGCCCCCGAAGGTGGAATAGGCCGCGACCGGCGTGCCGTCTATCGACGGGATGTCCTTCAGCCATGACCGAACGTTTTCCGGCGCATCAAGATAATAGACCGGCGTGCCCATGATGATGAGGTCGAAATTTTTGATTATGGATTGATCACAGTCGCGGATGTCGAGGGCCTTCACCTTCAGGCCGCGTTTTTCAAGCGTCCTGCCGATGAGCCTGCCGTTCCGCGCCGTGTGGCCCGCCTGGCTGTACCAGAGAACGAGCGCTGTTTTCGGATTGGTCGTCTTCATATTTTTCCCCGTTGTATCGATCCGCTCCCCGGCGCACCCCGGGACGGCCGCCATCGCGGCCGCGCCCGCGCCTGCAATCAGGAAGTTCCTTCTTGTTTCCATATACCCCTCCTTCCGCCGGGATAGTGGTAGCACCATGCCCGCGCCATGTCAAGTACCATACCGGCAACGCTACCGGTCGGCAGGAAACAAGTCCTTCATCAGCCGGCGGAACCCGGTATCGCCATGGCGGTGCCTGAGCTGCCGGAGCCCGAGGTAAAGAGAACAGTCACGGTTGTTATGATTGACTCACGAGCCTGATTCCACCATGCATCAAGGATAATAAATCCTGAACGAAGACAGCCCGCGAGAAACGCGGGTTGAATGATCCATACGCACCATCATTTTAAACGTTGAATCCGATCAGATCGTAACGGGGTTGTCCCGGGACAACCCCGTTCTTTTTGCCCGCTTTTCCTATCCTGCTTCCCGGTCCGATGAAAGCTTCCTGAACACGAACACGAAGAAGAGCCCGGCGATATACATCTCCAGGCCATACACGCCGTTGACGATGAAAAGTGAGCTGTAGAAGTCGCCGACCTGGTCCTGGATGAGGATCGCCAGCGTCATGGAGAGCGCGGAATTGCGCACCCCGGTTTCAAATGCGAGGGAGCGCATCTGCTTTGCCGGCAGGCGGAAAACTTTTGCCACTGCAATCGCCAGGAGCATGCCGGTCAGGGCCAGTGCCAGAGGAGCGAAGTAGAAGGAAACGCTATAACGCTCGGTATCAGCCAATGAGCCGAGGTTGGTCACCACGCCGGTCACCATGATGAAGAGCACCGTGATGATGCCCAGGACCGAGAAGATGGGGGCCGCTTTGATCGCGGCTTTTTCAAAGCGGGCCCGCAGCGTCATGCCCACCGCCAGGGGGACGATTACCAGTACGATGATGGTCTGCGCAATGAGGCCCGAGGGAACGGTCGCTCCTGCCCCGGTGCTCCCGTACAGCTTGAGGAGAAGCGGTGTGCAGACAAGGGCCAGGATCGTAGAGACCGAGGTAAGGGAGATGGAGAGGGCAAGGTCACCCTTTGAGAAATGGGTGAGCAGGTTCGAGGTGACCCCGGCCGGGCTTGCCGTCGCCAGTATCAGGCCCATGTAGATGAAGGGAAAGGCGTGGTAGAACCCGAAGAGATGGCTCAGGCCGAGGGCGACCAGTGGCATCAGGCCGTACTGGAGCAGGACGCCCAGGATGATCCCCAGGGGCTTGCGGATGACCAGCGTGAAGTCGCTGATCTTAAGGGTGAGCCCCATCCCCACCATGACGAAGAAGAGCATGAGCACAATCGAGATCTTAAATATCCGGTCGAAGAGAACGGCCTTCGGCGCGCCGGTGATCCGGGCGAACGTGTAGGCCCTGCCATCATGGACGCCGGAAGCCGTATCAAGTTGATACATCATCCTGTTTTCGGATAATTTTTCGAATTCTTCCGGGGTGCGTCCGCCCTCGGCCGGCAGGGAGAGGATGTACATGTCTCCGGCGGCGCCGCGTATAAAGTAGAGGGGCTGACCACTGGCCGCGCCGGGGGCGGCTTTCGGCTTCAGGATGCGGAGGTTCCCGGTCAGGTCGGTTTTGCCGGCGGCTGACCAGTCAAGGTCCCGGGACCGGGCGTTTAATCCTTCCACGAAGGAAGCGTCTCCCTCGCTGATGATTTTTTTAGATAGATACCGATAGAGTTCTTCTCCTTCCGAAGACGCGCCAGCGGCCATGACGGCAGAGGCGAGAATGATCGAGCAGATGACCGCAGCTGCACTTGTTAGTTTTTTCATGGGCATATACCTTCCTGTGTTATTTTTTGAGGCTTACCCTCTGTTGCCGGGTTGTACCCGGTATAGAGAACCCGCTCGCCGAGTATATCCTCATTCGAGAGGATGACGGCCTTCGCGGAAATGGAGCCAATATCGATTCCGGCGGTGCAGATTACCGCCGCTTTCTGCCGTGTAAAATCTCCATGAATGCCTCGATGCGCGTACCGATCTGCGCTTCGCTGAAGGCCCGCTCGTCGACCATGTCAGCCTCGATGATAAGGGTCGGGATCCCCAGCTCTTGCATGACCCGCTTCTGGAGATCGTACTGGCCGAGGGAATAGGGCTTGCAGCTCCTGTTCGAATGCATCACGAGACCATCGGCGCCGTATTTCAGGAGCATTTTTTTCAGCGTCTCGTACATTTTATCGATGGAGATATTGATGTACACGCTTGAGTACGCCACGGCCATTGATTCGAGAAAATTATTTTCGTCAAGCAGGTGAATGACGCCGCTCCACGCCGACGTGTAGGTATCGGCGACAAGGGAGGCCTCGTGAGCCGCAAAGGTATCGGAGAGCCACTTGGTGCGGTACCACACGGGGAGATTGTCCCATATGAGACGGTACTTCTCGACCGGGAGCATCCCGATCCCTTCGGCGATGCGCGACCGCATCTCGTCCCGCAGCTGCGTGTAATAATCGACGGCGGCCTGCGTCCCCCGCAGGGTGACGATCAGCGCGAGATGGAAGAAGGCGTCAAAGGCGGTCATGGGCGCCGGCCTGTGCATGGTCGTGTCGAGGACCTCCTGCCACAGCTTCTGGCCCTGTATGGAAAGCCGTCCGACCTCGAGCATGTGATCATGGTCCATTTTCCTTCCGCATACGTGCTCTAAAAACAAGATATACTCCTGCATCTGGCGTACGACGTACCGCTTCGCGTCATCCGAAAATTCCGTGTGAATGAACGGCGTGTCCAGAATAAAGAGGGGGACGTTGAAGTAGCGCGCCTGCACCTCGTACCATTTGAGCACGGTCCCGCAGATATTGTTGCAGCACACGAGAAAGTCGGGTTTCGGGAGACCGCCGATGGGCCCCCCGTTCACGGTCGCGCAGGATATGTCGGAGCGGGCGTACGAGCAGAGGTCGCGGGAGTATCCCATGGCCTCGGCCTTTTCGCAGAGATCGATCCCCATCCTGGTCGCGCCGATCATGGCGCCGTAATTCTCGGGATACACGGGGATCACTCCCATGGCGATCAGCGGCTCCACCGGCCCGCCGCTGGTGATCCACGCGACTTTCTTGCCGTTCTGCGCCGCTGATTTCGCGTCTATATAATAGGCGGTCATGATTTCCTTCATCCTCTTGACCGACTTTATCTTTCGTTTCTCCTTTTCGGGGTCCTTAACGGAAGCATCCGGCTGTATCGTTGTCATCGCATAACCTCGCTATAGTGTCGACATAAAGGTTTCAAGGCGCGTCCTGAGCTGTCCCTCGGGCGGGAGATGTTCTTCGATCTCGAGGAGCATGCTGGGCACCCCCGCCCTGTCGAGGTACTCCTTCATGTAGGGGTAATCGAAGGCGTGGGGATCGCAGAACTTGAGAAGGATGAAGACCACTCCGTCGGCCTTCGCGTCCTTGACCGAACGCAGGAGCCCGTCGCCCCGCGCCGTATTCGACATGTGTTTCGCCGGGCAGACGATACGGTCAGTGTAGCGCGATGCGATCGCCCTTATCGGATCGCCGTCTTCGGCGATGATTCCCTGGAAATACCGCTCGCCGGTGCAGAGCTCGTCTCCGACCACGATCCCCCCCGACTCATTGAGAATCCCGTAGATGTCGGGGTGGTTGCACACGCCGCCGGCCAGGAAAATCCTCTTGTTTCCGTTCATGGCCGCCGGTTTTTCGCCGGCAAGCGCCGCGGCCAGCTCCGCGAGTTTCGCGGCCAGCTCGGTCCTGTCCATCACCATGGACGCCTTCATCACCGCGTGAAGATCACTGTCGCTGATGATCCCCGGTTTGTTCCTCCTGGCATTATAAATCCCGGAGAGCCGCTTCCGTATCCCGTTATACAGGGAGATCGACGCCCGTAGATCTTCGTCGCGTATCTCTTTTCCGAGCCCACTGGCAAGATCGGCCCTAAACTTTTTAATGACATCGGCCATGTAGTCCCGCGCGCTGTCCGTGTCAAGCTTGACCGGCATCACGACGTCGCAGTGCAGGGCGAAGCCGGCGTTCAGCCGCCATATGTCCGACAGGCGCTGAATCGAATCGCAGGTGTGCGGGAACACCGTGCCGTCGAGAAAGCCCAGGGAACCGCTTAACGCGTCCTCGAGGGCCCCCCGCACCAGGGAGCAGGCATAGGTCTGCAGGTGCGCATCGGCCCTGCTGATCCGCTCTTTCCCGCCGAAGATGCGGAAGGGAACGGCCCCCGCGGCCGTGATGATCTCCTCAGGGGCATAGCTGCACAGCGTTCCTACGATTTTCTTTCCGGTTTTTTCCTTGAGTGACCCGGCATACCCGTAGGGATCGCCGGCCACGGACCTGAATAGTTCCAGTTCTTTCATTGGATCCTCCATACGATGAAACGTTCCGCCAGGGATCATCTCCCTCCGGTGTACTGGCCATCTTTCTTGAGCCGGGCGATCGCCTCCTCCTCCAAGACCTTGTACGCTATCTTGCCCACGAGGGTCTTGGGGAGCTCGTCGCGGAACTCTATTTCACGCGGGCAGCTCCACTTGATGAGATCCTTGCGGCAGTGTTCGATGAGCTCCTTCTCCATCTCCGGACCTTTCCGGGCGCCGTCGTTGAGGACGACATAGGCCCTGACCCGCTCTACCTGGTCCTTGTCCGGTATCCCGATGACGCACGCTTGCGACACCGCGGGATGTTTATAGAGCAGCTCCTCGACCTGCGCCGGATACACGTTCATGCCTGAAGACTTGATCATCCTTTTCTGGCGGAGCTTGAAATAGAAGAACCCGTCACTGTCCATGGTGCAGATATCGCCCGTGTGGAGCCATGTCCTGCCGTCGCCATGCTTCCTGAGAACGGCGGCCGTTTCCTCCGGCTGGTCGAGATATCCCATCATGACGGCCGGCCCGGCAACGCAGAGCTCCCCCTCCTCGCCGACCGGGACTTCCTTCACGGTGTCGGGTTTGACGATCTTGGCGAGCATGTCAGGGAAGGGAATTCCTACGCTCTTCTCCCGGTATTCTCCCAAGGGGGTGGCGATTATCCCGGTCACCGCCTCGGTGAGGCCGTATCCCTCGAGGAGCTTGACGTTTCCACCCTGCTTCCGGACGATCTCCTCGAAGCGGTCCTTTACCACCCGCGGGAGGCTGTCCGCCCCGCTGAACGCGGCCTTGATGCACGACAGGTCGGTCTTCTGGAAGAGGGGGCTCTTGTTCAATGCTTCATACAGTGTGGGCACACCGATAATGAACGTCGGCCTGTTCTTCCGTATGAGTTTCGCCACGTCCTCAGGGGTGAAGGTGGGCACCAGGATCGTTTTTCCTCCCCCCATGAGCGTGCCGTTGACGCAGACGCCGAGGCCGAACCCGTGGAAAATGGGAAGAATTGCAAGGGTCGATGACGTGTCATCCATTCCCACCCAATTGGCCACCATGTGTCCATGGGAAATGAAATTGTAATTGGAGAGCATGATCCCCTTGGGAAATCCCGTGGTTCCCCCGCTGTATAGTATGACGGCCAGGTCGTTCGTGTCCGCTGAAATCCGGGGCAGTTCAGGATATTTCTTTTTCATCATATCCTTCCACCATGTGACCTGGGGATCGGCAGGCACCCCGGGGATCTTGCGGCCCGTGGTGGCCTTGAATCCGAGTTTCTTTATCATCGGTAGATAATCGGGGATTTTAGTCAGTATCAGGTGTTCAAGGGGTGCATTTTTCATGGCCTCCTTGAATTTGCCGTAAAAGGCGTCAATGGTGAGGGCTATTTTGCTTTTACTGACAGTGATATAAAATTCAATTTCCTTGGTAGTCGAGAGCGGATGGATCATGCTCGCCACGCCGCCAAGCTTATTCACCGCGTAGAAACAGATGACACCCTGCGGTGATGTGGGCATCGAAATGGTAATGCGGTCCCCTTTTTTCATTCCCAGGGCGGCAAGGGCTTTGGCGCACTGATCTATCTCTTCCGCAAATCTCTTATAGGTCGATGTGTATCCGAGAAAATCGTAAGCTGTCGCACCAGGCTTCTTCTCGACGCTTTTCATGATGGCCTGATACATCGTAATTTTCGGATAAATTACAGATGCAGGGATGTTCCCATAGTATTTTAACCATGGTTTTTTGTCCATTTTTTACCTCCAATGCTATTCGGCATTATCGAATCATATGCTACATTGTAAAATTATATGCAACTATGTCAAACATTAATCAGCATTGTTCATTTTTTTTATTGACGATATTTTAATAAACCATGAAAAATACCCCAATGAATTCAAAAAAAACCGATATCAATAAACGAAAGCTTATACAATCGATTGAGCGGGCCGCTGACATTCTTGAACTATTTATTAATGAAAAACGCTCACTCGGAATTGCCGACATTGCCAGACTGCTTGACCTGCCCCGCCCGACGATCCAGGGGATCGTCAACACCCTTATGGCGAGGGGATACCTTGAGAAGGACATGGTCAATGTACGCTACAGGCTGGGCCCCATGCTGTTCCAGCTGGGCATGAAATACGCGACAAACCTGGATCTTGTGAACATAGCGCGGGGATGGACGGAACGGCTCTGTTTCCAGTTCAGTCAGGCGGTCAACATCGGCATGATCGTAGGCGACAGGGTGGTCGTGGTCCTCCGGATCGAGCCGGAAAACCGTTTCATGGTCTTTCCCCAGACAGGGTCGGTCATTCCATCCCATACGACATGCATAGGAAAAATTCTTTTCGCTTTTATGGAAAATGATTTCAGGGATGAGCTCCTTTCCGGCTACTCCTTTGAACCGCTCACGCCCAATTCCATCACAACGCGCAAAAAATTCGATAGCGAGCTGGCCGTTATCCGCCAGCAGGAAATAGCATTCGATAACGAAGAAAATATTATCGGCCTTGCCGGCATCGGCGCCCCTATCCGCAACCACCTCGGGCAGGTCATTGCCGCGTTTGCGATCACCGGCAACGCCGAGATCATCTATAAAAAGCGGGAAGAGATAATCATCTCCGTCCGGTACACCTCAAAGATGATATCGTCCCAGCTCGGATATACTGAAGATAATTCATGGGCGGCGAAGGCAACCTCCACACCAGTGATGCCGATAGCGTCGCCCTTCAGGCATGCAAAAAATTCATTTGCGCCGCAATCCAGCGCCATGTAATGCATAATGCCTCGCTGTTGGATAACGTTTCAGAGTATTATACGCAGGCGCCGACAAACTACTATTCCTGGGTATTGCACAAACACGCCCTGAATAATAAAATATACGGCTTTTGTTATGATGATGTGTACGATCAAAGCGCTTCACTTTATAGCGCCACTCCGCGGGGCATTATCGTAACTCTTGGACGATGACATGGTTTGACGCGGTGTTTTAATAGGTGATGGCACATTCTCCCTCTGCTCCCGTGGGGGGAGGGGGAGTTGTCTCATTTCCGCAGCACGAAACATCCCGTTGTTTATCTGATAGGATTATTATCTAAGAAATTACGTCCTCTCCGGTAAGGGCCCACGTGACACAATGCGTTTCATGTGAAGCCGTCCCCCTCTCAGATGAAGCGCCCTCTGTCACAAAAAACGCCGGATAGGGAGCTTGAACTATAGCGGGTTTTATCCCGAGGGTCCCGAACCTCCTTCCCCTGTACCGGGAAAATCGATTCTATATAACACGCCGGCGGTAATACCATAAAAGTGATCATATAACACAGAGAGCGGAGTTTCCCCGTTTATCTCGAACGGATCGCTCTGCAGCATCTTGAGCATCTGGTACCTGAAACCGATGGTTATCGTTGTATTGATCGCCGATATGAAATAGGCCAGGTTCAAGGTGGAGTTCAAGCCTATTCTGTAATACACAAAGGATTCATTCTCGGGATAAAGGACGCCCGTTCCATTAGTGTATAGTAACAGGTGCCACTGTCTGACATCCGGCATCATGACATTGAATAGTACCGATGCC
The DNA here is from genome assembly GCA_963827275.1 of uncultured Spirochaetota bacterium. GTDB lineage: Bacteria > Spirochaetota > UBA4802 > UBA4802 > UBA5550 > RBG-16-49-21. Next base: position 224,097 of record CAWHAA010000001.1, read on the forward strand.
TTTATTATCATAAAGAAGACATGAGGCACCAGCGGTATGGCAACCCCGAACCCCAGGGCTGGCGCGTATTCATTAATAATTCTTTTTCTTCTGTCATACATGAAAGCAGAAGTATACGTGAGATAAAACCAGTCCTTATAGTCGATATGGGTATACTTGAAGCCGAGGAAGATTGAGAAAAACCGGTTGATAGAATAGAGTATTGTCGTGTCGCTGTCGATACGTTTTGTCGAGGAGCTGTTGCGATATATATCAAAAGGCAGGTACGTGGGACCGAAAGCGGGGGTCGTGTAGGAATAGGTTTTCCTTTTGGATGAGAATTCACCATACAGAACAGAAGTTGACAGACTGACGTTCTTTGGAAGATAGAACTGCAATGCGGGGCCGGAGATAAAGCCCGGTTTGATGGTGAACGTGTCCTTAAAAATCAGCTGGGATTTTTTGACCTCCCAGTAGGGTTTCCACCAGACAAACCATGTCGAACCGGCGATGCCCATACCCGCGGAACCGGCAGCGCGGGGGATGAGCAGTATGAAGAAAAAAACGATAGCGCCAATGAATCTGATCATTATTTTTCTTTTTAATATAGCACCCATCGGCATACCAGCACCCCCTTCCATGCACATGCTCATACAGTTTCAGCGTTCTGTCCAGCGTTTATTATCTAAGAAATTACGTCCTCTCCGGCAAGGGCCCACGTGGCACAATGCGTATTATGTGAACCAGCCATCTCTCAGATAAGGCCCATTCTAAAAACAAAATGCGCTGGACAGGTGCTTAAAATTCTTGTCCTGAGCCTGTCGAAGGATCGTGTGCGCCGAAATCTTTCACGTTATCTGGTCCGGCTTGTGTTTAATGCCCTGCGCGTATATCCCATAGTATCGTATCGCTTTTTCCCGGCATTCATGCCTCAGCTATTTTGGGAAGATAAAAGAGGATTCTCGCCATGAAATCGTAAATGTCCAGGGTCATTTCGGAGTAGATCTTTTCTTTCGTGTTACGGTCAACCCAGCTCTTGTATCTGAACGTCAGTTTCGCTTTACCATGGTCTATGCCCGTTATCATGCTGTTGTGGAAGTATCCGGCGACGAGGTATTCGGCGGTGCAAAATAATACTTCGTTATTTGTGCCGATAATGGGCTATAAATGAACATGAAAGCCATTTATATATTTTTACAGGGCAAGTGCCTATATCAATAGAAGAAAAACCGGCCAAAAATAATTATTAATTCGACGGCATCATAAAATACTTGCATTCAGCGACACATGTAATTATTAATACCCCTGTTTTTCATTCTAACCGGCTTCATTCCGTACAATCTACAGGGGCAATTTCAGCGAAAAAGGACAAACCCATGCCTGTTACTACCGACGACCTCAAGCTCATTGCAACGACCATCCGCACCCTCTCAATGGACGCGGTGCAAAAAGCAAATTCCGGCCATCCCGGCATGCCAATGGGGTGCGCCGACATCGCCGCGGTGCTCTGGGGGAAAATACTCGTGCATGACCCGTCAGACCCCGGGTGGGCAAACCGCGACCGGTTCGTCCTTTCACCAGGTCACGGCTCCATGCTTCTCTATTCAGCCCTGCACCTGAGCGGATACGACCTGACCCTGGACGACCTCAGGAGCTTCCGCCAGCTCCACAGCAAGACCCCGGGCCACCCGGAGCACACGGTCACGAAGGGCGTGGAGACCACCACCGGGCCGCTGGGCCAGGGCTTCGCGAACGGCATCGGCATGGCGGTCGCGCGCGAGCTTCTTGCATCGGAATTCAATACTTCCGGGAGCGCCCTCATCAACCACTACGTATACGCAATCGTAAGCGACGGCGACCTCATGGAGGGGATATCCTCCGAAGCGGCGTCGCTTGCCGGCCACTGGGGCCTGGGCCGGCTCATCTACCTCTACGACTCCAACGACATCACCATCGAGGGATCAACGGACCTGGCGTTCTCGGAGGACGTTGCCAAGCGCTTCGCCGCCTACGGCTGGCACGTGCAGAAGATAGACGGGCACGATTACGCGCAGATCGAAAAAGCGATAAAGAAGGCGCAGAAAAACACGGACCGGCCTTCAATCATTATCGCCAAGACGAGGATCGCCAAAGGAAGCCCCAAGCTCGAGGGGTCGGAAGAATCCCATGGCGCGCCCCTCGGTCCCGACGAGGTCGCCGCATCGAAAAAGAACATCGGCTGTTCTCCGGACGCGGCCTTCTGCGTGCCGGAGCGCGTGTACGAGATTTTCAACGAGAGGAAGAAAAAACTGAAACGGGCCCGCAACAAGTGGAAAAAGCTCTTCAAGGCCTCGGTCCAGGGCGAGACCCTGGCGCGGTGGAACCATTTTTTCGGCAGTCCGGACATCAACGAGCTGAGGAAAAAGCTTCCGGTCTTCGACCCCGCGAAAGCGGTTGCGACACGGTCGGCGAGCGGAAAGATACTCGAGTCCCTGTTCAAAGAGCTCCCCAACCTTGCGGGAGGGTCCGCTGACCTGGGCCCCAGCAACAAGTCGTTCGTCAAGGGCTTCAGCGAGTCAGGAAAGGGCGCGATCGGCAGGAACATTCACTTCGGCATCCGTGAGCACGCAATGGGCGCCATCCAGAACGGGATGGCCTACTACGGCGGCATCATCCCCTTCTCCGCGACCTTCCTGGCCTTTCTCGATTACATGCGGCCGCCGGTACGGCTGGCGGCCCTGGGGCAGCTGCGCACGGTCTATGTCTTCACCCACGATTCGCTCTTCGTCGGGGAGGACGGCCCCACGCACCAGCCGGTTGAACATGTCGCCTCGGCGCGGGCCATCCCGAACCTGAACGTGATCCGCCCGGCGGACGCGGAAGAAACAAAGGAGGCCTGGCTCTCAGCCGTTTCCAGGAAGAAGGGCCCCACCATGCTTTCGCTCACCCGCCAGGACCTCCCGATACTCTCACGCGGGGCAGGAAATGGCGCGGAGGGGCTCCACCGCGGGGCCTATATCGTGAAAGAAACAGAGGGAAAACCGGACATCGTAATCATCGCGTCGGGCTCCGAGGTGCACATTGCGGTCGCCGCGGCCGAAGAATTATCGGGCAAGGACATCCGGGCGCGCGTCGTCTCCTTCCCCTGCTGGGAGCTCTTCGATGAGCAGACCGCGAAGTACCGGGCGGAGGTACTGCCGCACGGCATACCGAAATGCGTGGTGGAAGCCGGCATCCGCATGGGCTGGGATCAATACGCAGGCCCCCACGCGCTCTACATCACCATGGAACAGTTCGGCGCATCCGGACCGGCAAAGGCCCTTGCGGAGCATTTCGGCTTCACGAAAGACAATATCGTGAAGAGGGTCGTCGAATTCCTTGGGAAACAGGGGGAAAAACATCATGGCAACAATTGAGCTTACAACTCCCGACATGAGCTGCAACCACTGCAAGATGACTATCGAGAAAGCGGTGAAAGGCCTGCCGGGAATCAAGCAGGTAAACGCCGACCCGGGAACGAAAAAAGTGACCGTTGAGTTTGACGAAGCCTCGGTCACCATCGAAAAGATTACAAGCACAATTGAGAACGCCGGCTACAACGTTGAACGCTGATTGACTTACGGGCAGGCGGGAAGACCGCCAGACAGCGCGCCCGCTATTGTCGCGGAAGACCGGTATGCGGCGCCGCCCCAATCATTATACGCAAAAGCCCGCGCAACCGCTTCAGCGCCGGAAACGACCGTAAGCGCAGCCAGGTCTATCAGAAATACCCTGGCGTCGACAATATCATGGAGCCGTTCCGCCGCCCACCCTGTCGCCCTGCCGTGAGCGCAGGTGTAATCGCGGATGTACATGATAAAATCATTCATGGCATTAACGTCATAACCGAGCACAACCGGCTGATCCGCCGCCGCCAGTCGATTGATGATAAAGGCCGCGGCCATCGTTTTTCCCATCCCGTAGAGAAAAGCGGCAGGAGGAACCCCGTCAAACTGATATTCCCGAAGCTCTCCATGCCCCCAGCTGTACGGCCGGTCATTCAGATCAACGGGAACATCCTGGTAGAACCAGACCGGCTTGACCTTTTCTGACGAGCTGGCTACCAGATACTGTGATTGCGTGACCGGAACCAGGGTGTCCCATTCGTCATGGATAACAAGAAACGGCGTTGAAAGCTTCGCAATTAACGCATCAGCGGTCCAGGATTCCCAGCCCGCCGTGTTATGCATACGCAGCAAATATTCATCGAAAAAATCTATATAATAATTTCTTTTATCTGGGTCTGTCACCTCACCGGGAACATAGGTATTGAAATACTCCTCCTGCACAACGAAGTCGCTCGGCGGATAAAATGCAACGCCTGCAGCGGGGACCGCCCCCGCCGGGGCGTTTGCCGCCCCGTACAGCGCCTCAAACCCGCCCCAGGAGGCCCCCCATATGCCGATGTTACCGCTATCGACCAGTCCTGAATCCATTAAAAAACGAAGACCCGCGACCATGTCATCGACATCGTTCTGCAGATTACCTCCGGTGTAAAACCTTCCAAACACATGGAGCACGCCGAAGCCGTTGATCAAAAAAATATTCGCGTCTTCAAGGTACCGCTCGTATGGGCACACTGCCACATACGAAGGAGGATCATCTCCGTTCCACCGGATACCGTCATAGGGGTTGGTCATGAGGACCGCCGGCTTAATACCGCCATCCCTGGGCGGGATCCACATTGCAAATGACGCTTCCGCCGGCGCATACTCGATCCTGAGCATATACGTGGAGTACCATTCCCCGTCATGCCTCACCGATACGCTTGTCACGACTGTCGTCCCGGCGGGAGTAATAATATCAGGGCATGGCGGCGGCAGAAGCAGAAACGCCATAAGAGCGGTCAGACCATTTGAATTTTGATCTTCCCCGTCACAACCCGCCATTAATAGCGCGGCCGAGATTAATACTATGAGCAATGAATTTTTGATTTTTGACATTGATTTCATTCTCGCATAAACCAAAATAATATAGTTAATATGTTTACCTTTTTCAAGAAGAAGATGCATATTAATTATTTTATTTAAAATTATTTTCACATTTACACCGCCCGTTCGTTTAGCTTTCGAGAGATCAAATTCAGCAGGGGCAAAAGAATGGAAACCACACTTTATATTCAAGACGATATCTTAAAAAAAATCACCATGGCTGCACATGCCGGCAACATGTCACGCTCTGAATTAATAGTAGTATTGTTCAAAAAAGCAATGGATGATGTTTCGCGGCCATCACGCTTTGGCGGCATGGTACAATACCAGCAGAGAAACAACAGGGAAAAACGGAAAGTATTTCATCTGGTATTGAGAGAAGATGATTATGAATATCTGTTGGATTTGAGAAAATTGCTTAAGATGTCGGTTTCGCTGATTCTTGCTATTGTCGTAAATAAATTCATAGGGAAACCGGCAAAAATAATTATTACCGATAACAATCGGTATAAAAACTATGTAATAATAAAAGAAATGGTTGGCGGTATAATTTGCTGGCGATTCTTCTGGGGATACCCACCCAACATTGAAACATACATCCAATCCTGAAAAACCATCAATGCGCCTCTTCCCAGTTCTTCCCCATGCCGACGTCCACCTTCACCGGCACCACGAGCTCGAGCGCGTGCTCCATTTTATCCACAACGATCTTCTTCACGGCGTCCATCTCGTCTTCCGGCGCCTCGAACACCAGCTCGTCATGCACCTGCATGATCATCTGCGCCCGCAGTTTTTTCTTTTTAAACTCTTCACTGATGCTGATCATCGCGATCTTGATCATGTCTGCCGAGGTTCCCTGGATCGGGGTGTTGATGGCAATGCGCTCGGCCCCCTCGCGGCGGAAGGACGTATCGGAATCTATCTCCTCTATCGCGCGCTTCCTGCCGAGCATCGTCTTCACGTAGCCGTTCTTACGGGCGAATTCGATGGTCTCGTCGATAAACCTCTTGAACCCGGGGTATGTCTGAAAATAAATCCGGATGAACTCGGCCGCCTCCCTGACCCCGATCTCCGCCTGCTGCGAGAGGCCGAAGGGGGACACGCCGTAGATGGTGGCAAAATTTATGATCTTCGCCTGGCGCCGCATGTCCGGCGCCACCTGGTCAAGGGGCACGCCGAATACGGAAGCGGCGGTCATGGCGTGGATGTCGATCCCTTCCTTGAAAGCGCGTATCATGTTCTCGTCCCCCGACAGGTGCGCCGCGACCCTGAGCTCAATCTGCGAATAGTCCGCCGAGAGGAGGAGACGCCCCTTCTCCGGCACAAACCCGCGCCGTATCTCCCTGCCCAGTTCGTCGCGTACCGGGATATTCTGAAGGTTCGGATCGGACGACGAGAGCCTCCCGGTCGCGACCACGGTCTGGTTGTACGAGGTGTGGATCCTCCCCGTTTTCGGCGATATCAGCTTCGGCAGGGTGTCGATGTAGGTGTTCTTGAGCTTCGAAAGCGTGCGGTACGATATCAGGCTGTCGATGATCGGGTGGGTCCCCTGCAGTGACTCGAGCACCCTGATGTCGGTGGAGAGCCCCGTCTTCGTCTTCCGCTGCGGTTTGAGGCGCAGCTCGTCGAAAAGCACCTGTGACAGCTCGCGCGTGGAATTAATATTGAACTGCCTGCCGGCGGCGGCGTATATCTTCCCCTCCGCCTCGCCGAGCATCTCCCGGTTGCGGGCTTCGAGCCTCTTGAAGTGGCCGGTGTCGATCTTCACCCCCGCGCGCTCCATCTCCACCAGCACGCGTACCAGGGGCATCTCGATGTCATGGAAAAGCCCGGCAAGCCCCTCTTCCTCTATCTTCTTGCGGAAGATACCGTACAGCCGCCAGGTGATGTCCGCATCCTCGATGGCATACTCTGAAATTTTATCGAGCGGGACCTCTTCGACAGGGATGGCGTTCTTGCCGGTACCCACGAGCTCCTTGAAGGTGATGGTGGTGTAGTTCAGGTGCTTTTCCGCAAGGTCATCCATGTTGTGGCGCCGCTCGTTCGGCGCGAGGAGGTAGGACGCGACCATGGTGTCGAACGCTACGCCCGCGAGCTCGATGCCGTAATTCATGAGCACGATAATATCATACTTGATGTTCTGCCCGATCTTCCTGACCGACGGGTCCGTGAGGAGCGGCTTCAGGAGCGAGAGGGACCGCTCCGGGTCAATATACTCTTCGCTGAACATGCCGCGCGAAAGGAGCGGAAGGTACCACCCTTCCCTCTCTTTGATGGAAAACGACATCCCCACCAGCTCCGCCTCAACGGGCGAGAGCGATGTCGTCTCCGTGTCAAACGAGATCTCGCCGGACTTGCGCAGAAGGCCGATCATCTCAACGAGATCATCTTCCGACCGTATAATCCGGTAGCGCGTCGTCTCCTTATCCCGGTCGTGTACTTCTCCCTTTTCGGCCGTTACCGCCGCCGCCGCGTGGCCCGGCTCAGCGGCGAAGAAATCCTTTATTATTGATGACATCTCCAGCTTCCGGAAATAGGGGGCCGCGGTCCCGGGATCGATACCCCTGTATGCGAACTCATCGATGTCGTGTTTGATGGGCAGGTCGGTCCGCACGGTGACAAGGTCGCGGCTCAGGAAGGCCATCTCTTTTTCACGGAGCAGCGTCTCCTTCTGCTTGCCCGTCACCTCGTCGATGCGCGCGTACAGGCCGTCGAGGCTCCCGTAGGTCGCGATCAGCTTCTGCGCGGTCTTCTCGCCGATCCCCTTCACGCCGGGAACATTGTCCGACGCGTCGCCGGTCAGGGCCATGTAGTCTATCACCTGGTCGGGCCGCACGCCGAGCATTGCCTCCACTTCCTTCGGGCCGTACACCTCGTATTCGGAGATCCCCTTCTTGTTGGCGTAAATCCTGACATTGCCGCCCACGAGCTGGTAGGCGTCCTTATCGCCGGTGACCAGCATCACCTCAACGTCCTTCGACGCGTATCTCTTCGCGATGGTGCCCAGCACGTCGTCCGCTTCGTAATCCGCCTCCTCGATCCTGGTGATCCCGAGCGCCGCGACCATCTGCTTGATCTCCTCTATCTGGGACCGGAGATCATCGGGCATCTTCTGCCGGTTTGCCTTGTACTCCGGGTACATCTGGAAGCGGAACGATTTTTTCGGCGGGTCGAAGGCCACCGCAAGGTAGTCGGGCTTCTGGTCGGCAATGAGCCGGAGGAGCATCCTCGCGAAACCGAAGATAGCGGAGGTATTCTGCCCGTCGCTGTTCAAAAGCGGGGAGCGGATGAAGGCATAGTAGGCCCGGTAGCAGAGGGCGTGGCCGTCGATTATGAAAAGCCGTTTTTTCATCTAATGCCGCACGACCACTTTCATCTTCTTGTCAAGCACGGTCCTATTGCCGAAGGTGACCGCTTTTATATGGATGTAATAGAGCCCCGGACCGGCGCGGTTATTGTTCTTGTTCCTGCCGCACCACCCCAGGTCCTTGATGTTCTGCCCCCCCGGGCGATAGAGGTTTTCGCACAACGTCGCGATTATCCTTCCCTTGACGTCATAGACCCGTATCGTCACCAGCGAATCGACGGCCAGGAAAAACGCTGGGTAGCAGCAGGGCATCTGCGCGGTGAGCACGTTGTTCAGTATCCGGGTGGGAAAGGGGATAAAGAGGACCGGCTGGGCGACACGAAAGCGCCATTCGTCGGCGGTCCAGCTGCCGGGCGGGGCCGTATCGGGCGTATGGTCATAATAATTAGGCACCCCTCCCACGACTCGAATCCACGATGAATCTGATATTTGTTTCCAACGGCCATCAGGGGGTGTTCGCTCGGTATCAGGGCCTCATAGGTATTGGCGGTGACCTTTGTGCAGGGGATTGTCCATCGTGATACGCCGTCCACCAGGTGCCCGGGGGCCACATTATCCACGATGTCATCAACCGTGCCTGTCCCAAATTGCCCCGGCAGATCCGAGTCATTGTTCGCGATCACGATATTCACCTGTTCAGGCGCGGTCCCTGCGGTGACCAGATACACGGTCACCTTGATCGCCGTTTTCCGCACGATATGGGATAGCGGATTTGTGGGTGGAGGATCGACCGTGGGAACGCCGAACGAATTGTTGTTAAATATCGATATGCCGTCGGTCACCGTCGCTTCAACCGTAAGCGCCGAAGTCGTTACGTTTCCGCTGATCTGGCTGGCCAGAGGCACCTCGTTGCCGAAGACGTCGATGGCCGACACCCGATAGTCGTATGGGGTCAGCGGTTCCAGGGGATTTGCCACACCCCCCACGTCAAAAGCAATAGTACCGGCGCCAATCACGCCAAGGGCCGGGGTATTCGATCCGTCGAGCATCAGCCAGGCGGTATCGGCCTGCCTTTTAAAATAGACCCGGTAGGAATAAAAATCAGCGTCATAGGGCGCTGCAGCCGCAGCAGACAGCGCCGTCCACTGGAGCCTGAAACTGGTGGCGGTCGATGTGGGTACCGCGGCCTCGGCGGTAAACGGGGTACTGCCGTAGCCAGGCCAGTGTCCATTTTCCCATCGGCACGCATAACCGGACGAATTAAGTATTCTTCCGGGGACATTCTGCCCGTTGGCTGTGATGATATTCCCATAGGCGCCGCCCGAAACAGACTGGACGGTATACGAAACGTCGGTATTATTCCCGGCCGGCACCTGCGCGGCGGTCGGCGTGGGGCCGAGCAGCACCGTGCCGGTTGTCGCGCCGTTGGCCATCTGCAGGGTATAGCTGTTTCCGAGGCCGTCCTGAATCACGAAGGTTACCGTCCCCGCCATGGCAGAGCCGGAATTCTGCATTCTGGCGCTGAGCCGCATCTCGGTGCCGGCGACGTTTACGCTGCGCACATTATAAAGCTGCGGCGGGCTGTTGACGCCCCCTCCGTTCACGAAGGTGAGGCCGCCGGCATCCACCTGTATCCTGTCGGAAATAATATTGAGTGTCCCGCCAGCGGTCACGCTTGTGCTTCCCGCGGTAGGTGTATTCATTATCGCGCGGACGCTCCACGTGTGCGTGCCGAGGCCAAGCGACGAAAAATAGGGGGTCGGCAGACCCGGAATGGTAAAGATAAAATTACTATTCGTGCCGGAGTTCACCACGCCGGAGTTTACCGCAGCGGCGGGAAGAAGCTGCCGCCAGAGCTGCACGCTGCTGATTTCACCCGGGTCCACCTGCTCCACGGGCGTGGATAGTATCTCACCGGGATAATAATAGACGACACGCCCGGTAAGATTGAAGCCATCATGCCAGGGATTGACCATGCCGTCGGCGGCATCGCTGTCCTGGATCAAATTCAGCGCCTGTATCTGCGTAATAATGCCGAAGCTGAAATTTCGCGTGCTTGTGCCAGTAGTCGCTCCATTGTTCGCGGTCACCGTGGCAACGATGCTGTTGGCACCCGCCGCCACGGCGGTCGTGTTCCAGTGGAACCTCACGACCACGGTGTAGTCAATATTGGTGTAGGTGCCCCCGGAATTATCCGTAACGGTGTCAACGGTGAGATTGGTGCCGCCGTAGCCGCCGCCGGGCAGGTCAACGTAAAAGCTGCTGCCGCCGGGGAACACGACGTTTATGGTATGAGGCGGGGGTGTTGCCGCGCTCTGCCAGTAGGCCGCGCCGGTCGCAAGCGGGTCAGTTGACTGGATACGGAACGTATACGGAACCCCGGCACAGTAATAGGCCCTGCCGTTGGACAGGGTCGTGGGCGACGCCGGGGTCAGGGTGGTCGAGGTTATGGCAGCTTCCGCGATGGACGCGAAACATGATAGGCAAAAAACAATGCCGAAATATATGAATTTTTTCATGGAATTATAACATTGACTGTCAGGATAGCCCATATAGCAAGATATAATGTAAAATCATTTGACAAATGACAATAATTTTTTTATTATTTATTGAAATAGTGTGATTGTCTTGATAAAATTCAGCAACATTTACATCGCTGCAAAACGGCGTCTTCCCGCGATATCGGCATGTCTCGTGGCGTTGCTGCTGATTACGCTCCCGTCGTGCAAGGAGGCGGCCCGGGTCTTTTCCTCTGACGTGATTTCGTCTGTCACATCCAACCCCCCGGGATACTTTTTTCCGGAAGCCACGGCAATAATCCCGGCAGGCGGCGCCATCCCCGTAAACACGAGCGCAGTTATCACGTTCAATCTTCCCATCAACCTGCCGAACCCGTGCAACAGTATCACCATTACATCGAATCTACCGGTACCCGCCACGCTCGCGGAGGGCGCGGATTACACCCTTGCCCTCGGCGGGGGGAGCAAGGTGGTCACCATTACCTTCAGCGGGGCCTTCAATCCAATCCCCAACGGCGCCACGATTACCATAACTGTAATCCCCAATATTGTTGCCGCATCGGGAGGCATCACCGACGATCCCAACGGCATTACGGTACAATCGACACTGTCAGGAAGCTTCACCGTCGGCACCGCCTGGGACTCCACCGCTCCGGATATTGTGCCTGGCACAAACTATCCCACGACACCGCCGGTCACGGTATATCTTACCGATGCGACAAGGATGGCCCAGGCGACGCCGCAGGAAATCCACGTGCAGTTCAATGAAAATATCGACCCGACAAGCATTACTACTTCGACGGTCTATCTGACACAGCCCGGGCCGGTGAACGTGCCGGCCACGATCAGCTACATTGCGGCAACGCGGTATGCCATACTGACGCCCGCGGTGAACCTTGACCCGTCCACGACCTATACCGTCCACCTCAGGGAGGATATCCGGGACCTCGCCGGAAACACCCTCGGGCCAGGTACGGGCGATTTTACAACCTGGACCTTTGCCACCACCGCATCGCTGGCGGAGCTTGACATCACGCCGGGCGTGGCGCCGGTCCTGAGCGACCTGCATGTGGATTCAGTCGGCACCGCGGACGGAACGATCAGCTGGATCACCAACGAGCCGTCGTACCACACGCTCCATTATGGCCGCAATTCAGCCGCCGGGAGCGCCGTCGGGCCAAGCGTCACCGCCTCGACGTTCGAAACAGAGGCCCTGCTGGCGCTTTCGACCAACGCGCGGTACTGGTTCAATATCGATTTCACCGACATAGAAGGACTGGCCGGCACCAACACCGGCAATTACCAGTTCAATACCGAAAGCAGCGACGGCGCCGACTACATCGACATGGCCGCGGGGAACCAGAACAATCCCCGGACAATCCCCTATCATCCGACGGGCGGCGGGGCCACGGGATGCTACCTCTTCTGGAACGACAGCGACGTGCCGACCACGTATACCCACATATACGGGCAGCTGTATGACAGCACCTTCACCCTTCCCGCCCTCTGGGGCGCGGCCCGGAAAGGAATCTTCACCGAGCCGGGCGAGGCCTACACGTATGCCTCCGCTGCGGAGGACGGCGCTGGCGGCGTGATCGTTTTGGCGCAAAGGACCAACGGCGGCCATATTTACGCGAAGCGCATAGCCACAGGCGGCGGCTTCTACTGGGGGCACACGGCGGCGGGTACCGGTCTCGATGTACGGAGCGCCCCTACGGCCGCCCTGTCAAGCATGTCCGCGGTCCCGGTATCCGGCACGCTGCAGACCATCAGGGCGTGGGGCACTATGACCAGAGACATCCCTGCCAATCCCGTGTATGATTTTACCGCAACGATTGACTTCATGACCCCGATACAGAGCGGGGCCGATTTCATTCTCGGGACCACCGGCCCGAACAATGGGACAACCGTAATCGAATCTTCAAATTTCCGCCATGTCATCGGCCAGAACACCCTGCGGGTTTCAGCCGGACAGCAATATATGATTGCCGACGCCTCGGTCGCCACCGCTTCCGAAAATGCGCAAGACCATGATGGAGATTTTACTTATCCTCCCTATACATATACGAGCGGCGGCACCCATGCATACTCGACACATTCCTTCTCTCTCCCGGCATGGTTGGGAAACCTCGATAGCATCCGTAAAGACGGGACATGGGATTTCGGTTATTTATCAGGGGCACCGGTAGCGAGAAACTTCGGTTGGTTGGTACCCTGCTATCCTCATGGTGTATTTGAATATTCTGATTTTTATGATTTTACTGTCAACTGGAGCATAAACATAACATCCGCTGACACCTTCACTGTTTATAATTTACTGGCAAGCGGCACCGCGGAGGCCCCGCCGGCACATCCCCTGTACGACGACAATGCCGACTACCTGGTCGTGCCGGCAGTGGCGGACGGCGACATCGTCGTAAATCTGACCAACACGACCGGTCCGCCGGACCCGTATCTGGCTGTCGTGGATGCCTCAACCTTCGCGGTCCGGACCCGGGCGCTTGACATGGATGCAGATATCATGGTTAATGATGACGAGTACGCGATCATTCGCCTCACCTACCCGGGCAGCGGTACGACAAATATTATCGACACGGGAATAGCCGGCGCCAGCGCGGCCGCCCATCTCCAGGACCCGGCTAATTCATTCGCGGCTGTCCAGCCAGGCGACGTGGTCTATAATCTCATGAATGGCCTGTATGCCGTGGTCACGGCGAGAGCCGCCAACGACCTGACGCTTTCGCGCGACATATCGTTCGCGTTGTGGGACCACTACGTGGTCATACGCCAGCGGGGGGTGCTCTTTACGTGGGAGGAAAACGGCAGCGTCTGGGGCCGCATTACGGGCGTCGACAACGGCGCCTCCCCCGGCCCGGAACCGGACGCGGTGCGGGCCCCCTGGGCGATCGATACGGGAACTCACCCCCACCTGGTCCCGGACGGCAACGGCAATGCCATACTGGTGTATGAATTCAGCGCCTGGAGCATCAATGCCGTGCTCCTGGACGGCTTTGGCACGATACTCAATACCGTCGATATCGATACGGCAAGCGGAGGGTTGGACGAAACCATTATAGACGTGAAGAGCGACGACGCCGGCGGCGTGGTGATACTCTATAAATTGAGCGATGGAACGCTCAGGGCCCAGAGAATTGACGGGCCCACCTGGACACGGCAGTGGAGTGACGGTGGGTACACTCTTCATGACGCGACCGTGACCACCGTGGACGAGGTCATGGCCTACGACCCGCTGGTCCCGAATGACATCAGCGTTGCCGCGACCGTTATAAGCGCCGGGAACTATGACATCTGGGCGCGCCGGATGGGAACGACCAGCTGGGGCCCCTTCAACTATACCGGCACCAGCGCCGCGCGCCAGGAGAAGCCGCAGATCTACCTGGGCGCGACCACCACGATCATTTTGTGGGACGACTACCGCTTTTTCAACCAGAGCTACATCAATACCGGGTACGGGATCTTCGGCCTGAAGGTCAACACGGCGACAGGCACCGCGGCCTCTGCGGCGGCGCCCCTGTGGAGGGCAAACTCCGGCGGCACCGATGATTTTAACGGGGTCTCAGTCATCATGAACCACTTCAACGAGTACCCGGGCATCCCTCTCGTGGTGCCCTACAACAACGGCGCCGATTCCGTTCTTGTCTGGGCAGATTACCGGGAAGGCCCCGGCGCCGACCTCAAATACATAGACCTTGACGCATTTGTCCCGGCACCCTGACCTACAGCCACTCCACCTTCACCTGCTCGAGCAGTGAGACCCTCCCCTGCAGGCGTTTCGATATGTAGAGGTTGAGGTTTTTGTCTGCGAGGATAACGTCGATCTCGGCATGGCGCTGCAGGAACACGCGCGCCGTGTCCAGGCCCATGACGAACAGCGCGGTCGCATACGCGTCCGAGAGAACGGCGTTTTTCGACAGCACCGAAACAGAAGAAAAAGTGTCCGCGGGGAACCCCGTGCGCGGGTCGATGATGTGATGGTAGCGGACGCCGTTGCGCATGATGAAGCGCTCATAATCGCCGCTGGTCGCGATCGCGTCCATGTCTTCCAGGCTGATGGTGGCAAGGAGGGCGTCCTTCCGCGGGTGCCTGAGGCCCGTTATCCAGGGACGCCCGAACTTCGACCCGATGACCTGGAGATCGCCGCCCGCCTCTACAATTCCGTGCCGGACTCCCTTCGCTTTCAGGGTGACGATCCCCCGCTCCACCGCGTAGCCCTTGGCGATCGCCCCCAGGCCGATCTTCATCCCCGGCCGGGCGAACCCGATCCCCTTTTCGGCAGGATAAAACCTGATGTTTTTCGAATCGACAAGCGGCATAAGGGCCGCTACCGCAGAACGCGACGGCGGCGCAAAAGCCTTGTTTTTATAGTCCCAGAGATGTTCAAGGGCCGCGAAGGTGACATCGAAGCAGCGTCCCGTTTCATCCGAGATACCGGCTGATTTTTTTACCAGGCCATAGGTCTCGGCACTCACGGTAACGGGAGCGCTCCCGCCCCCGCGGTTGAGCCGGTCGATATCGCTCCCGGGGCGCCGCGGGCTCATGAGCGACTCCACCCGCTCGATTTCATCGAACACGGACTGCGCGGTCGCGGGCGCTGCGGCCGTATCGCCGATAAAGGTGACGTTCACTATTGTCCCGAGCTGGGGCCTGCCGATCCGGTTCAGGTTGCCGTCGCAGGAGACGAGGAATAGGGTCAGGATAAGCAACAGGGCGTGTTTCACCGGGACGCTCCTCTTCGAAAAATAACAGCGCATGCGGGATGATATGAAAACGGACCGTAAATTTTCAAGGAATAAATCAGCGCGTACGCCTGTGCCGTCACCCGCGTCATTCCGCCCTTCGCCCCTCGAGGTCAAACGCGATCGTGAAGGTCGAACCGTGCGAGCGGTCGAGCACCACCGTCCCGTGGAGCTGCTGTGCGAGGATCGGGACAAGCGAGAGGCCCAGCGACTCGGTCTTTCCCATCTCGACCCCCGCCGGGACCCCGACGCCGTTATCGCCAACCACCAGCTCGGCGGCATTCCCCTCGCGGCAGCGGAACAGGATTGAAATTTCCGGCGACGCGCAGCTGCCGTCGGGGAACGCGTATTTAATCGCATTGGTCAGGAGCTCGTTGACGATGAGGCCGCAGGGGACCGCCTGGTCTATCGAGACATGGATGTCCTCGATGTCGATGCGGATCCGTATCGGTGCCGCGAAGGAGGACCCCGACATGACCTCGTCCGCGAGATGGGTGATGTACGACTTGAAATTGATGCGGGCGAAATCATCCGACCGGTACAGCTTTTCGTGCACCAGGGCCATCGACCTGATACGGTGCTGCGCCTCCCCGAATTGCCTCACGAGCGCGTCATCGTTCTGGTACCTGGCCTGGAGGCCCAGGAGGCTGGTAATGATCTGCAGGTTGTTCTTCACCCGGTGATGTATCTCTTTCAGGAGCGTCTCCTTTTCCACGAGAGAGGCCTTTATCCGCTGCTCGGCCTTCTTCCGTTCAGAGATGTCCTTCACCGCGCCGATAATGGCGGTGACGGCGCGGGTCCCGGGGTCCAGGATCGGCCGCACCAGGATCTGGATCCACCTGATGGCGCCGCCCTTCACAAAGGAACGGCACTCAAGCTCGCCGGGCGCCCCGGTTGCCATGACGTTTTTCTGGAATGCGATGAAGGCTTCCCGGTCATCAGGATGTATGATGCCGGCCCATAACTCGGAGGACGAGATCTCATCAGCGGTGCGCCCCGTCAGGGCAACGATGTTCTCGGACACATAGACCAGCGTCATTGAGCCGTCTTCGTTTATTTTCACTTTAAAAACATAATCGGTTGACATCTCCGTTACGAGGCGGTACCGCTCCTCGCTTTCTTTCAGGGCCACCTCTGATGTTTTCTGTTCCGTGATGTCTTTAGGCATGAGCAAAAATCCGCACCGGTCAGCTGCCGCATCCCGCAGCGAGGTTATAATAACCTCGGCGGGGAACCTTGACCCGTCTTTGCGAATAATGTTATGTTCCACCCGGGTATAATCTGTTTCTTGGAACCTACCTTCATCGGCTTCAGTGTCGGCCCTCTCTTCCGGAACGATTAAATCAGTTCCTTTCTTACCGATAATATCAACCAGGCTTTCGTACCCGTGAAAATTTGCGAAACGTTCGTTCGCCAGGTATATTTTCCCATTCCGGTCAATAATGGCCGCTGCAACAGGCATGATATCAATCATGGAGCGGTAGACTTCGAGCGGATCAGGACCGTCACCCGCGCGCCGGCCCCAGGCAGGGCGTTCATACTCGCCTGATGGCCCGGTATCTGTGCAATTATGTTCTCTGTTTTTTTTCAATTCACCGCATCCAGCCAAGGTCGCTGTAAGCACCCGGATACTCCGGCCCGCCGCGTATGGCGGTCGCCAGCTCTTCCGGTTATAATACCTCTATCGATCCAGATTTTCGATATGTCAATGCCTTTATCGTATGTCATGACGATGCTTATTTTAATAGAAGTATAATACAATATCAATATAATCAATAAATATCATATATTTTATATTATATGATTATATTTATATTTTTGTTTGTAATTAGCTGTTACCGATAACTATCGGCCACATGTTGCTCTGACACCGGTTTTTTACCGATAACTATCGGTAGTATCCATACAGGACCATGCATTAATCATTATACTCCATGAAGATCGATTATTAATTCTTAATTATGTGAAAGACCCCGAGTCTATTATAGTCTATATTTCCCCCATCATCCATATCAGGATGATAAAATTCTGCTGCATCGAAAAAGAAATTATTCATCATTGGAGAGTATTATGAGAGATGTATACGTAATAGGCGCCCACACGATCAAGTTCGGCAAATACCTTGATAAAAGCATCAAAGACCTTGCGGCAATGACCATTCATCCGTGCCTGAAAGAAGCGACCCTTGACAAAAAGGATATTCAGGCTCTCTGCTTTTCCAATTCAGGCTGGGGTTACGCCAGGGGCCAGGAATGCATCAAGGCACAGGTCGCCCTCAGGCCCATAGGGATAGAAGGGATACCGATGACAAACGTGGAAAACGCCTGCGCAGGGGGTTCCACCGCGTTTCATCACGCATGGTACGGCGTTGCCGGCGGCCTGTACGATATCACGATGGCGGTGGGCGCTGAAAAGATCAATGACCCCAACAAGCTGAAAGTGTTCGCCGGCTTCCTCACCGGCCTCGACGTAGAGAACCTGAAGACAAACATTGCCGCTATCTCGGCGTACGGCATGTCGGATGAAGATATTAGGATAATGCGGGAGACCGTAAAAAAATACGCCGCCCAGGCGTCAGGCACGAATAAAAAGAAGAAAAAACCGACACTGAAAGACAAGCTCAAAGAATATTCCGACATGATAAAAGTCTACATCCATCTCAACGATCTCCTCGGGCCGGAGACGGTCAAGGAACTGCGGAAACTCATGGGGGGCGACCATTCGCCCTTCATGGACGTGTACGCGTTCGTGGCGCGCCAGCACATGAAAAAATACGGCAGCACGTTCGAGCAGCTCGCCATGATCGCCTCCAAAAATCATTTTCACTCGTCACTGAACCCGAATGCGCAGTACAACTTTACGGTAACCCCCGAGCAGGTGCTGGCCGACCGCATGGTCACCTGGCCGTTCACCCGCGGCCATGTGCGCGCCGATCGGCGACGGCGCCGCCTCGGCGATTCTCTGCGACGGCGAAACGGTGAAGAGGCTCGGCCTCATGTCGCAGGCGGTGAAGGTGCGGGCATCGGTGCTCGGATCAGGGCGCGAGCGCAGCTTTCGACGACATCGATATCGGCGAGCGGTTGAGCAAAATCGCGTACGAGACGTCGGGCCTCGGGCCGAAGGACGTGCATTTTGCCGAGGTGCATGACGCGACCGCGTACGGGGAGCTCCACCAGGCGGAGGCCCTCGGGCTTCTGCCCGGAAGGGGAAGGCGGCAGGCTCGCGGAGAGCGGCGCGACGAAGATCGGCGGGAAGATCCCGATCAACGTGAGCGGCGGCCTTGAATCGCGGGGGCACCCCATCGGCGCCTCGGGCCTCGCCCAGATCCACGAGCTGGTGACCCAGCTCCGCGGCAACGCGGGCAGCCGCCAGGTACAGGGCGCGACAATCGGCCTTGCGGAAAACGGCGGCGGCGCCCTGGGGCAGGAGGAGGCGGCCATGTGCATCCATATCCTTGAGGCCCCGGCACGGTAGGGAGGCGGCGAAGCCGGCCCCCGTTGCAAGGGGAGACACGGCCGCTGCGGATTTCGGAGCGGCACTCTCTCCGCCTTATTTCCCTGAAATTGCACAACAAGAGGTGATCCATGTACCTGCTGGCAGACATTAAAAACGTTCTTTACCTGTCCCGCTCCCTTGCCATATTCTTCCGCAACGAGATCCGCCGCGGCACCTTCAGGGCGAATTTCAGGAGCCTCATCAAGCAGAAAAAAATCGCCGAAGACATGTCCTGGGCGGAGCTGGCAGAGGAAAAGGCAGCGAAGCACCCCGACCGGACATTCCTCATTTTCGAGGGAAATGAATACACCTACCGGGATATGGACGAGAACGCGAACCGGGTCGCCAATTTCTTCCAGTTTCACGGCGGCGGCAGGGGAAAGGGGGTCGCCATCTTTATGGCTAATTGCCCCCAGTATCTCGACGTGTTCATCGGCTCGCAGAAGATCGGCATGTACTCCATCCCCATCAACACATCGCTTCGCGGAGACAGCCTGCTCTACATCCTTAACCACAGCGACGCGACCATGCTCGTCATAGACGAAGAATTCCTCGATGTGTATAACAAAATAATATCTCAGGTTGAAAACATTAAAACTGTCATCGTCAACCGCACGAACGATCATGACGTGAACCAGCTTCCCAAAGGGATGATCCCTCTCTCGGAAGCCTATCGCCAGCTCCCGAAAAAACCGGAAATCAGGTATTCCAAGGACGATATCTGCTTCATACTGTACACCTCGGGAACGACCGGCCTTCCGAAAGGCGTCCTCTACCGCTACGGGAAGACCACGGCGAAACTCCTTTCGATTCCTGCGAACGCGTTTTATAAAAAATCGGACATCCTCTACACCGCACTTCCCCTGTTCCACGGCAATGCACTCTGGCTCTGCGATCACCCAGGCCATGCACGCGAGCGCAAAGGTGGTCCTGGGGAAAAAGTTTTCCGCAAGTAAATTCTGGGACGAAATCCGCACACACAAGGTCACGGCATTCAACACCATCGGCGCGATGATACCGATCCTGATGAAACAGCCGCCGAAAGAGACAGACAAACAGAACAACGTCCGGTTCACCCTCTCTGCGGCCTGCCCGGCGGACGAGTGGCCGAAATTTGAGAAACGCTTCGGCATAAAAATATATGAGGGCTACGGCTCCGTCGACGGCGGCGGGAATAACATCATGAACCTGGGCAACGCGCCGGTGGGATCCATCGGCAAGCCGAGCCCCAATACGGTATACCGCCTGGTCGACAAGGACGGAAACGACGTGCCCGACGGCACGCCGGGCGAGCTGATCTTCGAATCAAAGGGCGACAGCAAGTCCGTCGAATATTTTAAAAATGAAAAAGCCTCCGGAGAAAAGACCCGGAAAGGCTGGATCTATACCGGGGACCTGGTGCGGCGGGACAAAAAGGGATATCTCTACTTCGTCGGACGAAACGCCGAGTTCATGCGCATAAAGGGCGAGAATGTCTCCGCGTACGAAGTCGAGCACGCCATCCAGAAGCACCCCTCCGTCGTCGAGGCGGCGGTATACGCGGTGCCGTCAGAGCTGGCGGAGGATGAAATAATGGCCTCCATACTGCCGGTCGAAGGCCATTCCCTCAGGGAGGCCGACCTGGTCGCATTTCTCAAGGAGAACCTCGCGAAGTTCGCCGTCCCGCGGTTCGTTAAAATCGTGACTGAATTACCGAAGACCGAGACGCAGCGAATAATCAAAAAAGAGCTTGAAAAACTGGGAATTGTCCCCGGGACCTATGACAGCCAGAAAAATATCTTCATTAAAGAATCGAAGGTGTCCTGATTACCATGCAATGACAGGGGTAAGAGTGTGCCTGGCCCATGCAGAGGGGACAGAATTACCCGTGAAGGAGCGTCGTATAAAATGATGGCTATAAAGAACAAAAAGTGTTTTATTACCGGCGCCGCAAGCGGCATAGGGAGATCAACCGCCATAGCGCTCTCCGGACACGGCGCGCAGCTTTTTTTAACGGATATCGATGAAAATAAGCTCTCTGCAACCGTTGACGCCATCAAAAAAGACGGGGGTGCCGTCGGCGCATGGAAGAAAGCGGATGTCTCCCGCTACGATGAAGTCAGGGACATTGCCGACCGGATCCACGCCGAATTCGGGCCGATGGACATAGTGATGAACATCGCCGGCATCGCGATATGGGGGTTTGTCGAGCAACTGCGGCACCGGGACTGGCGGAAGATAATCGACATAAACCTCATGGGGCCGATCAACGTAATCCAGTGCTTCATCCCCTCCATGGTGGCGGCGGGACGCGGCGGGCACCTGGTCAATGTCTCATCAGCTGCCGGGCTCCTCGCCCTGCCCATGCACGCCGCCTACAGCGCGAGCAAGTTCGGGCTCCGCGGCCTGTCAGAGGTGCTCCGCTACGACCTGATGCGCCACGGCATCGGGGTTACGGTCGTATGCCCCGGCGCGGTCGAGACCCCCCTGAAGCAGTCGGTCGAGATCATCGGCATCGACACGGATAACGCAGAAGTTATAAGAATGAAAAATAAATTTTCAGATCGCGCCGTGACCCCGGAGAAGGTCGCGTCATTGATCATCAAAGCGGTCCAGAAAAACAGGTACCTGGTCTTCACGTCTTTTGATATTCGGATCGCGTACTGTTTGAAGAAAAAGCTGTTTTTCGCGTATCATATTATAATGAAGCAATTGAACAACATGATGAACGATATTGTGCGTCATGCCGGGATAAAAACAAACCGGGCAGACGGAGAAGACATTAATTAAAGCTATCACGTCAAGAGGGAGCAGCATGGATCTAAACAAAAAGTTTCCGAATAAAAGGGTCGTCATCACCGGCGCCGGCAGCGGGCTCGGAAGGGCGCTCGCGCTTGAATTTGCGAAAAAGAACTGGAAGATTGCCATCGCTGAAATCAGCAAGGAGCGGGCCGGGGAGACGGCGGTACTGGTTGAGCAGAACGGCGGTACGCCCCTGGTGATCCCGTGCGACGTGACGAAACCGGAGGACCTCGACAGGGTGCTTGCCACGCTGAAGAAAGAATGGAACGGCGTGGACATTCTGATAAACAACGCCGGCGTGGCCTCGGCCGGATGGTTTGAGAAGATCCCCCTTGAGAAGTGGGACTGGATCATCGGACTCAACACGAAAAGCATTGTGCACGGGTGCCGGTCGTTCATCCCGTATTTCACCGGGCAGAAATCGGGGTACATCGTCAACGTGGCATCGAACGCCGGCATCGCCTCCATGCCCGAGATGGCAAGCTATAACGCGACCAAGGCCGCGGCGATATCCCTTACCGAAACGATTAAAATCGAGCTTTCCAGGCACAACATCGGCGTATCCGTGGTATGCCCCACGTTCTTCAAAACGAACCTGATGGACCAGTTCACGTCGCCGGACAAACGCCAGCTCGAGCTCGCCAATACGTTTTTCGGAAACGCGCAGGTATCAGCGGAAAAGGTCGCGCGTCATACCATTACATCAATCGAGAAAAACCGCTTCTACGTGATCACCCAGAAAGACGGAAGAAACATGTGGCGCATGAAGCGATATTTCCCGGAGCTCTATTTCAAGGTGTTCAGCCTGCTCTATAGAACGGGATTCTACGACAGACATCTCGTCAAGCTGCTCAAACTATTAAACGTTGTCGGGTAAAGCGGGGGGCCTTCTTCTCCCGGCCCATACCGGGCCGGCATATCATCGCAGCAGCGATAGCGAGGTGCGTCTTATGGAATTCAGGTATCTGAAAACGCGGCGTGAAAACGCCACATTGTGGGTGGAGCTGAAAAATCCGCCGGTAAATTTCCTTACGATGGACATACTGGAAGAGTTGTTTGTCCTGGTCAAAAAGACATCGAAGGACGACTCCATCCGGGTGCTGGTCCTCACCGGCAGCAGGGACGACATCTACATCATGCACTTCTCGATACCGGAGCTTCTGCGGCTCTCGACCCATAACAAGCGGCTCCTTCTGCACCTCGCGGTCCGGTTCCGGCCCACCGCCGCCCTGCTCGCGCGCTACATGACGTTCACCAACTGGCTCATGGACCACTCCTCCTCGTATGAATGGCTTATGCTGAAGACGGCAAGACTGATACGGGGGTTTTCATCCGGCATGTTTCTCTGGTTCCAGATGATGCGGCTCTACCACGCCATTGAGCGCATGAACAAGGTCACCATCGCGGCGATCAACGGGCACTGCAACGGCGGGGGCACCGAGCTCTCCGCCTGCTTCGATTTCAGGTTCATGGTCGGCGACGGGGGATACACCATCGGCCAGCCCGAGTGCCTGGTGGGCATCGTCCCCGGCGGGGGCAACACCCAGCGCCTCCCCCGCCTTATCGGCAGGGCCAGGGCGCTCGAGCTGATGCTCACCGGCGGCCAGTGGACCCCGGCGGAGGCCAGGCAGGCGGGGCTGATTACCGGCTATTTCAAAAAACGCGATTTTAAAAAGAAGGTGCAGGAATTCGCCGACCTGATGAGCAAGCGCCCGCCGGTGGGGATCGACGCCATCAAGAAGAGCGTGCTCGGCGGCATGAGCGCCACCCTGCGCCACGGGTTGAGCCTCGAGCTGGTGCAGAGCCTTCGCTGCCTGGACACGAAAGACACGCAGATGGCCATGAAAGAATATATAAAATACATTGACGAAAACATAAACACCGTCAATGCTGAAACTGCGACCACGAAAGAAATCCTGGGGGT
Source organism: uncultured Spirochaetota bacterium (assembly GCA_963827275.1). Taxonomy (GTDB): domain Bacteria; phylum Spirochaetota; class UBA4802; order UBA4802; family UBA5550; genus RBG-16-49-21. The sequence continues at coordinate 247,808 of CAWHAA010000001.1, forward strand.
TGCCAACAAAACCCTGGATGACATGTACAACGCGAAAATTTTCAGGGGATTTGCGGGAAAATAACCGGACGGAGATACTGCACCACCATGAACATCAAGCGCCTCGATGACAAATGCAGCAACTGCGGGCTCTGCGTGAGGGACTGCGTCGCGGGAGTCTGGCGCATTGTCAACGGGAAGCCGGAGCCGGTGGAGCCGGAGCTCTGCAACCGATGCAGCCACTGCATCGCGGTGTGCCCCCGTGACGCGATACTCCATGACGGCCTTGACGCGGCCCAGGCCGTTCGTACGAAGCGCACGGACCTGAAGCCTGACGCCTTCCGCGACATCGTCCTTTCCCGGAGAAGCATACGGCAGTTCAGGGACAGGCCGGTGCCGCGCGAGCTGATCGAGCGCATCATCGGCCTCGCCCGCTACGCCCCCACCGCGAGCAACGACCAGGACGTCGGCTACATCGTCATCACCGACAAAAAAATAATAAAAGACGCGGCCGGGCATCTCTTCGGTTTTCTCCTCCGCCTGTACGCGCAGACCCGGAAAGGCATAGGGAAGATGATCGTCACCCGCACCGGCCTCGCGAATAACCGCTACCTGAAAGTGATGGCATACGCCCGGCAGCAGAACGCCGAAGCAGGGAGAGACTTCATGCTGTACGACGCGCCGGTCCTCATGCTCCTGCACACGCCGAAGAAAAACCGGTTCGGCGTTGACAACTGCGCCATTGCCGCGACGACCGTGATACACTACGCCCATGCCCTCGGCCTGGGCACCTGCGTCATAGGCTTCATGACCATGGCGATACGCTTCAGCAAAACAATGCGGAAACGCTTCGGCGTACCGGACGGCAGGAGGGTGCACGCGAGCCTGGTGATGGGGTACCCGGCGTACTACCACGCGAAGACGGTATCAAGGAAAAAAGCGGACATCGCATGGAAATAAATCGGCCGTACCCGGGAAAAAGACCGCGCGGCGCGTTCGTGAAATTATATCATTATTTATTGACAACCCGCGCCGTTCCGGATAATAAAAAAGGCGGAAGGTGCCTCAATGTTTGATTATACCGTTCACACAGAGATTGATATCAGCGCGCCGGCCGAACGGGTCTGGCAGGTGCTGACCGACCTGGATGCCTACCCTGATTGGAACCCGATGATACGCCGCGCGGCCGGCGAGATAAAAAAGGGCGCCCGGCTCATCATATATTTCCATCCCTCAGGATCAAAAGGGAGGACGTTTCGTCCGAAGCTTCTTGCCGTTGAACCGAACCGGGAGTTGCGCTGGCAGGGACAGCCGGGCTTCCCCCTTCTGTTTGAGAGCGAACACGTTTTTACCATCACCCCTGCCGAAAACAGGGCGGTCCGCCTCACACATGACATGATTTTTTACGGGCTGCTTATTCCTTTCGCACGAAACATCGCGCGGAGGGCAACGCACGGCCCTTTTACCGACATGAACCGGGCATTAAAGGACCGTGCTGAAAAATAATTCAAGGAGCTGTTGATCAATGAAAAAAACCATCATTGGCGCAATCGTCATCGTTGTCCTGTTCCACGTCGTCTGGTACGCGGGAAGCTGCGCCTACCAGCGAAGTGGCCTCCCTGACAGTAAGGAAGCGAAGGAGTACCAGGCGCAATTCCTGAAAAAAATAAACATCGTCATCGATACCAAAAAAATGGAAGAGATCGACATCAATGCGAACGGGTACACGCTGCACCTCACCGTATTCCCGGTCGGGAAAAACGCGCCCTCCCTGGTCTTCATCCCCGGGACCATGTGTTACGCGCAGCTGTATATCGAATTCATGTACAAGATGCACCGGCAGGGCTTTAACGTGGTCGGGGTCGACATGCGCGGCCACGGCATGAGCAGCGGCCTGCGCGGCAACTACGACATCAACGGCCTCGTGGACGACCTGCTGGCGGGCGTGAAGTACGCGAGGGAGCGGTTCGGCGGCAGGGTCGCGATCGCGGGAAGCAGCCAGGGCGGCATTGCGGCCTTTTACGCGGCGGCGCGGGATGATTCGATCGCGGCGGCGGTCTGCCATAACCTCGCCGACCTGAACGGAAAAGAGAACCTGGTACTGACACGGGTCAGGATGCCGCAGTGCCTGGTGCCTGTCGCGGGATTCCTGGCAGGCGTCTACAAAAACTACTCGATCCCGGTGTCGCTCTACCTCGATCTTGAAAAGGAACGCGCGAAGGACGGGCGGACAATCAAAGCCCTCGCGAAAGAAGACCCGCAGATGGTCTACTGGATAAGCATAAAATCCCTCGGATCATTGATGCGCACCGACCTGGCGAAACCGGTTGAAGCGATCAGGGTGCCCGTCATGATGCTCTATTCCGACGGCGACACCATCTTTCCGCAGGCGTACGTGGAGAGCATATACAACCGCCTGACATGCAGGAAGAACTCCCTGCTGCTCAAGGACACGGACCACATGATCGCGACCAACCACGTGGACAGGATCGTCCCGGCGACAGCGGCCTGGCTGAAAGAAGTCATGCGGTAATACCGGCGCATGGAGGCATGCTATGGCGGATAAAAAAACAACCCCGGGAATCGGCATTAAAAAACGCGCCCTGGACTTTCTGGGAAGCTGCGTCGACGCCCTCTTCCTGGCCGTGCCCGCGGTGTACAAGCCGTTCAAGCCGGCGCGGAAGATCGGGCGCGAGGAATTCGAGAAGCAGATCGACTACTATATCGTCAACGGCTACGCCGATGACCCGGCTTCTTTCTTCACCCTGCCCGGCAGCGCGCCGGCACACGCCATAATAGCGGAAAAACCGTACCATGACGGCCAGTACCAGCTCATCAGCTACGAGAGCAATTACACGGCAAAGAACCCCCTGATCCGGGAGCGGTACGACTCATACGCGAGCAACAGGACCGGCTACCTGGTCAGGTGGACCCACGGCGACGGGGAGCGCAAAACGGTCCTCTGCCACCACGGGTACATGCTCGGTGAACCGCGCCAGGCCCGGAGGATGTTCCGCGTGAAGAGCCTCTTCATGCAGGGGCTTGACGTCGCGCTGTTCATCGCCCCGTTCCACTGGCGGCGCGGCACCGGGCTCCTGTCCGAGCGGGGGATCTATCTCCAGGAGGACGACCCGGCCATGACCTGCGAATGCGTGGGACAGACCATCCATGACCTCTACGCCTCGTTCCTGCTCCTGCGCGACCTGGGCGCGCCGGAGATCGGGCTGATCGGCGCAAGCCTCGGGGGCCACTCCACGGCGCTGTTCGCCGCCCTTACCGACGTCGCCTCGTTCGCCGCCATGATGGTGCCGGCGGTGAATTTCACCTGGCCCAAGGACCCGGACTCGGCAAAGTATCGTTTCCCGGTGGACGCCCGGCTCCGCGCGAAAATCCGCCGCGTCTGGGACCTCCACTCCCCGCTCCATCTGGAGCCAAAGATGGACACGGACACGATGCTCGTCGTGGCCTCCCGCGGGGACCTGATCTGCCCCTTCGAGCAGGCGCGGCAGCTCTGCGATGAGTGGATGATACGGGACCGCCATTTTTTGACGGGCGGCCACTGGCTCATATTCAGCAGGGGGGTACGGGGCCGGGCATGGCGCGACCTCCTGAAAAGGACCGGGTTTATCCCCTGACAGCGTGAGCAAGGAAGGAGATAGACCAGCGGCATGACGGAACATGCAAAAAAGCGCCACGAGGAGATATACCCCGGAATATTCAGGATAATCCTCCCCCTTGCGGGCACGAAGCCCGGGCCGGTGAACGCCTACCTCTTTACGGGGAAACCGGTCACCCTCATCGACACGGGCACGGTGAAATCCGCGCCGGTGCTGGAGCGGGAGCTCCGCGCGATCGGGACGGCCTTCTCAGACATCGACCAGATCGTCCTCACCCACGGCCACATCGACCATTACGGCGCCGCGAAGAGGATCATCCGCGGTGCGGGCAGGCCCATCCCGGTGCTGGCCAACCTCGAGGACCGGACGCTCATCGAGCGCGGAATCGAGGTGTCGGAAAAGCAGTTTTCCCGCTACTACCGTCTCATGGGCGTGCCGTTCAGATTTCATATCTCGCTCCTGCTGGTCAGGTTGCTCTTCATGTCAATGGCCGAACAGTGCAGCGTGGACAGGCCGATATCGGAGGGAGACACGATCGCGATGGGCGGCTACACGGCCAGGGTGATAGCCACGCCGGGCCATACCAGGGGGTCCGTGAGCTTGTACCTCGAAAAGGAAGGGCTCCTCTTCCCCGGGGACCACATACTGGGCCACATCACCCCCAACGCGTTCGTGATGCTCGAGGCGGATTTCGTCCTGCCGCGCCGCATGAGCCAGGTTGAATTCTATCACTCTCTTGAAAAAATCGAGGCGCTCGCCCCGCGGAAGGTGTATCCCGCCCACGGCGACCCGATTGATGATGTCGGCGCGGTCATCGCCATGTTCCGCGAGCAGTTTTCAACCCGCCAGCGAAAGATCATGGCGATACTCGCAGGGGGCGAAAATACCGTGTACCGCATCGGCAGGACGTTGTTCCCCGACATAAAAGGGAAGCGCCTTCCCCTCGAGATATTCCTGCTGGTGTCGGAAGTGTACACGCACCTGCAGGTGCTCCAGAAAGAGGGCCGCGTTTCATCGGAAATGAAAAACGGCGCACTGTATTATAGCATTATTTCGCGCGGTTGAGCATGCGCAGATGAAAATGAATTGACAGTCGATGCCGTCATCGTTCATACTGAGGGTGAGGATGTGATGCGAGGTCGCAGGGCCTCGCATTGTTTTGGCCGCGGGCCTTTTTTTCAATCCGTGGACCTTTATCATAACGCCAGAGACCATATTGCCCGACATGCGCCATAGTTTCCTTGCACGGATCATAAAAAAAGCGGCGCCGGTTCCGCTTGCGGCCGTTTTACTGCTCGCGCTCTGCGGGACGTCCCTTGCCCTCGATCCGGTTGCCATCGACGGGTCGCTGAAGATCAAGTATATCGGCCGGAACATCGAATACCTCCTGGACGAGCGCCAGGCCCTGACCATAGGAGATCTTCTCGCCCCGGGCGGACAGGCCCCCGCGTGGCAACAATCAGAATCCGCGGACCTGGGCCTCGGCTACGTGCGGGGAGCCGTATGGGTCCGCTTTACCGCGCGCAACGCTTCGGACAGGGACATCGAATGGCTCCTCCAGCAGGACCATTTTTCCATGACACGGCTCATCCTGTATGTTCTGGAAGACCGGAACGTGGTCCGCACCGTGGAGACCGGCAATATCTTCAGGTTTGACGACAGGCCCTTTGACGATGCCACATTTGTCTTCCCGATGACCATCCGGGCCGGTTCCGTGAATGAATACTACATGCGTTTTACGAACAAGTTCCCGATGAGCATCAACCTTCGGGCGGCCTCCCTTTCTTCATTCTACAAAGAGCGCGACAGGCTGCTCCCCTTTCTCTGGATAATGTACGGTTTTTTTATTGTCATGATCGGGTATAATACCGTCCTCTATTTTTCAATCCGGGACAACAGCTACCTCTACTACACGCTGTTCATCGCCACCTTCCTGATATACATGATGCACTATAACGGCCATGCCGGCCAGTACCTGTGGGGGAACTTCCCCCTCTGGACCGGCAACATGGGATACTTTTTCATCCCGTTGATAGCCGCAACGGTGGCGCAATTTGTCAGGCACTTCATCTCGCTCTGGGAGATAAATAAAACGCTGAACCTTTCCATCAAGCTATTCATCGTGGCGGATATCGTCATCGCCGCCCTTTCTCTCTTCCTGAACGAATACATATGGTTTGGCGTCCTGCTGATCTCCATGACGATCCTGCTGCTGACGTACGGCTTCATGGTGCTCATCTACTGCGCGGTTGTAAAGAATTCCCGGCAGGCGAGGATATACCTCCTCTCTTCAGCCCTCCTGTTCGTGGCCGCGATGGTCTTCGCCCTGCGCGCGCTCGATCTCATTCCCGACACGTTCCTCTCGTCCCACGGCATCCTGATCGGCGGGGCCTTTCAGGTCATCGTCCTCTCGTTCGGCCTCGCGGACAAGATCAACATCATGAGCAAGGACATCCTCAAGGCGGAACGGAGATACCGCCACATCATTGAAAGCTCGGCTGAAATCATCTTCCTCCTGGACAGGGACCTCAATATCGTCAGCATCAACAACGCGGTGGAGAAGCACCTCGGGAACCCGGTGGACAGCTTCATCGGGAAAAACTTTCTTGGCCTGATCAAGGACACCTGGAGCGAGCGGACGCATATCACCCGCCAGCTGGTGGAGGAGCAGATATCCGACCTCTACGAAAAAAAAACGAGCGTCCAGTTCAGGACCACCTTCCTGCCCTCGTTCAAGAACGAGCCCGAGGATTTCGTCGTGAAGTTCGAGTATATCGAGGCCGACGATCTCGGGTACAAGATACTCGGCAAGGCGTCGCCGATAACGGACGACATGCTCCTCAGGTACCTGGTCGTCGAACATTTCGTCTATTCGATGGACAACTACCTTAATAACGCCGACCTGATGTCGCTCAGGCTCACGCGGAACCTGGTCCGCTACCTCCCGTCGCATGAGATCCCCCTGATCAGGGTCGCGATACGGGAGATGCTGGTGAACGCGATAGAGCACGGCAACCTGGGGATATCATTCGACGAAAAGACAAAGGCCCTTGGGCAGGGGAATTACTTCAATGTCATCCATGAACGGCAGAGGGACAGCCGGTTTCGGGACAAGAAATTGATCATCGATTATACCCTCGACGAAGAAAAGGTCATGTACAGAATTTCCGACGAAGGCCAGGGGTTCAACCATGAAGCGATAATGGGCCTCGACCCGGCCATCGAAAACGAAAAGCTGCTCACGCACGGGAGGGGGCTGTTCATGGCGCGCGCGACGTTCGACACGATCGAGTTCAACGAGAAGGGCAACATGATCGTCCTGAAGAAAATGTTCCGGTCATGAAATGGGCACGTGAAGGGCGGGTGCAGGATTATATCATTTCAAACAGCAGGTTTTCACGGAAATTCGCGTCAAGGCTCTCAAGAAAAGCATCGAACACCATGACGTTAATGCTCGCGATCTTCCAGTTCTGCCTGTCCTCGATCACTTTCCGGATGAAGCCTTCCGCCTCTTCCTGCGCGACAAACCCGATCACCGAGGTGGTGCTGTCATCCACCTTGCGGAACAGCATGTGGCGTTCCCTCAGCTCATCGGCATAGTCCTGTGTGACGATAAAGAACAGGTCTCTCTTGCCGTCCCGAAATTCGTTGAAATAATCCTGCTTGTTCATGGGCGCCCCTGTTCGTCAGTAATTGACCTTCGCGTCGATCGAGACGATCGGACGGACGTGCTGTATATATCCTCCGCTCCGATCCATGTCAATAAGTTATTCCCGGCGCGGGAAAAATTAAATAACGCGGTTTGGCATGGCCCGTACCGCGTTATTTATTTCTTGACTCTGATAAATCAACATTTTATCTGGTGTAGGCATCGCACGGAGATACGAGTGAACCTCACAATACGAATCAGGGACCTGACGCTGAAAAACCCGGTCACGGTCGCTTCCGGCACCGCCGGATACGGCGAGGAGCTGTCGCACTACATCGACATAGCGAAGCTGGGCGCAATCTTCACGAAAGGGCTTTCCCTGAAACCGCGGCCGGGAAACCGGGGCAACCGGGTGATTGAAACCCCTGCCGGCGTCCTGAATTCGATAGGGCTTGAAAACGTGGGCCTGGAGCGCTTCCTTTCCGAGAAGCTCCCCTATCTCGTGAAAAAGGGCGCGACGGTGATCCCGAACGTGGCGGGCCACTCCGTCGAGGAAAACGTGGAGCTGTGCGCGGCCCTCTCGGCGCAGGACGCCATCGGCGCGCTGGAGCTGAACGTATCGTGCCCCAACGTGAAGGAGGGCGGCATGGCCTTCGGCACCGACATGAAGCGCTTCACGGACCTCGTGGAGAAGGCGCGGGCCGCCACAAAATGCGCCCTCATCGTGAAGCTCTCCCCCAACGTGACCGACGTGGCCGAATTCGCCGTTCGCGCGCAGGAGACAGGCGCGGACGCGATCTCCGCCGTGAACACGTTCCTGGGGATGAAGATCGACGTGAAGAAAAAGCGGCCCCATTTCGAGAACAGGGTCGCGGGCCTGTCGGGACCGGCGATCCGGCCCCTGGCGGTCCGGGTGGTGTACCAGATCTGCGAGGCGGTCAGCATCCCGGTCATCGGCCTGGGCGGCATCTCCTGCCTCGACGACATGCTCGAATTCATGATGGCGGGGGCCTCGGCGGTTTCGGTGGGGACCATGAACATGGTCGACCCGGCGCTGTCACTGGCGCTCATAACAAAACTGGAAGAATACTGCGAAAATGAAAAGATAGATGACCTGGCCGGAATAATCGGCGCGGCGCGCCGTGAGACGGGGAGCCGGGAGAAATGCTAGTGCCCGGTAGAAGCCGGGCGAGGAAGATATGACCGGAAAAAGCGACATGAACTACTGGAACCAGCGCCTGAAAGGGGCCGACGAGTACGTCCCCGGGGAGCAGCCCCAGGGGATCGATGAGTACATAAAGCTCAACACCAACGAAAACCCGTTCCCGCCCTCCAGGTCGGTGCTCGAGGCGATACGGGCCGCGGCGAACGAGACCCTGAAGCGCTACCCCGACCCCACCGCGCGCAGGCTCCGCGAGGCCTTTGCCGAGGCGCGCGGCCTGAAACCCGACAACGTGTTCGTGGGCAACGGCTCTGACGAGATCTTCACCCTGATATTCAGGGGCTTCATCGAGCCCGACGCCACCGCCGCGTTCGCGTACCCTTCGTACGCCCTCTATTACACCCTGGCGCAGATGAACGGCATCAAGTACGAATCCATTCCCCTGAACAAGGATTTCTCATACAACCTGGCGGGGTTCTTAAAGAAAAAATACGCCCTCGCGATAATCGCGAACCCGAACAACCCGACCGGATCCTATTGCGAGGTTGACGAGATCCGCTCGTTCCTGAAAAAATTCAGGGGCCTCCTCGTGGTGGACGAGGCCTACATCGACTTTTACGGCGGCACCTCCACGGAGCTGGTGGATGAATTCGACAACGTCATCGTGACCCAGTCGATGTCGAAATCCTACTCGCTGGCGGGCCTCCGCATCGGCTTCGCCGCGGCCCCGGCGGGCATCATCAGGGGCTTCATGAAGATAAAGGACTCGTACAACGTGGACACGCTTGCCACCGCGGGGGCGATCGCCGCGCTCAAGGACCGGCGCGCCTTCAACTACAGCATCGAGATGGTGGTGAGCAACAAGGAATACCTGGAGGAAAACCTGGCGGCGCTGGGCTTTGTCCTGGTGCCCTCCCGCGCGAATTTTATCTTCGCCAGGCACCCCGGCGTGCCGGCCGCGGAGCTGTATGAAAAGCTCAAGGCGAAAAAAATCCTGGTCCGCCACTATACCGGCCCGGTGTCGTCCGATTATCTGCGCATCAGCGTGGGGACCATGATGGAGATGAAGGCGCTGGTGAAGGAGCTCGCCGCTATAACGGGAGCTTGAAGACCCTGCCGATGGTGTTGGTGACGGTGCTCCGCATGAGGAGCTCGTCAAAGGTGATCATGCCGTCTTCGAAGCGGATGAAGTCGTCCTTGTAGATCCACACGCTCACGTGCTCCCGGGCCCCTTTCGATGTCCAGACCCACCCGATCACCATCCCCACGATGCCGCTCTCGCTGAATATCGTGCGGCACGAGTTTATGGTCTGTATCACGTCCCGGAGGTCCTTCCGGATGAAGCCCAGGGCGACCGTGTCGAACGGCTGGTCGAAGGTTGATTTCGTGTCGACATCGAGGCCCAGGTAGAGCCGGTCCCGGTCCCCGGAACGTTTATCGTAATAAAACCCCAGGCTCCCCTTTTCCACGGGAAGCTTCTTCTTCTCGACGACATCGCCCGCGATGCCGATCAGGTAGCGGTAAAATTTTTTATGGTACTCGGCGCCCGCGGTCGTGTACCGGCCGGTATCCACCAGCAGGTCGGCATACCTCTGGTCGTTCCGCTCGGAGTAGAAATTCAGGATGCTCTGCTCGCGCTCCGTGGTGGAGCCGCAGGTGGCGAAGAACAGGACCGCCAGGTGGAGTAACAATATGGAGCTCTTTCTGCTATGGATCATGGCCGCATCCCTTTCTGGTGTGTCTGACGAACGGAACGATACCGCCGCGCGCCAGGATGTCAAGTATATTTGGAATAATTCTTGACTCGCTATCGGCATCTGCCGAACTATTATGTACATGAAACAGCCACCAGCACGGACCCTTGCCGTCCTCATCATCGCCCTGTTCGCCGCGCACTGCGCCGGTGAAGCGCAGTACCATCTCCGCTCCGACGGCAGGCGGGTCCGCACCGGCCTGGAAAATTTCATCGGTTCAAAAGCAAAAAAATACAGGGGAAAGAGCGCCGCCCTGGTCACGAACCACTCGGGGTACGATTTCGACCTCAGGCAGAACATCCAGCTGTTGCGGGAAAAGGGGATCAACGTCTCGATGGTGTTCGCGCCGGAGCACGGGGTGTACGGGTACAAGAACGACATCGATTACCAGGCGGGATGGTACGACAGCACCATCAAATGCCCGATCTACAACCTGTACGGCATCAACCGCGCCACGCTGAGATACCTGCTGGGAAGGTCCGACATCGTCATCTTCGACATCCAGGACATGGGGATGCGCTGCTACACCTACATCACCAACCTGAAGGACATCATCGACGCGCTGGACGGGCTCGACCGCGAGCTCATCGTGCTCGACCGGCCCAACCCAGCCGGGTTCCTCGGCATCGACGGCGCGCACCTCGAACCGCGCTACACCACGAAATACGTGAGCGCCTTCCCCGCGCCCTTTCTCTACGACATGACGGTGGGGGAAGCGGCGCGCTACTACCGCGGCGAATTCAGGCCGAAGGTACGGCTGAATGTCGTCCGCATGAGCGGGTACTGCCGGAGCGGGTCGTTCCATAAAACCAGGCTCCCCTGGATCCCGCCGTCGCCGAACCTGCCCACGTACGAGTCGTCGATCGTTTACACCGCCATCGTGCTCATGGAGGGGATCAACCTCTCGCTCGGCAGGGGCACCACCAAACCGTTCGAGTATATCGGCGCGCCCTGGATCGAGCCGACGGCCTTCAGCGCCATGCTGAACGACCTCAAATTGAAGCACTTCAGGTTCAAGCCGGTCTATTTCAAGCCGCTGTTCAGCAAGTACGAAGGGATGCGCTGCGGCGGCGCGCAGATATTCTACACCGGCGGCACGTTCAGTCCCACGGAGGCGGCCTTCCGCATCATCGGCGCGATCATGAAGCGCTATCCCTGGTTCTTCCGCTGGGTCCAGCACGGGCCCTACTTCGATATCGACGCCCTTGCCGGCACGGACAGGTTCAGGGTCTTCATCCAGGCTGGCAAGCCATGGGAGGAATTCGTGAAGGCGTCGAAACCGGGGATCAAGGCGTTCAAGAAGAAGAGACGGAAGTATCTGCTCTACTGACGCTCCCCCGTCCCCCCCCCCTGTCCCCCGTTGGGGGCACGCGAGATCATGTCAACTCCCCCCTGTCCCCCGCAGGGGGCACGCGAGATCATGCTTTTTGTAATGATCTTATCATTATCTTGCCAATCACTGCATTATTATAAAATAGTCACAGTATTATTTTTTTACGCGACAAACTTTTCTTTTTTATCATATCCTTCATGTTTCTAAAACTACACACATTGATTCGTGCCCCCTATGGGGGACAGGGGGGATTTCAGAAATTTGACAAGAAAATACTTGATTATATTTTAGTATTTTATTATATTCTTTATCATAGCAAACCAAGTACATGGAGCCCTTATATGAATGTTAATTCGAATAGATGTCCCCAGAACCACCGGTGCCCGGCCGTACGATACTGCCCTGAAGGCGCTATCGAGCAGGCGGGCAACGGCCTGCCGAAAGTAAACGAAAGCAAATGCAAGCACTGCAATGCCTGCGTCACCTTCTGCCCCATGGGCGCAATAGAGGGATGATCATGAAACAGGACAACGCGACTGCGGGAAAATACAGGTCCATTCCATGGAAGCTCATCGCGGGGATAGTCATCGGCGGCAGTGCCGGCTATCTCTTTTATTACTTCGTCGGCTGCGCGGGCGGCACCTGCCCCATCACCTCGAACCCCTACGCGAGCGTGCTCTACGGCGCAGTGATGGGCGGACTTGTGGCAAAAATGTGACATAAAAATTATTTCCCAGGCTCAAAATACCATCAAAAAATTCTTGTTTTTTTTAATACATTTGTATATGTGTTTATTTAAGGTAGACACATTCAGCTTTAATATACAAATAAAAATATTTTTTTGTCGTTGTCCAATAGGGTTTACAAGAGCACGAGCAGTAATTTAAGGAAATAAATTAATCCATACGTGTGGATTATTTATGGGCATGCCCAAAAATTAGCATTTTCACCCTTAAATGCCCAGAAAGGAACATCTGATTTTGATTTTTAGAAGTTCCTTTATTTTTTATTTCTTGCCGCTGCGCGCCAGCCTCTGGCCACAGTGATAGATGATAGAGCATCATTACACCTATACTATTCTTTGGGGGACCTTATGAAACGCGCATCCAGATACGTGACTCTTCTCCGTGTACTCCTGTCATTATTTTTCTCAATCATCTTCCTTTCGACAAATCTGCACGCGGAAGATATCTACAGCCTGTATTCCGACTACGGCACCCAGGAAGTCCTCATCGACAACAGCAACAGCGACCTCACCATATTGCTGGAATCACCGGGAGAGAGGAAAACGATATTGCCCCGGAGCGTGAAGACCGTTTACCTCGACAGCTGGACCCTGAACATGAACACCTACCAGTTGAAAACCAACGATGGCGGGGCCGGCATTTTCGCTGAATTCATACTCGATGAATTCGGCAATGTCGATTACCTGGATGCCCTCGACGGTACCACGCTTGGCGGCAAGGGGACCACGGTCCTTGAAATACTCGCATACCCTGTAACGATTGACGCTACCGGCGTGGATAACCTTATAACCCTCGGGCAATATTCCCAGTATATCGCGACAACGCCGCGGAGGGGCGCTAAAACCCTGTACCTTGTGCCAAATACCAATTCCGGTTATGCACTCTGTTCAGTTCCCGGAGATACAATAGCGCGCTTTCATGTGGATGAATTTGGCAGCGTCTATTATAGCCAGGAATTTAACGGCGTCCTATCCGGACTGGGATCACAACAGGTAACCGTGGTGCCCCATGACATTACAATCAATGCAGCCCAGGTCGATGTTTTTGTCAGCCTTGGAGCGAATACGAGTCCGGATACATTTTTCGGATGGATTCCATTGCGCGGATCACGCACCTTTTCCCTTGCCGGAAACACGCAGAATCCATATTATCTTAATACGAGCAAGAATGGGTACTTTGCCACTTTTACGGTGACCCCTTCAGGCACTGTGCAATACGGCTCCGGCCTCGACGGCGGCGTGGTGACCGGCAACGGAACAAACACCATCCATGTCACCGGCCATGAAATTACCATTGATGCGGCTGATATAGATATCGACTACGGTATCGGGTCGATGTCCTACATTGAAAGCTATCTCGGGCCCTTCCCGCCGCGGACCGTGTCAAAAGTCCGGCTGACCGCGAACAACCAGTACGCGTTTAACCTGGCTTCCAATGTCGCGGGCACGATAGCGCCATTCAACCTCACCACCGCTGGCCTTCTGACGTATGATGCAAGCCTTGAGGGCCCGGTCCTTACCGGCGCCGGAACAAAAGCCCTGAAGATCAACGGCCACACCGTCACCATCAATGCTGAAAATTCCACTGTTGATATCGGCCTGGGCGGATACCCGACAATCATCGAGTCTTTTATCGGGCTTGCCCAGGCGGGCTCGAAAAGAAGCTATACCCTTCCCGCGAACAACCAGACTGATTATAAGCTCTATAATGGAAGCCAGCTTGTGGGATCATTCAAGCTCCTGACCAACGGGAGCCCGACCGCCTCGTCCTTCACCTTCTCAGGCGGCACGGTAGCCATCGCCGCGGGAGACGCACCTGTATCCGAGGAACCGGTCGTCGGCAGGACCCTGGTGGACGCGTCATCCGTATCAACCCGCATCCGGATCGGGACAACGGGTTACAAGTATGTAGCGCCGGGAAAGGCGGAATGCTTTGCCCTGCCGCAGGGGACCCACGTCGTTTCATCGTATCCCGGCGGCACGCTGGGCACTGTGACGGTGGATGCAGACGGCAACGTCTCCTACGATGCGTCGCTGGAAGGCGGCGTGTTCACCGGGAGCGGCGCCGGCACCCTTTACGTAGTGGGGCATCCGGTGGAGCTGATCGCCGCGACCCCTGACAGCCGTACGCGCGTCAACAGCACCATCTACTGGGCCCCTGCAGGGAACGCCGCGGCCTATGCACTCCCGGCCGGAAGCTACAAGATCAACAACCTCCCCGGCGGCGACTGCGGCGGCTTCACCGTGTCCGCATCCGGAGCGGTCTCGTACACGCAATCTTCCTATAACACTCTTTTTAATATTGTAAATCAGAACAGGATCGAGCTCACCCTCCACCCGGTGGCAATTAACTGGTCGAATACCGACGTGCGGGGACGGATCTCCCCCTGCAACAGGCTGTCCGGTGTTTCCGGGGCTGAAACATACCTGCTCCCCATGGGAAATTATCTCGTTATTAATCTGCCGGGGAGCTATTACAACCCGGCCTTTTACCGTCGGCGCTGACGGGAACATTTCATACAGCAGCGCCCTCGAAGGTGGCACGGTCACCGGCGCCGGCACCGCTACCCTTTCGATTACCGGCCACACCATCACGCTTGACATGAGCGGCACCTCCGTTTATGGACAAATCGCCTACCTGGAGAGCAGGACCGGGTATTCCGGGAAGCGGAATTTCAGGCTGCCCCGCGGCACTTTCACGGTCGGGGCCTATACCTCCTGGTTGAAGAATATTTCGGTCGATGACGGCGGTACCGTCAGCTATGACAGCCAGTTCGAAGGCACCTATTTCACCGGCGCGGGCACCAGCACCGTCAGGGTCGTGGGACACAAAGTGCAGGTGTCCCTTACCCAATCCTTCCACTGTCGGCGGATTATACCTGCATCCTTACGTTTCCGACGATGGCGCGGGGGCCCTCCTGTATCTCCCGTCGGGCACCTACACGCTTGGCTCGCCGCAGGCCGATAGTGCCAGCAACCTGGGACTCATCGTCAACGCAGACGGGTCACTTACCTATACCGACCTGACTCTGAACACAAGCACCGGCTATGATATCGGCGACGTGAACGCGGTCGGACTTGACGGCCAGCCGTTCGAGAAAATAACAATCACGAACCCGGTCAACCTGTCGCACTTTACCGAGGGAGCGGACATTTCACTTAACGCGGCGGTCGAAAACTGCTCCGAGGTGCCCATCAAGGTGGAATTCTTCAATGGGAACATCCTGCTCGGCGAGGACGCCGAAGCGCCGTACGAACTGCAGTTCTCCGGCGTGCCGAAGGGAACATACAACCTGCTGGTGATTGCCTCGCTCCCGAGCGGCAATTCCCTGATCAACACCGTGCTCTTCTTTGTGGACGGGACCAACCAGAAGCCGCTCGCAAACGCCGGGGCCAACATGAGCAGAAACGAGGGGGTAACGGCACCCCTCGACGGATCGGGGAGCCATGACCCGGACAGCAATGAAATCACCTACATGTGGAGCCAGGTCGCCGGTCCCGCGGTAAAGCTTGCTGGGGACAATAGCGCAACTCCTTCGTTCACCGCGCCCCAGGTGGGCCCGGGCGGTGCGGACGTGACCCTGCGCCTGCTTGTTGCCGATCAGACATCAGTCAGTGAAGCGGACACGGTCACCATCCACATCAACGATACCGATGGCCGGGATGGCGCACCGGTTATGGATGAACCGGTCGCACCGCGCACCCCGTACGGCATAACGCTGTGGGAGATGGGCCGCAATGTGAGCTACATCAGCCAGTTCCACCAGTATCTCGGGAGTTCCATCGATTCCTTCCTGCCTGCAGCCGCTCCTGAATCTATAAAGAGGATCATGATAGAGCCGGAGATGATCGATGCGGATAAAACCAACGGGTGGTACCGGTATGCCAATTTCCTCGCCACGCACAACGGGGACCAGGGTCCGACCCTCGAGATCCCGGTGGTGATACCCCAAAAAGGCCTCTACCGCTTCTGGGTCCGGTACGGGTGCAAGTCAGGCGCCGCGGCGACGACCGGCATAACCATATACCAGGAAGGCAAGAGGGAGCTCGGCCCCGTATTCACGGACAGGATGCATGAAACGCCGGCAGCCATGACCGGGTACGCTTTCAAGGACTTCACCGTGGAGCTCCAGGCGGGCAGGTATATCATTAAATTCAGCCATGGGATTACACAGATTACCTATATAAACAACCGTTACCTGGATTACATTTACATCACCGACGAGCTGTGGGCGGACGCACCCACGGCGGCCATGGTCCAGGAGATCAAATCCAATAGCCCGATGAATTACATCCAATGGACCTTTTCCCACGCCCTTACGGCAGAAGAAACAGCCCTCTGGAAGAAGTGGCAGGTACGGCCCCTCAACTGGGAGAGCAGGGAAGATAACGCCGCCCTTTCGCGCAGTCGCTCGTTTTCTGGCGGCAGAAGGTCGACCAGCTCGCCCTTGCCGCCCACAGCGAAGACAACCTCAGCCCGGAACGGCAGATCATCTTCGATGACCGGTGGAACATGACGGGCAATCCGAGAAGGATCGCGCAGCGGGTGTCGGAGTTGACCGGCTCAATCGACTTCAATCCTTCAATGACCTTTGAGCAATATTTACAGAAGGCGCAGAACCTCGGGGCCAACACCGGCAAGGAATACCTGCTCTGGACGCCTGCCGATCCCTTTGAGCCGCTGGCGCAGAACCTGTGGCCGACAAGCGTCCTCCCTTCGGGTCCCATGGTAATCAACCGCACGGTGCCGAGGGAGGCCTATACCTCCCAGCCCATCTTCATCAGGAGCCTGAGAAGCCAGGCCGCCGCGCTCAACGTGGCGGTGACCGGCGGCGTTCCCGGATCGGTCAGGTGGCGCGTCATCGGTTTTACCAACGTGGGCTCTAGCGACGCGAGCGACTCCTGGGTTCCCTTCCAGCTCATGACCAGGCCGCAGGTAACCGTGCCTGCCCTGAACGCGGCCGGCATCTGGCTCACCATCTGCACGAAGAACATGCTGGCGGGCAACCAGTACACGATAACCCTGTCGGGGAAAGGCGTCACCGCGACGAACGTGCAGCTCAACCTGCACGTATCGCGCGTCTCCGCCGTCCCGAAACTCCCTACCTCGTCAATGCCTTCACCAGACCTCCCGAGGGCGATGCGTATATCAGGGATTTCGTGGAGCACGGCCTCAACGTATGGAGGGTGGATTTCAGGGACCAGATGACGAAGAGGAGATGGTGCAATACGGGATCAAGCAGATGTATCGCCTTTTTCAGCAGGATGCAAGAGCGTTAAACATCCAGCTCTATGTCGACAAGATGCGCCAGCTCGGTTATTCGCCGTCAGACTGGGTGGTAAAGGTCCATGACGAACCGTGG
>CAWHAA010000002.1:0-340565 GCA_963827275.1 uncultured Spirochaetota bacterium
CGTAGAGTATGGATGACGGCGCACCGAATTCGACCAGCGTGCCGAACAGCCAGTCGATCTCCGGCCGTCGGATGCGGGTGGTGAGCTTGCCGTCGGAGTAGGCGCCCGCGCCCCCCTCGCCGAAGAGGACATTGCTCCGCTCGTCGAGGATGCCCCGGCTCTCCAGCAGCTCGATGTCCTTCATGCGCTCTTCAACCGGCTTGCCGCGTTCAAACAGCTCAACACGCGCCCCGGCCTGTATCAGCCTGAGGGCACAGAAAAGCCCGGCAGGTCCGCTGCCGGCGATGAAAACGGAGAGGGGTTTCTGACATGGTGCGGGGACCGGGTATTCCTTCGGCTGGTAAACGGAGATATCCTTATGTGTTAAAAGTAACGCCGCCCGGTCATCGGGAACATCGATGACGATCCGGTAGCGGTACACGATGCGGTCCTTGTTGCGGGCGTCGAGTGATTTGCGCTCGATTGAGCAGGGGCAATCGGCGCCGTAGCGCTCTTTGATAATATCCCTGATCCGATCAGGATCTTCGCCGGGAAGAAGAACCAGATTGTCGATAAGGAGTTTCATCCGCGGACACTCCGGCGCACCGCCTCAGCCTCTGATAAAGTCAGGGTCCCTGAACTTCGGGTTCGGATAGTCATAAAACCCCTTTTTGGTTTTTATCCCGAGGTGGCCCCGGTCAACATATTTTTTTACAAATTCAGCATTGCGGACCTTCTGAGGATCTTTCAGCACGCGGGCCCAGAAATCGTTCACTTTCCAGACCGTCTGGAGCCCCACGCTGTCCATGATGCCGAACGGGCCTACCACCATCCCCATGACACCCATCCATGAGCGGTCAATGTTCTCTATTGACGTCACGCCATTGGACGCGAGGGTGAGCGCCGATTCGAACAGGTTCACCAGCATGAAGTTGAACACGTACCCCACGCTCTCCCGCTCCATGACGATCGGCGTCTGGCCGATGCGGACGGCGAAGTCGCGCACGAGCGCGATGGTCTCCGGCGACGTGCCCGGGTGCGGCATCACGTCAACAATCGTCGTGGTGTGCACGTCGTGAAAATGGAGCGCGGCAAACCGGTCCGGACGCCCCGTGTCAGCGGCGAACATGGACGGCAGCAGCGTCGAGGTGTTGGTGGTGAATATCGTGCGCGCCGGGCATATGGCGTTGAGCTGCGCGAACACCTGCCCCTTGAGCTTCGGGTCTTCGGGGATCGACTCGCTCACCAGGTCGATGTCCGCGCCCGCTTCCCCGAGGGAGGTATACGGTGTCAGGCGGTTATACGCCGCAGCCTTATCCCCCTCGGAGAGCTTCCGGTGCCTGACGAAATAGCCGAGCAGCGAGTCAATTTTTTCCATCCCGCTGTCGAGAAATTCCTTTTTCACATCATACAGATTGACCGCCATACCGTGTATGAGGCAGACCGCCGCGATCTGCTGCCCCATGGTACCGCTGCCGACGACGAGGACCTTTTTAATATCATCACTTTTCATATATTCCCCTCATATTCTTTTGCCCCTATAAGGCTTTTCGCTACCCCCTTCGGGGGGTTTGGGAGTCTTGTGTACCGAATACTTACGCAAGCATCCCGCCATCCACGATGATGCATGCACCGGTCGTATAGGACGCGGCGTCGGACACCAGATACACCACCGCGCCGGCCATTTCATCCGGCTGGGCTACCCTGGCCATGGGGATGGTCGGCAGCACTATCTTTTCCAGGATGGCCGGGTTCTTCGTTATGGCAGCGGAAAATTTCGTGTCGGTCATGCCCGGCAGCACCGCGTTGACGCGGATCCCGTACGGCGCGAGCTCCTTGGCGAACGACTTGGTCATTGAAATGACGCCCGCCTTGGTGATCGAGTACATCCCCTGGAGCGGGGCCGGTTTTATCCCGTTGACCGAGCTGATGTTCACGATGGATCCCCCGCCCTTTTCCTTCATGATCTTCGCCGCCTGCTGCGTCATGAAAAAAAATCCCTTCAGGTTCACCGAAAAGGTTTTGTCCCACGCCGATTCAGGCGCGTCCAGGTTGCTCCCGAAAAACGGGTTGGTGGCCGAGTTGTTCACCAGGATATCGATTGAATCGTACTTCTCCCTGACCTGCCTGAAGAGATCGTCTATTTCATTCATGTTCCCGATGTTGCACGGGATCGATACGGCCTTCCCGCCGCCGGCGGTGATTCTATTCTCGACTTCTTTCAGCCCCTCGAGTTTCCTGCTCACCAGGATGACCTCGGCCCCCAGTGACGCGAGCGTCACCGCTATTGACTCACCTATGCCCCTGCTGGCCCCGGTAACGAGCGCCCTCTTCCCGGTAAAGTCAACCTGTTTCAGATACGCACTGTCCCTTTTCATTGTCCGGCTCCTGTAGTAGTGTTTACCATTTTGACGTTTCAACGACCTGCTTCGCGACGGTCTCCAGGATCTTCACCGCTCCGATCAGCATCTTGAAGCGCTCATCCTTTGTCTGCCCGTGGAAATACCGGTAATAGATCTGCTGCGCAATGACCGCGAGCCTGAAGACACCGAAGCAGAAGTAAAAATCAAACGCATGTATCGTGCGGCCCATTACCTGCCCGTAGAGGGCGACCTGCTCCTTCCGGCTGAGCATGCCCTCAATATTGGTGGCCATCATCCGGACAGCTGCACCGCGGGGGGGTCGTCCTTCTCTACCCAGTAGGCGAGGGAGTTTCCCAGGTCCATGAGGGGATCGCCGATGGTCGCCATCTCCCAGTCAAGTATGCCGATGATCTCGAGCGGGTTGTCCGGGTTCAGGACCACGTTATCGAACTTGTAGTCATTGTGAATGACGCAGGGCACATCGGTATCGCCCGGCATTTTTTCAGTGAGCCATTTCATGACCACCTCGTAATCGGGCGCGTCCGGCGTGCGGGCGTCGCGGTACCTGCCGATCCAGCCCTCGACCTGCCGCTTCACGTATCCCTCGGGCCTGCCGAAATCGCCGAGACCCGCTTTTTTGTAGTCTATGGAGTGGAGCTCGCACAGCACCCGGACGAGGTTTTCCGACAGGGTGCGGGCATCAGCCGTCCCGAGGTCCATTCCTTCGGGGAGCTTTTTCCGTATGATCAGGCCGTGGATCCGCTCCATCACGTAGAACGGGCAGCCCATGACGGCAGGGTCTTCCGTGTACGCCAGCGGCTCCGGGCAGTACCTGAACACGGGCTTCAGCGCCTTGAGGATCCGGTACTCACGGGACATGTCATGGCCTGATTTCGGCTTTTTTCCGAAGGGCGGCCGCCTGAGGATCATCTCGCGATTCCCCGCCTTCACGAGGTAGGTCAGGTTTGAAAATCCGCTCGGGAACTGCTTCACGGAGAGCCCCCCCTCCAGGCCGGGGATCGTGTCCTTTAAATACGCCTCCACCGCCGCGAGATCGAGCTCCTCGCCGCTCCGTATATCAACCGGTTCATCTTTTCGTGCCATTGTAGCCTCCTCTGCCGCCGTCCGGCGCCGCCGCATAGCGCAGTGCGCCGTCCGGTCTACTGTTTTTTTACGATGAATGATTCAACCACATCTATGACAAATTGCGCGTACTCATCAACCGGGATATGCCGCTGGGTGTACTTCCACTGCTTGAGGTACCAGTCCTGCATCATTGCCTTGATTACCGAACCCATCAGCGGAATATTATCGACAACGAACAACCCGGCTTTCACGCCCCGCTCCAGTATGTCGGTGATGAACCGCTCCGTCATGAGTTCGCTCTTGACCGATATGTTGCGGTATTTCTGGTTCAGGTTTTTCGTCTCCATGAAAAAGAAGTAGAACCAGCTCTTCATCAACTCGCTCAGGAACAGGTGCGCGCGGATCGCGTCCCGCAGCATGGCACGCGGGTCGCTGCCGGTGCCGATGTTCTCGGTCAGTATTTTTTCCACGGCAAGCTGCCCCTGGCACTGGATCATGCCCAGGAGCTCGTCCTTGCTGGAAAAATAGGTATAGAGCGCCCCCATGGACAGGCCTGACTGGACGCTCAGGTCCCGCAGGCTCATGGCGTCAAAGCCCTTCTTGAAGCTCAGCTCAAGGGTGGCGTTGACGATCGCGGTCAGGTTCTTCACCGCGACGTCTTCTTTCTTGATTTTAAACTGGGAGCGGTTCTCCCGGTAAAAATCCCTGCAGAGGTCTTCCACGGTCACCATCACCCGTTGGCTGAATTCGCTGAAAGTCACGTGTGCCCCTATTTCTTTCCCTTCTTCGAAGCCTCATCGTACCGCTTGAGGGTGCGCGTTGCGAACGAGGTCTTGTGCACCTCGTCGGCGCCGTCGTAGATACGGGCGGCCCGCTCGTGGCGGTAGAAATACGCCAGGATCGTGTCGTCCGTCATGCCGAGACCGCCGTGCACCTGGAGCGCCCGGTCAACGACCCGGTTCATGGTGTTCGCGACGACCCACTTGATCATGGCGACGTCGTCCCGCGACTCCTTGGCGCCGACCGTGTCGATGCGCCAGGCCGCGTACAGGGTCATCAGCCGCGCCGCCTGTATCTCGGCCGCCGAGTCCGCGACCCAGTTCTGCACGGTCTGCCGTGTCGCCAGGGTCTTCCCGCCCGGCGCGATCACGCGCGCGTTCGCCCGGTTGCACAGCAGGTCAAACGACCGCTTGCAGATGCCGAGCCACCGCATGCAGTGGTGGATCCGCCCCGGCCCCAGACGGTCCTGCGCGAGGATGAAGCCGTGCCCCTCGGGTCCCAGGAGGTTCTTCTGGGGAACGCGGCAGTTCTGGAACAGGATCTCGCCGTGGCTGGCGTAATCGCTGCCGGAATGGCCCATGACCGGGATGTTCCGCACCAGGTTGAACCCGGGATTGTCGGTGGGCACGATGATCATGCTCGCCTGCAGGTAGGTGGGCGCCTCCGGATTGGTCACCGCCATGACGATGCTGAACGTCGAGCCGTCAGCGGCGGTGCTGTACCACTTGTGCCCGTTGATGACGTAGTCGCTCCCGTCCTTTACCGCGGTGGTCTCGAGCATCACCGGGTTTGACCCGGGCATGTCCACTTCGGTCATGGAAAAGCAGCTCCTTATTGTGCCCGCCACGAGCGGTTTCAGGTACTGCTCCTTCTGCTCCTTTGTCCCGTGCAGGTGGAGTATTTCGATGTTGCCGGCGTCCGGCGCCTGGCACCCGAACACGTAGTGTCCTAGCGGTGTACGGCCCAGGGCCTCGGACACGAGCCCGTGCTCCAGCATGGTGAGCCCCATGCCGCCCAGCTCTTTTGGATGGTTCGGCCCCCAGAGCTCCATCTGCCGCACCATCCGCCGCTTCTCCTCGAGCGCGGGCACCATGTCCCTGAACTCGGTGGTCACGAATTCCGGCTCCATCGGGATCAGCTCTTTATCGATGAAATCGTTGATCATGCCCAGCACGGTCTTCATCTTGTCAGATATTGTAAAATCCATGTCGTCCTCCTGCATCAGTTTTATCTATAGGTAATCAGCTTCCCGTCATGTTCCCGCTCGAGATGCGGATATTCATTGAAGGTGAAGAGCATGATCCGGTCAGCGGTGCTTTTAAACCTGCTGATGGATGAATTCACGATCTGCTCCGCCACGCGCATGGTATCGTCATTGGCAAGGTTCAGGGTCCGCCTGACCGCGACCGAGATGCTTCCGCCCGAGGTGAACACCGCCACGTTCTTGCCCGACCCGTCCCGCGCGAGTATCTCGTCGATGGCCCTGTTGACGCCCGCCGTGAACTCCTCCCATGACAGGAGGCCCTGCCGGTCGTGGGCTCCGGACGCCCACATCGACATCAGCGCCTCGAACACCTTCTGAAATGAACGGCGGTCAGTCATCAGTTTGCCGATATGCTCCCTCAGATGAGGATTGAGCTCCATGGCGACGGGCCCCAGCGCGCGGAAAATGCTTTCCGTGGGGTATTCATTCAGCCCCTCCATCCTGCGGACTTCGGGGACGGGCTCGCCCCGCTCAGCGAGTAGTGTCAGCAATTCCTCGGCCGTTTTACGCTGGCGCTCGAGCGTCCCGGTGTACACCGCGTCGAACCGCCCGGCAGTCTCCACGAGGTAGCGGGCAAGCAGCCTTGCCTGCCGGACCCCGGTTGCGGAAAGCTCGTCGTAATTGTCCTTGCCGAACGACGCCTGGCCGTGACGCAGAAAGAATATTGTGCTCATACCATCCTCATGAAATGCAGGCTACCGGCAGGCACAAAATCTGTCAAGAAAAAAAAGAGCGAACGTTCGCTTTTTTTATTGACACTGCACTACCCGTGTATATACTATACCATCATGAAGATACTGGTCTGCGTAAAACAGGTCCCGGACATGGAAGCGGACGTCGAAATCGACAGCGCCTGCGGCTGGGTCCGCGAAGATGACTGCATTGCCTACCGGATGAACCTCTACGACGAATACGCCCTCGAGGAAGCGGTGCAGATACGGGAGGCCCGTGGCGATGTTCTGGTTGACGTGATCTCGGTCGGACCTGAACGGGCGGCGGCATCACTCAAAAAGGGCCTTGAAAAAGGCGCAGATAACGGCATCCATATTATGCTCAAGCGGGAAGGGTACCGCCCGCCCGCGCTCATTGCCGGGCTCATAGCGGACTATGCGCGGAACAAAGGCTATGACCTTATCCTCACCGGCGTCATGGCGGAAGATGACATGCAGTGCCAGGTGGGCCCGCTTATTGCGTCCATGCTCGGTCTCCCCTGCGCGGTATCGGTGGTCAGTGAGGCTATCAACGATGCGGAAACAGGGGTCACTGTCGACTGCGAGCTTGAAGGCGGGACCAGCGAGACCGTGGCCCTTCCTCTTCCCTGCCTGCTCACGATCCAGTCCGGCATCAACCGGCCGCGCTATCCCTCCCTATCAAACGTGCTGCGGGCAAAGGAGCAGGCGCTGGTGACGGTGCCCGCCGACCCCGCGGGGTTTGTTCAGAGTGAGACGGTGGCATCCCTGTCCTATTCCGAATCGGCGGTAAAGGGCACAATACTCGGCGGCACGCCGGAGCAGAAGGCCGCACAGCTCCTGGAGATCCTGCATGAAAAATCGCTCTTATAAAAGGACCATGGCGGCAGATGCTGATAATTATTGAAACCATAGAGAATAGAGCGGCTTCCCCGGCGTTCGAGCTGATAACCTTAGCGGAAGAGCTCGCCGGTACAGATCGTTCGCGCATCCGGGTGATCGTCGCCGGCGAACACGTCGCCGCCGCGGCGGAACATGCAGCGCTGTACGGCCATGACGTGATCGCCCTCGAGCACCCGTCCATGCGTTTTCCCAACCCCGACCTGCTCGCCGCGGAAACGGTGCGTCTTGTCGAAGAATTCCGTCCCCGCTACGTGTTCCTCCCGCACACGATGCGGGGCTGCCAGGCCGCCGCCCGCGTGTCTGCCGCGACCGGCCTCTCCTGCATCACCGGCGTCGAATCGTTCACGGGTGAGGAGGCAACGCCGGTGTTCCGGAAGCCGGTCATCAACGGGAAGCTCGTTATCGGCCTGGCCGCGGGCGGCGGGCGCGCCGCTGTCACGGTGCTGCCCGGCGCGTACCGCGCGCCGGACATCGTCGGAACACCCCGCGCACCGGGCACACTGGAGACCCGCGTCCCCTCCGATCACTCCTCCCCATGCGTGCCGCTCGGGCTCCGCGAACAGGAGGGAGAATCGGTGCGCCTGGAAGAATCTGACGTCATCATTGCGGCCGGGAGGGGGATAGGGACGAAAGACAACCTGGCGCTTGTCCGCGCCGTGGCGAAGCTCTTCCCCAACGCGGCAATCGGCGCCTCGCGCACTGTCGTGGACCAGAAATGGCTCCCCTACGCACACCAGGTGGGGGTCACCGGGAAGACCGTGGCGCCGAAGCTGTACATGGCCTGCGGAATATCGGGCGCGCAGCAGCACATCGCGGGCATGAAGGGATCGCGCATGATCGTGGCGATAAACAGGGACCCCCATGCCGCCATATTCTCCATCGCGGATTATATCATAGTCGAAGACCTGACAACGTTCCTGCCATTGTTGGTCGAAGCGCACGCGAAGAAAAAATAAATGGCGCGCCTGTTAGAAATATAGTATTGACATTACAATACCCCTTCTGGAAATTCATCTGTAGAATCACCCCTGGTGTCCCGGGAGGACTGTTCCGGCGTTTGGATAATGCCCCCGGTCATTGACCCGGTATGTTTCACGGGCATATCAACAACCGTGAAAGTGGGCGATACTACAACTATTACCTACAAGACCCGGTGTGAGTAGGATGGTTTCAGGAACAGGCGCCTCATCCCCGGGAGACGACCTGATAAAAAATTCTTGCAATATCAGAATACGAAAGCCACCATGCTAACAAATGTAACGGTCAGGGGACGCAGGAACGGCGAGAATGGCCAGCAAGAAAATTACCATATATGACACGACCCTCCGCGACGGCGCACAGACCGTGGGGATATCCTTTTCCCTTCACGACAAGCTGCTCATCGCCGGCGCGCTGGACCGGCTCAACATCGATATTATCGAGGGCGGCTGGCCCGGGTCGAACCCCAAGGACGACCAGTTCTTCAAGGAGATTCGCAGGGCGAAGCTGCGCCATGCGGCAATCGCGGCCTTCGGCTCGACCAAACGGAAAAACGTCTCCTGCAAAAACGACCCGTTACTGCAGGCCCTGGTCGGGTCGCGCGCCCGGATCATCACCATCGTGGCCAAGACCTGGGACTTCCACGTCACCCGGGCGCTGAACATCAGCCTGAAAGAAAACCTCTCGCTGATCTACGACACCATCGCCTACCTCAAGGACCGGGGCCTCACGGTCTACCTTGACGCCGAGCACTTCTTCGACGGGTTCAAATCGAATGAAGAGTATTCCTATACTATCATGCGCAGGGCCCGGGAGGCCGGGGCGGACATGATCGTGTTCTGCGACACCAACGGCGGCACCATGCCGAACGAGGCGGGCGATATCGTCGCGTGCGCCGCGCGGGAGGACATCCTTCCCATCGGCGTCCATTTCCACAATGACGCGGGCGTGGCGGTCGCGAATTCACTCGCCAGCGTGGCGGCCGGGGCGGTGTCGGTCCAGGGAACCGCAAACGGATACGGCGAGCGCTGCGGCAACACCAACCTGATGACCCTCATCCCCAACCTGGTGCTCAAGCTGGGGTACCGGTGCGCGGCGGAACGGTCGCTCGTCCACCTGACTGAAACGAGCAGGCTGATCAGCGAAACCGCCAACCTCGCGCACGACGAGCGGGCCCCCTACGTCGGGGACAGCTCCTTTGCCCACAAGGGCGGCGTCCATGTTTCCGGCCTGCGGAAAGACACCAGGACCTACGAGCATGTCGGGCCCGAAACGGTCGGGAACCGGCGGAAGGTGCTCGTGTCCGAGCTCTCGGGCAAAAGCAACATCCTCTTCAAGGCCAGGGAAATGGGGATCGAGCTGAAAAACAGGGTAACACTTCCGGCAGAACTGCTACAGAAGATCAAGGGGCTCGAGGACCAGGGCTTCCAGTTCGAGGCGGCGGAAGGCTCCTTCGAGCTCCTGATCAGGGAAGCCACGGGCGAGTACCGCCCCTTTTTCAAGCTGAAGGGGTTCCGCGTCATCAGCGAGATGGAAGGGACAAAGAAGCTCATGTGCGAAGCGACCATAAAGGTGGAAGTGGACGGCACGGTAGAGCACACCGCCGCGGTCGGGTACGGCCCCGTCGAGGCCCTGGACAACGCGCTCCGCAAGGCCCTGGAAAAATTCTACCCGGAAATAAAGGAGATACAGCTCGCTGACTACAAGGTCCGCGTGCTGAATGAAAAGAGCGGGACCGCGGCTGCAGTGCGGGTCCTCATCGACCAGAGGAGGAAAACCGACCACTGGGGCACCGTCGGCGTATCGACCGACATCATTGAAGCCTCGTGGCAGGCGCTTGTGGACGGCATCGAGTACATGCTGCTGAAAAACAAAAAATGACACGCGTCACGTCGTGGTCGCCATATGTCTTTTTAAAAAAACCTTGCAATTATAACCGAATCGGGTAATTAAGGAAGAACTGGAAGAAAACGCGCCGTGCGAGCGGCGCGCGCCGCATCGTAATAAAATACATCAACACAGAGATTGGCAACACGAATGAAACATACAATGATATACCTGGCCCTGTGCCTGTTGTTATTAATCCCCGCCATGCCCGGACATTCATGGGAGCCCTATGACGGGGTCATCGCGGTCGTGAACGACATATCCATTATCGAAAGCGACATTGACAGCAAGCTGAACCAGCTCGTGAAAACCAGGAACATCCCCCGGAACAGGTACGCGGCGGAAAAGAGCAGGATACTCGACAAGTTCATCGAGGACGCGCTGGTACTGGAAGCGGCCAGCGAGGAGGCCATCGTTATCGGAGACCGCCGCGTCATAAGCCAGATCGAAGAGATGATGAAACAGTTTTTCGCGGCAAAGTTCCAGGACAAGAAAAAGCTCGACAAGCAGGTCGAAAAGATGGCCGGCCGGCTTGAAAAACGGCTCAGCGAGGAGCCGTTGATGGACGACAAAGAGCTCGATACCCAGATCGATTCGTTCACGCGCTTTATCGAGGAACGCTTCAATCTCGGGTTCAAGGACTATTTCGAGGAGATACGCTCCCAGATAATGAGGGAGCAGGTCATGTCGATTGCCATCGGCGTATCGCCGCCGTCGAAAGAAGAGGCGATGAGCTGGTATAAACAGAACAGGAACAAGCTCGGCGACGAGGTGTGGGTCAAGCATATCCTCATCAGGCCTTCCGGCGCCTCCTTCACCGCGGAACGCGACGCGAACCAGAAGCTGACAGAGCTGCGCGACAGGATCACCGCTGGCGAGCCCTTTGAAAAAGTGGCGCGCGCCAGCTCCCAGGACCCCGAGTCAGCGGCAAACGGCGGCGACCTCGGCTGGAAAATGCTCGCCGAGATGGACCCCTATTTCGCGGGGTTCGTGAACAACCTGCGCGCCGTCGGCCAGGTATCGACCCCCTTCAAGTCCAGCATCGGCTATCACATCGTCAAGCTCATGGGGCGGCGGCCCATCACCTTCGAAAAGGTCGAACGCCTGATAATGTTCAAGCTCTACAACGAGAGCATGTTTGAACAGTTCAAGAAATGGGTCAACAGGAGAAAGAAGGAGTCCGAAATCCAGATCTTCATGAAAAATTACATGGCGGCCTGATCGCGGGACGCGGTGGAGCAGCTGGTGAAAATCGACATTCTGTTATATATTGATGATGCGGTCACCGATGAGGAGCTCTCCTTTGCCGGCACGTACCTGCCCGACACGTATGCCGACCGCTTCCGCACTATCGAAAACGCCGGCGCCCTCTATTATTCCGCGCCGGAGCAGTACCGGGGCAAGCTAGCGGGTACAAGCTCGTGTCTTGTCCGCACCGGGTCGGACGATGTCGATTTCTGGAAAGACCTCTTTGCCCGCACCGGGTCGGAGCACCTCTGTAAAATACGGGCAGACGCCCCGTTCATCGACCCGGCCATCATCGGGGAGATGATGGAGCTTCACCTGAAATACCTTGCCGAGTTCACCTATTCCGAGAACCTCCCTGCCGGGTTGACCTGCGAAATAATCTCGAAAGAGCTCATCGAAGCGATCCCCGCTCTTGACCGCAAGACGCTGCCGCTGGCGCAGGTGATAAAATCAAACATCAACAATTTCGACATCGAGATTTACTACAAGGACCCTGACATAAGGGACAAGCGCCTCTCCTTCCTGTCGTCCAGCCGGCGCGATGCCCGCGTGATGGAGAACCTCTACCGCGCCGTAAAGGCTCCGCCCCCCTATGAAAAATTAAAAGAAACAATTGAGAAGGATCCCGGTCTGCTCTACATCGGGCCTTCGTACCTGGAGGTCGAGCTCACGGGCGAATGCGAGCTTGACTGCCTGTTCTGCTACCGGAAGACCCTTGCCGGGACGCACGGAAGGATGGAGGTCCCCCTGTTCAGGGAGATACTCGGGCAGATGCGCTCGTTCAACCTGCCCTACACCGTGTGCGTCGGCGGCTCGGGCGAGCCGCTGATGCATCCCCGCTTCTATGAAATCCTCACCCTGGCGCAGGAAGAGCCGCTCGTCGAATCGGTCATCGTCGAAACAAACGGCATATACTGCGACGCGAACTACCGGGCAATGATCACCGAGAAGGCGCCCAAGGCAAAGACCATCGTGAATATAAACGGCATGGACCGGGAGACCTATGCGAAACTCCACGGCTCCGACCGCTTCGAAGCGGTCCACCGGAACATACTCGCCCTCAAGGAATCGGCGGGCGACCGCCTGTTCATACAGATCATGAAGATACACGAGACCGAGCCTTTCCTGGACGCGTACTACGACTTCTGGGAAAGGGAGAAGGTCGCCATCGTGCTCCAGAAGCAGAACACCTACCTGGGCAGGATACCGGACCGCCGGTATTCCGACCTCTCGCCGCTGGACCGGATCCCCTGCTGGCACCTCCAGCGCGACCTGTACATCACCGCCGACGGCAGCGTCACCTTCTGCAAGCAGGATGTGGACGCGGACCATGCCTGCGGCAATGTAAAGGACGGTTCCCTGGCGGACATATGGGAAAAGAAGAAAGCAGCATTCATCCGCGAATATGCAAAAGACTATCCGCCACAACCTGACTGCAGCTCTTGTGACGAATGGTATACCTTCAATTTTTAGACGGTTAAACCGGCATGCAGCCCGTTCCGATACTACTATCATGAAACCGATCATCACAGCCATAATCCAGGCGCGGATGGGCTCAACCCGGCTCCCCGGCAAGGGGATGAAGCCGCTTGCCGGCACACCGCTCCTCGCGCACGTGTTTGAGCGGATACGCTGCACCCGCGGCGTTGACCGCATCGTGCTGGCCACCTGCGGCGGTGATGAAAACCGCGTAATCATCAGCCTGGCCGAGTCAATGGGCATCCAGGTGTTCATCGGGTCGGAGGAGAACGTGCTGGAGCGCTTTTACCGCGCCGCCCTGCAGTTCGGCGGCGATTACATCATGCGCGTGACCGGCGATAATCCCTTTACCGATCCCGACTACGCGGCACGCACCATCGACGCGATACTGGCGTCAGGGGCGGATCTCTGCTACTTTTCGAACCTTCCCCTGGGGACCGGCGTGGGCATGGTAAAGCGGTCCGCCCTCGACATGGCCTACCGGAAAAGCGACAAGCCGCACCAGCTGGAGCACGTGACGCCCTATATACGTGAGCACCCGGAGGAATTCAAGATCGATATCGGTGAAACCGATATATACAACCCCTTCCCCGGGCTGCGCCTGACGGTTGACACACAGGAGGATTTCAGGCTGGCCGAGATACTCTACCGCCAGCTGTACCGGGGAAGACCGTTCCCGCTCAGCGAGGTCATCGCGTTCCTTGAACGGAACCCGGATATCGCCGCCATTAACAGCACCATCAAGCAGCGTCCAATGACGCATTCAAGCAGAGTATGCGACGGGAAATAATCTCAATCGTCACCGGGTGGAGCGACCGCCTCGGTTCCGGCCACATCCAGAGGATGACGGCCCTGGCTGATTTTCTTGAACGGCAGAAGATGATGCGCCCATTCATCATAGCGGATCCCGGCGCTGACCCGCTGCCGCCCGCGATGTCATCACGGGTGCTCCCCTATATCCAGTCCGGCAGCTCATGCATAATCCGGGACATGCGCGACTCCACGATCGATGAAGTGATCAGCCTGAAGCGATACTGCAGGGTCATAACAATCGACGACTGCGGCCCGGGGCGGGATTTCGCCGACCTGGCAATCGACCTGCTGCCGAACCTGGAATACGCGTCACGGGCCAAACGGCCCTTCATATACGGGTACAATTTCACCGATTCGATCAGGAATATCGGCGACCGGCACCTGCGAAAGACCATCGATTGCGCCGTGTATCCCGGGAACAATCCCTCCCATGAAACGGTAGATTTTCTTTTTTCTCTCATCCCGCCCCATGCCTCCTGCGCGCTCCTGTGCGGGGACAAATCGCTGATGTACAAGGACGGCGCATCGTCCCCGCTGACCCTTTCGTACGCTGAGGCGCTCCTGTCATCCAAGATCCTCATTTCCCACTTCGGGATCACCCTCTACGAAGGCCATATCGCGGGATGCCGCCTTGTCTCCGTCAACCCGACCGACTATCATTCATCGCTCGCGGACCAGGCGGTCGATGAAATCGGTGTAATCAATCTCGGTACCGCGGAAAAACTCGACCCCGGCATGGCATGTACAGCCATCGCGGCATTACTGGGCGAATCAGAAGACAACAGGATGGACCCCGTCCAGATCCTGGCCCAGATCGACAGGGGGCTGGAACAGTTCTATGCGCAGATCACGCCGTTCCTCGCTGATGTCTGCTCCGCACAAAAATGAAAAATTTATTGCAATAATTCCCGCCCCCGCTACCCTCGATGCAGAAATAACCCCTGAGGAGCGCCTTCATGAAAATACGTTCTGTCGCAGCCATGGCATGCATCGTCACCGTCGCGCTTGTCGCGTCGAACTGTTTCCTGGAGCAGGGAAATATCAGGACGGTCAATTTTGACAACGGCTCAAAATATGTCGGCGAAATAAAAGAAACATGGAAGCACGGGTACGGGAAAATGACCTGGGCCAATGGCGATCTCTATGAAGGCCAGTGGGAATATGACGCCATGCAGGGGAAAGGCCTTCTTACCGAGGCCAACGGCAACCGCTACGACGGGATGTGGTCCCGGAACATGCGCAGCGGCTATGGCGTTGAAACGGAAAAAAACGGCTCACGCTACGAGGGATACTGGGAAGCCAACAAGCGGAGCGGACAGGGGACACTTAAAAAGGCAAACGGCGAAACCTATACCGGCTCATGGAAGAACGGGGAGAAAAACGGGACCGGCGTGTATGTCTGGCCCGACCGTTCAAAATACGAAGGTGAATTCAAGGACGGGAAACGGCACGGCAGGGGCGTTATGACCGGCGCTGACGGCATTGTTGAAAAGGGAACGTTTCTGAACGATGTCTTTGTCGGAAAATGACGTCTCATGACGGGAAAAAAATTCATTCGTGCCGCGTGCATCGTCTCGGCGATACTCGTTCTATGTTCAATCGAGGCGAGTTCCGCGGCAGACATGGCCGTCCGCTTCCAGGCGCGGCTCTTCAATAAAAATGAGTTTACCCTCCCCTACCGCCTCCTGGTGCCGGTGCATTATGATGCGACAAAACGATACCCCCTCATACTCTTCCTCCACGGTTCAGACGAGCGCGGCACGGATAACATCAGGCAATTATACGTGGGCCTCGACATCTTCGCCGCTGAAGCAAGGATGCAGCGCTACCCCTGCTTTATTATCGCGCCCCAGTGCCCCGCCGGGATGAAATGGGCCGACGTGGACTGGAAGTCAGACCGCCATATCATGAGGGATTCCCCGACGGAGGCTCTTGCCTCTTCCATTGACCTCATACGGGATGTGTCGAAAGAATTTTCAATAGACGCCTGCCGTATCTATGTGGCGGGCTATTCAATGGGCGGGTTCGGCTCATGGGAAGCCATCCAGCGATGGCCCGACCTGTTTGCCGCCGCGGTCCCGGTGTGCGGCGGCGGCGATGAGACCCAGGCGTCCCGCATCGCCGGGGTGCCGCTCTGGGCATTTCACGGCGCGCTCGACCCTCTCGTCAGGGTTGGACGCTCCCGCAACATGGTCAATGCCGTTGTCAGGGCCGGAGGAACGCCGCGCTATACGGAGTATCCTGGCATCAATCACTTCTCCTGGGGGCTTGCCTTCAGCGACCCGTCCCTGTATGAATGGCTCTTCAGGCAAAAGAAATAAGACATAATGCCTGAGCAGAACCGGGCCCCGCTCTTTCGCCGCCCCGGACAATGAACCGTGCGGCAAAAAATTACTTGTTATTTTCCGAAAACAATATATCCTTGCATCATGAAAATCATAAAACAGATCGCTCCCGCAGGCCGGGACAGCATGAAAAGCCTCACCACAGAGCTGGAATCGATCGTGTATGAAAACATCCGGGGCAATTATCCGGGAAACTGGGACAGCGACGCCATGACGCGCGCCCTGTTCTCCGACATGAAAAGGCTTTTCCACGATAAAACAATCAGGACACCGGGGAACACCATTACTTCATCATGGAGCCTGCAGCGGCTCAGGAACGACCGTGACGACAAGTTGCTTGGAGATATCGCCCTGCTGCTGCAGATATCCTACCACGACGGGCAGGTCGTCAGGGGCGCCGCATTCCTTGACATTGCCGAAAAAGACGCGGGCAAGAACACCTTCTCGCGGCTGAACAAAAACAGGATCAAGAAGCTCCTTTCAGTCGCGCCGCACGCCGGCATGCTGCTCTACGACTACGACGCGATCGCCGGCATGGCGTTCCCGTCAACCGCGGCGTCGATCATCGGAAGCGATCCTCATAACTGGAACAACTGGATCCCCTACACCCACGCAGCGACGGTGCCGGCAAACCTGGTCATGCCGCTTGACAATAAAACAACCGGCCTGTACAAGGTATCCCTTCCCCTCTCCTACCAGCTTTGCTACCGGTACCTGTACGGTCTTGACCTTGACTATACTCCCGCGTCCGT
The DNA here is from genome assembly GCA_963827275.1 of uncultured Spirochaetota bacterium. Classification (GTDB taxonomy): domain Bacteria; phylum Spirochaetota; class UBA4802; order UBA4802; family UBA5550; genus RBG-16-49-21. The sequence continues at coordinate 16,567 of CAWHAA010000002.1, forward strand.
TGAGACAGCGGCCGGCCTGCGGTCCGAGCGCGGGAACACAAAATTCCTCATCATGATCGCGGTCTCGCACGGCGGCGCCGAGCCGATAGACTCCTTTGATTATGATGACAAGAAATATGTCGAATTTGAATGACAGATGAAAGTTTTAATAGCATATTACACGCAGACCGGCAACACGGAGCAGATCGCCCGCACCCTGGCCGCGGAAATTCATGCACCCCATGAAACCACTATCGTGAAGAATGAAACGCTCGGGGCGGTATCATGCGCCGATTTCGATCTTGTCTTTATCGGGTCCCCCTGCCATGCGGGAACGCTTTCAGCCCCCGTCCGGGGCCTTCTCTCAGAACTTCCCGAAAACCCGGCGTTTCACCTCGCGGGATTCATCACGCACGCGTCCGCCGCGTACAGTACAACAGATTACGAACAGTGCCTGGACTATTTCAGCTCGCTCTGCAAAAAGAAGGGGATCGCCTATCATGGTTGTTTCGAATGCCAGGGACGGCTTGCGCCCCAGCTCCATGATTTTATCAAAAAATCAAAAAAGATCGGCGATGACGAGTGGGACCGGATGGTCGCGGATATGAACGGACACCCCGACGCCGGAGATGAGCGGAAGGCCCGGATATTCGCGCGCGAAGTAATTGCGCTTGCATCGAAGTAAACCGCGCGCTATCCCCGCGCGGATGGACAAGAATAATGTTACCGGCAATTCAGTGAACACAGAACCTGCCATTACCTGCCGTCGATGCGGCAATTGTTGCCATGTGGACATGATCGCCTATGCCGTCGAATCCGATATTGAACGCTGGCGGCGTGAAAACCGTTTCGATATTCTTTCCCGGATTCAGGGCAATGAGATCGTATGGTCCGGGGACACCATCGTGTCGGCAAGCGGCAGGCACCTTGCCTCCTGCGTGTATCTGAACCGCGACGGAGAATCCTTCTCCTGTGATATTTATGAAACACGGCCCCAGGTCTGCAGGGACTTCGCGCCCGGGTCCTCGCAGCTCTGCCCCCTCTATTCAGCGGCCGCGGCAAAAAAATGACTTTACTGAAATGACGTATACTCATTAGACTGCCCCAAACAGGGCATGAGGATACGCTATGAACGGAACCGAAACATACGCAAAAAGCTGGGTGATGCGACTGATCATGCTCAATGTCGCGGTTTTTTTCATCCACTATCTCCTCTTTTTCAATGCCGCACCGGTAGAGCTCTATCCGGGATTATCAACCGATCCTCTTACCGCATATCTTGGCTTAACCCCGTTCCTTGTCGTAGAAAAATACTATATCTGGCAGCTGTTCTCCTACATGTTCCTCCATGGCGGTTTCCTCCATCTCTTTTTAAACATGTACGCATTGCTGATCTTCGGGGTCCCCGTCGAGCAGGCGTGGGGAGGCCGGCGGTTCCTGATCTATTACCTGTTTACCGGAATCGGCGCGGGGATCACCATCTTAACGATCAACATTATCGTGGGAGAGGCAAACTACTTAACACCGACCATCGGCGCTTCGGGGGCCGTCTTCGGCCTTCTGCTCGCGTTCGGCATGCTCTTCCCCGAAGCGGAGATCCTCCTCTTCTTTATCATCCCCATGAAGGCGCGGGCACTGGTAATCCTCTACGGCGGCATAGAGCTCTATTCCCTCATCGCATCCGGCGCCCAGAGCCAGGTCTCCAACGCCGGCCATCTCGGCGGCCTCCTGTTCGGCATACTCTATTTCCTGGTCGTCCGCAAGCGCGGCATTACCTTTAAATCGAAAATGATCAAGGCCCGCCTCACCCGCGAGCTCGGCCGTCAGCAGTCACACACCGCCCGCGCGGCAGTCGCGGAGGAGATGATGCTCGAAAACATATTGAAAAAGATCGAGTCTGCCGGTCCAGGGTCGCTCACCGATGACGAGTACCAGCATATCAGGTACAAGGAGATAATGGTGCAGGATGACGATGACCTCTGCGTTGAGGAAGACTTTGACGCCAATGACGAGTACTGCAAAAAGTGCGCCAACGAGGAGGCGTGTCTGCTGCGCCGTATTAAAAAGCTGATGTGACCGGTTTTTATAAAGTGAGGAAAATTAATCTTTACAACCAGAAAACCATTTCCAATATTCATCATTGAGCGCGCGCAACCGGTTCGCCGGAGCCATACCGGATGCGGCTTTAATTCAGCCGTTCTCCGGCATGCGGATATACTGGAGAATACATCAGGTAAAACAATAAAATCTGATTTTGTTTAACGCAAAAATACTTACACAAGGAGAATCAGAATGAGCAAACGAGTATACTTGTTCGGAGGAGGATCATCCGAAGGCAAAGCGGACATGAAAAACCTTCTCGGCGGAAAAGGCGCCAATCTCGCTGAAATGTCAAATCTCGGAATCCCCGTGCCGGCCGGTTTTACCATAACCACCGACGTGTGCACTGAATTTTACAATAACAACAGGAAATTCCCCGCGGGCCTCAGCGACGAAGTCAGGGACGCGATGAAAAGAGTGGAACAGATCATGGGGGCGAAGTTCGGCGATGTCAGCAATCCCCTCCTCGTATCCGTCCGCTCCGGGGCGCGGGCCTCGATGCCGGGCATGATGGACACGGTCCTGAACCTGGGCCTGAACGACAAGACGGTCCTCGGCATCATAAAAAAATCGGGTAACGAGCGCTTCGGCTGGGACTCCTACCGCCGCTTTATCGCCATGTACGGCGACGTCGTCATGGGACTCAAGCCGGCATCCAAGGACGAGCACGACCCGTTTGAAGAAGTAATGGACAACCTCAAAAAGAAGCGCAAGATAAAGATGGACCTCGACCTCACCGTCGCTGACCTGAAAGAGCTGGTCGCCCAGTTCAAGGCGCTCATCAAAAAGAAGCTTAAAAAGGAGTTCCCCTCTGATCCCTACGAGCAGCTCTGGGGCGCGATCGGCGCCGTGTTCGGATCATGGATGAACGAGCGGGCGATTCTCTACCGCAAGATGAACGGCATCGAAGACAGCTGGGGAACGGCCGTCAATATCCAGGCGATGGTGTTCGGCAACATGGGCGAGGACTGCGCCACCGGCGTCGCCTTCACCCGCGACCCGTCAACCGGCGACAACCGCTTCTACGGCGAATACCTTATCAACGCGCAGGGCGAGGACGTCGTGGCCGGCATCAGGACGCCGCAGCAGGTCACCGTGGTCGGTTCGCAAAAATGGGCGAAGGAAAACAAGGTAAAGGAAGCGGACCGGAAGAAAAAGTATCCCTCGCTCGAAGAATACATGCCGAAAGCGTACAAGCAGCTTGACGACATCTACAACAAGCTCGAAAAGCATTACCGGGACATGCAGGACATCGAGTTCACCATCCAGAACCAGAAGCTCTGGATGCTTCAGACCAGGAACGGCAAGCGGACCGCTGCCGCCGCTGTCAAGATCGCGGTCGACATGGTCGGCCAGGGCCTCATATCAAAGGAAGAGGCCCTCATGAGGATCGACCCGGTTTCACTTGATCAGCTCCTCCACCCGACCCTCGACCCGAAAGCGAAGCGGAGCGTTATTACGCGCGGCCTTCCCGCTTCACCCGGCGCCGGGGTCGGTAGGGTCGTCTTCAACGCCGACGACGCAGAGGCCTGGAACGCCAGAGGCGAAAAGGTGGTGCTCGTCCGGATCGAAACGTCTCCTGAAGACCTGAAGGGGATGTCCGCGGCGCAGGGAATTCTCACCGCCCGCGGCGGCATGACATCACACGCCGCCGTTGTTGCACGCGGCATGGGCAAGTGCTGCGTGTCCGGCTGCAGCGATCTCGAAGTTGATTACAAGAAACGAATATTTAAAATAAAGAACACGACCGTCAAGCAGGGCGATTTCATATCCCTTGACGGTTCCACCGGCGAAGTGATGCTCGGCCGGGTCCCCACCATCGACGCGCAGCTTTCAGGGAACTTCGGCACTATCATGAAATGGGCGGACGAGGCCCGCAAGCTGGGCGTGCGCACCAACGCGGACACCCCGCATGACGCCCAGGTGGCGCGCAACTTCGGCGCGGAGGGCATCGGCCTCTGCCGGACCGAGCATATGTTCTTTGAAGGCAACCGCATCAAGGCCATGCGCGAAATGATCCTCGCCAAGGACCTTGCCGGCAGGAAGAAGGCCCTTACCAAGCTCCTCGCGATGCAGCGGAAGGATTTCTACGGCATCCTCAAGGCCATGAAGGGCTATCGGCGTCACCATCCGCCTCCTTGACCCTCCGCTCCATGAATTCGTGCCCCACGAAGAGAAGAACCAGAAAGAGATGGCCCGCGAGATGAAGATGAAAGTGGAAGAGATAAAGGCCAAGGTTGAATCGCTCCATGAATTCAACCCGATGCTCGGCCACCGCGGCTGCCGCCTCGGCATCACCTATCCGGAGATAACCGAAATGCAGGCCCGGGCGATATTTGAGGCCGCATGCCAGCTCAAGAAGGAAGGCGTAAACGTCAAGCCCGAGGTAATGGTGCCGCTGGTGGGCCATGTGAACGAGCTGAAGATGCAGAAAAATATCATCATTGAGACCGCCGAAAAGGTCATGAAGGAGAAAAAGATCAAGGTTGACTACCTGGTGGGCACGATGATCGAGGTGCCGCGCGCAGCGGTGACCGCTGACCTGATCGCCGGCGAAGCCCAGTTTTTTTCCTTCGGCACGAACGACCTCACGCAGATGACATTCGGTTTCAGCCGGGACGACTCCGGAAAATTCCTTCCCGAGTATGTCGAGAAAAAGATCCTGCCCGTCGATCCCTTCCGCGTCCTTGACCGGGACGGCGTCGGCCAGCTGATCCGCCTGGCGGTCGAAAAGGGCCGCAAAACAAGGAGCGATCTCAAGGTCGGTATCTGCGGCGAACACGGCGGGGAGCCGAGCTCGGTTGAGTTCTGCCACCTGGTGGGCCTGAACTATGTGAGCTGTTCGCCGTACCGCGTGCCGATCGCGCGACTTGCCGCTGCCCAGGCAGCAATCAAGCAGGGTGCAAACGTGAAGGTCTCCTCGACCGCGTAACGCGGCCGGGGTACCGTATCATATTCTGAATATACAGAGGGTGAAGAATGAAAAAAATATGCGTACTCATCGGGATCATGCTCTTCTCCGGCACCGCGCTGTTTGCCTCGTACAAGGAGGCCCTGCAACTCTTCGAGAAGAACGACTACAGGGCATCGCTGAAGATTATCGCCGACGAGCTGGTGACCGCCAACGATGCAAAGCCCGATTCGCCCAATTACGATCTCCGGTTTCTCGCCGCCCATAACCACTGGAAGCTGGGCAATACAAAATCGGCGACCGACCATTTCACCCGCTGTATCTCGATTAAGAAAAGCAACCCGGACGCGTACATCGATCTTTCCCTGCTCCAGCTCGAGCTTAAAAAATACGGCGAGGCGGAAAACACCGCCCGCCGCGGGCTGGAGATGGGGAAATCGTCGATGCTCTACTATGTCATGGGCATCGTCTCGATGAAGAGGGAGAATTTCTGGCGGGCGAAGGAAATGTTCGAAAAGGCGAATTCACTGGACCCGGATCTCTATATTTCCTACAATGCGCTCGGGGTCACGCTCATGAAACTGAAGAAATACAGCGAGGCCAATACCGCTTTTTCCGCGGCTCACGCGATCAAACCGAGATCGGCCGAGATAATCAACAACCTCGGCATGAGCTATGAAAAACTCGGGAAGAACAAGGAAGCCCTCGAGTATTACCAGAAAGCGGCATCCCTTGATGAAATGAACAAGACGATCGCTGCAAATCTCGCGCGTGTCAGGAGCATGGTCAGAAATTAACCGAGCTTCTGCAGCGCCTCTTTGAACTTCGGGATTGACCGCTCGATCACGTCTTCAGGAACGCAGTACGCCATCCTGAAATAACCCGGGCCTCCGAACCCTGAGCCCGGCACGGCGAGTATATTGAATTTCACCAGGTGCTGGACAAACTTCACATCGTCCTCGATCGGCGACTTGCAGAAGATGTAGAAGGCGCCTTCCGGCATGGGGAAGGTGTAGCCCGCCTCCTTCAATCCCCCGGCAAGGAGGTCGCGCCGTTTCCTGTAGGGGGCGACATCCACCGATACGTCCGTAAGCTCTGCAACGATACGCTGCATCAACGCCGGCGCATTCACGTACCCGAGGATCCGGTTGCACAGGATCATTCCCGCCATGAGCTGGCCGATAGCGTCGCACGACGGGTGCGCTGCGACATAGCCGATCCGCTCGCCCGGAATCGACAGCGACTTGGAATACGAATTCACCACGATCGACTGCGTATAATGCTTGAGGATGCTCGGCACCGTGATGCCGTCGTACACGATCTCCTTGTACGGCTCGTCAGAGACGAGGTATATGACCTGGCCCTTCGCGCGGTACCCGTCAAGCATCCGGGCAAGCTCTTCGATCTGCCTCTCAGGATACACCCGCCCCGTGGGATTGTTCGGTGAATTGATCAGCACCGCTTTTGTTTTCGGGGTGATTGCATTTTTGATATTGTCCACATTCAATGAAAAATCAGGATTGCTGTCTGCAAGCCTGGCAACGCCGCTGTGATTGGTGATGTAAAAGTTATACTCGACGAAATACGGACGTGACACGACGACCTCGTCGCCGGGATCGAGCAGGGTCTTGAGTACGACATTCAGTCCGCCGGCCGCCCCGCAGGTCATGAGGATGGTATCGGCAGATATGTCGATGCCGTGTTCCTTTGAAACTTTTGCCGCAATCGCCTTCAGGACGCTCGGATACCCGGCATTCGGCATATACCCGTGCGCGCCCCTGACCGGCGCGTCGGAAAAACGGCGCAGGGTATCAAAGAATTTGCCCGGCGGGTCAAGGTCCGGATTGCCCAGGCTGAAATCGAACACGTTTTCATCACCGAACTGGGCCTTCAGTTTCATCCCTTCTTCGAACATCCTGCGGATCCATGACGATTTTTCCATCGATTGACGTATATATCCTGCGATTGCCATGCGCACCCCCTTGTCTGCGGCGTATTTCAGCTATTTGCCGCGCCTGATTCTCGGCACCGTCGCACCCGATGTTTAACAGATCACGCACCAATACAGCGCGTCAATTATAAATTTCCGAAACATGAAAACTCTTGACAGACAGGCACGATTGCATAGTATCTATTGTTAAACCCATGCCATCCGAGAGGTCGCCACAATGCTTCCGAAGCTGAAAACAATTCTGCTGCCTGACCGCAATTTATTCCCCGGGACATATGAAGGCGAGCTTCATTACCAGTCAAGCAGGATCGTCCTTCCTGCGGGTGCGGTGTGCTTCTTTGCATGGCTGAACTACGTTGCGACAGACGCCCGGTTATATCCTGATGAGCCGGCAATCATCTCACTGCGCTATGGCCTTTCCATTGTATCACTGATTATTATGCTCATGTATTTCATTCCCTTTTTAAAAGTGAGGAGCATGTGGCTGCTGGCCATACTCGGCGTATACCTCGAAGTAGCGGTCGGAGTCATCACCGGTTGCACAAAAGCCGACCCGGCATATATGGGAGGATTCAATATTGTTCTCATGGTCCCCATTGTCGCCCCATTGAAAAAAATGGTGACCTTTGCAATTATACTGCTATCGCTCGTGTCCTTTATCGCAACCGGTCTTTCCCGGGGGATGACCGTCTCCTCACTGCAGGACCAGTATTCCTTCATGAATCTCGGTGTTGCCGCTTTATTCACGCTGTTTTTCAGCTACCTCCTGGATCGCGTGCGTTACCAGAACTGGGAAAAATCGCGCATGATCATCAACCAGTCAATCAATATCCAGGATGAAAAAGAAAAGACAGACCATATCATATCGGAAGCCAGGACCCTCTCCTCCAACCTGATCGAAGCGGCATCCGTCCTGGGCGAGTTTTCAAAAAAGATCAACAACACCATATCCCTGCAATCGGACCTTTTCGAGCAGAGCAAGAGCGTCGGGATCGACCTCCTGACATCATTCCACGACATCAAGCAGAAGACAAAGCACCAGCTCGACACGAGCGCGCACGGGATGGAGCTCATTGGCCGCATCAGAAAGGAATTCCAGCAGACCACGGACTCGAGCAAAATGGCGCGGGAAGAGGCAAAAAAGTTCAGGGCCCTCTCCGACCAGTGCAACGCCAACCTTGAAAACGCGTCATCGGTAATTGACCGGCTGCGGGAGGAATCCTCCCGCATTGCGGAAATTTCCAACACCATCAACGACATCGCGGACAAGACGAACCTCCTGTCTTTGAACGCTTCGATCGAATCAGCGCGCGCCGGCGAGCATGGCCGCGGATTTGCCGTGGTCGCTGACGAGATCTCGAAGCTGGCGGACACGAGCATCAAGTCAGCCAAGGAGATCGGCGACATCATCAGGCTTTCCGTGAGCAGGATACACGACGCATCGGACCGCATCACGGAAACGTCCCGGACCCTCCAGGGGATCATCGAGTTCCTCGACCAGAACAGGAATTTTCTGGACATGCTCGAGGCCCTCATCGTGACGGAGGACCGGGACGTCGAGACCCTGATCGGGCACATCGAGGGGTTCCATTCCTTTTCCACCCTTATCGACGACCTGGCGGAAAAGAGCGTCAACGAGGTGGGCCTCTCGCAGGACATCATCGTAAAGATCGACGTTTTTTATCTTAACCTCGCTGACATGTCAGACCGTCTCATGGAAATAGCCAACAGCCTCACCTCCCACATGGAGAATTTGCAGAAAACGATCCAGTGAAGCCATGAACACGAGCGGCATCACACGTATACATGACACCCTGTATGAAATCCCCGCCGGATACAAAAAGGGGATGCGCGTCCCCGCGCGGATCTACGCCTCGGAGCAGCTGATCCGCGCCATGGACGACGCCGTGCTTGACCAGCTTACCAACGTCTGCTTCCTTCCCGGCATTATCAAGCACGCCCTCTGCATGCCCGACGGCCATTCCGGGTACGGGTTCCCCATCGGCGGCGTGGCGGCGATAGACCCGGGCCATGGCGTCATATCTCCCGGCGGCATCGGCTTTGACATCAACTGCGGGGTCCGCCTCATGGCAACCTCCCTGACCCTCGAGGAGGTGAAGCCGGTCCTGAAAGAGCTGGTGCGGGCGCTCTTCACGCGTGTGCCGTCCGGCGTCGGATCTGACGGCGTGGTACGTTTCGGAAAGGATCGGCTCGACGAAGCGATGGTGCTGGGAGCGCGCTGGGCCGTCGAAAACGGCTACGGGGAGACAGGTGACCTCGACTATATCGAGGAGGAAGGCTGCATGAAACATGCCGATCCCGCCGCGGTATCGGAGCGGGCCCGTGAACGCGGCAGGGATCAGGTCGGGAGCCTCGGCTCGGGGAACCACTATTGTGAGATCCAGGTGGCGACACGGGAGAACATCTTTGACGCCCCGCTCGCCAGGGAATTCGGGATTGTCCGCGACAACCAGATCATGGTCATGATTCACTCGGGCAGCCGGGGCTTCGGCCACCAGATCGCAACGGATTATCTCAAGCGCTTCCTCTCCGTAATGCACGGAAAATACGGGCTCTCCATGCCTGACCGCGAGCTCGCCTGCGCGCCCTTCTGCTCGGAGGACGGGCAGGCGTATTTCAAGGCAATGAATTGCGCGATCAACTATGCCTTTTTAAACCGGCAGATGATCATGCACACCGTGAAAAACGTCTTCTGTGATCTGTTTAAAAAAAGCCCGGCAGAGTGCGGCCTCCGGCTGGTCTATGACGTGTGCCATAACACCGCCAAGCTTGAGACCCAGGTCGTAGACGGCAGGGAGCGCGAGCTCCTCATCCACCGGAAGGGCGCGACCAGGGCTTTTGCTCCCGGCATGGAAGGGGTTCCCGGACGCTACCGGTCCACGGGCCAGCCGGTTCTCATCGGAGGGAGCATGGAGACAGGCTCCTACCTGCTCGTCGGCGTCCCTACCGGCGCGGAGTCGTTCTTCTCGACCTGCCACGGCAGCGGCCGGGTAATGTCACGTCATCAGGCAAGGAGCACCTTCGATGGCAGGGAGCTCCAGAAGCGGATGGAAGAGCGCGATATTTTCATACTCACCTCGTCGTTCCCCGGTCTCGCCGAGGAAGCGGGAGGCGCGTATAAGAACGTCGACGAGGTGGTCGGCGCAACGGAGCAGGCCGGACTGAGCAGAGTTGTGGCCCGTCTCGTCCCCATAGGGAACATCAAGGGGTAGCGTCATGACCTATGAGCTTCTCGACAATATCAGCCGTGCGGACATCGCCTACCGTGCACGCGGAAACAGCCTTGCCGACCTGTTCACAAACGGGGCCGGCGCACTGGTGTCCATCATGCTGGAGGATCCCGGATCGGTGCGCCCGTCTGAAGCAGTCACCTTCACCGTCGCGTCCCCTGACCTGGACCTTCTCTATTATGACTTCCTCACTGAATTCATATTTTACAAGGATTCCGAAAAGCTCATCCTTATCCCTTCGCGCATCGATATACGCCATTCCGCCGGAGCGTATACCCTGACCTGCGAAGCAACGGGGGAAAAAATCGACAGACAGCGGCACGTTTTCATCACGGACATCAAGGCCATCACCCTGCATAACCTGTCGGTGACGGAAGCAAATGGCGAATGGCAGGCAACGGTCGTGGTGGACGTGTAGCGTCATCCCCTGAGCTGGTTGTTGTAGATCCGCCGCACCTCGTGAAAAAAATAGAGGTACTCCGGCTTCTGATAATCCGGGGACGTCCACTCCCACGGCTGGTACCGCCTGGCCACGTAGCGGTATTCATTCTCGAGATACACGCCCTTGCGCAGATACGTCCGGTGGAAAAAATCCTTACAGGTGGAGAGGCACACGTTTGAGAGGGTCAGGTAGCCGGGGTCGATATTGACCCTTCTGATCTTTTTTTCGGAGAATTGCCTTTCCAGCTTGTTGGTATAGAGCTTTATATCGACGATATCTTCCCGCCTGACCAGCGACCGGTACGACAAGAGCACCTTGAACCGCGCCGGACCCATATCACTGTACTGTCTGGTGTGCACAACGGGGATGTTCTTCGTGCGAAAATCTATCTCCCCGAATTTTTTGAGGAGGATTTTTTCCACGTCGGCAAGGACGTCTTCCGTGCTGAAGAGGATGCCGATAAAGAGCTTCGCTTTTTGAGGTATCGTCGGTTCAGACATCGTGACCCCGCTTATCATTAATATACCGCCGCATGTCCTCCGGAAGGGGGGCCTTGATGACGATCTGCTTTTTCAACACCGGGTGATCGAGGCGTATCGACCGGGAGTGGAGCGCGCAGCGCCTGAAACCGAGCCGTGCCAGCAGGTCATCGGTAAGCCCGTTCTTCACGAATTCCGGGAACAGCGCCTCGTCGGTGCCGTAGAGCTTGTCTCCCACGATGGGAAATCCCGCGTGCTTCAGGTGGACCCGTATCTGGTGCTGCCTCCCGGTGCGCGGCACCGCTTTCACGATGCTGACGCCATTGAACGAAGCGAGCCTCGCAAACTCCGTGCAGGCCGCCTGCCGCGCGCCGTCGAAGGCCGCCCGCTTGTGCTCGATGCCTGATACCGGATCCAGATCGATGGGCATATCCACCATGAATTCATCATGTTCCGGCATGCCGTGCACCAGCGCAATGTATTTTTTCCCGACAGAATCAAACTGTTTCTGCACCTGCGAGGCCACCTGCGGGTCCTTTGCGAGGATGACCACGCCCGATGTCTCCCGGTCAAGCCGGTGCAGGAGGTGCAGCTTCATCGGGTAGCGCGCGCTGAGAAATGACAGCAGCGTGTTATGGTAAAAGATGCCGGCAGGGTGGACAGGAAGGTTCCCCGGCTTGTTGATGCCCAGCAGGAACTCGTCCTCGTATAGCACTGAATAGTCCCGGTCTACCGCCGGTTCAGCCGCATCGCGCCCCGCATATGAGAGCAGGTCGCCCGCCCGGACCCTCCGGTCATGACTGGTTACCACTACCCCGTTGCATGACACCTTCCCCCTGCTGATCTCCTTCTGCCACTCAGACCTGCTGAGATACCCGTAGCGCTGCGACAGCAGCCGGTCAAGGCGCATCCGCGAATATTGTTCCGTTATCTTGTAGTGCGTAAAAAATTCCATAACCTGCTGCCTGCATCTCCATCTCGTGCGAACGGTACCCTGCCGCACCGACGTCTAGTATATCCCCGGGAACGAATTGACCATCATTATTTTGATGTCCGGGAACGAAGAGACATACTGTATCTTGAAATCAGGGAAGGAGCTCACGAACTGCCACTTCCCGCACCTGTCTGGAAACGAAGTGACCACCTGCACGTTCAGATCGGGAAAGCTTGTGACAACCTGGACCTTGATGTCGGGGAAGCGATCCACGACCTTCACCCTGCCGTACAGCCTGATCCCGCGGAAGGTGCACCCCCCCTTGCCGACAGCACCGGTGCCGGGAGTACCGTCCGCGAGTATACCGGCGACCAGGCACAGAGCCATCACTGCGATGATAATTTTTTTCATATCACGATCCTGTCCCGGATTGCCGCACGGAGGGCCTCTGCCAGGCGAGTGTCTTCCTCATTTGACATTCCGCCAGCCTGTGCCGGTGCGGTCCAGGCCAAGCTGTCCCCCGGGATTCATGATGTTTTTCGGGTCAAAATGCCGCTTGAGCGCCTGGAGCACCTCCATCTGCTCTTTACCCAGGTGCTGTTCCATCCAGGGCGCGATCATCTTGCCGACGCCGTGATGGTGGCTCAGTGAGCCGCCGCTCGCGTCGATGGCGTCGATGATGCCTTCCTGGAACGCGATATATTCTTTCACGTTTTTCATCTTCGCGATAAAGATAAAATAGAGGTTCGTCCCCTGGGGATAAAAATGCGATGCGTGCGTCATGCACACCGTGTCCGGTCTGGCCTTGACGAATTCACGGACGCCGCGGTGGACCGCCATGAGCTGGTCCCACATCACGCCGGTCTCCAGGGTGTCGATGATGATGCCGAAATCCTGGAGGTCCTCCCGCATATAGGGGTCGGTATACCGTCCGTGCTCCCATTGCGACACGGGGTAGCCGGTTATATACATGCCGCCGAACCTCCGGCAGATCTTCTTTACCTGTTTCTTGACGTTGCCGGTAAACTTTCTCTCCCCCTCGGCGGTCCCGATGAAGAGGCACCGCTCCATCTGCCTGTACCCGCGGAGCCGCATGAAGGTGTCGATCACGGTCCCCTCGATGCCGTAGAGCTTCAGCGCCACGTCGGTCTCTTCCGGGTCGGATATCCGGAAAACGGCCGGCATGCCGAATTCGCCCTGCGCGATCTCCCTGCACGCCGCGATGGCGTTCTCCCAGGAGGGGAAGATGCACGCAAAGCGCCGCTGGTTTTCCGGCGCGTACCGGTATATTTTCATCGTCAGTTCGGTGAGGATGCCGAACGTTCCCTCGCTGCCCTTCATGATGTCGTTTATCTTCGGGCCGGTGGCTGTTGCCGGATAGTCTTTCGTTTTCAGGACCCCCCGCGGCGTCACGTATTCCTGGCTGATCACCAGGTTGTACGCGTCCCCGTAGTAGGACGACGCCTGGCCGGAGCCGAGTGTCACGACCCACCCGCCCACGGAGGAATATTCGAATGACTGGGGGAAATGCCCGCAGGTGTAACGCCGCTGTGCGCCGAGCTTTTCCGGCGCGTTATTGAGCATGTCTTCGTACGCGGGGCCCATCATGCCCGCCTGGACCCTGACGGTCTGGTTCGTCTCATTGAGCTCGATAATTTTGTTCATGTGCGTGTTGAGGACAAGGGAGATGCCCCCCCGGGACGGCCGCAGCCCGAAGTTGACGGACGAACCCCCGCCATACGCGTAGACGGGGATCCTGTGCCTGTCGCAATACGCCACGATCCTGCGTACCTCATCCTTGTTCCGGGGATGGACCACCACATCGGCCGTGCGGTCGGCGATGCCGCTCCGGAGCAGCGTGGCTTCCTCGACCGTCTTCCCGCAGGCGTACTTAACGCGGGAATAATCGTCAGTGCTCACATTACCGTCCCCCACGATCCGGGCGAGGGCACTGATATGGGTTTTGGAGAGGCGGACCGCACGCCCGCACTTCACCGTCTCGTTCCCCTCCTTCTGCTTCGCGGAAAAATACCGGTCATCGAGGCCGAAGGTCTGCTTCATCAACCGGTAGAGCCGCTTGTTCGGGTGCTTAAAACCGTCCGGCGCGCCCCATTTGAAGATTGAACGATATGATTTCGGCTGCGGGGCTGCTTCAGTCCAGTCAGGGACAAATGGTGTTTCTTTCCTGTTCATTGTTGCGTTCTCACTGTCTTTTTTTCTTTTTTCCCGGCGCGGGATTCCCGCGCTCCTCATCTTCCGCGGGGATCACGAAGGCGCCCCGGGCCTGCGCCAGCTCTTCCTTCACGCGGGCGCTGCCCCAGCGCAGTTCCTTTGCCATTACCTCCGCCACCCGGCGCAGGAGCGCATCCCCCGGATTGCCGAGCGTGCCGATGCCCGTTCTCCGGAACAGCGCGTCCTTTAATGACCGCGCGCATTCGTACCGCGCCGCGTACGCCACCTGCGCGAGGATCTCCCCGTCGTCGTTCACCGGCTTCGCCAGCGTCCTGTTCTCCCGTGCGATCGCAAGCACCCGCTCGTATTCGGTGCCGTAGATCCTCCCGAGGCACTCGACCGTCTTCGGATCGAAATCCCCGTTCTCCTTCACAATCCGCCCGATGAATCCCGGCATGTCAGGGATATCACAGCCGGCCAGGTACTCGTCCCTGGTGATTGACCGCTTCAACCGCCTCCCGAGCTTCTTCTGGACGAGGTCAAGCACATGTTCCGCGAGGTTCCTGCTCGTGGTATACTTCCCCCCTTCGACGGTGATGAGCCCGTCAAGCCCGTCAGCCTTGTTGTCGTAGATTTCATACTTGCGCGACGATTCATACACGTCTTCGGTCTGGTCTTCCACGAGGGGGCGGAGACCGCCCCATGTGTGCAGGATGTCGTTGAAGGTGAGCGGTGCGAACCCGTAGGAGTCATTCACTTCATCAAGCAGCTCCCGTATGCTCTTCCCTGTCACGCGGTACTCATCCGGCTTCCCGATATACTCCTTGTCAGTGGTCCCGATGATGGAGTGCCCCCGCCACGGGATGATGAAGATGTGCCGCCCCTTCGCGGTTATCGTGCTCACGACATGGTCGTTGACCAGCTTTCTCGTGATGATGTGTATGCCTTCCGATCGCCGCAGCTGCTCGCCGCCCACCTCCCTCTTCGCAAGCCCCAGGATGATGTCGGCCCAGGGACCGCCGCAATTGACCGTCAGCGAACCGCGCAGATCGATCGTTTTTTTTGTGATGGCATCATACACCTTCACGCCGGTGACGCGCCGGTCGCTCGAAAAAAGAAACTCCTTCACCGCGGCATAATTCGCCACCCGGGCCCCGTACCGTACCGCAGATTTGATGAACGCGAGCGTGAGCCGCTCCGGGCAGATGCTGATGCAATCCGAATAGACCGAGGCGCCGGTGAGGCCCTCCTTCTTGACGCTGGGCTCCAGCTCGAGGACCCTCTCGCGGGAGAGGGTTTTATGCAGCGGGATCCGCTTGCTCCTGTCCCAGGTCAATCCCTTGTCATACGACAGAATGTCATAGATGATCATCCCCGCCTTGATGACCCATTTCCTGTTCGTAAGCTTCATCCTGTTGGTTGTGACCATGTTGGGGATCGGATAGACAAAATTGGGCGCGATATTTTCCATCGTCTTTCGTTCCCGCAGCGATTCCCGGACAAGCCGGAGCTCCATGGTGGCTAGGTACCGCAAACCTCCGTGTATGAGCTTCGACGTTGCCGCCGAAGTGGCCCAGCCAAAATCGCCCTTTTCCACCAGGGCGACAGAAAGCCCCCGTGCCGCGGCATCATAGGCAACCGCCGCTCCTGTAATCCCGCCGCCGATCACGATGAGATCGAACTGCTGATCCCCGTATTCTTCGGTAAAACGTTTCAACGCGTACCTCCCAACAATTATGTGGAGAATAACTATTCCAGGTGAAAAAAGCAACACAACAAAATGGAAAAGAATTTAAATGGAAAATATGTTATGATATAAAATGATAGCCTCTATTGAAAAATCTGTTTTTTAATTTTCTATAAGATGAAAAAATGAAGAAAAATTCTTGTTTTTTTTTGCTTTAGTAATCTCTTTAGTTTAAATTGTTATCACATTCATTCACTGTTTTATAAAAAAAATAAGCACTACCATGAATAAGGCTTGGTCATTTTCAGGTAGTAAAATGTTAAGTTCTGATGAATCAGGAATTAACGAGACTTAAATTTAAGAATTCATTATATTTTAACCAATATATAGCCCATACGGGCGGATTTTTTAGGATTCATATCCCTATACAATTATACAAATATTAAGGAGGAGGTAGAATGAAACAGACAATAGTGGTGTTAGGTATGGTCATCACTGCAATCGCATTAATTACCTTACTTCCGTTTTAAAGTATCAAAATGAAATATTGTTCATTATGCAATTGCACAAAAAAAAGAGTGATTGAACAGCGATTCTTTTTCCTTAATATGGAAAACCCAGTGTGAGGGATTCTATCATATCCCGGAAGTAGCGCACGCGGGGCTGGTATTATTTCTCATACTGGATTACCTTGCCTTTCACGTGGAGAATCTCCACCATGCCCACTATCCATATCTGGCGTTCAATCCATGTCCTGATGTCTATAAGTGAATCCCCTCTCATGCCGCTTATTGCCTCGGTCACCGCGCGATCATAGGCCGCCCGCGGGGTAACCGGGATGACCCAGAAGAGATTAAAACTGCTACTCGTGCCTTCTGATTCACCCAGGACCCTGTACCGTGAGGATTCCAGCTGCACGGCCTTCTGTTCGAGCCCGACCACCCTGATTCCCCTGTACAGGCAGCCGGTCAGGAAAATGCCCGCGATCAGCATACTCACCACGCATACCCGGCATCGCCCGGCGCGCCGTACCGCTATTTCATTCCCTGTATTCATATCCTCTACGTCAACTTCACCCTACTATTTCTTCTGTCCCCTGGCCGGCTTGCCCTCCCTGCCGCCGTCACCGGTCTCCTTTTCAAAGCTGACCGCCTCTCCTTCCACTATAACCGTATGCGATGCGACAAAAAAGAACCATGATGTCTTTTCATAACAGGTGACGTTTATCAGGGCGTCTCCCCCTTTTTGTTTGAGCGCATCCTGTATCGCCCGGTCGATGTCCGGCCTGCCGATCATCCAGAGCCCGAACACCGACCAGACCCGGTCGGACCCGCTGACCGGCCCGTAATTCGCAGCTGTTTTCTTGTCATGCACGGGGGTTGATGACGAGGTAATGCCGACAGGCGTGGTAATACACGCGGTGAGCAGCAGGACCGCCGTCATGATACCAGGGAGGATTCGCATGGCTTTCATCATCATATCTCCTTTCTCAGAATTTCACTTCCACACCGAAATTAGGTATAAACGCGATCGTATCGCTGAAGGAGCTCCGCGTCGGGTTTTGTTTCATGAAGCCGGGAAGGTTTTTTGATGTGTAGTAGGGCAAACGGTAATCCCACCTTTCCATTACAATCGGCCGATTGTTATAAACATTGATTATTTCGATATACCAGCTCACGCTTCCCCAGGAATATGAGGTGGTATTGCTGTACCGCACATCAAGACGGTGGTACAGGGGGAAATGACGCGAATTGGTGCGCCCGTATACCGGGATGTACCGCGGCATGCCGTATGTTGCGGTGTATTCGGTATCCAGCTGCGAAAACACTATCGGCGTGTACGGGGTCGAGGTGTACAGCATGAACTTCCCGGTAATGACGTGTTTCTTCAATGCGTAGCCGAGTATCAGCTTGAAGCTGTGGTTCTGCTCGAAGCCGTAATTGCGCCACTGGTTTCCCCAGAGATCGCCGATATTATTCAGAAACACATCATCGATGGTGGCCGGAGAGTTCCCGGAGCCGTCGAACAGGACCCCGTATTTCCCGGGATAATTCGGCAGGCCCGACCTGAACCGAGACCGCGTATAGGTATAACTGACCCAGCCGAATATGCCGTCCTCGTCCTCCTTCCGGTCCTTTTCGAGCATGATCTCCCCGCCGTATGCCCGTATTCTTCCGGTGCTCATCGTATGCCGGAGAGACCCGTCAGGGCCGATATGCACATACTGCTGTGCGAGATCATAAAAATCATTCCAGTAGCCTTCTACTTTTATTTTGAAAAGCCCTATCCGCTGTTCAAGCCCTATGACGCGGTGAACGGCCCATTCCGGCTCAGCGTCTTTCCCTATCTTCGCATATTCGGGAGAGCCGTCAAAGTTATTCGGGTTGATCTGGAAGAAATAGCTGTACTTGCCTCCCGCGACCGAGATGATCGTCTGCGTGGGGAATTCATAGCTCATGAGGCACCGGGGGTCCCATGTCGCCCGGTTGGTCCTCCTGAAGTAGTCGCTCCTGAACCCCGGCACCATGGTAAAGCCGCCATAGGTGAATTTTGATTCTATATATCCGCCAACCGTATGGTTGAGAATTTTTTGATTGAAGAACATCGTGGTGAAGGTGTCATTGGTGACATCCATGGTCAGGCCGCGCCCCGAGGTCTGCGGGCGCTGCCCGCTGGCGGCGAACTGATAGATATTGTATTCAATCCCGCCGCGCAGCTCGAGGTGTTTCTTGACCGGCACTGCCTTGAACTTGTCCAGGAACCCGAACACGTAAGGTCGCGAAGACAGGCGGATATCGCGCAGCGCAAGCGTGACGCCGGGCGCGGGGAAATTGACCTTCACCGTACTTTCACGGAGCGAAGAATAGAATGTAAATCGGTTTCTGAACCTTTCAGAGGGCTGGTACGTATAATAGAGGCCCTGGCCGTGCGACATCTGGTCGGTATTCACCTTGAGCCCGGTCAGGAGGGGGTCCGACCCGTCGTTGGCCCACTTGTAATTCGACAGCCGGAAGTAATCCTTGCTCCCCATGCAGAACAGGGTGAGCGAGTGGGCGCTGTTGAATGAATACTTCGCTTTTACCTGGTAATCCCAGTAGTTGGGCACCACGTTGACACGCTCCCCGGTGATAAGGCCCACCAGCGGGAGAATGATAAGATCGATGTAGCTGATCCTGCCGGAGGCGATGATATAGCCGGTAGTTTTCTGGTTCTTTTTCTGATACTCAAGCGGCGATCCCATTCCCGCGCCGCCGCCGTCATTCTTAACGATGCAGGTCTGGACCAGCGCCGAGGCGGAAAGCAGGGAAAGATCCGTATATCCCCCGAATTCCTTTACGTCATCGATGGTATTGATGCTTATGACTGCGGAGGTGGCCGATCCGAATTCAGTGGGAAATGCGGAGGAATACAGGTCGATTTCATCCATCATGTTGCTGTTGATCACAGAATGGAGTCCGCCGTAATGGAGAGGACTGTATATCGGGATATCGTCAATGAGATACCTGATGCCGCGGTGATCACCGCCCCGGATGACAATCGGGCCGAACAGGTCACCGCCGGTCCTGATGACCCCCGGCAGCGCGGCGAGGGCATTCATTGAATCACCGAAGGTGGCGGGGACATCCTTGATCTTCTTCAGGGACATGGTATGGCGCGAGACCGTTTGCAGATCGCGCTTCCCCATGATGGTGATCCCCGAGGCCTTTGTACTGACCGGCTCAAGCGGGATATTCTTGATGGTATCCCCGCTGACCGAGACGGTTGCTTTGTAGATCTTGAGCCCCTCCGATTTCACCGCCAGCGTGTACACGCCCGGCCCGGGGACCATGATGCGGTACGATCCGGTCCCGTCGATCAGCGCTTTTTTCTTCAATTCGAGTATCAGCACCATGCCGGAGTCTATTGGTTTCCTGGTCATCGCGTCATATACGACACCCCTGATCGCAATCGCGGCGTCTTTTTTCGCATGGAGAGCCCCTGATGAAACGATGATGCAACAGATGAAGATCGCGGCGCTCAGTAACAGGGTATATGGCGGTTTATTCTTATAGATCATATCAGTAATACACGGGAATATCGTTTGATACACCGGGCAGATGTTCCTAACCATTGTATCTATCCGGCGCCGAGTCAACATAAAAATATTATGCCATTGCGGTATTCCATAAAATAAATTATTATTCGTTGACAGCCATTTCATCGCCCTTACATAAGATTCTATCAGCGTTATCAGCCGGGAGGAACTATGAGATATTTAATCATCGGGTCAGGCGGGAGGGAGCATGCCATCGCATGGCGTCTCATGCAGGACGACAGCGCTGATACGGTGTTCGTCGCCCCCGGCAACGGCGGCACGGAGGCGCGCTTCCGCGTTAACTGCGCGGTGAATGACTTCGCGGCCATAGAGCGATTCTGCATCGCCAATGCCATTGACATGGTCATCGTCGGCCCTGAAGCTCCGCTCGTGGCCGGTATCGTCGACTATTTACAGGAGAAAAAGATCCCCGCGTTCGGCCCGACAAAGAAGGCCGCGATGCTCGAGGGCAGCAAGCTTTTCGCCAAACAGATCATGGAAAAATATGGCGTTCCCACCGCGGGCCACATGGTCTTCGAAGGGAAACAGCCCCTCCTTGACTATATCAACCGGAATGATACCTATCCTGTCGTCATCAAGCTGGACGGGCTTGCGGCCGGCAAGGGTGTCGGCATTCCGGAAAGCAGGGAGGAAGCGCTGGCATTCATCCACGCCAGCGTGGCCGACAATTCCCGCGTTTTTGTAGAAGACTTCATCGACGGGGAGGAAGCATCGGTATTATGCGTCTCCGACGGCACCCGCATCATACCCTTCGTCGCCGCGCAGGACCACAAGCGCATTCATGACGGCGACCGGGGGCCCAACACGGGCGGCATGGGCGCCTATGCGCCCGCGCCGGTAATGACAGAGCCTCGTCTCAGGTTCGTCCATGAGAAGATATTGCAGAGGACCGTCGACGGCATGATGCGGGAAGGCATCCCCTTCAAGGGCATTCTCTACGCCGGGGTCATCGTAACGGGCGACGATATAAAGGTGCTCGAGTTCAATGTCCGGTTCGGCGACCCGGAGTCCCAGGTCATCATCCCGCTCCTCAACGGGAAGCTCGGCGACCTGTTCCAGGCCTCGGTCAGCGGCACGCTTGACAGGGTCTCGGTATCATTCAAGGACCTCCATGCCATAACCGTGGTCATGGCATCCGGCGGATATCCCGGCGCGTATGACAAAGGAAAAGAGATATCCGGGCTTGACCGTGTGAGCAGGGACATCACCGTGTTCCACGCCGGCACGACGGAAACCGGAGGTAAATACTTTACCAGCGGCGGCAGGGTGCTCAATATCACCGCGCTGGGGACGACCCTCAGAGAAGCCAACCGGACCGTATACCGGGCGATAAAGACAATCACGTTCGACGGTGCGCAGTATCGCACAGATATCGGCCACCGGGCGCTTGGATAGCCTGCGGCGCAGGCTCCGGCGCATACCAGCTTACAGGGGAAAGGACCGCATATGAGAACACTGCTACTGGTCATTGCAATCATGTCGCTGGCAGCGGTGCAATGCCGCGCGGACGGCCAACTGCGTGACGCTGCGGGCATTGTTATGGATCAGCTCGAAGGCATAACGCATTACGGCATGCCAATTGAAGAGATACGGAAGAAGTACCATAAAGACGATGCGGCGCTTGAGATCGTGTATTCGAAAACGCTTTCCGACGACAACATGGACGACTACGTGCAGCGTTTTTACGACGAGCTTTTACAGGAGATCCAGAACTGGCTCTACACAAACAGGCTCCCGGCCCGTGACGTCAGGATCGTCATATCCAACTGCAAATTTTGCAAGGTCGGGTATTGTAAAAGCAAGGGGACCAGGGAAGTGACCCTGACGTCCTATATGAATAGCAAGAAGAAAAAGCAGGTCTCTTTCAGCCACGACAAACTCATAGAAAAAAAACCGCATGAGGCCCTGGCGCGAAGCGCCGTGCAGGTCCTCCTCGAAAAATGAATTCCCCGGTCATCACCGTGTTTGAATATCAAATTGATAGTTTACGCCGCCGCTCTCCCCGCTCGTTTCGCGCGCCATATCAAACGCTTTCATCACGTCCTGTTTCGAATAGATGTCCCTCAGTATAAGCGGCGCGTTGAACAACTTGCCCGGCGGGATGACGGCCAGCAGCGGTATCGACTTGCTCTGGAAGAGCGCCATAAGCCTCTCAGCAGCGGGATTTTTCACTGTAATATCCGCCACCATGAAATCAACATCGCGCCGTGAAAGCTCCGCGGCAACCGGTCCCGACTGAAGCGTGACTTTTTCCACAAGCCTGCAGTTTGGACACCAGTCGGCGGTAAACTCGATGACGGATATTTTTCCCGCGTCCCTGTTGGCGATCAGCCGCTGTATGCTGAACACTCCGGCGGCGCTCCGCCCGGCCGGCGTTTCTTCAGTGTAGAGGTAGTGAAATGACAGGGCATAGCCGCCTATGATAAGCAGGAGCAGCACGATTGCTGAAGCGGCCCTCTTCGCCGCAGGCTGAAAAATCGCGCCATACCTGCCGTACTGCCACAAGCCGACCGAAATAAAGCCGAGAAATGCCACCATCGGCAGCACCGCCGCGCTGTCGAGGACCCCGAGCAGGTAGATGACCGTGAAGACGAGGAAAAAACCCATTACCCGTTCGAAGGTGACCAGCCATTCGCCCGGTTTCGGCACATATTTCAACAGGCCGGGGCGGGCCGTCAGGAGCAGGTAGGGCAGCGCCATGCCGAGGCCAATGCTGATGAATACCGTCACAATCACCGGCGCCGGCTGCGCCAGGGTCCATGCAAGGGTCGCCCCGAGGAACGGGCCGCTGCAAGGGGTCGCCAGCAGGGTGGCAAGCAGGCCCTTGACATACGCATCGGCATAGCGGTTCCCTTTCTCCAGCGAGGCCCTTCCGGCAAAGGCGGGGGCGCTGATTGTAAATACGCCGAACATTGACAGCGCCAGGGCAAACACGATCCCGGTCATGACAACAAGGAACAGGCGGTGCTGGAACAGCCCGCCCCAGTTGTATCCGAAAAAAGCGGCCAGGGCGGCCAGGGCGGCAAAGCTGGTGATGATGCCGAGAGAAAAGAGGAGCCCGAGCAGGAAGAGTTCTTTCCTGCTTTTATCCGCGTGCTGCACGAAACTCAGCACCTTGAGACTCACCACCGGGAGGACGCAGGGCATGAAGTTCAACAAGAAGCCGGCGATGAGCCCGAACAGAATCGCCTGGATGATGCCCGAAACCCCGCGTTCGATGAAGCGCGGTGAAAATTCGAGGCCCTCGGGAACGGCCCCGCCGCCCGCCGCAGAAGAGGCTGACGTTTCGCCCGCACCCTGTTTCATGCCCGGGGCCGCTGACCGCGTGTACTCAGAGCTGATGTCCTTGTCATGTTCCGTTGCCGTGTGGCCGGCGTCGAGGACCCGCACCGGGTATTTGAATCGGAACACCCTCGGGGCGCAGTACGAGGACCCGGCGCTGTCGCTGCACAGCAGGGAATCAAACGTTATATCGGCATGATACAGGCCGGGCCGCACGCGCTCGCTTACTTTGAAAGGAAGAAATATCTTTGTCTCACCCTCATATCCCCAGGTATATTCCTTCTCGCCGGAGAAAAAAAATTTTTTCGGCGGCAAGAAACGCTGTTCTTCGAAGACGATGCCGTCAATTTTTTTTACACTGACCTCGGTCGGCTTCCCTGTCCCGGGGCCCTTCGGGTTCCCGTAGATATGGGTGCGGGGCGGCAGCTCCACCTTGAGGACGATAACCTGCTCCCCGCCGCGAGCAACCGCGATCTCGCCCGGTACGGGATAGACGCTCATCTCGCGGTAGTCATTGCGCGTGCAGGATGACACGGCGGCAACCAGCAGCAGCAGTGTAATCATTTTTTTCATGTCAGGACCCCTCCCGTAAAGCTGTACGCGTCCGGCCGCAGACGGCAGCCGGCCCGCGCGTTACACCGCGCCTCATGAGCCGACTTAATCAGGCGCGCCCTTCACTGATTTCATTTTTCGATAGTAATATATCATCCCGGAAGACATCAGCGCCAGTCCCAGCATCGACGGTAAAAATGCAGTTATCAATGTAACCACAAGATATGCGGCGAGCAGGACCAGCACGATCACTATGCTGTACGGATAGAGCCAGGCCCTGTAGGGACGGCGGACGTCCGGATAGCGCTTCCTGAACAGGAAGATCGAATATATGGTCATAATGTTGAAGATGGTCCCCGTGGCGGAAAAAAAGGCGATGATCGTTTCGTATGACGTCCCCGACGGTATGTCGAACAGGCAGTAAACACAGAGCATCCCGAGCAGTATCACCGACGCCCAGGCGGCCTGGGCGATGAGGGCGTTGTTCGGTGTCCTGTACTTTCCGTGGAGACGGCCGAGCCGGTCGAAGAAGAGCCCGTCCCGCGCCATTGCCTGCCAGGAGCGGGCCTTGACCAGTACCTGGGAACTGACGTTGCCGAAGGCCGAGATCATGACAGCGGCGGAAATCAGGATACCGCCCGCCCCGCCGATCGCGGCAGTCATGGCGTCCGCGGCAACACCTCGCGATTCAGCGATGGCGCGGACAGGCAGTTGGTAGAGATACGCGGCGTTGGTCCCGATATACAGGACCATCACGCCCGCTATCCCGAAGAAAAGGGAGAGGGGCAGGTTCCTCCGAGGATTTTTCACCTCCTCGGCGACATAGGTGGCCCCCTCCCACCCGCTGAAGGCGAAAAACGAGAGCCTGAGCGCCGCCCCCACCGCCAGCACGGTTGCCCATGAAAACTGCGTCGGCAGGAAAGGGTCGGTAAAATGGCCGAAGCTCCCTCCGGCGGTGAAGGATATTCCGATGATGATGCCGATCGCGGCGACCTTCGCGATGCTGAAGGCATTCTGGAACACGCCGCTCAGGAAGACGCCGAAAAGGTTTATGGCGGTGAGGACCCAGATGATCGAGACGGCTATCAGGATCTCGGACACGTGGCTGAACGGAGTGCCGTAAAAGATCTTCCAGATTTCATTGCCGTATTCCGCGAACACGAGCGCCACTGCCGCTATCGCGCCAGTCTCGGACACGAAGAACATGGCCCACCCGCGCAGGAACGCCACCACCGGGCCATAGGCCGTTTTCAGGTATACGTACGGTCCGCCGGAGCGCGGCATCATCGCCACCAGCTCCGCGTAACACACCGCGTGAAATATTGTCACGATGCCGCCGATTATCCACACGAGCCCGAACAGCGAGGTGCATGACACCAGCGCCATGATGGGGCCGGGCGTTCTGAAAATTCCCGATCCGATGATCCGTCCGACGACGATCGACACCGACTCGAACAGGCCGAGGTCGCGCCGGTAGTCGGTGCGCTCTTCGAAAATCGATATGTCAGAAGCGGCCTTGTGCTCCATCAGTCCGGGTTCCACCATGGGGGATATGAGGCGCGTTACTTGATCTTTACCGAGAGGATCTCGCCGATATACATGCGGTGGTAATCCCGCTGCTGATAGTTGTCAGAAATTGACGGGTCAATGAAATTGTTCGGATTGAGGTCCTGGTAATAGATTGTTTTACACTCAATGACGATCCGCGCTTCGGCGAAATACACGGCGTTGTTCGCGGTCCGTACCGGCGTGATGCCGGTTTCCGCGGCCTTGTTGACGTCGCGGCCCGAACGCGCACCGCAGAATTTCAGCACATCGCGGTATTTTTCATGAAAAAACGACAGGGTGAAAAAATCATTTTTTTCAAGGAAGGTGTAGGTATGGCGCTGCGGCCTGACGACGATGAAGCAGACATTTCTGTTCCACAGCACGCCCATGCCGCCCCACGACGCGGTCATCGTGTTATAGGCATCGATGGTGCCCGCAGTGATGAGCATCCAGTCCTTGCCGAGGAGCTGGAACACGTTTTCATTCAGCTTTTCCGGCCGGATTTCGTAGAGATCCTGCATCGTGCCGCCTCCCGTCATTCCGTCATGATTTCAGCGCCTGTTTCCGTGACCAGGATCGTGTGCTCCCACTGCGCCGAGAGCTTGCCGTCAATGGTCACCGCGGTCCAGGAATCAGGCATGAGCCTGGTCTCGAACCGCCCCTGGTTGATCATGGGCTCGATAGTGAACACCATCCCCGGCATCATCATGATGCCCCGCTTTCTGCTCCCGTAGTGATGGACATGGGGCTCTTCATGGAACCTGATCCCGATGCCGTGACCGCCGTAATCGCGAACGACTGAAAACCCGTTTTTCACGGCATGCTGCTCGATGGCGTAGCCGATCTCCCCGAAATCGCGGTACGGCATTACCTGGTCAATGCCGATATCAAGGCACTCGCGCGCCACCTGGACAAGGCGCCGGGCCTCGGCGGACACGTCGCCGATCATGAACATTTTTCCCGCGTCGCCGTAGTAGCCGTCAAGGATGGTGGTGACGTCCACGTTCAGAATGTCCCCCTCGCGTATTACCGTGGCGTCCGGGATGCCGTGGCAGATGACATTGTTCAGCGAGACGCACACGCTTTTCGGGTACCCGTTGTAATTGAGGGGCGCCGGGACCGCCCCGCGGCTCACGATATATTCATGCACCCATTCGTTGATGGTGTCCGTCGCGATCCCCGGCCGCATCCGCTCCGATACCATGGCAAGGACGTCCCGGGTAAGCCTGCTGCTTTTCCGAATGCCTTCGATCTGGGACGCGGTCTTGATAATGACGCCGGGAGGAGCAGCGATCCGCTCCTTTGTAACAGTACCGCCCGCGATATCCGAATCGAGGTGGCATTTTTTATATTTTTTCCCGCTGCCGCACCAGCAGAGATCGTTTCTCGCGATTTTTTTCATTCAATTTTCCGTGCCCGCACTACCGATACGGCTATCTGTTATGATATGCCATGTGCGGATCAACATCAATGTTCTTTAACGAAAAAATAAATCCCGTCAAGCAGGAAAATCATTTTTGATGAGACCCGCCGGCCGCCGCCTTCGGCGCTGTGATGAAAAAAAGGGTGATTCGATTTTCGAATCACCCTTTCGAATGCATCCCCGGGGGGGATCGAACCCCCGTTGCCGGGATGAAAACCCGGTGTCCTAGACCACTAGACGACAGGGACATATGTTATAGTGTATTGAGACGCCCGAGAATTGAACTCGGGACCCACTGCTTAAAAGGCAGTTGCTCTACCGACTGAGCTAGCGTCTCAAAATATAAAAATACCAGATACTGAAATGCACAGTAACTGTCAATAAAAATTAATTATTTCATGTTAAAAATCAATACGCGGCGGTCATCTATTCTTAAAGGTATTATTCCGCTCGGGGCCGACCGAGATTATCGATATTTTCACCCCGATCTGGGACTCGATAAAATCGATGTAGGCCTGTGCGCTCCGCGGTAAATCTGACTTGCGCCTGCACCGGGAGATATCGGCGTTCCATCCCTCAAGCTCCCTGTATATCGGCTGGGCCTTGTATAGATTCGATGCGGGAAAATAATCTATCTTCTTGCCATCCACCTTGTACCCGACCGCCACCTTTATTTTCTTGAAGCCGCTCAGGACATCGAGCTTCGTCAGCGCGATGCCCGTAAGCCCGTTCGTCAGCGCGGACTGCTTGAGCAGCGGGGCATCGAACCAGCCGCAGCGCCGCGGCCGCCCGGTCGTTGAGCCGAATTCGGCGCCGTTCACACGCATCCGGTCGCCGTCCTCTCCCGACGCCTCGGTGGGGAATGGCCCTTCGCCGACCCTCGTCAGGTATGCCTTGGTAATGCCTATGACCTGGCCGATATTTGACGCGTTGAGACCGGTGCCCATCAGCGCCCCGCCGATCGTCGGATTGGACGAGGTCACGTAGGGGTAGGTGCCATGATCGATATCGAGCCCGAATCCCTGCGCCCCTTCAAGAAGGATATTTTTCCCCGCGTTCAGGGACTTGTGAAGAAAATGCTGCGTATTGGTGATCATGGGGCCGCATATCTTCCTGAACTTCTTCAGTATGTCCATGATCTCTTCTTCGGAGAATGTCTGCTTTTTGTATATCCGGTCAAGCTGAAGGTTCTTCATGTCAAGCGCCAGGGCCACCCTGTTTTTCAGGAGCCTTGTGTCAAAGACATCGCCGGCCCTGATCCCCACCCTGAGACATTTATCCGAGTAGCTCGGGCCGATGCCGCGCACGGTCGTGCCGATTTTATTGGACCTTGCTTCCTCCATCGCCTCATCGAGCGCCTTGTGGTACGGGAGTATCAGGTGCGCCGCGTCTGAAACGAGGAGCCGCTTCTTGATGTCGAAGCCGTCCGCCTCGAGCGCGGTCAACTCGTTGATAAGCTGTATCGGGTCAACAACCACGCCGTTGCCGATCACGCAGATCTTGTTTTTATGCAGGACGCCCGAGGGGATCAGGTGAAAAACATATTTCTTGTCATTGACAACAACAGTATGACCCGCGTTCGCCCCGCCCTGGTAACGGACAACGATATCGCTGTCGCGGGTGAAATAATCGATCATCTTCGCCTTTCCTTCATCACCCCATTGCGACCCTATAACCACTTTGCAGCCCATGTTGTTTTTCAAAACCCCGCTTTCATGTGATTCGCGTCCGATATTTTTTACGCCTGCACCAGTAAATATATTTGAAAAATTATATTGCCGGACTTAGACTGACATGATAGAATATCATAAATAAAAATAACAAGCCTTTTTCATGGCAACAGCATTAATTATACAGGAAGCGTCTTCATGCTCATGACACGGTGCACGCAATGAACAACCTCATACGATTCGGCGTTTCAATCGACCAGAAGCTCCTCAAGCAGTTCGATTCCATCATCACGGAGAAAGGATACGTCAACCGATCGGAAGCGATACGCGACCTGATACGCGACATGCTTGTGTCAGAAGACATCGCCAATCCCGATGCGGAATCGATCGGCACCCTGACCCTGGTATACAGCCATGACGTGCGCGAATTGTCCGAAAAGCTGAATGAAATACAGCACCACAATCATAAAATCATCGTATCAACGACACACATCCACCTGGATGAGCACAACTGCCTTGAGGTACTGATACTCAGGGGCAAAACAAAAGACGTGTCGCTTATAGCCGACCGGCTCCTGTCGGTAAAAAATGTGCGCCATGGAAAGCTTTCCATCACCTCGGCGGCAAAAAATATCAGGTAAAAAAGGTTAAATTCTCACCCCGCGCCGCCCGATACTATGAGTAGGCTTCTTTTGCCCATGAGGGGCAAATACGGGAAAAAGGGATGTTTACCGTGCATAACAGGGATGTTTGCAGTCTCATATCCATTGCTGTCTTTTTTTGTCTTGTCTCCCCCAGCACTCTGCCCGCGCAAACCGGCGACATAATCATTCCGGAGAGAACAGCCTATATCGCCAGGGTTACCACGCGCCCGGACTCATATGAGAACTACAGGGCAAAAAAGAACATTCAGGCACGCAGGCCTTCAGGGCAGCAAAAAAAACGATCATCGTTTATTAAAATCCGGAAAAACACCAACATTGAATCAGGAAAAAAGAATACCGTGAAGAAAGCTTTAAAAATTCATACGGTCAGGCCCGGGGACACCCTCACCGGCATAGCCCGTAAAACGGGCACAACCGTTGAAGCATTAATCGCATGCAATAAGCTGAAAAATAAAAATGCAATTAACATCGGCATGTCATTGAAAGTCCCCGCCGCGTTACGCAGGACCCCGTCTCCACCTGTTTCGAAGAGATATCCTGGGAAGAGCGCGAAAACAAACAATTCGCCGCACTTCCGGTGGCCGATCAGCAGCGTAATCAACTATCACAATGACGGCCGGGACGGGGTAAAACCTATTGGAATAATCATTACGGGGAAAAAAGGGTCGCCTGTCCTTTCATCCGCCCCGGGCACGGTAAAAAAAATCGGCTCGATGAGAGGATTCGGCAACTATATTGTCATCGCCCACAAGGGGCGATATTCTACTGTGTATGCGAACCTTGACCGGATATCCGTTGCAAGCGGAGACAGGGTCGCCGCCGGCAATACGATCGGACGGATTAATTCCTCCAATCAAAAACTCCATTTCCAGATAGATTTGGAAGGAAAACCGGAAAATCCGTTAAAATATCTCCCGGGCAATATTTAATTTTTAATAATCATTAACACGTTCAAATGAACCATTTGTAAGATTTTATTATATCCCCCCACGTCCTGATACTATCGCATGTCATATAACCACGATTTGCATTATTATTTTGTTCAACATCAAAAATTGCTCTTTTTTTAATTGAAGAATTTTACCCCCCGGAATTAATTGACTGACACCGTGTTTATAATTATTATTTGGATAGGACATATGGAACCGAAGAAAATCACCATAAAAGATCTGGGAACCGTTTACCGGGAGCTGCAAAAGGGCACCGAGAAGTCAATTGGCAATTATCTCTACAAGGGCCTGAGGATCCAGGTAAGCAAATACAAATCATCAGGGACAGAGCGGTACATGCGGCTGTACAACAAGCGGAGGGACGACGGACTGTGCATACGGTGCGGCGTCAAGGTCACCAAAAAAAATCCGCACACCGGGAAATTGTACCGGCTCTGTGAATTTCACCGCGATATTACCGACCGGCGAAAGTAGCGACCGGGAGGACCCGTCGGTTGCGGAACACCTGAGGATGCGGTTCCGGGATACACCTTACTCGTCTGCCCTTATGGGGAAGGGACAGGGCTGCGGTCAATCATTGAAATCCATCGACAGATCAAACGCTTTCACTGAATGCGTTAGCGAGCCCATGGATATATAATCGATAGCCAGTTCCCGCAACTCCCTGATCCGTTCCTCATTCATATTCCCGGACACCTCGATCCTGGCCTTTTTATCGATTATGCCAACTGCGTCTCTCATCATCCCGGTGTTCATGTTATCGAGCATGATGATGTCAGCCCCGGCGGAAACGGCCTCCCTCACCTCGTCCAGGCATGTCGTTTCAACCTCCACGACATAGCGTGTTCCGTACTGCCCGCGCACCATGCCGACCGCGGTGCCGATGCTCCCGGCGGCCCTGATGTGATTGTCCTTGATCATGACCATGTCATAGAGCCCCATGCGGTGATTTTCACCGCCGCCGGTCTTGACCGCATACTTGTCGAGGATGCGGAACCCCGGCAGTGTCTTGCGCGTGTCCAGCAGCTTGATCTTCGTCCCTGCCAGGAGCGAAACCGCCCGGGACGTCCCGGTCGCAATCCCGCTCATCCGCTGCAAAAAGTTCAGCATGATGCGTTCTCCCGCCAGCACGCTTATCGTCGGGCCCGACACCGTCATGACCCGGGCCCTGTCGCCGATGATATCACCGTCGCGGGCCATGGCAACGACGGCTACGCGGGAATCGATTATTTCATACACGTAACGCGCCATGTCCGCGCCGCAGAAAATTCCCTGCTGCTTTGAGATGATCACCGCCCGCGAGGTATCCTCCGGTTTGAATATCGCGCGGGAGGTGACATCGCCGCCGGCGATGTCCTCCTTGACGGCAAGCCGTATCAGCGGTTCAACATCGGAAATTTGTATCCTGCCCATGACGCATCCCCGTGTAACATCGTATTTTTTTCACTGCATCACGCCGCAGCAGCGTGTCAACGTATTTTACGGATTTAACATCGCCGGCGCGTGACGGCGGTTATTTCCCGCTCTTTTTGATGAGTTCAAGCTTTTTCTCAATATCGAGCATCTGGTCCCTCATCACCGCCGCTTTTTCGAACTCGAGGTTGTCCGCCGCGCGGAGCATCTCTTCGTGGAGCCGGTCGCGGGCCTCCGCGAGCTTCACCGGGTCGCCGGAATGATAGGTCGCCCCGTAGTCGGCGACCAGGTCAGCGTACCTGCTTTCGTCCTGGTATTCCCGCTCGATGATATCGACGATCTCCTTCCGGATCCCTGCAGGCGTGATGTTGTGCTCCTTGTTGTACTGCTCCTGGATGGCGCGGCGGCGGCTGGTCTCGTCGATCGTCTGCCGCATGGAGTCGGTCATGGTGTCGGCATACAGGATGACCGACCCGTTGATGTTCCGCGCGGCGCGTCCCGCCGTCTGTATGAGGGAGCGCGCCGACCGGAGGAAGCCCTCCTTGTCCGCGTCAAAGACCGCCACGAGCGAGACCTCGGGCAGGTCAAGTCCCTCGCGCAGAAGGTTGATCCCGACCAGGCAGTCGAACTCGCCGCGCCTGAGGTCGCGGATGATCTCGACCCGCTCTATGGTATTGATCTCTGAATGGAGATACCGCGCCCTGATCCCCACCTCTTCGAAGTATTTCGTCAGGTCTTCCGCCATCTTTTTGGTGAGGGTGGTCACGAGCACCCGCTCATCCCGCCCTGCGCGTATATTGATCTCTTTTATGAGGTCGTCCACCTGGTCCCGGGCCGGGCGCACAACAATCACCGGATCAACAAGGCCGGTCGGCCTGATCACCTGCTCCACGACCCGCCCGCTTTTCGCCAGCTCGTATTCAGCCGGGGTTGCCGACACGAACACGACACGGTTGATCATCGCCTCAAATTCATCGAAATAGAGCGGCCGGTTGTCCAGTGCGGACGGCAGCCTGAACCCGAAATCGACCAGGTTCTGCTTCCTGGCCCGGTCTCCCTCGTACATCCCGCGCACCTGGGGGATTGATACGTGGGATTCGTCGATGAACATGATGTAATCGCCCCTGAAATAATCGAGCAGGCAGGCGGGGCGCTCGCCCGGCCTGCGGCGGGATATGATGCGCGAGTAATTTTCAATGCCGCTGCAGTATCCCATCTCGGCGAGCATCTCCATGTCGTAGCGGGTCCTGCTCTCCAGCCGCTGCGCCTCGACGAGTTTCCCCTTTGCGCGGAACTCCTCCAGGCGATGGCCCAGCTCCTCCTCGATCATCCCGATCGTCTCCTTCATTGTCTCCATTGATGAAACGAAATGCTTGGCGGGGTAGATATAGCAGCTTTTCACCTTGCCGGTCGACGAGCCGGTAACGGGATTGATGCGCGTGATGCCCTCTATCTGGTCCCCGAAAAATTCCACCCGGTAGGCTTCCCGCTGGAGGTATGCGGGAAAGATCTCCACCACGTCACCGCGGGCACGGAAGGTCCCCCGTATAAAGGATATATTGTTCCGGTCATAGTATATCGACACGAGCCTCCTGAGGAGGTCGTCGCGCTCCATGCGGTCTCCCACGTGGAGCCGTATCTGGGATCGGTCAAAGTCCTCCGGCGTCCCCAGGCCGTAGATGCACGACACGGAGGACACCACGATCACGTCACGGCGCTCCAGTATCGACGAGGTCGCCTTCAGCCTGAGGCGGTCAATCTCGTCATTGATGGAGGCGTCCTTCTCAATATACAGATCGGAGGAGACGACGTAGGCTTCCGGCTGGTAATAATCATAATAGGACACGAAATATTCCACCGCGTTTTCCGGGAAAAATTCTGAAAATTCGCGGTACAGCTGCGCCGCCAGGGTCTTGTTGTGGGTCAGCACCAGCGTCGGCTTCCGCACCGCTTCGATGACCTTCGCCATGGTGAAGGTCTTCCCGGATCCGGTGACACCGAGCAGGGTCTGGAATTTTTCTCCGTTGCGCACGCCGTCGATCAGGCCCGCAATCGCGGTCTCCTGGTCCCCTGACGGCTTGAAGCGCGATACAACTTTGAATTCCGGCATAGTTTACACTCGGCAGTTTCCAGCACAACGGTAAATATCAGTCCCTGATTCATGTGAACCCGTTCCATGGATACAGTAAAGCAATTTTTTTCGACCCGATGGCTGCCCCCCGCGGGTCGTGTCATAGAGTCCCACTGCCATGCCGTGACATGGCCGCTGTCCGGCTGATGTAACATGGCCGTAATATTGACGCCCTTCATCATGGCGATCGTGTTGCACGCATGTTAAATTAATCATCTATGCCATGATCTTCTCTTCACGCGTATTGACACCACGCCGGACTGATACATATTATGGATTTATTAAATGCAATTGCCACGAAGACCGCGACGGCACGCGGTTTTGTACGGGATACCCCGGGGCGCTGCATAAAATGACAGAAGGAGGCAGCGAACATGATGGAAAACATTAATTATGCCGATCTGACATGGGTCATGATAGCTACGGCGCTGGTCATGATAATGACCCCGACCCTTGCGTTCTTTTACGGCGGCCTGGTACGGAAGAAGAATATATTGTCCGTGCTGATGCAATGCATGGTAATCCTCTGCCTGGTATCGATCCAGTGGATCCTGTTCGGGTACAGCCTGGCATTCGGCCCGGATATAGGTGGCGTCATCGGCGGCCTTGACTGGCTGGGACTTTCCGGCGTCGGCATGGCACCGCACGACACCTACATGAACACCATACCGCACAGCCTCTTCATGGCCTTCCAGATGATGTTCGCCGTTATCACCCCCGCCCTTATCATAGGCGCTTTCGCGGAGAGGATCAAATTCTCAGGGTTTCTTCTTTTCACACTGCTCTGGTCGACCCTGGTCTACGATCCCCTTGCCCACTGGGTCTGGGCGAAAGACGGGTGGCTCATGTCGCTCGGCGCGCTCGATTTCGCCGGCGGTACCGTCATCCATATCAACGCCGGGATTTCGGCCCTCGTGTTCGTGCTCCTGCTCGGGAAGCGGAACGGCCACGAGCACCATGTTCCGCACAACCTTCCTTTCGCGGTACTGGGCGCCGGGTTCCTCTGGTTCGGCTGGTTCGGATTCAACGCGGGCAGCGCCGGGGCGGCGAACACCGTGGCGGTTGCCGCGTTTATCAATACCAACACTGCCGCGGCCGCGGCGGGTATCGCCTGGATGGTCCTTGACTGGATCGTCAACAAGGTGCCGACCATGCTCGGCATTGCGACCGGCCTGGTCGCCGGCCTCGTGGCCGTCACCCCGGCAGCCGGCTATGTCACGCCGATGTCGGCGATTGCAATCGGCGCCCTCGCCAGCCTGGTCTGCTTCTTCTTCGTCACCATTATCAAGGCGAAGCTCGGATATGACGACGCCCTTGACGTTTTCGGCGTGCATGGCGTGGGCGGTATCATCGGCGCCCTTGCGACCGGGCTCTTCGCGACAAAATCGGTCAACGCAGCCGGAAACGACGGTCTGTTTTACGGCAACCCCGGCCTGCTGGGAGTCCAGGCTCTCACCGTGCTGGTGGCCATCGTCTTCTCGGCCGTCATGACCGTACTATTGTACAAGCTTGTCGATTTCCTCGTCGGCATGAGGGTCGAAAGCAAGGA
The DNA here is from genome assembly GCA_963827275.1 of uncultured Spirochaetota bacterium. Taxonomy (GTDB): domain Bacteria; phylum Spirochaetota; class UBA4802; order UBA4802; family UBA5550; genus RBG-16-49-21. The sequence continues at coordinate 51,752 of CAWHAA010000002.1, forward strand.
TGAAAATATCGGCCTCGATCTTACCCAGCACCACGAGACTGGGTATACTCTCCATGAGTAGTCCGATTAAAAATAGCGATGGAGGAGCGAACATATGAAATACGTAATTGCGATACTCAAACCCCACAAGCTGGAAGAAGTAATGGATGAGCTTGATAAAAATGAAATTCACCTTCGGACCGTCACAGAGGTATTGGGATGCGGTCGCCAGAAGGGGATCACCGAGGTGTACCGCGGCGTGAAGGAGATCGGCTCACTCCTGAGAAAGGTCAAGCTTGAAATCGCGGTCAACGACGACTACCTTGAGCAGACGATAGAGGCCATCAGGAAGGGAGCGAGCGACGGGGACATCGGGGACGGAAAGATTTTCGTGCTCGATCTCAAGGACTGCATACGGATCCGCACCGGCGAACGGGGCAGCGAGGCGATAGGATGATCACCGGGCGCCGCCGCCATCCGCAAGGGCGGCGGCGTACCGTATAACCGCTTCAAGGTTTGCCAGGAATCTCTTCTGCATTAATCTGTTACGGACAAACGGCGTCTTGTTGACCATGATCTCCATGGAATGAAAGAGCAGGACAAACACCGGATCGCCGAAGTCCCTCCGCATGTCCCGCATTATTTTTTTCTGTTCCAGCACGCTCATGTGGGTCGGCCGCAGCCAGTTGTAAAAAAGCCAGGTATCGGGGAGGAACCTCCCGAGCGGCCCGAGCCGCTTACCGTAAATCGTGACCGGGTACTCCTGGATCCCCGTCCCGGCATTCTCCGTCGCTGCCCCGTACATGTCATCGGTGCTCACCCAGTAGGGCTGCAGCGGCGCCCTGCGATGGTCGGGCCCGCCGATCCCCGACCAGTCGATCCCCGGGGTGACCGAGCTGTCATAGCGGTAGCCCAGCCGTGACAGCGCCCGTATTGTGTCGAGGTCAGCACCATAGCGCGCCGCCCGGTACCAGACCGGCCGGTATCCGAGCCGGTCCTGTATCATCGTCGTCAGGTTCCGTATCTTTTCAAACTCGATCTCCGCCGAATGGGCGAAGCAGGGGAACTCCCCCGAGACCCTGCCGGCCGGGTCCCGGATCGTGACATGCGGTTCGATGTATTCCGAATGCAGGTGCGCGCCGATGACCGCGCCCTTCCCGACCTCGGAGGTCAGGACGCTGCAGCACCCGTCATCGCGCACCACCTCCGGGCTGACAAAATATATCGGCTGTATCCCGTAGCGGTCCCAGAGCGGGCGCAGCAGGCGCGGTATCCCCTCGGTGACGGAGGTGAAGGTGAGGGGTGACGAGCGGCGCCATGACGTATCGCAATCCGGCTCGGTATCGATGGTGATGAATAGTCTCATCTCATTGTTCCAGGAGCGAAATATATTCCTTTATAACGCTGTCCCAGCTGAAGCGCGCGATATCGATGTCCATGTGCGGCACCCCGCTGCTCATGACCGCGGCCAGTTTACTCCTCAATTCCCCGACATTGCCCTTTCCGAAGAAAAACCTGTCATCATGGAGGATGTAGCGGTGCCCGCCGATATCTGATACAAGGGGGTAGCAGCCGGCGCTCAGGGCCTCCAGCACCGTCAGCCCGAAGCTTTCAAAATAGCTGGCGGAGATAAAGATGCCGGCGCGCCCGTAGAGCTCCTTCATTTCAGCGCTTGCGTTATCAACCCATCCGAGGAACCTGACCGTGCCCGCCAGTCCGTTGTCCGCGGCTTTCTGTTCCAGGGATTTACGGTAGGGCCCTTCGCCGACGATCTCCACGGACCAGCCCCTGCAATCAATTCCCCGTAGCGCGTCGAGCACGTCCTGTATCCCCTTGTTTTCAAAGAGCCGCGCGACAACGAGTATTTTTCTCTCCTTCTTCATCGGCCTGAACCTGTTCAGGTCAAGGCCGTTGGCCACGGTCGCGAAGGTGCCGTCATGCGTAATGTTTTGTATCGACCCGATCTGGTAATCCGACGGCGCCGTGACGCATTTTGCATGCTTGACGATCCGCTTCCACGGCAGCCTGACAAAGGGATAGAGCATCGCAAACCGCTTGTTATGGCCCGGGACATCGCTACCGTGTGAGGTTACGATATACGGAATCCCGAATTTTTTTTTCACCAGGAGCGCCAGCACCCCGGTGGGGATGATGAACTGGGTATGGTTGATGTCATAGCGTACTTTTTTAAGCCGCCGGTTCAGGAACCACCACGCGGAAAAAAGGTAGGTGAGCTGCTCCCAGGGATGGCAGATCTCTTTTTTTGACCGGAGCGACCTGACCCGGTACACCTTCACCCCATCGACAATTTCAAATGCGGGAAGCCCCCGGTAGCTCATCGTCACAACGTCGACGTCATGCCCGTTCCGGACATAGCCCCTGGCGATCTCGAGGCTGACCGGACTGGCCCCGCCGCCGATGGGAGGAAATTCATAATTCAAAAACAATATCTTCATCAAAACAGTCCATTCATCATTTAATTCCGGCAGGGGTGGATCATCATGCCGCTGCGACCATTACACCACGCATGGTATAGTATACTTCAATAACATTTTATCGCATCAATATGTAAAAATACTCATAAAACTGTTGAAAATTATACCTGATTATGAAATTCTGTGTCAAAATAGCTAAATAAACATATGACGAATAAAATTGCCCTTTTATCTGATAATCAGGATATCCTCAGAGCCATTACCGGGTATTATCCCGCTTCTGAAATTATCATTTTCAGATCGATTGAATCCATCAAGCGTGAGGATTTTTCCCTGCTCCTCACGGACTACCAGATATTCGGCTCATCTGATTCGATCCAATTCCTACTTTCAAAAATCAGAAAAAAAATACATGAAAAGCCGGTCCTTCTCATCATCCATGAAAAATCGATACTGGAGCTGAAAATAGACTGGTTCTTCGACGATTTCGTTATATTCCCATTTCAAAAAGAAGAGCTCGAGGCAAGAATAAACAAGATCCTCTTCCAGAAAGGCATTACAGATGACAGCGTTGCCATCGGGCGGTTGCTCATAAACTTCAAGGAATACACGGTCAGGATGGATGATGAAAAGCTCGACCTGACCTATAAAGAGTTCGAATTGCTGCGCATGCTCGTCCAGAACAAAGGGGAAGTCTTTTCGAGGAAAGACCTGCTCAATAAAATCTGGGGGATGGAATACATCGGCGGCACGCGGACCGTGGACGTACATATACGGAGACTCCGCGGCAAGCTCGGTGATGAATTCAATTCCATCATCGAGACGGTCAGAAACGTCGGCTACCGCTGTAAAACATAGCGGGATCCCGTGTTACACCCTGTCTGACAAGAAAATTACTTGCTATTTTTAGATATATTTTTATTTTGTACGGTACATTGCCTGATCCTGTAATAGTTCACATAATACACACTATGTATCGGCTTGATCCGCTTTTCCCGTAACGGATAGATGGACATCGGGCCGCGACACATCATGAGCGATGTGAGCCAAAAACTGATACCCTTTCTGCGAGGATACGTATGAACCAGTTAAAAAAAATAAAAAGAATTCTCGACGTTGCCTATAACGAAAACCTCGATGAATACGAAGCGCTGGTAAAGCGCCTGAAGAAGGAGCTCCCCCTTTTCAACGGCCCCAAGAGAATAGCCGCCGCGGTACTCAAGGAATATCTCGGTGATATCTCCGGTGTCGAGATACCGAAAGAAAAAATTTACCAGAAAGACGAAGCCGGACAGGTGATGTTTGAAGATATAAAAGACGGCAGGGCGCGCCTGTTCATCAATATCGGCAAGAACCACAACATCAGCACGGGCGACCTGATCCGCGAGATCGTGAAGAAATCCGGCATGGACGGCAAATCAATCGGCAAGATAGACATACATTCCACCTATTCATTTTTCGAGATCCCCGAGCAATTCGCCGAGCTGGTCCTGCATTCCTTTGAAGGCGCGAAGATCAAGGGGCTCAATGTCGTGGTGGAACCCGCAAAAAAGAAAAAGAAGGAAAAAGAGAAAGTATAACGCCGCAGCATGATCTCCGGCAGACCTCAATGTCCCCTATGTTCGTTACCAGGCGCGGCCCCTGTTGCCGGCGCCCTGTATATATGCAGGCGCTGCGGGATCGCGTACAACTCCGCGTACATTCAAAAATCGTACAATGACCGCTACTTCCTTGATGAGTATAAAAACCAGTACGGAAAAACCTACATCGAGGACCGTCAATCCATCCGCGCCCTTTCGCAATCCAGGCTCCGCAGCATTTTAAGACATTTCAGCGGCACCGGCGGTCTTGCGAAGCTCTCGCTCCTCGATATCGGGTCAGCGGCGGGGTTTTTTCTTGAATACGCGCGTGATGCCGGCATAGGCGCGGTGATGGGCATCGAGATATCAGAATACGCGTCGCGTTATTGCAGGGAGGAACTGCGCATACCGGTGCTGAATGCGTCGTTCCAGGACGCCCGGATCGATGGCGGCTATGATATCGTTACGGCGTGGTTTTTCATCGAGCACTGCCTGGACCCGGTGGCGGTCATAGAGCGAATATATGGTATGTTGAATCCTGGCGGCGTGTTCGCCTTTTCCTGCCCCTCGATCTTCGGCCCTCTCTTCACCCTGAACCTCGCCGAATGGGCGCGTACCCACCCGGAAGACCACCGGGTCGATTTTTCCCCGCGGGGTGCACGGGCGCTTCTCAGGAAATGCGGGTTCAGGTCCATAACGGTCAAACCGTCCGGGATCCATCCCGAACGTGTCATATCGCCGCGATCAGTTGTTTATAAACCCTTTTCACTGCTCTACACGATGTTTTCCCGCGTGACATCTTTTTCAGACACGATAGAAGTTTACGCGGTCAAATAGGCGGCGGCACAGCGTCAAAAAACTGCGGCTTACACGAACACCTCGCGCGGCTTGCTTCCGATCTGGGGACCGATGTAGCCCATGTCTTCCATCTGCTCTATGATGCGCGCGGCGCGGTTATACCCGATGGAGAGGCGCCGCTGCAGGTATGACGCAGAGGCTTTTTTCGTCTCCTCGATGATCTTCAGCGCCTCCTGGAACAATTCGTCGGAGGCTTCTTCCATTTCACCTGATTCTTCGTCTTCGACAAGACTCTCTTCTATGTCAATATACGAGGGCTTCCCGAGCCGGCAGAGGTGGCCGGTGATCTTCTCTATCTCATCCTCCGATATGAACCCGCCCTGCACCCTGATCGGGAACGAGCTCGTCGGCGGCTGGTAGAGCATATCGCCCCTGCCGAGTAGTTTCTCCGCCCCGTTCTGGTCGATGATCGTGCGGGAGTCGGTCTTCTGCGCCACCTGGAACGCCACGCGCGCAGGGAAATTCGCCTTGATGAGACCGGTGATGATGTCCACGGAGGGCCGCTGCGTCGCGACGACAAGATGGATGCCGACCGCACGCGATTTCTGGGCGATCCTGGTGATATACCCCTCGACCTCCTTCGAGCTCATCATCAGGTCCGCCATCTCGTCTATGATGACCACGATGTACGGGAGCCGCTCCGTGTTTTTCCGCTGCCGCCCTATCTTCTCGTTATACCGCTCGATGTCGCGCGTGTTCATCTCGGACAGCAGGTAATACCGGCGCTCCATCTCGCGCATCGTCCATTTAAGGACCATCGGCGCAATCTGCGGATCGACGATGACCGGCGTCAGGAGGTGCGGGAGCCCGTTATAGAGCTGCAGCTCGACCATCTTCGGGTCAACTAGTATGAACCGCACATAGTTGGGATTATAATTATAGAGCAGGCTGGTGATGATCGAGTTGACGCACACGGACTTGCCCGAGCCGGTGGTGCCGGCTATCAGGAGGTGCGGCTGCTTTTTTAAATCGAGCATGACCGGCTTGCCGAGGATGTCCTTGCCCAGGGCGACGACAAGGCTCCCCTCGTAATTCTGGAATTCCTTTGACTTGATAATGTCGCCGAGCGTTACGGTCTCCCGGTAGAGGTTCGGGATCTCGACCCCGATCGCCGATTTCCCGGGGATCGGCGCAACGATGCGCACGCGCTGCGCGGCGAGGGCCATGGCGATGTCGTCCGCGAGCCCCACGACCCGGTTGACCTTGATCCCCGGCGCTATCTGCATCTCGTACAGGGTGATGACCGGGCCCCGGTTGACGTTGACAACGTCCGCCTCGATGCCGAACTCGGCAAGGGTATTCTTCAGCAGGATTGAATTCTTGCGTATCTCGTTTTTCCAGCTTTCGGCGTCAAGCGGCTTTGACGATGACAGGTATGTTTTAGGGATGATGTATTCCTCGTTGATCCGGATTTCATCAAACACCCGCGCCTTCGGTGTTTCAAGGAGCGTCGTATCCAGGACCGGCATCGGTGCGCCCGTTTCCAGCTCATCTGATTCAGCAGCTGCGTTGCCGGCGTATTCCCCGCCGGCGTTCTCCGCTTCCATGGAGCCAGGATCCTCCATATCTTCCGCCTGGCAGCCGCAGCGTTCCTCGGGCGACTCTTCGCCTTCGCCGGGAACATTCCCATCGACCGCATCGACGATGTATTCATCTTCGCCCAGCACCAGTTCTTTCTCCCCGCTCACCGCGGGATCCGTCGCCGGCTCTTCAAGGAGGCGCACGTCGCCGGCCTGTCGTGCAATGCTGTCCGCCCCGCGGCATTCCATCCCATCGCCGGATAAGTCGGGAAGCTCGGGAAATTTCAGCGCACCGTCAGGCCCTTCTATTTTTTCAGTCTCGTACACGACGATCTTTTTTTTGACAATCCATGGGAACTTCACGCTCCCCTGATCCAGCGTTGACCCTGCGCAGGAGTCGGCCGCCGGATGTTTCTTCCTCCGGAAAAAATGCGCGATGCGCTCTTTCAGCAGGGACGGTACCCGCAGCCGTTCATATCCGGGCGCGACAAAGAGGATGACAAGGATAACGACATTGATCACGATCAGGATTGAAACAAGGATATATGACGCGGTTCTGCCGAACAGGGCGATGAAAAACCCGCTTGCCAGTATGCCCGCATAGCCGCCTGAAAGCTGGGGCACGGTATCGCTGAACAGCGGCATGACTGCCGACGCGGCAACGGTCAGGAGAATGAGGATGATCGACTTTTCAGTCACATTGTGAACCCACTCATTGTTGACCAGGAAAAGGCCGGGTATGACAAGGACGGGGACGATGCAATACGACGCCACCCCGAACGCCGACCGGGTAAAGTGCGCCATCCACGCGCCGAGGCTCCCCGCCATATTTTTTGCAGGCGCGCCGGCGAGCAGTGAAGGATAATCCGCGGGCGTGTATCCCGTGATCGAAATCAGAATAAAGAGCGCGATTGATACAAGCGCAATACCAAGCACTTCCTGACAGCGTTTCTGGAACACGGCACAATCCTCCATGACAATCAGGTCCTGTCAGGAACCGCGCACAAAACGTCCCGCGCACGCCGACCCGCTCTGCGGATGGCATTGTATCGCCATCCCGCAGATTGGCCCCCTGACCTGAAGGAACCTGTCTATACTACCTTTCGGCCTGTTTCGGGTATTTTATTAGCGAAGATACGCGTAATCTGGCGATATGCTCAAAATATCCGTATCGCGTAAAGGCGGTTATAATATTCGGTGAGTTGATGTTCAGAGACGGATTTCGGGCCGATTGGTCCCGCTACTGGTGGTGCTTGACATCGAGTATCTCAAGGACGATCAACGGATTGCGGCGCGTTAATTTAAAAATCGGGTTCTTTATCCCCTTCTTGAGCGCCGCGATGATGTTGGCGTGGGACTGCTTTTCCGCCAGGAGCCTGGCGGCGCGCTCGTGGATGTCCTTCTTGAGCTCATCGAGTATATTCTCTTCTTTCATACCGACAAACCCGCGCGAAAAGATATCAGGTTTTCGCACCAGCTTTCCGTTTGCCACCACGAGGGCGATAAACAGGATCCCGTCGGACGACATCGCATGCCGGTCTTTGATCACGCTGCTTTCGATATCGCCGATCTCCTTCCCGTCCACGTAGATCTGCGACAACTCGATATCATCCACCTTTTTAAAGCTCTTCGGGGTAAGCTCGATGATGTCCCCGTTGCCGGCGATGATGATGTGCGACTGTTTGATGTTGAGAGATGCCGCAATCTCCGCGTGCGCCTTCAGGTGGCGGAATTCCCCGTGGATCGGCATGAAGAATTTCGGCTTTGTCACCGCGATCATCAGCTTCAGCTCCTTCGACGACCCGTGGCCGGAGACGTGGATGTCTTCATCCTGGTCGTAATAGACTTCGGCCCCCATCTTCATGAGCGAGTTCACCACGTTCGTCACCATGCGTTCATTGCCCGGTATGACCGAGGCGGTGATAATGACGGTATCGCCCTTCTCGGCGAAAAAATGCCGGTGCGTGCCGTAAGCCATGCGGTAGAGCGCGGACATCGGCTCCCCCTGGCTCCCGGTCCCGATGATGACCAGTTTTTTTCCGGGCATGGCATTGGCCTTCGATATATCAATGATGAGATCATCCCGGTAATTCAGGTAGCCGAGTGAATTGGCTATCTCAACATTCTTCTGCATCGTGAGCCCTGATATGACGATCTTGCGGTTATACTTCTGCGCGACGTCCATCACCTGCTGGATCCGGTGGATGTTGGAGGCAAAGGTAGCGACAATGATCCGGCCGTTGGCCGAGGCAAATATGTCCGCCAGCTTGTCCACCAGGACCGACTCAGAGCGGGTGAACCCTTCCCGCTCGGCGTTGGTGCTGTCCGACATGAGGAGCAGCACCCCTTTTTCGCCGTAATCGGCAAATCGGAAAATATCGGTGACATCGCCGTCCACGGGGGAGAAATCGATCTTGAAATCGCCGGTATGGATGATGGTGCCCGCGTCCGTGCTGATCGCAAGGCCGACCCCGCCGATTATCGAATGGTTTACCTTGATGAATTCAACCGTGAAGCTGCCCACGCGGACCCGGTCGCGCGGCCTCACCTCGATGAACTCAGGCTCTTTCTTCGGCGGCATCTCCTCAAGCCGGCTCTGGATCAGGCCGAGCGTCAGCTTCGTTGCGTAGATCGGCGCCGCGATCTCCTGAAGAAGGTACGGGATCGCGCCGATGTGGTCCTCGTGGCCGTGCGTGACGATGATCGCCCGCACCCTGGATTTATGTTTCCTGATATAGCTGAAATCGGGGATGATGTAATCGACACCCGGCATCTCTTCTGTGGGGAACATAATGCCGCAATCCACGATGATGATATCGTCACGGTATTCAAAGAGCGTGATGTTCTTCCCGATCCCTTCAAGGCCGCCGAGCGGAATTATCCGTATCGCTTTTTCTTTCTGCATGCCGTCGCTATACTCCTGAGTGTCCGAACCCGCCGTCATTGCGCCCGGTCCGGTTCAGTTCATCCGTTGCAATGAAGTCTCCCCGGTAGACCTTATTGAATACCATCTGGGCGATCCTCATGCCGCTGGTGATCGTAAAATCCTCCCTGCCCAGGTTGGTCATGATGATCTTGATTTCGCCCCGGTAATCCGAATCGATCGTCCCGGGGGTATTGAGCAGGGTGATGCCGTGCTTCAGCGCAAGACCGCTCCGCGGCCGGACCTGCGCCTCATAGCCATCCGGCAGTTCCATGAAAATACCGGTTGGGATAAGAGTCGTCTCCCCCGCTTTCAGGGTGATGGCTTGATCAAGCAGGGCGCATATATCCGCCCCCGATGCGCCGTCACTCTGGTAGGAAGGGAACTTCGCTCCGGGCAGAACATGTATTTTTACCGGTATCATAAATCAATGATCATTTTTTGTTATATGATCTACTTTGTCAAGTTAATCGTCTGTCAGGCCGGTACAATTGGCGCCCTTATCAACGTCCTTCCGCCCCGCCGCAGTCACTATATGCACCCCTATTCCTGCATCGTGGCGGGCGAAAGAGGAAGAGATAATTATGCCCGGATATCGCGAAATAGTTATTGCCGGCCGCGAAATGCTCCGATATTGATACAATATCAAATTACTCGGCGATCGACAAAACGCAATGGCGAAACAATCACTGGTAACCAGATTCAACAACGCGGTGCAATTAGAAAAGACCGGCGCCTATGATGCGGCCCTGAATGAATATGTACGGATCATTGCAGAAGACCCCTCGTTCAAAAGCGCCCATCTGAACCTCGGTTCGCTCTATTCGCGGATGAACAGGCTCCCCGAGGCGATGAAATGTTTCGAAGACGCACTCTCACTCGGTCCCGATCCTATTGCCCACTTTAACATCGGTTCAATTTTTTACAAGATGGGAATGTATGCCAACGCGCTCATCAGCCTTGAAAAGGCATCCGCGCTGAAAGAGAATTTCACGATATCCGTGCTTATCGCGGGACTGAGCCACAGCCGACTGAACCATTTCCCCGAAGCCGAGCGCTGCTTTTCTTCTGTTCTTCGCTCCTGGCCTGATAACCGCATCGCCCTGACCGCGCTCGCAATCTTATGCTATACCACCGGCAGATTTGATGAGTCACTCCGGCTTTTAAACAGGCTGCTCGGTATGGACGAAAGCAACATTAAGATCAGAAAATTAAAATCGAATATCTTGCTGAAAATAGGACGTGCCGGCGAATCAGCGAATGAAATAAAAATCATTAAAAGGAAGGCCGCCGGATATAAATATTTCGATGAATACATCAAGTCAATAGCCATTGAATCGCTGACTGATAAATACGGCACAATCGATGATAAAATTGAATCGCTGCATGACAGGATCAAGGATGACACCGGCAGCCTCATTTCCCTGAGCCTCTGCCATCTTTTCAAGGGAGATACTGATACTGCCATCGATTACCTTTTTAAATATAAAAAGAAATAGCATCTCTTTATGCCAGATTACACCGGACTTTAAAATACCTCAAAAATTAATATTTTTAAAATTTTTTAATAAATTTTATTGACAATTTTTTCAATAAATTACTTATGGTAAGTCCTGGTGGTAATAGAGAGAGGGAAACACCTGTTCCCATTCCGAACACAGAAGTTAAGCCTCTCATCGCCAATGGTACTGCACGGGTAACTGTGTGGGAGAGTAGGTCGCTGCCAGGACTTGAAATCATACATAATAAAAAAGCCATGGAAAACCATGGCTTTTTTATTTCTATTTTGCCTCTTTTCTTATTCCCACTTGGCAGCGGAAACCTTATTTTTGAGACCCTTTGCATGGACTTCATAAATAATTTCGCAGTTCTGATCATCATCCCAGGTGACCTTTTTCACAGAACCGCCCTTGGCGATGGCTTTCAATTCCTGTGCAACCGCTATGCCGGTCATTTCGAAATTTTCCATCCCCGAGGCGCCTTCGATCTTTGAGCCCTTGAATTTCTCGATCACCTGGTATTGCGCGTTCAGTATCGCGGCCCGCTTCGAAGATTCTTTTCTCTGTACCACATTTTCCAGGGTCTTAAGGGGAACTCCCGCGGTCGCGAGCCTGTAGGTATCATCATCAATCCAGCCCTCAGTGGTAAAGGACTCGCCTTCCACGGTCCCGCCGATCTTCTTGCCGCTGCATGATGTCAACGCCAGCACGAGCGCGGCTGTAAAAATCAGTGCGAATATCAACAACTTCTTCATCTAACTTCCTCCTCGTAACAGATATTTTATAGTTTCCCGAACATTGACGCTCTTTCAGGAATTAATTACTTCCCGGCAGCCCCGGTCCGACTGCGGCCTGTTCATTCATTGGCGACGCGATGAACTGCAATCCCGACCAGTATTGTTATCAGGATAAAATTCGCGAAGAACCATAAAAAATGGACAGACTTGTTGACCGCCCAGTTGTACATGAGTGATGCGGCGGTGCCGGCACCGAAGCCGATGATAATAATAGTATTGTACTTGGCGAACATGCCCATTGCGGTATCATATAAACTCCCGCCTGTCGTTACGTTCGCCTTATCGATGTTTTTCTTAAGCAGGGGAAATGAATAATACATCGCAGCGAACAGGATCGCCGAATTCAGCACCCAGTGCTCGGTTATCATCGTAAGGGCAACCCCCAGCAGCGCAGAGACGGCACACGTTATGACGAAAAGCGGCAGGGAATATTCGTCCACGATACGGTCACGCAGCCGTGAAAGATACGGCATGACCGCCTTTAACTCCTCTTTGCTGAATTTATCCTGGGTAATATACAGGTTCACATAGTAACTACCAAGAACCACTATCACAATATACATGGTAAATAATGATATAAATTCTATCACGGGATGCTCCTTGGTCAAAAAATAATATAAACTAACGAGATAATCAAAACAAAAAGTCAATCATTTTTGGCCATCACAGGGACATTATCTGCCAGTGTACCGGAAAAAACATGTGCCAAATCGGCATAAAACAGGTTTCAGGGCGGCATTATTTCAGCCCGGGCAGATGTTTTTTATGTTGAATTAATATTCACCTGTATTAGAGTATGAGACACGTAAAAAAGTTCTATTTTTATTTTTTATGATCATTCTGCGCAACGCGCTGTAACGCGTTGCGCCGTTGACAACGCCGGCAGTTCAATAACCGGCGCTCATTGAAAAGCCAAGGATTGAATACAATGAAAAAAATATGGTTATTCGCAGCTTTCGTGTTGCTGGTCTCCTGCGCGGGAGCCCCGGGACAAAAAAGCGCACCGGAACAGGCCGGATGGGCTGATGAGGACACCTATACGGTCCGGGTGACGGAGCGGGATGAAGAAAGAGCGGTCGATAAGGCAAAACACCAGATATTAAAAGACATTGTTGATGTGCGGGTACGCAATAACAGCAGATATACTGACATACAAATGATACAGGAAGAGTTCAACGCGCCGCTCAGCAATGGCGTGATCATCAGCAGCCGCGCCGTTCCCGAAGGGCTGGCAATTTATTTTCAGATCAGGGAACAGGGGTTAAAGAAAAAATTCCAGCGGCGGTGACATGTACTCCTCATCGGACAACCACCCTGTTCTCGACTACTTCGAGCCTCCCTTCGCAAAACAGGCGCACCGTCTCCGCAAGTATCCGGTATTCCTCTTTGAGTATCCGCGCTGAAAGCGTCTCAACCGTGTCATCATCAAGGACGGGTACCGGCGCCTGCATTATGATGGGGCCGGTATCAATTCCTTCATCGATGAAATGAGTGGTACAGCCGGTTACCTTTACCCCGTAATCCAGCGCCAGGCCCTGGCTCCGTACGCCGGGAAATGACGGAAGGAGTGACGGGTGTATGTTGATGATCCTGTTGCGGTAACGATTGACAACGCGCGGTGAGAGTATCCGCAAAAATCCGGCGGCAACGACCAGGTCTGTTTTATATCTCTCCAATGTCCGCAGCAGTGTTTCATCGAATTCATCAGGCGGAGAGGCGGGGTCTGCAACGTGGACAGGCACCCCCATCACCCCGGCCCGATCCTGCACGCGCGCCGAGTGATTGTCCGTCACGACCGCCCCGATGCGTGCCGTGATCGCGCCCCTGAATATCTCCTTCGCGACCGCCTGAAAATTAAGGCCGCTGCCAGATACCAGGAATGATACAACAGTTTTCTTCTTGAACCAGCGGGCCATGTCAGATCCTCATGCGTTCCATATCTTCATCGGACATTTCCTTCACGGTTATTATTGTCCGCTCCTCTGCCCCGCCGGCATACACGGTCATCACAGGTCCCTCCGGCCCGACCTTCCCGTACCGGAGGAGTAAAGCCCCGATGGTCTGTATCTCGGTATCGGAAACCGGTCCCCTCGCAAGGGCAGACGGGCCCTTGAACTTCGGGCAAAAAAAGCGGTCTGAAAACTCCCGGTATTTTTCAAGTTCGTTGTTTTCTTTCTCGTTTCGGCCAACGATCACTTTTGCTCCGCCCTGCATTCTGAAATGCCTCCCGACCGTCAGCAGGTACAGGTCAATCGCCCTGCACGCTGGCTGCCTGTCAAAAAGGTCCCGGACCCTGAGTGCAATATTGCGGTCGGTAAACAGGCACCCGCCTGACGGTGATACATATTCCCTTATGCCGTACCTCTCCGCCAGCTCAAACTGCTCCTTGCGAGACCGCCCGTGTATGCCGAGAAGAAGGTCGCGCTGCACGACCCCCTCTTCCTCCGGGATGGTCGGCTTCAGCAGCTGTGCCGACAGGGGACGGAGCAGCCGTCCTTTGAGCCCGGTCACTTTTTCAATGTGGTTCATGGTATGCCGCATCTGGGACATGGGCCTCTGGCCGACCACTTCACCGGTCGCGATAAAATCCGCGTTCATCTCCTTCATGAGGTCCGCCGCCTTGCGGATAAAATAGGCGTGGCAGTCAATGCACGGGTTCACGTTCTTCCCGTATCCGTGGGGCGGGTTCCGGACCATATCGATGTATTCCGCTCCGCACCGGTGGAGGTGCACCGGCAGGTTGATCCCGGCCGCAAGACGGACAGGCGCAAGCGTGGCGGGATCGGCATCCGGCGCGACAAAAGGGAGGACGCCGTGGAAGCCGATCAATTCGAGGTCCTGGTCCATGAGGAGACGCGCCGCAAGCAGGCTGTCAAGTCCACCCGAGAATAATATGATGCCCTTCCCCTTGCTCACCCGATCTCCTCATGATAGATGAGCTGGATCACCACCCGGTCTCCCGCACGGCAGCCCTCTGACTCCTCGGGCATAATAATGAGGCAGTTTGCCATGCTCATGGAACGGAGCAGTCCGGACCCCTGCGGCCCGGTCGTGGCAACATGCGGCACACCGTCCGCTATGTAATACATCCCCCGGATGAATTCCTTGCGACCGCTTGCTTTTTGGATGGCATTATCCGCGATGGCGCTGAGTTCCGGCTTGTTGAGGACGTCCGCACCGCTCATCTTCAGGAGTGCCGGACGGACAAATTCCATGAACGAGACAAGGGTGGATACGGGGTTCCCCGGCAGCCCGAAAAACAGCGTGGCGCCCCTGGTGCCGAAAACCATCGGCTTCCCCGGTTTCATCCTGAGTTTCTCAACCTCGATCGTGACGCCGAGCTCCGTGATCACGTCCTTTACGAAATCATATTTACCCATCGAGACGCCACCGGTGGAGATAACGACATCATACGCCAACGCACCGGAGAATAATTTTTTTATGTTCTCTATGGTGTCCCTGGCAATGCCAAGGTAGACCGGGTCCCCGTTGTATTTTTTCACCTCCGAGAAGAGCGCATAGGCGTTGCTGTTCCGGATCTTTCCCGCGGAAAGCTTTTCGCCCACTTCCACGATTTCGTCGCCCGTTGACAGTATGCCGACCCGGGGCTTTCGATACACCGCGATCTCCGGCCTGTTCAGCGCCGCCAGAAGGCCTATATCGGCGGACAGGAGCTTTTTACCTTTTTTCAAAACGACCGTGCCCCGCCCGATGTCCTCCCCGGCGAACCTGATATTCTCATGACGCCTCATTGGCCTGGTCACGGAGAAAGACGTTCCCGCTGCGTCTTCCACTGTCATTTCTACAGGGACAACGGCGTCGGCGCCGTCCGGTACCGAGGCCCCCGTCATGATCCTGATCGCGGTATGTTCGGAAACCCCTGATGCTGCGGACGCGCCGCCGGCCTGTACCTCGCCCATGATTGAAAAACGCGCGGGGCGTGCCGGCGTCGCCGCCGCGGTGTCCTCATGCCGCACGGCAAAGCCGTCCATGGCGGAATTGTCGAAGGGGGGAATATCGATGTCAGATACGACATCGTCATAGAGGTGCCTGCCACTTGCTTCAAGCAGGGGAACGACCTCCTGCCCGAGCGGAGAGGTCGCCGCGAGTATCTTCTGTACCGCGGCGTCCACTGATATCATGACATCCCGTTTTTTTTCCATCACGTCACACTACCCATAGTATGCATTGCCAACCGCGTTACGGCTGCCGGTCCAGGTTGACCAGGTCTCCCTTCGCGTTGAAGCCGAAAATCTCTCCCTTCTTCTCGATCTTGGAGCCGTACATGGCATTGTCCGCGCAGGTGATCAGCTCACGGTAATCAGCCATGTTGTTCGGGCGGGGATAGGTGGCGATGCCTATCGATACCGATATACCCTGCACCGGGTGAGGGACGGACTTTTTGCCTACGAGCTCAGAAATATCAATGTTCCGCAGCATATCGCGTATCCTTCGCGCAACGGTTATCACGCTCGCGTGGCTGGTTTCAGGCAAAAAGATGCAGAATTCATCGCCACCGAAGCGGGCCGCGAGGTCATAGGGGCGAAGGATATACTTCACCGCCTGCCCGTTTCCATAGATCGGCCTGTACACGCTTTCGTCAATAAACGAACCGCTTATTTTTTTCAGGACCATATCCCCGGCAAGATGGTTATATGTGTCATTGATCATCTTGAAGTTATCGGCATCAATGTATATCAGGGAAAGGAATGTGTCATTCGGATTGTCCGCATCCCCTCCCTGCACCAGGTTTCTTCGTCGTATCCGCTCGAATTCCGATTTGAGCCGCTCCTCGAACCGCTTGCGCGTCAGGAGGCCTGTCAATCCGTCAAAACCGGACATCTGGAATTTCGTCGAGTTTTTCACTATTGCCGAGAGATATTTTGAGCGAACGGGCTTATTTAAAAAATAATAGGCGCCTTTATCGAGCACGATATCGGACAGCTCAAGCTCATTGTATCCGGTGATGGCGATAACGGGGGTGGTGAGATTATATTCACTTTTCATCATTTCAAGCGCCTGCAGGCCGTGTTTCGGGTCCGGGGTATCGCCTTCATGATACGGCAGGGAAAGATCGAGGAGGATGGTGTCCCAGTAGGTCTTGCTGACAAGGTCGAGCAGCGCTTCAACCGAACGCGCCGTCTGGATGAAATAATTCTCATCTGACCGTTCAAGAATCCTTGTGATGGTCCGCAGCACCAAATCATCGTCGTCAACGATAAGGATGCTGATGTCCCGCTTCGTATCTAACATGTTTTTACAATGGATAGACCTACCCTGAAATTGCAATTAGAATTTTTTCAGACCGGCATCAATAAATAATTGCGCGGCCGGAGCTATATCCTGTCAAATGGTTTAACAGGGTCGTTCGATACACGATACATGTTGAAAAATCCATTTTTCGGATATATATTAAAGTACACAGTTATGGAAGCAAAGACAATCATAATCATCCCGGTTCAGAACCAGGACAAGCAACTGACCACGAGCCTCGCGCGTCTCAAAGACCTGAACATGGACCTGCTCGTGGTGGACGACGGGTCGACCGATGCGACCTACGCCGTCGTCACGCAGAACCCGTGGATGAAATACATAAAGCATGAACTTGAACTCGGGATCGGCGCCTCGATAATCACCGGGTATGAATATTCCCGCGATTATAGCTATGACGTGATGATACTGCTCGATCTCAACGACATCCGTTTCAAGGAAGAGATATCACAGCTCATAGAAAACATCAACTACGGGTTCGATATTGTCAGCAGCAGCAGGATACTTGAAAATTTCAACCACCGGGATATCCCCGCGAACCTGATTGACATCACCGCTGATCTTTCAGCCGCCGTCAGGGACATAACCGGCCTGGATGTCACCGACCCTCTCTCCGGCATCAAGGCGATCCGCATCGGCGCGCTGAAAGACATGGAGCTCACTGAATTCGACCACGGCATATTCCTCCAGATGCTGGTACAGGCGCATTACCTTGGACTGTCCATGATGGAGATCCCTGCCGTGTCCGGCAACGGCTTCGGCAGCGAACTCCTGCTTTATGATGATCCCGCAGGGCTGTTCCTTTCACTCCTCGAGACGGAAAAATTCCTTTATACCAAAAAAAATATTAATTGATAGTTCCCGCCACAATTGCGGCCTCGCTGTGAAATCTGAATGAAATTAATTTTTCCATACCCGGGAATTTATGGGTTGACAAATACCCGATTATCAGTATTACAAACAGACTATTTTAATACCACGACACAAAGGAAACAGGCACACTACATGTCAAAACCTGTTATTATTCAGAGCGACAATACCCTCCTGCTCGAAGTAGACAACCCTGATTTTGAAAACGCGCGGGATGCCATCGCGCAATTCTCAGAACTGGTGAAGAGCCCGGAGCACATACACACATATAAAATATCCCCCCTCTCACTCTGGAACGCGGCCGCAGCAGGGCTGACCTATCAGAACATCATGACCATCCTGAAGCAGAATTCGCGCTATGAGATACCCGAGATCGTGGTGACCACGATCAAGGATCAGATGCGGCGGTACGGTCTTCTGAAGCTTGTGGCTCGCGGCAACGATATCATACTCATTTCAAGCGACCCTATTCTCCTGAACGAGATCTGCAACACGAAAAAGATCCAGCAGTTCATCGATACGAGGATCGATGACTCACAGGTAAAGATCCGGAAGCTCTACCGCGGTCATATCAAACAGGCGCTTATAAAGATCGGGTTCCCGGTCGAAGACCTTGCCGGGTACGAAGAGGGCGATCCGTGCCCTATAAAAATGAAAGACATTTCGGCCCGTGGCCAGGAGTTCCAGATCCGCGATTACCAGCAGAGCTCCGTTACGGCCTTTTACCGGGGCGGCGGCCCCGAAGGCGGCAGCGGGATCGTCGTGCTCCCCTGCGGCGCGGGGAAAACTATCGTCGGCATCGCCATCATGAGCCTCCTGTCGACCGAGACCCTCATCCTTGTCACCAACACCATCGCCCTCAGGCAATGGAAGGAAGAGCTGCTCGACAAGACCCACCTCGAGCCTGATCAGATCGGCGAATTCTCGGGAGAAAAAAAGGAGATCCGCCCGATCACCATCGCCACCTACAATATCCTCACCTACCGCAAGGACAAAAACGGCCCCTTCCTCCATTTTGAACTGTTCAATTCAAAAAACTGGGGCCTCATCATCTACGACGAAGTACATCTGCTTCCCGCACCGGTATTCAGGATGACCTCGGAGATACAATCGAAGCGGCGCCTCGGCCTGACCGCCACCCTCATACGGGAGGACGGCATGGAAGCCGATGTATTCAGCCTCATCGGCCCGAAAAAATTTGACATGCCCTGGAAGACCCTTGAAAAATCCAACTGGATCGCAAAGGCCCTCTGCACCGAGGTGCGTATCGACCTGCCCGATGATTTACGGATGAAATATTCCCTCGCGAAAGACCGGGAAAAATTCAGGATCGCGTCCGAGAACCATGAAAAGATCGGTATCGTAAGCAGTTTAATCGAACACCACAAGCAATCGAACATACTCATCATCGGGCAGTATATATCCCAGCTGAAGGAGATCGCTGACCAGTTCAAGTACCCGATGATTACCGGCAGCACATCGATCGGCGAGCGGGAAGAGATGTATAATAAATTCAAGGAAGAGACGATCAAAATACTCGTCGTGTCCAAGGTCGCCAATTTCTCGATTGACCTCCCGGATGCGAATGTCGCCATCCAGATATCAGGGACTTTTGGCTCACGCCAGGAGGAAGCGCAGCGGCTGGGAAGGATTCTGCGGCCCAAGAAGGGCGACAATAAGGCGTACTTTTACACGATCATTACATCGAACTCGGTCGAGGAGAAATTCGCCCACAACCGGCAGTTGTTCCTCACCGAGCAGGGCTATACCTATATTATTCTGAACGAGCAGATGTTCCAGGAAAAATTTTCGTAATACGCGGCCGGACCCGCCATCGACCGTCCGGCGCCGCGGTAACGTTATTCGCTGATGGCGGCAAAATCAGTGACCACGTCGTCACCGACCACGTCGAGGAGCTTGACCCCCACCGTCGCCCGTCCCTGTATCGAAACGTCCCCTGCAAGAAGTCGTATCGCCATCCCGTTCTTTGACGTTATGATGATTTCGTCGCTGTCGAATACCGACTTGACGCCGTTAGCGTTGCCGTTTTTATCCGTGACCTTGACGTACGCCATCCCCTTGCCGCCCCTGCCTTTATTGACAAAATTCTGGTAATTGACCCGCTTCCCGAATCCCTTTTCCGTGATGACAAAGAGACTGGAATTCTTCTTCACCATGTCCATGCCGATGATGATGTCGTCCTTCGCGAGCCGCATCCCGATAATGCCGGCGGCGTTGCGGCCCATGGAACGCATCTTCATGAGATTGGTGCGCAGCAGGTTCCCGCCTTTTGAGGCGATCACGATGTCGTCCCCCTTGTCGACAACCTTGACATCCACGAGCTCGTCGTTCTTTTTCAGGTTCAGGGCTATGATCCCGCCCTTTTTCGTGTTTTGAAACACGTTCATGTCGGTCTTTTTTAAAATGCCGTGTCTCGTCACCATGCACAGGTACTTTTCACTCTCGAAATTATCAATCGAGCAGATGGCCGTGATGTTCTCTTCAGAAGCGAGGTTAATGATCCCTTTCAGCGATTTGCCGCGGCTTGTCTTTGACGCCTGCGGTATTTCATACGCCTTCAGGGCGAAAATTTTTCCCTTATTCGAAAAGAGGAACACCACGTCATGCGTCGAGGCTATGGTCATCATGTTGATGAAGTCTTCCCGCTTTGTCGATATCGCGCTGACTCCCTTGCCGCCCCGCCGCTGCTTCTTGAATGTATCCACGGGAAGGCGGCGTATAAAGCCGTCATTGGTTATTGTAATGACCATGTCCTCGTCGGCGATGAGGTCCTCAACATCGAAATCAGTGGAACTCTCTCCGCCTTTAAGGATTTCCGTCCTCCTCTTTTCCCCGTATTTCTGTTTGACCTCAAGGAGCTCTTTTTTTACGATTTCGAAAATCCGCGTTTCACTTTTTAATATGGCCCTGAGCTCCTTGATCAGCTTGATAAGGGCATTCAGCTCTTCGACGATCTTATGGACTTCAAGGCTGGTGAGGCGCTGGAGCCTCATGTCGAGTATCGCCTTTGTCTGTGCTTCGGAGAGCGAAAAACGCTTTATGAGGCGCTTCCCCGCTTCCTCAGGGTCCTTCGATCCGCGTATGATCTTGATCACCTCGTCAATGTTATCGAGGGCGATCTTCAGTCCTTCCAGTATATGGGCGCGCTCTTCCGCCTTTTTCAGCTCAAATCTGGTCCTCCGTATAATCACCTCTTTCCGGTGGGTGATGTAATTCGAGATGATCGCCTTCAGGTCGAGAACGCGGGGGACATTATCCACCAGGGCCAGGAGGATGACGCCAAAGGAGGTCTGGAGCGCCGTATGCTTGTACAGCTGGTTTATTATTATGCTGGTATTGGCGTCCTTTCTCATGCCGATAACAACACGCATCCCTGTGCGGTCCGATTCATCCCTGATCTCCGAAATCCCCTCGATGACCTTCGCATTCACCAGCTCCGCGATGCGGCTGATGAACACCGCCTTGTTCACCTGGTAGGGGATCTCCGTGATGATGATATTCTCCCGTCCTTTCTTGTTCTCCTCCACATCAACCTTGCCCCGCACCATAATACTCCCGCGGCCGGTGGTATAGGCCTTGAAGATCCCGTCAGTGCCCATGATGGTGGCGCCGGTGGGGAAATCAGGCCCCTGGATATGTTTCATGAGCTGTTTGATGCCGATGGAAGGATCATCGATCAGTGCGACGGTCGCGTCAATTACCTCGCCAAGATTATGGGGCGGGATCTTTGTCGCCATCCCTACCGCGATGCCTTCCGAGCCGTTGACAAGAAGATTGGGAAACGAAGCCGGCAGTACCTGCGGCTCCTGTTTTGTTTCATCAAAATTGGGATTGAAATCGACGGTTTCCTTGTCGATGTCCTTTAACAGCTCCTCGGCGATCTTATTCAGGCGGGCTTCCGTGTACCGGTACGCAGCAGCAGGATCGCCGTCTACCGAACCGTAGTTGCCCTGGCCGTCGATGATCGGGTGGCGCATGGAGAAATCCTGCGCCATGCGGACCATGGTATCATATACGGCCGTGTCGCCATGGGGATGGTAATTACCGAGGACTTCACCGACGATCTTGGCGGACTTTACATAGGGCCGGTCACTCCGCCAGGCCCGCTCGTTCATGGCATGGAGGATCCTCCGGTGGACGGGCTTGAGCCCGTCGCGGACGTCGGGGAGGGCCCGTCCTACTATGACACTCATCGCATAGTCCAGATACGAGTTGCGCATCTGGTCATTTATTTCAACATCGACGATTGTTTCCTTGAATAATGATTCGCCGCCATCTGACTTTTTCTTTGACACGTTGCCATACTCCGCATACAATTATATATTTTTCATCATGCACTGAATTCCGTGATGACTTGAAAATGCTAGAGATCAAGGTTCTGCACGTTTTTCGCATTCTCTTCGATGAACTTCCGGCGCGGCTCTACCGCGTCTCCCATAAGCATGGAGAAAGACTCTTCAGCCTCGACTTCATCGTCAATCTGCACTTTCATGAGCGTACGCTTCTGGGGGTCCATCGTGGTCTCCCAGAGCTGTTCCGGGTTCATTTCACCGAGACCTTTGTACCGCTGAACGACAATCTTCGACTTGTCGTGACTTTTGAGGACCTTTTCCCGCTCCTCATCGGAATAGACGTAAATGGATTCCTTGTTGATCTTTATGTTAAAAAGCGGGGGTTTCGCAATGTACAGAAAACCCTGCTTGATGATATCCGGCATATGGCGGTAGAAAAACGTGAGCAGAAGCGTCTTGATGTGCGATCCGTCAACGTCCGCGTCGGTCATGATGATGATCTTGTGGTACCGCGCCTTATCGATGTTGAATTCATCCTCGCCGACACCGCACCCGATGGCCGTAATCATTGTCTTGATCTCCTCGTTGGAAAGGATTTTATCAAGGCGTGATTTTTCAACATTGAGGATTTTTCCTCTTAACGGAAGGATCGCCTGGAAATTACGGTCCCGTCCCTGTTTCGCCGAGCCGCCTGCGGAATCGCCCTCCACTATGTATAATTCACACAGCGCCGCATCTCGCTCCGAGCAGTCTGCAAGCTTCCCGGGGAGCGTGTCGTTCTCCAGGGCGCTCTTGCGCCTGGTCAGGTCGCGCGCTTTTTTAGCCGCCAGGCGGGCCCGGGCGCTCTGGACGCATTTCTCGATTATCTTTTTCGCGTCCTGCGGGTTCTCCTCGAAATGGAGGCTCAGGTTTTCGTTGACGATGGATTCGACGACCCCCTTTATCTCGCCGTTCCCGAGCTTCATCTTCGTCTGCCCCTCGAACTGCGGATTGGGCAGCTTGACGCTCACGATGGCGACCAGGCCTTCCCGCACGTCGTCCCCGCTGAACTGGGCCATTGTTTTGTCCGCTTTCATCTCTTTTTTTATATATTCGTTAATGACCCTGGTGAGCGCGGACTTAAATCCTACCAGGTGCGTCCCGCCCTCGCGGGTATTGATGTTGTTCGCGTACGTAAAAACGGTTTCAGTATAGGTATCGATATACTCAAGCGCGATTTCCACATCGACATTGCCCCGAACATTATGAAAATAAATCGGTTTTTTCGTGATTGTCGTCTTGTTCTCATTCAAATACTGCACGAAGGAAACAATGCCGCCTTTAAATTGAAACACATGCTCGCGCGGCTTTTTCCTTTCGTCGCGGAGCGTAATTTTCACTCCCGCATTGAGGAAAGCGAGCTCGCGAAGACGTTTTGACAGCGTATCAAAGTTGTATTCCGTTGTTTCAAAAATCTGATCGTCAGCCCAGAATACCACCTTGGTGCCTGTTTTGCTGCTTTCACCGAAGGCCTTAACCTTGCCGGTCGGTACCCCGCGTTTATACGTCTGTGTATAGCGCCTTCCGTCCCTCGAAACCTCGACGATGAGCTCTTTCGACAGCGCGTTGACCACGGAAACGCCGACCCCGTGCAGGCCGCCCGAAACCTTGTAGGAATCGTTATCGAACTTCCCGCCAGCGTGGAGCTTGGTCATGACCACCTCGAGGGCGGATACCTTCATCGTCGGATGAAGGTCAACCGGGATCCCCCGCCCATTGTCAACGACCTCGATGGCATTGTCTTCACGGATTACGACGGTTATCGTATCGCAAAATCCTGCCAGCGCCTCGTCAATGGAATTATCCACCACCTCGTATACAAGGTGATGGAGGCCATACCCGTCTGTTGAACCGATATACATCGCAGGGCGCTTCCGGACCGCTGCAAGGCCCTCAAGTACCTGTATATTACTGGCGCCGTAATTCTTCGTCATCGTTTCTTCTCCATACGAAATCTTCTTCCAGAACTGTTCGTTTAATAACCGTAAAGGGGCTTACATAGCTGGATTGGATATTGTTTTTTATATCAACAGCAACAGTTTTATCGTTACTGTCAACCTGTTTGGTGATCCATTCATTATCATTAGACAGTATTAATGTCTCACGGTTAAAAATTCCCATCAATTTTTTATCGGATATGGCAATATTATTTCCAATGTGTATAAACACGTCCGGCTCCGTTACCACCTGATCGCCTTAATCTCAACCTTGATATCCCGTATCGACGGTAAGGGGAATTTTTCATGTATAAATTTCAATATACAGTCCTTTCCCATCATTATCTCATTGGCATACACGGAATGATCAGCCGCGATAAACAATATTTTTTTAAAAATCCTGTCAGGTTTGCTATGGGTCGATATTATGTCTCCAACGATCGTATGCCATTGTGACACTAAATCTTCAATTGTAAACGATTTTTCAAGCTCAAATTCATGAATTATATCGGGCAGGATACTCTCGAATGAAACGACAGTATTCTTCCTTTTTTCATTCACCCTGAATTTCATGGCATCAACCTTTAAAACATTCATTACTGCCGCCGGACAGTATAAAAAAGACGGAAAAACCGCAGGGTGCCCCCTGCCTGCAAAATGAAAATTTGAATATACGCGGGTGTCAATGATTATTCAGACAGTTCCCGCACCGAGGCGTAGGGTTCGACAATAAAGCCTTTGTAATTCCCGAATTTATCCAGCTTCACCGGATCAAAATGCACCATGGTGAATAGTATCTGGTTCCCGCGGCGGAGAATATCTATCATGGCTGAACGCCTCTTTTCATCAAGCTCTGAGAAAATATCATCAACGAGGATGATCGATTTTTTCCCTTTTTCCTCCTCGATGACAACGCACTCGGCCACCTTGAGGGTAACGGCGGCGGTGCGGCGCTGCCCCTGCGACGCGTAGTTGGTGAACCGGTTGCCGGCGCTGTTCTGGAGGACAAAATCGTCACGCTGGGGACCGATGCCCGTGGAGCCCAGTACCATGTCCCTGCCTCTCATCGCTATCAGCTTTTCATGGATTGCGGCTGCATCGTCAGTTCCGGTCGTGCTGAAATATTCGATGTAAGGAGGCTCGTCATCCGGTGCTATGCTCGCATACATCTCGCGGAATATCCTGTTGAACGTCACGATGAAGGCAAGCCGCCTGCTGATTATGCTGCCCGCCTTCTCGCTAAACAGCGTGTCCCACACATCCAGCTGGTGCAGCTCCCTGCTGTCGCTTCGTATTTTTTTTAAGAGCGCATTCCTGGAAGTGAGAATTTTTTTAAATTCATTGAGTGTAACAAAATACGATGCGTCAATCTTCGATATGGCGCTGTCAAAAAACCTTCGCCGGTAATCGGGCGTCCCGTTGATGATGGTGATATCCCCGGGTGAAAGCACGACCGTCAGGAGCCTGCCGTAATAATCGCCCGCGCTCCTGATCTCCTGCCCGTCTATCTTCAGCCTCTTTTTTATCTTATCCGACTGCGCGGAGCACCCGATTTCGAAGAGCCGGTCCTCGCTGTCACCGACCGACACGGAACAGTAATACGCATCCTCGTTCCAGCGCACCAATTCAGCATCATGGATGTTACGGAACGTTTTAATGTTTGACGCCACGGATATGGCTTCAAGGATATTTGTTTTCCCGACGCCGTTATCGCCTATGATGAAATTGATTTCAGGTGAAAAAGATATAGTTAAGTTGGCATAATTTCTGAAATTTTTTAGTGTCAGATCCTTTATATACATGGTGTTTCTGATATGATACGTTATCACAATCGCATGAGCACAACAGGGGTGGAACTATCACTCATTCTGTGACGACTTAATCTGAATCGGCATGATGATTGAAATATAGGCGTCATCATTCGCTGGCACAATGGTGACCGGGCTCATCTGTCCGGTTATGCCGCACCTGATGGTATTCGAGTCAACCTCTTTCAGCGCTTCAATGAGAAACTGGGCGTTAATACCGATCGAGATTTTTTCATCCTTGCTGGAAGTGACCGCTATCTCCTCCTCTGCCTCACCCAGCTCGGCGGCGCTTGCCTGCATGATTATCTTGTTCTTCTGGATATTCATTATGATCTTGTTGGCCGGCTCCCTGGTAAATATCATCGCCCTCTTGACGGAATCAAACAGCTTCTTGGTCTCAATTTCAATATCAAACATGTACTCTTTTGGAAGGACCTGGCGGTAATTCGGAAATTGCCCGTCGACGATTCTCGAAATGATTTCGGTATTCGCTATTTTGAAGAAGCACTGGTTATTATTGTATGAAAACCTGCATGTTCCCGATGACTCGAGCAGCCGGTACACCTCGTGCACAGTTTTGAGTGGGATGATGATCCCCTCGCCGAAGCTTATATCCTGCTTGATATTCCTCGTTATAAACGAAAGCCTCCTGGAGTCGGTGGACACGGCTGATACCGAACCCTTCGCATTCGAAATAAAAAAGATGCCGTTGAATACCGGTTTGATTGTGTCGCTCGATGCCGCGTAGATGACCTTCCTGATCATCTCCTTGAGCACGCTCTGCTCGATTTCAATGGAATTCTCCTCCATGAAATGAGGTATTTCAGGAAATTCATCAGCCGACAATCCTATGAGGGTGTAATTACCCTTCACGTCTTTTGATTTTGAGTGAATATTGATTGAGAAGGAATCGCTGACATTGACATCAAGTTCGTCATTGGGGAGTTCTTTTAATATACTGGAAAATTTTTTCCCGTTTGCCGCAAACGATACTGCTTTATCAGACCGGGCCGCAACGCTGGTGCGTATGGCTATCTCGTTGTCCGTTGAGACGATCTCAATCGTGTTCTTCGACACGTTGAAAAGGCAGTTCGCCAGGATGGTATTAATATTTTTTGATGAAATGATAGAGTCGGCTATATTTATAGATTTCAGCAACGATTCCTTGTCTATGGTAATTAACATTACGAGCTCCTTCTAATACACTATATAATAATTTATTAATAATTAGCTGCAGTAGTAGTGAAAAAAATTTGTTAATAAGCTCAGAACTACTGATAAATCCAGTAAGTAGCGAATTTCCCCCCTGTTGATAAATAATGAAACCATAAAAGAAAATTACAAGAATTATTTAAAAAACAACAAATGATGAACGGAGGCGCACCGGCGGACGATGTTGTCAACAGGGTGCCTGGCGAATGTCCACACGTTATTAACTTTTTAATTCAACGATAAGATCGTCGATGATCTCCTTGAATTCGTTGTTGCTGTTCATGTCTTCGATGATCTTGTTGCACGCGTTAATGACGGTCGAATGATCGCGGTCGCCGAACTCTTTTCCTATATCAGTCGTGGTCATACCGGCGAGTTCGCGCGCCAGGTACATGCCAATGAAGCGCGGCTGGATCAACCTGCCATGTCTGCTTTTTGATTTAAGGTCTTCAACGGAAACGTCGAATTTTGCGGATACCTTGTTTATAATATCGGTAACCGATACCATCTTGTTCGAATCGACATCGAAGAGCTCTTTCAGGTTGATCTTGACATTTTCTATGGTGATCTCGCTTCCGGAAAACATGGAAATCATTTTCAACTTGCTGACCGCAGATTCAAGGGCGCGTATATTCGATTTTATCCGGCGCGCGATATAGCTGAATGCCTCGTCGGATATGATTAATTGTTCCTTTTCAGCCTTGTTCCTCAGTATTGCCTCGCGTGTTTCAAGGTTCGGCGCCTGGATGTCGATGATCATCCCCCATTCAAAGCGCGTCCTGAGCCGGTCGGCAAGGGTGGCTATCTGCTTGGGTGGACGATCGCTTGAGATGACGATCTGCTTTTTATTCTCATGAAGCGAATTGAAGACATTGAAGAATTCATTCTGCGTCTCTTCCTTGTTTTCGATGAACTGAATGTCGTCAATCAGCAGCAGGTCCACGTGGCGGTATTTGATCTGGAAGCTCTCCTGGGTCCTGTTGCGGATGGCGTTGATGAATTCAGATATAAAATTCTGCGTTGAAACGAAGAGTACCTTGAGGTACGGTTTTTCCTTGTTGATATAATGGCCGATCGCCTGGAGCAGGTGCGTTTTGCCGAGACCCGTTGAACCGTAGATAAAGAGAGGATTGACCTGGGTACCCGGGGCCTGCGACACGGAATAGGCCGCGGCATGGGCGTACTGATTGTTGGGACCGATGACGAAATTTTCAAAGGTATATTGAGGATTAAGCGTTGATTCGGTTATCATCTGGTCTCTCTTAAACACCTGGGTGTTCTGTGCCGTTGCGGCCCCGGACCGGGGATCGGCCTGATCCGGGACAAAGCCATTTGACGTAACGATCTCACAGATGTAATTCTGTCCTGTGATCTCTTTGAGCTTGGACGAAATCTGCGTTATATATTGCTCCGTGATATGCCGCCGCGTCACTTCATCCATTACTTTTATCTTAAAGATATTTTCAGTAATTGATAATGGCTGCGTATCTTTCAACCACATATTAAAAGATTGCTTATTAACGCTGGATTCAAGTGATTCCAGCACGGTATTCCAAATTTCTCTGGGCAAAATATCCCCCTGAAATTATCCACAAATGTTAATAACGTTGTGTATAAGTATATTAATGTTCAGTATGATAAATTTTATTAAACATTTATCTGATTCATATAGTTTTTTAAGAATAATTATAAATGGGCATACTTGAAAAAATCTCCGATCATCAGGAATACAGATTCACAGGGAATGCACCAGAACCCATGAGCCATTGTGACCCTGAAGCCTGCATAAGATAAAATTTTTCATGAATATAGCACGAAAAACATTGTTTAGTGCATGAATTCAAGAAATGTGTTCATGAATATTATGTCTTGTTGATAGTGGAGTGAATTATTTTTGGCAAGAAATTAATACATGAATTCTTTTTATAAAATAAAATTTTTATTAATTCTTTATATAGCTTTGATAACCTGTGGATAACTGGAATAACTTGTTAATAACCTGCCTGAAAATTGTGCATAAGTTATGGATACCGTTTTCATCGCACATTACCGTTGAAAACTATATCAACGGGTGTCATTTTTGTTTTTTACAACAAAAATGGTCGACATTATATTAAAATAGTATAATTATAATAATTTGTTTCGCTGTGATGCAATACATGGCAAAGAAAAGCGTCAAATTATACAGCACTGAAGATATAACCAGGACCTATGAACAGGTTCATGACCTCCTGTTGACCAGGTATATCATAAAGACCTATTCAACCAATAAAGAAGATATCCGCGATGTCGCGCTCAGGAAATTGAAGCTGAACAGGGTAAAACGGGTGCTCGAGCTCGGGTGCGGGTATGGGTTTTTTATCGAGAAACTGAAGGGCATTCTCCATGATGATGCGGTGATCATCGGGATGGACATGGTCGAGAACAACCGTGAACCCTATCTTCATTCTGTTGCGTCAATAAAATACAAGGGAGAGTTTATTACGGGAGATGCAGAAATCATCAGGCAGATGCCGCGCGCATCTTTCGACCTGATCATTACCAGCTATTCCCTCTATTTTTTCCCTTACCTTATCCCGGAGATAGCCAGAATTCTCTCTCCCGATGGCATGTTTGTCGCCATAA
Source organism: uncultured Spirochaetota bacterium (assembly GCA_963827275.1). Classification (GTDB taxonomy): domain Bacteria; phylum Spirochaetota; class UBA4802; order UBA4802; family UBA5550; genus RBG-16-49-21. The sequence goes on from CAWHAA010000002.1 coordinate 81,418, forward strand.
CACACAGCAAGAATACCCTCCGTGAGATGATGGGTTTTATCACCGCATGCATGAATACCCTGGGAATACAGAATCATGATGTTACGGTTCTCAACAAGCTGTTCCTTGCTTTTTCACTCGAGGAGGGCAGGGAGCAGCTGGAAAAATATTTTGCAGATGTGGAGCGGCTGGATTTCAACAATTCGATGGTCTTTGATGAAGCGCATATCGATGACCTGCTTTATTATATCAAAAAAAAGAAGGTCCTCATATACAAGGAAGTCATGGACCTGATACCTGATAAGATGAGCGATATGGAGCGATGCGTGGAAGACAAGATCATCGAGTATTCGCGGCGGCACGGGTCATTGTTGCTGACCAAGGACGATGCCGTTTTCAGGTGCAGGGGCCCGTTGAATTAAGGAAGAGCAGGGTGCATGAAAAAAGCAAGATTGTTTTGTCCCCATTGCGGCAGCGGGATTTCAAGCAAAGACCAGGACGGGAAATCCCGGGACTATTGCACAGGATGCAATACCTTTTTCTATGAGAACCCCCTCCCGGTCGCCAGCACGGTGGTGGTGAATGACCGCCGCGAGGTCTTGCTGGTGCGCCGGAAAAAGGACCCCTACAAGGACATGTGGTGCCTGCCGATCGGCTTCGCGGAATCCGGAGAGGAAATCACCGGGGCGGCGCTCAGGGAGCTGCAGGAGGAAGCGGGCATCACGGGTGAAATCGTCCGTCTCATCGATGTGGATACCGTTGATAATTATTTTTACGGCAGCCTCGCGATCGTGACCTATGAGGTGCGGCAGACCGGCGGTACCGTGCAGCCGGGCGATGACGCCTCAGACGCACAATTCTTCCCGATCGAAGAGCTTCCCGAGCTGGCCTGGTCCTCGAATACAAAGGCCATGAAAATCTATCTGGAGCTCTACAGGGACGCATGGGCGATGCTGGATTCTTTCAAACAGCTCTACCCGGAGATGGCTACCATTGATTCGATCGCGCAGGTCACCGACGGGCAGAGGCATTTATTATCAAACGTGCTCATAAAGATCCTGAGCTCCGATAACAAGGAGATAACGAGGAAATGGTCATACGAGATCGGGGTGAAAATCCCGATGCTGAAAGAATATCTTGATGTTCTCCTCCCCGTGAACGGCAAAATTTTGTGGTTTCTGCAGCGTCATCTCCAGGGGAATGACGCCGCAGGCGATTACAATGAATTCATCGAGATCGGCGCGGAGCTACAGCGGGCGGAGCTCCCGCTGCCCGAGTTGATCACGGCAATGGCGCTCAGCAGGAAGATGATCTGGACGCACGTGATAAAAAAGAAGATCCTCGCATCCCCGCTTGAGATATACACGACCCTTGAATTGAATAACCGGATTATTTTTATTTATGATAAAATAATCTATTTTCTTGCGCGCGGGTACAGTGAGCGATGACTGACCGGAAGAGATTGCTCGTACGTGGCGGGAGCATCGCTGCGGGGTATGGCGTCGCGAGGAATTACGTTGATATTATTTCGGAATCATTTCCCGGCATCGAGGTCATCAACAGGTCGCGCTGCAGGGACACTTCGTTCCAGGGAATATGGACGTTTTACGATGATATTGATGCGTTCCGGCCTGATATACTTGCGCTCCATTTCGGCATTGATGACGCGTATAATCCGGTTTATCGTTCCGAATTCAAGGAAAATCTCGTCCAGATAGTGCGGCTGTCGAGAAAAAGATTTGATCCTGAAATAATATTATTGACCTCACACCCGTTTGATAATCAGTATGAGATGGAGATGATCTATATCTACTATCGGACCATCCGCGAGGTGGCGACCGATTGTTCGTGCGTGCTGGTCCCGGTGCACGTGTTCTGGGCGGGGGCCATCGAAGAACGGGGCATGGCGTTACACGACCTCGTGCAGGAGGACTGCCGGTACCCTGTCGAACAGGGGCATGCGCTGTATGCTGAAGCGTTCATCTCAAAATTGTCGAACATGATATGACCATGAATGACCATCGCAAAGGAGTCCGCAATGTCCGTTATTATCAAGGATATAAAAAAGAATAACAATGAAATCATCAGGATCGAGGTTTCGGAATTCAAGGGCCGGGATCTCATTAATATCAGGATATGGTATCAGACGATAGACAGCGGCAGCGGCGATCTCATATACAAGCCGACACAGAAAGGAGTGACGCTGAACGTTGCCGAATTTGAAGAATTGAAGGACGGCGTGGAAAAGCTGGGAAATTTTCTTCATGACCAGCTCGCAGGGAAAAAGCCGGAGCAGCCGGGGGACGAGAAACCTTCTGCAGGAAAAAAGGAGTCCAAACCGGCACAAGACGATTCTCCCGAGTAACCTGGTACCGCGCTCACATGGCGGCAGTACGAAACCGCGGAAGGAACGGCGTGGCGCGCGTTAAAATTCAATATTAAGAAAGGCTATATCGTCGACCCTGTTATCGAGGGAGGTAAAGGACCGAACTCCCTGCAGGAGCGCATCGCAGAACGCATCCCCGCTGATCCCGCTCTTCTCCACCATTATCTTTGCGAGCCTGTTTTCACCGAACTCTTCACCGGTATTATTTTTGATTTCAGATATCCCGTCGGTATAGAGGAGCAGCTTGTCGCCCGGTTCGACAGAGAGCTGTTTTTCCTCATAGCAGGTGTCTTTTGCGAGCCCGATAAAGAAGCCGTTTGTGTCAAGGGCCAGGACCTTCTTCGAGGATGCCCGGTAATACAGGGCCCTGGTGTGGCCGGCGTTTGAGTAATTGATGGTCCTTGTTTTATTGTCATAGATGACAAAGAACGATGTGATAAACTGCGTATCGAGGAGCAGTCCGTTCAACTGCTCGTTGACCGTTGTAAAGAGCTCGCTGGTGCTGGTATACCGGGATGAATAGATACTGAATATCATCTTTGCCATGGTCATGACGAGGGCGGCAGGGATGCCGTGGCCGGTTACATCTGCAATCAGGAACCCCGTCTTTTCGTCAGGGAGCTGATAACAATCGAAGAAATCGCCGCCGATGTCCTCTATGGGAAGGTACAGCCCGCTGACCAGGGGGTAGGGGATGTGGGAAAAGTCCTTGCATATGATAAATTGCTGTACTCGTTTCGCAATCTCAAGCTCCTTGTTGAGCTGCACGTTGCGCTCGTAGAGCTCGTTATGGACGCTTTTCAGCCTCAGGAGGGAAAGGACGCGGGCGACAAGCTCTTTCTCGTTGAATGGCTTTAAGAGAAAATCATCCGCCCCGATGCGGAGTCCCTTGATTTTTGAATTGAGATCGTCTGAACCGGTGATGAGGATGACCGGGATGAAGTCATCTCCCACGGTATCCTTGAACTTGGCCAGGAAGCCAAACCCGTCAAGCCGCGGCATGACGATGTCGACCAGCACGAGATCATATTTTTTGTTCTGCAGGGCGTTCAACCCCTCGATCCCGTCCGCGGCTTCATCAACTTTCATGTTCAGCGAAGAAAGTGTTTTCTTGATGATGGCCCTGTTAAGCTTGCTGTCATCAACAACGAGAATGTTCCATTCATTATTTAGGTAATCGAGATTCATTAACTATCGTACCGTGTATGATGTTTAACACGAACTATATTTATGATTGATAATATTTCAACTCATTAATTATTGGATTGAAAAATTGACGGCAACGTCACCACCATCCTATCGGTCAGCGACGCGCCAGTCGTGATACGCAGCGTACGAATCAATAAAAAATTAACGCGGCTTTATTTCAAATGAAAAAAACAATAATTTTTATTCAACTCCCATTAATTAATCATTCTTATGATTATGTTCAGGGAAATATTGAATATGCTCCGGCCGCTATGGCGGGGTACATACACACCACTATATCACATGAGTATGCCATGTATGTCCTGCCGTCGGTCCTGGCCCAATTCGGATCGGATTCGGTAATAATAAAATATATAACGGCCATTAAGCCGGACATCGTCGCCTTCACCTCTTATTTATGGAATATTGAGCGCAATATGCGCATTGCGCAATCGGTCAAGAGCGGCGATGATCATATCCAGGTGCTCTTTGGGGGGCCTGAAATAAATGGAGGATCGGTCGCGTTTTTCGAGAAGAGGGAATATATTGATTATTTCGTGATCGGGGAGGGAGAATGGTTTTTCGATCGCTTTATTCGAGGAGATGATCTCGGCGCCTTCGAGAGGAGCTTCAACGGCAATCGCGTTATCATACAGCCTGAGGATGAGTTGGTTCCGTCGCATCGTATTTTTGAGCCCTTTACCGGCAGACGGCTCACCCCGATGCTCGACGGGTCCATGTTTTTTGAGCTCACCAGGGGATGCCCCTACCGGTGCGCGTATTGCCAGTATTCCAAAAATTACTTCAGGGTCCGGGAACTGCCGTTTGATGCGCTGGTCCGCGCGCTCACGGTCGACGCTGCCACGCTCAACCTGAAGGAGCTGTATATCCTGTCGCCGACGCTGAACACGACAGGTGATTTTGAAAAAAAACTCGAGCGCCTGGCAGGCCTGAAACACGGGATACGGCTCCATTCCGAAATGCGGGCCGACGGCATTGACGACAGGATATCGCGCATGCTCTATAACGCCGGGTTCCGGAGCATGGAGGTGGGCCTCCAGACATTGAACCTGAACGCATTGCGCGGGTCAGGGAGACTGAGCGATCCTGAAAAGGAGTTACGGGGCATGCAGTGTCTGCTCGGGGCCGGTATAGATCTGAAGATAGGACTGATTCCCGGACTTCCGGGTGATGACAGGACGTCCTTCACCAGCATGGTCGATATCCTGATCAGCAGGGGGTTGAGGGAGAATATAGAATTGTATCCCCTGATGATGCTCCCGGGGACGGCGATACGCGACAGGGCAGACAGGGAGAAGATAAATTATTCAAGGAAACCGCCCTACTATTACCATGATGGGTGGGGGATGTCATTCGATGACATACGGTCCATTACCGGGTACGTGGAGGATGCCACCGGCATGTCGCATGTTGTCAGGAAAATTCCTGATTTCAATTGCCATGCTGAGGGATTGTACTGCAGGGGGGTGTGGTTTAGCGGTGCTGATGAAGCGAACTGGGAGATCAGCACATATCTCGGGCATATCGAGACCAGTGTGTTCAGTTTTTATATTACCGGTGCCGGGGCGCGTACAATCGCAAGGGGCCTCCCCCGGTTGCTGCATGGCATGCCGGATTCCGTGCTCTTCAATATCATTTTCTATACGAATGAGCTTCAGGATGAGCGGGCGCTCCTTCCCGTCATGACAGACGGAGAGGGGGACACCCTGTACCGGAGGATCCATATCTTTCATGAGTGGAAGGATGGGTGCCCGGTACGGTATTACCAGGTATTTGACCGCTACCGGAGCTATGAAAAGGCAAAAGATTCATACGCCCTCATCACGCCGATATTCCATGTCCGCGCTGGCAATTGCGCAGACCTGTCATTAATCAATGACTATGAAGAGTATGTATTGATCGGGAAAGGGTCTTTTAACGCGGTAAAGAGGGAGCTTAAAAAATTCGCCGACTCTGCGCACACGGTCGCGTTCGAGGACGAATCGGAGCAGGAGCTGTTTTATACCATGACCGGCTATGACTATATACGGCTGCCCTTCCGGTTCAGAGTAGAATCGCGATAGAATCATTGAGCTCCTTAAGCGCGGCAACCGCCGCTTCCGCGTAATGGAGCTGCTTGTTTTTCTTGTACGCGTAGTTGATCCCGCTGGAAGAGTTGATGCGGTGGATCCTGATGTCCCCGTACTCCCTGAGGATATGCATCACCTCTTCAAGGCTGCCGCCCTGTGCGCCGATCCCGGGGATCAGGAGAGGGACCTCCTTCCCCGAACGGGCATATACGAGCAGTATCTGCGAGAGCTGGTCAGGGTAGGTGGCGCCCACTACCGAGCCGACCCCCGGCTGGTGCCACTCGGTGATTTTTTTCGCAACGTGCAGATAGAGCGGCTCGGTACCGACCAGCAGGTCCTGGATGTCCCTGGAGCTTTTGTTGGAGGTCTTCGTCAGGATATAGTACCCCTTTTCCGGATACAATTCAGTAAACGGCCTGATGGAGTCCAGCCCCATGTAGGGCGCAAGCGTGACCGCGTCAGCCTGGAAAAAATCGAACGCTTCGCGCGCGTACGCGGCCGCTGTTTTATCTATGTCCCCCCGTTTGACGTCAAGGATGACGGGGAACCCTTCCTTTTTGCACAGGGAGATAATCCGTATTAGCGCCTCGATACCGGGTATGCCGTACTGGGCATAAAACGCATAGTTCGGCTTCACCGCTGCCGGATATATTTTTTTCTGAACGATCTTATTCAGGATCTCCTCGTAGAAGGCGATAATGATCGTTTTCGGATCGCCGGTAAGGGGGATATCCTCAACAACGGGGTCCATGCCGAGGCAGACGATGGATTTGAATTTGTCGCTGGATAGTTTTAATAAATCGAGATAGTCCACAGGCTAGGTCTCCAAACTTTTGAGGTAATCAGCATAGAGCGTGACATTCTCCCTGTCAAAAAGGACGAAGTAGGTGTCGATACGATAATCATTATTTTGCATGAATTCGATTGCCGAATCGATCGCGATTCTACAGGCCCGGTCTTTCGGGTAGCCGTATACGCCGGTAGATATGGCCGGGAAGGAGATGGAGGTAAGCCGGTGCTCCTTCGCCAGCTTGAAGGAATTCATGTAAGAATTTTTAAGCGTTACAGGTTCGCCGCTCTTCCCATCCCTGTAGACCGGGCCGGGAGTGTGGATGACATGGCGGGCCTTCAGGTTATGTCCCCCGGTAATCCTTGCCTCACCATGGCCGCATCCCCCGAGTTTCCTGCACTCTTCAAGGAGGCCGGGACCGGCTGCGCGGTGGATCGCGCCGTCCACGCCGCCGCCGCCAAGCAGGCTCGGGTTTGCGGCATTGACGATAGCGTCGGTTGACTCTTTCGTTATGTCTCCCTGCTTGACGTGGATATGGTCGAGTATTGATCTCATTGAGGTCATGTATCCGTGCTCGCTTCAGGCGGTAATAGCGGATAATATATTCTGACTGTGATATGCGGAATCGAAAATAAAAATGTCAATTATTAAATAATGACGGTTCGATTTAGCGACGTGTCAGTAAATTAATATATTGACTCAGTAGCGGTACCGCTACAATTAATACCTATACACCTATATATGCAAATTTGAATAATGGACTATGATACGAAACCATGACATTATCGTAGTGGGCGCGGGACATGCCGGAATTGAGGCAGCGCTCGCGTCAGCCCGGCGGGGACTTGCCACCCTGATGCTGACCGGGAACCTTGACACGATCGCGCAGATGAGCTGCAATCCCGCCATAGGCGGGCTTGCGAAGAGCCACCTGGTCAAGGAAGTGGACGCGCTCGGCGGAGAGATGGCCCGCGCCATCGACGCGACCGGGATCCATTTCAAGATGCTGAACAAGAGCAAAGGGCCCGCGGTATGGGCGCTTCGCGCCCAGGCGGATAAAAAGCTCTACCAGATGAAGATGAAGAGCGTGCTGGAATCGGAAACGCACCTTACCATCATCCAGGATATCGTGGAAGAGATCATCGTAGAGAATGGCATAGTGAAAGGGGTCAGGACTAAGCGGGGACAGGAGCATTGTGCGACCGCTGTTGTCCTCTGCACCGGGACCTTCCTCAAGGGACTCATACATATCGGCGAGTACCAGGAGCACTGCGGACGGCTCGGCGATTTTTCCTCCGAAGGCCTGTCAGAATCGCTGCGCGCTATCGGCTTCCCGGTCTTCAGGTTGAAAACCGGCACACCGCCGCGCGTCAATGCGGAATCGATCGATTTCTCGCGCTGCGAGATACAGCACCCGGATGAAACGCCGGAGCCCTTTTCGTTTTCGACAGAGAAGATCGACCAGGAGCAGGTCCCCTGCTGGATCACCTATACCACGCCGGAGACGCACGCCATCATCCGCGAAAACCTCCACCGCTCGCCCCTGTACCGCGGCGTCATTAAAGGGGTGGGGGCCAGGTACTGTCCCTCTATCGAAGATAAAGTCGTGAGGTTTGCGGACAAACTACGGCACCAGCTCTTCCTCGAGCCGGAAGGGTATAATACAAAGGAAGTGTATATCAACGGCTTCTCAAGCTCACTCCCGGAAGACGTGCAGCTCGCGATGATCACAACGATCCCCGGCCTCGAGGAGGTGCGGGTGATGCGGCCGGCGTACGCGGTGGAGTACGATTTTGTTCCGCCCACGGAGCTGTATCCGACGCTGGAGACCAAGAGGGTGGCGGGGCTCTATCATGCGGGGCAGATCAACGGGACGTCCGGCTACGAGGAGGCGGCAGCGCAGGGGATGATAGCGGGAATGAACGCGGGAAACAGGGTCCTCGGAAAGGAGCAGATCATAATCAAGCGCTACGAGGCGTATATAGGCGTATTGATCGATGACCTCGTCACCAAGGGGACGAACGAGCCGTACCGGATGTTTACTTCGCGCGCGGAGCACCGGCTCATCCTTCGGCAGGACAATGCCGACCGCCGGTTGATGCACTACGGACATGATGCCGGACTTGTCAGCGGGCAGGTGCATGAGGCGATGAGGAAGAAATATCATTCAATCGATGCCTTCATCCTGGATTTCAGGAATCGGAGCATAGAGATCGATGATGCCGTGGCGGGGAGGCTCGGGACACCGGTGCCGATAACAGCGAGGGGGAAGGTCAAGATAGACAAGCTCCTGAAGCGTCCCGAGTGCAGAATAGGCGGCCTGCTGGAACTCCTTGGCGAGCATATTGATCCGGCCCTGGCCGCGATCGTCGAGATGGAGATCAAATATGAAGGGTATATCGCGCGGGACCGTGAGCGTATTAGCAAGATACAGAAGATGGAGATGAGAACAATACCCGCCGACCTGGATTACGGGAACATCGCGGGGATCAAGACAGAGGCGCGGGAAAAACTGAAGAAGGTGCGGCCTGCTACCGTGGGACAGGCAAAACGGATCTCGGGGGTTGACCCGACCGACATATCGATATTGATGGTGTACCTGGAATCCATGGAGCGGCGCCGCAGTGAGGTTCCACGTGGAACATGATCTTCTCGCGACATGGCTGGAGAGCAGGAACGCGCAGATGGATACTGGATCGGTGCGCACCCTTAACGAATTCGCACGCATGATATTCGATACAAACCAGCAGTACAACCTGACCGGCCTGAAAACAGTAGCGGACATCATTACCACGCTGATCATCGGGAGCCTCGAGCCGTTTATCTCGTTTAAGGTTCCACGTGGAACAATCTTTGCCGATATCGGGACCGGTGCGGGCGTCCCGGGCATCCCCCTCGCCGTGTACTCGGGCGCCTGGAAGGGGATCTTGATTGATTCCAGTAACAAGAAGATATCATTCGTGCGTTCTGTCATTGAGGAATGCGGTCTTGCTAATTGTGAGGCCGTGTCTGGTCGTATTGAGGAGCTTGCCCGCGGCTCGATGCGCGCCGCCTGCGATTTTGTCTTTTCGCGCGCCCTGGGGGAGATGTACTACGCGGTGGAGCTTGCCGCACCGCTCCTGAAAAAGGGGGGCCTTCTCTATGTGTACTCCAATGTAGCCCCCGGTGAGGTGCCGGCGCCGGTCGTGCGGCATGCCGGCGATGTGGGGCTCTCCCTGGTTGACCGGGAGAGGTTCGGGGACTTCGGCATCGGGGCAACCGGTGTGGCGTTCGAGAAGACCGGCGGTACCGACCGGAGATATCCCCGGAATATGTCACAACTGAAGCGGGAGATGAAACAATGCGCACGCAACAACGAACCCGCATGACGATATTCAGCGCGGTCGCTGCTCTCATCCTTTTTGGGGGGGTGATGCTGCTTGCGTTGTCCGTTCCTCCGGCTCTGGGCAGGCCTGTGGCCGGGGGAAAAATAATAAGCGACCGCACGATCATCGCTCCCGGATCAGGTGCTGAAGGGATCATGCTCGGCGAGAATATCAGCGAGGTGACCAGGCGTTTTGGGAAAAGCAGGTTCAGGATTTCACGGCCGGCCCGGCCCGCTGAATTATTCACCCATGTCTTCAAGGTGGCGGGACCGGCGAAGATATTTTTTGATGTCATCTATCACAATGACGGGCGGAAATGCGCGGTATGCGTATCGAAGGGATCCGTTGTAGCAGTCATCGGCCTTGACAGCGGCAGGACGACAACGGATGACGTCAGCTTGCAGAGCGGCGCGGAAAATTTCATATTCAATTACGGGAACCGGGGCCTCAGGGTCCTGACCAGCGGAAACAGTACGGTATACCTGTATCAGCAGAACGGGATCGCTGTTGTCGATGACGACACCGACGATACGATCGATCTTTATCTTGTCTTCACCCCCTCGGGAGGCGCGCCGGACAGCCGCAATGCCACTACTCCGCAGCCGGGGGTGGTGAGGGGACCCAATATAAAATAACACCTGTTATGCTATTTATGGTGCCGCCCGCGCTCCCGGAACCCGGCACTGCGGTAAGCCGCTATGGCGGGCGTCGGCGGCGGAACCGGGTGCTGTACGCGCCCCGGGGGTGGAATTTGTATTGATTTCCTGCAGAAACGGGTACAGGGTGACGGCGGGCGGTTGGCAACCGGTGCTATGATTTTATGTTTTACGGAGTGTTTATATGGTTACGGTAGGCATCATAACTGTGAGCGACAGGTCGTCAAGGGGCCAGCGCGATGACCTGTCCGGGCCGGCCATCAGGCAGTGGGCGGAAGGGAAAGGCTATGAGGTGCGGAGCGAGGTCATCGTGCCGGATGAGACCGGCGATATCACGCGGGCCCTCGTGAAACTGTCAGATGACGGGCTGGACCTGATCCTCACGACCGGGGGGACCGGTTTTGCCCCGCGGGACGTCACGCCCGAGGCCACGCTTTCGGTCGTGGAGAAACAGGCCCCGGGATTTGCTGAAGTCATGCGCATGAGGTCGTTCCAGATAACGCCTCACGCGATGCTCTCGCGTGCGGCAGCGGGGATCAGGAAAAAGAGCCTGATCATCAACCTGCCGGGAAGTCCCAAGGCGGTGCGGGAAAACCTGGGGTTTATCGAGGCGGCCATCCCCCATGCCGTGGAGCTGCTGCAGTCCCGGGTGACCGATTGCGGCAGCATCTCCTGATCTTCCTTATCCTCTTGCATCCGGCATCGCAATGGTCGTTTCACGATCGTGATAACGGAGATGCAGCCGTCCCTTTTCAATGAAGGCAAGCAGACCGTCAAGGAAACCCGGATCGCCGATCTCTTCATGGCGAAGATGAAAGTAGTATTCACGCAGGATCATGATATTCCAGTCATGGGTGATGTTGATGGAGGAGGTGACCGCGTCGCGCAGTTGTCCCGCCAGTATGCCTGCTTGAACGCGGGCCGCTTGAGGAAGCGGCATGATCAGGCCGGTGGGCAGTTCGTTGTCGAACCATCTCCGGATGAAGAGCGAGTGCCCGAGCTGCTCTATGGCCGCAACAATCCCGTCCCAGTTCCCGGTGATATACGGACCGCCCAGGTCGAGCAACGGTCCGGCAAGCGTCGCTGCTGTGCCGCCGCCTGCCATCCCTTCGGAAATGCATTCAGCAGTTTCCCTGCAGCGAGGCACCGGGCTGTGGAAGATGGCATAGGGCCCATGGGGCGCGAGCGACCGCCCCAGGGTAACCGAATCTGACCTGCCCTTTGACGTCAGCGTCGGCACCAGCGCGTCTGCCATTTTTTCGATCGGGTGCCGCTCTGCGTGCCTGATTATGATGGCAACCGGTGATCCGCGTTCCGGGATCAGGATCCTGCTCTGTTCCATGTGATCAGTCTGATAAACGCCCCCTTGCCAGTCAAGTTGTTATCGGCCGGAGGGCCTGGCGAGGGGCCGTCTTATTTTTGTTGACTTTTTTTTTGATGTTAATTCTGGTGGGTCTGGTTCATTTCGCGAACCAGTGTATCTGGTGCGGCGGGGCGACATCAGCCGAAGGGTGAAGTTACGGGGGACATTGATAAGGAGTTTTTAATGAAGAGAGAAGAGTTAGTCGGGAAAATAGTCAAGATACTGAATGATGAATTTGAAATCGACAATCCCGGCCTGGATGATAATCTGACTGAAAAATACGAATTTGACAGCATTGACGCGATAGCGTTGCTGGAGCATGTTGAGGATATGATCGGATCACCGCTGACACAGGAAGAGAAGAAGAAGGCGATGGATATCCGTACCATCAACCAGATCTGTGATTTCATCATGGACGTCGTGAAAAAGGGGACACGGCCGTAGCGTCCCGGGCTGCAGCGGCCTTAACAAAATAATGGAAAGAAGAGTCGTCATCACCGCAGAATCAGCACTCACCCCGATAGGACACGGAAAAAAGGATATCGTCGCGAACCTGGTCAAGGGAGTATCGGGCGTAAAGAAGATTAAAAAGGAAGATGACCTCCTCGCAAAATATCTCCACTCGAAGGTGTTCGGCCTCATCGATTATGATATCTCCTATGACTTTTCACGGAAATACACAAAGACCCTCGGGCCGGTCTCTTACTATGCCTGCCAGGTCGCGAAAGAGGTTATAGACCAGTCGGGGCTTGACCAGGGGATTCTTGCTTCCGGCAGGGTCGGCGTGGCATTCGGCTCAACGCACGGGAGCCCCTCTGTCCAGCGCCATATCTATGAGGCGTTTTTTGACCCAGAGAGAAAGGGCTATGCGAAAATCAATGCGACGGACTACCTCAAGTCCATGGCGCATACCACAGCGGTCAACATCACCAGGATGTTCGGCATTACCGGCAGGGTTATAGCCTCCTGCACCGCGTGCACCACCGGCAGCCAGTCGATCGGCTACGGATATGAAGCGATCAAGTACGGCCTTCAGGACGCCATGCTCTGCGGTGCGGCCGATGAGTATGATACTACCACCATCGCGGTCTTTGACAATCTCCTTGCCTGTTCCACCGCGTACAACGACACGCCGCACTGTACGCCGCGCCCGTTCGACGTCAAGCGGGACGGCCTGGTCGTCGGCGAGGGTGCGGGCGCGGTCATGCTCGAGGAATACGAACATGCCAGGAAGCGCGGGGCCGAGATCCTCGCCGAGGTCATCGGGTTTTCCTGCAGCAACAACGGCGGCGACCTGATCCTGCCGAACGCGGACGGCGTGAAGCGGACCATCCGCATGGGGCTTGAGAATGCAGGGCTCAATCCCGGGGACGTCGGCTTCATCAGCGCCCATGCAACCTCGACCAAGATGGGCGATATCATTGAGGCCCAGGCAATACATGCGGAATACGGCGATCTGCCGTATGTAACAGGGTTGAAAAGCTACATGGGGCACACCATGAGTTCCTGCGGGGTCATAGAAACGATCTTTACCGTATATATGCTCCAGAAAGGCATTATTTTTCCCACGCTGAATCTTGATGAGATCGACCAGCGGTGCGGCATGATTCGGCATGTCACCGCCCTGCGGGAAGATCCCGGTCTCAGGATCGCGTCGATACAGAATTTTGCTTTCGGCGGGGTCAATACCAGCCTCTTTATAAAGAAGTGGAATGAATAGCACATGCCGCGCGCATACCCGAGAATCATCCAGGTCCCCGTCAATGTTGTCGTGACCCTGGTCTGCTGGCTCTATTTTATATTCGGCTATATCCTATGCTATATCCCCGCGCTGCTGGTCCTGATGCCCTTTGCAAGGGACAGGGAATCCCTGTTCCAGAAGGTGCAGTATATATGCTTCAGGGGCTTTTTCAGTCTCCTTGCCGGCATTACCCCCGGCCTGACGATCAGGATCAGCGAGGAGGTCCGCCGTATCAGATCGGCGGTCGTGGTGGCAAATCACCGTTCCTATCTGGATCCGATCCTCCTCATCTCCCTGTTCCCGAAGCAGAAGACGATAGTGAAAGGGATCTTCTTTAAGGTCCCCGTCATGCGGTGGGTCATGAAATTCGGCGGTTACATCCCCTTTGTGCGGCAGGGGACGGGGAGCGACCTGATGGCCGAGGGCATCCATGGCATGCCTGATTTTTTACGGAAGGGCGGGGTGCTCTTTGTATTCCCCGAGGGAAGGAGGAGCCGCACCGGCGAGTTGGGCGCTTTTCAGAAAGGTGCGTTTTCAATAGCCGCGACCTGCAACGCCCCTGTGGAGGTCCTGTATATCAATAATACCGACCGCCTCTTTGTTCCCGGGAAGTTTTTTTTCAATACCTGCATTGACACGGCCATAACCGTGGAGCGGCTGGGAACTATCGGCCCGGTTGCCGGTGCCGGCCCCAGGGAACAGAGGGATCAGGCCCGACGGATGTACACGCAACGCATGCAGAACGGCCGGCAGGAATGAGGTGCCAGCAGATTTTTTTCCTCAAAATGTAATTAATATTTTTCCACAGCCCGATAATGTTACTATAGAACCTTTCATGTCCATGTAAAGCGATGATAGCCGTATGATAGTGCGACAAATAATAATATGTCTCGTTGCGTGCCTGCTCCTGTCCCCGCCGGCACTCTATGCGGGACAGTATGTCAGGATCGAGGGTGCGGATCTCTCTTCATCATACCCGGAGGGCCGCATCGTTCTTGCCATAAAGGGACTCCCGGCGTCCCTTGTGACCGATCCGGCTGAGGAAGCACTCTCTGTTGCCGAGGATGGTGTGAAAATCACCCGCGGCATTACGGTGAGAAAACAGAGTGACGCACGCAATTATCTCTACATGGTTTTTTCAATAGATACGAGCAAGAGCATCAGCAAGAAATTCCTGAGCAGCATCAAATCGGCAGCGCGGGAGATAGTATCAAGCACCGGTCCCAATGATGAGATCGCCGTGTACCGTTTCGACGACCGCGTCACCAGGCTGAATGACTTCACGAGAAACACTGACCGTATCATCAAAAATATCGACAGCGTGCAGCGGCATGGCTCAAAGACCCTCCTTTATAATTCGATATATGACTCCATTGAACTGCTGAACAGGGTGGCGCAGGACAACAAAAAGATCATCGTCTTCACCGATGGCAAGGACGAGGGGAGCAGCGTGCGCGATGATGATATCATACACCTGGCGCGCGCAGGCGGCATCCCGGTCTATTTCATCTGCTGCAGGGATTCAAGCAGGTTGAAGACCATGGCGCGAATAGCGAAGATGACGGGCGGCAAGGTCATCTACAGCGAACGCCACAGCGACATTGCCGGTATGTACCGGACCCTGCTTTCAATCATAAAGAGCAGGTTTGTCGTTCATTATCCATCATCGCTCAAACAGGACGGGAAGGAGCACGCGGTCGAGGTTCAGCTGCGGCACGGCGACATCATAGACCGGGACTCGGTCGTTGTCACGGCGGCACTGCCCGATTTATGGAGCCGTCTCAAGCTGGACAGCTCAGTCCTCTTCTGGATATGCCTGCTGCTTCTGGTGCTGATTGCTGCCATAATTATCTATTTTATAAACAGGGAAAAAAATATTGTCATAAAGAATTGTGAAGCTGAAAAGAAGCTCCTTGTCGAGAACATGCTCCGCGCGGGGGAGCCGCCGGCTCGGCAGGAAGACGGGCCACAGGGCGGACATTTGCCGCTTGAGGATGTATCACGCTATGCGCGTGCATGGGTCTACCGGAAAGGCTCGGCGGGGACCGAACATAAGCAGGAATTGAAGGTCCCCGTAACGGTCATCGGCAGCGACCGGGAAAGTGACATCGTGATTGACGATTATGCCGTTTCTCCCCGGCATGCAAAGATAGCATTCATAAACGGGAGCTATTACCTGTTTGACCTTATCTCCGAGCGGGGCACGGTTCTAAACGGAAAAAAACTTCTCCGGCCAAAGGCCCTGTATGATTGGGATGAAATAATGGTGGGAAATTCGGTCCTTATCTTCAGGGGATCGATCAAAACCGCCTGATTAATTGCTCTGTCTCATATAAAATTCTTGACTTACACCCTGTACTCCCGCCTCTATTTAGTGAAGAGTTTCACGTTGCGGCGCGTTCCGCCAATCATGCACGTAGTACCTGGTATACATGAAAGACACCTCCTTTACAAAAGAAGATTATGATAAAATTCTGATCGTGGATGACGAGCCGTACATCCGCAAGGTGCTGTCAAAATACCTCAGCGGCAAGAACTACAGGATTGAAACTGCCGACAACGGCGAGATAGCCATTGAAAAATTGTATTCGGCGGCCTTCGATCTTGTCCTGACCGATCTGCGCATGCCCAAGATGGGCGGCCGCGAATTGCTCCAGATAATGTCTGAAAATTTTCCCGAGATACCCAAGATTGTGCTTACCGGGTACGGTACGAGCGAGGACATCATCCTGGCGCTTCAGACCGGTGCGTATGATTTTCTCACGAAACCGATCACTGATTTCGAGATACTCGACCATTCGATAAACAGGGCCATCGAGCGCAAGAGGCTCCAGGATGAACGGGCGCGGTACCTTGAGCAGGTGAACCAGATCAACGAGATCATCTCGATGCTGAACCGCGGCAAGAGCACGGAGGACATTTTCCATTCCCTGAATGCCACCCTGAAAAAGATCATCCCCTTCAATACCCTGGCGCTCCTGATGATCAGCAGGCACACCGATTCGGTATCGACAAAACTCGTGGTTTCTGAAGGGCCGACGAGCTTAACCACTGATACCGTATTCCCGATGACCGATCCTCTGTTGAAAGATGTTTCCATGACGAAGGCGCTGTTGTCAATCGATGATGTCCATGATTTCCCGGGGGCATATCCGGAATCTGAATTTCTGAAATTCATCACCGACGACGGGTTCAAGTCCCTCCTCATTTTGCCGCTTATTATGAAGGACGCCACGCGCGGGTACCTGCTCTTCGCGTCGAGCCTGGTGGGCGCTTTTTTCAAGAGCCACATTTCATTTCTTGAAACGATCGGCGGCCAGATATCCTTCAGCATAGAGCGCGGTGAGCTGATCGACGAGATTGAGCAGCACACGAAGAACCTCGAGCGGACGGTCGAGGTCAGGACCAAGGAGATATTGAAGACGCAGAAGACGACGATTTTTGCTCTGAGCAAGATAGCCGAGACAAGGGACCGGACGACAGGGGACCATCTTGACCGGATCAGGAACTACTGTGTCCTGCTGGCGCAGATTTTAAAATACACGGGTTCGGAGGAAATCACCAACCAGTTTATCCGGGACCTGTTTGATTCGTCAATCCTTCATGATATCGGGAAGGTCGGGATCCCGGACACCATTCTTTTAAAGACCGGCTCTTTGACTCCGGATGAACTCAAAACAATGCTGCAGCATACAACGATCGGCTATGATTCCCTGAAGTCGGCATCGCGGGACCTGGGGGAGGATTCCTTTCTGAAGATGGCGCTCGATATAACGCTGTATCACCACGAGCGATGGGACGGCAGCGGTTACCCGTTCGGCCTTAAAGGAGAGGAGATCCCGCTGTCGGCGCGCATTGTGGCGATTGCCGATGTCTATGACGCGCTGACGACGACCCGGCCGTATAAGCGCGCGTTTTCCCACGGCGAATCGGTTGATATATTGAAAAAGGAAGCAATCAAGTATGATCCCCGCCTGTTTAAAATATTCATTGATAATGCCGATGAGTTCAACGAGATTCGGATGAGATTTAAACCTCAATGACAGTACCGCGAGTAACAATATGTACGGACAGAATATGAACATCAGGATAGGCGGCCCCATGACCCCGGTGGTCAGGAATTTATTGATCATAAACAGCGCCATCTTTATTGTCCAGCTGATTGTCGGCCATTTTTACCCCAGCCTTATGGAAGGCCTTTTCGGCCTCCATCATGCCGGCTTTTTCCAGGAGCTTAAACTATGGCAGGTGGTCACCTACATGTTCCTGCATGGCGGGTGGTTCCACGTGCTGTTCAACCTGCTCTCACTCTGGATGTTTGCCGGGGAGCTTGAGCAGTTATGGGGCAGCAGGATGTTTCTCAGGTACTACCTGCTGACCGGGATCGGCGCAGGTATTTTTATCGCGGTGATGAATTTTTTTATCTATCAACGTTACAACGCCGACCCGGTCACCATCGGCGCGTCAGGCGCGATCTACGGGATACTCCTTGCCTACGGGATGACCTGGCCTGACAGAAAAGTGCTGCTTTACTTCATCGTCCCGGTGAAGATCAAGTATCTCGTCCTGGCGTTCGGCTGCATTGAATTTTTCGGCACAATCTCTTCGGCAGCGGGAGCGGGGGGAAATATCAGCCATATCGGGCACCTGGGCGGTCTTATTACCGGGCTTGTTTATCTGCTGGCCCGCGAAAAGCGGCCGCAGGGTGTTGAGCGGGAAGGTGCGGAGAAAAAAGACAATTTCATTTCCCGTGCCCTGAAAAAGGCCCGGCTGAAAAAAAAGAAAAAAGAGATAGAAACGCGCATCGAGGCAAAAAAAATTATCGATGAGCTGCTTGATAAGATTGCGCGGCAGGGAATGAGTTCCCTGACCCCGCAGGAGAAGAACAGGCTGGAATGGGCCAGACGGCATTATTATCCTGACCGGGATGACACATTGCATTGATCGCGGCCTTGCGGCGCGGCGGTTATCCCCTTACTGCTCCATCACTATAAATTCCACCCTCCGGTTGAGCGCGCGTCCTTCAGGTGTGCTGTTGTCTGCCACCGGTTTGCTGGACCCGTACCCGGCAGTTCCCATCTGTTCGGGCTCGATCCCCTTCTTGATCAGGTACTCACGAATGGAATTTGCCCTCTGCCGCGAGAGGGTCTGGTTGAACGCGGCGGTTCCCTGGATGTCGGTATGCCCCTCGATCCTGATGCGCACCTTTTTCTTTTCGAGGGTCTTGACGATCTTGTCAAGCTCGGCGTAGGAATCGGGGAGTATGGTCGCGCTTCCCACCTCAAAGTTGATCTTATCCGAGATGAGCAGAACTTCTTCTGTATGGATAGAATTCAGCTTAGAGCGTATTTTCATGATCTCATCGTCAGTCATCTTTTCCGGATCTGACGGGGGGTCGTTTTCCCTGATGACGGTTTTATTCTGGTTCGAAAGGAGGATCTTCTGATCTTCAAATTTCGCATTGTACAGTTCGGTTATGCCTGACAGGGAATACACGGTTGTGGCGTAGGCCGGCTCTTGTTCGGCGGTGATTTTCTCCTTGTCCTCATCTTTCCCCGAATTTATTTTTTCCTTCGCGTCCGGTTCATCTTCCTCTTTCTCTTCGTCTATTTCAAATCCGAGCTCAGTACCGCGGACGGCGGCAATGGCTGTCGGTGTTTTTATCGTTATCATATAGTCCTTGAAGAGCTTTTCAAATTTTCCATATACGGCGCCGCGGTCGATCGCGAGGAGCATTTTTTTTACGGTCATGTCATCAAGCCGGACCCGGGTGTTCTCCGTAATGCGGATGGCCATTGAGCCGTGAAAGCGGATATCGACCTGTGAATTTTTTTCAGTTTTTATTTCAACCCCATTGTTAAGATCCGTTCCGACGATCAGTATCTCCCATTTATCGGAAGGGGCCGCTTTGAATGAAACATTGCCCATGACAAAGGTCGCCTTGGGATTTTGCTGCACCAGTACCGGAAGCTGCACCATCATCCTCTCTGTAAACAATAAAAAGGAGATGCAGAGTGCCAGCGGAATGACAATAAGCAGGGCGATGATGATTACCTTTTTCATGGGCTACTCCCCGAATATTTTTTGTGTATACTTGCATCCGGCGCTGAAAAGTCAAGCCAAAAGGATTGAGGCGGGATTATCTGAGGCCATGCAGGACGGGGGCGCTCATCGCCTCATCTTCGTCTGCGGGACGGG
Organism: uncultured Spirochaetota bacterium; assembly: GCA_963827275.1. GTDB lineage: Bacteria > Spirochaetota > UBA4802 > UBA4802 > UBA5550 > RBG-16-49-21. The sequence goes on from CAWHAA010000002.1 coordinate 101,174, forward strand.
TGAAGTATATGCCGCTTCCCGGGGTCCCGGCATTCATTCCTCTGAGGTACAGGTAGAATACGCCGCCGAAGTTGCGTTCATAAGAATAATCGGGAAGGGCGCGCTTCAGCCAGAGAATCACTGCTGCCGTGTATATTGATATCTGGAGATCATAACGCATTTCCAGGATGTTTTGCTCGAGCAGGTCACGTGAATATCCCCGTTCGATGTAATTGGATTTCCAATCTACGATATATATTTTTTCCTGGAACATAAAGATCATATCGATAAATCCGTGGATAAAGCTGTTCGAGAATGAGGTCTCCGGTACCGCGGGTGCCGTGGGCAGCAATAGAGGATAATGAAATTCAACTTCATGAAGCCTTTGTTCCAGCTGCCCGAGCGCCAGACCGGTGCCGTTTAACGGAGCATGAAGCGTATGCCACACTATGCGGGCCGATGCCTCCCGAACTGATGCGAGCTCTTCACCACCGGAAAGTTTCAGATGATCCAGCGCCGCCCTGTCGATGAGTGAAGAGATTGCGGGATACGCGTGAAGCAACTGGTCCGGTGCAGCTGCGGCGCCGACCTGCCGGAAGTCAACCCGCTCCAGCACCTGGTGGAGCAGCAGGCCGGTCTCCCTGCTTCTGGGCAGCTCCCCGGTGGGTTCCTGCCGTATCCCGGGCGCCACGAGCGCTGCGCTCGCGGCGTCATCCAGCCCGGAATGAAATACCGGTTCCCCGAATTGGGCGTACGGCTTTACCGGAGCGTTCCGGTGATGCAACTTTTCCTTAAGGCCTGAAAATGAATCGATGTGAAGGGTTCGGTTGAGGAATTGTAGCGACGCATCGGGCAGCCGGTGATCTGGCAGGACGATTGGTGCGGCCACGGTATCCTGTACCGGCTCATGGGAAAAACGGTGGGCGGTCGATTCACAGTCGGTACGGACGACGCCATGCGAATTGTTCAGAACCTTCAGCGTCTCCGGGATCCTGGTCCCGAGTATTCCGCTTGAGGCGAGCGCGCGGGGCCGCGGCTCAAAGAACGGAAGGTACAACCGGTCGCGCGCCCTGGTCAGAGCGACATAGAAGAGCCGCTCGTTTTCTCCCGCTGCTTCATTCAGGAACGGCTCTTGATGCCGGGGATCCATGACAAGATCAAAGGTTTTCCTCCCGTCCCGGTGATAGGTCCAGTAGCCGGGAGATGCTCCCCTGGTAAATCCGCCCGCTATGAAGACCGTTTTAAACTCGAGACCCTTGCTCGCGTGAACGGTCAATATCTGGACCCCGGGACGGTCGATATCGATGTTCTGGATGTTATAGCTCTCGTGGGAGGAGGCGTTGCCGGTGCGAAGGCCGTTCAGGTGGTCCCGCATCTCCTGGGCGGAAAAATTATTGCGGTATGTCTCTATCTCAAGGTTCTGCAATATTGAACGGTAATTTATTATTGCCCGGTCGTAGTCCTCCGGCGCAAGGCGGTACTGTATCCCCGTGTCATCCAGGAGGGACTGGAACAGGCGCGGCCACCGTTTCATCGATGCCCATTCAATCCAGCGTGAGAAGAGGACGGAGACAGGGTGATCAGCGCCGATCTCGTCGTAATGGTTGAGCAGGGCAAGCGGAATGCTAAAGAACCTCGTCACCAGGGCACGTTTTCTTGCCGTGACATCATGCGGCTGAGCAATGGCGGCGAGGAGGTAGCTCAATTCAAGGGATTCACGCGTCTGGTAGAGGCCTTCTTTTTTATAAAACGAGTATTTTATGTCCGCTTCTTTCAAGGCTGTTTCAACCGCCTCGGCTTCCTTCCACTTCGTGACCAGGACCGCGACGTCCTTGAGGGCCATAGACGGATCACCGGAGCAGATCGCGGTCAATTCGCGTGCGATGAAATCGGCAAATTTGAATTTTGCCTCGCTTCCGCTGGAGATGCCGCACCAGACAAGCACCAGTGAGGAATTGCCGGCGTGCAGGCCCGGGTCCTTTTGTGCGGGGAAGCGGGAGGGCTGGTAGGTGATCGCGCTGTCGGAAAACCAGTTCCCTGCGGCAAAGATACAATTAAAGCTGCGGATCAGGGACGGGGATGACCGCCAGTTCTCATCCAGGCAGTAGTAGCGCGCCCCATGGTGCGCTATCATTTCGTCCCGCGCGGTGTAATAGGCGTATATGTCTGCGCCCCGGAACCCGTAAATCGCCTGTTTCGGATCGCCGATGATAAACAGGCGGTTCGTCCCGGATTCGAGAAATATCATGCTGAATATCTTCCATTGCAGCATGTCGGTGTCCTGGAATTCATCGACCAGGGCATACCGGTACCGGCCCTGGAGCACGCGCTTCAGTGCGCCGGAATCCGCGGCGAGGGCCGCGTGCACGCGGACCACCATGTCATCATAGCTGATCAGGCCCTGCGATTCCTTGTAGCGGTCCGCGCCCGCTTTCAGCTCCCGCACCGCATCAGCGGCGAGCAGGTTCTGCAGTACCGGGAGCTCAGCTGACCTGAGCCCCTCAAGGAGCGTGATGATGTCGGGCAGGCGGGGGAGCTTTTCTTCATAATCGGCCCCCGGCTTGTTCCATCCCCCGACCAGTTCAGAGAACTCTATCGAGGCGACGTCCTTGTCAGACAAAAATTCCGAGACCCGTTGAAGGGTTGCCGGGCGTTCCTGGTGGTCGGCAAGGAGAGCGAGGAGCGAGGAGAGAATGCGCAGCCGTTTCGGGATGCTCTGCTTCCTGATATTGAGCGATGCGTAGCGCGCGCACAATTCGCTGCCGGCAGGGTCCGGCGCCGCTATCGGGCCGACCAGCGCCAGGAGCGTGTCGAGGCGCGAGTGGAGCGCCGTAACAGTTCCGGTCATGTGCCGCATGATGTCCATTCCCCCCGGGGGATCGAGGATATCGCTGCCGGCAGGCTGGTATCGCATCGCGATATCGATGACCTGTTCCATCCAGGAACTTGTGCCGTTGACGGTCGCGCCGGGGAACCGGGAGATCTCGAGGATCTCCCTGAGCCGGTGGCCGTACCGGGCGGGCCACTCCTCGCGCATCATGGCGGAAAGGACTTTCCGGTATATGACACGGTCATCGGTCAATTCATACTGGAATTGCCCGCCGTTTTCAAACGCGTATTCCTGTAAAATTTTGTTGCAGAATCCGTGGATGGTGAATATCGACGCTGAATCAAAGGTATCGAGGGCGGTCTGGAGAATTTCCGACCGCTCCTCTTCGATTGATTTCTCAATGTTTTTTCTGATGCGATCCTTCAATTCGCCGGCCGCCTTTTCGGTAAAGGTCACGGCAAGGATGGTATCGAGGCCGTCGACTTTTTTGCTTTTCAGGAGCTGTACGACGAGATGCTCGATGGTGTAGGTCTTACCCGTGCCCGCGGACGCCTCGATCACGGAATGGCAGTCAAGGTCAATCTGCCCCGGGTCATGTACCGGGACCGGCATGGCAGCAGCGTTTGTCATGATGTGGAACCGCCTTCCATGAACGGTGCAAGCAATAATCCGAGCCGGTCCCGCACCTTGACATAGGCGTCAGCCGGCACGACGGGCTCCAGGAGCTGGAGGATGCTCATGGGCCGGTAATCGGGCCGGGCCTTCTCCGTGTCATCGTCGATCAGGCGGACGAGCCAATCGCGGTACCGCTCCATCTCAGCCTCATCGGGCCGGTCCTTCATTTCGCCGGACGGCGCAGACCGTGCCCCGGCTATGACCGACAGGGGCAGGAGGTCGAACGAGGGCGTGCCGATAAAATCTGCAACCAGGCGGGAAAGGTACTGTTCCGCCTCCTGCGCCCGGCAGTGGTAGCGGTACGCGGTAATCCCCCCCTTATGCGACACGTGGATGGTAAAGGGGCCGGTGCCGATCAGGCCGGCAAGGTCCCTGTCGCGGCCTGAGACAGCGGCAATGTAAAAAAGGAACGGCAGTATGATATGGGTGATTGCGGGCCGGGCGCTGTTCGTGATGACCAGCGCCTCGGATACGCCCGTGTCCGGGTCCTTCCAGAGAAAGGGCGCTGTCCCGCTGAGCTCGACGAGACTGACGCCGGTGTCGTATGTATGATCGAAGCGCAGGCAGGGGAACGCAAGGTCCGGTTTTATCCTGGCCCGGTTGGCGCCAAAGGTAACGTTCCTGTACAGGGGGCGGTTTTTCCGGGATCCGATGAATTCAGAAAGTCCGCTGTCCGGCCCAAGCCGTTGCGTGATTACCGCCAGGTACGCATCATAGTCGATGTCCCGGTACGCACCGTCAGGGGTGATGCTCATACGCGCGGCGTGATCGTAATAATCGCGCAAGTAGCGGCGTATGTCAACATTTGCGCCGGAGCCGACATAGTATGACAGCACATCGGTGATGAAGCGGTAATCATGCGGATAGGCGGTGAAGAACGGCTCCTCTTCCGGGATAGACCGGTCTTCATCGTCGCTTTCGTAGATCCCGAGGTGCCATCGGAGGGCTGATTCAACAGGATTGATCAGGAAATTGGCCAGGTCCCTCACGGTCAGCGTGGCGGTTTCTTCGCGGTCAATTGTTCCAGCGGCGGGGATAGTGAAATCGGGGATTTTCTGTAAGATTATTTCTTTTATATCAGACGGGAGCGCATCGCCGCTGCCGGCGGTACGGGCAGCGTTCCTGAACAGGATAAGGAGGTCCGATTCCGAGTAGTTGACCGGGCGAAAGTCACTGTCCTCGCCGGATACGATGAAATCGGTACGGGGAGGCACGGCCTTGCCGGGAGATAGATATCGGTCACTCGCTCCGGAAGGCGGCACCTCGGGAACGAGGAAGTCTCCCTGAATCACGTGTGCCGTGAGATAGGTGATGAGCTGCCCCACCACCGAATTCGGGTAGTAGTCCTTGTCCTTCTGGAGGTCCTTGCTGACATAGGTGATATAGATTTTCTCCCGTGCAGAGAGGAGGGTTTCAAGGAATAGATACCGGTTTGCATCAGGCCTGGTCACATCGCCGATCATGCGGGAGTGTCGCATGAGATTGAGGGTGGAGCTGTCAATCACTCCGGGGAATACCCCCTCCTGCATGCCCATCATGTAGATTATTCTGAATGGCACCTGGCGCTTGGGCACCAGCGCGGAGATATTGATCCCGGTTGACAGGTAGCTCCCATGGGTGCTGGGGATGCCCGCCAGGGAATTCATGATGAATTCTGTTATAAACGCGAGTGAATACAGGGCCCCTGGCCCGGGCGCCGGGAGCGGGCCGGTGACGCCGAGTTTTTTCAGGTCTGCAAGAAGCTTCCGCCGCACCGCGTCCTCTTCCTGGCGGTCATCGGGTATGGCCAGAAAATCAGAGATGAGGCCTTCGATGATGCGCACCCACTCGTCGCCCCGCGCGGTGAGGAAACGCAGGTTCTCTGTGCGTGCATGGAGGAGCTCGATGACGCGGTTGAAGGTATCAATGCAGTGCTGGTCCGCGCTTTTCATGTCCGCATAGGGGACGATGTTTCTGAAATGCGGGAACGTTCCGTCATTGTCGCCCGCTCCGGAGGCGTCCATGATCCTCCCCAGGCGCATCCTCTGGAGCGCCTGCTGCCAGGTGTACGGATTGTGCTGCGGGTCGGGGTCATCGCTCCGGGCAAAGCCGTGGAACACCTGGAGCGCATCGGCCCAGGCAAGCCATGCGTCGGTATCTTCGTTGTCCAGGCTGTGGGCGGCGAGGAAGCACCGGTTGTATGCAAGTCCGAATATCTCCGACCGGGTGAATGAACCGGCGGCGATCGCGAGAATGGATCTGATCCCTTTGCCGAAGAGGCTGTCGGTCGCGGCGGTCGCATCGATCATGCTGAATGAAAGGCGCCGCGGCTCACGGGAAAAGACCGAGAGCAGCGGCGGGCCGTAGGCCGCCATGTCGGGGACCATGATTGCGATGTCGGTCATTGCCAGGCCGGGATCGCGCTCAAGGTTGCCGAGAATACTGTTGTATACCGCTTCCGCCTCACGGAATATCTCCGGGCAGGATGCGATCTGGATCGAGGTGTCCTGCTGCAGCCGGTGTCCCGACGGGGTCCGCGTGGTCCTCCGGAGTATCTGCTCACGCACCGCACCGAGACAGGTGTCATGGGGAGCGTGCTGCCCGGGCTCGAGCCAATCCGACTGAAAATTCATCTCCGCGCTGCCGGCCTCTTCAAGAAGGCTCAGCAATTTGATCGTCTCCCTTCCCGTTTTGCCCCACAGCTTGAGGAGGGGGTTCTCGTTTTCATCATAGGAAAGCCGCTCCCCATTGTCGTTTTCCTCGATACGTATGGAGCGGATACGGCGCCAGCGGTCTTCCCGGGGGGTTGTGACATCCTCCCAGAATTCAGAGCAGGGGTTGACCTGGTAGAGGGAGATGTCCATGCGCTTGCCGAGCTCGTACAGCATCCTGGCGTGGAAGGGTGAAAGCTGGGACTTGGCGAACAGGTAGAGCGTTCCCGGTAGTGGCGCTCCAGGCAGTGACGATACGCGGTCCCAGTACTGGGGGAGGGTGAGCAGGTCTTTGTTGATGGCATCGCGGCATCCGCCCTCGCCGAATACGGCGCGATACAGGTGCTGCTGCGCGGCTTCCATGCCGGTATCGTACCGGCATGTTCCCTGTATCCAGCTCCTGACCATGTTCTCCCGGTACAGCTCGTATTCAATGAAATACCGTGACAGCCGCGACGACAGCTGCCATATCCTCCGGTCGTAGCCGGTTTTCCTGTCGCCTTCAGGCGTAAAAAGATATTCTGTTACCGGGCGCAGGGTCCTGTTGCCGGGATCGAGTGTGCCAACGACATGGTGAAGCATCAGCTGGAGGTCCATCTGGTCCATCATGGCCGGTTTTGCCGTTCCACCGCTTATAGCATCCGCCATCTTCCACAGGCCGTCATGTAAAAACATGAAATCAATGTTCATCGCGATGCCGCACTGGCCGGCAATGCGCAGCTGGAGCCATTTCTGCAGATAGGGGTTCGGTACTATTACCGCGCAGGGGGTGAACCAATCTGCGCGGCCGGTTATTTCCCGGGCGAATGACGCCGCGAGCGTTTCAATATCGTTGCTGAAATGGAGGCGCGTGGGCATGGTGAACTGTGCGACCCTCAGTTATTCCACCCGTTCCCTGCGGGGCAGGATGGCGTCAGGGTCGATTTCACCGACATTCTTGAAAATATAATCCGGCTGGTACGGGAAGCGCCTGGCCGTCTCCTTCGTGGTGATGCCCGAGAGCACGAGGCAGGTGGTCATGCCCGATTCGATCCCGGCGATGATGTCGGTGTCCATGCGGTCACCGACCATGAAGCAGCTCGCCGAGTGCACACCGAGCTTTTTCCGCGCCCAGTACATCATCGCGGGGTTCGGCTTGCCGAGAAAGTAGGGAGCGACGCCGGTCACTTTTTCAACCGGCGCGACCAGCGCTCCGCAGGCCGGCACCGGACCGCGCTCCGTGGGGCCGGTGATGTCCGGGTTCGTGGCAATGAATTTGGCCCCCTCCTGTATCAGCAGGGTCGCTTCAATTATTTTAGCGTAATCATATTTTTCAGTCTCGCCCATGATGACATAGTCAGGGTTTTCCCTGGTGATGGTGATATTGGCTTTTTCGAGTTCATCCAGAAGACCCTTGCCTCCGATCACATACGCCGAGCATTTCGGTTTTTGATAAATGAGAAAGGCCGCAACCGCCATGGCCGAAGTGTAAAAATGATCATCGCCAACGTCAATGCCGAGGCTGCAGAGATTCCGGTTAAGCTGATGCGGCGTGTAATAGGAGTTGTTGGTGAGAAAAAGGAACTTGTGGTTGCCCCCGACCAGACGTTCGACAAAATGCTGCGCTCCCGGAATAAGGGACGTTCCCCTGTTGATAACGCCGTCCATATCAACAAGAAACGCCTTATCGTAGCTCCTGTTTTCAGTCGCGTTGATAGAGTGAGAATGTGTCATCAGCGAACGCCTTTATAATTCATCGACGATCGATTTCATCGTCTCTCTTGCATCCTGAATATCTTCCTGGAGCTTGCGGAGCTTCCCCGCCTGTTTCGTATTCTTTATTTTTGAGTATTTTTCAATCAATGTCTTCATGGTGGCGGAGAGCGCGTCGATGTCCCTGTCAAGGTCGGGTTCCGGCTCGGCCGCGCGGTAGGCTGCCATCTCGCTCTTCATGGTACCAAGGTCGACGACTTCTCCCCATTCGGGGACGTATGCGGACACCCCCAGGGATGAATGAAGGGTTTCGGCGAATGTTTTTGCCGTTTCCTCCTCGCCGTGCACCACGAAGACCCTGAGCTTTGGATTTTTTATGTTGCTGACCCACGCCAGCAGCCCGTCACGGTCGGCATGGGCTGAGAACCCGCCGAGGGTATGGATCCTGGCCCTGACGGCAACATCGGAGCCGTACACGCGCACCTGCTTTGCGCCGTCCACCAGGCGGCGTCCCAGCGTGCCTTCAGCCTGGAAGCCGACGAACACGATGCTCGATTCCGGGCGGTAGAGATTGTATTTCAGGTGGTGCTTGATCCTTCCCGCGGTGCACATGCCGCTGGCGGATATGATGATGGCCCCCCTGGCCTCGGTGTTGAGCCACTTCGATTCCTCCGTCGACCTGGTGTAATGGAGGCCGGGGAACTCCAGCGGGCTGTCTCCGGAGAGGATACGTTTTTTCATTTCTTCATCGAAGAGGTCCTTGTTCTTCTTGAATATCTCGGTCGCCGAGATTGCCAGCGGCGAATCGATATATATCGGCATCAACGGGACCTCTTTTGATTTGTACAACTTCGAAAGGGTATAGAGTATCTCCTGGGTCCGCTCTATGGCGAAGGCCGGTATCACGATATTACCCTTGCTGTTGTATGACTCGTTGATGATAGTTTTGAATTCAGCATAGGTGTTTTCCTTGCTCTTGTGCAGCCGGTCGCCGTAGGTTGATTCCATCAATAAAAAGTCAGCGTCTTCTACAATATCAGGGTCGCAGATGATGGCCTGGTCTTTGGGACCGATGTCGCCGGAAAACACTATTTTCGTCTTGCTGTTCCCCTGGTCAACCCACATCTCGATGAAGGCCGAGCCGAGTATGTGGCCCGCGTCCCTGAACCGGACCTCGACGCGGGGGTGGATCTGTATGATCTCGTCATATGCGACCGGGACAAAATTTTTAAGGCACGCGGTGGCGTCCTCCATGGTATAGAGCGGCGCAACCGGCGCGCGGCCCAGCTTCAGGTTTTTTTTATTCACGAACGCGGTATCCATCTCCTGGATGTGGGCGCTGTCGGGGAGCATGATTTCGCACAGGTCCGCCGTGGCCTTGGTCGTGTAGATGTTCCCGTAGAAGCCGTTTTTCACGAGTTTCGGGACAAGGCCGCTGTGATCGATATGGGCGTGGGTCAGGAGCAGCGCGTCGATTTTTTTCGGCGCGTATTTCTGGTGGCTGAAATTCCTGTCACGTATCTGGGTCGTGCCCTGGAACATGCCGCAATCGACCATGATGGAAAAATCTGCGTCACTGACAAGAAATGACGAACCGGTAACTGTTTTCGCTGCGCCGAGAAATTCAATCTTCATCGTTCACTCCGCTCTTCGGAAATACGGCCCATCGCGAGCCGTCACATAGCAACCGGACACAGTCTCCTACTATTATTAAATTATTCAAGCAATATGATTTTTTTTCAATAATTTTCCAGGATGACGCTTAAAAAGGGGGAATTACAGGGGAGTTTGAAAGAAAAAATTATGAACGGGCGGATTGGCTCAGGGAGTGGCAGAGCGCCAGTGCCAGCGCATCGGCAGCATCGTCAGGCGAGGGGAGCTCGCTCATTGAGAATATTGATTTTATCATGAATTTCATCTGTTCCTTGCCCGCGCGCCCGTACCCCGTTACGGCCTGCTTGACCTGTGAGGGGGTGTATTCGCAGTAACTGAGATCATTGAGTTTCAGGGTGAGGATAATGGCGCCGATGGTCCGGGCGACATCGATGCCGCTGGTGAGGTTCTTCGTATAAAAAAATTTTTCTACGGCCGCGCATGAGGGCTTGTGGAGCGTTATAATGCCCGTAACCCTGGTGTGGATTTCGAGCAGCCGCTCGTCGATCTTCAATTTGGAGCATGTTTCAATAACGCCGTAATCTATCAGCTTCTGCCTGCTGTCAACCACGGCCCATCCCAGTCTGCCATACCCGGGATCGATGCCGAGTATTTTCACTGGGCCTCGCTGATCTTCAGCATGATGTCATCGGAAATGTCGTAGTTCGAATACACGTTCTGAACGTCATCGAGGTCTTCAAGTACTTCAATCAGTTTCATGCACTGGGCCCCCTTCTTTTCATCGAGTGATACGGAGGTCTGAGGGATGAATGATATCTCGTCCTCTACCAGCTTAAAGCCCTTGTTTATCAGGACGTCGTGGACCTCATTGTATCCGTCTGGCGGGGTCAGGACCACGATAGTGCCGTCTTCTGTTTTAATGTCTTCTATGTTGTATTCCATGAGCAGCTCCATCACCGCGTCTTCGGTGGTCTGGCCCGCATCGATCACCATCATTCCCTTGCGGTCAAACAGGTATCCCACGCAGCCGGTTTCGCCAAGGTTGCCGTTGTGCTTGGTGAAGGCGGCCCTGACCTCGGCGGTGGTGCGGTTCCGGTTGTCGGTGAGGCAGCTCACCATGATGGCGACGCCGCCCGGGCCGTATCCTTCATACTGGATCTCTTCGTATGTTACCCCTTCAAGGGTACCTGTCCCCTTCTTAATCGCGCGTTCAATATTGTCATTCGGCATATTGTTCGCTTTTGCCTTGGAGATGGCGGTACGCAGCCTGGGGTTCGCATTGATGTCATCACCGCCGTTGCGTGCGGCAACGGTTATCTCGCGGATAATTTTCGTGAAAATCGCCCCCCGCTTTGCGTCAAGGGAGCCTTTTTTCCTTTTGATGGTTGCCCATTTTGAATGACCGGACATTGAGATACCTCTTTTTCGATGGTTGATCTTGAATTACAGGATAATAAATTATAGAGGGATATGCATACAATAATGTATTGTCAAAAAATGATATTGGCAACCATTTAATAGCCGCGTTTAATTTTCAACTCTAAATTAATTATTTTTTTTCGTGCCTGGTTGGCATTGTAATCAAAGGCTATTGCGTCCCGGTAATACTTGATCGCGTCATTCAGCTTTTCCATCCGTTCCAGCGAATAGGCGATGTTCCAGCGTACTTTCCCGGCGTTGAGCTTGTTGTATTCGTTTTCAATCTGGCCGAGTTCCATTTCGAGCGTTCCCTTCTTATCCATGAGGTTCTCATATTCTTCGTACTGCTCGAAGTTTTCATTCCGCAGAAGGTTTGATTTCAGGTCCCTGGTCTGCAGGCTTATATCGGCGATCTCGGACCGCTTTTTTTTAACGGATTCGGCAATGGCGTCCTGGTACTTGATGGTTTCGGAATAGAACCGCACCGCGTTCTCGAATTCAAGCTCCTGCAGGGAGATGTCCGCCTTGTACTCGTAGGTCTTTGATATTTTCACTATCTCATTTTGCGGCAGGAGCGCCAGTGCCCGGTCCAGCGACCTGAGTGCAAGGGGGTGGTTCCCGGTGCGGTAGTACGCGATATGGCCGAGCGCGAACTGGATATGCCCGTCATCCGGTTTTTTTTCAAGATACCGGATGTAATATTTTTCGGTCTCGAGATACTTGCCTATGTCCTCGTACAGGTTGCCGAGCATGAGGTTCAGTTCTGGCGCAACAGGCCCGTCCGCACCGTTGATGTACCGTTCCAGGTGGTAGATGGCCCGCTTCTTCATGCCGGTGCGATACAGGGCCCGGCCCAGCTCGAGTGAATAGGAATAATTGTCCATGTTCAGCGAGCCTGCGGTTTCAAGATAGGTTATGTAGGCCTCGAAATAGTTCCCTTTTTTGAAGACCTGAGATATCTCATAGTAAATGATATCGTCCTTCTTTTCCTCAATTTTTTTATAGCGGAGCGACTGGATATAATGGTTCAGCGAATAATCATAATTTGATGTCTTGTAGTAGGTCAGCGAAGGGTTCTCATTCGATAATTTGAAATAGCAGCGCGCTGCGTGGAGGTGAAGAGAAGAGACGGCGGGGTTTTCTTCGATAAAGAAGGGCTCCGCCTTCCGGTTTCTGAACAGCATCTTCAGATCGACCTCGCGCGCGGCGTCCTTCATGGTGATAAAGCCGGTCGGGATTCGCTTGTCTTCCACGCGGGTGATGTAAAATTCTTCCAGCCTCTTGTTGATCATGTCGAGGGCTTTCGCGTAATTGCCGCTGTTGTAGTGATCAATGTATTCTTCGGAACCGGACTGTTGCGGTGCGGCCGGAGCGGCAATGAGAATGATAAGCAACAGAATGCCAGTAGACCAGCGGGATGTGCAATTTTGAATCTTCATGGTTGATAACGGGGCACAGGTAGTACCATGGGTATTATATCGGCGTTTTTACCCCGATTTAGTAGCCTTTTTTATCCACGGGTATGGCGCTACCCGGGTCAGCTGATCCTGAGGATGATCATTGTTATATCGTCATGCTGGGGCAGCGTCCCGGTAAAGGACTCGATATCCTTCACGACCGCCTGCACCATGTCCGCCGGGCGTTTCCCCGCGCTTGCGAGCAGGCATGTCTGGAAACGGCCGAGACCGTATTCATCCCGTTCCGCGTTCATCGCTTCGTCAACGCCATCAGTGTACTGCACGAGATAGTCGCCCTTCTGAAGCTGGATCACCTTCACGTCCGTAAGCCTGGAGAACATGTCGCCCGGCGCCACGCCCAGCGCGATGCCGCCCGAGGGCAACTGGCGTATGGTACCGTCGCGGATAAGAAGGGGCTGGCAGTGGCCTGCGCTGGAATAGGTAAGCTTCAATGAATCGAGGGCAAGTATGCCGTAGAACATGGTGACGAAATAGTTGCTCGCCGTATTTTTTTTGAGATATTCGTTAATGGCCTCAAGTATTTTTTTCGTGCTGTTCGTTTTCGTGCAGTAGGTGTGGAGGAGGGTCCTCGTCATTGCCATGACGAGCCCGGAGCCGACGCCGTGACCGGAGACGTCAGCGATGGTGATGCCGAGCCGGCCCCCGCCAAGGTCGATGCAGTCATAGTAATCGCCGCCTGATTCTGTCTGGGCCGAATAATAGGCGCCGAACTCTATCCCCTTGATGTCGGGAAATGCTGCCGGCAGCAGGGCGGTCTGTATCTGCTGGGCGGTCAAAAGTTCCCTCTCCATCCTGATCTTGTCGATCTTCATCGCTTCCGCTTTTTTCAGGTTGGCGGTCATAACGTTGAATATATCGGCCAGTCTGCCGATCTCGTCAGATCCGGCAATTGCTATCTTTTTTTCAAGGTTGCCCTTCCCGATTTCCACCGCGGCGTCAGCCAGCCTGGTGATCGACCTGATGATGAATGTCGGGAAGAGGAGGGCCAGGAAAATCGCCCTGATCAGTATCGAGACCATGATATTGATGATCTCGTTCTGGCTCCTGGTCACTTCCGGAAAATAGTGCGCCCGGTTGAGGAACAGGCCCAGAATGCCGTCAAGGTCGTTCCTGAACGAGATGCGGGCAAGATCATCAAGCGGCAGCGCCGCCATGAGGGGCACCCTGCGTTTCTCCAGATATACGTAGCATTCCTGCCACGGATGCGCTCCCTCTTTCTTTGCCGGGGGGGATATTCCGTATTTTTTCCGGACTAGATCCCATAGCTCCTGAACGCGGCGCATGCGTATCGCTCCGTTCTCTGACCCGCTGTCGATCATCGAGTCAAAAGCGGCGCATGCCCTCTCCCTGTCCGATGACGGCAGCCTGCTGCCGCCGGACCTGGCCATGAGAAAGTTGAACAGTACCTGCCGGTACCGGCCGGCATCGACACCGACGAGATAGTCCACCTCCGCTCCCTGCAGTATGATCCTGCGTGTAAACAAAAGAGGAAGCTCTTTTTTCCTCTGCAGGTACTTCTGCAGCGTTGATTGCGACAGTGATTGGTTTTTGAACTCATTGTATTCATCGTACAGCGATGCGTTCCCGCGCAGGATCGGCATCCCCACGATCACATAATCCGGCTTGTTTTCAAACAGGTATCTGAATTCCTGGCGCACGTCTGAGGGAGACGCAAAACCGAGATAGGTGCCGGTATCGACGCGCTTCATGTAATGGTCGACGATTGTCGGCTCGAGCAGGGGATCATTCATCCCGTTCTTTTGAAAAAACGGCTCGCCCGTCAGACGGTTGAAATACAGGTAGAGGGAGCGGTCTGTCCGCTGCCAGGACGGCACCAGCGCCGCCCTGGTTGGTATCAACCATGAAGGCGATGTCGAGCATCCTGTCCTTCGGATTTGCCTTCGACGTTTCCTTCCCGACCACTGAAGAGAAATAATGCGATATTTTTTTCATGGCATCAGCCTGCTGCTGCGACAGGAGGGTCCTGGCGCCCTTTGTCAGGGGTGCTCCCCCGGTGGCAAGAAGGGCATGCCTGCAGACAAGATACGTCTTTGCCTGGTCGGATATCCCGTCCAGAATGGTGGATCCGTTGCGCTGCATCGCATCGCGTATCTTTTTTTCATGCTGGTTGAGCAGGGCGGAGACGATGAGGACAGAGGAAAACACCACGGCAAGAATGATGATGAGCGAGAATTTAAAGCGTATGCCGAATAGTATTTTTCGTATTTTCAATGTCTGTGCGGCCATGGCACGTTCCAGGATCCCCGCGGGGATCAATCGCCTGTTTTGGTACGGTCAAATCTGCTGATAAAAAAATTATAGAGGGAAGAAAAGGCAAAGCCGGCTATAAGGAAATCGAGGGCAGCGTAGACCGTGTTGATGACGATCCCGATGAGCCGGGCCACGGCGTCGCTGTCTATGTTTTCTATTATTGACAGCCCGCCGCTGGGATGAATGGATTCAAAGATCCTCACCGCTTCGATGCCGAAACCGTTTATCGAGCACCAGATGAAGAGGATCAGGAGGGGTGTTGTCCCCACAATCAGGGCGGTAATGGAAAACCAGAGTATGTTCAGTTTCATGCTGTGCCTCGATTGTCCGTGATGTATGGACCGTCACCGCGTATGATCACGGGTTCCGCACCGCGAGTCAATAATAATATTGCGCGGCAGGATTTTTTGAGCATGCCGGCGGCGCCTGTTCACAGATAAATGATTGACGCATAAAAACTGTTTGAAATATATCGGCAACTGTATCGTGATTGTATGACCGGGAGGACGATGAAATCAAAACTGACGATCCTGCTGACAAATGATGACGGCCTTCACTCTGAAGGCATACATGCATTGTATGCGGCGCTTTCGCGTGACCATGCGGTATACATGATCGCGCCCGACAGCGAGCGGAGCGCATGTTCCAATGCCATAACAGTGAGGTCGCCGCTTAAAATCAAAAAAATAGAGGACACCAAGTTCTCGATCAGCGGGTTTCCCGCTGACTGCGTCATTGTCGGGTTGAGCGGCAACCTCATCCCGGACGTCGACCTGATTATTTCCGGCATTAACCACGGCCCGAACGTGGGGGATGATCTCGTTTTTTCCGGGACCGTCGCCGGCGCCCGGACGGGCCATATCTTCGGGAAAGCCGCCATTGCGGTCTCGATCAACGCGTACCACAGGGTGTCCCGCTACCTCAACGACGCGGCCGAATTCATGCGGGAGTTCGTCGCCGAGCTTGCCCCCGTCATCGCGGGCGTTTCACCGGCCGCTGATGCCGAGGGTCGCCTGCCGGTACCGTGGCCGTTTTTCAATATCAATTATCCCGATCTCCCGCTGACCGGCATCAGGGGGAGGAAATACACGCATGTCGGGCGGAGGATATACCGCGACTCCTTTCAGGAAGCGTTCCTTGATTCCGGGGAAGCGACGGTACAGATGGGCGGCTATATCGAATCCATATTTGACGAGGGCTCCGATACTACCGAGCTGGAAAACGGCTTCATATCGATTACGCCGCTGATGACTGACTCGACCGATTACGAATCGCTAAAAAAAATCCCAGGTGATATGCGATGTCTGAAACGCCCCTCCAGAACAAAATAGACGGCTTTCTTGAATCAGCGTTAAAGCGGTTCATGGTGAAGGATTACGACAGCGCGATCCGCGAGCTGAAGGCCGCCGAGGTGCTCGACAGTGATAATCCGGAGATCCTCTATAACCTGGGGATCAATTACTGCCGGATGGGTCTTGACAAGACGGCGATCGGGTATTTCAAAAAGCTGTTGACCCTGGACCACGCGTTCATCGATGCCCTCGAGGTTAAAAAGCTCATTGCGTACGCCCTGATACATATACGGGAATACGGGGAATCCGAGACATACCTTGACCAGGTCCTCGATCTGGTTCCCTCCGACCTTGCGGCCATGAACATGAAGGCATACTGCCTTGAAATGCAGGGAAGGCACGCGGAGGCGCTGCACCTCTACGGGTCGATAATTGAACTCGATAAAAAAAATTTCAACGCGTACAATTCGATTGCATACATCATGGCAACGACCGGCGGGGACCCGCGGCAGGCGCTCAGATTCGCGCGCATCGCGCACGACGCCAACAAGGAATACCCGGCGTATATGGATACGCTCGGGTATGTCTATCTGAAAATGGGTGATCTCGATCGGGCAGGGGAGTATTTGCAGGCGGCGCTTGAGCGGGCCCCGTTTTCAGAGACCATAAAGGGGCACCTGGATGAGTTGAAAACAATGCGGAACTCTGCGCGGTAACTGCGCACTCCCGGGCCGGGCATTTTTCGTATGCATTTGCTTAAAAAGGGACCGGCGAGATGTTTTACCTGTCATGGTACAAACGCCGCGGACAAATAATTGAATTAATATCTTGACATTTCACCACTTTCACAAAATATTTGAATCCTGATAAGGAAATACGAATGAAATATCAGCATAAAATAACCTCAGACATGGTGAGCAACGTTCCCGTTATTTTTATCGAGGGCGATTTGACATCGGATGCTGACGGCGATGCCAAAAGCGTGTATGCCGATGTCAGGGATAAATACTCTCCGAAAAAACTGATCGTTAATTTTGAGCATACCAAATATATCAACTCATCCGGCATTGCGACCCTGATTCACATCATCCAGGATGTCAATGAGAAGGGCGGGGTCATCGCGTTCGTCGGGATGTCCGAGCACCTGAAAAAAGTTATGAGCATTGTCGGCATTTCCGATTTCGTGCAGATATTCAATTCAAACAATGATGCACTGCAATCTTTGTAAATTCGGTTTCAATGTTCACGTCGTACGCCTCGTCGCAGCATCATTTCAAACATGCGCATTCATTACCCATATATAGTGTTCGTTGATCTACAGGTAGATTCTGCCCCGGGTGGTTATGATGGCTGCAAAAGGAAAATACAGGGACGATTGCATATTTGTTATTGATGCCGGCACCCAGTCGATCAGGGCCGCGATTATTGATATGCACGGTGCGATCCGTGATATCGTGAAGACGCCGATTGAGCCGTATTATTCAGAGCATCCCGGCTGGGCCGAGCAGGACCCGGAATATTTCTGGAAGAATCTCTGCCTCACCTGTAAAAAATTGCTGAAAACAATGTCGGGCGACATCACGGCGGTCAGGGGCGTTACCGTCACGACGCAGCGTGACACGATGATCAATGTCGATAAAAGCGGGAAGCCCCTGCGTCCCGCCATTGTCTGGCTTGACCAGAGAAAGGCTGACAAGGGAGCTTGGCCGCCGCTCCCTCTCGCCGTTCTGTTAAAATCGATCAATATGTATGATGCCAGCATCCACACCTACCGGGAGACTGAATCCAACTGGATCCGCCAGAATCAGCCGGAGATCTGGGAGCGCACGCATAAATACCTTCTCCTGTCCGGGTTTTTTTCCTACCGGCTCACCGGTGAATATGTCGATTCAATCGGTTGCACCGTCGGGTACCTGCCGTTCGATTACAAGAAGCACCAGTGGCTGTCAAAGAGCGAAATCACGTGGGGGATTTTTGACTTCGACCTCTCCCTCATGCCGGAACTGGTGAAGCCGTCCGGGCTCATGGGCCATATTACGAGGAAGGCGTCGAAGGAAACAGGGCTGCCGGAAGGGCTGCCCGTCATCGCCGCAGCCGCGGACAAGGCATGCGAAGTGCTTGGCTCCGGGTGCCTTACCCCGGAAATTGCCTGCCTCAGCTACGGGACCACGGCCACGGTGGAAACGACGAATCAGAAGTATGTCGAGGTGGTCCCCTTTTTCCCGCCGTACCCGAGTGCGGTCCCCGGCGCCTACAATACCGAGGTGATGATCTTACGCGGCTACTGGATGGTGAGCTGGTTTAAAAAGGAATTCGGTCTGCGTGAAGTAGAGATAGCGAAAAAAAGGAACATCGCGCCGGAGGTGTTGTTCGACCAGATGGTTGCAACTGTCCCGCCGGGGTCCATGGGGCTGACCCTCCAGCCGTTCTGGTCTCCGGGCGTGAAGATCCCGGGCCCCGAGGCGAAGGGAGCGATCATCGGGTTCGGCGATGTCCACACCAGGGCGCATATTTACCGGGCGATCCTCGAGGGGCTTGCATACGCCCTCAAGGAAGGGAGCCTGCGCACCGAGAAGAAAAACAAGGTCCGCATCGAGCGGCTACGGGTCTCCGGCGGCGGTTCCCAGAGCGATGTCGCCATGCAGCTCACCGCAGATATCTTTGACCTTCCCGCTGAACGTCCCCATACCTATGAGACATCCGCACTGGGGGCGGCCATGGACGCGGCCGTGGGGCTCTCGCTCTACCCTGATTTCAAGAGCGCGACAGCGGGCATGACGCGTCTCAGGGACGTGTTTGAACCGATACCGAAGAACAGGGACCTCTACCGGGAGCTGTATGAGCGGGTATACCTGAAGCTCTATGACAGGCTCAAGCCCCTCTATGACGGCATACGGGATATTACCGGGTACCCCCCAAAAATCCGATAACGCGGGACGAGGTTGTTGCAATGGGTATCATCCAGTATTCTTCTTCCCGCCATGGCTCTATCACGCTGATCCATCTCGGCGGCAGCCTGGACGCGGAAACAGCCCCTAAATTCGACGCCAAGCTCAAAGGGGAAATAGAAAGGGGAACGAAAAAAATCATCTGCAATCTTGAACGCCTCGATTATATCGCCAGTGCAGGGCTCGGTGTCCTGATCAGCGCCAACGACCTGCTGCGAAAGCAGGGCGGGGAGCTCAGGATCGCGGCAATGAATGAAAAGATACGAAAAATATTCAAGCTCCTCGGGTTCATCAATCTCTTCAAGATCTTCGAAAATGACCAGAAGGCGATGGACTCTTTCTGAGCCCCCGGGCAGCCGGGCGAACCGACGGCAGGCAATCCTTTGACGGAGGACTCTGAAGCCGCATCAGACAACATCTCATGACGGATGTTCCGAAACATATTTCCATCGAAATCCCGCGATCGACAGGGAAGCTTGACTACCTGCGGGAAACGGTCGTCGGGTTCCTGCAGGGCCTGCACATCGACGAGGGCCCGGTGTCGCGGATCGAGCTGTCGGTCTATGAAGCGGTGGTGAACATCATCGAGCATTCTGTGCCCGCATACAGCGACAGGGACATACGGATTGAATGCGGTGTGGAGGGGAATGAGGTGGCCATCGCGATTTCGCATTACGGCGATGCGTTTGATATAACCAAGGCTGCGCTCCCGGACATCGAGCAGCACTACAAATCAGGCAAGATGCGCGGGCTCGGCATCTACTTTATCATGACCCTGATGGACAGGGTCGAGTATTCGCATGATAACATGACGAGCACCCTGCGGATGTATAAAAGGATATGACCTCCCGCGCCGGTCCGGCGGAGGTCAGGAGTGATAGAGCTCGCATTTCCCCGACATGAGGTATTTTACGCCTTCATCAAGCCCGTCAAGCGTCAGCTCGAACATCGGGAATATGCCGCGTATCATGCGGATGGTCTGGATATAGTTCCATGAGCGAGAGGGGAGCGTGTTCAGCCAGATGATGTTTTTAAACTTGTCCCTGAACCGCTGGAGCCAGACGATCCCCGGCGTATCGTTGTAATACCAGTAGTCAATAGCGCCGTTCACCCAGGTCAGCTCTGAGGGCGCCATCTCGCCGTCTCCCACGATGATCACCTTGTAGTCGTTGTCCTCGCTTCTCAGGATGTCCATTGTGGACACGGATTGATTGCGCTCGATGTCCGTGCAAAGCTCCTGGTAGATGCAGTTATGAAAGTAATAATGCTTGAATTTGCTGATCTGCGAAGAGGCGGCGGAAAAGAGCCGCTCACCAGCTCCGCGTAGGGCGTCATCGATCCGCCCACGTCCATGAGTATCATGACCTTTGAGGCCTTTTTTTCCTTGTTTTCCCAGATCAGTTCAATTTCACCCGCATTTTTACAGGTCGCGTCTATGGTCTCCTCGACGTTCAGCTTCTCCCCGAGGCCGATGGGAAGGAGGGAGCGCAGGTGCGAGAGCGCGACCTTCATCTGGCGCGTGTCCAGGGTGATATCGCTCGAATAATTGCGGAAGCTCCTCTTCTCCGCGATCTGCACCGCGCGCTTGTGGCGGGACTCACCCTGGCCGATGCGGATTCCCGCGGGGTTGTATCCCCACGCTCCCTGCGTTGACCGCCCGCCGGTGCCGATGGCCTTGTTCCCGCCGACGTGGTCCTTGTAGTGGCCCGCCTTCATCTGCTCCTCGAAGTTTTTCAGTATCTCGTCAAGGTTCAGCTCCTCGATCTGCTTCTTTTCCTCCTCGGTGAGATGGAGCTCCTTGACCTTCTTGAGGCCGGCCAGGATCTCCTCGAGCATTTCATCGGTTGTCTCGATGTCCTTGAAGGTGTCGAGGAACGCCATGTCGTACTTGTCGAAGTGGATCTCGTGTTTTACCAATATTGATTTTGCGATATGGTAGAAGTCGGTCAGGCTGCAGTTGTTGAGGTTCAACGCCAGGGCGTGGTGGAGGGTTATCCACTCATGCATCGAGACCGGCACGCCGTGCGACTTCAGCGAGAAGAAAAAATTAATAAACATCCCGCGTCCTCATGCTGGTGTTGTAGGCGTAGTGTGATTTTCCCGATTTTTCCACGAGGTCGACGTCCTCCTTCTTCTTGAGAAGCGTTCCCACAAAGGGGATCTCCTGCTCGATGGTCTTCGGCGGGATGCCGCCCACGATCAGTGCCTGGATCCAGTCGATCAGCTCGCTCGTCGAGGGCTTTTTCCTGAGCATGTCGAATTCGCGTATCCAGTAGAAGCGCTTCAGCGACTCGCGCAGAAGGGTCTTTTCAATTTTCGGGAAATGGACCTTTATGATGTCTTCCATGAGCGCGGTGTCGGGGAACTCGATATAGTGGAAGACGCACCGCCTGAGGAACGGGTCCGGGAGCTCCTTCTCGCTGTTGGACGTGATGATAACGATGGGGCGGTGTTTCGCCTTGATTGTCTCGGCGGTTTCCGGAATGTGAAAGCTCATCTCGTCGAGCTCGTTCAGGAGGTCATTTGGAAATTCAAGCTCCGCCTTGTCTATTTCATCGATAAGAAGGACGACCTGCTCATCCGCGTTGAACGCCTCGCCCAGCTTGCCGAGCTTGATGTATTTTTTTATGTCAGAGATGTCGCCGTCCCCGAACCGCGCGTCATTGAGCCGCTGGACGGTGTCGTACAGGTACAGGCCTTCCTTGGCCTTGGTCGTCGACTTGATGTTCCAGATTATGAGCTGTTTTCCCAGCCCCTTCGCGATTGAATGTGCCAGGAGCGTTTTCCCGGTACCCGGTTCGCCCTTGACGATAAGCGGCCTGCCGAGCGCGATAGAGACATTGACATTGTCGCGCAGCGCCTGCGACAAAACGTATTCATCAGATCCCTTAAAGTAGTTCATACCGATCACCTTTTATTGATAGTGCCTTTTGTAACCAATACAGAGTATCGCACCGTAACTGGCAAGTATTTTTGGAGCTTTTATCGTTGACATCCGGGGGGAATTCGAATAATTTACTGAATAACCATCGGGAATGACATGAAAAAAATCGCTATTATCGCGCTGGCGCTCCTTGTGCCGCTATCGGCATCCGCAGTCCATTTTGAAGAGCTCGACAAGCCTCCTGAGGGGGCGCACCAGGGCCAGATGATGCTCGGCGCCTTTGCCACGATCGGCGTGCCGTATGGAAGCATTATCAGCGCCGAGAAAAGCTTTACCAGGTATTCCACCTACACCTTCCTGGACAATCTTGTCACAAAGAGATTTTTGCTGCAGCACCTCTCCTTCAGCTACGGGATCTTCTATGAATATATGCCGGTGGACCACCTCGGGATAAAGGTCAAGATGAAGCGGTCATCGGTAGTGCAGCGGTCGCAGTTCGGCACCGAGTACCAGAACTGGTCCAAAACGCTCTACAGCGACTACTCGTTTTTTCTCGGGCCCTCCGTGCATGTCACCGCGAGGAAACAGTGGGATATATCTTTCACCCCGTTTGTGGGCTACGCACTCGGGAATTACAGCGCGACGCCTGTGGCGAAGAGGCTCGTGTATAATTTCAGCGTGCAGCAGATACCGGTTGAGCATGTCATATTCTGGTACGGCGGGAAAAGGAACAAGCAGGCCTACAACGTGGTCATAGGCGGGGAGCTCGATCTGACGGTCTATTTCAGCCGCGGATTCATGCTGTCGTTCGGGTTCGACTGGACCATGAACATGCTTGAATTTAACGGGGCGTTTTACCTGATGAATCCGCAGTTGCCGTATCTCTGGTTCTTTCCGAACAAGAATTCGTCATACCTGCATTCTGTATGCTTCATCCTTTCTGCCGGCTACGCGTTTTCCAACTGACCACGCCGCTCAGGTACCTGCGTGACCGCGCGCGGTCACCGTTCAGCAGCCGCATGAATCGTCGGAGCACGATCCACCGGAGCAGCAGTCGCACCCGCTCGAGAGCTGGGCCTCGTCATTCACGGCGATTACCTTCACTTTGAAATGGAGGGTCTTCCCCGCAAGCGGATGGTTCAGATCGAGGATCGCGTCCTCGCCGGTGACGGTGGTGACGCGGGCGGGGATGAGGTGGCCGTCTTCCATCTGCACGGAAATGACCATCCCGGGCTCGGGTTTGAAATTCGCGTTCATCTCTTTCAGCGGGACGGTAATCACGAATTCGCTGTTGTAATCGCCGTAGCCGTCCTCGGCGCTGACGGTGACATCTTTTTCGTCGCTGATCGCCATTGCCGCCACGGCGCGGTCAAGCCCCCCGATAATCATCCCGGACCCCACCTGGAATTCAAGGGGCTCCTGGCCGACATTGGAGTCAAAGACCTCTCCGTCATCAAATGTTCCGGTATATTCAATCTGTACGAATTTTCCTTCTTCAATCATCGCTCTTCTCCTTTGTGCTGCTTGATCGTGTTCTGACGGGCCTGAAATGGGGATATCAGAATTAATGGCATTGTATTATTTGTCCGGTTATTGTAAACCCAAATTTATCTGCGGCCGGCATTTCCGGCTCCCCAGGCAGCGTCACTCATCATCGGCCGGTGGGTCTGTCAGCATGAGGAGCCGCATCACCTGCAGGGTCACCCACTTGCTTTTTCTGCCCGCATGCTGTCGGGGCCGGTTCCCGTTCATCATCCCCGTCCCCGCATGTTCCATGTTCCAGGTGCCGTCGTCGTTCTGGCGGGACATGACCAGGTTGAAGGCCTCGCCGGTGCGGCGGTCCGCGAGTAGACCCGCCTTTGCTATGAAGAGGAGCCCGTACAGGATATCGTACTGGGACATGACAGGGTATCCGATGCGCCTGAAGTCGGGGTTCCAGCTCCCCCTGGGCCGCACCGGCTTCCCGCGTGACGTTTTGTACAGGGAGCGCCTCAGGAAAAATTCGGCCGCGCGCAGTAGCTGCCCGTTATACCGGTCTGACCCCGCCCGTGCGGCATATTCGACAAGGGCCATGGAGCAGGCGATGGTAGCGTAGAAGCAGCTTGTCACCGCCGGGTCTTTTTCGCGGCGGAGACCGCTCCCCGGCTTTCTGAGGAGGATAAGCCTGAGCTGGTCGCAGGCGCCGGCAATCGGACAGTGGAGCCAGCCGCCGTCATGGCGCTGGGTGCGGGCTATCCACTCGATCCCTTTCGCTACTCGTTCATCGTTGAATCCTGCGCGAAGAAGATATTTTATCATGTCGCCGGTCCTGCATGCCACCTCTTCGTGCGGGGTCCAGTTCAGGGTGAACCCGCCCGATCGGGTCTGGGAAGCGGCGAAGATGAGATCGGCGGTATTTCGCAGGAGGGGCGTGCGGGCGTCTAGGCCCCGCTCCACCGCCTCGGCGAAGCACCACATGGCGCCTTTGTAGAACAGGTCGAAATGCCTGATGTCACCGAAGCAGGTGCCGTTCCTGTTGGTCAGCCGCTGTATCTCAGCTGATTGCGCGACACGCTCATACCCGTCTGTGTCGCTCTCGAGCCCGAGTAATTCCCTGCGGGAGAGATAGCTGATGGAAGGATCAGCTTCTTCCAGGAGCCATTCTACGGGATCGCCGTTTAAATATTTGCTGTTCAATTGTGACCGCACTATACTTATGGTGTGTGATCGGCAACAGATTGTCTGCCAGATGCGGGTTTATGTCAATGTATTTACCTGTTGCCAATGTGATGGCGCCCCATGCGGAGCATCCGATGCACGATGCATCCGCTATCAGCGGGTTGTGAGCAATAACAATCTGTTTTGATTTGAAATTATCATGACGGTTATGTATAATTAATCAGGTACTGCATATTAATTTTTTATCTAAAAAATATAAAAAAATTATGATAAAAAAGTAAGAAAATATGCATATTTTACCGTTAATTTAATATAGGCATCCATAGATATGCCTATAAACGCGCCCTGGAGAGCCAGTATGGATGAATATATCCCTGAAAATAATCTCGTTGTCCTTTTTTTATTGATGATTCTTACCCTTGGACTCTATTATTTCTGGTGGCTGGCCCGTACCAGCAGGGTATTTAATGACGATCCGGTCATCAATATTTTGCTCACGGTATTCACTCTTGGCATATGGGGCATGTACCTGAACCTGAAGTATTTACAGAAGTCGGAGATGCTGAACGGCAGGGACGTAAAATGGTACATGATATTGTTTTTACCGTTTATCATAATATTCCCCATCATTATACAGCACAATGTGAATGAGAAATTTTTCCCGGGTCGCTAAGATTGTCAGGAGACAGCAATGATAGTCAGGTGCAACAACTGTAATTCCGCGTTCGCGGTCGATGATTCAAAAGTCGAAGATAAAAAATTCGCCTTCACCTGCCCGAAATGCGATAATGAGAACGTCATTGACAATCGAAAACAGTCGCCGGCGGGTTTCGCCGGACCGGCGGTGGTAGATGAGGCGTTCGATGAAGCAGATCGGCCGCTGTCGCGGGAAGAGTCGGCGGCGGATGATTTTTTTGAGGACACCGTGCCGTCACTCGTACCGGATAAAACGGCGGTGAAAGAGACCCCCGTATCCAGGGAGCCCCTGCTTGAAGAGCCTGGGCTGATGGATCTGGACGACCTGTCCGGGCTTACCGAGCCGGAACGTGCCAGCGGCACGGCATCTTCGACTGAGGGGGCGGAACTTCCTCCGGCGGATGACATGCGCGCGGGGGCCCCGCTTGATGACCTGGTTCTCGATGATGAACTGACAGCACCAGAGATACGGGAGAAAAGGCCGGATTCGGACAGCATTTTCATGGAGGATGATCTGCCCGGCGGTAAAAAGGAGCAGTCGAAACCGGTATTTGAAGAACTCAGTGAAGAGCTCGGCGAATTTAAACATGATACTGATCTGATACTGGACGAGCTGGAACTCAAGGAGGAACCGGGGGAACCGGTCAGGCTCGAGAAATTTGACGATATAGATGCGCTCCTGGCGGCCGAGGAAAAGCAGAAGGAGATCGTGGATGATTTCGAGCCCCTTGAGCTTGAAACCGACGACGTCCCCTCAAAGACCCGTACGACGGACCTTGTTCTCGATGAGGAGATTAAGGCCGAAGAGATGTACCGTGCTGAAGATGAGGTTCATGACGAGAGCATTACCATAGACCTGGATTCGCTCGACATCGATCTCGAGGAGACCGATAAGGCGGCGGGACGTAAACGGCCCGGGCAAATGTCAGTACCGGCGGGTGACGCTATGCCGGCGGCGGGCGCCCTCGACGGCGTCCCTGTAGAGGATGAGAATATAACGATCGACCTGGATTCGCTCGACATCGATCTGCAGGAGGGCGGGGAAGTATCAAAGGGTGAGAGCCATGAAGAGCTTGGCCTCGACCTGTCCGATTTTTCAGAGGAAACAATACAGGAGCTTGAAGACGTGTCGCAGGCCCCGGCGCACGTTGAAGACGAGGATATAAAGCTTGATCTTGCCAGTCTCGATATCTCGCTCGAGGAGACCGATGAAATCAAGCAGGGAGAATCCATCGATGACGATGAAAAGCTGACGCTTGAAGACGCGGGACTGACGCTCGAGGAATTGACCGCCGACGGCCCGAAGTCTGGCCCCTACCGATCCGGCGGATTGGCCGATGAGAGCGATGACTCCATCAGGCTGAACATCGATGATCTTGATAAAGACGTTGATCTCCAGGCCATTGAATTGGAGTTGAAGGAAGCTGAATCGATCCTGGCCGGTACCGTCGAAAAAAAGGAGGAGCTCAAGCTCATCGATGAGCTTTCCGATCTTCCCGATATTGATTTTATCGAAGAACCGGCACAGGCTGTTCCGGCGGGTCCGCGGAAAAAGGTCTTCTCCAGAGCAGAAGACGAGCTGATTACAATTGACGACAGGGACCGCATCGCTCCCCGCAGGGGCGGGTTGCAGACGGCCATCCCCGACCTGGCGGCGCGTGGCGCGGTTAATTTTTCCATCGATTATTCGATCAAGTATTCAAGGATCGGCGCCGTTCTCCGCATCCTTGGCCTCTTCTTCATCGGGCTCATCCCGCATGTTGTGGTGTTTTTCATCTATAACATGCTGTCCCTGATACTCGGCGTTATCAATTATATCGTTGTCATTGCAACAGAAAAGAATGTCGAAGACTTCTCCATGGTCCATGAGAATACGCTCCGGTACCTCCTGTCGATCAGCGCATCGGCCGCCGGCATAATCGAGGAGATGCCGATAGTTGCGGGGCGGGACAACATCGATTATCCCCTCCAGATGCGGATCATCTTCCCGCTCAGATCATCGAGGCTCCTGGCGTTTCTCCGGTTGTCGGGGATCGGCATCGTGCTCCTGCTGCTGCCGCACCTTGTGCTGCTGGGCCTGCTGAGCCTCGTGATACCGCTGTTGTGCCTCGTGGGGCTGCTTTCGGTGCTCGTTACCGGCGGCTGGCCGCACGTGCTGTTTGATTTTATGACGCGCTATTACCGGTATTCCGCACGGGTGCTTGCGTTCGGCATAGGCATTGTTGACGTGTATCCGCGATTTAAATTTGACTGAGGCACGGGGCGCGGCGCCTATGCGCCGCGTACGAGCGTAACCAGCACGTTCCGTGTCCGGGGCCCGTCAAATTCGCAAAAATATATCCCCTGCCAGGTCCCGAGGGCCAGGCGCCCGTTTTCAATCAAGACCGTCTCCGAGCACCCGATGAGGGACGATTTCAGGTGCGCCGAAGAATTTCCTTCCGCGTGGCTGAAATCCACCTGCTCAAACTTGAGGTGGCGCAATCCTTTCAGAATATCAGAGCGGACTGACGGGTCCGCGTTTTCATTAATAGTGATCGCCGCCGTGGTGTGCGGCGTGTAAATAACGCAGATCCCGTCCTTCACGGTGCTTTTCCCGACTAGCTTCTCGATCAACCCGGTTATGTCAATCAGCTCGTCGCGGCCGCCGGTCTGCAGCGTCAGGGGTTCAATCATGGCCTCCTCCCTTATCCATTCACTAAAACATCCATCATCCGCCGGGTGCTCTCCGCGAGCGACCGGAGATTGTAGCCGCCTTCAAGGAACGCGATCACCCTCCCCTTGGAAAAGGTGTCTGCCGCGCCCATGAGCATTCTGGTGAATTCCCCGAAGGCCCCCGTGCTGAGGCGTATCGCTGAAAGGGGATCGTCGCGGTGCGCGTCGAAGCCGGCCGATATAAGGATGAGTTCCGGCTCAAACCGTCCGATCGATGGCATGACGAGTGAGCGAAACGCCTCCAGGTACTCTTCGTCGCCGCTCCCCGCGCGCATCGGGATGTTAAGGGTGTATCCCTTCCCCGCGCCGGAGCCTGTCTCCGAGCCCGCTCCGGTGCCCGGGTAGTGGGGGTACTGGTGCAGGCTGATGTAAAAGACTGAATGGTCCAGCTCGAAGGCATGCTGGGTGCCGTTGCCGTGGTGCACGTCCCAGTCAACGATCGCGATCCTGCCGGTTTCATACCGGGCCTGAAGGTAATGCGCCGCTATGGCGATGGTGTTGAATATGCAGAAGCCCGCCGCGGTATCCCACTCCGCGTGGTGCCCCGGCGGCCTGACCGCGCAGAAGCCGTTTGACGCCCTGCCTTCCATTATCGCATCACACATGGCAAGGGCGCCGCCGACCGCCTGCAGGGCCACGTCATATGAATCGCGGCTCACCGTCGTGTCCATTGCGTCAAGGCAGGTAATGCCGCCGGCGATCTCTTCACGGACGCGCTGAATATATGATTTTGAATGGACAAGCTCCACGTAGTTCATGTCAGGAAGGCGCGGCCTGATCTTCACGAGATCGCCGTAATAAGGGGCGGCGGCGATTGCGCCGTTGATAGCGGCCAATCGTTCCGGCGTCTCCGGATGACCCGGGCCGGTACCGTGCTTCATAAAGAGCGGATCATACAGATACGCTGTGGCCATAGGCCCTCCGGTATGGATTCACGCGGCTATCCCATCGCGACGTCAAGGAACATCATGACCGCGAAACCGAGCATGGCGCCGACAGTTGACAGGTCGGTGTTCTTATCCTGCTGCGATTCGGGGATCAGCTCTTCCACCACCACGTAGATCATCGCCCCTGCGGCGAACGAAAGCGCATAGGGAAGGATTGCGGTGGCGACCGTCACCAGGAGCGCGCCGCATATCCCCGCAACCGGTTCGACAAGGCCCGACAGCTGGCCGTACCAGAAGCTTTTTATCCGTGAAAGGCCGTCGCGCCGCAGCGGTATCGAAACGGCGGCGCCTTCCGGAAAGTTCTGCAGGCCGATGCCGAGGGCCAGGGCGACCGCGCCCGCAAGGGAGGCGGAAGGGAGGTTGGCGGCGAGCGCGCCAAAGGCGACCCCGACAGCGAGGCCCTCCGGTATGTTGTGAATCGTTATCGCGAGCACCAGCAGGACGCTCCGCTGCCATGACGTTTTGATCCCTTCCGCTTCGTCAATGGGCAGGCCGATGTGGAGGTGGGGAAGGACACGGTCGATGCATAAAAGGACGGCGCCGCCCGTGAGAAACCCGATGACGGCGGGAAGCCACTTCGGCCCGCCGTTCGCGCCGGCCATCTCTATCGCGGGCTCGAGCAATGACCAGAAGCTGGCGGCGATCATGACGCCGGCGGCGAACCCGAGCATCGCGTCGAGTATCTTCCGGTTGATGCTTTTGAAAAAGAAGACCATCCCGGCGCCGAGTGCCGTGATCCCCCAGGTAAAGAGGGTGGCGAACAGCGCGAGGAGGACCGGGTTATAGCTTCGTAATGTCTCCTGCAACATCTATATCATCTCCCGTTCTTATTTTTTTTACCAGCCAGATGAGCAGCCTGAAGAGCGTGGTCACGAGTGAGAGCCCCGCTACGATGCACCAGATCCGGTAATCGTAGATGGGGGCGGTTCTGAAGAGGACATTCAGCGCGGGAACATAGACAATCGCGCAGACCATGAGTATGGTGAATGCCAGAAACGGCTTGATGATGAGGTTCGGCAGCCTGATCTTCTGGATTATGCTCCCGCTCCGGAGGGTAAAAATATAGACCTGGGGTGAAAGCAGCGTTATCGCGAACGAGGCGGTGCCGGCAACCGTCGCATCGCCGGTCAGCGTTCTGACGGATATGTACCCGGCGGAAATGGCGATCCCGAACACAATCCCGTCAGCAATCATGTTAAGCCGGTCCCTGGCGAAAAAAATCGGCTCGGACAATTTTGACGGCGTGCGCTTCATTATCTCGGGGCCGGCGCCGTCGGTGCTTATGCCCACGGCGGGGAACGCCTCCATGATCACGTTCGACCAGAGCAGCTGGATGGCCAGGAGGGGCGCGGGGAAACCGAGGATGGGATTCAATAGAATGCCCACGACCTTTCCCAGGTTGTTGGTGATGAGATACTGCACCAGCTTCTTGAGATTGCGGTATATGATCCGCCCTTCCCTGATGGCGTGCACGATCGTGGAGAAATTGTCCTCCGTCAGAATCACCTCGGCCGCTTCCTGGGCCACCTGGGAACCGGCCCTGCCCATGGCGATCCCCACGTCCGCCTTTTTAAGGGCCGGGGCGTCGTTCACGCCGTCCCCCGTCATGGCGACGATGTGGTCCTTTTCCTTCAGCTTGCCGACGATCCTGAGCTTGTCGATTGGCGCGACGCGCGAATAGACATGGATATGCTCGACCCGCCGCGAGAACTCCTCTTCGGAGAGGGCCTCCAGTTCCTTTCCGTCTATTGCCTGGTCCATGCCCGACGCAATGCCGACGCTCTCGGCGATGGAGAACCCGGTCTTTTTGCTGTCTCCGGTTATCATCACCACGCTGATGTTCGCGTCCTTCGTTTCCCGGATCGTCTGTTTGACTTCATCTTTCGGCGGGTCAAAGATGACCGTTGCGCCGAGAAAGGTAAAGCCGCTGATGTCCGACTTCATGACGTCGTGTTTGTCCGCGCTCACGGCTTTTTTCGCGAACCCGATGAGCCTGAAGCCCTTTTCGGAGCGCGTGGCGAGGTCGCCGATAATTTTTTCCTTTGCCTCGCCGTCCAGCGGCGCGGGACGCTTCCCTTCATAGAGCGAATCGCACGCCGCGATGATTTTTTCAGGCGCCCCCTTCATGACGATGGCTTTCTCCCCGGCAGCGTCCGCCAGCAGGGCGGCCGAATACATCAGGTCGGACGAAAACGGGACCGCGTGCGCCACCGTGAAGGTATCGAACTGGTGGTGCTTGAACCCGGTTATGATCCCCGCCTTGAGAAGCGCGATCTCGGTGGGGTCCCCCATCTCGCGCTCGATGATCCCGTCCTTTTCAACCACCTGCGCGGTCGATGTCTTGACCGATGTCAGGAATATGTCGTGAAAGATGTCCGACTCGCCCTCCGCAATGCTTTTAAACATGTCCCCGGTGGTTAAAAACGATCCGCCGATATAGTATTCCTTGACCGTCATGACATGCTGCGTGATGGTCCCTGTCTTATCAGTGCAGATAAAGTCCACGTTGCCCAGGGTCTCCACCGATGAAAGCTTTTTCACTATTATTGAATTTTTCGCGAGCCGCTGCACCGCGAGGGAGAGGGCGATGGTAATTGACGCGGGAAGGCCTTCCGGGAAGACGGCGACCATGACGCTGACCGCGATCAGGAGGGTGCTGAAGAAAGCCTCCCGTGAAAGATTGTCGATGCCGGTCACCCTGAATACGCTGACCACCATGACGAGGACCGCCGACACGCAGGCGAGCACCACTAAAAATTTTATCTCGGTAGTGAGCTTCTTCTGGAGGGGGGTCTTCTCCTCCTTCACGGTCTGGAGGTTGTCGGCGATCAGACCCATCTGCGTGTTGGCCCCGGTTGTGACCGCCAGCGCCCTGCCGTGGCCGTCAAGGACCTTGCTTCCGGCGAAAAGCATGTTTTCCATCTCGTACAGCTTGAGTCCGGTCCGGTGGATCGTTTCATCCTTTTTCCTGATCGGTTTGCTTTCCCCGGTGAGGAAGGCCTCGTCGATCAGTACATTGTTCGCATGTATGATGCGCGCGTCCGCCGGGATGACATCGCCCGCCTCGAAGACGATGATGTCGCCCGGCACGATGAACCGCGACGCGATGAGCTCGGTGTTGCCGTTGCGGATCACGCGCGATTGCGGTGATATCATTTTTTTCAGCTCTTCGACCGCTTTTTCCGCCTTCCGGTCCTGGACGAGGCCCACCACGGTATTGATGACGATGACCCCGATTATCGCGATCGCCTCGATGTGGTTGCCGATGATGAAGGAAAAGAGGACGCAAGCAGGAGGATGAGGGACATGGGATCGAGGATCGCCCCCAGTATCTTTTGTATCAGCGTTTCCTTCTTTTTCTGCGGGATCTCATTGAAGCCGTGCGCGGCGAGCAGGTCCTCGGCCTGGTGGTGCGACAGTCCTTTCGCTGAAGAGCCATGTTCCTTGTACAGCGCTGCGGGATCGGCGGTGTAGAAATGTTCTATGGTGGTGTTGCTCATCAGGGCCCCCGTCTTGACGGTAGTGTCTCGGCATGGTTTCTACGGCCGTATCATACGGCGTATCAGTCTGATTGCCGCTGTCAAGTGCTTTAATGAAAAAGGCAACGACCGGGGTCGTTGCCTTCAATTGTTTTATGCATCCCCCGCGCAGCGTTGGATGCAGCTGAACGGTGGTAGATTATTTCTTCACAACTATGAAGGTGACGCGTCTCTGGCATTCGTCATTCATATCGCACCGGCCCGATTCCATGGTGCCGGCAACGCCCTTGTAGGTGAGCTTCCTGTCGGTGATGCCGCGTTTGCGGAGTTCGGCCCAGACGCCGTACGCGCGCTGGGAACTCAGCGTGTAATTCAACCCTGACGTAACGCCGGCGATACCGCAGGTGTGGCCGGTGACCTGGAGATTGTAGCCCGCCGGTACCTGGGGCATCACTTCTTTCACTACCGGGACGGCGGCAAGGATCATGCCGTTCCAGTCTCTCGACGTCGTGGTTTTCCCTAAATCGTATCCGTCAACGGGCACCCGGGCCATCATCTGATTCAGCGAATCTATCGCCATGTTTCCAGTCTCTTTTACTTCACCGCTTGAGCATGACAGAGAAATGGCGGCCATTGCCATCAATGCCGCTACCATTACTTTCGTGGATTTCATGCGTCTACCTCCTCTATGTTGGTGTTATTTGGATAATTGTATCATCAACAAATTCATGTTTTATTATGTATTTGTCAAGTTTTTAATGTGCAATTTTAACGTAATCAAGCTTGTATAATTGTACGTGCGGAAAAGATATGTATAGTATACGCCCACGATTTTTTCTTGACAGCATGGCATCCGCATGAGTTGTCTCGATGCGGATACAAAATTTATTTCTGTTTGATGTTGATCCGCAGACGCTTCTGATCGCATGGCCGTGGTTGAATAATCGCATAGGGTGATGTTGTGTATCATGCAGAAATTAGGGAGGAGGAGCATATGGGAGCCTACCAGCAGGCATACGAAGAATCGATGAAACATCCTGACACGTTTTGGGGACGTGCGGCCGGGGACGTCGTGTGGTATAAGAAATACAGCGCGGTGCTGGATGATTCGCGGAAGCCGTTTTACCGGTGGTTTGTCGACGGGGAGATGAATACCTGTTACAATGCCCTTGACTATCATATAGAGCAGGGGCGCGGGGACCAGACCGCCATCATCTATGACAGCCCCGTCACCGGCGTCGTCAGGAAGATATCGTACCGCGAGTTACGGGACGAGGTCGCGCGGTTTGCCGGCCTTCTGAAATCGCGGGGGATCAAGCAAGGGGACCGGGTCATCGTGTACATGCCGATGATCCCGCAGGCGGCGGTCGCCATGCTGGCCTGCGCGCGGATCGGCGCGATCCACTCGGTGGTCTTCGGGGGGTTCGCTCCCAACGAGCTCGCGGTCAGGATCGATGACGCCAAGCCGAAGATCATCGTCTCTGCCTCGTGCGGAATCGAAGGGAAGAAGACCATCGAGTACAAACCGCTCCTTGACAAGGCCATCGAGCTCGCGAAGAACAAGCCGGAGCATTGCATCATCTACCAGCGGGAGCAGGCGGCCTCGCCGCTTGTCCCCGGACGGGACCTCGACTGGGCGAAGGAAGCGGGTACGGCCGCGCCGGCCGAGTGCGTCCCGGTGAAATCGACGGACCCCCTCTATATCCTGTACACGTCCGGTACCACCGGACTGCCGAAGGGGGTGGTGCGCGACAACGGCGGCCATGCCGTGGCGCTGAAGTGGAGCATGAAGAACATCTACGGCATGAAGCCGGGAGAGGTGTTCTGGGCGGCGTCCGATGTCGGCTGGGTGGTAGGCCATTCCTACATCGTCTATGCGCCGCTTCTCTACGGCTGCACGACGATCATGTACGAGGGGAAGCCGGTGGGTACGCCCGATCCCGGCGCGTTCTGGCGGGTGATACAGGACCATGACGTCAAGGTGCTCTTTACCGCTCCCACGGCGTTCCGCGCCATTAAAAAGGAAGACCCCAATGGCGAGTTGTTCAAGAAGTATGCTCTTCCCGGATTCAGATATCTGTTCCTCGCCGGTGAGCGTCTTGATCCCGACACCTATCAGTGGGCGTCAAAACTTCTGAATAAGCCGGTGGTGGACCACTGGTGGCAGACTGAAACGGGCTGGGCCATCGCGGCCAACTGCATGGGGCTCGAGCAGTTCCCGATCAAGGCCGGCTCGCCCACGAAGGCCGTCCCCGGCTACCAGGTAGATATCATCGACAGCGACGGGAAGAAGCTGCCCCCCGAGACCGAGGGGCTGGTCGCGATACGGCTCCCGCTCCCGCCCGGGACCCTGCCCACCCTCTGGCAGAACGACGCGAAGTACAGGGAGTCGTACACGGACATGTTTCCCGGGTACTATTTCACCGGCGACGGCGGGTATGTCGATACGGACGGGTACCTGTATATCATGGGGCGGGTCGATGATGTCATAAACGTGGCGGGCCACCGGCTCTCCACCGGTACCATGGAAGAGGTTATATCGCAGCACCCGGACGTGGCGGAATGCGCGGTCATCGGCGCGGCCGACGATTTCAAGGGCCAGCTCCCGCTGGGATTTGTCGTTCTCAAACAGGGAGTCAAGAAGGACGATGCCGTTATCATCAAGGAGCTGGTGGAGATGGTGCGTGATCAGATCGGCGCCGTGGCGGTGTTCAAGCAGGCGGTGGTGGTCAAGCGACTCCCGAAGACCAGGTCCGGCAAGATACTCAGGTCGACCATGCGGAAAATAGCGGACGCCCAGGAATTCTCAATCCCCTCCACCATCGATGACCCGGCCATACTGGGTGAGATCGAGAGCGCCATCAAGACGCTGGGGTATGGGAAAAAATAGGACGGCCCCGGCAGTTTCTCTGCAACATCTTGATACCAACAAAACCCCCCACGGGATCTTCCCCGCGGGGGGTTTTTATTAATGCTACTCATGCGGGCCGTATGCGTTATTCAGTCAAATAGAACTGCAGTCGTCCCGATACTGTTTATTAGGTAATAAATGACGGTAAAATTGCCATATATCTGAAAACGTCATTGACACGGGCTGTTCTATCGGCGAATTATTAGCTAAACGCGGTGATGATATCTTGGAAATCACCAATGGCGGCTTCGGGTAATTGCAGTATAATTGCATGAAAGAACCTCAATGATAGCACGATTATTTATCTATGTATACAACAGGACCTCCTACGGGTTTGCCGTCGCGGTCTTTACCACGGCCTGGTCGTGGGTGGCGTCGTTCTACGGCTTTTTTTTCGTTCATGCCCTGGTTGGCTTTACCCGGGATGAGATTATCATCATACTGCCCGGATTAATTATCTGCACGGCGCTGGCGATATTCTTGCACCTTGCCCATTTCGGCATGTTCCACAGGCTGGGAAATTCCGGCTTTTCAAGACCGATCCGGCTCATCAACAGGTATTTTGACAGGAAGCATATTTTTTTAAATTACCGGACAATTGCAAGCAATGAGATCGAGGAGGTGTACTCGGCCGTCTCTTCCCTCCCCACCCAAAATTTATTGACCGGCGTGATATACACCTCGGCCGTCATCCTGGTTGTCATCGTGTATATCGCCACCCAGACCAGGGACCAGGAAAAGGTCTTTGCCGTGATATTCGGCGGCCTGTTCGCGGTGCTGATTATCGGTTATTTCACGTTCCTGCTGACCGAATATTTTTCCGGTCCGTACAAGATGCGCCTCGAGCAGATCCTTTTCGAACGTTCCATCAAGGTCACGCCGAAGAATTTATTGAGCTTCAACCGGAAAGCGGTCAACATGATGCTGTTGATTCTCTTCAGCATGGTGAATCTGACCATACTGGTCCGCCGCAGTGAAAAATCAACCCTGGTGATAGGCTTTTTTATCCTTCTCACCCTCGCGACCGTGGGGATGCTGATAGGCCTCATGCTCAATATCATGCGGTGGTCTTTGCAAACCATCAACCGTTCAACAAAAAAGCTCGCGGCGGGGGGCAGCGGCATGTTTTTCCCGCCCTTCTCGGACAAGGAATTCACGACCTTCTCGGTGAATTACAACCATGCCGCGGTGGAAATCAACGAGATCAGGGAAAACCTCGAAAAGAAGATCGCCGAGCGCACCGTGGAGCTGAGCAAGGCCTATGAGAGATTGAACGGCGCGTACGGCCAGATCCAGGCGGACCTGACCCTCGCGAAGAGGCTGCAGAAGCGGATCATGCCCGAAAACTTCGACTCGATCGAGGGACTGGACCTTGTGGTCCATTACTACCCGATGGCCGACATCGGCGGCGACATCTACGATATCGTTGAGCTCTATCCGGGTTACATCAGGATTTTTCTTGCCGACGCGATAGGCCACGGCATCCAGGCGGCGCTTATCACCATGATCATCAAGGGCGAGTATGAAAAGGTGAAGACGATAGAGAATGCAAAGGAGCTCCTGGAATGGCTCAATAAGTCGTTTACCGACTTATATTCAAGCCTCAACGCGTTTTTTTCATGCATCCTGCTCGATATCGATATAAAGAACAAAAAGATGCGCTATTCTTCCGCCGGGCACCCGGACCAGATCCATATAGCGAACAATTTCATAGAGGTGCTGAAGCACACCGGAAAATTGATAGGAATACAGCGGGATACCGGCTATGAATGCATTGAGAAGGATATTGATACCCACGATAAAATAATGCTTTACACCGACGGCCTGTTCGAACAGCTCAATGAGAGGGATGAAGTTTTTACCGAACATGACATCATGGAGCTCGCCAGAAAAATGAAATCGAGGCCGGTGCGCGAGCTTGATGAAATGGTCATCAGCAGCCTGCGCGACTTCATGGGCGGGAAAGAGGTCATATCGGTCAGGGACGACATCACGCTGATAAGCATTGAAATCAACGGAAAATAATATAGCACCGTGCACTGGAACTTCCTGATGGCAGCGGCCTCCGGCCAGGAGCGCGTGAACAGAAACGCCCGAGTATTTGCATGAAAGAAATCTTTGCCCCGCAGGGCATCCTCTCGAACATCATTCCTTCGTTTGAATTCAGGAACGAACAGCAGCAGATGGCGGATTTTATCCTCGAGCGGCTCAATGATTCAGAAAACGGCATAATCGAGGCCGGCACCGGCACCGGCAAGACCCTGGCCTACCTGGTCCCGGCGGTACTGTACGCCATGGAGCAGGACAAAAAAATAGCGATATCGACCGAGACCAAGGCCCTGCAGAAACAGCTGTGTGAAAAAGACATCCCCATCGTCCAGCAGATATTCAAGAGCCATTACAACATCGAGTTTTCCTATTCGCTCTGCCTGGGGAGCTCCAACTATCCCTGCAGGAAGCGCTTTGAGGGCGGGGTGAAGGCGGGCAGGTTCCAGCCGGGGGAACTGAAGAAGCTGAAGCGGGTGGGCGAGCTCTTCAACGAAAAAAAAATCTTCACACACTTTGACGTGAGCCTTCCCGGGTATCTCTGGAATGAAATCAACCGCGAGGGCGATTCGTGCGGTTCGTACCGCTGCCCCTTCACGGCGGTCTGTTCCTATCAGCTCGCGCGGAAGGAGTGGAGCCAGTCGCACCTCCTGGTTATGAACCATTATCTCTTTTTCACCAATATCGCGTCCGGTAAGACCTATCTCCCGCAGAGCGAGATCGTTATTTTCGACGAGGCGCATTCCCTTGAGGACATCGCTGCGTCCCAGCTGGGGTTCAACCTCGGGTACCGTGAGCTGACGGATATCATGCGCCAGTTCCACGATGACAGGAAGCACGGCCTTGCCGGGAGCATCGGCGATGAATCGATGCGGCTGGAATGGATCGCATGCGTCAGGCAGATCATGCCGGAGATCGGGTCCTTTTTCGAGGGGCTGAGAAACCCTGTCCCGGCGGAGAAAAATTATATCCGCCTCAGGGAGCCGGTGCCCTCCGGGAACGCCCTGGTCGATTTACTGAAGCGGTTCATGATCCTGATCGCGGATGCGGAGCCGTTTTTCGACGAGGACCACCCTTATCGCATCGAGTTTGATATCGCACGGGGGACGCTCTTTACCTATCTGGAGCACCTGTCATCATTTGTCTTTCATAACAATGACAATTACGTGTACTGGATCGAGCGGGAACAGGACGCTCTGCTGGGGGACCTGTTCCTGCGCGGGCAGCCGGTGGATATCGCGGACCTGTTCCAGCGGGAGATCACCACCTGCTATGATTCATCGATTTTTGTCTCGGCGACGCTGGCGATAGGGAGCGACTTTTCCTACATTGCCGGCAGGCTGGGGATCGAGCAGTACCAGGCGCTGGCGCTGAAATCCTCCTTCGATTACCGGTCGCAGGTGGTGTTGTATGTCGCCCGCGACATCCCTGACCCGGGCAACGGTGAGTCCGTCATCAGGGCGTCATCCGATGCCGCTGAAATCATCAACTTCCTGCAGGGCAACTGCCTTCTTCTGTTCACCTCGTATAAAATGCTGCGCGACGTGAAGCGGCTCCTCGACGGGGCGATCGAGTTCCCGGTCTATTCCCAGGACGTCCTGACCTCCACTGACGCGTTCGATCGTTACGTGAAAGACGTCAATTCCGTCCTCATGGGGACACACTCGTTCTGGCAGGGGATCGATCTTCCCGGCGACCTGGTGCGCGCGGTGCTCGTCATGAAGCTCCCCTTCTCCGTGCCGGACTCGCCCCCGGTTGAAGCAAAGATGGAGCGGCTTCAGGCGCTCGGGAAGAGCCCCTTCGCGGCGCTCCAGGTGCCGGAAGCGGTACTCCGGTTCAAGCAGGGATTCGGCAGGCTCATCCGGAGCGGAAGCGACCGCGGGGTTGTCGCGGTGATGGATTCCCGGATCCTCACGAGGTCCTACGGAAGGAAATTTTTGGGATCAATACCTGAATGCAGGGTTGTCCATTCGCTTGATGAACTTAAAGAGGAATATGCACGAATGCGTGAGCGGACCGGGTGAACGGGGGACGCCCCGGGGGCTTAGACCGGCTCTGGCGCGTTGTAGCGGGTGCCGTCGAGCACGAAAAAACCGTACTGGGCGCGCAGGTTCGGGAACACGCGCGTAAGGTTTGAACTGCCATCGCGAGATACGGAAAAATGGCTCTCCTTCTTAACCGGGTAATTATTTGATGCGCAGAAAATCTGGAAGTCCCGGATGGTGAGGAGGTGGATGTTCGGCGTCTCGTACCATTCAAAGGGGAGGAGCATGTTCTTGGGCATCTTCCCTCTGACCAGGAGCTGCGCCCGGGTCCTCACATGCCCGAAGTTCGGGAAGCTCACGATTGCGTTTTTGCTGATCCGCATCATCTCGTGCAGTACGTAGGCCGGCCGCTTGGTGATCTGGAGGGTCTGGTTCAGGATAACATAATCAAAGGAGTTATCGCGGTAATCGGCAAGTCCCTCGTCGATGTCGCCCTGGTAGCAGTAGAGGCCCTTCTCCACGCACTGGCCCACGCCGTCTTCGGATATCTCCACGCCGTAGGGCACCACCTGCTTCACTACCTGCAGCTCGCGGAGCAGCATGCCGTCGCCGCAGCCGAGGTCGAGCACGCGTGACCCGGGGGTCACCTCGGCCATGATGATGTCGTACCCGATACGCGCCAGTATATCTGTCATGACTCTACACGCTCAAGTTCCCGCTTCAAAAAATTTGTAATGTTTTTTTTCAGCGGATCGTAATCGAGAAGAAAGGTGTCATGTCCCATATCGGTCTCTATGTCGGTATACATGACATTTTTCCCGTTGGCGCGAAGGGCCTGCACGATCTCCTTTGACTGGGCGCTCGGGTAGAGCCAGTCCGAGGTAAAGCTGATGACAAGGAAGTTGGCCTTTACCTCGGCAAAGG
This sequence comes from uncultured Spirochaetota bacterium, assembly GCA_963827275.1. Classification (GTDB taxonomy): domain Bacteria; phylum Spirochaetota; class UBA4802; order UBA4802; family UBA5550; genus RBG-16-49-21. The sequence goes on from CAWHAA010000002.1 coordinate 141,304, forward strand.
CATTGTGGAGGCGGCCGTAGTCCTTTTTCAGGTCGAAGTAATCGATCGCCTTGGTGATGTAGAGATAGGAATTGGCGTCAAAGCGGTCGACAAACTTGGTCCCCTGGTAGTGGAGGTACGATTCAACCATGAAGACGTGCTTGAAGCTGGCGACCGAGAGGTCTTCTTCCTTGAACCGCCTGCCGAATTTCTCATGCATGTGCTTTTCGCTGAGGTAGGTGATGTGGCCTATCATCCGGGCGAGGGAGAGTCCCGCGTCCGGGCCCTGCGAACCGTAGTAATTTCCGCTGTTCCAGTTGGGGTCGTTCATGATCGCCTGCCGCGCCACCTCGTTCAGGGCAATGCCCTGCGCGGAGAGGGACGCGGATGTCGCGATCGCGATGACCGAGCCGACCATGTCAGGGTACAGGATGGACCATTTCAATGCCTGCATGCCGCCCATGGAGCCGCCGGCAATTGTCAGCACCCTCTCGATGCCCAGGTGCCTGAGCAGGTGCCACTGGGCGTTCACCATGTCCTGAATGGTCACCATGGGGAAGTCGAGGCCGAAGGGCTTTCCGGTCTCGGGATGTATCGATGACGGGCCGGTTGAGCCGCTGCACCCGCCGATAACATTTGAGCAGATGATGAAGTATTTATCGGTATCAAAGGGTTTGCCCGGCCCGATGTAGAGATCCCACCAGCCGGGGTGCTTGTCATGGTCGGTATGGTACCCGGCGGCATGCGCGGAGCCGGAAAGGGCATGCTCTATCAGAATGGCGTTACTTTTTGTTTCGTTCAGCGTTCCGTATGTTTCGTAGGCAAGGGTGATCGGGCCCAGCGCTTTTCCCGACCTGAACGTCAATGTATCAAAGGTGTACTGACGGGGCGTTACGATCCCGACCGAATCATCCCGCCGTTGCTCACTCCGTTCCATAATCCTGCCAGATCATATAAATAGTGTCATGCGTAATCTCATGAAGAGCGGCGGGAATCCCGGCGGAAGCGGAGGAGGCGAACTATGCATAAAAAAACCGCGATACGAGATAGCGGTTTGGTCCCCTGCTATCTCATCTTCCGGATACCTATCCGCTGGAATTGGCACCTCTTTCATCACTGAACGGTTGCCGTGGCTTCACAGGGCCAGTCCCTCCACCACTCTCGATAAGATAAACAATTTCTGATATCCGCATTCCCTGCCGGTGTCAATTAAAAAAAATTAAAAAGAATAAAACTGGCCGGGTGAAGTCGCAAATCCCGCGACAGGGCAATACGGGCAAAGTATTTGGATTTATCCGTGACAATTTTTGTTGACATTAATGGACATAAAAATGATAAAGGTAGCCAATTGAATTTTTTTTGTACAAACCTGATACTTGGCATACCAAATTCGGCATTATATTAACGCAGGAGGGATTTGTATGAAGTTTGCTGGATCGTATGGCGTCCCGCTTGAAGATATTTCAAGAGAATCTTTCTTCAATATCGGCGGCCCCCATGGTTTCATGCGGTGGGGAATATACATATTCATGTTCATCGCCTTCTTCTATCTTGCATACACGGTCGTACAACGGGTGCTGATATGGAGAAAGGGAAAGGGAGAATTACGGACGGATTTCCCGGAAAAGAGGATCCTGGCCGTCTTCAAATATGTGATTCTGCAGGCGAAAATATTACGGGAATCGTTTGCCGGCATCATGCACGCAGCGCTCTTCTTCGGATTCGCCGCGCTGTTCATCGTTACCCTGATCATCATGGCCCAGGACGACTTTTTCGAGTTGTTTTTCCACTGGCGCTTTATCACCGGTAACTTCTACCTTGTCTGGTCGCTGGTCGCAGATCTGGCCGGGGCGGTGGTCCTCATCGGGGTCTCCATGGCTACCTATCGGCGGTACATTACCAAGCCGACCCGGCTTGACACCAAACCGATAGACACCTTCGCGCTGGTGCTTATATTCATTATCGTTGTAACGGGCTTCACCAGTGAAGCGATGCGCATCGCGATATCCGATTTCCCCGCGTGGGAAGTATGGTCGCCGTTCGGCTATGTTCTCGCCTATCCTTTCTCGCTCTTCGGCGAGCCGGCCCTCAGGGTGATGCACCAGTTCAGCTGGTGGATCCACATGATCGGCGCGTTCGTGTTCATCGGCCTGATCGGCTCCGACAAGCTCGGGCACGTCGTGATATCGTCCCTCAACGTGTATTACATGAATCTTGACAACGAGAAGCCTGCAACGAAATATGCGCTCAATGTCATTGATCCCGCGGTCTTCGAAGTGGCTGAAAGCTTCGGCGTTTCCAAGGTTGAGGAATATACCTGGAAACAGCTCATGGACAGCGACGCCTGCACACGGTGCGGCCGCTGCCAGGACAACTGCCCGGCGTGGCTGACCGAAAAGCCGCTGTCGCCGAAAAAGCTGGTCAATGACATCAAGGCGAACATGGACGAGCGGATCCCGAAGCTTCGGCTCGCGGAAGATCCTGCCACCGTGGAGACCACCCCCCTTATTGAAGGCTCTGTCAAGGCTGACGAGTTCTGGTCCTGCACCAACTGCTCCGCCTGCATGGAGGCCTGCCCGGTGAACATCGAGCACGTCCAGAAGATGATCGATATGCGGCGCTACAAGGTGCTCATGGAGGGCGACATGGCCCCCGAGCTCCAGACCTCATTCGTTAACCTGGAAAGTAATTTCAACCCGTACGGATTCGCCTTCGGCGAGCGCGGGGCATGGCTGCCGGCAGATATCGGCGTGAAGACCATGGCCGAGGATCCCGATGTCGAGTACCTCTATTTCGTCGGATCACCTGCTTCCTACGACAAGCGGAACCAGAAAGTCGCGACCGCGTTTCTGAAGATCATGCAGAAGGCGGGCGTTAAAGTCGGCATACTCGGCGCCGAAGAAGCTGATTCCGGCGACGCGGCGCTGCGGGGCGGTAACGAATACCTCTTCCACGCCCTGGTCACCCAGAACCTGGAAAGCTTCAAAAACTATAACGTGAAGAAGATCATCTGCACCTGCCCACACGACTATAACGTGATAAAGAAGGAATACAAGAAGTTCGCCAAGGTGGGTAAAAACGCCGAGGGCGGGCCGCTTGAAGCCAATTACGAAGTCTTCCACCACACCCAGATCATTAACGAGCTCGTCAAGAGCGGGAAGATCAAGCTGGTGAACCCGCTTAACGAGACCGTGACCTATCACGACTCCTGCTTCCTGGGGCGGTACAACGAAATATATGACGAGCCGCGGGAGATACTCAAGGCGATACCGGGCGTGAATTTCGTGGAGATGAGCAGGAACCACCAGACGAGCTTCTGCTGCGGCGCCGGCGGCGCGCGCATGTTCATCGAGGAGCACCTCGGGACCCGCATCAACCAGTTCCGGACAAAGGATGCACAGTCAACCGGCGCGACGAAGGTCTGCACCGCGTGCCCGTTCTGCATGACCATGCTGTCCGACGGTATTACCGAGCTGGATATCCAGAATATGCAGAATTTCGATATCGCTGAATATGTGTATAACGCGATGGAGAAATAACCGGCAGTATCAGAACTTTACTATAGAAGAAAACAGGAGAGCCGTGCATCACGCACGGCTCTTTTTTTTGCCGGGGACAGCGGGAAATTCCCTTCATACCCGCCGCCGGGCTTGGCGCCCGGGCCGGCCTACTGCTTTCTGAACCTGTTATAGAGATATATCAGCAGGAAGACCGCGCCGAACAGGAGATACCCGGGTGTGACATGGCCCCCCATGCCGATGCCGATCTCATGCGAATGGATCAGGCCGAAATACGAGAAGATGACCAGGGGCAGCGTCCAGAGAAAAGCTTTCAGGAAGTCCTTCTCGATGCAGCAGACAGCCACGGCAGAGAGGAACATGGCTGAAAAGAGCGCGCCTTCGGGGAACACGATGATTCCTTTTAGCTGGGGCAGCGCCTGCGCGATAATTCCGTTGATCTCGCCGGTCGTATAGCTCCCGGTGCTGCCGATATACTGGCGCAGGAGGCCCAGGCCCCAGGACGCTATGGCGGGCATGAGGCCGATTGCGACAGCGGGAGCGTGCGACTTCGGGGTCGACTGGAAGGCCTGGGCGGTAATGATGACGCCGATCCAGAGCAATATCGGGAACCCGGCTTCGAGCGGGACCGCCGCGACGATGACGCTCATGAGCCCGGTGAAGCAGATGATGGTGATAACGGCGCCGTTGATGATCGAATACCCTGATCGGGCCCCCAGCCCTTTCCAGCCGGGGTGTCCGATATAGACGGTTGTGGGGAAGGGTGATCCGAATAAGGCCCCCACAATGGTTCCGATCCCGTTCATCGCAAGCGTCGGCATCGCGGGATAGGTGTCGCCCGCCGCGGAGGCGGACTCGATGTTCTGGAGCGTGCCGAAAAAAGCCAGGACCCCCATCGGGACGGATATTGAGAGGTATGGCAGAATCTCACTGATGTTCACGCTCGTGATGACGTCCAGGAACACAAAGCCAGGGAGGTTGAACGTCACCTGCCGTGTCGACTCGACGAGCCTGCCGGCATCCATGGCCCCCGAGGACCATGCCAGTATCGATCCGATCACGAGCGCGTACAGCCCGGCGGGGATCCTGAACGGGAGCTTTACCCGGGAGAAATATTCGGCCATGATCAGCGCGAGGGGGATGAAGGCGATGATAGGCCTGTCCCATATCTTGATCGTCTGGTCGAGCGCGATGAAGGTGATGGCGATGCCGGCAAGTGTTGACAGGAGCGCGGCACGCGGGGTCATTTTCCTGATCCGGTCGCCGACGAACGCGCCGATGCCTTCAAAGAACCCGCTGATGAAGCAGCTGATGACACCGACCTTCCAGGCGAAATCAGCGTTGTTCGTCCTCAGGTAGATCGGGGCGATGATGAGGGAAAAAAAGGCGAAGAGGCTCACCGTGTTGATGCCGTAGGGCAGAGCGGTGACATCCGAGCGCCCCTCTTTTTTCGCAAGCCGGTGCGCCTGCCATGAGTAAAAGATATTCCCGGCCAGTACCGCCGCGGCGGTGCCGGGGAGCATTTTTGAGAACACAAGGCCCGCCGGCATACCGATGGCCAGGGAGAGGCCTGTTATGATGAGAAGATTTGTCAGGTTGTCGATGAAGAGCCCTATAAACCCGTCGAAGTCCCCCTTGACAAAGAGGGGATACAAAGCGCGGCCGTTTGTTTTCATATCATGCACCTGGTAGCGTCGTATTTGTGGCGCGGCGCCGGGTGTGGAACACGCCGGCCGCCGTGCGGTTATTTCATCAACCTGCGCAGTGTCGCAAGGTTCATCCTGTCCCATTCATCGTCATTGAACTTGGGTGTTTCAAGGATCATCGGGACGTCCGCAAGCCGCCTGTCATGGAGCAGGAGCCTGAAACCGCCCCTCCCGATCTGCCCTTTGCCGATATGCTCGTGCCGGTCAACCCTGCTGCCGCATTCCCGTTTCGAGTCGTTCAGGTGAATGAGCTTGAGCCGCTCCAGGCCGATTATCGCGTCGAAATCGGCAATGACCGCATCGTAGCGTTCTTGTGACGAAATGTCATACCCCGCCGCGAAAATGTGGCAGGTATCGAGACACACGCCGATGCGTCCCGGGAATGAAGATGCCGTAATGATCGCGGCAAGCTGTTCAAAGCGGTGCCCTATCGATGAGCCCTGCCCCGCCGTCGTCTCCAGCAGTATGCTCGTCTTCCCCGTTCGTTCCAGCACGCGGTCAAGGGAATCAGCAACACGCCGAATCCCTTCCTCGAGGCCGCGCGCGCCGTGGCTGCCGGGGTGCACCACAACATAGTCTATTCCCATCAGTTCGGCCCTGATTAATTCATCGGCCATCGCCGTAAGCGATTTTGCATGCACGTCCCCGGTCCCTGCAAGGTTGATCAGGTAGCCGGCATGCGCGTAGGGAATGATCTCCGGATGGGAGCCCGCCGTTCGCCTGAATGCCGCTATTTCTTCCCCCGTATAGGGCCGCGCCTCCCACCTGTTTGAATTTTTCAGGAAGACCTGCACAGCCTGGACCCTGAGGGCGTGCGCTTTTTCTATTGCGCGGTGCATTCCCCCGGCAATGGAGAGATGTATGCCTATTCTCATAGGGACCGGTGTTGCCCTGTGGCCGACGTGTGCATTACGGTCGGGAATTTTTCAGACGTTCGATTACATTTTCCGCGGAAAGTCCGCGTATGGCGATCCTCTTTTTTTTTCCTTTTTCTCCCGATATAATCGCCATGCTGGATTTCGGTATCCGGAGTCGCTTTGAAAAGAGGGCGATTATTTCACCGTTCGCCTTCCCATCGACCGGCGGTGCGTTGCAATAGACTTTAACCCTGTTCTGGTCGTCGATCGTAATGGTGCTTCTGGAGGATTTCGGTGAAACGGTTATATCTATAATGGATTCTGGCGTCATGGGACTACGGGGTGCCGCTTCTTATGATCCAGGGAGCAAGAGCGAGGCGGCCTGAAAAGAAAATTATTTAAGGCTCGCGATCGCTTCATCGACGGTTTTGAAGAGCTTTATGACCGAGGTGACCTTGGTCAGATCGAGCACCTTCTTGACTTCATCGTTGGCGGCCGCAAGGCGCAATTGCGATTTAAGGCTCTGGTTGATATTCAGGAAAATTCCTATGCCGGAGCTTGTTATCATCTTGACATCGGTAAGATCTACGACCATCTTTTTAACACCTTTGTCGATTATTGTTTCCTGAAGCTTTTCCTTGAGATCGGGGACGTCCAGCGTGTGGACTTCTTTCATGACGATCTTGATAACGACTACGCCTTCGTTTTTATCCACAACTTCTATCATAATAGACTCCAGTTGAATATGATCATTTAAAGGATTGATAAGTAATTTTTAAAAGTCAACAAATTTTTGCATTATCAGTGCGCTATATCCAATAATCGTCCCGTTCTCCTGACAACATGGATACATTTGTGACATAATTACAATAATCAGGGCAGGGAAGTGGAGGTGATTATTATAAGCTTGACTAAAATTACAATATTTGTATAAAGATTCCGATGTTGGCGTCACAATGATTGTCGCTGCGCGAGCCGCCCGGCTGTAGGATCAGAGCGGCAATAAAATGGTACATGATATTCATGGAATTAACTGATAATCTGAAAAAGAATAATATACTCCTTAAGGCCCGATCATCAAACCGGTGGGAGCTGATTAGCGAGATGGTTGACCTGGCAGTAAAAAACAGGGACATTGATCAATCGGAAAGCGTTGAGATAAAAAAAGCCCTCATAGATCGGGAAAAATCCATGAGCACGGGCATCGGGAACGGCGTGGCCATCCCGCACTGCACCACCCAGAAGGTGCAGGATATTGTCTTTGTCATGGCGCTCGTCCCGAAGGGAATGGACTTTGATTCAATCGATAATCAACCGGTCACCATCGTCATCCTGCTCCTGGTTCCCTCGAACAAACTCACACAGCATATCAAGACGCTCGCCAATATCGCAAAGCTGATGAGCAATGGCGATCTTCGCGGCAGGCTGACGGCCGCAAAGACACCGGAAGCCATTATCAAGATAATGAAGGAATTCGAGGAGTTGAAGAAATAGCCGGCGCCCGCAGCGCCGGGATAATCGGCGGGAACAGACGATCCGATGGAAGATGAAAAAATAACCTGCACCGACAAGATACTGAACGAACAGGAAGAGGAACGCTCCCTGCGGCCGTCGCGCTTTGATGAGTTCATTGGCCAGAAAAAGAACACCGAAAACCTGAAAATATTCATCAAGTCGGCCAAGATGAGGGACGTCCCCCTCGATCACGTGCTGCTTGCGGGTCCCCCGGGTCTTGGCAAAACCACGTTGGCGCTGATCATCGCCAGGGAACTGGGTGTAAATATCAAGGCAACCTCGGCGCCGGTGATAGACAAGGCCGGAGACCTGGCTTCCATTCTTACCGCGCTTGAGGACAACGATGTCTTGTTCATCGATGAAATACACCGGCTCTCGCCGGCGATTGAAGAGATACTCTATCCGGCGCTTGAAGATCGCTCCCTTGACATCGTCATCGGCCAGGGGATCGGTGCCCGGAGCATCAAGCTCAACCTCAAGCCCTTCACGCTCATCGGCGCCACCACGCGGACGGGGCTCCTCACCTCGGCGCTGCGCGATCGTTTCGGGATCAACATGCGGCTTGAATACTACACCATCGAGGAGCTGCGCGAAATCGCCCTCAGGACCGCCTCGATTCTGCACTGTGCCATTGATGGTGACGCAGCGCTTGAAATAGCGAAACGGTCCCGGCGGACCCCGCGAATAGTGAACAGAATTCTAAAGCGGGTATCGGATTTCGCGACCGTGGGCGGCCTGAAAAAAATCGATCTGAAGATAACCAGGTACGCGCTCGAAAAACTCGAAATTGACGATCTCGGTCTTGATGAGATGGACCGGAGGTTCCTGTCGACGATCATCGCCAAGTATGCCGGCGGCCCGGTAGGGATCAAGACGATTGCCATTTCAATCGGCGAGGAGATTGACACGCTGGAAGACTACTATGAGCCGTTCCTCGTCCAGAGCGGCCTCATCAAGCGGACACCGAGGGGCCGGGTCGCCACGCCGCTTGCGTACCAGCACCTGGGCCTCAACTGCGCCGCTCCCGAGCAGGACGCCGTGCAGGAACGCCTGTTTGACGGCGATGAGTAACCCGCCGGGGTTACGCGGCAAAACCTCCCGTCTCGGGCTTCACGTTCAAATAATTCCTTGATTTTTTGCTTCTCCCTTCCGAAAATAAATCCGAGTAGATACCGGCAATGAGGAATGTCATGAAAAAATATATGTTTTCTATACTGCTGCTGTGGCTGGCGCCGTGTGTTACCATGGCTCAGTCAACTCCCGGCGCAGAGAAACCGAAGGTCAGTACGAACATACCCTCCGTATCACAGTACAGCGACAACTTCGTAATCAAAAACGTATTTTTTAACCGGCGCATTGATACGGGACTCAAAGGGGAATTCCTTGAAGTAGAATTTTTAATTGAAAACAAAACCGATGATCCAATGGACCTCTACATTTTTGTCATTGCAACCTATGAGAATGTTGAAAGGACAAAATCAAGCTTTGAACGGCCGGTCCCGCAGCGGGAACGGATCAGGACATTCGTTCCCTATCCCGACGATATATCGAATTTCTCCTACCCGGACACCGATGAAAAGGGAAATGTCAGGAAGGACAACAACGGACGGGAAATCGTAAAGCTTGTAAAATTCCCTAAAAACCCGAAAGCGGGCGTTGATCCGAAGACAGGCAAGCCGTACCACCTCGTTGACAAATTGCAGATCTATACAATGCACCTGAGCAAGTACCGGCAAAATTATTTCTTTTATAATAACATCGCGATCCTTGTCTTTGACGAGGAGGGGAAACCGGTGTTCAGGCAGTTATACGAGATCAAGGGAAAGAGAAACAGATGATAAACTGAATAACTGATAATGAATAAAACCCTCTTGATTTAGAGGGTTTTTTTATATCACCCTGACCATTACAACTTCCTTGATGTTCCTGATCTGCGTGACCGTGGGGTCATCGATTTCCGAATCGATATCGATGATATTATACGCGTAATCGCCCTTGCTCTTGTTCAGCATGTTCGCGATGTTTATCTTTCTACCGGCAAGCACCTGGGTGATCTGTCCGATGATTGCGGGAATGTTTTTGTTCGCGATGACGATCCGCCGTTTCGCCGACAGTGCCATGGAACAGTCGGGGAAATTGACCGAATTCCTGATGTTCCCCTTCTCGAGATATTCGCGGAGCTGGTCAATAGCCATCTCCGCGCAGTTTTCTTCCGATTCGGGTGTTGAAGCGCCCAGATGCGGGATGGGGATCACCCCGTCAATCTGGAGCAGTTCATCATCGGGAAAGTCAGTCACGTAGGATGCCACGGTGCCTGCTTTCAGCGCCGCCGTGAGGTCGGCGTTATTGACAAGGCCGCCGCGCGCGAAATTTATAATGCGTACGCCTTTTTTCATGAGGGCGAACCGGTCCTTGTTCAGCATCCCCTTGGTCCTGTCATCCAGTGGCGCGTGCAGCGTGATATAGTCGGATTCAGCTACCAGGGTATCAAGGCTGATTGCCCTCTTCACCGAGCGGGAAAGCACCCAGGCCGTCTCAACAGAGATGAACGGATCATAACCGGTCACCTCCATGCCCAGGGAGAGGGCATCGTTTGCGACAATGACCCCGACCGCGCCGAGGCCGATGACGCCGAGTTTTTTCCCCTTGATCTCGGGTCCGGTATAGTCGGATTTTCCCTTTTCAATGAGCTTGGGGACTTCATCTCCCTTTCCCGCCAGGCTTTTGACCCAGGCGATGGCCTCGTAAACCTTCCGTGACCCCATGAGGAGGCCAAGGATCACGAGCTCCTTAACGGCATTGGCGTTTGCCCCGGGCGTGTTGAATACGACGACTCCTCTTTTTGAACAGGCATCAACCGGGATATTGTTGATGCCCGCACCGGCGCGGGCTATCGCGAGAAGCGACCGGGGGAGTTCCATGGTGAGCATGTCGGCGCTCCGCACCAGTATTGCGTCGGGATTCATGATATCGCTGGCATGTTCATACAGGTCCGCCGGAAAGCGGCTGAGGCCCTCTGGGGATATCCTGTTCAATTTTTGTATTTTGAACATCTACACACCTTATCTGTTTGCCATCTCGAATTTTTTCATAAAGTCGATCAGTTTCCTGATCCCTTCGATCGGCATGGCGTTGTAAATACTCGCCCGCATACCACCGACCGAGCGGTGGCCCTCAAGCTGCACGAATCCCGCTTTATTTGCTTCTTTTAAAAATTTGGCTTCAAGCTCCTTGGTTGTCGCGATGAACGGAACGTTCATAAGTGAACGGTCTTCCCTCGCTATCGGGCTCTTGAACATGGCGGAATTATCGATATGGTCATAGAAGAGTTTCGCTTTTTCTTCGTTGATCTTCTGCATGCCCGGCACGCCGCCCAGCTCCCTGAGCCATTCGAATACCAGCTTCGCAATGTAGATGCCGTAGGTCGGGGGCGTATTGTAGAGGGACCTGTTTTCAACATGGGTCGTGTACTTGAGCATGAGCGGCGTGATCTCCATGGCATGCCCGACCAGGTCTTCCCTGATAATGACGATGGTGAGGCCGGCGGGCCCGATGTTTTTCTGCGCGCCTGCGAATATAATCCCGAACCTCTTCACGTCGACAACTTCGGAGAGTATATTTGACGACATGTCGGCAACCAGGGGCACGCTCCCGGTATCGGGATAGGTCGTAAACCTGGTGCCTTCGATAGTGTTGTTGGAGCAAATATGGAAATACTCGGCGTCCTTTGAAAACGTGCTGCTGTCAAGCTTCGGGATATAGGTGAAATTCCTGTCTTCGGAAGAGGCGACAATGTTCAAAGAGCCGTAGTGCCTGATCTCTTCTATCGCCCGTTTTGTCCAGGTCCCCGTGTGGACAATGTCGACCTTTTTGCTGCCCCTGAGGAGGTTCAGGGGGATCATGGAGAACTGGCTTGACGCGCCCCCCTGAAGAAACAGGACCTTGTAGTTGTCCGGTATGCCCATCAGCTCACGGAGCAATGCCTCGGCGGTCATGATAATATCGTCGAAGGCCTTGGAGCGGTGGCTCATCTCCATCACGGACATTCCGGAATCCCTGTATTCCACCAGTTCGCTCGCTGCTTTTTTTAGAACTGGTTCGGGAAGTACTGCCGGGCCGGCTGAGAAATTGTATACTCGTGTCATGGGTATCTCCTTATAGCTTGTAATGACAGGCGGCTGTTGCGCGTGCCGCATCGATGCAATAGGTAACGGTGCCAGCAGTTCTGCTCTGACACACCGCTATCGTTCGCCGCGTGCGAGCAGTGACGACAGGTACCTGAATTCGGTTATGATGTCGATATTCCGTATGTACACCGAGGCGACCGGGGAGCTAAGGATTACCGGCGTAAAGTTGATGATCCCTTTTATGCCGCCCTGAACCAGGCGCTCGGTGATTTTTTTTATGTTCCGGTCCCGCTCTGTTACTACCGCCAGTTCGATCGCTTCTTTTTTTACAATCGATTCTATTTCGTATGTCGGGTATACCGGGATGGTTGATTGCATCGTCTCCAGCTTGTTTATGTTTGAATCAAAGCCCGCGATAATCTTGAAGGATGGAAACGGCAGTGACTGGTAGTCAAGTATCACTGACCCGAGGGGGCCGAGCCCGATCAGGCATGCGTTCCGTTCCCTGGTAAAGCCCAGTGTCTCCTCGATGCTTTTTTTCAGTCCCTGTATATCGTACCCCGCGCCGCTGGTGCCGTTTTCTCCCAGGTACCCTATGTCTTTTCGTATGCTGTGTGAACCGGCGCCAAGCCTGGTGCCGATGTCCCGGGATGATATGGATCGTTCGTCCTTTTCGCCTATCTCTTCAAGCAGGGTATATAAGGTACACAACCGCGATAATGCCGGTTGTGGAATATAGTTTTTTCCTTTATTGAGTTTATCAGTAATCATAAAAATCACCGTGAAATAATTCACAATAATTGTCAAATAAATTTTGGTAGATTGTGAAAAATTTCTCAATTTTTTTGGTTGAAAATTATACCGGCTATAGATAAATGGTCTGTTAATACAATTTATGATTACATTCTTATCATTATAAATTCTACCAGGATATAAAGATGGCTCTACTACATGATTTTAGAGGCCTGCGTCCGAAAAAGGACCTGGTATCCCGGGTCTCAGTCCTGCCCTATGATGTGGTCAGTACCGATGAAGCCAGGAAAGCGGGCGGCAATAATCCATACAGCTTTTTTCATATATCGAAACCGGAGATAGATTTTCCGGATACGATCGATAGCCATGATCCCCGGGTATTTGAACATGGAAAGGAATATCTGAGCAGAATGGTCAGGGACGGCGTCCTTGTCCAGGATGAAGCGCCCTGCCTGTATCTCTATACGCAGGTAATGGACGGCCGTGAGCAGACCGGACTGATCGCCTGCGTCAGCATCGATGATTACATAAACAAAGTAATAAAAAAACATGAGCTGACCAGGGAAGACAAGGAGCTCGAGCGGACAAGGCACACTGACGTTCTCAATGTGAACTCCGGGCAGGTTTTTCTTTTCTTCAGGGATTCAGGGTCGAAGCGCCAGCTGTTCGAACAGGCGATGCGGATAGAACCTGAATATGATTTCAGGACCGGGGACGGGGTGCGGCAGGTCGTCCGGGTGATCAGGGACAGGGCGATGATCGCGTCCTTCAAGGACGCCTTCAGGGACGATGTGCTGTATATTGCAGACGGGCATCACCGGGCAGCGTCGGCGGTCCGGGTGGGTATGGAGCGGCGAAAGGCGAACAGGGGGCATAACGGATCGGAAGAATACAATCGCTTCATGGCGGTGATTTTCCCCCACAGCCAGCTGAAAATTCTTGCCTACAATCGAATCATCCGCGACCTGAACGGGCTCACTGCCGATACGTTTATCAAAAAATTATCTGAAAATTTTAAAGTAGAAAAAACCGGGCTGACCGTACCGGAGACAATCCACACGATATGCATGTATCTCGGGTCTGCCTGGTACCTGCTTGCGCCCCGCTTCGATCCGGGGGATGATCCCATCATCAGCCTCGACGTGAAGATCTTTCAGGAATACGTGCTCGGGCCGGTCCTGGGTATCATGGACCCGCGGACTGATAAGCGGATAGACTTCATAGGCGGCACAAACAGCGTCGCAGAATTGAAGGAACGGGTTGATTCAGGGGAATTCACGGTCGCCTTTTCCCTCTACCCGACGACCCTTGAGCAACTGATGCGGGTATCTGACACCGACGGGATCATGCCGCCGAAATCGACGTGGTTTGAGCCTAAGCTTCAGAGCGGGCTTGTGGTGCATCTTTTGTGATGCCTGGTGCGGGAACATGCAGACAGCCGGTTCCCGGTTAAAAAAAGAAGGGGGGACGTTCTACTTTTTCTTGGGGCAGCCCACCACGGTATCCTTGTCCAGGACCCTGGGCTGGAGTTCATCGCCGTATTTGCATAGAACGCAGTCCGCTCTTGTTTCGATGAAGAATGCACAGGTTGTGCATTCTTCCAGTTTCATTGGTTTTCTCATTTAAATACCACTATCTGTCCCGCAGAATTAATTTCTCGCTTTACGCTCCATGACGGGCGCTGTCGCTTTCATCATGGCGTTTGCAGATATGAAGATACTACAGAACGGCATGTACGAGTAAAGAAGAAATTAAAGGCCGGCTGATTTTATGATGAAATTAATCAACTGCCTGGCCATGTACTTCCTGGTGGCATTGTCAGGGAGGCGGGTGATATAATCAGAGAGGAGATCGGTCATATGAACATCAATCACGGGAGCTGTTCGCGTGCTATCGGGTTCAATGCTTTCGAGAAGGGGCCCAGTCTCGGCAGGATGCCCGTACCGGCTCGTTCTCCCGATCGGGGTTCCCGCCTGAAACAATGTATTTTGCGGCTGTTCCATAATATTCAGGATCAATTCCTGTTTATTAGCTCATTAATATTTTCGATAGATTGTCATGTATCGATAATAGATTTTATTGGTTTGGCATGAGAAAAATTGATCCCGCCTGTCATCCGGTTATTGAATTGAAAAAAAAGGCAAAAAAATGATGATTTTTATGCATTTTTATAAATGCATTGACAATTTATATAATTGTAATCATTTTAAATTAGCAGTTTGCCGGGAAACAACAAACAGCTAAACGATATATGGAAGCATCGCCTTTTTTTGAGGCTTTAGCCGATAAAAATGTGAGGGTTTACGAATTCACTTCGTAAAACTGGCCCTGAAAAACTCCATGGAGCGGGTTTTTCAGGAAACTGGTAGATTTTTTTTGTATATATAGTAACAGCTCGTATAAATTTGCGCCACAGTGTTGGGACAGTACACTATGAGTAAACCCGCATTCAATAAATGGATAATGATCCTCTCAATTTCGTCAGCACTCCTCGCCTGCCCGGGTCTGTTCTTGGGGACGGGGCATACTGAGATTTATGAAGGAACCGCGAATAATTACAATTATTACGCTGAAACGATAAATATAAAGAGCATTAATGGGAAACTCTACGCATATATTGTGCTGCTCTTCAACGAAAATCCGCATTTTGTGAACATGATCCAGAAGGACAGTATCCCGCTGAAGATAATGGGCAGCGATGGATTCCATATCAGGGAATACAAGAATTACCTCGCATCGATACGGGACAAAAAGCTGAAGGGCCTCGCCAATCTCCTTCTTTCAATTTACCTTGAGGCGCGGAAATATGACCACAAGGCATTGCACGGTGTGGAGGAGCTCCTGACCGGCAGGGACATTATATTGAAATTTTCAAGGGATAAAAATGACTGGTCTGAAAAGATTTCCCTTGATTACTGCATATTCGGGAAGAAAAAAATCGTTGATATCAAGCACCCGTTTTTTGAGATCAGGGAGAACATTTTCAATATCCAGCCGTTTATATATTATGACGAGTTTTCCACGAGTAATTCGACGTTTTACTTTGACATGATATACATAAACCCGGTCGAAGTCGATAATGACTACATCATTGCAAGAAAAATACTCAACGGTGAAAATGTCAGCTCCATGTTCTTCGTCGGGTCACAGATCACGGATGATATACGGTATTGCCTCTCGCGGGCGTTCAGGGATAAAAAGAACATCAAGATCGAGATATGGAAGATGTTCATTATTCATGAGCTGACGCACAAGGTGCTCAACAACAGGTACAATAACTTCGACCAGGTGCAGGGAGAGGAATTATCGCTGGGGAGCACCATGTATTATAACCCGCTGCTCGGGCTTTCAGTGCTCTACAGCTACCTGAACTACAATGCGATCAATCCGCACCGCGTGGCAGCCATGAACTACGTCAGGTTCATTTCAAAAAATACCGGCAAGGCCGCAATAATTGAAAATCCGGGGCTTATAAAATTTTTGCCGTCGGGCGAACTGCAGAGCCTGTCAAAAAAACATTTCATATCCAGCATTAAAAGCGTTAGATGATCAGAAGCTCAGCCGAATGGGCCGTTTTGCCTTCATGTCATGGTAGGATAACTGCGCGTCACCGGTGTATGCGTTGCAGGTAATGGTGTCAGGTATATTCAATTTTTTTTTCACGTAGAGTGTTGATTCGATAGCTTCCCATGCTTCTACCGTCTTTTCGCATGAAATGGCAAGGAGATTGTAGATCGATTCATAGTGGTGCCCTGATTTCCCCGCCGGGTTTTCCCATTGTTCTCGGTTGAGATTAAGTATGTTCTTGTTGTATTTCCTGCCGATCGGGTAGCGGATTATGAAATCTGAATAGAAGAGGTTGCTTCTTCTGACGCCGAGCACCAGGTCCGCAATTCGCCTGTTCGTGCCCCGCTTGAGCCGGTATGTCATGAGAATGCAGTACGGCAGGATGTCCAGTGCGCCGGGGAGGTGTGAATATTTTTTCAATGCATTCCTGGCAATCGGGAACAACAGCGTTTCGTAAATTTCGGGATACACCTCCTGCAACGGTTCCAGCACGATCGCTTTTACCGGCGCGTCCAGGTGATAGAGCCCCCGTCGTTTTTTCACCGGCAGCATCTCGTCGACGGAAAAGGGAAACAATTCGGATCGTTCCGCGTGGTACTGCAGGTACGAATCAATATGATACTGGAAAAGAAGGTTTTGTTCACGGTAGAACCGTATCTCCTTCTTTGTGTATGCGCTCGGAAAGCCGGAGTAGTAAAAGACAAAGGGATGGAACAGCGAGTCCGCTATGATGTGCGAGATATACCCGTACAGGTATGCGCGCTGTATCGATGCCCACTCGTTGTTCTTGTCTTCATATCCGTGGAGTTTCCGAATCATGGCCTGGAGCAATTTGTTCGATCCGCCGTTATGAAGGAAAAAGGATATGTCGCTGCCATAATAGGCATTTTTGCTGCGCCGGGGCAGGTAGTCGAATATATTCGGGCCGATTGCCCCGAACAAGCCGGCGGTCAGGTGGTCCGGCGTGTTGAACAGGGCAGCTATGGAATTCAAGAGGTAGCTTTTTTTATCTTTTTGCGAAAGATAGCGCACCGCCTCTTTAAGAATCCTGCTGTGGGTTATTATGCCGGGCATAATGACGCAGCCCGCGTGACCGGAAACCAGGTCACGCGGGGCCTAGTTTTCAAGTTTTTTCTTGAAGGCGTCAATTTCCGCACGCCATTTTTTTGAATAGAACACGCCCCAGATTTCCGGGGCCGCGAGCTTATATGCCGTGTCCAGATGTCGAAGCGCTTTTTCTTTGTTGTCATCCTCGGAAAGCGCTTCCGCTAAAAACATGAAGTTCTGCGGGTGCTCGGGATACCCGGCAGCAGCTTTCTCGAGGAGCTCCAGCGCCTTGTCGAGGTCGCCAATACCGCTGGGCCATGCGGGGGCCTTGAGGTACATCATTCCCAGAACACGCAGCGGCCCACCGGATTCAAGCTGTTCGGCCTTCTGCGCGATTTTAAGCGCCTCGTGGACTTCCGGCAGCTTGTTGAGGGCAAAAAGGCCCTTTGACCTTAAAATCAGGCCCTGGTTCAAGGCAAAATAGAAGCATGCTTCCGGGTTCTTCTCGGTAATCCCGGCCGCGCGTGCCGCACTCACGCCGATCTCGGCGCTTTTTTTCATTTTATCCTCATCGGTGTCAAGGGCGTCGGCGACATAGAAGGCGGTCCGGGCAAGGAGAACGCCGGTATTCTGTGTCTTCCGATCGAGCCCGAACGCCTGGGTCGCCAGGCGCATCGCGTAGACCTTCTGGCCGAAAGACGCCGACGGGATGCAGAGCTCGTTGACGATGTGCGTCAATGCCTTCGCGTTGTTGATGATCGGCAGGGTGCGAATATCGGCACCGTACCAGTCCGCCTGGGGCTCTTCCTGCTCGCTTTTCGCCTGCTCGGTCTGGCGAAGCTCCTGGTGTATCGCGCAGCCGGACATAAGCAGAATGACGAAAAAACTACTGAGCGCTTTCATATTTGCTGATTTCATTTGCCAGTGTCTCCGCCTCTAATTTATCAAAACCGTCGATGCCGAAATTCTTGCACGCGGCTTTCGTGTCCTGCTGGTTGCACATCCGTGTAACCGCGCCCACGATCCTGGGCTTTGCCGCGCTGTTGGTTTTTGTGGTGATCATCATCAATCCAAGCGCCGGCATCTGCGGTGATTTGTGAATGACCTCGATCTTTTTGAATATGTCGAGGTTCTTGAGGCTGCTGTACTGCATATGGTTCAGGAGCACGGCGTCATACTGGCCCGAATCAAGCTTGCGCACCGCCGAAAGGGGACGGTTGGAAGGCTGGAGTTTGAAATGCTTGGCTATGTCTATTTTTTTTTCAAAGATCAGGTTGTTGATGAACTTTTTATCTTCGTAGAGGACATTGCCTGCCAGTATCTTTCCCTTCAGCTGGGCCAGCGACTTGTAGCTGCCCTTTTTTACGATGAGATAATATTCTTCCCTGTCGTTGCCGTCGATATTGACCGCGGCGAGCGGCTCAAGGTTCATTGCCTTGCGATTGGCCAGGTAAAAACCGATTGATCCCATGATGTACGAGTTTTTGTTCTGCTGGATGCTGGTTTTTGCATCATCGATTTTGTTGAAATATTTTCCCTGTATCGAATCTTTCTTCATCCCTGTCAGCTTGGTAAGCGATGACATGAACTGGGTGATGATCTTCTCGCCTTCGGCGCCGGTATCCGGCCCGCCGAGGAAGATAACGGCAAAGTTTATTTTTTCCGCGCAATGGACTGGTGTCAGCAGGGGCGCGAACAGGGCTCCCATCGCGAGCAGTAAGGCAACAGCGGCAATTCTCTTCGTGTTCATGTAATACTTCTCCTTGTATAATAATCAATTAGTTGGTGCAAGGTCTGCCAGCGTTATCAGGCAAGGCAGTAAAACCATGGGATATAAATCTTTTATTATTTTTATATCGCATATATCTTGAAAAAGAGTAAGAATACTGCAATCTGACGGGTATTTAAGAATGAAAACGTTAATAATATAAACATTTTCTTGATTAAATACATCTATGTCAATGAATTTTTTCATGACAATTAGACCCCGGTTAAGGCGTGAAAGTTCATCATAAATATTATATTTTTGCATTATCCCGCAAGCTTTTAAGGTGAGCGTATCCGTTTATGTTATGATAAATCATCGATTTATTCCCTTCCGTTTCATGGCACATCCGCATAAAAAAATGCTTGCAGAGGAGGCATAATCTTTTTAGTAACTATAACAATCAGTTATATACGCGGCTTGTGGCCTGGTGCGCGGGTATTGTGCTGAAAATCTACTACGATAAACACCGAGAGTATTATGCAAAGAAAAATCCTTGATTTTATATTCAACCTGTCGCTGCAGCGCGGGAAATTGCTGCTGGTCATCATGTCGATCATTACCGTCATCTTCGGCACATTTATCCCCCGGCTTATCATCTCGTCCTCGCAGCAAAACCTGATCCCCGCGGACGATCCGGAGCAGGCGAGATACATCCAGTATAACAAGGAATTCGGCTCCTCGGACAACCTGATTATCGTCCTCGACGGCGACAGCGACGCGTGCAAGGAGTACGCCGATGATTTTGCGCGGGAGCTCGAAAAGGAGCAGAAATGGGTCAAGTCGGTATTTTACAAGATCGACGCCAGCGTGCTGCTGAAACGGGCGCCGCTGTATGTGCCGGCCGAAGATCTGAACAAGGGATTCGAGTTATTGCAGAAGAAGCAGGGGATGATCGAGCGGGTTAAAAATATTTCCAGCCTGTATGCATTGCTCAATGAAATAACGGAAAGCTTTAAAGAGCCGAACAGTGAAATTTCCATCGAGGCGGCGACGAAAATAATCGCCTTTATCAATACCTTTTTTGCCGAATGGAACGACTGGATCATCAACACGAACCAGATCAAGCTGAAAATCGGAGAAAAGATTTCACAGGCGGGGTTCCCGCAAATGGCGATGCTGCAGAGCGAGGGGTACCTGTTTTCCCGCGATTTTAAAATGATGTTCCTGCTCGTTCAGCCTAAAGATTACGATGATGAAATAACCTATCTCCGGCCGTTCATGAAGGATATCCGCGCGGCCTGCGACCGGGCGAAACGCACGCACCCGGAATTACAGGACAAGGTCAAGGTGGCCTTTACCGGGATGCCGGCCCACGTGCTCAACCAGACCGAAATCATTTATTCTGATGTGGGACATGCGGCGATCGGCTCGGTCGTCATCGTCGCGCTCATTCTCCTCATCGGGTTCCGTTCTATCAAGAAAACCATTGTCGGGGTCATTCCCACCGTTGCGGGGATGGTCATCTCCCTCGGTATTTTAACGCTCTTCCTCGGGAAGCTGAACCTGATCAGCTCTTCCTTCCTGGCGGTCCTGTTCGGTATCGGGATCGATTTCAGCATCTATCTCCTCCAGCGAACGGAAGAGGAGCTGGGGAACGGGCTGTCGCAGAATGACGCGATATACAAGTCGGTCGTACTGACCAGCCGGTCCATCATCTCCGGGGGCCTCACCACGAGCCTCGCGTTCCTTGCGCTGGCGCTTTCAAAGTTCCAGGGGTACTCGGAGCTCGGCTGGGCCGCGGGCATCGGCCTCATCGTCGTCATGTTCACCACCTTTTTCATGATGCCGGCGCTGCTCATGAATATCCCGGTTGAACCGCGGATGTATCGTGTAAAGGAGACCATCAAGGAAGCGGGTATTTTAGAAAGGAAAGAAGATACACCTGGTGCTTATCGGCGTGGGCGTCATCATCACCATCGCCAGCATCATAGCCACGACCAGGCTCAAAATGGACTATAACATAATCAAAATGCTGCCGACGAAAACTGAATCCTCTATCTACCAGAACAGGATGGAAGAGGAGAGCGATTACAAGATGTCCTTCGTCATGATAACAGACACCGATCTGGTGCGTTTGAAAGAGATCACCGAGAAGGTCAAGGCCCTGCCGACGGTCAGCAAGGTCGAGTCCCTGGCAGACCTCATTCCTTCCGACCAGGAAAAAAAGATCAGGATCATGAAGAAATTTAAACCGCTCCTCGGTGATTTCCGCATCGGGCTCAGGGACAATGACCAGATCGGCGCGGACTATATCGCCGCGCTGGACCGGATAAGCGTCTATTTCGAGGAAGCGCAGGAAAAGGCGTTTGCGGGGAGCCAGACCAGGCTGGTGGAGCAGATTGACCTTGTCATGAAAAACATCGATGCCATCAAGAAAAAACTCGCGTCGGACAGGACCGGCATGGCCCTGGTACGGACGAGGAAATTCGAGAAGGAGCTTTTCGCGAATCTGGAAAAAGGGACCCAGCTCATCCGCGAAAGCCTGAACCCGGCCGTTATCACGGAGGCCACGTTCCCGAAAGAGATAATCAGCAGGTTTAAAAGCGAGAAGGGGACCTATGTGGCAATGGTGTCACCGAAAGGCTCAATCTGGGATGTTGATTTTCTCGACACGTTCGTGAATGGCCTCAAAAAAATCACTCCGAATGTCACCGGGTTTCCTGTCACACACCGGGTCTATGTGCGGCAGGCGGCGACTGCGATATTTCAGGCAATGATGTATTCTTTCATTGTTATACTGATACTCCTGATAATTGATTTCAGGGGCCTCAGGGGGGTGCTCCTCTCCCTGCTCCCGCTCTTCATGGGGATGATGCTCCTCCAGCTGATGATGTTCGTGTTGAGAATTGATTACAATGTCGCCAATATCGCCGGGCTGCCGCTGCTGCTCGGGCTTGGCGTGGTCTATGGTCTCCGGATCGTGCATCGCTGGAGGGAGGACCCGTCCATTACCGCCTTTGCCGCGACACAGACAACGGGCAGGGGGCTCGCTTTCGCCGCGTTTGCAATCATAGCAGGCCTCATCAGCATAGTTCCCGCTCGTCATAACGGCGTGTCCTCTTTCGGCGTGATCCTGCTCATCGGGATCATAACCTGCATGTTCACGGCGCTTATCATTTTACCGGCGATCATCGACTATCTCTATGTCATGAAAAAAGGTGAAGAGCCGGCGGAGGAAAGCGCCGCGATACCCGCGGCGGACCCGGAGGGAAGAAAGCCGGGGGCCAGGCGCTCGTCAGCGAAGCAGAAAACGAAACCAGGCGCAAAGAAAAAAACAGCCGTGAAAAAGAAGGCGGCAAAGCCAGCTAAAAAGAAAAAATAGCGGCCGCCGGCATGTTCCTGCGAAGCAGTATGGAATAAAAGACAGTCGTGAAAGGGCACCGGATACGGTGCCCTTTTTATATGTTTTTCAATCATTCCCTTGACTTATTGCAATGAGTGCGCTACAGGTATCCGCATCCATATGGTGAGGTGGTACATGAAGGGTAATGCCCTGTACAAGAGAAAGACAAAAATTATCTGCACTCTCGGCCCGGCGACGGATGACCGGGAGGTGCTGCGGCGCCTTTTATGCAACGGCATGAACGTTGCCCGCATGAACTTTTCCCACGGGTCCCATGACGAACACCAGAAACGGGTCGATACGGTCAAGGAGCTCAGGGAGGAACTGGGACTTCCGGTCGGCATCATGCTGGACACGCGGGGACCTGAGATCAGGATCAGGCAGTTCGCTGACCGCGAGGTCACCCTCGCGGCCGGGGCCATGTTCACCTTCACGGTAGAAGACGTCCCCGGCACGGACCGCATGGTGTCAGTCGCCTACGACAGGTTCCCTTCAATTGTGCAGAAGGGGGACACGCTGCTGCTGGATGACGGCCTTATCGCCATGCGGGTAACGGGCGTGGACGGTCAGGAAGTGACCTGCCAGGTGCTGAACGGCGGGACCCTGGGCAACAACAAGAAGATCAATGTACCTGGCGCGGCAAACAAACTGCCCTTTATCAACGAAAAGGACCGCGCTGACCTGCTCTTCGGCGTCAGGAACGATTTCGATTTCATAGCCGCCTCCTTCGTGAGGAACGCGAACGACATACGGGACCTGCGCGACGAACTGCGCAAGCTCCGTGGCGAATTCATCAAGATAATAGCAAAGATCGAGATCAGGGAGGGCGTGGACGATATCGACGCCATCATCCGCGTGAGCGACGGAGTCATGGTGGCGCGGGGCGACATGGGTGTCGAGATCCCGTTCGAGGAGCTTCCCTCGATACAGAAGCGGATCATACGCAAGTGCTATGGCGCCGGGAAGCCGGTCATCACCGCGACCCAGATGCTCGACTCGATGATCCGCAATCCCCGTCCCACGCGCGCTGAGATCACCGACGTGGCGAACGCGATCTATGACGGGACGAGCGCCATCATGCTCTCCGGGGAGACCTCCGTGGGGAAGTACCCCGTTGATTCGCTCCTCACCATGTCAAAGATCGCGGTCGAAACTGAGCGCGACATCGATTATGTCAGGCAGTTCAATGAAATGCGCGTGCCGGTTTCCCGGAACATCACAAACGCCATAAGCCGCGCGACCTGCGAGACCGCGCATACCCTGGGCGCCGCCGCCATCGTGAGCGTGACAAAATCGGGCCACACGGCGAACATGGTTTCGAAATACCGGCCCGGCTGCCCGATACTTGCGGTCACCATATCGAAGAAGGTGTTCCACCAACTTTCCCTCTCGTGGGGGGTCTATCCCGTGATGACGGAGCGGAAAGAGACGACCGATGAAGTCTTTGAACAGGCGGTCTCGCGGGCGTCCGCTTCCGAGCTGGTAAAAAACGGCGATCTGATCGTCATCACGGGCGGTATGATTGCCGACGTGAGCGGCACCACGAACATGCTCAAGGTCCATATCGTGGGGGACCTCCTCCTGGAAGGGAAGGGGATGACGCCCTTTACCGCAAGTGGCCCGGTATGCGTGATCAGCGACCCGGACGATGCGCACCATTTCAATTCAGGTGAGGTGATAGTTATCGGTAAAACGACCGACGAGATACTGGCGCTCCTGAAAAGCGCGGCAGCGGTCATCACCGAGGAAGAGAGCGATTCGCAGGCGGTCATCGCGGGTAAGGCGCTGGGGATACCGGTCGTATGCGCCGTCAGGGCCGCTACCGAGATTCTGAAGAGCGGGTCTGTCGTCACCGTGGACGGGGTGGGCGGCAACATATACAGCGGCATCAGGCATATCCGGTAACGGCGGCCCTGAATTGCTTGACGGGACCGGATGGGTGCGATAGCCTGAATCCCTGACGCGCCCCGGTCATACATGATGGATTTTTTTAAAAAAACATCTGCCCTCATTTCCCTCTTCCTGCTCCTGGCAGGCTTCGCCCCGGCGCACCGCAGCCCTGCGGCATTCGGGGAGATGAGTGCCGCGGGCACGTTTTCATCCTCCATAGCGGGACAGGATGACAATGTCAGGCGCAATATCATGATCGCGGTCGGGAAGCTGAACGGGGCCCTGATTGCCCCCGGCGCCGTATTTTCATTTAACGATGCCGTGGGGGAAGGGTCCGCAAAAAACGGCTTCCTGCCGGGAAGGGTACTCTATCGCGACCGCGTGGCCATGGAACCGGGGGGCGGCCTCTGCCAGGTTTCATCAACCCTTTATAACGCGCTCCTCATGGCGGGCTGCGTAATTATAGAGCGACACCGCCACTTCCAGCCGGTGACGTACGTGCCGCTGGGCCTCGACGCCACCATCAAATACGGCAAGAAGGACCTCAGGATTAAAAACCCGTACCGGCACCGCCTGAAAATCGAGATGAGCGCTTCCGATGCGAGTCTCAATGCCCGGGTGCTGTCCGAAGAAAGGCCGTCGTTCAGGTACGAAATATTCACAGAGGAAGAGGAACTGGCGCTGCCCGCGGCCGATGATGTCGAGAACATACGCCAGGGGATATCGGTCCATGTGTACCGGAAGCGGTACCGCGGTGATACCCTGCTGGAGAGCGCGCTGCTGTATAAAGATTATTATCCTCCCGTGTACACGCGATGACCGGGAGGCGGGAATGAAGGCGGCAAGGACAGGCGGGCTCGTGATGGCCCTGTTTTTTTTCTTCGCGGCAGGCGGTGACGTTTCCGGCGGCGCCAGCCCGGCCGAAGACCCGCTGCTTGCGGAATGGAATGAATTTTCGAAACAACCTGAATGCAAAGCGCTCATGGCATGGCTCCGCCGGCAGGCGCTATCGCGCCTTACCGGCGCGCGGTGCGACGATCGACTTACGGTATCGACCCCTGACTATTTCGGAAAACTCGGGATGTTCATTACCCTGCAGAAAAAGAAAAAGGTGCGCGGCTGTTACGGATCGTTTTCGCACGGCATTGATACCATCGAGCCGTTGCTCCGGGATTATCTCGCCGGGGCCCTCACCAGGGACCTCCGGCATGAACCCCTTGACATAGCTGAATTTCCCGATACCGACATTATCCTGACGGTCACCTCGGCCCCGTTCGCCATTGATGATCCCGGGTCGGTCGACCTGCGCAGGTACGGGATTGTGGTCGCGTGCGGCGATGACCATGCCGTGTTTGTCCCTGCCGAGATCAGGAGCCTTTCGTCCCTGGAAAAAATAACGGCCGGAAAATCGTGCCAGGTTTCGTCATTTGCCGCCGTTACGATTCGGTGATGGTTCCGTCAGCCCTCTGGCGCAACATATAATTTCTGGAGGACACGATGTGTAAGAAAATATTCTCCTGCCTCATCCTTGTTTCACTCGGCCTCATCCTCACGCATTGCGATACCGCCGGGGTCAAGCGCCTCGATGACGGGCGGAGCATATATCTGTCTGACGGCAAAAAGCTGTCGGCTAAAACGGGTATTGAGGGACACGTCATAGATGCAAAGACGAAGAAGGGGATACGGGACGCGCAGGTTGAAATGAAAAACGCCAACATGGGAGTCGGGTATTATACGCGTGAGACCGACCGGAACGGCTATTTCAAAATAGAGGATTTCATCCCGTATGTCAGGTACTCCGTCGAAGCCACAGCGAAAGGGTACGTAACGTACCGGTCGACCGGACCGGTGACGGGAGGAAGCCATACATTTGCGCTGGCGCCGGAATCGCGGCTGAGCGGCACCGTCAGGAACAGGAAGGGAGAGCCGCTCCTGGGTGTGGAGGTTAAGCTCACCGCGTACGATGAACCGACGGAGGAGGGAGAGAACATCGTTTCACGTGCGCCGCGTATCGCCGCGACGGACGGCAATGGATCCTACGGGTTCGACAAGCTTCCCGCCGGCTCATACACGGTCCTGTTCACCTTCCCCGGGTGCATCAGTGAAACGGCGCAGGTGCGGAACATCAAGGAAGGCGAGAGCTTTGATCTTCCCATGGTAATGACGCGGCCCGCATCGGTGATGGGGAACGTTGTAATAGAGGGGCTCAACTCTCCGGCGATCAACGTGGACGTCTCAATCGAGGGACAGGTGACCCAGTCCGCGGCGACATTCCAGGACGGTACCTACCGGCTGGATGACGTAAAGCCGGGCACGTACAAGATGACCGTCGCACACCAGGGGTTTTATGAGCTGACCGCGCATACGATAAAAATAAGCGAAGGTGAAAAGCGGGAGAACGTGAATTTTACCGTGAAGGCGAAGGAGCCCCAGGTCCAGGTATACGCGTACCGGTACACCTTTGCGCCGGGAGATGCCATTGAGTTCAATGTGCGCTCGTTGAGGCTGGAGACCCTGAAGGCGACAGTATACCGGGTGCCGATCGATATTCTGGTGCGGGGCGGGGTCGATGCGGACAGGCTTGATCCTGCGGCCGAGGGCTTCAAGGCGCTCTTCTCGTGGGACGAGCCGGTCAGGGAATTCGAACCCTATGAATGGCGGTACCAGTCGGTACAGGTGAAGAACCCCCTTTCCACCGGGGGCTACTGCATCGAGGTCAGGGGCGCGGGCAGGGTGATCAGCAGGAAGTTTTTCTCTCTTACCACCGTCGGGGTAGTGATGAAGCGCTCCCGGGAATCGGTCTTTGCCTATGTCACCAGCCTCGTGGACAATACGCCCATCCCGGACGCACGCGTGGTGCTGTTCGATACCACGCCGCAAAAAAAGAAAGGGAAGAAGGCGACCTATGATCCGCCTGACCAGGTGGAGGACCTTCCCGTAAAAGCGCTGCTCCAGGGGAAAACGGACCGGGACGGCATCTGCCACAAGGGCTTCAGATCTGACCGGCATATTTCCGCGATCGTCATAGCCGGTGATGGCAGTTACGCCATCTGCAATACCGGGTCGCCGTCGTCGTTTGAGAAGGAGCAAAAGAAATATTTCATATACACTGACCGGCCCGTGTACCGGGCGGGAGACGCGGTGCATTACAAGATCATTGCGAAAAACCGCGAGCGGCGGTTCGTGCCGGTCGCCGGCGAGCGGTTGTATTACAGGATCGTGAACCGCGACATGGCAAAGACGGTCGCCGAAGGGGAAATGACGCTCGATGACTGGGGCACTGCGGACGGGGCACTGGCGCTGTCACGCGAAGCCCACCTCGGCGTGCATGAAATCATGGCGGGGCCGACGGTGAAAAACCTCTATAGCAGGGGGCGGTTCTATGTCGAGCAATACCGGAAGCCGGAATTCATCATAAAAATTATACCGTCAAAAGATTATTTCATCAACGGCGACACGACCGAATTCAAGGTCGAATCGAAGTACTTTTTCGGCGCGCCGCTCAAAGGGGCCCTGGTGCAGTATCGGTTTTATGAAACGCGGCTCAGGGACGCCAACACCACCTACTGGTGGGAGCGCGATTATGGCGACAGCGCGCCGTACAACCGCATCGTCCTTGAAGGGGAAAAGTACGCCGATGACGAAGGGGTCGCCGTGCTGCGGCTCCATGCCGGGAACCTTCCCTATGACCGGGAGATCACCTGCGAGGCCACGGTGGTGGACCGCTCCAATGTCAGCATCACGGCCTCCGGCACGGTACGGATCGGGCGCGGGGAATATTACATCAAGATAGAACCGACCCGGAATTTTTTCGCCGCCGGCGAGAAAAAGGTCGTGGCGGTAAAGACCATGACCCATACCGGGAAACCGCTCAGTGCCCGGGTGAAGGTGGAGCTCTTCCGGTATATATGGAAGCCGTGGGAGCGGGTGTATGTCCATGACAGCAGGCCGCTCTATTCGGAAACGGCGACAACCGACAGCAGGGGGGCCGTGCTCATCGAGCTGCCGAAACAGTTCAGCCTGTACGGCGAATTTGACATGGTGGTCACCGGCACTGACCGGAGGGAAAACCGGATCACCGCGTCGCGGGTCATCTGGGTCTACGGTGCGGAGGGGTCAGCGGTGGCGTCGCGCTTTAAAAACCTGGAGCTGACCCTGGACACGGACGAGATGGCGAAGCCGGGCGAGGTCACCTGCCTCGTCAAGAGCTGCTTCACCGATGCGTATGTGTGCCTCACCCTTGAAGGGAGGGACGTGTATGAATCGAAGGTCGTTAAAATGACGGGCAACATCGTCCCGGTGAAGTTCACCGTCAAAGAGGCGTACGCGCCGAACCTGTACGTGACCGCGTCCATGCAGCGGAAGCGGGCCCTCTATACCGAATCGGCCGGGATAACCATCCCCGTCAATGACACGGAGCTCTCCCTGTCCATTGAAACTGACAGGCAGAAATACCGGCCGGGCGATACGACGGTAGCGACGCTCAGGGCGCGTGACGGAAGCGGCGCGCCGGTCAGGGCCGACCTTTCCGTTGCGGCGGTGGACGAGGCGGTATTCCAGGTGCGGCATGACCACACCCCGCCCATGAAGGACTTCTTTTACTCGAAAATATCAAACTGGGTGCTGACCAGCTATTCCTACCCGGTGACCCTGCTTGCCGGCGCCGCCAAGGTCGGCGGCGCAATAAAGGTGCGGGAGAAGTTTGAGGACACCGCGTTCTGGGCGGCGAAGGTCAGGACCGATGCCGACGGCGCCGCGCGGGTGAGCTTCACCCTCCCTGATAACCTGACGACGTGGCGCCTCACTGCGCGGGGACACGACAGGACGGGCCGGGTCGGGGAGATGCGCGCATCATTCCCGGTCACGCAGGACCTGATCGCGCGCATCGGGAAGCCGCGGTTCATGGTGGAGGGCGACACCATGGCGCTTATCGGCATTGTCAACAGCAATACCGGGAGGGGGCTCAGGCAGGTGGCGACCGAGCTGAAGGCCGACGGAACAGAGCTCCAGCCTGATGAAAAAACCGCCATCAGCCTTCCCGCGTTCGGGTCGGCGCGGCAGTACTATTTATACAAAGTGCCAAAAGAGAAGCGGGAGGTGACTCTCCAGTATACGGCGCGGGCAGACCGGGAAGCCTCCGACGCGCTCACGCTGCCGGTCCCGGTTGAGCGGCGCGGCACTTCGTTCAAGCTCTTCGGCATCGGGGACATGGCGGGGAATAAAAGCGTGGTCATCGCGCCGCTTGCGGATACGGACGATTTCTCCTTCGTGCCGGAATCGGCGACCGTGTCGCTGAACCCCTCCCCGATAATCCAGATGCTCCGCGCGGCTGATTTCCTGAGCGAGTATCCTTACGGGTGCGTGGAACAGACACTGAACAGCTTTATCCCTAACCTCGCGCTGCAGAGGATGCTCCGGCAGAAGGGATACGCCGGGTTCATCAGCGACAGGGCGAAGAAAAAGCTTGAAGACAAGGCCGGCGCGGGCCTCGCGCGCGTGCAGCAGCAGCAGAACGACGACGGGACCTGGGGCTGGTGGTCCGGGGACCGGGGCAACGGTTCCGTGACCGGGTACGTCCTGTATTCGCTCTACCTTGCTCGCGCGTCAGGCTACGCGGTGGACAAGGAGCGCGTTGCACGGGGCCTGGAGGCCGTTACCAGGTATTTAAAGAATCCCACGGTCGAGGAATGGGACGAGATATCCTACCTTATCTATATCAATGCGCTCTGGGGCCGCTGGGACCATGATGTTTTTCTCAGGGCGATGAAGGCGGGCGAACCGGGCGCGTACCGCCTGGCCTGTCTCCTGAAAGCGTTGTCACTCGCCCGTTCGCATGAGAAATTGGGTGAAGAGATGAAAAACGACATCAACGCCGCCATGCCCCGGCTCAGGGATTCGCTCCTGGCCCTGGCGAAAAAGGACGGACGCGGGATCTACTGGGGGAGCAGGGAACAAGACCGTTGGAGCTGGCCGGGCGGGGACCCGGAAGTGACGGCGCATGTGCTCTCCGCGCTGGTGGCATCGGGCGACCGGACGACCCTGCCGGCCCAGATCGTCAGCTCGCTCTGCGGCCGTGGACGCGGCGAGGCCTGGAATTCAACAAAAGAGACGGGGACCGTCATGCTGGCCCTGTGCGGATATATTGAAGCGACCGCCGGCGCCGCCGTACCGAAGGGTACGGTGCGCTTTGCCATGGACGGCAGGACAATCGCCGACATTCCCTATGATCTTGAAAAGCCCGGGGACCCTGAACGGTACACCAGAAAAATTTCCCTTGCCGGGAGCGCGCCGCGCTCCTCGTTCGCCATCGCGGCGGACGGGAACGCCGGCGCGGACGTAAGCTTCCAGGTCGTGATTGACGGGACGCTCTATTTCAGGGAGAAGGGATTGTCCCTTCTGAAATCGGAAGAGCGGGGCATCGGCGCTCTTTCAAACGGCATCACAATCACCAGGACCTTTGCCGCCATCACCAGGGTCCGCGATGCGCATAATAACGAGTACATGGTGCCGCAGAGCCTTGACGGGACCAGGGCGGTCCAGGTGGGGGACGAGATGCTGGTAAAGGTGAAATTCTCTGTGCAGGACGACTTCCAGTACCTGGTGCTGGAGGACTATCTCCCCTCGGGATTCGAGGTGACCAGGAACAGCGCCTACGACGACTACCGGCCGTATGTTCACATGGAGCGGAGGGACAACCGGATGGTGTATTTCTTCACCGGCCTCAAGAAGAACGAGGCATACGAGATCGCCTATGTGATTCGGGCCGAGCTGCCGGGGAATTTCATGGTTCGGCCGTCGCGGATGGAATGCATGTACGAGCCGACCATCCAGGGGTGGGCGGCGCCGGCCGTTGTTGAAGTGAAGAAAAAATAGAGGGTGCGCATATGAAACCAAAGACAATACTCATTATCGTGATCGTCGTGCTCCTGACGATATTCGCGATGCAGAATACCCACGCGGTCGTTGTCAATATGCTGTTCTGGCATCCGGATTTTCCCCTGATTATCCTGGTGCTGGTGTTATTGGGCGCAGGGCTTGTCGCGGGATACCTTGCGGGGGGTGCCGCCCAGGTCAAGAAGAAGGAAAAAGAGTATTAGCGCGTGAGAAGGCTGCTCCCTGCGCTCATCATTGCCGTCATCGCGCTTTCCGCTCCCATGCGGGCGGCGGATGATGCCGATCCGGTCGTCGTCGTGCGGGTCCTTTCAAAGCAGGTCCGCCTTTTAAGCGAGGGCGTATTGGAAGAGATCGTCATATCGGCGGATGATGATGCGGCAATCATTGATGAGATCATGCACCGGCAGGAGCGCGGGAAGAGCATCACGATCAGAATGGATAACGGCGTGCCCCGCGTTGCGATAGACGCACAGCCCGTGACGGGTCCGATCGCGCTCTCGATCAGGCCCGGGCCGGACGGCGGCACCTGCAGGGTCAGGCTTTCGTCCGAGGAGCGTACCTTCCCGCTCCCCTTTTCCATCACGGGCAGTCAAGGGGAGCTCCGGTGTCACGTGCGGGAGCGGCTCTCCCGGTACGCGGTCGATTCAGCCCTCGCGGAATACGGCGGGGAATTCCGGGATGACCGGGAAGCGGTGCTGGCGCTTGCCCATGTCATCAGGGCGCGGTATTTTTTCATGAAACGGGCGCCGGCTCACGGCGACGCGGATTTTTGCGACCTGGCGCACTGCCAGGCGTACCGGGGCAGGATACGGGGCGGGGCCCCGCTTGGCGATGGATGGACCATTGACCACGAAAAACTTTCAAAGAACCTTTTCTTCAATTCTCGCTGCGGCGGGAGCATCTTCAGCGACAGCGTGTTCGGCAGAGGACCGCGCCCAGCCGCGGCGGCACCGGCCGCCAGGGACTGGCTCTACCGCGAGGGGTCCTGGCTCTGCCGTGACGCCGCGTCCCGGTGGGAGTGCACGATACGCGGTGAGGAACTCGGGCGGATCGTCTTCCCGGAGCGCGGCGCGAGCGGGACAGGCGCGCCGCGCTTTGAATATGACCGGGGGATGCTGGTTGTCCGTGTTCGCGGCGGCGGGAGCGGGACAGTCATCCCCGTGGAGACCTTCAGGCTTACGGTAAACCGTGTCCGGGGATGGAATTTCATAAAGAGCAATAACTTCGAGATGACTGAAGAGTCGGAGGGTGAAGGAACGCGGTACCGGTTCCGGGGGGAGGGGCTGGGTCACGGTGCCGGTCTCTGCCAGCACGGCGCCGCCGCCCTGTCGCGGCGCGGGTACAATCGCTACGAGATAATAGAACACTATTTCCCTGACCTGCAGTTTCGGGCGCCCCGGAACAAACCGGCCCTGCCGCCGGGACTCTCATACTGTATTGTTGACCTGGCCTCGGGAAACCCCCTGGAAATGAGCCACGGCCGCGACTTTTTAAAGAGAAGGGTGCCTCCCGGTTCCATCTTCAAGCTCATCGTTGCGCTGTATCTCGCGGCTGAACGCCCGGACCTCTTCTACGATTATACCTATGACTGTGCCGGAAAAAACAGAGGCGACCATCGCATGCCGGACCGGTGCTGGGACCCGGCCGGACACGGCACGGTCAGGATAGGGGATGCGGTGGCGCATTCGTGCAATCTATATTTTGCGTCGCTCTATGACAAAATACCGGAAAAGAGATTCAGGATCTTTTATGAACGCCTGTCCCGCTCCCTCGGGATATCGTCCGTGCTGCCGGAGGTCGCGGATGAGCGCGGCTGGTCGAAGCTCCTTGCAGGACTCGATTCCCGGCTGTCATTCCCGGTGGGTGATTATATCCGCCTTGCGATGTACCTGGATTGCGACCGGCGCCCAGAAGGGTATGAGAAACAGGACCCGGCCGGCCCGGCGCTCCCCGAGCGGAGAGCGCTATTCAAGTCAATGAAGCGCCTGTTTGTCGACGGGACTGCCTCACGTCGGTCAAAGGACCCGGCCGGGCGCGGTACTGACGGCATCCTCGAGCAATGGGAGGGGCGCGTTCTCGCATCGGGGCGGCATGAGTTCTGGGGAAAGACCGCGACTATCGCAGACGGGACCAACAGCGCCCTCGGCTACGGGGTCTTCATCGGCGGGAGCGGCACGACCGGCATTGTCGCTGTCGCCAGGAGGTCGAGCGGGCGGATGGCGGCGCGGTGGGCGCGGATCGCGCTGATACGCTATATCGATAACGCGCGGCCGTCACGCTGAGAGCTGCTTCAGCGCGTCCTTGATAATAGTCTCGATCGAGGCAGCAGGATCGTTTTTTAATACCTCATCAATGACCCGGGATGATTTTGCGTCATCGAAGCCGAGGGTTACCAGCGCTTCGACCGCGTCATTTTTCAGCGTCGGGGGCTCACCGGATTGACCGGCATAGTGCGCGAGTTTCTTTATCTTGCGCTTCAGGTCGAAGATCAGCTTCTCTGCCTTGGCCTTGCCGATGCCAGGTATTTTCATCAGAAGGGCGGCGTTCTCGGTCTGAACCGCTTCGATAAGGCGGCCGATGCTGATGCCGGAGAGGATGGACAGGGCCATGGACGGGCCGATACCGCTGATATTCAGAAGTATGACGAAGAGGTCCCTCTCATCCTCGGTGGAGAACCCGAAGAGCCTGAACTGATCCTCCCTGTGGAGCGTGTGCACGTACAGGGCCGTTTCTTCCGATGGCTGGATCTTTTCATAGGTGGTGAGGGGGATACTCAGGCCGTAGCCCACTCCATGCACATCGATGACCACCTCTGTTGGTTTTAACTGATCAATTTTTCCTTTTATTTTTGAGATCATGGAGTATATCCTTGCGCGAATGATAGGACATAATCCGATTATAGAATAATTTCAAGTAATAAATGTTGAATTTTTTTATAAATTTTTACCGGGAGCAATAAATTTTTAGTTTTCTTTCAGATCCATGATGAGGATTTGCTCTTTTCAGCGATCCTTTCAATTATCACAAAAGCCACAGCGTAATCAAAATCGTGGCTTATGCTCAGGTGGAAAATATACGACTCCAGGGGGCCTTTATTTTTGATCAGCACGTCGGCGTTTTCAAAGAACGGCCTGCCGTTACTGTCGTTGAGAATGGTGACCGCGGCGTTGCTGAAGTCCCGGTAGCCCAGCGCCTTGGCGAGGGCCTCTTTTGAGGCATACCGGCCGGCCAGGAAGGTCTCCGGGTTTGTGTCCGGCAAAAGGGTGATCTCCTCGGATGAAAGGTTTTTCTGGGTGAAGCGGTCCCGGTGCTCGAGGTTCATGCGCCGTATACGCCGAACGTCCACGATATCGGTCCCGATGCCTGCTATACTGCCCTGTTCCATCCGTCACGTCTCCTGCTGAAATGATGAAGCGCGGGGCCATAGGTGTCAACCGTGTTTTATCTAATGCCCTTCGTGCCGCTTCGAACGGTGCCACGTGCGGTCCTTTTTTGATGCTGCTTCCCATGCGGCAGGCGCAGACAGTGATGCCGGCTGTCGAATCACCGATGCCTGTCAGTCCATGGATTGGATAAAAAACTTGACATTTTATTGCTACGTCAGTAATATTAACTAAATAGTTAGTTAAAATAAATAGTTGGTTAATAGGAGCTTATAATGGAAGCCCTTTCAACTGAGGAAAAGATAAAAAAATCAGCGCAGAGGGAATTCGCGCAGTACGGCTATGAGGGGGCCCGGGTCGATCGGATCGCCCGGATGGCAAAAGTCAACAAGGCGATGATCTATTATCATTTTAAAAGCAAGGAAAACCTGTATGAGCATCTCTTATCAAAAGTGTATGCCGCCATTTTCCCCCGTATTATTGAAGATATTCCGAAAGAGCTAGGCCCGAGGGAGACGCTCGAACGGATCATCGGGAGCTTTATCGATTTCATCAAGGAGCTCGACGAGGATTTTATCCGGATGATGCTTCGCGAGCTCTCCAGCGGCGGAAAGTATTTTAAGAAACTGATGCTGCCGAAAGTCATTGTCCCGATGATAAAGGTCGTGGAGCAGCTTTTCGAAGATGGCGTGCGGCAGGGTGTGTTTAAAACTGTCGTCCCCCACTATTCGTTCATACAGACGCTCGGGGCGATCATATTTACCAACGCTATCCGCATAATCCTTTCTGATACGGACGTCGGCAAGGCCCTGTTCAAGAAAGATTTTTTTGATGATTTCAAGAGGAACCTGCTTACGATTCTTGAAAAAGGGATCCTGGCGTGACGAGGAGGAAACATGAATAGCAGGACACGTTTGCTACTGTTGATTTTACTGGCCGGTGCGCTGCCGTGCCTGGTTCACCAGGTCCCCGTGAGCGCCCGGGAGACAGTAAAGAGAATACGCCTGGACGATGCCATCGCTCTTGCCAAGCAGAACAACCATGACTATAAGATCGCCCGGCACCGGCAGAAGGCCGATTCGGAAAAAGTGAACCAGGCCTGGGGCACCCTCCTCCCGGTCATCGAATCACAGGCCGCCCTCGTCCGCCAGGGCGCCGATTCAGGCTTCCTGAGCATGTCTGACGGGCAGTACGATATCAGGCTGGTGCAGGTGAAATTCGGCATCAACCCGGGGATGTTCTACAACGCCCTGCAGATGTCGCGCAAGGCGTATGCCGCTTCGGCGGAGGAAGTGAAGAAGATCAAGAGCGATATCGAGTTCAACGTCATAGAGAGCTATTTCAACTGCATCCTCGCCGAAGAGATGATATCGATCAGGAAAGACACGGTGAAGCTTTTACAGGAAAACCTGAAAGATGTCACGAACATGTATAAAACCGGGAGCGTCCCGAAATACGAGCTCCTCCAGGCGCAGGTGCACCTGAAGGGGCAGGAACCGCTCCTCTTTGAGGCGGAAAACCGCTACCGGCTTGCGCAGGAGATGTTCAACTACCAGCTCGGGCTCGACGAACGGATTTATACCGCCGACCGGGAGATCCTGGGGAAGGATGAGTTCCGGAGCGCGGAGGACGACATCGATCTATTTGTGCGGCGCGTCGGCGGCGTGGCGATGACGAACAGGCCGGAGATCATCCAGCTTAAAATGAAAAAAGAGATCGCCGGTCACATGAAGAACATCAATGATTCCTACTACCTCTGGCCCACCTTCATGGTGGGGGGCTATTACGGGTACAACAAGGGCCTCCCCACCGCCACCGAGGCCTACCTCCCGGTGTCGAACGGGGGGGTGGGATACATGGACCTGTCGCGCATCGCGGGTGACGGCAGGTGGCAGCCCAACTGGCAGGTGCAGATCGCCGCGACCTACCGCTGGAGCGCCCTGCTCCCGTTCGATTCCACCAGGGCGCAGGCGCGGGAGTCAAAGGAGCGCATGAAGGAGACCGAAGAGGAGATCCTCAAGGTGAAGCGCCTGATAACGATATCGCTCAAATCATCGTATGCGAACCTCCTGACCTCGTGCCGGACGATCGCTTCCCACAGGGAAAACGTCGAGAAGGCGCAGGAAGGGCTGCGCATCGCGCGGGAGAGCTACCGGGCGGGCGTGATCAGGAACGCGGAGCTGATCGGCGCGCAGGTGCCCCTCACCCAGGCGCAGGCGGGATACATAAACGCCGTGAATACCTACTACCAGTCGCTGGCGAAACTGAAGAAGGAGATCGGCGTGGAAGATGAAGGCATTATTTTCGGAGGGAACAGGCATGAATAAGGAAGCTGGCATGGATAAGAGAAAGTTAATCCCCATAGCGGTCATCGTGGTGGCGCTCACGATCTCCGTTCTCTATTTCGAGGTGTTCCGCCATATCAAGACAGACGGATCGCGCATCGAGGGTTCGGGCACCATCGAGGTGACCGAAATAGACATCGGTTCGAAGCTGATGGGGAGGATTGTCTCGATCGCAAAGGACGAAGGCGAAGCGGTGACACAGGGCGAGGTGCTGGTGCGGATCGCCTACGCAGAGCTTGATGCGCAGCGGCTTTCCGTAATCGCAAACCTGAACAATGCAAAAAAGAACATGGAGCGGGTCAGGGCGCTCTATAAGAGCGGCTCGGTTTCAAAGAAGGACTTCGACAACATGGAGGCATTGTACCGGACCGCGAAGGCGGGGCACGAGCAGATCAACGCGGCGATCGACAACGCGGCGATCGCCTCCCCGATCGACGGCGTGGTGCTTGAAAAAAATCTCGAGATCGGCGAGATCGCCTTTCCCGGCACGCCGGTGCTGACCGTGGCGGACATAGAGGACACCTGGATAAAAATATATGTGAATGAAACGGAGATGGGCAGGGTGAAGCTCGGCCAGAAGGCGGTGGTCACCGTGGATTCGTTCCCTGATAAAGAGTTCAGGGGGAACGTCGTCTCGATTTCGAACAAGGCGGAATTCACCCCAAAGACGATACAGACAAAGGATGAACGGGTCAAGCTCATGTTCGCGGTGAAGATCGCGGTGCCGAACCCGAACCAGGAACTCAAGCCGGGGATGCCGGCAGACGCCTCTATCATAACCGGAGAAAAAAAATGATCACCGCGTCCGGGCTCTCCAAGAGCTTCAGGGGCACGGTCGCCGTCGATTCCCTTGATTTCACGGTCAAAAAAGGCGAGATTTTCGGCATCGTGGGGCCTGACGGGTCCGGAAAGAGCACCCTCCTCAGAATGATATCATCGATTCTCGTTCCCGATACAGGGCAGTATAACCGTCAACGGCATTAACGTGCAGGATGAGCCCTTCAGGATAAAAGAGCTGCTGGCGTACATGCCACAGCGGTTCGGCCTGTACGAAGACCTGACGGTGGAGGAGAACATCTTTTTCTTCGGCAGGCTGTTTCTCCTTTCAAGGAAGGAGATTCAGAAGAGGCTCGATACCCTGTACGGCTTCAGCAGGCTCGGCCCTTTCAAAGACCGGCTTGCCGGGCAGCTGTCGGGCGGCATGAAGCAGAAGCTGGGCCTTACCTGCTGCCTGATCCACACGCCGGAGGTGCTGCTCCTGGACGAGCCGACCAACGGGGTGGACCCCGTATCCCGCAGGGAATTCTGGGACTTCCTGTATGAGCTGCTCGCGCAGGGGGTCACCATCGTGGTCACCACCGCGTACCTTGACGAAGCGGAGCGGAGCAACAGGGTGGCGATGATGTACCGGGGCCGCTTTATCAGGCTCGGCACGCCGAAATCGATACGGAGCGAAATGCGGCGGACCATGCTCCATGTCATCGTCGATAATTCGAAAAAAGCGGAGTCGGTGCTGACGCGCGACGGGGAGGCGGGAATTATCCGCACCGGGAATTCCATCCGGATGTTCACCGGATCCCCGAAAGCCGCAAAGAGGCGGGTTGATCTTCTGCTCCGGAAAAACGGCATCGGTGTGGTGTCGATCGAAGAGTCGCCGCCGCGCCTGGAGGACAGCTTTATAGATATCATCTCCCGGGAGGAAACGAGGTGAAACGATTCGGGTCGCTGATTCGCATGGCCGCGATAGCGGACAAGGAGTGGACACAGATCCGCCGTGATTCACGGAGCATGTACCTGACGCTCTTCATCCCGATCATGCTGGTCCTCCTGTTCGGGTATGCCCTGGTGTTTGATGTTAAAAATGTCAGGGTGGCGGTATTCGACCAGGACCGGAGCTATTTTTCACGCCAGTACCTCGAGCGCTTCCGGCACACCGAATATCTGCTTTTTGAAAAATATGTGAACAGCTATGGCGAGATAGACCGCATGATCAACAGCGGCCGGATCATCCTCGGCATCGTGATCCCGCCGGGTTTCGAGAGAAAGTTCAATTCCGGCAAATACGCCGATGTCCAGGTGCTGGTGGACGGCTCGGATTCGCTGTCGGCGATGATTGCGACCGGCTACATGAAGGCAATCACCTACCAGTTCAACAACGATTATCTGCAGCAGGGGCTCGGGAAAAAGGGGATCACCAATCTCCGCATGCCGGTGGAGATAAAGAACAGGATATGGTACAACCCCGAGCTGAAGAGCAAGAATTTCATCATACCGGGTAATATCGGGTTGATACTGGCCATCGTGTCGGCGCTCATCTCGTCCCTCACCCTGTCCCGGGAGTGGGAGCGGGGCACGATGGAAACGCTCATCACCACGCCGGTGCGGAGCTACGAAGTTATACTCGGGAAGCTCTTTCCCTATATCCTGATCGGGCTGTTCGACGTCATATGCGCACTGGCGATAGGGTATTTTGTCTTCAACGTGCCGTTCAGGGGGAGCTTCATCGAGCTTATTCTCGTCTCCATGCTGTTTCTTATCGGCACGTCCAGCATCGGGATCCTCTTCTCCTCGATAACGAAGGTACAGGTCCTGTCCGTGCAGCTGGCGATCGTGGCGATGTATCTGCCCTCGCTGATGCTGTCGGATTTCATCTTCCCGATCAAGAACATGCCGCTCCTCATCCGCCTCCTGACCTATATCGTGCCGGCAAAATACATGATCGTGGTGCTCAAGGGCATCATTTTAAAGGGGGTCGGCTTTTACGTCCTCTGGGTGCAGATACTCTTCCTGTTCATTTTCAGCGTTGTGCTTCTCGGCCTGAGCATCAGGAATTTCAGGGTGAGTCTCCCGGACAAATAGGAATGGCGGCGTCATGATCAAACTTATCAGAATCCCGATCCTCATCAGCATGATTAAGAAGGAATTCGCCCAGGTGCTGCGCGACCCGCGGACCAGGGGGATACTATTCGGCCCCCCGATCATCATGATCTTCGTGTTCGGGTATGCCATCAGCATGGATGTCAACAGCGTGAACCTGGCCCTCCTCGACGAGGACCGCACGGGGATGAGCAGGGGGCTTGTGGAGAAGTTCACCGGCTCGGGGTATTTTTTCCTTCATTCAACCGTGCGGTCGGGTGACGAGGTCCTTCCGCTCATGGATAGCGGAAAAATCGACGCGTTCATGCATGTCAGGCCGGGGCTGTCGAAAAACCTGAAGACCGGGAAGATGTCCGAGATACAGGTGATCATAGACGGGACGGACTCGAACAGGGGCGCGGTCATATCATCGTATGTGAATGAAATCATGCAGGAGTATTTCATCGGCCGTTACCTGGGCCGGATAAAGACGCAGGTGCTCATCCGGGCCGCCGGCATGACGGCGCAGCAGGGCGCGGACGTTTCCGCGCCGGTGATCAGCGGCGGGGTCCGCGTCATCGACCGCGCCTATTTCAATCCCACCCTCCTCAGCAGGAATTTTTTCCTGCCCGGCGTCGCCGCGTTCATCGTCACCCTGGTGGCGGTCATGTTGACGTCGATGTCGATCGTCAAGGAGCGCGAGTCGGGCACCATGGAGCAGATCAACGTGTCGCCGATACGGCCGATTGAATTCATCATGGGGAAAACGGTCCCCTTCGGGATCATCGCCTTTATCGATCTGTTTATCGTGGCGATGATTACGATCTTCTGGTTCGGGGTCCCCTTCAAGGGGAGCCTCATCTTTCTGTTCTTCGCCGGCGCGTTCTACATATCCTGCTCCCTCGCCGTGGGCATATTCATCTCGACGATATCGAGGACCCAGCAGCAGGCGATGATGTCGTTCTTTCTCTATATGCTTCCCGCGATGCTCTTCTCGGGGTTCGCCTTCCCGATCTACACCATGCCGGAGACGATACAGCTCGTCACCTACCTGAACCCGCTGAGGTATTTCATCATCATCATACGGGGCGTGTTTCTCAAGGGTGTCGGCATAACGGTGCTCTGGCCCGAGACGCTGGCGCTCTTCGTCATCGGAACGGTTCTGATGTGGCTCAGCGTCCGGAGGCTGAGCAGGAGGATGGAATGACGGAACGGATCGTTGAAATACGGAACCTGACAAAAAAATTCGGTGACTTCACCGCGGTCAATGATATCAGCCTTTCGGTCGGGAAGGGTGAAATTTTCGGGTTCCTGGGCCCCAACGGCGCGGGGAAGACCACGACCATCAAGATGCTCTGCGGCATCCTGCTGCCCACCGCCGGCGAGGGGCGGGTCTCGGGCTATGACATCATCAGCGAGCAGGAAAAGATAAAGGGCGTGATCGGCTACATGTCGCAGCGCTTTTCTCTCTACGAGGACCTCACCGTCGCGGAGAACCTCGAGTTATTCGGTACGATATACGGCCTGAGAAACACCCATTTGAAGCGGGAAATGGAAAAGGTCATGGCAATGGCGGGCATCGGGACGAGGAAAAACGAACTGGTGAAAAACCTTCCCGGCGGCATGAAACAGCGGCTCGCCCTGGGCGGCGCGATCCTGCACGATCCGCCCGTCCTCTTCCTGGATGAGCCCACGTCGGGCGTTGACCCGCTCATGCGGCGCAATTTCTGGGACATCATCTACCGGTTTTCGGAGGAGGGGCGCACCATCTTTGTGACCACACACTACATGGACGAGGCGGAGCACTGCAACCGGATCGCCCTCATCATCGCGGGTAAGATCATCGCGCTTGATTCCCCTGACGCGCTAAAAAATAATTTCAGCCATGCCGTGTATTCGGTCGTGACGGATAATTTCATAGAGGTATTTGAAAAGATCAGGGACCAGGATTTCGTCATCGAGGCCGCCATCTTCGGGACGGATATTCATATCCTCTGTGACGGCCGGGTGCCGGTCAAGAAAATGATAGGCGCCTTTTTTAAGAGCCAGGGCATAGCACGCTATTCCCTCCACAGGATTATGCCGAGTCTCGAGGATGTTTTTGTAAGCAACGCGAAAAAATATAATTTATAAAATGCATTAATACTATAAAAAAATCCACCCAGCCGTATTTTTTTTATTGTATTAATTTTTTATTGCTATATATTTGATTTTAGTGACATTATATAATTTTCTTATTCATCATCAAAAACTGCTTTTTTCATTATTATTTTACTGTAATTCGTTTCCAACTGCTTTCATAATCATACAATTGTCGAATACGGTTATATTAATGTCATGAATTTCATACAACAAGTAAGCATTTTCCATCTTCTGGCAACGGCTCTTTGCGTGGGGATCCTCATCGCGGTAAACCTGCAATTCATGCATCTGTCATTCAGAAGAAAGGACGGTCTCTATTTTTCACAGCTCGCCATGGGGTTTCTCGGCCTGTTGTTTGTTGCTGCGCATCTGCTCAACCTGATTGTGGGCGGGGTGATGATGAATGCTCCCGCCGGAATGCAGATCCACCGGATAGAGCAAGTCTCAGTGAATTTTTTTGTTTTTATACTTCCATTTTTCCTCTTGCACCTGCTGAAACTGAACGAGCGCTGGCAGCGCATTAACAGGACAATAGCATATGCCGGGTTCACCATCGCGTGCGTGGTTACCGTTATCGCGTTTGCGGATCCCGATTCGTTCATATCCGTTACCCGCCAGACCCCTTCGATGAATAAATATGCCGCACTGTATGGCAGGGGAGAGGCGGGCATTGCCTACCTGGTCCGCGATGTCATTCTCGGGATTCTTATCGTTTACGGCATTGCCTGCTGCATCGCCGATATGCTGATAAACGGACGGGCCCGGGAAATCATATTTCTCATGATCGGTCTTATCATCGCTTCATTCTCCGGCGTCATTGATATAATTTTTGTCCACAGCCAGACCTTCATCGGTATTTTCAGCCAGAACATGTTCTCCCGTTTCAGCCTTGGCATTACCGCCTTTGTCCTGCTCTCCATGT
Source organism: uncultured Spirochaetota bacterium (assembly GCA_963827275.1). Lineage (GTDB taxonomy): Bacteria > Spirochaetota > UBA4802 > UBA4802 > UBA5550 > RBG-16-49-21. The sequence continues at coordinate 183,916 of CAWHAA010000002.1, forward strand.
ACCAGTTCACCAGGACGTTCATCGAGCAGACCGGTAAAATTGAGGAGACCTACCGCGAGCTGGACGGCGCGTACAAGGTGCTGCAGCGCAGGGAGGAGCGCTTCCAGCAGTTCGCTGATTCCATACACCAGGTCTTCATGCTGTATGATTACCGCAACAATGTCATGCTCTACGTCAGCCCGGCGTATGAAAAGATTACGGGAATGAAGCCGGACGACATCTATGGCCCGCCGAAAACCTGGTTTGTGCACGTCCACCCCGATGACCGCGAGAGTGTCATCAAGAAGTTTGAAAAAGAATCGATCCGTGATCCGTTTGAGAACCTGTACCGTTTCGTCAGGCCCGACGGGGAAACGCGATGGTTCCGCCAGCAGGTGACGCCGATATACGACCGGAACGGCGAACTCTACCGGCTTGCCAGCGTCATCGAAGACGTCACTGACCGGAAGAAGAGCGAAGAGGAGCTGACGTTCGTCGCCTACAATGACGTCATGACCGGCCTCCCGAACAGGGAGTCCTTTTTCAACAGGCTCTACGAGATGATGAGGCTTTCCGAGCGCGAGGAGCGCGATACGAGCAAGGGGGTGCTCATCGTCGATATCGACCACTTCAAGGACATCAACGATATCTACGGCCACGAGTTCGGGGACGCCCTGATCAGGGAGGCGGCGAAGCGGCTCAGGGGGTGCCTGCGGGAGGTCGATTATGTTGCGCGGATCGGGGGCGACAAGTTCTCCGTGCTGCTGAAGCTGGTCACCCGGGACATCGATGCCGCGGTTGTGGCCCGGAAGATCAACCACGAGATGTCGCTCCCGTTTGTCATCGAAGGGCGCGAAATTCACATCAACCTGAAGATCGGGATCAGCATCTACCCAAAGGACGGCATGACCGCCGACGCCATGGTGAAGAGCGCGGAGATGGCCCTGTACGCGGCCAAGAGACACAGCCTGCCGTACGAGTTTTACTGTGACGAGATGAACCGCAGGGCCGAAGAGCGGCAATTAATTGAGAAGAACCTGAAGCAGGCGATGTACAGGAACCAGTTCGCCCTTCATTACCAGCCGCTGGTCGATTACAGCGGGAGGATCATCGGCGTGGAGGCGCTCCTCAGGTGGCACCACCCGGAGCTCGGCAACATACCGCCGGACAGGTTCATTCCGGTCGCAGAATCAACCGGGATGATAATCGATATCGGCACCTGGACCCTGGAGACGGCGTGCCGGCAGAAAAAATTGTGGGAGAATATGGGCTTTGGCGGCCTGAAGGTGTCGGTGAACCTGTCCACGAAACAGCTCATGGACGACAAGCTCGTTGACACGATCAGGGGCATCCTGGAGCAGAACAATCTTGAGTCGCGGGGACTGGAGCTGGAGATCACGGAGAGCTGCATTATGGAAAACCCCCATGATGCCGTCACGAAGATCAACGACCTCAACAGCCTCGGGATCAACTTTTCCATCGATGATTTCGGCACGGGGTATTCGTCCCTGAGCTACCTGAAGCGCTTCAAGGTGGAAAATTTAAAGGTGGACAAGAGCTTCGTCATGGATATAAAGGTGGATGCGAACAGCGCCGAAATCATTAAGGCGATCATCGCGATGGCCCACAGCCTGAGCCTGAAGGTCACCGCGGAAGGGGTTGAGACGGTTGACCAGATGGAATTTCTGAAAGAGAACAATTGCGATCTCCTGCAGGGGTTCCTTTTCTGCAGGCCTGTGCCGGCGGACGATATCACCCGCCTCCTGGAAAAAAGCATGTATATAGTGCAGGGGCTACCGTCATGACGCCGCGTCACGACGTGCTCCGGTATGCCGCGCGGCGGGAGGTCCGCAGGCTGATATGAAGCTTGATTTCACAACTGATGATTTCAATTTTTTCACGTCGCTCATACGCGAGGCGGGGGACGCCGCGCGGCGAATCCAGAACAGCTTCATCGAGGTTTCTCGGAAGAGCGACGCCACGATCGTCACCCAGGCAGATCTCATGGTGCAGGAGGCGCTGGTGCGGGGCATTTCGTCGCGGTATGACGGGCTGCACTACATACACGAGGAGAACAATCCGGGGAACGCGCCGGAGGTCGATGACGATACGGTATCGGTGATTATCGATCCGATCGACGGCACCGCCATGTACAGCATGTACCTCCCGGAATGGTGCGTCTCCGTCGGCATCTTCAGGGGGTTCCGTCCCGTCTTCGGCTTCGTCTACTCCCCCGGCTTCAACATGTTCTTTCATAATGATGGCGTGCACGCCTATCTCAACGGGCGGATGGTGCGCGCGGAAAAAAACATCGCGGTCGATTCGGAGACGAACATTTTCTGCGCCTCCGAAGCGCAGAATGAATACTGCTTCGAGTTCCGGGGGAAGATCAGGAACCTCGGGTCAACCGCGCTGCATGCCTGCCTGGCGGCGGACAGCGCGCGCAACAGGACGCTCGCCTTCATCGGCAGGTCGAACCTCTGGGACTGGGCCGGGGCAATTCCGATCATCCTGAACGCGGGCGTCTCCCTGCGCTACATCAACGGGGACGAGATAGATTTCCGCACCGTGATGCGGAATAATTTTCGCTTCCCGGATTATGTCCTCGCGTACAACGCGGAACATTTTGAATCCGTCAGAAAATTGTTTAGAAAACGATGAGTAGCGTCCTGAAAAAAATATTTTATCTCCGCTGAAATCGCCGCACCTCCCGGAAAAAGTGAAAAGTCCGCCTTCCCGATTAAATATGTTGACATTAATAAACACCGGTTTAATTCTGACCTGACGTTGAATTTGATGTTCCAGGAAAATTGTATGCCACGACCCAGAATTTTTGGTTTTTGCGCAATTGTTGCGGCGCTGATTCTTACGGGATTGTTCGTGTATGCCATCATGATCGTGAAAGGAGAGCAGGTCGGCGCCGGTCAAGTAGATTTAAACGCCCTGAGCAGTGTCACCTATTACGCGGTAGCGGCCCCGATCGTACTGGTAACGATGGCGGTCCTCGGGACGGGACTCTGGATCGGCTGGACAATTCTTACAATAAAGGTGGTGCCCCCCATGCCAGAAATAGTCGAGAAAAAAGATTTTTCAAAGATCAAAGCATTCATCCTGTGCCTCGTGACCCTCGGGCTGGGCGCCCTTTTTATCTACGGCCTGTATATCAGAAATTTCTGGGCGCTGGCGGTGCCTGCCGCGGTGATCTCGCTGGTTATTCTCGGCGCCGTGTTCTGGGTCGGGATCGCGATCATCACAACACGCTCGACACTGCCGGAAGAGAAACAACAGTCTTAATTCCCATGAAGGTATTGCTGGTATGCTATCGGGGCAGTCCCTTCTGCGGAGGCCTCGGTATTTATCTTTACTATCTCGGCCGGGAACTTGCCAGGCTGGGTGTCGAGGTGGATGTCCTTGTCGGGCCTCCCTACCCGGATCCCATGGACGAGTGGGCGACGGTCCACCGGGTCGAGAACCTGAATATCTGGATGGTGAAAACAAAGAAGTTCGGCTATTCCCGTCTCACCCGCGTTTACTCCATCTGGAATTTTGTCGATTATATCCTGACCCGGTTCCATATTTTTCCTGAAATGGAAACCTTCAGCATGAGAGCCTTTTTTGCCGCACATACGCTTTTGAAGAAGAAGAGGTACGATATCATCCATGATGTCAACGGCCTCGGCTGGGGGCTCCTGTTGATGAAGGAATTCGGCATCCCGGTCATATCCACGATACACCATCCCCTCACCAGGGACCGCGACGCCGATCTGACGATGGACGGTACGTTCTGGGACAGGCTTACCACCGTGCTCTTTTATCCGCTGAATATGCAGCGGTTTGTCATCAAGCGTCTTGACCGAATAATCACGTCATCGGTGGAAGGGATTGATGAGCTGAAGCGGGCCTTCGGCCTGAAGAAAGAAAAAATCTCCGTCGTGTACAACGGGATGGATGTCGATACCTTCAGGAACACGGGAGAGCAGCGCGACGAGCGCACCATCCTTTTCGTGGGAAACACCGAGGACCACAAGAAGGGGATCATCTTCCTGCTGGAGGCGCTGGCCGGGCTTCCCGACGATATCCGGCTCACCATCGTCGATGAAGGGCCGCCGCTGAAAAAGAACGCGATCGGAATTGTCAGAAAGACAGGCGTCGAGAAGCGGGTGAAATTCACCGGCAAGGTGGACCAGGAAACCCTGGTGAGCCTTTACAGCAGGGCCACGATCCTGGTCATGTCGTCGCTGTACGAGGGGTTCGGGCTTCCGGCCGCCGAGGCCATGTCGTGCGAAACGCCGGTCGTCGTGACCAGGGCGGGGGCCCTGCCTGAAGTGGTTGATCCCTCCTGCGGCGTTCTCGTGGAGCCGGGTGATGCAGGGGCCCTCCGTGACGCAATCCTTTCGCTCATCGACGATCCTGAATCCAGGGCGCGGATGGGGAAGAACGGAAGAAAAAGGGCCGTGGATAATTTTTCCTGGCCGGTCGCGGCAAAAAATACGCTCGATGTATATTCGGATGTAATTAAACGATACAGGAGAATAAAATGAAAGTATGTCTTTTGAGCTACCGGGGGAATCCCTACTGCGGCGGTCAGGGCATCTATGTCATGTACATCGCGCGGGAGCTGGTCAAGCTCGGCCATGAAGTGCATGTCCTCGCCGGTCCTCCCTATCCCTTCGACGAGGAAGGGGTCGTCATACACCGTGTGAGCAACCATAACTATTTCAACAAGAAGACTGACTTCATAAAGCCGCACAAGCCGTTCGCGACGTTCCAGCCGCTGAATTTCTACGAGTTCGTCGCGGCCAAGCTCGGCATCTTCCCTGAAATAGAGACCTTCTCGGTGCGGGCCTTCGTGAAGCTCAAGGAGCTGATGAAGACGCACAAGTTCGACATCATCCACGACAACCAGTGCCTCGGGTACGGTTTTCTCCTGATACAGCGCCTCGGGGTGCCGTTCATATCGACGATTCACCATCCCCTCTCCATCGACCGGACGACATGGTTTGAATATCCCTCGGATTTCAATATCAAGATGCGCCGGATCCTCTATTACCCGCTCCTGATGCAGAAGTTCGTGGCCAACAGGATGTACCGGATCATAACCGTATCACACGACTCCGCGCTCGAGATCAACAAGGCGTTCGGCGTTAACAGGAAGAAGATCAACGTCATATACAACGGCATGGACTCGAGCCTCTTCTACCCGGTCAAGGGCATCCAGAAGAAAAAGAACAGCATCATCTTCGTGGGGAACGTTGAGGACCGCAAGAAGGGGATCATCTATCTCCTGAAAGCGATGACCCTGACGAAGCACCGGGTGACCCTCACCATCGTCGATGGCGGGGCGCCCAACCGGAGCACGGTCCCGCACCTGATCGACAAGCTGGGACTGAACGACCGCGTCACCTTCACCGGCAAGATCCCGATCGACACGCTGATCCGCCTCTATTCGCGGCACGAGCTGGCGGTGCTCCCCTCGCTCTACGAGGGATTCGGGTTCCCCGCGGCGGAGGCGATGGCGTGCGAATTGCCGGTCCTGACGACGACCGCGGGCGCCCTTCCGGAGGTGGTGGGCGAGCACATGAAGACCGGGTACATGGTGCCGCCGCGCGAGGCGGGCATGATCGCCGAAGGGATCGATTTCCTGCTGGACAACCCGGAGCTCAGGAAGCAGATGGGAAAGGCGGCGCGGAAGCGCGTGCTCGAGATATTCACCTGGGAGAACGCCGCCAGGGAGCTGGTCACCATGTACGAAGAGGTGATCAATGCTCACCGTTGATTTTGACCGGCTTGCGGTCAGAGAGGGCGACATTGCGCTGGACGCCGGGTGCGGGTTCGGGCGCCATTCGCTCGAGTTCGTCTCCCGCGGCGCGGTCGTGTACAGCATGGACATGGACATGGAGAGCCTCCGGAAGACCAGGTTCGCGCTCACGGAGATGAAAAAGCACCTCAAGGGCCGTCCGGTGCGCTATTTCGTCAATTCCGGCGACGCCCTGAACCTTCCCTTCAAGGACGGGTCCTTTGACCGCATCATCTGCTCTGAAGTGATGGAGCATGTGGCGGACGATGACCGCGCGTGCCGGGAGCTGTCCCGCGTCCTGAAAAAAAACGGAAGGATCGCGATCACCGTCCCCACGTTTTTCAGCGAACAGGTCTGCGACGCGCTGACATATGAATACTACGCCTCGCCCGGCGGCCATATCAGGCGGTATTTCCCCGGCCAGCTCGCGGACATGATGCGGCGAAACGGGCTCGAAGTATACGGCATCGGCTTCAAGCATTCCTTCCATACGATCTGGTGGATGATCCGGAGCGTCGTCGGCCTCCATCTGGGCGATCATCCCATAACAAAGGCATACCACAGGTTTCTCCACCTCGGGCTCTATTCGAAGTTCATGCGGAGAGCCGAATCTTTTTTCGATTATTTTTTCCCGAAGAGCGTGGTCGTGTACGCCTGGAAAAAATAGCCGCTTCACGCGCACCGCTCGCACCCCCCGGGCGGCCTGGATTATTAAAAATTACTTGCTATGTGCATCCGCGTAACGTAAGTCTGTCTTAAATTGTACCGTTTATACGCCCGTGAAGTGATCCGATGAAACAATTAATAGTGATACTGTGCGCCTTCCTGCTCGCGGGGATCGGCGCCGGCGCAGCGACCTACCGTGGAAACAAGATAAACATGTTCGGCAACTCGCCCGAATCGCTGGGAAGGGGCGGAACGGGCGTGGCGTCATCCGGCGCCGAGCTGCTGTACCTGAACCCCGCCGCGATAGCCGATGCAGAGCGCATCGGCGCCGGGCTCCAGTTCGGCTCCCTGCCGCTGCCGACGCGGTTCTATGACGGCGGGCTCTCCCTTGCGGTGCCAAGCTCCTACGGGGTGTTCGGCGCTTCGTTCAGGTATATGAATTTTCCGGACCGCTTCGACTGGAAGGAAGGCTACAGCGTGAGCGTGGGCAACGCCCGCGACCTGACGAGGCGCCTTCTGCTCGGGTTTTCGCTGAGCTTCCTGTACGCGCACGACGCGGGCGACGTCGTATTACGCGGGCGGCAACATCGGGTTCATTTACAAGTTCCCGAGCACGGGAAACAGGTACGGCTTCTGCCTCCTTGACCCGAAGATAGGGCTCGCGCTGCATTTCGGGTACCCGTTCGGCACAAGCCCCCGCTATTCGGACATGAACGACGTGACCCTCGGGTATACGTTTAAATTTTTCAGCATCCCTCATTTCAGCATCGCGTGGTACAATGACTTCACGGTCCTGAATTACCGTGAGTTCCCGGTGAAGTTCGGGCTCGAATCGGTGATATACGATATCGTGGTGGTCAGGGGCGGGTTTGTGGTGCCGCACGCCTACAATGAGGGGACCTTCACCACGGGCATCGGCGTGCGGCTCAACACCGACAGCTTTACGGGTTCGTTGAATTATTCGATAAATTTCTATCCGGGAATAACAATGACGCATTATCTCGGGGTGAATGTTGAAATCGGCAGGCTGGACCGCGAGCCGCCTGAGACCGCGATACGGCCCGACAAGGAGCAGATTTCCCCGAACCATGACGGCCTCAAGGACTACGTGCTGTTCCATCTCACCGTAAACGACTGGAGCAGGATCAAGGGATGGAAGCTCCAGGTCCTTGATGCCGGCGGCCAGATGGTCAAGGATTACTCGATATCCGAACGCGACCTTTCTGACCGGCTGACGGCGCAGGAATTTTTCAAACGTCTCTTTCAAAAACGCGAGTCGATGGTGGTGCCCGAAAAGGTAATCTGGGACGGGACGGACATGAAGGGGAAGAACGTGCCGGACGGCGTCTATTCATTTACGTTCAACGCATGGGACGCGCGCGACAACATAGCGGCATCTAAATCGGGGACCGTGGTAATCGATACCACGCCCCCCGAGATACTGCTGGACGGCAGCGAAGACCTTTTCTCGCCCAACGGCGACGGAAGGAAGGATGCATATGTGATCGGGCAGAGGATAAAATGCTCGCAGGACGATGAATGGACCGCCGGATTCAGGGACCCGGCCGGGAACACCGTGAAAAAATTTAACTGGGCCGGCCCGGCGGTGCCACCCCGCGTGGTCTGGAACGGGAAGGATGATTCGGGAGCTGACGCGCCGGAAGGGCTTTACACTTATTTCATAACCTGCACCGACAAGGCAGGCAACAGCGCACACGCCGAGATCCGCGAGATCACCCTTACCAGAAAATATGAAATCGCCGACATCACCCTCTCCGGTGAGTTCTTTTCATTCGCCCGGGACAAGTCCCTGAACCTGTTCCCGGCGCTCTCAAGCGCCTACGGCCTCACCGAGTGGAAGGTGGTCATCCAGAACCAGAAGCTGAAAATCCTGAAAGAGATAACAGGCGCGGAACAGGTCCCGCGCATGATACCGTATGACTGCCTGGACAGCGACGGCTCGCGCCTTGCGGACGGAGTGTACTACGCGAGCCTCGCCGCCTCGTATAAAAGCGGCAATGCGCCCGAGTCATTTAAAAAAATGTTCGTGATTGACAGCACTCCCCCCCGGCTCGCCGTTTCCCACTCCCCCGGGCTTTTTTCGCCCGACGGCGACCGCGAAAACGATATGCTGAAGATCCAGGCGAAGGTACGGGACGATACCGCCATACAGACCTGGCGGATAACGATATACGCTTCCTCGGGTGAGGTCTTCAAGACCTTTTCCGGCAAGGGTCCGGTCCCGGAGGAGATCATGTGGGACGGACTCGGGGACAATCTGGATATTGTCGAGTCCGCAGCGGATTATAAAATTGTCCTTGAAGCGACGGACGCGGCGGGCAACAGCGGCAGCTCCGACCCTGACCGGCTCGAGGTGGACGTGCTCGTGCTGGTGACGGAGCGGGGACTGAAAATACGCATCAGCAACATCGAGTTCCCGTTCGGCACCGACGAGATCAAGTACCGCGGCCGGTTGATCCTTGACCGCGTGTTCCAGATACTTCAGAAATATGAAAACTATGATGTCCTCATAGAGGGCCATACGGACGATATCGGCAAGGAGGAGTACAACCTCGAGCTGTCCGAGCGGCGGGCGAAAGCGGTCAATGATTTTCTTGCCGGCAGGGGAATACGGATCGACCGGCTGTCGTTTGTCGGGATGGGCGAGACGGTCCCCCTCTATCCGAACATCAATGATGAAAACAGGAGGCGCAACCGCAGGGTTGAATTCATGCTGATAAAAAAGGAACGGGAATGATGCTTGTCGTCTTTACCGACCTTGACGGCACCCTCCTCGACCATGATACCTACAGCCATGCGCAGGCCGGGGAGGCGCTCGCGCTCCTGGGGGAAAAGGGTGTGCCGCTCGTCATGGTGTCGAGCAAGACCTTCCCCGAGATGAAGGCCCTTTACGACGAGCTGCGCCTCGCCGCCCCCTTTGTGTTTGAAAACGGCGGCGGCATCTACTGGCCGGAGGGCGGCGGCCGGACAGAGTCCCTGGGGATGAGCGTGCCGGAGCTTGCGGCGGGGAGGGACGCGCTCGAGGCGGCGTTCGGGGAGGCGGTCCTGTTCATCACCGACATGGACGCGGCGGAGATATCGCGCCGGACCGGCCTCCCGCGCGAGCGGGCGATCCTTTCCCGGAAGAGGACGGCATCGCTTCCCTTCGTCCTTTCTTCAGGGAAAGCGGTCGGGGCCGGGGAGCTCTCCCGCATCAACGATGCCGTGCGCCGGGACGGCTTCAGCGTGACCAGGGGAGGTAGGTTCTATCATTTTTCCTCCGCCGGCTCTGACAAGGGCGCCGCTATCGCGCGGGTGACCGGATATTACCGGGCGGCCTGCCCCGGCCCCGTTACCACTGTCGGCATAGGCGACAGTGAGAATGATCTCCCGATGCTCGGGGCGGTCGATATTCCCGTACTGGTGCGGAAGCGCGACGGGACCGTGATTGCCCACGGGGATGCGCGGGTGATGGTGACGGCGGGGGCCGGGCCGGCCGGTTTCAACGAAGCAGTGGTACGGATACTAAGGGACGCGTCATGAGGACACCGCCAGACGCGTGCGGTGCGGCCGCCGGGCTCAAGCGGCGGACTATAACAGAGGAGAAACAGGGGCGACTATGAAAATATTACTAAACCTGATACTTGACCTGTTCACATGGCTGTTCGACCGGGCCAAGCTGCTGCTCACGATAATCTATGAAAAATTTTTAGAGATCAACGTCTTCGAGAAGGGGATCGTTGTCACCGTGGTGCTTGCCTTCGCCGCAGTGGTGGCGCCCATGGCGAAGTACATGATCTTCGACATGTATTTTTCGATCAATAATCCTGCGGCGCATTACATGATCGGCATCGTCCTGCTGATGCTGGTCACCATATACTTCAGCGGCGTGGTTTCGCTTGGGCTGCGTATTGTATCAAACCTGTCATACCTGATATACATCATTTACCTTCAGGCGGCGCATGAAATCAGCAAGGCGCCGTATGATCTCTCGTTCGGCTATTACCTTAACATCCTCTGCCCCGTGGTCTATATCCTGCTCGCGCTCGGGAGCGCCATGGCGGACCGGGGGAGATAGGCATGATCATGCCCGCTGTTCCCCGGCGGGGCGGTGGTGGTGAGTCGGCGGCAGGCGGAAGCGGCCTACTCTGAATAAAATATCTTCAGCAGCGGCAGGCGCTTTTTTACCTCCGGCGCGTTGAGCGGGTAAATTGAAAGGATTTTCTTTCCGCCCCTGGCGACGGCAATGGTGTAGGGCTGTTTCAACACGCGCGACAGGTGGTAAAAAGCGGCAAGCTCGGACAGGTCTTCCGCCCAGGAGAGGCTCCCGTAGAGTGAAACGAACGGCGATCCGGAGAGTTCCGCATAGACGGCCGCCGCACTCGAAAGGTTCAGTTGCGGCGCGCTGAGGCCGTAAAACGCCACCTTCCCTGTGAACAGATAACGGCGCTTTGGGACATCATAGTCATTCCATACGTTTCTGGTAAAATCGTTCCCGGCGGTTGTAATCCTGAAATGACGTTTATACTGGCGGTCGGTGTAGGGGGTGACCGGTTCGATATAATCAACCAGGTGGGTCGCTTCATGCAGGAGGATATACAGGAACCCGCTATATTTTGAGCCGCAGTCGATGGTGATTTCATACGACGGGTCATCGGGCCTGAAGCAGGTCCGCTCCTTTTCGGTAAGCAGCGCCGATATGCCCTTTCCCAGTACCGACGGGTTGAATACCATGACCGCGTACACGCGGTCGTCCCGGTCAACGACCCATTCCGTAAGGCCGCTTCCCTTGAAATTCTTAATAAAATAGATGCCGATAAGCCTGCCCTTCATGAGCTTTCGGTGGCGCGGCGGCAGGTCGGACATGGCCTGCCGGATTGACGCCATCTCTCCCGGTCCGGGAAGATACGGTTCGTATTCGGGCGCGTTGTCCAGCTTTTTCAGATACTCCAGCAGAAACGGGGGGGGCGCGGCAACGCGCGCAGCAAGCAACGTGCCGGGGTTAAAGCCGTACGACTCGAGGACGCGGGACGACTCGCGGCGCACGCCGTCATCGCATCCGCAGAGACACACGGCCCCGATGGCAATGACAATCAGCTGTATGAGAACGGTCCTTTTCATGTTCCGGCTCCGGGGGTGATCGATACATATTCACGAGAGACCGTGAAAAAAATGCGAGCGGATTTTTTGTAACAAGCGGTTTTTTTTGATGTACAGATAGTGAAATACAGCGGCCCTGGCCGGTCCGCCCGGCGCAGCGATGAGAATGAAATGCCTCGATTAAATTTTTGTAGACCGGTTTTTCGATCTGCGCTTCTATGACACTGATATAATGGTTGAAGTAAGATCTACGAACGCCGCAGCACGCGACACACGGGCCCTGCGATGGCGCATCTGACTCAAGACCGCCCGGCACGCGGCGAATACATTTCATACGGAGGTATGCCATGACAAAACACCAGTTCCAAACAGAAGTAAACCAGCTTCTGCACCTGATCATCCATTCACTCTATTCCCACAAGGAGATATTTCTGAGGGAGCTCGTGTCCAACGCCTCGGACGCCATGGACCGGCTCAAGTACCTGACCCTGACGGACGGGCAGTACAAGGGCGTGCAGTTCGATCCGCGGATCGACATATTTTTCGATGAGAAAAAAGGGCAGACCCTCACTATCGCCGACACGGGGATAGGGATGAACGAGAAAGACCTGGAAGAGAACCTGGGCACAATAGCCAAATCGGGGACCAGGGGCTTCGTCGAGCACCTGACCGGCGACGCGCGCAAGGATTCAAACCTGATCGGGCAGTTCGGGGTAGGATTTTACTCCTCCTTCATGGTCGCGGAGCGGGTCGATGTCATCACCAGGAAAGCGGGCGAGGAGAAAGCGTATAAATGGACGAGCGACGGCAAGGGCGAATACGAGATAGCGGAAGCGGAGCGCGACACGCAGGGCACCACCGTGACCCTCTACCTGAACAAGGAGGGGCACGAGTACGCGAACCGGTGGCAGATCGAGACGGTCATCAAAAAATATTCGAACCACATTCCCTTTCCCATATACCTGCATTACGAGGGCACGCGCTTCGAGGGGGAGGGAGAGAACAAGAAAGAGATAAAGGAGCCGAAATCGGAGCAGATCAACGCCGCGTCGGCGCTCTGGAAGAGGCCCCGGACGGAGCTCAAGGACGAGGATTACAACGAGTTCTACAAGTCGATTTCGCACGACATGGAGGAGCCGCTGCTCAGGATCCACACCCACGCGGAAGGCAAGATGGATTACACCACCCTCTTCTTTGTCCCGGGCCGCGCGCCCTTCGACCTGTTCCGCGCCGATTACCAGCCGGGGATCAAGCTGTACGTAAAGCGCGTCTTCATCACCGATGACGACAGGGAGCTGATGCCGGTGTATCTCAGGTTCGTGCGCGGCGTCATCGATTCAGAGGACCTGCCCCTGAACGTGAGCAGGGAGATACTCCAGCAGAACCGGGTCCTGGCGAAGATAAAGTCCTCATCGGTCAAGCGGATACTGGATGAGCTGGTCAAGCTCCAGAAGAATGAGCGGGAAAAGTACAACCAGTTCTATAAGGAGTTCGGCATCCCCGTGAAGGAGGGCCTCTACCAGGACACGGAAAACCGCGAGAAGCTCCAGGACCTCGTGATGTACAAGTCCACGTCAGTTGACGGCTACACGACCCTGGCCGAGTACAAGGATAGAATGAAGCCTGACCAGGACGCGATATATTACATCACCGGGACCAAAGAGGACAACCTGCGCAATTCGCCGCTCCTGGAGATGTACAAGAACAGGGAGATCGAGGTGCTGGTGATGGACGACGAGATCGACGATATCGTCATCTCCATGGTGCCCCAGTACAGGGACACGCCCCTGAAGTCAGTGAACCGGAGCGACGCGGCCGAGAGCCTCAAGACCGACGAGGACAAGCAGAAGGAAAAGGACATCGAACCGCTGATCGCAAAGATCAGGGAGGCGCTCGGCGACCTGGTGAAGGACGTGAAGGCGAGCACGCGCCTCTCGGATTCCCCCTCCTGCATCGTGGCGGACGAGAACGACCCGACCATCCAGATGCAGCACCTGTTCAAGGCGATGGGCCAGAAGAACGTGCCCGACTTCAAGCCGATCCTCGAGATCAACCCCGGGCACGAGATCATCAAAAAGCTGGAGACGAGCGATGACGCCGCGGTGATTGCGGACATCAGCCACCTGCTGCTCGAGCAGGCCATGCTGATCGAGGGCGTGGAGCTGAAGAGCCCGGGCGAGTTCGTGAAGCGGCTGAACCGGGTCATGGGGAAGGCGCTGTAGGGTGCGCCTCCCGGACCCCCGGAGGCGGGCCTGCAGGAAAATTGTGTTGCAGGGATGAGATAAAAAAAGAGCGGCCATCTGGCCGCTCTTTTTGTGTTCGTTCACATTAAAGTTAGAAGCTGAACATTAAGCCGGTGTGGTACTTGTAGTCCATGGAAGCGGTGGCGCCTTTCCACTTGGTCTGGTGCCTGCCGAACTCGAAACCGAGGGTCAGGTAGTCGTTCATGAACCACTGCGCGCTGGCAAGGATCGCCTCGTTCCAGAGAATGGTGTTTACAGGGATGAAGCTCTTGTTGCCCTTCTTGCCTCCACCGTAACCGGCGGCAAGCATGACGGGGATCGGGCCGATTTTTCTCAGGTCGAGCACTAACTGGCCATAGCCGCCCTGCATCGGGACGCCGAGCATTTTTGTGCCTGCATAATTTTCATACACGCCGGTGCCAAGGCCCACGCCAAAGGTGTCCATGTTGTTCCCGCGCCAGTACGTGGCGATCAAAGATACGAGGGACACTGAAATCTTGGTGAAGGCCTGTGCCGAATACGATTTGGTAATTCTGCCAAATTTTTGCGGCAGAGTTTGACCGAGAATTGTTGCAGCAATGGGATGAATCCTGACCAAGATACCTAAATTGGCAAAGGTAAAAGCGTGTTTTTCAAGCTGGTAGTGGCCGCTGCCGCCCAGGGTTATGTCAACCAGTGAGTGCGGCTTCATGACAAAAGTGAGCCGCGCCCGGCCGCCCGGGTACCTGCTCGCTTCGCCCGGTCCGCGGTCATCCATCACAACGCCGTTGACGCCGGGATAGAGGTTGAGGATATCGCTGTTGCACTGTTAGCAACACGTGTAGCGTCAGCCCCGCCCATTGCGCGGGCGGCGGAAACTTCAACCGTCAGGTTGTAGTTTTCATTACCGACCTTCTGGCCGAGGGTAATCTGCGTTTCACGCTGGAACAGGTTACCGTTCTGGCCGAACGGGATATAGGTCACCGAAACCGGCTGGGCCGGCATGGCCATGAGGACCGACCAGGTCTGACCTATGAGGAGGAACGTGCCGGTTGACGCCCAGTCGAGCTTTGCATACGCGTGGCGCATGGTGGGCATGCCGGAGCGCTCTCCCGTGCCGGAAGTAGAAGCGTCGCCCCAGAAGTCCAGCTCAATATTGGCCATGGTGTCTGCCCCGAGCACCCTGGGACCGGTAATATTCAGGCCAAGGCGGGTTGAACGCATGTCCATCACAAAAGATCCGTTCCGCTGTGATTTGGTCTTTTTGAGGGTAAATTCTCTCTGATTTGCTGTTTTCGGAATTGCTAATGGATTCCAATATACATAGTCGTTTGCGGCCCAGAACGGACCGGATTCGTTTGTAACATCGTTCGTATTATAGACCATGTCGAATTTAACGAAACCGTAGAGCTGGGCTTTCAAATAATCGCCGCTGTAGATCATCAACTTTTCTTTGCCTTTCGGCTTTACCTGCTGAATGGGCTCTACCACTTCTGGTGCTTTCTTTGCCTGCGCGAAAAGGTCCGTGCCGGAAATAATGAATGCAGCCAGGAGGAAGAGCCCGAAAATGTGTTTACGTAACATAAAATCCTCCAAAACAAATTTTTTAGCGAATTTTGCATATGCTTAAAATAAATCAAACATTTTTTGTAACAAATGGTAAATTATTCAGGGAGATACCATTACCCTGAAACGTGGAGGTACAGGCCATTACGAGCGTAACAAAGAGATTTGTGCCGGGTTTTTTGAGCAAATTATTGGATAAAAAAATCCCTTGAAATCAATACTATTAATACGGCATGGCGGCAGATTGTTTAATGGTCACGACGTATCGGGAGTATCCGGAATGATCCGCTTTGACCAATGACACTATGTGAAATACCCTCTAATTGCTTTTTTCAAGGGTTTCAACTGCTTTATCGACTACCGGTATCCATTCGGAATCCTTGAAATAGGTTTTTGTCTTCTTTAAAAATTCCAGCTCGTCCTCCCTGGTCTTGCCGCTTTTCGTCAATATGCCGCAATAGGTGGTGCCGTACATGAACGACTTCAATAAGTTATAATAATGGAGCTGCGCCTTGTCGCCGTTCTGCTCGATGTTCTGGTAC
This sequence comes from uncultured Spirochaetota bacterium, assembly GCA_963827275.1. Lineage (GTDB taxonomy): Bacteria > Spirochaetota > UBA4802 > UBA4802 > UBA5550 > RBG-16-49-21. The sequence goes on from CAWHAA010000002.1 coordinate 199,788, forward strand.
AGGTTTTTCATCTGGTTCTCGATTACCAGGGCGCCAATGTACAGCACCTGGTTGGGCGCGAGTTCGACTACCGTGCTCTGGATCGCGGCCGCGTCATAAAATGTGTTGTAGCTGTTTTCTGTCTGGGTGAAAAAGGAGGCAACGGCCGCGTATTTCCCCGGCTTTGCGTTGATGAGATAGGCGTAATCCCCCCTTGTGTAATTGCTGGGAATGATCTTGTTCCCCAGATTGTCCCCGTCTTTTTCATCGAGCTTCACAAAGTAGATGGTTTCGGGCTTGTTGCGGAAGATGCTCAGGGTGATGGTTTTCACCGATATCCCGATGACCGAGCTATCCTTGTCATCGACGACCCGGAGGTTTTTCGGAAGGCCGCATCCGAGCGCAAACATGACGATCAGGCACAACGCTGTTTTTTTCATAACGAGTCTCCTGGGATTATATCATACAATGACAACGGGTGCGTCCGCGCGCTCGACGACCGCGCCGATGACGCGGGGGGATTCGCCCGATTTTTTCAGCTCTTCCACGGCCCGGTCCGCCGTGTCCGTTCCGACAAAGAGCATCATGCCGATGCCCATGTTGAAGGTGGTGAACATCTCCGCGTCCGCGACAGAGCCTTCCTTCTGGATGATCCTGAAAATGGCCGGCGGTTCAAAGGACGCCCGTTCGATGCGGACGCCCGCGCCGTCGGGGAGGATGCGGGGTATGTTTTCATAGAAGCCGCCGCCGGTGATGTGGACGATCCCCTTGACGGCGACGCCGGCGGCGAGGCAGTTCATGACGCTCCGCGTGTAGATCCGGGTCGGCTCGAGCAGCGCCTCGCCCAGGGTCGCGCCGAGGTCGGCAAGCTTCGTTGCGGCAGTGTATTTTTTTATGTCGAAAAAGAGCTTCCGGACCATGGAATATCCGTTGGAGTGGATCCCCGAGGAGGGGAGGCCGATGACCGCGTCGCCGGGCCGGATGCCTTTCCCGTTTATGATCGCCGGACGGTCAACCACGCCCACCGCGAACCCCGCGATATCGTAATCGTCGGCCGGCATGACGCCGGGGTGCTCCGCCGTCTCGCCGCCCACCAGGCTGCAGTCGGAGAGGCGGCAGCCTTCCGCGAGGCCCCTGACGATGTCCACGAGGACGTCCTCCATGAGGCTCCCGCAGGCGATGTAATCAAGGAAAAAGAGGGGCCGGGCGCCCGATACGACGATGTCGTTGACGCACATGGCCACCGCGTCGATGCCGATCGTGTCGTGCTTGCCCATCATCTGGGCGATTTTCAGCTTCGTGCCGACCCCGTCGGTGCCGGACACGAGCACCGGGTCCCTGTACCCGGGGAAGGCGCCCGAATAGAGCGCGCCGAACCCGCCGATGTCAGTGATCACCCTGTCGGAAAAGGTGGAGCGGACGATGGGCGCGATCCGTTTGACGAAACTGTTCCCGCCTTCGACATCGACGCCTGAATCCTTGTATGTTAGGCCCATGCAAACCTCGCGATTGTATGGATTACATACGTACGATGTGAAATTAAGGCAAGAAGAATTTTTTTATTATGAGCGACCGCTCCGTCCGTGCAGAGCGGGGTGCTATTTAAGGGTTTTTTTCAGCGTCTTCTCGAGCCAGTCGATATGCTCGATCATGGCGGATTTTGCCGCTTCAGCATCGCCTTTTTCAATGGCGGCGATGATCTTCATGTGCTGGGTGAAAAAGATGTCGGACACTCCCTGCACCGGCGCCAGCTTCTGCCTGCTGTAGGGAAGGGCGCCCTTCAGGAGGGAGGATATTGATTTCATCACCTGCGCGAAGATGGTGTTGTTTGTCGCGTCGGCAAGATCGTTATACATCTTCGCGTAGAGCTTCCCCCCGTCCGGGGAGGCGAGGAGGTTCTGTATCCCGATTTTTTCAGCCTCGGCCCTGAATTTTTTCAGGCCCGCGACCTGTGACCGGGTGGCGCGCCGCGCCGCCATGCCCGCCGCCTCGGAATCGATGATACGCCTGACCGCGAGGAGCTCCCATATCTTCTCATGGTCAACCGAGAGGAGCTCCTCGATGCGGGACTCGAGGGCGGGGCCGCCCGACAGTCTCACGAATTTGCCCCGGCGGCCGTGGGACTCGATGAACCCCTTCGCCTCCAGGAGCTTCATCGCCTCGCGGAGCGAAATCCGGCTGATGCCGAAGGTCTTTGTCATGTCGTGCTCCGAGGGGAGCTTGTCGCCCGCTTTGAGCTTCCCCGATGAAATCAGCTCTATGACCTGTTTTGCGACCAGGCTCGGGATGCCGGGGGATTTCTGTATCCGGTTGAGGGGCGTGTTTTTCTGCTTGTCGACGGGCATTGTCTGACTCCGCTCGCTGGGTCTCTCTCCGCGCGCCCGCTCATAGCAACGACGGGCGGCGCGGCAACCTCCATACCTTAGGCCACCGGGCGCCGGCATCAACGATAAAATTGGCCGTTACGGAAAATCGCGTCAATTTTACATTGACATATTGTAAGTCAAAATGGTATATTTTGTATGACAGTATGTCAATAAAAATAATCGCCCGCAGCGCCTGTTTCAACCGGGGATGCCCGGCAGGAAGGGGAAAGAAACGATGAAAAAGAAGGGTTCTCGCGTTGCAATCATAGACGGATGCCGGACGCCGTTCCAGCGCTCCGGGACCGGGTACTATGATACCATGGGATGGGAGATAGGACGGTACGCCGTGAAGGGCCTTGTCTCACGGATCCCGGTGCCGGCCGAAGAGATCGGGCATGTCATCTTCGGCACGGTGGCCCCTGACATCACCACGACCAATGTCGCCCGCGAGATCATGCTCGGCGCCGGGCTCCCGTACACCATACCGGCGCATACCAACACGGTCGCCTGCATCTCCGCCGGCGCGGCCATGGGAAACGGGGCGAACATGATCCTCTGCGGGGACGCGGGCGCGGTCATCGCCGGCGGCGTGGAGACCTTTTCCGATCCCGCGATCAAGGTGTCACAGGCCTACCGGCGGTTCATCCTCGACATGACCATGTACCGGCGGCCGAAAACGATCGGCGGAAAGTTGAAGCTGCTCAGGAAGATGAGGCTCCGTGATTTCGTCATGCCGGAACGTCCCGCCCTCGGGGAATACTCGACCGGCCTGATCATGGGGCAGAACGCCGACCGGCTGGCGATGCGGCTCGGGATATCACGGGAGGACCAGGACCAATACGCGGCCCTCTCGCACGAGCGCGCCTGCAGGGCGCAGCGGGAAGGGAGGCTCAGGGACGAGATCGTGCCGGTGGTCCTCCCGGGGAAAACAGTTGCGATCGCCGAAGACAACGGGCCGCGGGAGGACGCGACGGCGGAGCGGCTTTCGAAGCTGCGCGGCGCCTTCGACCGGAGATACGGCACGGTGACCGCGGCGAATTCCTCGTTTCTCACCGACGGCGCCGCGGCGGTGCTCCTCATGGGAGAAAAAAAAGCGAAAGAGCTCGGCCTGAAACCGAAGGGCTATATCCGGTCCCACGCCTTTACCGGGCAGGACCTCTGGGAGGAGCTGCTGCTCGGGCCCGCCTTCGCCATCCCGGCCGCCCTGAAGAAGGCGGGGCTGAAATTCTCCGACCTGGGCGTGATCGAGATACACGAGGCGTTCGCGGCGCAGATGCTGGGCGTGATCCAGTGCCTCGAATCTGACCGGTTCGGGCGCGAGAAGCTGGGCCTGCCCGGCAGGGTGGGGAAGGTGCGACATGGAGAAGGTCAACATATACGGGGGGTCGCTCTCCCTGGGCCATCCCTTCGGCGCGACCGGTGCGCGGCTCATGACCACCTGCTGCAACCGACTCATCGAATCGGGCGAGAAGTACGGCGTCATCGCCGGGTGCGCGGCGGGCGCGATCGGCGGCGCGATGATCATAGAAAACGCGCGGGCATAATGGAAGGAGCGGGGAGATGAAACACATACAGGTTGCGGTCACGAAAGACAAGGTGGCGGTGATCACCATTGACTACCGGGGCTCGAGCGTGAACAAGGTGTCCGGCGCGCTCCTTGAAGAGATCGAAGGCATGCTCGCGAAGCTTGATCTCGGAGCCATCATCGGGCTGGTCATCGTGAGCGGCAAGGAGGACAATTTTATCGTCGGCGCCGACGTGGACGAAGTGGCCGCGATGAAAAGCGAGCGTGAGATCAGGGACTATATTTCGACGGCGCACCGGATCATCAACCGGATCGACGAGATGCCGGTGCCCGTGGTCTGCTGCGTCCACGGGAACTGCCTGGGCGGCGGCCTCGAGGTCGCGCTCGCGGCCGATTACCGGATCGCGGCTGACTCGACCGGCACGGTGCTGGGGCTGCCCGAGGTGATGCTGGGCCTTCTCCCCGCCGGGGGCGGCACACAGCGGCTCCCGCGCCTCATCGGCCTGCGGCAGGCCCTGCCGATGATGCTGGCGGGCAAAAACGTGCGCGTCCGCAGGGCGAAAAAGCTCGGGCCTGATCGACGAGATCGTGACGCCGTACGGGCTCAGGGAGATCGGCGTCATGAAGGCGCGCGAGCTGGCGAAAAAGGGCTTCAAAAGAAAGAGGAAGCGGTCGTTCGTGGATGCGTTTCTGGAATCGTTCCTCGGACGGGGGATCGTGTTCAAACAGGCCCGCGCAGATGGTGATGCGGCAGACGCGGGGCCTTTATCCCGGCGCCGCTTGAGATCATCGATTCGGTGGAGTACGGCTACAGGAAAGGGATAAAGGAAGGACTGTGAGAAGGACATCGACCGGTTCGTCAAGCTGGTCATGACGCCGGAAGCGAAATCGCTCATGACGATCTTCTTCGGCATCACCGATTTGAAGAAAAATCCCTACAAGAAAAAGGCGCGAAGAGCGTGAAAAAGCTCGCCGTTATCGGCACCGGGCTCATGGGCAGCGGCATCGCGTCCGTGTCCGCGTCGGTGTGCGATACCATATTGATGAAGGACATGAGCCTTGACGCGGCGGCCCGCGGGATGAGCGAGGTATGGAAGGGGATCGCGAAACAGGTGAAGTCCGGGGCGGTGCGGAGGTTCGACGGCGACATCCTGTACGGGAAGCTCGTTCCCTGCGACGATTACACGCGCTTTAAGGGCACTGACATCGTGATCGAGGCGGTGTTCGAGGATATCGACCTCAAGCGGAAGATACTGAAAGACGTCGAGGAAGCGGCGGACGGGGCAACCATCTTCGCGTCCAACACCTCGGCGCTGCCGATCACGTCGATCGCAAGGGGATGCAAGACGGCCGGAGAACGTGATCGGCATGCATTATTTTTCGCCGGTGCCGCGGATGCCGCTCCTGGAGATCATCAGGACGAAGACAACGGCGCCGCGGGTGATTGCGACCGCGCTCGAGCTCGGGATCAGGCAGGGCAAGACCTGCATCATCGTGAAGGACGGGCCCGGGTTCTACACCACGCGGATCCTCGCGCCGCTTCCTCCTCGAGAGCAGCCGCGTGGTCGCCGAGGGGGGCGAGATCCGCGACGTGGACCGGGCGATGCAGGCCTTCGGCTACCCGGTGGGCCCCATGACCCTGCTGGACGAAGTGGGCATCGACGTGGGCATCCACGTGATCAGGGAGGTGCTGCCGCTTTTCGAGCCGCGGGGCATCACCGCGCCCGTGGATTTCTCTGTCATGAGGGAGAAGGGATTCCTGGGCCGCAAGAGCGGGAAGGGCCTGTACCGGTACGATCTTCCGAAGAAGAAGGGCGGGAAGCCGGTAAACGAAGAGGTATACGGACTGTTCGGAAACGCGCCGCGCAGAAAAATCGATGCTGAAGAGACGTGGCACCGCGTCAGCCTGATGATGGTGAACGAGGCGGTCACCTGCCTTGAAGAGGGCGTTATCTCCACGCCGCGCGACGGCGACATGGGCGCGGTGCTCGGCCTGGGGTTCCCGCCGTTTCGGGGCGGGCCGTTCCGCTATGTCGACGCGGCGGGCGCCGGGGTCATCGTCCGGATGATGGAGCGCCTGGCGGAACAGCATGGGAAGCGTTTTACCCCTGCGCGGCTGCTCAGGGAGATGGCGTTGAAGGGGAAGAGGTTTTATACATAACGCCGCTGTTAAACTTCTGTATAATACCATGTTCACACGGCCGCATCACTGACCCTGGTGCGGCCTTTGTATTGAATTTGATATTGCATTATTTATCCGCGTATGATTGCATGAGCCATGCGCGGCAGCGCCTGATACTTACATGGACAAGGAGCGTAGTATGAACGGCCCCCTCGACGGCATGAAGGTCCTTGATTTCACCTATCTGCTCCCCGGCCCGTACGGCACCATGCTTCTTGCCGATATGGGCGCGGACATTATAAAAGTGGAAAACAGCGAGAGCCCGGACATATTGCGGCTCCTGCCGCCCTACGTCGGCGGGGTCGGGGCGGCGTACGCGCACGTGAACCGCGGGAAAAAATCGTTGTCCATTAATCTGAAAAAGCCGGAAGCGCTGGATGTCATCTATGCGCTGGTGCGGGAATATGACATCGTGATCGAGCAGTTCCGTCCCGGCGTGATGGCGCGCCTGGGCCTGGGGTACGAGAGGATCAGGGAAGAAAACCCGGCGGTCATCTACTGCTCCCTCACCGGGTACGGACAGACCGGCACGTACGCGCAGCGCGCCGGGCACGATATCAACTACATGGCCCTGTCCGGCGTGGAGTCGTTTTCAGGGAGAAAGGAGACCGGCCCCGTGCTTACCGGGATCCCTGTCGCGGACATCGCGGGCGGATCGAAGAACCTCGCCCTCGGGGTGCTTGCGGCCTACATCGGCCGGGCGCGCACCGGAAAAGGAGAACGCCTGGACATCGCCATGACCGACGGCGTGTTCGCCATGTCGTTCTTCGCGGCCGCCGGGTACCTTGCCGGCGGAAGCGAGCCCGCGCGGGGGGAGATGCTTTCCGGCGGCGGGCTGTACGATTTCTACGCCACGTCCGACGGCGGGTACCTGTCCGTGGGCCCGGTGGAGCAGAAATTCTTCGCCGCCTTCTGCGACTGCATCGGGTGCCCTGACATGGCGCCGACCGGGATACTCAACTGGAACAACAAGGAGCGCGCGGCGAAGGTGATCGCGGAAAAGCCGCTCTCATACTGGCGCGAGGTTTTCAAGAAGTGCGATGCCTGCGTGGAGCCGGTGTATACCCTCGGCGAGGCGGTCGCGAACCCGCCGCTTTCGGAGCGGGACATGGTGGTAGAGGTGAGAACCGCGGACGGGACCGCCGTGCGCCAGATCGGCAACCCGATCAAGTTCGCATCCGGCCACTATTACTCGTCCACGGCAGGCGCGGCGCTCGGGTTCCATAACGACGTAATCCTTTCCGCTATGGGATATTCAATCGACGAGGTGCGCCGGTTACGGGAGGGCGGCGTCATAGGGAACTGATCGCCGCTGCCCGCATACTGCTCCCCATCTATTGATTTGCTGCCGTATATTATTTTCTTCAAAAAAAATTAAAACTTTTTTTCATGCTGATACGTAGTACTATACGAACAATGAAATCGCTCGAATCGACCACCATAACGCTGAACGCGATGCTGTCGGGGGACAGGGAAGGCCTGTTCCGTTTCGTGTGGCAAACGTACCGGACGAGACTCTACTATTATTTAACCGAGGTCATGCGGTGTCCGCGGGAGGAGGGCGAGGACCTTCTCCAGGAGGTCATGATGAAGGTGCATGATAACCTGGACCGGTACCGGGCGGGACTTTCGTTCAACGCGTGGATCTATGCCATCGCGCGCAACCATTGCATTGATTATAAAAGGAAGATGAACGCAAGGCCCTGCGGCGAGGAGATGGGGGAAATGGCGGGAACGACACCGGATCCGTTCGAGGAGGTATGCAGCGGTGAAGTGAGCCGGGCGGTACGAGCGAGCCTGGACGCGCTGGATGATGATGACCGCGAGATGGCCTACCTCCGGTATTTCGAGGGGCTCAGGTACAGGAGTATCGGCGCGGTGACGGGGATGAACGTGAACAGCGTTAAAACAAGGATGCGGGCGGTCGAAGCGCGCCTGCGCCGGGAGCTGAAAGGATGGCTCTGATATGAAATTGAAAAAGGCCCTGAGGGGGTATTACCGGGAACAGGTTGAGGCGGTGAAGCTCTCCGGCGGGTATGCGATGCCTGTCTCCGGCGGCACAAGGACCGGGTCGCTGGCGTTTAACGTCGCGTTTCATGCGGTCCTGATGGCGCTGATCGCTGGGGCGATGATATCAGGACGCTTCCAGCCTTCTTTACTGGAACGGCGGGTGCTGGTGATCAGCGAACAGTATAATATTCATGAGCGTGTGACAAATTTTCTCGACGATCTTGTCAGTGAGATAAAAATCAACAGAAGCGAGAGAGGAAAATTATGAAAAGAATGTTCGTCGTGTATGCCGGTGTAACGATTGGTCTGTTTATGCTGGGGATTGTGTTTGCGAAGAGCAATATCATGATAATGATCGATATGCCCTCGCTCATGCTGGTGCTCGGCCCGGCGGTCCTGATGCTGCTGAGTCATTTCGGCCCGAAAGAGTTCATCGGTGCCTTCAGGGCGGCCATGGAAAAAAACAGAGCGAGCGGACTTGAATTGAAAAATGCGCTCCTGTTCTTTTCAACCGCGCAGACGTTGATAATCGCGTCAACCGTCGCTACCGTTTTTCTCGGGCATCATCATGATACTGGACAACATCGGCAGGGGATTGACGGAGAGCGGCACAACGGTCGCCTGGTGGATGGCCGTTGACGTTATTGCGATTCTCTACGCCGGCGTATTGACGATGCTCATCACCGTTCCCTTTAAAAGCGCCCTGCAAAAAAAATTGAATGAGTTGAACGACTGACCTCAGGAAACGTACTCTGCCACCCGGTCCCCGACCTGGGTGGTGGAGAGCCCCATCTTGCCCGCTTCCATGGATTTCATGTCCTTTTCGATGACTTTCATCGACGCCCTTCTCGATACGGTCCGCCGCTTTTTTCTCGCCCAGCGTCTCCAGCATCATGGCGCCGGCGCAGATGGCGGCGAGGGGGTTGATGGCGTTCTTGCCGGTCCACATCGGCGCGGTGCCGCCGATCGGCTCGAACATGCTCACCCCTGCCGGGTTCAGGTTGCCGCCCGCGGCGATGCCCGAGGCCGCCCTGGGTGATCGCGGCGAGGTCGGTGATGATGTCGCCGAACATGTTTTCCGTGACGATGACGTCGAACATCTCGGGGCTCGCGATCATGTAGAGGCAGGTCGCGTCCACGTGGTAGTACTCCCGCTTCACGTCAGGGTACTCCTTCCCGATCTCGGCGAAGACGCGGTTCCAGAGCTCGTACATGTAGGTGAGCACGTTCGACTTGCCGACCAGGGCGAGCGTGTTCGCCGGTCCCACGCCGCGGGCCTTCTTGCCGTGCGTGCGGGCGTATTCGAAGGCGTAGCGGAGGCAGCGCTCCACCTGCGCGTAGGTATAGACCATGTTCTGCACCGCGGTCTCGTCCTTCGTGCCGGGCCGCGACAGGCCGCCCATGCCGGTGTACATGCCGCCGCTGTTCTCGCGGACGCAGCAGTAATCGATCTCTTTCGGGCCCTTGTTCCTGATCGGGCACTCCACGCCGGGAAAGAGCCGCACGGGCCGCAGGTTGATGTACTGGTCGAGCTCGAAGCGCAGCTTCAGGAGGATGCCCTTCTCCAGTATCCCCGGCTTCACGTCCGGGTGCCCGATGGCGCCCAGAAAAATGGCGTCGAATTTTTTCAGTTCGGCGACGGCGTTTTCAGGGAGCACCTCCCCGGTTCTCATGAAGCGCTCGCCGCCGAAATCGAACGTTGTGAAATTGAGCGAAAGTTTCTCCGACCGCCGCAGCGGCGTTCAGGACCTTGAGCCCTTCCCCCACGACTTCCGGGCCGGTGCCGTCGCCGGGTAATACCGCGATGTTGTATGATCGTGCCATGGGGGCCTCCTGGTGAAAAAATAGGTACGGGGATTTCGTTTAACGCACGTGGGTAAAATGTCAAGATAAATCGCGGCGCAGCGGCAGCGGGCGGTGCGGCCGCCATACTGCCCGCCGGCATCAGGACCTGTAAGAGGAGTGAATGCATTGGTCCCTGGTTGATATGACGAGCCTGGTATTTTTTATCGGAATGATAATTTCATTATTATTCAAAATACTGATAAAAAAATATTAATTTGTACAGTTTTTTATTAAAAAACTTGCAAAAAAACTGTGCTCTATATTTCATGATTTATAAATACAAAAATATATAGAATGGCAGTATATTAGTTTCGCGTAGTGTAATTCCCGGGGGGGAACTGATGGTTGTAGCCAAAACATCAAAGATGGCCGCCGATTTTGACCGGGGGGAAACCATCGGCCTGTCGTTAAGCTATCATAATAAAACGGTAATCCGCTTTATCAGCTCTGTCATAACCAAAATCCTGGCACGGAACAACCTGATCTACCTGCAGGACACCATCATCACCATTCTGCGGGAAATAATTGTCAATGCGGTAAAGGCAAATTCAAAACGCCTCTATTTCGGCTTCCAGAACCTTGATATAAACGACTCCGATGAGTACGCGCAGGGAATGGAGAGCTTCAAGACCTATATCGTGGAAAACCAGGATCTGGTCGCGGAGGAGCTGAAAAAAAGCGACTACAAGGTGCTCGTGTACCTGAAAAAATTCGAGTCCGGCTTCAGCATCCACGTGCGGAACAACACCCCGATCCATCCGACCGAGATGCAGCGGATCAACATGCGCATTGACAAAGCGAAGACATATAATGATTTTTCCGAGGTGTACTGCGATGTCACCGATAACTCGGAGGGCGAGGGCCTCGGGCTTGTCCTCACGGTCCTCTTCCTTAAAAACTCCGGCATCGGCGTCAATTCGCTGAAGATATCATCGGATGACAGCATGACCCAGGCGTCGCTCGTGGTGCCCTTCCAGCTGAAGCCGGTCGCGGTCATGAACAAGATACAGCAGCAGATACTCAACGAGGTGCGCGATCTGCCGACGTTCCCCGAGAACATACTGGAGCTCGAAAAGCTCTGCTCCAACCCGGAGGTCGATTACCGGCTGGTGGCGGACCGGCTGTCGGTCGATCCGTCGCTCTCCGTGTCCGTGCTGAAGCTTTCGAATTCCGCCGCGTTCATTACGAGGAGGCGCATCGACACCATCAGCGAGGCGATCAACCTGATAGGGATGAAGAACCTCAGGTCGATCATCATCGCCTCCAGCGCGCGGCGCATCCTCGATGAACGCTACTCCTCGTTCAGGCAGGTGTGGGACCATTGCAACAAAACGGCGTTTTACGCACGCCAGCTCTCCCTCGCCTTCGGGCAGGGCAAGATTGCCCAGAGCGTTTACCTTGCCGCGCTCCTGCATGACCTGGGAAAGATCGTGCTCCTGTCCACGAGCTCGGCCCTTTCCGAGTGGATGTTCACCATCACCCGCGACCGCGGCATGCGGACCTCCACGGTGATCGAGGAGGTTTCCATCGGCATCAGCCATTCCAGCATCGGTGAAAAGATCGCGCGCAAGTGGAACCTGCCGGAATACCTGGTGGAAACTATCCAGTGGCACCATGCCCCCCTGAATTGCAGCGAGGAATATCGCGACATCGTGTATATAACCTACCTTGCCAACAAGCTGTGCGGCATAGAGGACAGGAGGTTCGATTTCTACTATCTCGAGGAAGAGGTCCTGCAGCGGTATAACATCGACAACGAGAAGGCCTTCGAAGACCTGCACGCCGAGTTGAAAAAAAGGTACCAGGAACAGGACCACCAGAAAAGCTGAGGCGATACCGGGCGCCGGATAACAGGGTGACCGGCGCTCTCCAGGTTTCGTGTGCCGCCGCCAGGTCCTTTCCCCGGCGCCGGCAATGGTGTGATGCGTTTCATGGCGTAAAAATTTCTTGAAATATGCGCATATAGATTGTTTCTTGTTATTGCAGGGTGCCATGCCTCCCTCGGGGTGTGCGGCCGGGAAGGACGCTTGCCTGTCAATGTACGCGCATGGCACAGGGGAAGGGCCTATCTTGAAAAAAACATGCTTCATTATTTCTTTCCCGGGTGATAGATGAAAATTCTGGTTTTGTATCAGGCGTCCGCCGCTGCCCGGGCGGGATGGTCATGGAAGGAAACATGGGGATCGGCCTCATTGACGAATTCGGGCTCTTTCTCGGGAACGTGGAGAAAAAGGATATCGAGGTCCTGCGCGTCAGGTTGTACAGCCATCCCGGCTTCTTTTCTCTCTTTCTTACCATGAAAGATCATGATGACTGACAGCAGTATGCCTTGTTCATAGAAAGTCGCTACGGTAGCAGCGCGCGGTGTGCCTTGACGGACATCGTATTCCCGTTGTGCTCGAAGAGCGGATGAAAGAGATACGGGATTTTTTTGAGGCCAGATGAATGGCCGGATTCGGACAATAAAAGAGGCCGGGACTGCAAAATGAAAAAGCTTGAAACAACACGGTCGATCATCCCCCGAAGCGTTATACGGCTGTACCGGAAGGGGTTCGGGTATGCCAGGCTCACCGTCCTCGACAACAACGAGTATTATCTCTCGGCGATATCGGACGAGGAATTCTTTGATTACTGCAGGGAGAATGACACGGTTGAAGCCTATCTCTGGGTCGAGGACGTCGCGTCGTACCAGTTTGCCCTTACGGTGACCGGTAAAATTGCCCCGGGCCCCCGCGTCCTCTTTTTCGGCCATACCGATAAAATCACGAGGAGCCCGGTTCGGAAGTGCATCACCGCGGCGGTCACTATCCCCATACAGTTCTTTGCCTTCGACCCGTCGGATAACGGCGCGAGCATATCCACGGAAAAGATTGTCTGTCATTCGGGATCGGTGGTCCTGCTGTCGGACCGGGAAGCGGCCATTCGCAGCGATGCGGACCTGCGCGCTGCGAAGTTCATCAAGGGGACGATCAGGATCAAGGATGAAGATTTAGAACTGGTGGGGAAAATCGAGCTCATCAACGATGAGAAAAAAATATATACTGTCCTGTTTACCGGCATGCATGACAAAGAGAGGAACCATATTCTGGATTACGTGTTCAGCATTTATCGCGAGTAAATGATCCCTGTGGTGACGTAAACCGGTATGATACAGGCTCCATTGATATTCCTTCTTTATTATTGAAGATTTTCATTATTTTTAACCTGTTTTTGTACATTTTTAATAACTATTATGATAATTTATACCGAAATTCTATAAAGAGATCGCTTACAGGCGATTGGCAGTACATTATAGGATCATCAGAGACACATGAAAATGATTACGCGTTATCCTGTTATTCTGGCGGTGCTGATAGCGTTCGCTGTGCCCGGCTTTTCTGCCGGGTACGACACCGGTTCGCTGCGGGTACATATCAGGATGGATAAGAAAGTATTCTACTCCGACGAGGACGTGGACCTCCAGGTGTGCGTGAAAAATGTTTCGGATAAAAAGAATTATTTTCTCGTGTACGACCCCTCTGACGGCGAATCGCCCGATTATACGACTTTCCAGCCGATGGTATATGACATGGACGGCCGGGAGGCGGAGATCACGGTCCCGTACCGGATCGAGGACCGCGGCATCGGCGACCTGGTCGCGGGACTGGACAAGCGCATGGTGGAGCTGGCCCCGGGGGAGATGTTCATCCACACCGCGCGCCTCAAGGGGCTGTTCAGGCTCCGCACCGGCACCGTGTACCGGGTCAAGGGGCTTTTTTACCCGACCTTCGAAGAGGGCGGGGCGATAACAAGCGACAACGAGTTGTCGTTCAGGATCATCGAGGCCAGGCAGTACAACAAGCCGAGCGGCGTTGACGCGGTCGACCGGTCGCTGTCGCCCGATGAAGTAATGTCGCTGATCCTGCAGGCTGAAAAGGAGAGGGACTGGGACAAGTGGGTAAAATATGTTAATGTTGAAAAATATATCGGAGCGTTCCCCGAGTTCGTTCAGACGTACCGGCGCGCAAATTTCGAGGAAAAATCGAGGATTGAAAAAGATTTCATCCGTTTCGTGACACGGGAACGGGACGATTATCTGCTTGATTATAAAATTATCAGGCAGGATGTTGAAAAAAAGCGTAACATTGCGTATGTTTATGTCATAGTGGACCGCTTCGGCACCAGGGTGACCAATCGATACCGGTGCAGGTATACGCTTGAGCAGTACAAAAATCTGTGGCTCATAACCGACGAGGTGGCCACGGTGATAAAGGGTGTTAAACGATGACTGAAATCCTATCACAAGACGAAATCGATGCCCTGTTGACCGCCATATCGACCGGCGAGGTGGACACCACGGACTATTCTGCCGCCAAGGAGCAGAAGAAGGTCAAGATCTACGATTTCCGCCGCCCGGACAAGTTTTCAAAAGACCACATCCGGACTTTGCAGATGATGCACGAGACCTTCGCCCGGCTCACGACAACGGCGCTCTCGGCGCAGCTCCGCGCCCTGGTCGGCGTCCACGTCGCGTCGGTTGACCAGCTTACCTACGAGGAGTTCATCCGCTCCATCCCGAACCCCACCACCCTCGCGGTCATCAACATGGACCCGCTGAAGGGCTCGGCGGTGCTCGAGATCGACCCTTCGATCACCTTTACCATCATCGACAAGCTGTTCGGCGGGATGGGCGAAGCAACGAAGATAAGCCGGGAACTCACCGATATCGAGCTCTCCGTCATGGAGGGTATCATTGTCCGCATACTCGGGAATTTACGGGAGGCGTGGTCCAACGTCATCGACCTCCGGCCGCGCCTTGGCAACATTGAAACGAACCCGCAGTTCGCGCAGATCGTGCCGCCGAACGACATGGTCGTTCTCATCACCCTCGAAACGAAGGTCGGCGAGGTCGAGGGCATGACCAACCTGTGTATCCCCTACATCTCGATCGAGCCGGTCATCTCCAAGCTGTCGGCGCAATACATGTATTCCAGCATCCGCAAGGGCGCGACGGACGAAAACCTCTCGGTCATCCAGAAGCGGCTCGAAACCGTCATCCTGCCGGTCGTGGCGGAGCTGGGCGAGGTACAGATCACTGTCCAGGAGGTCCTGCGGCTCACCCTGGGGGACGTCATAAAGCTTCCCGATACCAAGGTCGGTTCCGACATGACCCTCAAGATCGGCGGCCGGAAGAAGTTCAAGTGCCGTCCGGGCGTTGTTTCAAGCAGGATGGCGATCAAGATCGGCGACCGTATCGAAGAAGTCCCTGACGAACTGCTGATTTCGAAGAGAAGCGATGATGACTTCTGAGATAGTTATAAATCATTTTTGTAAATTATTGTCGGATTGATGGCAACAACATGATATATGCCATTAATATTTGCGATTGTATCTCTTATAAACTCTGTCATGCTCTCCCTGGAGTGGCTGCTTTTTACAAAATCTGAGATCTCTCGCCTTATTGACAGAAGAAGAGACTCCTCGGGTGACTTGTACAGACTTATGCCGCCAAATACATTCCAGTGCCGGCTTTTATCGGAACCATCTTCCTTGTTCCCGGGCAGTAAAAAATTTTCCAGTGCTATGGAGCTGGGCAGTTTTTCTTTGGGAATTATTTTTATCCAGGCAAAGGGAACCCGTATTGCTTCATCGATCATGCCGACCGCGCTTTTTTTGTTTCCAGATTTAATACGCAATGCCTCTCTGAATAACAAAATCATCGGCAAATTATGATTCTGCAATTGTATATCTATATGCGAAGGACTCGTTTTCGCAACAGACCGTAAATATCTTCTATCGTATTGGGCGAATAATAATAAGTGAATAACTCTGGCAAAAAATCGTGCTTCATATATATTTCATGTATACGGGATACCGGAAAAAATCCGCCATCGGCGGATTTTTTTTAGTGATACGGGAACACAAAAAGCTCCATGTGCGCCGGCATCAGTACCGCTGAATATTTACGGTATGATATTATTTCCTGATAAAAAAGAAATATCCCAGATACACAAATGAAATAACCGCGATCGCCCAGACCAGCGGGATGATGCCCAAAAAGAATTCACTGAAATACGCGCCAAGCAGTATGCCAGCAGTCAATAACCCGATTTTTAAGATGCCCCAGGAAACGACCCCGAGATCGGATGTTTTTCTCAATAAGTTGTTCAGCATGGTGCGGCCTCCTTTTTGATGGCGGTTCTGATGCCTCTGGATGAATTACGGAAGAATTCAGGTTACTATAAAATAGCGCGGAACATGAATCAAGGCAAGGAAAAAACCGGTCAGAATACAGTGTTGATCGGGTGAAGCATAAGGACGCCACTGGCAGAAGGAGTGCAGGGGATTGAAAATATTGAAAGAATTAAGGGGAACGAACTACCGGGTGATTCTGTTCAGGTACGGCATCGGGTCAACAAACTCGGTGCCGATGATGATCGCGTAATGGCAGACATAGCGCGCGGTCTTGCCGGTTCTTCCGACATACCCTATGATTTCGCCCTTCGATATCTGCTGGTCAAGCTCAACCGATACCCGCTGGCAGTGGGAATACGACGTGGTAAACCCGTACTTGTGCTTTATCGACACCAGAAGCCCCCGCACCGGGTCCCAGCGGATGTCGCTGACCTTTCCGGGAGCGGTGGCCCTGATCTCGGCGCCGGGAAACGATTCTATGTCGATGCCGCTGTTGAATTCGGTTTCAGCGGCGTACATGGAAGTGCGCTGGCCGAACCTCGATATGATATAACCGTTCACGGGCCATATTGACGGCGTTGTCTCAATTATTTTTTTGCGGTACTCGAGAAATACCTTGATCTTCGAGAGCAGCTTTTTCGTCGTCCTGAGTTCGCGCTCGACTTCCTGTATGTTCAGGATCTCTATCGGGGGTGATGGATCTATTTCGCCCTCGCCGCCCGCGCCGTCCTCGAACGTCGGGTTCGGGTTGTGCACGCCGCCCTTTGCCCAGAGCGAATCGATATCGCTCCCGGGGGTCAGAGAGTAGAGGTGCGTGATCTCCGGCTTGAATTTCTGGAAGATATCGTAGAGCTGGTTGATTTCTTCCTTGTATTTCTTTATCTGTATCTTTGAATTGACGCCGTATTTTTTAAGCTTCGACACTTCCTTTATCGTTGATGAATGGTTGATGATCAGGACCGAAGTGACCGTGACCGTGGCGGTGATAATGCCGCCGATGATCGCGATGGCGAAAATCGTGACGTGGAAATTGACGATCCTCTTTTCAGAGTGGGGAATGAACATGATGGTAATGCGTTCCTTCCCCTTGGCGACAAAGCGTTTCCGCAGGTCATCGAGCCTGGCTTTTTTGGAGCTAAGATGATCTGACAGAAACTGCAGTATGTTTTTCTGCAGGTCGTTCAGGTTTGTTTCTTTAAAAGGGTTAAGGCTCATGGCTGAATGTTATATGACAACTGTATCCATATGTTCTTTGATGTAATACTATCTACGTCGTTCCGCCGCAAAATATTCAAAAAAAATTAATAGATATAATTCTTTTGTATAATAATATTTATCGGTAAATTTATGTCAAGTTTTTCTTATTTTACGGATTAATCAATAATTTTTTGTTACGCCGCACAAGCGATTACAGTGCGCTGTTATATGGCCCGGTTCTTTTCATCCGCCAGTTTTAAAAGCCCGTACAGGCTTTCGCAGTGGGGGACGGGGACATTGAGCCGGTGTGCGATCCGTACCGTATTTCCGAGTATTGCCTCCACTTCCATGGGGCGTCTGAGCTCGTAATCCTGGAGCATGCTGGTCCTGGTCGGCGCCATCGACCGGGTGTCCGCTACAATCTTGTCAATGGCCGATGCCGGGACCGGGTGCCCCGCTTTTTCCGCCAGTGCGGCGATCTCCGTCATCACTGCGACCGCCAGCTTAAGCGTCGGCTCAGATCCGGTCATCTCCGCGGTGGTGGCGCCCCCGCAGAGCACCGAGATGGGGTTGAACGGGGCGTTCCACATTAATTTTCTCCACCGGGCCGCGACGATGTCATGATCGATGTCGCAGGGGACGCCCGCACTCCTGAAACGACGCGCCAGTGCCTCGATCTGTTCCGAGGTGCCTGACGGGTACCGGCCAATGATTGCCCGGCCGTAGTCCATGTGCGCTATGACGCCGAACGCGGGCCGGTGCACGCTGATAAATGCGATAGCGCTGATGATTTCATTGTCCGGGAATGCCGCAGCAACCGGGCTTTCAATCTCTATGCCGTTTTGCAGAAGCACGATTGAGGTGGCCGGGTACACCGCTTTTTTGATCAGGTCCGGGACGTTGATTTCCGGCAGTACTTTTGTCGCCACAATGATAAAATCCGGCTTTTCGCCGTATTCCCCGGCATCCCGGATCACCTGCACGGGGTTGAATTGGTAATCCCCCGCCACGCTGGTGATCGTGATCCCGTTTTTTTTCACCGCCTCATAATCCGAGCGGCACAGGACTGACACGCGCGAACCCGCCTGGGCCAGGCGCGCCCCGTAATAACTGCCGACAGCACCGGTCCCCACGAGTAAAATATCCTGTTTCATAATCCTGTCCCCCTGCCGGTATCCGGCCGGCGCCAGATGCCATTTTTTTTCACCAGACATCTAAAAAAGATGCCGGCGCATCAATCAAGCATTAATCCGAATTAATCATTGACATGAAAGGGCATACAAATGAGATATTTTATATCCCGGCGGGGTGGACCGTGTGATGCGCATGATATGAACAATTGACGAAAATTGGTCATTATGAGGACGCCCTTCGCGCCGCGGGGAACGTATTTACACACTTTGAAACTCTATGGAGGACTACCGTGACTTTTTGGCAGGAATGGGGCGGCTATATATTGATTCTCATCGCACTCCTGGTCATAGCGGCCGGGGTGGTTGCATATCGTATCATAAAGAAAAAGGTCCAGAAGAAGATGGACGACCAGCAGCACCTTGTCAACCAGCACAAGGTACCGGCGTCGATTCTCGTCCTTGAAAAAAGGAAGGACAAGATCGCGAATGCAAATATACCAAAATCGGTCATCGAGCAGATCCCGGCGGTGTACAAGATCAAGAAAGTGCCCATCGTGAAGGCGAAGATCGGCGCTCAGGTGATGGACCTCCTGTGCGACGAGGATGTGTTCGATAAGCTGCCCGAGCGGAAGACCGTGCGGGTTGAACTCGCGGGGATTTTCATCGCGGCAGTCAAGCAGGGGAAAAAATAGCCGGTGGAAGACGGTATAGTAATTTTCTGCACCGTTCCGTCACGGGACGTCGGCATGAAGATTGCGGACCACCTGGTCGGGGGTGAGCACGCGGCGTGCGTGAACGTCATCCCGGGATTGACCTCTGTCTACCGCTGGAAGGGAGCCGTCTGCTCGGAAGAGGAGCTGCTATTGATAATAAAGACCAGGAAACAGCTTTTTGACGCGGTATGCGGCCGGATACGTGCCCTGCACCCCTACGAAGTGCCGGAAATACTATCGCTCGATATTTCAGAGGGAAGCGAGCCGTACCTGAAATGGATTTTAGATTCCACCCGGGTGTGCTGATCCAGAATGTGGCTATTCCGGCGGTTCTTAAACAAAAAATATATAAGAATTTTTTCCAGTTTGACATGCTGTTGTTTTTTAAAAGTTATTTCTTAATTTTTTTCTTGATAAAAATTAAAAAACGCTCATAAATGATCGTGTAGTGCGCTATCTGTTTTTTCGAACAATCACCCGGATACCGAAAAAGATTGAATTTCTCGTTTTTTAAAATAATTACAAAAAAATTTCTAAGATTAATATTGATTGTACCGTTTATATTAATTACATTATTAGGCGGGAGAAATGAACAGAATAACTAACAGCATTCTCAGCAACAGGTTTGTTAGGCTTATTGAAGAGAATCATCAGGTCATCATCGAGCATTTCATGAATGATGTTCTCCGAAATAAGAAAACTGTCTCTTACGCCAAGCTGGATGCGAATGACCTTTATGAAATAGGCAGCAGGGTGTACCGGGAGCTATCCAAGTGGATCGCCAAGGATCTCCCGAAAGAAGAAGTTAAGCTGTATTACCAGAAATTGGGCAAGATCAGGCGAAATGAGGGCATTCCGGCGTCGGAGTTCTTTCAGGCGCTTGTTCTTTTGAAACGTCACCTGTGGCTGTTTATCCAGGGGCAACTGGAAAACGAGATGACCGATTACAAGCAGGCGATGGAGGTGAATAACCGGGTTGTCCTTTTTTTTGACAGGGCCGCGTATTACATGCTGACCGGTTATGAAGAAGAGTACAGGAAGAAGTGGTAATTTTTTTTAATAAAAAAAAATTTTTTCTCAAAAACTCTTGACAAATTTAGGCATAAAAAACTAATATCATTTTCTCATAAGGGATGGTTTTGATGATATTAAAAACATCGCTTAACAAAATCAAAGGGTTACTCGAAACGGTTACCTAAGATTTTAAAATAATTAAGCGCCTGAAACAGGGCGAACTGATTGTTGAAAAATCTCCAATATTGATACATATCTTGGGGATTTTTTTGTCACTTGTGATAGTTCTTTGAAAACTGGGTAGTATTATAAAAACTACCTCTGTTAATTTCTTAAATTCATAATTTGGAACCAAATTATCTTTATGATAATATTATCATGGAGAGTTTGATTCTGGCTCAGAACGAACGCTGGCGGCGCGTCTTAAACATGCAAGTCGAACGAGAATCCCGATGCTTGCATTGGGAGGAGAGTGGCGAACGGGTGAGTAACACGTGGATAATCTGCCTCCAGGATTGGGATAACTACTCGAAAGGGTGGCTAATACCGAATAAGATGGTGGTTACATAAGTAGCAGCCATTAAAGGTGGGGACCGCAAGGCCTACTACCTGGAGATGAGTCCGCGGCTCATTAGCTAGTTGGCGGGGTAACGGCCCACCAAGGCGACGATCGGTAGCCGGCCTGAGAGGGTGACCGGCCACATTGGGACTGAGATACGGCCCAGACTCCTACGGGAGGCAGCAGTTAAGAATCTTGCGCAATGGGGGAAACCCTGACGCAGCGACGCCGCGTGGACGATGAAGGCCTTCGGGTTGTAAAGTCCGATAAGCGGGGAAGAATAAGCAACGGGTAATATTCGTTGTGATGACGGTACCTGCCTAAAGCCCCGGCTAACTACGTGCCAGCAGCCGCGGTAATACGTATGGGGCTAGCGTTGTTCGGAATTATTGGGCGTAAAGGGCGTCTAGGCGGGGGATTAAGTTAGGTGTGAAATCCCTGGGCTCAACCCAGGAACTGCATCTAAAACTGGTTCTCTTGAGTTCGGGAGAGGAGAGCGGAATTCCCGGTGTAGCGGTGAAATGCGTAGATATCGGGAAGAACACCAGTGGCGAAGGCGGCTCTCTGGCCTAGAACTGACGCTGAAGCGCGAAAGCGTGGGGAGCGAACGGGATTAGATACCCCGGTAGTCCACGCTGTAAACGTTGTGTACTAGGTGTTAGTGACTTGTTCACTAGTGCCGACGCTAACGCATTAAGTACACCGCCTGGGGAGTACGGCCGCAAGGCTTAAACTCAAAGAAATTGACGGGGGCCCGCACAAGCGGTGGAGCATGTGGTTTAATTCGATGATACGCGAAAAACCTTACCTGGGCTTGAACTGTACATGACAGGTGTAGAGATACACCCTTCTTCGGACATGTATAGAGGTGCTGCATGGCTGTCGTCAGCTCGTGTCGTGAGATGTTGGGTTAAGTCCCGCAACGAGCGCAACCCTTACCCCTTGTTGCTATCAGGTAATGCTGGGCACTCTAGGGGAACTGCCGGTGATAAACCGGAGGAAGGTGGGGATGACGTCAAGTCATCACGGCCCTTATGTCCAGGGCTACACACGTGCTACAATGGCCGGTACAAAGAGATGCAATGCCGCGAGGTGGAGCAAATCTCAAAAAACCGGTCTCAGTTCGGATTGGAGTCTGCAACTCGACTCCATGAAGCTGGAATCGCTAGTAATCGTAGATCAGCACGCTACGGTGAATACGTTCCCGGGCCTTGTACACACCGCCCGTCACACCATCTGAGTTGGCAGCACCCGAAGTGGCTGATCTAACCGTAAGGAAGAAGGTTACTAAGGTGAAGTCGGTGAAGAGGGTGAAGTCGTAACAAGGTAGCCGTATCGGAAGGTGCGGCTGGATCACCTCCTTTAAAAGGAAAGACAATCGTTAACAGGGGCAACAATTTAATACTACCCAGTTTTGAGAGAACTATAGCAACAAGCCTATTTTTTCCTATAGGCCTGACACTGATATCAACCAGGGCCTGTAGCTCAGTTGGCTAGAGCGTACGACTGATAATCGTAAGGTCGGTGGTTCGATTCCACTCAGGCCCAATGGGATAAAATAGGGGGTGTAGCTCAGTTGGGAGAGCGACTGCCTTGCACGCAGTAGGTCATCGGTTCGATCCCGTTCACCTCCAAATGTCAATGATCAAGTGGGGCTTAAACCCCACCCGATCAGAGACAAAAACCTCGTCTTCACGAGGCATGATCTTTCAAAACGGTTAAGCCAAATTTTTAACAGAAATCAGGTTTAACAATTTCGTCGAATTAAAAGAGAACATGAGTGCCGAATTATGCTGTGACCGCATAATGGATTCTGAGAGCCGTGTTGCGGCTCTCGCTCCGAAATTATGAAGGCGCCCGTAAAGGCGTTTTCATGATAAAATAATATGGTCAAGCAAGTAAGGGCGTACGGTGGATGCCTTGGCATTGGTAGGCGATGAAGGTCGTGGCAAGCTGCGATAAGCCTCGGTGAGGAGCAAGCATCCTTTGACCCGGGGATCACCGAATCGGAAAACCGACTATGGTAAACCCATAGTATCTGTAACTGAATACATAGGTTGCAGAAGCTAACCAGGGGAATTGAAACATCTCAGTAACCTGAGGAAGAGAAAGCAATAGCGATTCCCTTAGTAGTGGCGAGCGAAACGGGAACAGCCTAAACCGGTCTTTACGTTACAGCCCAGGAGCGCTGTAGGATCGGGGTAATAGGGTGTGGACGGAGGGTTTCCTGGAACCTTCGGGAAGTTACAAAGTTTTAATCTAGTTGAAGCCGCTGGAAAGAGCGCCAAAGAGGGTGATAGCCCCGTAAACGAAAGATTAAAACCTTCCTGGTTCATACTCCTGAGTACCGCGGGACACGAGAAATCCTGTGGGAATTCACGAAGACCACTTCGTAAGGCTAAATACTCACCAATGACCGATAGTGAACAAGTACCGTGAGGGAAAGGTGAAAAGAACCCCGAGAGGGGAGTGAAATAGAACCTGAAACCGTATGCTTACAAGGTGTGGAAGGGCTATGCTTGCATGCCTGACCGCGTGCCTTTTGTAGAATGAGCCGGCGAGTTACTCTATATAGCGAGGTTAAGTGATTGTAATCACGGAGCCATAGCGAAAGCGAGTCTGAATAGGGCGATTAGTTATATGGAGTAGACCCGAAACCGAGTGATCTAGCCATGGCCAGGTTGAAGCAGGGGTAAGACCCTGTGGAGGACCGAACGGTTGTGTGTTGAAAAACGCTCCGATGAGCTGTGGCTAGGGGTGAAAGGCCAAACAAACTCGGCAATAGCTGGTTCTCCTCGAAATATCTTTAGGGATAGCCTCGTGCGTTTTGTTACGGAGGTAGGGCACTGACTGGGCTAGGGGGTCAACAAACTTACCAAACCCATTTAAACTTCGAATGCCGTAACTTTAGAGCACGGGAGTCAGACTACGGGGGCTAAGCTCCGTGGTCAAAAGGGAAACAGCCCAAACCAACAGCTAAGGTCCCGAAATGTATGCTAAGTGAATAAAGGAGGTGGAGTTGCTCAGACAGCCAGGATGTTGGCTTAGAAGCAGCAACCATTCAAAGAGTGCGTAACAGCTCACTGGTCGAGTGACTCTGCGCCAAAAATGATTGGGGCTAAGCATACTACCGAAGCTTTGGACTCGAGCAATCGAGTGGTAGAGGAGCGTTCTATACGGGTTGAAGGTCGACCGCGAGGACGGCTGGACTGTATAGAAGTGAGAATGCCGGCATGAGTAGCGATAAAACATGTGAAAAACATGTTCGCCGAAAGCCTAAGGTTTTCTGGGCAATGTTAATCAACTCAGAGTTAGTCGGCCCCTAAGGCGAGGCCGGAAGGCGTAGTCGATGGGAAGCAGGTTCATATTCCTGCACCTCCTGGTGGAGGTTATCGTGATGGAGTGACGTAGAAAGATATGGGCGCAGGGCGTTGGTTGTCCCTGTTCTTAAGCGTAGGCTTGGGGTCCAGGAAAATCCGGGCCCCTTTAAGCTGAGGCGGTAGGGGAGTAAGCCCTCGGGCGAGCGAAGGTCCAGAATCTAAGCTACCAAGAAAAACTTCTAAACGCGAAACCGGGAGACCGTACCACAAACCGACACAGGTAGGCGTGGAGAGAATCCTAAGGCGCTCGTGAGAATCCTCGTTAAGGAACTCGGCAAAATGGTCCCGTAACTTCGGAAGAAGGGACGCCTCAGTAGTGTGAAGCCCCTGCGGGCTGAGCATGAAGAGGCCGCAGAGAAACGGATCAAGCGACTGTTTACCAAAAACACAGGACTCTGCTAAATCGTAAGATGATGTATAGGGTCTGACACCTGCCCGGTGCCGGAAGGTTAAAAGGAGGGGTTAGCCGCAAGGCGAAGCTCTGAATTGAAGCCCCGGTAAACGGCGGCCGTAACTATGACGGTCCTAAGGTAGCGAAATTCCTTGTCGGGTAAGTTCCGACCTGCACGAATGGTGTAACGATTTGATCACTGTCTCAACGAGGAGCTCGGCGAAATTGTAATGTTCGTGAAGATGCGGACTACCTGCAGAAGGACGGAAAGACCCCGTGAACCTTTACTGTAGCCTGACACTGTAGCTTGGTGCAGTATGTGTAGGATAGGTGGGAGACTTTGAAGCCGGGACGCTAGCTTCGGTGGAGTCAACCTTGAAATACCACCCTTATTGTATTGAGCTACTAACCGGCACCCATTATCTGGGGCTGGAACACTGTCTGGTGGGCAGTTTGACTGGGGCGGTCGCCTCCCAAAGAGTAACGGAGGCGCCCAAAGGTTCCCTCAGCACGGACGGAAATCGTGCGTAGAGTGTAAACGCATAAGGGAGCTTGACTGCGAGACCTACAAGTCGAGCAGGTACGAAAGTAGGGGTTAGTGATCCGGTGGTCCCGTGTGGAAGGGCCATCGCTCAACGGATAAAAGGTACTCCGGGGATAACAGGCTTATAGCGCCCAAGAGTTCATATCGACGGCGCTGTTTGGCACCTCGATGTCGGCTCTTCGCATCCTGGGGCTGGAGAAGGTCCCAAGGGTTCGGCTGTTCGCCGATTAAAGCGGAACGCGAGCTGGGTTCAGAACGTCGTGAGACAGTTCGGTCCCTATCCTCTGCAGGCGTTGGAAATTTGAGGAGATCTGTCCCTAGTACGAGAGGACCGGGATGGACGAACCTCTGGTGTACCAGCTGTCGCGCCAGCGGCATCGCTGGGTAGCTATGTTCGGAATGGATAACCGCTGAAAGCATCTAAGCGGGAAGCCAACTCCAAGATGAGATTTCCCTTGGCCTTCGGGCCACTGAAGACTCCTTGAAGATTACAAGGTTGATAGGCTGGAGGTGTAAGCGCAGTAATGTGTTCAGCCGACCAGTACTAATCAGTCGTGAGGCTTGACCATATTATAATACGCCCAGGGGAAACCCTGGGCGTATTTTTTTATGCACAATACCCGGGAATCAATTATTAAAGAGGGTTCGAGTTTCGCACCAATTGAAGCAAAATTTTATTGTTGTATTATTAGGAAGCTGTTTTATCATTAACGTGTCCGTAATTATACGTCTCGACGGCTTGAAGTGCCGGCATATTGAGATTCGCTTTGTCAGATAACGATGCACCGGGGATGCAGAAATGGAGATAGATTCTCGAGAGCTGAAATCTCACAAGATACTCGCACCGAACGGCGATATTGATTATTTCACCGTAGGAGAACTGAAAAAGGCGGTGTTCGGGTTGATACAGGAAAAAACCAGGAGCATCGTCATTGACCTGAAAAAAGTAGAATATATAGATTCTTCCGGTTTCGGCATGATCGTCACCGCATGCCGGGCAATGAATGACTATAACGGCAAGCTGGGCCTCATGAACGTACGCGATGACATCATGGCGCTGTTAAAAGTCGCCACATTCAACACGATAATGAAAATCTACAAGAGTGAAAAAGAATTGAAATAGCGCCCGCGGGCGTCGCCGCCGCTTGAGTGCGTGAAGTCCATCACACCATAACGCGGCTTTCGACCGGGAACCGTATCGTGAACTGCGTTCCATCCCGGTCCGACTGGATATCCACCGCTGCGTTATGGTCCTTGAGTATCTTGCTGCAGATGGAGAGCCCTATCCCCGTCCCGTGCCCCCGCTTCTTTGTGGTAAAAAATGGGGACCATATCTTATGCTTGATGTCCTCCGATATACCGCTTCCGTTGTCCTGGATCATCATCAGGACCGCGCCGCCCGATGTTGAGGTGGTGATCCGTATGGTGCCGCCGTCGTCCTGCGATTCGAATTCCTTTTCAAGAATCGCGTCTTTTGAATTCAATATAATATTCACGATAAGTTGTTCCAGTGAAATCCTGTCGCCGAAGATCCTGGGGATCGCGTCATCGAGCATGAAGACGAGATCAATGTTTTTCTTCTTGAGCTGGAGATGAATGAGGTCGATCGCCTCAAGGATGACCTTGTTGAGGTCGATCTGTCTGATTGAAAAGGGGGTCTTTTTCGAGAAGTTTCTGATGTGGTCGATTATGGATGAGGATTTATCGACCAGCGAGCAGATCCTCAATAATTCAGACACGGCCTGCAGGTTTTCGAATTCTTCGGAATTGATGTCGTCTATCATGTTCTGGGCGATGCCCTTGATGCCGGTAAGCGGCTGGGCGAGTTCATGCGCGATGCCCGCAGTCAGCTCGGCGAGGCTGGCATGGCGCGCCATCTGCGAAAGTTCCAGGTCTTTTTCCGCGATTATCTTTCTGCACGATTCATTGCTCTGCTTCAGCCGGGTAATGCGGCGGTTCAGCTTGTTGTTCAACTCGTTTACGATGTTGAACTGTGAAAGGATCCCTTCCATCCTGTTTTTTAAATTATACGCCATGAGGAGCGTGACGATGATGTTCATCAGTCCCGCCGAGAGAATGAAGTGTATCTCGTTGAGGGCATACACCGCAAGGGAGAGATAGGCAAAATTCAAAAAGATGGCCCCGAGCAGAAACAGCGATATCGGCTCATGCCTGCCGGGAAATATCATGTAGATGATATAGAGATAAAAGGAGATATGGAGGAGGTAAATTATCAGTGAGATCATTCCGGGCAGGAACACCATGGCGAACAGCGCCACCGCGCATATTGCATAGATCGGCACAAGCGAGGTGTAACGGTAATGGTTGTACTTGTGCCGGATCATGTGGGAGAGAGTGACCGGGTACAGGCACAGGCCGAGCACCGTCATGAACGGGATCGTCTCAATCTCCAGGACGTTGTTGTACCGTAAAAAAAGCGGTGTGACGATAAGCAGGATGGCAATGCTGTCCGGCAGGAGGCGCTTGGCGTACCCGATGAAAAAAAACAGGATCCCGATACACAACTCGATGACTGAAGCGTAGAAGATGAAATTGATCGAGATTGTATAGAATAGTTCCATAATTTGCGTTAATTTTCAGGATTGAATAACTTCAATTGACATCTGGATTTAAAATTTATAACATGTCAATGTTTTATTGTTACAGCGTAACACATATTTGACGGGCGGGCCGGAGGGCGCTCGGGCCGCGCCTGCCGTAGTAGCCAGGAAAATGCATATGGGCGTAGCGTGCGGCATCATAGGGCTCCCGAACGTGGGGAAATCAACGATTTTTAACGCGCTCTCAGGCGCGGGCGCGCAGATGGCCAATTATCCCTTCTGCACCATAGAGCCGAACAAGGGGATTGTGCCCGTGCCGGACGAACGGCTTAAAACAATCGCCGCGCTTACCCACAAGGAGCATCCCATCCCCACGAGGATAGAGTTCATCGATGTTGCCGGTCTTGTCAAGGGGGCGTCGAAGGGTGAGGGGCTCGGCAACAAGTTCCTGGGCCACATCCGGAACGTTGACGCCCTGGTCCACGCGGTCCGCTGCTTTTCGAACGATGACGTGGCGCATGTGACCGGCGACGTCGATCCGGTTCGCGATATCGAGATTATCAACACGGAGCTGATCCTCGCCGACATCGAGATCATTGAGCGGGGGCTCGACAGGGAACTGAAGCTCGCGCGCGGCGGCGACAGGAAGTCAAAATCGAAGGCGGCGGAGCTGGAACGCTTCATTGCGCACCTGAACGACGGGAACATGCTTCGCACGCTCGAAACAAGCGACGAAGAGCGCGTAACGCTCGCCGAATTCGGCGTTATCACCGATAAGCCGGTGATCTACCTGGCGAATATCGACGAAGAGAAGGATTCACGGAAGTACGTGGACACCGTCGCGGAATACGCGGCCAGGCAGGGGGCGCAGCACCTGTATCTCATCGGCAAGCTCGAGGAGGAGATCTCCGAGCTGCCGGAAAATGAAAAGCGGGAATACCTTGATGCCATGGGGGTGTCTGAATCGGGGCTGGACCGGCTCATCAAAACGGCATATACGCTTCTGGGCCTAATCACCTACTACACCGCCGCGACCGAACTGCAGGCCTGGACGCTCCGCGCCGGGACCCCGGCCGCGGCGGCAGCGGGAAAGATACATACCGATTTTGAAAGGGGCTTCATACGCGCGGAGGTGTTCCGGTATGATGACCTGGTGCGGCTCGGATCGGAAAAGGCCGTCAGGGAGCACGGTCTCTTCCGCTCCGAGGGAAGGGACTACATCGTGCAGGACGGCGATATAATAAAGTACCTGTTCAACGTGTAGGGCCGTGTCGTAAAAGTCCCGTCGGGTTATTACCGGTTACGTTTTTCTGTTATGATTAATTTAAAGCTAAAGGATAGTGGCCATGATTGAAAGACAGATTTATCAGCTTGTTCTCTACGGCTTCATGGGCGTGGCGGTGATTACGTTTATCTCTCTCTTTTTTATTACCGCCCCCTACGGCAGGCACGCGAAGAAGGGCTGGGGGTTCCTGGTCCCCAACAAGGCCGCATGGGTCATCATGGAAGCGCCCGCGTCCCTCCTGTTCCTTCTGTATTTCCTGATCAGCGACAAGGATATAACGGCCACCCTTGTCGCGCTGCAGGTCATCTGGCAGATACACTATTTCCACCGCTCGTTCATATTCCCTTTCATGCTCCGGAGCGACGAAAAGGTCGCGATATCAATCATCATATTCGGCATGATCTTCAACTCCATCAACACCTACATCCAGGGCCGCTGGGTGTACAGCTTCTCGCCGGCGGGGGCATATCCGGCCGAATGGCTCGCGGACCCGCGCTTCATCATAGGCGTGGTTATCTTCGCCGCGGGGTTCGTCATCAACAAGCACTCGGATGCCATTACGCGGAGATTGTGGGACCCGCAGGACCCGGGATACAAGATCCCCTATGGCGGCATGTTCCGCTTCGTCTCCTCGCCCAACTACCTCGGGGAAATCATAACCTGGATAGGATGGGCCGTGATGACATGGTCCCTTGCCGGGCTCTTTTTCGTCGTATGGACTGCGGCGAACCTGGTCCCGCGGGCGCGGGCAAACCACAAATGGTACCTTGAAAAATTTCCGGAGTATCCGAAGAACAGAAAGGTCATGATCCCGTATATCTACTAAGGGTACGGTTATTTCTTTTCGTAGGCGGTCTTGAGCTCGTTGAGCTTCTGCTTCTTTTCCCTGATGCCGTTCCGGTAGCCGGCTATTATCCTGCCGAAATCTATGTCGCCGGTGATGATGTTCTTGCGTTCGGTCTCGATGAACCCGAGGTCGGTGGTGATCTTAACCTGGCTCGCCACCTGGGCGTACTCCCTGACCCGTTCCCAGTAGGGCAGGGCTTCGGCATAGTGCCGTTCGGCAATGTCGAGGCTTTCGCTTATCTCCTGCGCATAATCCCAGTTGTAAAAGAGGACTTTCTGCTTGTCGTAGCGCGATGCAATCGAAAGGTAGCTCCTCATGATCAGCATGTTGATATGCATGAACATCAGGTTCCGGTATTTGAAGTATTCCCGGTCTGATTCTACTTTTACGAGGGCCATGGAAGGGTGACGGAACTTGCGCTGGAGGGCCGTCTTGAGCCCCTCAATGTTTTTCCTGAGGGTGTTTTCATTATAGTAGAGCTTCAGCCCGTAGAGCTCATAGTAATCTTCGAGGTAATGGGGGACGGTCTGGTAGTGGAGCCGTATCTGCGGGATGTAGTCCGAAAAGGGGACATACCGGTCCCGTTCCTTTGGCTTGCTGAAATACTGGTACTGGTAATCCTCCGCGCTCAGCGCGGTAGCGGTTAACAGGAGTATGATGATAATATTTTTCTTCATGATCGGTGTATCATGTGAATGTCAAACATTGTAACGTGCCGTCATTCTGTAGTATCGGACAATCAGCAGGGAAAATTGAGCGGAATTGGGCCGGCCGGGGGGGTATCCGGGCTACTCTGAAAAAAACAATTCAAGGTATTTTCTCAATGCACGGGCGTACTCGAGCTTGATACCCGTCTCAACGGCCCAGGTTGACTGGGGGAATATGCTGAGGTTTGCTCCCAGGATCCTCTCTGCTTCGAGGATGAAGGAATAGGCCATGCTTTTTTTGAAATACCCGCGGTTGTGCCGGTCGAAAAAAATCTCCTTGTGCGCCTGGTGAAGGTTTTCATCCCCTTTGCGATATACCCGGTAGGCCTCAACATCGGCCTGGTTGGCGTAGGTATCGATGATATTCATGCATTCCGATGCGCGGTAGAAATAATAGAGCATGGTCGTGAATACTTCGAAATGCTCCAGAAGTTCCGGGTCGTCGGTTTTGTCTTTCAGGCGCCTTATGGCGTGATAACACTTGCGCACTGAAAAAACCATCTTGTTGAATATGGCCCTGTTCGAGACTTTGTCCCGCAGCGGCAGGTTGTAGAGGTTGTACTGGAAGTAGCGGTACAGGGCGTCCTTTGAGGTTTCGCGCAGGTTTATGAATTGCTTCGTGAGGATTTCGGAATCGATGATGTCCTTGTATGGCTTTCTTGGCTCTTTCTGCGCTCCGGCGGGGGGCGCGGGAGGCGGGGCCGGTTTATCAGGGGGCGGTTCCTCGCTAAAGCGGCAGCTCATTATGGTCGAATATGCCACGTTGAGCTTGGTCATCGCCTGGTTCGCCCATTCGGCACGGTGGGGATTCTTGTCAGGGTGAAATTTGAATGCGAGCTTCTTGTATGCAGCGGATATCTCTTCATCGGTAGCGCCGGAAGACACATTTAAAAACAAATAGTATTGATCGATATTCTCCAATGGATTTTCCTGAGATGCAAAAATATGATTCACCGGACCGGGGCATGAATCCGGGGACAGGGCCTGAATTATTTAAATTAATTTATTAATGGGTTGAAAAAAAGCAATTTATAATGAATTTTGATCCTTCCTTAATACCGATACATTGAATCTCCGACTGCATCAATAATTCACTATTTTTTTAAATTACAAGAATAAAAAATTTTCTTGACATATAAACTCATGTATGCTTATTATTTGTATAGATAATAAGCCGGGGGGATCCGCTAATGGCAACGAAAGAAAAACCAAAACAGCTCACCGACAAACAGGAACGTATTTATGACTTTATCAAGGGATCGATAAAGGGCTCGGGGTTCCCCCCGACGGTACGGGAAATCGGTGAACAGTTCAATATCACTGTCAAGGGCGCCTACGACCATGTGAAAGCGATAGAAAAAAAAGGGTTCATCAAAACAGAACAGAACAAGTCACGCGCAATAGTGGTGCTCGGGGAAGATGATGAAATCCCGGTTGATGCCATAACGATCCCTCTTCTCGGAAGGATCGCCGCCGGCTCCCCGATAATGGCGCAGGAAAATATCGAAGAATATCTCAGCTTCCCCAAATCCATGTTCCGCAGCGGCGACTATTTTGCCCTCCATGTCAAGGGCGACTCAATGATTGAGGGCGGGATTAATGACGGGGATATCGCCATTATCAAGAAGCAGAATAATTGCAATAATGGAGAAATTGTTGCTGCGTTGCTCGAAGACGAGGCAACATTGAAGAGGCTCAAGGTTTCCGGCAGCAAGGTAATGCTGATGCCCGAAAATCCGGCGTATCAGCCAATTGTTGCTGAAAATGCCTCGATCATGGGGAAGCTGGTCGCTTTATTCCGCAAGTATTAATGTGCCGATAGCATTGTTTTTCAATATATAAAACCCGCTTGAAGAAATCATTTATTTTTTAATGATGATTTTATTCTTGTATTTGATCCACAGATCCGTTTATCACGTCTAATTATCTGCACTATGAGCGCAACCAACATGTCTATGAAAGATTTTAAGGGGGGTGGTGTTATGGCATTACGAATAGCCATCGCGGGGCTCATGCTCCTGGCAAGCTCCCTGTCCTATGGCAACGAGTGGCATGACGAAGCCGATCGCTGCTGGAATGAAGCGCTAAAATTCAAAAAACAGCACGATTACAAACAGACGATTGAATATCTAAAGCGCGCGGTTGCTGCCGAAAGGAAAAACGAGGAGCCGCGGAGTGAAGAGCTTATCGCCCAGCTCACCGAGCTCGGTCGCGTCCATGACATCCTCGGGGAGCATGAACGCTCCCTCCATTATTACACGCTTGCCATGAATGCTTCCCGAACGTACGAGAACGCCGAGCAGGAGATCGCGTCATTAAACAGTATCGGTGAAACATTTGGCAATCTCGGCCGGTATGAAGAGGCGCTTGCGTCTCATGAACAGGCGCTGGCTACTGCCGTGAAGAAAGGCTACAGGGACCGTGAAATGCAGGCGCGTTCCAGCATGGCGGCGGCCTACCGGGCCCAAAAAAAATTTGATAACGCGCTCAGCGAGTATGAAAAAGCCCTTGCCGTTGCACGGGAAACCGGGAGCGGGGCGAATATCGCGGTCATTACCAGCAATATGGGTACTCTCTATTTCTTTAAAGGTAATTTTGACGAGTCTCTCGCACACTATTCCGAGGCGCTATCCATAGACAGAAAATCAGGAAACGACAGGTCGCTGTCGATAGACCTGAGCAACATGGGAGTGGTGTACGCGGCTCAGGGAAGGTATGGAGAAGCACTCGGTTATTTCGAAAAGGCGTTAACGATTGACAGGAGCGGCAACGATGAATTGCGTATCGCGTCACGGTTGAACCGGATCGGGGAAACGTATTTTAACCTC
The DNA here is from genome assembly GCA_963827275.1 of uncultured Spirochaetota bacterium. GTDB lineage: Bacteria > Spirochaetota > UBA4802 > UBA4802 > UBA5550 > RBG-16-49-21. Next base: position 233,028 of record CAWHAA010000002.1, read on the forward strand.
GGGTACAATGACCGCGCTATTGAATTCTTCACCAGGTCTCTTGAAATCAACACGAAGCTTAATAACAGGATCAATGCCGCCGCTCTTCACAACAGCCTCGGGAGGGTGTATGATTCCATGGGCAGGTACGATGAGTCGATGGACCATTATCTCAAGGGCCTTACCCTCAACAGGAATATAGAATTGGATGAGTCTATCCAGTCCAGGCTCGGCGACATAGGGATGGTATATGAATCCCGTGAGCGGTACGGCGAAGCGGTTGAATATCTGAATAAAGCGCTCAGGCGCGATATTCAGAATGAAAAACGGGGGCGGATAGCGCACAATCTTGGCAATCTTGGGAAGGTCATGATTTCAATGAAGCGATATGACCGGGCCCTCGAATATTTCAGGCAGGCGGAAGAGATAAACAGGGAACTCGGTGACGCGACAGGGGTCGCTGAAGATCTGAAAAACAGCGGCATTGTCTGCTATTACCGCAAAGAATACGACGAAGCGGCGGCACACCTTTCGAATGCGCTGGCAACGCTGGATGCAGCGTATGCGGCACCGGGCCGGGCCTTTTTCGATATGAGGGCCGAGGTGTTCCGCTGGCTCATCGCGGTGCATGTGACGACCGGCAGGCCGGATACCGCGTATGAAATAAACGAGCGCTATTGCGAGGAAAAAGTTAACTGCGCTACCGGTGATGCGTTGTGCATGAAAAAGGGAGCGGTCCTGGGCGCTGAGGAGCTGAGGAAAAATATCGGGAAAAACAGCGCGGTGGTGATTTTCACGAACATCTCGTGGGACGACCCGCAGGTGATTGTCATCGACGCAGGCGGTTCGGTCGGGTATGAGCTTGACAAGGCGGCGATGGTGAATGCCGTGTATAACTCCCGGAAAAATGAGATTGAAGCATTCATGAGCCATAAAAAAAGCGATATTATGTTCAATATCGATCAGCGCCTGCGGCGGGACCATTATATCATAGAATTTGAAAAGATAGTCAACTATTACCGCTTTCTCATTGGGAAAAAATACATCGGCATCGACGAATATGAGACGCTGAAATATCTCGGTAAGACGATGTATTCATTTCTATTCAAGAAGATCGAACGGAGGCTTGCTGATAAGGAAATCCTGGTGATTCAGCCCGACGCGTCACTCACGTTTCTGCCATTTGAGACCCTTGCCATGACAGATGGGAAGTTCCTGGTAGAACGGTTCGAAATATCGTACGCCTATTCACAATCGTCAAGGGCCGGCTTCAAGAAACGACTCTACCCGGCAGGGAGGAGGTCGATTGTCTCGCTGGTGAACATGAAAACGGATGTTCTACCTCCAGTAAAAAAAATAGATTCTGTCATACATTTCGATCATATAATCAGCGTTATCACGAAAAAAATTCGTAACAACGAAGAGATCCGCGAAGCATACGGCTTCTTCGGCTCCGGCGGTCTTGTGCCGTCGTACCAGGACGCGGCGCGGCCGGAAGACCTGAAGGGTGTTGCGCCGGACGCGGCAGTGATTTCCGGCGAGCGGGCCACCGAACCGGAATTGAAAAAGATGTCGGCATCCGGCTTCCTGTCAAATTATAAGATCTTTCTTTTCAACGGGAGCGGAATCATCGTCCCGGAGACGCCCCTCCTGTCAGCGCTGGCTGTTACTGCGCGAACAGCCGGGAAAATGCAGGGAGACGGCCTGTTGAATATAAAAGAGCTGGCGGGGCTCGCGATACGGGCTGACCTGTTTCATGTTGCAGCGCTCAGGATCCCGCCGACCGGCTTCAGCAGGGGCGAGGGGATCTGGAGCCTGTGCAGCTCAATCAGGGAGGCAGGGGCGCGCGGGGTGTCCGTATCGCTCTGGCCGGTGGATGACAGGGCCAACCTGGAATTCAGGAACCGGGTGTTTGCCCGGATGCTGAACAAAAACATCCCCGCGGGCAGGGCCATTGCGGAAACAAAACGCGAATTCATACAGGGGGCAACGGACCGGGAACCAGGGGGCAGCTCGCGTCCCGGGCAGGGTAATTATGCAAACCCGTATTTCTGGGGTTCCTGGATCTATTATGGCGATTAGAAAAGCGCGCGTCCCGGCCTGTTTATACCTGCTTGATGATGTCCGGGGTTATCGCGGGGATATCCCTGCATCCGGTAAGGATCATCGCCTTCTGTAAATCCTTCTTGAGATAATTGAGATAGTACGACACCCCCTCGGCCCCCATGCCGACCGCGGATATGGCGATCGGCCTACCGATGAGCACGGCGCGTGCTCCCAGGGCAAGCGCTTTCAGTATGTCCACGCCTTCGCGAAACCCGCCGTCTATTATAACAAGGACCCTGTTGTCGGTTTCGCGGACAATTTCCGCCAGGACATCCATTGACCCCATCATCTCGTCAAGGACCCTCCCGCCGTGGTTGGACACGATGATGCCGCGGGCGCCTGCCTCGACGGCGGCTACCGCGTCCTTGACGTTCATGATGCCTTTCAGAAAAAACGGAAGGCGCGTGGAGGAGATAAGCTCTTTTAATTCGGCGAAGCTCTTCGGCCCTACCGACTGGTTTTTCATTGCCATGGTCTTGAACACGACGGCATCGATGTCCATGCCGACGGCAATCGCAGAGGCCTTTTCCGCGGCCCTGATGCGCATGATGATCTCGCCGTTATCGCTTCTCGGCTTGAAGATGGGGATCGCTTTCCCGCCTGATTCGGAGATCGCCTGCAGGCCGATCTTGTACTTGTCGGGGGTCGCGCCGTCGCCGACGAACGCGATGGTGCCTGCCTTGATGCACCCGCTGATGACCGCGCGGTTGTAGTCAAGCTCATCGATGGCGCCGCCCATGTTCGTGACCGTGCCCGTTATCGGGGCGGCCATGACCGGGATGGAGAGCGACAGGTCCATGAAGGAAGTCGTAGGTATCGGGCTGGGTGACGTCGTGGATCAGCCGCGTGTTGATCTTGAACCGTTTCAACGACGCGATATTCCGCCTGAACGATTCGCCCGTACCGGTGCCTCCCATTCCCGGGACACCGGTAGGGCAGTCCCTGCCGTCACAGGTTTTGCACACGTAGCAGATCTTCTTGAACCGTTCTTTCGCCGCGAGGTGGATGGTCTCCATCGAGATTTCAGATTCTTCTATCATCTCAAAATTGAGCACCTTTTTGCACTGGTCCACGCTTGCGACCGCTTCCCCGAGGGTAGATCCGACGGCTATGATGTGGCCGGCCTTTTCAACGTTGGACCGGGGCTGTATGACCTTGTCGCCCGGCTTGACATTGAGAAAGATTTCTTTTATGCCGGGGACCTTCAGCGCTTCTTCGAGTCCGGTGATCTTTTTAACTATGCCCGGCTTTGTTATTATGGCGCGCTCAATTGCTGTGCGGCTGATGACCGGCTCGAGGTTGCCCGGCTCCTGGCCGAGTGCAACCTCGATCGCCGCCTTGATCAGGTCAACACCGCTGGAGAGGGGATAGGTGTAGGCTGACATAAAGCCGCCGGAGAGGCGCGCGGCGAGCTCGCCGATCATGGGACCGTCCTTCGTTATCTTGATATCGCCCTTTGCCGCGCCGATATCTATTCCGAGGGCGCGTATGCCCATGGTCATAATTTCGCATGCCGCCTCCTGCACGTCGCGGGGAAGGGAAGACGGCATGTTGTGGCCTGTTTCGATGAAGTAGGGCGGGTACTCGATGATGCGGTCCGCAACACCGGTAAAGGTGATCTCATTGTTGTAAATGATGGCATCGATCGACAGCTCAGGGCCGTCCATGTATTCTTCCATAATCAGTTCGCCGCTCGGGGACGCATTTTTTGAAAACTTGAATGCGTCGGCGAGCTGGTTCAGGTTGTCGAGGCGCATGACGCCGCGCGCGCCCATGTTGTCCGACGGTTTGATGACTACGGGGAATTTCAGGATCTTACCGGCCTTCTTCGCATCCGAGAGCGACCATACCGGGAGGAAATTTGGTGAGGGGACGCCATGTTCCTTGAAGCGCATACGCATCTTGATCTTGTTGGTCGCCGCCTCCGCGTCTTCGAATTTAATGCCGGGAAGGTTCAGCGCGTTGGCGACCGCGGCAACCGCCATAGAGGCGTCGGTGCCGGCGGTGAGCACGGCGTGTATGGGGGTCAGCTCGTTCTGGGCCTTGGCGACCCTGACGGAGCCTTCGATGTCGCGCGTGCTCATGACGATGGGTATGTCGGCTTCCTTCATCCCCTGGGTATTCGGGTTATAGTCGGTCACCACGACCTCGTGGCCCATTTTTTTCGCGGTGAGAATCACCGGCACCTGGAGTAACCCGCCGCCTATTACCATAATTGTTTTTTTCACGGCATGCTCCTTGTTCGCACAGTATGGCGCGCCGGTCCGGGCGCCGGTCGATGTTATATGACGGACATACGGGACGCCTGTGGCTGTCCGCCAAAACGGTTATGTCGCATTATACACCATGCCGTTTTATTCAGTCAATTATTTAATTGTGCGGGGAAGTCCACTGCCATGATCCTGCAGGGTGCGTGGGTACGGAACAGGAAATTTGCGGCACGAAAAGACCGGAAAAAAAAATTTGCTTGAATAGTGTGACAGGCTGTCCGATGATAGCATGCCATTTGAGTTTTCCGCCGCGGGAGGAACCATGGACAGATATCTTACCATTGAAGCAGTACGTCTGACTGAAGCGGCCGCGCTCTTTGCAAGCAGGCATATGGGCAAGGGCGATGAGGAGATTACGTATCATTCGGCGTCTGACGCCATGCACAAGGTCCTTTCGACGATGGACATCGATGGTGAAATAGTGATAGGCGCGGACAGCGCTGAAACGGCGCTGTATGACGGGGTGCAGGTCGGCAGCAAAACGGGGGGCGCTGTCGACCTTGCCGTGAAGCCGCTGGACGGGAAGATGACCTGCGCACGCGGCGGACACAATGCGGTGTCGGCGGCGGCGGTTGGCACCAAGGGGGCGTTTTTCAAGGCCCCGTCGCTGCACATGGACAAGATCGCGGTCGGCAAGGACGCGAAAAATATCGTGGACATCCACCAGCCGCCGGCGATCAATATCAAGCGGATCGCCCGTGCGAAAGGAAAATATATTGAGGACCTCACTGTCTGCATCCTCGACCGGAAGCGGAATGAAAAGCTGGTGGAGGAGGTGCGCAAAACCGGGGCCAAGATCAGGTTTATACGCGACGGGGACATCACGGGCGCCGTTTCCACCGCTTTCCCCGAAAGCTCAATCGATATCCTCATGGGTATCGGCGGCGCAAAAGAGGCGATCATAGCCGCGGCGGCGCTCAAGTGCATGGACGCGGACATGCAGGCGCGGTTCGTGGACATAGGCGGCAGGGAGAAGGAGCTGCTCCGCGAGCTTGGCATCGATGACCCGGAGATGATCTTTACTCCCTCGGACATGATCCGGGGCGAAGACGTGATCGTTTCCCTCACCGGTGTAACCGACGGGGTACTGCTGCCGGGCGTGCAGTACGTTCCCGGCGGAGCGAAGACCAGCTCGATCCTGTTCAGGCAGAAGACCCATACCCTCCGGTATATCACGGCCATCCACCAATTCGATTATAAGCCGATATTTTGACGGGGCAGCGCGACACTGGTATATTGAAATGAAAGACCTGGAAGAACTGCTGAATACGATTGTTATCGATATCCGGAAACAGAATTGCGAGCGGGGACCGGGAGCCATCCCGCAGTCCGACAGGTTTTACGATTATCTGACAACTACCTATTCCGTGATCCCTTACACCATCCCCAAGCTCATCAAGATACTGGTGGACACGCATAAGATTTTCTCATTCAATACCGTTGAAGGGAACAATAAACAGCAGGTGCGAAGGGTCGAGGGATTTGTCGTCGCGGAGGGCAACATCATCAAAACGCTCCTCGAGATTTTCAGCGATGAACTGACGCGCGAATTTTCACACGAGTTCTCCACCAAGTATCCGGTCGAAAGGATAATCAAGGAATTTTTCCCGAAGCTAAAGGAGTATAACAACACGCCCCTCGGCAGGAGCGCGAATATCGTGATCAACCTGATGAGCTTGCAGGCGAACCTCGAACGGGCGATCATGCAGTTTAATCCGAAGTGGCAGGAAAAGCAGCTCAAGATCGAGATCGAGAAGACGGGCGGGCTTGCTTCGTTCATCGACAGCCAGATTTCAATCCGCGGAAAGGCGGGGAGCGCCGCTGATAACGAAAATGACAAAAACCGGCGCGTTACCGACACTCCGAAATACGAGGAATTTAAAAAATACATGAGCAAGAACACCATCGAGAAGACCCTCGTGGTGTACGGGGCGGAATTTTACTCCCGCGTCTGCTTCAGGGAATACAGGTTTTCACTGGTCCAGAAGCTCATCGAGGACGACCGAATAAACGACGCAAATGACCTTCTCATGGTGAAGAAGATGCTCAAGAAAACCCGCGAAAATTCCGACCAGGACACAAACCTGCAGCAATACGCCCTTGACATCAATGAGCTTGAAAAGGCGATCAACCAGAAAATCAAGGCGGCCGGTGCGAAATGAAGCGCGTTGCCGTGATCGGCGGGGGAGCGTCGGGCTGCATCGCCGCCTGCTTTGCCGCGGGCGGCGGCAATTCGGTCGTCCTTTTTGAAAAGCAGAAAAAGCTTGGGAGAAAGGTGCTCGTCAGCGGAAACGGGCGGTGCAACATCACCAACCGTAACCTTTCAGCGGGGTGCTACCATGGTGGCAATCCACGGTTCGTTAACAATGTCTTTTCACGCTTCGGCTTCGATGAGACGGTGGATTTTTTCAAATCAATCGGTCTCCCCCTTGCGGAGGAGAAAAACGGGAAGATGTTCCCCGCGTCGCTGCAGTCCGCATCGGTGATGCGGATCTTTGAATACGAGCTCGGTCGCCGCGGCGTCGAAGCGAGGACGCACCGCAGGATCGAGGCTATACGGCCAACGGGAAGCGGGTACACACTGGTCACGGCGGGGCACGAGGCGGAGGAATTCGACGCGGTGATTCTCGCCGCCGGGAGCTGCGCCAATCCCCCGTCGGGCGGATCGCGCGACGGGTACGAGCTCGCCCGGCAGATGAAGCACACGGTGCGCGAGCCGTTCCCCGCCATACTGCCGGTCACCATCCCCCTGAAGATCATCCATCGCCTCCAGGGCGTCAAGTGGGACTGCGCGACGCGGGTGACAATGGGAAAAAAAACCCTCGCCTCATCTGAAGGAGAGCTCCTTTTCACCGCGTACGGCATCTCGGGACCGGCATCGCTCGAGATATCGCGCGCGGTCAACGAGACGGTGCTCCGGGGCCAGTCACCGCAAATAGTCATTGACCTGTTTCCCGGGCGAGGGGAGAAAGAGCTTGAGGATGTAATCGGGATGCTGTGGGCGGACGGCTCACGGAGCGCCGCGCTGAGCCTTACCGGGATACTGAAAAGTCCGATGCCCGACGTGCTGCTCCGCATGGCGGGGATCGACCCCGCGGCGCCGGTAGGACAGCTCGGGAAGGAGATGCGCGGCGCGCTGGCCCGCGTCCTGAAAGGACTCACCCTTGAGCCCGGGAAGCCGCGGGGCTTCGATGAAGCGGTGGTCGCCGCCGGGGGCGTGGACACTGACGAGGTGAACCCGGCGACCATGGAGTCGCGTCGCGCGAAGCGCCTGTACATCACCGGCGAGCTCCTCGATATCGACGGGGACAGCGGCGGGTACAACCTCCAGTTCGCCTGGAGCACCGGCGCGCTCGCCGGCCTGGCGCAGCATTGAAAGCGTGGATCAGAACAGCATGACGAACCCGTCGACCGTGGCGATGCAGGCGCAGACGCGCTCAAGGTGCGATTCTGAGTCGAATTCGGCGGTGATGGTGTAGGAGATGAAGGTGCTGTTCCTGCTCGGCCGGTGGTCGATCTGGGCGTCGAGCCCGTGTTCCGCCAGAAGGGCGGTGATCGCGTCATGGAGGTCCTGGCGCAGGTAGAACACCGACTTGAAGGTGATTTCGGCGGGGTAGGTGATTTCTTTCTTCATGGGTTCATCGAAACCGGACCCCCGCGTGTTTGTCAAGTCTATATGGGAGAGGCACGTACACATGGAAATGATGAAGTTACACCTGCTGCAGCCGTTCGTTATAGCCCTCTTCCTGGGCGCCCTGCTCGGCTTTGAACGGACGTTCGCGTCGCGCATGGACCATGAGACCACCGATTTCCTGGGCGGTATCCGCACCTACTCTCTGGTCGCGCTGTTCGGCTCCCTGATGACGTTTCTCGGGGACCATTACGCGCATGAGCTGCTCTACCTCGGGTTTGCCGCAATCATCGCCATGACCGTCATTTCCTATTTCCTCTCTTTCAGCAAGCACAACGAGGGGGGCATCACGACCGAGGTGAGCATGCTCATCTGCTTCACCATCGGCGTTATCACGCAGAAAAACCAGCTCGTGCTGGCGCTGTTCATCGCCATCATCACCGCGGTAGTGCTGCACCTGAAGGACTACCTTCACCGGCTCGGCGCGCTGGTGGAAAAGGACGACATCAGGGCGACACTTATCTTCGCCATCATAACCTTCATTATTCTCCTGTTCGACCCCGACTTCACGGTTCTCTTGCAGGATATCGGGATGCTCAACAGCGCCGTCTTTGAACGTTTTCCCGGCCTAAGTGACGTGCAGGTGGTCAACCCCTATACCGTGTGGATCATGGTGGTGCTGGTGTCCGCCATCGGGTTCACCGGCTATATCGCTATCAAGATACTCGGGCATAAAAAGGGTATCGGCCTTACCGGCTTGCTGGGCGGGCTCGCGTCAAGCACGGCCACGACCGTCACCTTTTCCAGGAGGAGCAGGGAAGGCGGTGAAAACGGGTCCGCCTATCCATATGCCCTTGCCGTCATCCTGGCCTGCTCCACCATGTTTCCACGCGTGCTGCTGGAAGTGCTTATCATCAACCCGCTTTTGCTCGGCAACCTGGTCGTCGTGATGGGGTCCATGGCGCTGGCCGGTTTTATTTTCTGCTTTGTCCTCTGGAAAAAAAGCGGGAAGGAAAAAAACGAAGAGGTGGCGTACCAGAACCCGTTCAACATCTCGCTGGCGGTCAAATTCGGGGTCATATTCGCCGTCATCGTCTTCATCTCCCGCATTGCCGAAGTGCTTTTCGGGGACAGCGGTATTTATATCATCAGCGTCCTGACCGGGCTTTCCGATGTCGACCCCATGACCCTTACCATGAGCCAGATCTCCCGCGATGACCCGTCGAAGCTGTCCCAGGCCACGATCGCCATCACGCTGGCCGCGTTCGCGAACACGGCGATGAAGGGGGCGATGGCGGTGTTTCTCGGGTCAAAAAAATTTAAAAAAATCGTGCTGCTCGGCTTCGGGATCGTCCTCCTGGCGGGGGCGCTGGCGCTGGCGATTGTGAACCTGGTGTAAATGGCCGCACTATTGCAGCCATGATGCCAGACAAGAAAGCCCCCTGCCGGGGGCTTTCTCATTCGCTGTTATTTCGGTATCTTGTTGTAATCATCAAGAAATTTTTTTATGCCGATGTCCGTCAGCGGGTGCTTGATGATTTTCTGGAATACGTCGAAGGGGATCGTCGCGATGTCGGCGCCGATCAACGCCGCGTGTTTTATGTGCAGCGGGTTTCTGACCGACGCAACGATGATCTCGGTCGTGAAATCGTAATTCGCGAATATGGCGGAGATCTCCTCCACCACTTCCATCCCCTCGGAGCCGATATCGTCAAGCCGGCCGATGAAGGGGGAGATGTAGGTCGCCCCCGCCTTGGCGGCCATGAGCGCCTGGAGCGAGTTGAAGCAGAGGGTGACGTTGGTCCGGATACGGTCTGAGGCGAGGGTCTTTACCGCGCGCAGTCCGTCTTCAATGAGGGGGATCTTGACGTTGATGTTGTCGCGGATCTTTGCGAGGTCCCGCGCTTCCCTGACCATGCCGTCATAATCGAGGGAGATGACCTCCGCGGAGACCGGCCCGTCGACTTCCCTGGCTACTTCCGTCAGCACCTCGCGGTACGGCCTGCCGATCTTGCTGACCAGCGACGGGTTTGTGGTCACGCCGTCAAGGATCCCCAGTTCCCTGGCACGACGTATCTCCTTGATATCAGCGGTATCTATGAAAAACTTCATTGCTGCACCTCTTGGATGTGAATGTATGAATGGAGCATCCACAATGGTGCGAATTATGTCAAACAGTTTTGGATTTTAACAGAACATCAGGTGCAGGAAATCCCCGCAGGGGCACCGGGTACGGATGGCGCAATTGGAATTGACACGGTCCTTGCCATTGGCCATTATGCGCCTGCCATGGGATCAGTTGTTCAAGAAATGGATGAAGGAGATAGAGGCCCTCTTTGCCTCCCCCGCGGGATTCATCTTCCTGATTGCGCAGTGCCTGTTGCTCGGGTGGAGCTTCGGGTCGTCGGCGGGCAGCTGCAGTACCCTGAGCGGACTTATGGCGGCCGGTGATCTGCCGGCTGCATACCTGTCGCCGCTTTCGGATCTTACTGTCCCTGTTTTCAGGAGCGCGTATCTGTACCCGGCCCTGCTCCTGCCCGTTGTTGTTTCCGGTCTGCTGCGCGGAGGTTCGCCGGGCGTGTCGCTGAATTTTATAGGCCAGCCTTCAGCAATTATCCGCGGACTCGGCGCCAAATTCGGCGCGGCCGTCATATACCTCGCAGCCTCCCTCGCGCTCTCCCTGCCGGCGCTTCAGTACTGGCGCATGCTCGGGGGCAGCGTGTATGCCTCCGAGACCGCGCTTCTGTACGCGGGATATTTCCTGAACGGGGTCCTGACCATCTCAGTATCTTTTCTTTTTGCCTCGCTGATACGAAGCAGGGCCATCGCCTCGTTCGCGTCAACAACGCTCCTGGCGCTGCCGCACCTGCTTTATTTTATCAAAGAATGCAACGGCGCCGATTATACGCCCCTCGGGGCGATGACGCTGGAAGCGGTGTCGTCTTTTGAGCGCGGTATCGTGTCACCGGGTGCATTTCTTTATTTTATTGTCCCGGCGATCGTTGCGTTCGCCCTTACAGTGAGCGCGCAGGTCCGGGGCAGGAAGATGAAGATGCGGGTACTTGCCGCGGCACTGGGGTTCGTGGCGGCGGTTTCCATCTCAATGATGGCCCCGGAAGCGCGCGGGTTCCTTGCTTCGCATGTCGATATATCGGACCGCTACAGTGCCCCCGCCGCTTCTTCTGTCGTCACACGGGCAAAACAGATCATCACTCTTTCTGCGCTCCCCTCCGTGTACGATGTTCCGGCGGGCGATGGGGGCGGTGCGGCCGGATGTCCTCTCTCGATCACGGAAAAGGACCTGCGTGATATCCGGGTCGTCTACTGGGCGCTCATCCCGCTGCTGATCGGACTTATGGCAGGGGCACGCGCGGTCAGGCAGATCCGCATGCCACACGGAGCGAAGCGGGTCACGGTCATGACTGCCACCTGGCTGGCGCTGGTGCTGGCCTGCGCCCTGGCGCAGGACTTCTATATCAAGAACAGGCCATGGAAGGTCTTCCCGTCGGTCAGGGAGGTGCTGCCCCGGTGGGCGTGGGAGCGTGGAGAACCGCCCGGCGCCGGCAGCGCGCCGGAGGCCGTTCCAAAGAATATCGCCGGGACAGAAATGCCCCGTGATCCGAATTTCATCTACGCGGGTGATGGATATCAGAATCTTAACCGTTTCTTCAAGAGGCTCGCCGACCTGCAGGCGGGGCGGCGTGACACGGTCAGGATCGTGCACTACGGTGATTCCCTCATCTGGGGCGACTGCTTTTCCCGGACAATGAAGCGCCGGTTCCAGGCGGAATTCGGTGACGGGGGCCGCGGCATCGTGCCGCCGGCCGCAACCATGGCAACGGCGCTGCAGGACCATACCAATACGACGAATCCCGGCGGGTTCGACCAGCACGCCGTGCGGCACGAGTTCCGGTACCTGGGTAATTTCTATCCGGCGCCGGCGGAAAACCGGTACGTGGGGTTCACGGGCGAGGGCGCGTTTCTCCGCTCGCCGCTTTCAGAGATACACATGGAATCGCCCGCCGGCAGCCGGAAGTGGCGCCGCGTGCAGCTTTTCCTGCGGCAGCCGGCGGACGCGGCACCCGGCTCGTCGTCGTACTGCGTGCGCCTCGATCACGACGCGGGCACGGCGCGGCAGGTACTCGCCCCGGCCGGCGCATCGCCCGGCGCGGTGACATTTCTGGTACCGCCGACGGGAACTATTACCGCCCGGTTTGAAGGCTCGGCCGGGCCGCTCCCCTCGGTTGACGCGGTCAACCTTGAAACAGAGAGCGGCGTCGCCTACAGCACGGTCGTCAGGATGGGCATACACATGGCCTGGCTGAACGCCGTACCTGAGGGACACCTGGCGCCGCTCCGCGAAATCGCTCCGGACCTGCTCATCTTCCAGTTCGGGGTGAACGAGGCCGCCTCGCTCGGCGGGTTCCCGGAGTTTACGGCGGAGACCCTGCGGGCCCAGGTGAGGGAATGGCTCGCGAAGGTAAAGCGGCTCTTCCCGGATACCGATGTCCTCGTCGTGGGACCGCCGGAACGGCTCCGCATGCTGCAGGGGGCGCTGGTCCCGATGGAGGAGACGATGACCGTGCGCAGTATCCAGCGCGAGGAGGCGGCGCGGGCCGGCATGGCCTTCTTTGATACCTACGATCTCCTCGGAGGGCCGGGGCAGATGCTGAACATGGTAACGACCGGCCTGGCCATGGACGACTACACGCACTTCACCATGCGGGGCGGGGACACGGCGGCAGGCGGGATGTACGATTCGCTCATGAACGCCTTCAGGAAGACAAACGGGCGGCCGAAGCTCGACCTCAGGGCGGGGGAGCGGACCGCCATCATGTTCAATTCAGCGTCATACGCCTACTTCCTCGCCGTGACGGTCATCATCGTCCTCCTGATCGGCAGGCGGGCGGGGCCGCGGTTCGTGTTCCTCGCCGGCGCGTCGTATTATTTTTACACGACATGGAACGTATGGCCCGCGGCCTGCCTTGCGGTGACCACCGTGACCGATTATTCCATGGCGCTCCTCATCCACCGGGCGCGGAAGGGCGGGGGGCGGGGCTCCGGCTACCTCGCCGTGTCGCTCGCGGTCAACCTCGGCATCCTGTTTGTCCTGAAATACTTTGATTTCTTTTCCGACCTCGCGGGCAGGGCGGCCTATGCCATGGGCTGCCAGGCGTCGGTGCCGATACTGAACATCCTGCTGCCGGTCGGGATATCATTTTACACCTTCCAGTCGCTCTCCTACACCATCGACGTGTGGCGCGGCGCGATGAAGCCGACGGCCAGTCTCCTGAAATATGCGCACTACGTATCGCTTTTTACCCAGCTCCTGGCCGGGCCGATCGTGAAGGCGCGGGAGTTCCTGCCAGCCGTTAAAAACGGGGCGGGCCACTTCATGGTGACGCACGGGCATTTCTCGGCCGCACTGTTCCTCATCCTCGGGGGACTCGTCAAGAAGGCGGGCGCCGACTGGCTGGGGGGCTCCATCGTCGACCGGGTGTACGCGAGCCCGGGCATGTTCACGCCGCTCGAGACCCTGGCGGCGGTGTACGCCTACGGGCTCCAGATATACGGCGATTTTTCCGGCTACAGCGACATCGCCATCGGGAGCGCCATGCTGCTGGGCTACAATCTCACGGAAAACTTCCGGCGTCCCTACGCCGCGGCCTCGGTGTCCGAGTTCTGGCAGCGGTGGCACATCTCGCTCGGGAACTGGCTGCGGGAGTACCTCTACATCAGCCTGGGCGGGAACCGGAAGCGGGTGCTCTTCAACCTCGGGATCACGATGCTCCTGTGCGGGCTGTGGCACGGCGCTGCACTCCCGTTCGTGCTATGGGGGGCGTACCACGGGCTGGTCATGATCGTCGAGCGGATGTTCAACCTGAACCGGACGACAAGAGGGAGGCCGCTCGTGCGCGGCATCAGGGTGTTCGCAACCCTGCACGTGGTCCTGTTCGGGTGGATCATCTTCAGGTCGGATTCATGGGAGACCTTTACCGCGGTCCTGCGCTCCCTGTCGCGTCTCGAGGCGGGGGCGCCGAATGTGGGCGCGCTCCTGGCCGGGGTGATGGCGCTCTTCTACGCCGTGCATTACACGCCGGTCGCGTGGAAGGAGCGGCTGAAGGCCGCGTGGGCGGGGCTCCCGGCGACCGTGCAGGGATGCGCCGCCGCGTGCATAACGATTCTCCTCTACAACGCCGCCACCGCGGACGTGAAGCCGTTTATTTACTTCCAGTTTTAACCGCTGCGCCGCCGGAGGGGCTCGGCTGGACCGTGCGGAGCCGCCGCGACGGCTGCGCCTCTTCGGTTTTCGCAAGCGACGGCGTCCCTGCCGGCACGATGTGGCCGTAGCCGTCCCTGATATCGATGACGGTCTTGAACCGCTTCGACAGGTTGCGGATCAGGGCCAGGAACCCGTTCGCATGCCGCCCGGAGAGGACGTAGGGCTGGAACTTGATCTGCCGGTTCCTGCCCGCGAGCGGCACCACCCTGATGCGCTCGAGCCGGCTCCCTGAAAAGTAGAGGCCCACCGCGATGTTGTCGCGCTCGATGGGATTGATGTAGCCGTTTATGAAGTTGCCGAGGGAGTACACGATGGGCCGGTCGCGGTACATCTCGATCCCCTGCGGCCAGTGCGGATGGTGCCCGATGACCGCGTCAGCGCCGGCGTCAATGATCGCGTGGGCCTCCGCGACCTGCTCCTTCATCGGTATGTGCGTCTGCTCGATGCCCCAGTGGAGCGAAACCACCACAATGTTGTCCTCCAGCTTGTACGCCGCGATATCGTCGCTGATCATCCGGAGGTCGAGGGGGGATATCCCCGGGCCTTCGTCAGTCGCATAATATTCCGCGGGGGGACGGTTGCAGTAGGAGAGGATGATTATATTCGTGTCGCGGAATGTTAATATGGCCGGCCGCCGCGCCCGGGCGAGGTCCCATCCGCCCCCCGTGCGGCGGATGTTCAGGCGGTCGAGCGCCGCGAGGGTGTCTTCCATCCCCTCGACGCCGTAATCCATGAGGTGGTTGTTCGACAAGGATACCGCGTCTATCTTCAGGTCTTTCAGGCACGCGGCATCGCCCGGCTTGATGCGGAATATGAACGGCTTGTCTTCCACGGGCGTGCCGCGGTCGGTTATGGGCGATTCGAGGTTCGCGACAATGAAGTCGTACTTGAGGAGCTCTTCCTTGATTTTCCAGAAGGGGTACTCCACGCCCCTGTCGTGGATGTGGCGCTCCGCCTCGTTGGCAAGGAGGATGTCACCCACGAACAGGATGGAGAAATTCTGCGATGCCTTGCCGGCCGCATGACGGGTACCGGCCGCGAGAGCGGCCACGGCGACGATACAGATGACGGCATACAGTGTTCCGCGTTTCATGGTGATATAATTACATTGGCGGAGATTCGTGTTGTCAATAAATAATTCACGTATGGTGGCAGGAGCTCCCCACGGCGGGCGATCGGAACGGCCCCTTCCATCAAATGATTAAATAGCGACATAATAAAAAAAAACGCCGGCTGGATGCCGGCGTTTTTGCCCCGCGAGTATGGCCGTAATTACTTTTGCACGATGCCGAAGGTGACCCGGCGCTGCTCGGCCGCATTCGCGTCCGCGCTGCCCAGGGTCTCCGACGAGCCAACGCCCTTGTAGACCATCTTCGGGGAGGAGATGCCGGCCTTGCCGAGCGAATCGTACACTGCTTTCGCGCGGTCGGTGGAAATCTTCATGTTGCCCGGCTTGTTTCCCTCGGCGGTCTCGGGGCCGCGCGCGTCAGCGTGGCCGCGGACTTCAAGCACGTACCCTTCGGGGAGATTGTTGATGATCTCCTTGATGACGGGCGCCGCGACCTTTGCCCACTTGTCCCACTCCTGCGCCGGGACCTTCGAGCTCTTGTACGCGAACCCGGTCACGGGATATTTCGCGAGCTGGGCGTTCGATGCGGAGATGGCGCCCATGTCGACCCCGGCTTTCTCGGTCTCTTTCACCTGCTCTTTCGCGCACGATGTGATAAGAAACATTCCTATGATAACTGTGATAACTATTGTTAGTTTTTTCATACTTACACTCCTTTTGTATGATAATAAAGAAAGTTACCGGCATTAACGGTATTTGTCAAATAAAATTTATATGGAATAGAGGGCGCTTTGTGATAATACGATACTACTACACCCCGGGCGGAGCGGCGCAAATTAAATATTTGACATGGAACGGGCGCGGTTTACTATCACCACGAGAGCGAGCAATGAATACCAGGGTAATCCCCGCACACCAGATAACGAACGCGATAGTGGACCTCATCTACAAGGCGAGCTTCAGCCTGCCCTACGCGGTGCAGAAGCGCATCGGAGAGATGGCGGACAACGAGGATTCCGATCTCGCGAAGACCGCGCTGCGCGTGCTGGTCGAGAACTGCGCCATCTCCGCGGAGGAGGGCCTCCCGCTCTGCCAGGACTGCGGCATCGTCATCGTGTTCCTGGAGATCGGCCAGCAGGTCCTGATCGACGGCGGCGTCGCCGACGCGGTGGACCGCGGCGTGGAGGAGGCGTACCGGCGCTTTTATCTCCGGAAGTCGGTGGTGGCCGACCCGCTGAAGCGCACCAACACCGGCACCAACGCACCTGCGGTCATACATACCGACCTCACCGCCGGCGACCGCGTCTCGCTCACCGTATACCTGAAGGGGGGCGGCTCGGAGAACATGTCGTCGCTGCGGATGTTCCGGCCCACCGACCCGGAGAAAGCCATCATCAATTATATAGAAGATACTGTCGTGAAAGCGGGCCCCAACCCGTGTCCGCCGCTCTTCCTGGGCGTGGGGATCGGGGGCACCGCGGACACCGCCA
Organism: uncultured Spirochaetota bacterium; assembly: GCA_963827275.1. GTDB lineage: Bacteria > Spirochaetota > UBA4802 > UBA4802 > UBA5550 > RBG-16-49-21. The sequence goes on from CAWHAA010000002.1 coordinate 249,856, forward strand.
TGCTGAACGCGAAGAAGGCGGTGCTGCGCGGGCCGGGGACGCGGCACCCGGACCCGGCATACGCCGACCTGGAGGCCCGCATCGAGGAGCGCCTGAACAGGACCGGCATCGGGCCCCTGGGGTTCGGCGGGAGGAACACGGTCGGCGGCGTGTTCATACGCGAGGCGCCCACCCATATCGCCATGCTGCCGGTGGCCCTTAACCTGAACTGCCACTCGCTCCGTTACGGGACGGTAGAGCTATGACGGGCGAATGGCGGAGCATCACGACCCCCCTCACGGAAGGGGTCATCGAGTCGCTGAAGAGCGGCGACCGCCTGCTCCTGACCGGGACCGTGTTCGCCGCGCGCGACAAAGCGCACGAGCGGCTCTGCTCCATGGCGGCGCGCGGCGAAACGCTCCCGATCGACCCGGCGGGGCAGCTCATCTACTACATGGGGCCGAGCCCGGCGCCGCCGGGCAAAATCATCGGCGCGGCCGGTCCCACCACCTCGTCGCGGATGGACGCCTTCACCGAAGAGATCTTAAAAATGGGCGTGAAGGGCATGATCGGCAAGGGAAAGCGCGACCACACGACCCGCGAGCTCCTGGCCTGGCACCGGGCCGTGTACTTCGCCACCTTCGGCGGCGCCGGCTCGTACCTGGCGAAGCGGATCACGGCGGCGACCTGCGTCGCGTTCGAAGACCTCGGCGCGGAGGCGGTGTACCTGCTCCGTGTCGAGCGGTTCCCCCTCATCGTCATCAACGACATATACGGCGGCGACCTGTATGAAGATGCGCTTCAACAGCGGGGCTGAGTTCGAAGAATTCAAGGAGGAGCTGCGCCGCAGGCTCGCGTCGCGGCCGAACCGCGAGCTCGAGGAGACCGGGCTCAAGCACTCGGCCGTGATGGTGCTCCTCATGAACAGGGACGGCGCCGCGCACGTGCTCCTCACCCGCCGCACGAACACCGTGTCCACGCACAAGGGGCAGGTGGCCTTCCCCGGCGGCGGCATGGACGACCACGACGACGACTACCGCGCCATCGCCTACCGCGAGACCTTCGAGGAGGTGGGCATCCCCCGCGACAGGATAGAGTACCTCGGCAGGTTCGACGACTACGTGTCGATCTCCGGGTACCACGTCACCTGCTTCATCGGCGCGATCGAATACCCCTACGAGTACCGGCTCAACCGGGACGAGATCGAGAGCCACTTCGAGGCGCCGCTCGCAATGTTCGTGGAGCAGAAGTTCGACCGCACCGAGATCTACAACTTCGGGGGAAAGGACTACCGCATCTTCTTCTACTACCACGATGGCTACGAGATATGGGGCCTCACCGCGCGGATACTGACCGACTTCGGGGAGAAGATCTGCAGGGACTGACGGGGCCTATCCTCCGCACCGCCTGATGATCTCCTTCGCCGCCTTCAGCGACCCGTCAATCGCCAGCGCCTCATGCGCGCGCCTGCAGGCGTTCGCCGCGTCCTTTTCCCTTTCGTACGACAGTGCCATCGCCAGCGGCAGTTCCGGGTCGTCCCCGAAAAAGGGAAGGTATTTCCCGCATGTCTCTATGCACGCGGCCGCCTGGCCGGTGTCAAGGTACATGGCGATGAGCCCTTTGGCCAGTCCCCGCTCCCCGGGCGTAAGCGCTTCATCGTCTTTTGCATTGTCGATGCGGATGTCGAGTTTTTTTTCGGAAAACACCGCGACAAGGGAGATGCCGTGTCTCCAGAGGCAGCTGCATCCCATGTCGTTGAAGTCCCGGACGTCCCAGCCGGAGAGGTGCGTTTCGTACGGATTGTTGAACTCGGCCCCCTGCCTGAAGTACAGGTAGGGCGTTGATATCACCGTGCAGCCGGAGCGCCCCCTGCATAATTCGATGAACGCGCGTCCCTCGTCTTTCCTGAAATGCTCAAGGATGTCGAGGGCCAGTATCATGTCGTAGCAGAGGTTGTTTTCACGGAGGACTTCAAGGGCGTTGCCGATGAAAATACGGTCGTAAATATAGTCATGCACCGGCGTCAGGTATTTTTCAAATATCTCGATGCCGTCGATCTGCATGGACCACCCGGCATACCCCTTCTTTTTGTCCGGCCGGAGGTCGAAATACTCGCGGATCAGAAAGCCGGTTTTTCCGAAGCCGACGCCGATATCGAGCACCGACGCCGGTTTTACAAGGCCGACCAGGCCCAAGATGCTTTCCATGGCGCTGAACGCGCTGCTCGGCATGGCTGAATCTCTCCAAAGGTTTTTGAAACAACGCCGCCCCGGGGATGCGCTTTCCATGGGCGCGCGGCACCTGTTACAGGCCGACAATCATGTCCACCAGCTGGTTCGCGCCGTTTTCGTCGAATTGAAACGATTCGCTCGCCCGTACCCGGAGCCGCTGGTCGCTGAACCTCACCTCGTGTATCTCGAAGATCGCTTTTTTCCGGAAATAATTCGCCTCCCACACCTGGTTGTACCCCGCGCCGCATATCACCAGGTCAACCGCGTTGAAGCAGTCCACGACCGGGAATATGAGGTCCCGACCCAGCGAAAGCCTGACCACCTCGTACTCCCGGTCCAGGTACGCGTACTGCTCAAGGTGCCGGTCGTAGTCGCCGGGGCCGCCGCTGAAGCTGTAGAGCGCGACCTTCCTTGACCCGTCGAGCCGGAGCCGCCGCAGCGCGGCCGCCCGGTCCAGGATCTCGTCGCGGTCCCTGACCACGAGCGGGTTGATCCGCTCCATGGCGATGCCGCTCGTGAACGGCTCGATCGCGAGCACGCGGTCGTACTGGCCGGTGTCAAACACCATGTCCCCGCCGGGCAGGGGCACCCTGAAATGGCTGTCGTACGCCTGGTCGGAAAGGTATATCTTTTTGCAGGGCAGCTCCCGGATGAAATGGTACGGCGCGAACCAGGTATGGTTCACGAGGAGGACGTCGGGCTTCAGCTTCTTCAGGGTCTTGTATAAAACAGAGGCGCGGCAGTTTTTTTCAGAAAGCTCGGTTTCGGTTTCGAGGGGGACCTTTATGTTGTGGAAGTCGTCCGCCAGGCGCGCCGCCGGGGAGGTGTGCACCATGGCGTACCTGCACGTCACCCCCTTCCGCGCCAGGGCATTGCCGATGGCAATGCCGGTGACGAGCCGGCCGGCGCCGGTGATGCCCGAGGTGTAATAGACGACGCGCACGGATCAGCAGGTGGAGTAGAGCCGGAAAAAATTGTCCGTATTGACGTACGCATTCCAGCCGGAACCGGTGATGTCGTCAAACGATATGATGCGGTCAGTTAAATCGTTCGGTCCCCACTTCGTCGATGAAATAGAGCTTCCTGTTCGTCACCGCTATGAATTCGCGCGGGCCGAGAAAGGGATCGGCAGCGCCCGGCCTGCCTGAGAGATACACGGCCGGCGTTATGTTCGTCTGCAGGTCAAGCGGAAGCCGGACAATATAGGGGACGCTACTGAGCCCGAGAGGTGGAGCGCCAGCACCGTTCCAATTGGTATAGGACGCGTACAGGTACCCGTTTTTTACAGTCAGGTCAAACGTGGTATAATAACTGGAAGGATATGAAACAATTACTCCCGGGACTTCAGTATTGGGATTTATACAATACTATCATATTCGAAGTGCCAGTACCTGTGACAAATCTCCAATTGCAATAAATATACCCGCTTGTTTCATCGACACAGATGGTGTTAAAGGTGCCGCTCCCAATGATCTGTAATATCAAACAGGGCTTCAGGTGCCCCGCCGGTGAGGTTCAGTCTATACACCGTGTAGGGGGTAGAAGTCATTAAATAATAGAGCATGTTTCTGGTTCTGTCAATGGCTATGGATTGTACGCTGATTGAGCTGACCAGCGGTACGCAGGTCCCTGACGCCAGGGTGCTGTTCATGTCGTCCATCCGGTACACGCCGCCGGCGGCGTCGGCATATCTATTCGCGAAATAGATCCTGCCCTGGGAGTCAAAATCGACATCATACGGATATAACGCAGCCAGGCCGATGTTCGCCGCGTTACGGCTTATTCTGTTCCCGCCGTTTATGGAATCAATCATGACTAATTTCCCTGCATAACTGCCGCCGCCGTAATCCGGTATCACCAGCCTCATCTCGTCAAGCTTCATCTCCACCTGCAAGCTTGCGGTGGCGCCCGGGGACACGTTCATCAGGGAAATCCCCCGGAACGAGCCGGCGGGACTCGGGGAGCCCGGCCTCACGAACGCGGTGACTTCGAAGCGGTTGATCCCCGGCCTCACGTGCAGGGTGATGACGCCGGTGGGCGGAACGTCCTTTTCGATTACGCTGAAGTCCGGCCCGGTGACTCTGATCCTGATGCTGCCGATGGGCGCCGGCGCCTCGGCCTCGACCATGGCGAGGTCAAGGAGGACCTTTGTCTGGTCGAGCAGGGGGATGTTATGGCTTTCCATATCGTCGCAGGAGAACAACGCTAACGACAGAAGTGCTGCCGCCGCGGCGATACGGCTGATCGGATTATGCTTCATGACGGTCTCCGGTTGTCTTCATGGATGTGGGTCGTATTTAAAATATAGACAGGGGATGGAATTTTCAACTCTTTTTTGGCAAAAAAACCGGGCGATCCGCGGACAGGACAAGAACAGCGATGCGGCCCGCCGCTGCCTCATCAGCCACAGGCCGGCGCGATTTTTTTTGTTTCTTCCCCCGTTTATTGTATGTTATTAGAGACAGCGCCGAGAGGCGAAAATTAAAAAGGATTGCGTGAAAAAGATTTGCATTTAATCATGCAGAGGGGTAGTTTTGCTAACAACGTACACCGTCTGCGGGGAGAAAGTGATGAAGAAACAGTATGTCGTGATACCGTCCATGTTCGCCATGCTTCTTTTCGCCGTGTCCGGCTTTGCCGAGATCAGGGTCGTGTCCGTGAAGGGGACCGCCGCGTACAAGGCGGGAGGGCAGTGGGTGCCGCTCCAGGCCGGGACCGCGCTCGCGGTGGGGAACAAGGTGAGCACGGGCGTCAAGTCGAACGCGGTGATTAAAATACACAACCACACGGTCACGGTGCAGCAGCTTACCATCATGAAGATAAGCGAAAGCCTCGAGGACGGGAGAAGCTCCTCGACGAGGCTGTCGCTGCGGCGCGGCGCGGTGCGGGCGAAGGTCGCGAAGAACGCGCGGATCAGGACCGTGTTCAAGGTGTCCACGCCGGTGGCGACGTCGAGCGTGCGCGGGACCGAGGAGCTGGTCGAGTACTCCCCCACCTTCGGCATGAATGTGTCCGTGATGGAGGGCTCGGTGACCGGCCAGGGCATAAACGGGACGGAGAATGTCATCTCGGGCAAGCTGAATTTCACGCAGCACCCGCAGAAGGGGGAATCCGATCACCCGATGCGCCGCATCCAGGACACCGCCCAGACGAAGACCATACCGCGGCAGGTCACCCCGGATGAGCAAAAGGGCGTTGATCTCCACGGCGATGACTTCGAGCTCTGCAGGCCGAAGACGAAGGCCCTGGTAACCAGGGACACCGTGGTCCCGGTGAAGGTGTACCTGGCATGGCCGAAATATTAATTAATAGCGAAGGCAGCTGCTGACCCGCGCCGGCCGGCGCGGATCCGTAACGATATCTGGCGTGTCCCCGCCTCCTCCCGCGGCGCGGACCGGCATCATACAAAAAACATCCGCATGGAGGGGGGCATCATGAAACGCGCCGCACTTGTTTTTGCCATCATGTTTATTTTTGCCGCAGCGCAGGCCCAGCAGATCCAGTTCATCAACGATCTATCCGCTAAAAAAACCGTTTCGTTCGGCGAGGCGGTGACCATGTACATGTACACCCTGGGCAGGGCCCCCGCGGGGTTCGACGCGGACGTGGCGGTCCTGAAGGGCATGAAGCTCCTCAAGGCGAAGAGCTACGACCGGGCGGCCCCGCTCCGGCGCGGCATGATCGCCCTTGTCGCGGCCCGGCACCTGAAGCTGAAGGGCTCGCTCTTCTTCCTGATGTTCGACACGCAGCGGTACGCGCACCGCGCCTGCGTGGCGGAGGATATCATGGACGCCGGCACCAGCGAGCATGACACGCTGACCGGCGACGAGTTCCTCGAGGTCATCGCGAAGATAGCGGAGCGCATGGAGGCGGCGAAATGAAACGGACGGCATCCATAGCGATTATGCTCCTCGTCACCGTGGCCGCCGCGCCGCTTACGGCCGCGGATGTCAGGGCAAAAGACGACCGGTATTTCCCCGAGTTCCAGGCGGACGAGGACCTGCGGGCCGTCACGTCGGACAAGAACATGCTGTCGAGCGGCGTCTCGTACGGCGCATGGGTCACGCCGGCCTTCATGTACCAGGAGGGGACGGGGAGCACCCTCTCCACCCTGGTCACGACGTTCCGGGTCTGGTTCAAGACCTACCTCTGGGACAACAGCTTCCTCTATCTCCGCGCGAAGGACACCTATACCTGGGTCATCAGGGAGAAGGGCACCGGGAACGAGAAGGACACGAATGTCATCGACCTTGACATCGGCTACCTCGGCATGGCGTCGCCGCGCAGGGAGGTCGATTTTTCCGTCGGCAGGAAATACTTTGTCCTCGGGTCCGGCCTCGTCCTCGAGGGTCGCGGCGACGGCGCGGAGTTCAATTTTTACTCGAAGTACGTGAACATAAAGGCGCTGGGCTGCTGGACCGGGTGGCTGGCGAAGGACGACAACCCCTACGGCCTGAGCGACCGGGACCTGTCGACCGGCGCGAAGCGGGTGTTCACCGGCGGGAAGCTCTCCACGTCATGGTTCAACCAGACCCTGTACGTCATCGGCCTGGCCCAGTTCGATTTCGGCAAGGAGTATTACAACAGGAAGCGGCTGATCACGGCGGCCATCGCGGGGAGCGACACCTACTACAAGTATTACGGCCAGAGGAGCCATTACCAGTCGCAGTATTACGGGGCGGGGCTCGAGGGCGTGATCGTGAGCGGGCTCTCCTACTCGGGCGAGTTCATCATGGAGCGCGGCAGGAGCTACCTCTCCGGGTACAGCATCGTGAAAGACGTGCTCGCCTACGCCGGGCAGTTCAAGCTGAACTATTTCTTCGACGTGCTGCTCAAGCCGGCGCTGCAGCTGCATTACGCCTTCGGGTCCGGCGACACCAACCGGAAGGACTACCGGATACCCAACGGCAACCAGTGGGGCAAGGACCGCGGCTTCCTCTATTTCGGCACCTTCGTGGGCGGGTACGCGCTGAGGCCGTACCTTGCCAACCTGCACATGATAAGCGCCGGCGCGTCGTTCTCGCCCTTCTCCTGGTCGTCGATATACCAGGTCAAAAACCTGACCTTCACGCTGAAATATATCTATTACCTGAAGTACAAGACCTGGGCGCCCATCAACTACGGGCTGGACGCGACACGGCCGAACCGCCATATCGGCCAGGGGATCGATCTGTCCCTCCGCTGGCTCCTCCTGTCCGATTTTTCCCTGTTCTGCAATTACGGGTGGTTCAAGCCGGGCAGGGCGTACGGCTACTATTACGATTTCATTCTCGGGGACCAGACCTACTCGTCGCGGTCCGAGCGTCATTTCGTGATGGCGGGCTGCAACATCAGCTTCTGACGGGAGACACGCCTTCCTCCGGCAGGACGTCCGGGGGCGGGCACCCGCCGCTCTAATGAAACACAGGGCCTGCGCGGACACCGGCAGGCCGTTGTAATTATGCGAGGTGCGCCGATGATGAAAAAATACCTGGAGCTGGCCAGCCGGTTTATCGAGGAGAACAGGTTTTCCGGCATCGCCGTCTCCCTCGCCTGCTTCCTGCTGGTGGCGCTTTTTTGCCTGACCGCCGTGTACGAGCGGTTCGAGCTGAACCTCTATGACCTCCGCCTCAAGCTGATGCCCTCCATGAAGGAATGGGACCGGCTCGCCTTCCTCGACGTTGACGAAAACAGCATCACGATCGTGGGACAGTACCCATGGCCGAGGGACCTGTACGCCCAAGGCCTGGACACCCTGAAGAGCGTCAACGTGGCGCAGGCGAGCTTTGACATGATGTTCCTTGACGAATCGCCCCGGACGCTCGACGGCCCCGCTTTCGAAGAACTCAGCAAAAAATTTGAGAAGGAGGGGAGCATTTCCCTCAAGGACCTCGATGACGCCGGGACCGACAAGGACAAGATGTTCGCGGACAGCATCGCCTCGATGGACAGGGTGGTCCTCTCCTATACGATGAATGACGAGCCGGCGAACTACGATGTGCTGGAGCGGCAGAAAAAGGAATCGTTCAGGAAGGCGCAAAAGCGGTTCTTCGAGAAGGCGAGCGTGAAGCTGTCGCCCGCTGAGCTGAAGCGGCTGGACAGCCTTGTTGACCGGAAGGTCAAAAGCATCTCCTACCCGGTCCCGGAATTCATGGAGACCGGGCATTCATTCGGCTTCGTGAACCGCTTTACCGACATAGACGGGACCGTCCGCAGGGTGCAGCTGGTCAAGGTGTTTGACGGGCGGCTTTACTTTAACCTGGCCATGGCCATGCTCATGGATGTCTGCCGCGTGCCGATGAAGAGCGTCGAGGTGTACCCGGGGAAGAGGATCGTCATGAAAAAGGCGCTCCATCCCCTCTCGCGGTCAATAGCGGACATCTCCATCCCGATCGATGCCAGGGGCATGATGTACGTCACGTGGGCCGGCTCCGGCAGGGGGAAGGACGGCAGGCGGGAGAACACCTTCCGCCTGCTTCCCTTCTACGCGCTGCTCGAGTACCCGCGGCACGCGGAAACCGCAAGGAAGATCTTCGAGCAGGAGGACCAGATCAAGACGGAGCAGCTGGCCGAGCTGGAGGAACAGCTCGAGGGCTTCAGCGACGCGCTGCAGGGCGCGGACGGCGGGGCGAAGAAGCAATTTACCGCGGGCATCGACGATGTGAAGAAGCGCATGGCGGCGCTGAAGAAGAACGGGCTCCTTGCCGACCTTGAAGGGCGCCTTGCCGCGGCGCGGCTGGAATACGCCGAGGCCGCGGACCCGGCCGTCATGAAGAAAAAATGGGAGGAGATCGTCGGCCTGAAGAAGCGCATAAACGGGACCAAGCGCGAATACCAGGAAAATTACGCGGCGGAGATACGCAGGCTGAAGGGAGAAACGGGGAAGCGCGCCGGGACCGTGAAGAACGAGCTGGCCCAGTTTGAGTTTCTCCACAAGGCCATGGACCTGGCGATCCGGGTGGAAAGCCTCTCCGATTCGATCATCCTTGCCGGCCTGACCGCGGCGGGGACCCAGGACATAGGTGCCATCCCCCTGCACAACGAGTACGCGGGGGTGGGGACCTACCACAACACGATCAACACCATCGTCCAGGATGAGTACATCAAGCGGGTGAACCTGCCTGTCAATCTGGCAGTGATGCTGCTCATCGCGGTCGCCATGGGATTTTTCATCCAGCGCCTGGACGCCAAGAAGTCGCTCGTCACGATGCTCGCGGCCTTCATCGTGGTGAACGCCGGCGTCATGCTCCTGTTCCTGTTTTTTAAAATATGGATGCAGCAGGTGGGCATCGCGCTGGCGATGTTCCTCCCCTCCCTGGCCATTGTCGCCATCAAGTTCATGAAGGAAGAGAGCCAGAAGCGCTTTATCAAGAGCGCCTTCTCCTATTACCTCTCGCCCAGCGTCATTGACGAGATCATCAAGGACCCGGACTCGCTCGGGCTCGGCGGCGAGGACCGCGAGATCACCATTTTCTTCTCGGACGTCAAGGGGTTTTCCACTATCTCGGAAAAGCTCACGCCGCGCGAGCTCGTCGTCCGCCTGAATGAATACCTGACCGAAATGACGGACGTCATACTGAAGTACAACGGCACCGTGGACAAGTATATCGGCGACGCGATCATGGCGTTCTACGGCGCCCCGGTACTCATGCCGGACCACCCCGTCAAGGCGTGCCTGGCCGCCATCGACATGAAGAAGCGGCTGCGCGAGCTGCAGGAGCAATGGCGGAAGAGCGGCATGGAGCCGATCTTCGCGCGGATGGGGTTACACTCCGGCAAGGCGACCGTGGGCAACATGGGGTCGCGCACCAGGATGGACTATACCGTCATGGGCGACGCGGTCAACCTCGCGTCGCGCCTCGAGGGGGCGAACAAGTCGTTCGACACGCACGCCATGATCAGCGGCTCCACGTATGAGGGCGCGAAGAACGAGATCGACGCGCGCCAGCTCGGCAGGATAAAGGTGGTGGGCAAGCAGGAAGCCGTGCCCATCTATGAGCTGCTGGGGCGCAGGGGAAAGCTCCCCGGCCGGATCTACGAGATGCTTGAAAAGTACAACCAGGGCAGGGACTATTTCACGAAGCGCGACTGGAAGCAGGCGCGGTCACTCTTCCGCAGCGCGCTGAAGATCGTTCCGGATGACGGCCCCTCCCGGATCTACGCCGAACAGTGCGAGCACTACCTCAAGACGCCGCCCCCGCGGGGATGGGACGGGGTGTTTGTGCTGAAGACAAAATAACGGTTGCTCGCTTACTATGAATGTGTCCCCCCATGGGTCCCGCCATGGGGGCACAATTCATTTTATGTCAACCGGACTCCTCTCGAATCAAGCCCGCTCCGGCACAAAAAAGCGCCCGGCAGGGGCCTTGAAATTTAAACAGGCACCCGTGAAAAATAGTTGAATCTTCCGATTGCCCTCATTACTTTTATGTATATCGGCAATCATGGATTCACGCAATCCCGTTCCCTGTTACTGTGGTAAAAGCAGGCGTGTTTTTGTTGTGACCATCAGGAAACAGCGTTATGATAAAGGAAAAGATACGGGAGTATATCGAACATCTTTTTAATACCGCCGATATTCAGATCGGCGGGGGCAGGCCCTGGGATATCCGGGTACACAACGATGCCCTGTTCCACAGGGTTTTCAAGGGCGGCTCGCTGGCCCTGGGGGAAGCCTACAGTGATGGATGGTGGGACTGCGAGGCCCTGGACCAGTTTTTCCACCGGTTGTTCCGCGCCCGTCTGGATGAAAAGGTCAATCCCCTGTCCATCATCGCGGTGCTGGAATCGATATTCCTTAACATGCAGAACAGGGTGCGGTCGCGATGGGTGGTCGACAGGCATTACGACCTCGACGTGAACCTCTACCTGTCGTTCCTTGACCCCTACAACCAGTACACCTGCGGTTATTTCAAGGATACCGGCGACCTCGACAGGGCGCAGGAGCAGAAGCTTGACCTCATCTGCCGGAAACTCATGCTCTCCCCAGAGGATTCCGTTCTGGACATTGGATGCGGCTGGGGCGGCTTTTCGAGGTTCGCGGCCGAACGATACGGGTGCAGCGTAACGGGGATTACCATATCCGACGAGCAGCTGCAATACGCCCGCGAGTTCTGCAAGGACCTGCCGGTGGCAATCGTCAAATCGGACTACCGTGATTTCAAGGGCAGCTTTGACAAGGTGCTGGTGTGCGGCATGATCGAGCATGTCGGTTATAAAAACCACCGGAAGCTCATGGAGATGGCGTTCAATTCGCTCAAAGAACAGGGCCTGTTCCTGCTGCAGACCATCGGGAAGAATGTTTCAACCAGGAGGGGGGACCCCTGGGTCAACAAATATATCTTTCCCAACGGGCTTATCCCTTCGGCAAAGCAGATTACCGCGGCCGCCGAAGGACATTTCAGCATCGGTGACTGGCATTGTATGGGACCGCACTACGACCGCACCCTCCTGGCCTGGCATGACAATTTCATAAAAAATTGGGACCGCATTAAAAGCGCCTATGACGAACGGTTTTACCGCCTGTGGAACTACTATTTCCTCAGTTGCGCGGCTGCCTTCAGGGCGCAGATAATTGACCTCTGGCAGATCGTGTTTTCAAAAAGCGGCCTTCCTGGGGACTATGTCTGCATCAGGTGAGAAAAGCCCAAAACGGGGATAGATGAGCATCATGCCCGGCAAGATGAATCGCGTATTCCTCAACGCATCCATTGAAGCACACCGGGGCGGGGACGATGGGCGAATGGGTTCTGCTTTACAGGTTTACTGAAATACATTCACGCGTATGCGTTCACTACCCTTGAAAGCTCTTCCGATTTCTCTATTATCGTTTTCGTCATTTCGATGATCTTCTCGTTCACCTGCGCCACTTCCGATGCCATCTCCGAGAGGCGCTCAATTGTTTTAAGCGACTGGTTCATGGAGTTCATCTGCTCGGCCGTCCCCGTTGCTATATCCCGCGTGGCCTCGTCGATGATGGCGGCCTGTTCGCTGATTAATTTCAACAAAGATGTCGCTTCTGTATGCAGTGTTATCATTATAATCCAAGAAATTATGCCCTCTCCGGTACAGGCCCATGGGATACAAAGCTTTTTTGTAAAGCCGCTCCCTTTCAGAGAAGTTTCTTTATAAAACAAAAAGCGCTGGAGAAAGAGCATAAATTTAATTTATTGACATCCTTATAAGAATGAAATAAATAATAAAAATGGAAATATTGTATTCATCCAAAGCGGCAAAACAGCTTAAAAAAATAGCAAAAGGTGACAAGCAGAGCGCACAGCTGATAATTCATGGAATCGAACTATATGCCAATAATCCCGCAAAAAGTCATGATGTTAAGTTATTGAAAGGACGCCTGGGGATTTTTAAACGGCTTCGCGTCGGGAATTATCGGATACTATTTGACGACAATAACAGGATCATGCACATATACGAAATTAAACAGCGCCAGGGGGCCTACAATGATTAAAACCCAATATATTAAAAAAGACGATAAAACAATAGCGGTCATACTCGATTACAAGGAATATAAACGATTGAAAGAAATCGAAGAAGACAAAAAAGACTACTACTCCGCTTTAAAAGTCAAAGAAGAAAATAAAAAGTGGATTAAACATGAGAATCTGAAGAAAGAACTCGGGATTAAATAATTATTCAAAAATTGCGCCTTCTCCGGTACTGGCTCATGGGGCACAAAGCGATTTACCAGAACCTGCCCCTCTTAAATGAGGCCCAATATTAAAACAAAAAGCGCTGGACAGAGGGCTCAAATTTGTATTACAAAAATCTATAAATAACTCATGTAAAGAAGGAGCTGATATGACATCGCTGAAAAAGACGGCATTGTTCCTGGGTCTCGCATTATGCATTGCCTCTGTTTCGGGCTTAACTGCCTGCAAGAAGAGCGGCGGGAAAACCCCGATTTTTCCCATTGCTGGCAACGACACAACGCCCCCGACCATTGCCACTACCTATCCTGACACCGGGGAAACCGATGTTCCCATAAACGACAACATAGCCGTAGAGTTCAGCGAAGACATGGACGAGACCTCGGTCATCAGCGCCATAACGGTGACCAATGCATATGGCAACGTGGACGGCACAGTGACCTATGCCAATAAAATAGCCACGTTCAATCCGACAATTGATTTTTACGAGATCATGGATTACACCGTGACGGTCTCCATGGCCGCCCTTGATACGGCGGGCAACGCCCTCGCGGCAGATTATACATGGACCTTTACAACAGGCTACCTGGTGAATGCGGTCGATCCGACGCCCGGCGGCGACGACGGCGGCGCCATAACAGCACATGCCTATTCGCGGTCGGTCTCCCTTACCTGGTTCCTGGCGCTGGATGATGTGACCAGGCAGGGGCGGCTCCAATACCGGGTGCTGCAATCCGATTCTGCCGACACCATGGATAGATCCGATCCGAGATAGCGACCAATATCGGTCTCGGCACGGTTGAGATAGTGGAGGACTATACCTTTAACATTGGCACCTACACCGTGACCGGCCTGGCCCCGGAAACCACGTATTTCTTCAATATCATGGTGAAGGACGCGGCAGGGAACGAGGCGGTGTACACGACGGTACAGGCCACAACCGATGCCGTCCCGGGCGACGTGACCATGACCACGGCGACGGCTGACAATGGCAGCATAACCCTGAACTGGACGGGCCTTGGCGCGGGCAACCGCGTCGAGGTACTGTGGGATTCGTACGGGTCAACCACGGCAGCCGATGCCACGACCTTTACCGCAACGGTCGGCCTGGCGGCAAACACCGAGTACTATTTTACGCTCATCGTGCACGATGCGGACGACAACGTCTCCCCCGGCATCAGGTTCTACATTACCACGTCGGTGGACGCGACCGTTGAAAATTATGATTTCATCTACACGCCGGCGGAGCTGAACGACGCGCGGAACAATCTTTCGTACAATTACATCCTCATGGCCAACATTGACTTGTCAAGCTACGCGGGCGGCAGCGGCTGGCAGCCTATCGGCGCGGACACCAGCGTGGGCGATGATACGTGGGACGGGACCCCGTATTCCGGCTCTTTCGACGGCAACGGCAATACCATCAGCAACCTGAAAATTTCCAGGCCGATGGAGTACTTCGTGGGGCTTTTCGGATTCGTCTCCGGCACGGGATCGTTAAAAAGGCTCACTCTCAGCACTACCGGCGTCTCAGGGAACGGTTATGTGGGCGCCGTGGCGGGCATTTTTCAGGGGACTGCATCGCAGTGCCAGGTCACCGCGTCAGCCGCTGTAACCGGCGCTTCGAGTTACACCGGCGGATTTGCCGGCATGATCAACGTAAATGGAACGATGACCACCTGCTCATTCATCGGTTCGGTGACCGGCAATGTATACACCGGCGGGTTCGCGGGTTTCAGTGATGGGAGCGGCACCAGGACCAATTGCGCGGCCGCGGGCGGAACTGTATCGGGGCAATCCTCTACCGGCGGTTTTGCCGGCCGCAATGTATCACCGCTGACCAATTGCATGGCCAATCAGGCGGTGACCGGCGCCGGCAATAACACGGGCGGCTTTCTCGGCGTCAATGTCAATGCGTCTCTTACGAATTGCTACGCGCAGGGCAACGTGACGTCCACCGGCGGCTACTCCTATTACGGCGGTCTTATCGGGAGCAGCAACAACGGTGCTTCATATTCCATATCCTCCTGCTATGCCTCCGGCAATGTTACAGGCACCGGCTCGTATTTCGGCGGGCTCATAGGCAGCAACACGGGCGGGCTGACCGGCGCGTATGCCACGGGCAGCGTGACGGTGACCGGAACGCCGCTCTCTTACACCGGCGGCCTCATCGGGTATCATGTCAGCGGTTCCCTGTGGGGCTGTCACACGTCGGGCAATGTCACCTCTTCTGCCCAGTACATAGGCGGTCTTGTGGGTTTCGTCGAAACCGGCACCCTGAACTACTGCTACTATGAAACGGGAACGGTCAACACTACGGCCAATTCATGGGTAACCGGCGGACTGGTGGGTTGGAATTGCGGCTCATTGGAGAACTGCCGTTCCACCGGCATCGTCGTGAGCGTTACCAGCACCGTCGGCGGACTGGTGGGAGTTAATGACCCACCCGCTACTATAAACCTGTGTTATGTCGAAGGAAACGTTTCCAGCTCCGCGGACTACACCGCCGGGCTGGTGGGGTCAAACAACGCCACGGTTTCACACAGTTATTTCTCCGGTACGGTAGAAGGCGCAGGCTACGTAGGCGGCCTGGCGGCAAACAATGGCGGTAGCATTCAGCTTTCATATTCAGCCGGGAGCGTGACCGGGAACAATGTGGTGGGCGGACTGATAGCCCAAAATTTTGAAACAGTGAGCGGGTGTTATTCCACTGCAAGCGTAACAGCCACAGTGAATGCTGGCGGACTGATAGGAGTGAACACCGACGGCACATCGGTGACGGACAGCTATGCACGGGGACCGGTCTCCCCCGTTACTGTCGGCACCGGTTTAACCTTCGGGGGTCTGGTGGGCTGCAACTGGGACGTGGTGGCGCTGACCAACTGCTATGCCACGGGCCTGGTGACTGCCGCGACGAACGCCGGGGGGCTGGTCGGCCTGAATGATGCCGCCAGCACGGTCACGGTCACCAGCTGCTACTACGACACCCAGACAACCGGGCAGAGCGACACGGGCAAGGGAGAACCGAAAACAACGGCGGAGATGCTGCTCCAGGGCACCTATACCGGGTGGGACTTCATAACGACCCCTGTCTGGTTGATCAACAGCGGCGTGAACAACGGGTACCCCGCGCTCAGCGGGCTTTAAAAGCGGCCAGGATTCCAGGTCATACCGTCGCCGGACACGATGTCCGGCGGCGTAACTTTTTTACTTTACAGATTACACAATCCCTGTATACCTACCCTATTTATCAGACCACCGGAGCGCGCGATGTTTAAAAAACTGAAAGAGCGGCAGGCCCACCTGCTGATACTGACCTTCCTGACCGGGCTGTTCATCGGCATCAACGTATCGTTCCTGTCATCAGCCACCGAGCCGGCTCATAAGTACCTCGACTATTTCCACCGGGTCTACCAGCTCATCCTCACCGAGTATGTTGACGAGGCCTCCCCCAGGGAGATGTTCTACGGCGCGATCAGGGGGATGATCAATTCCCTGAATGATCCCTTCTCGCGCTTCCTTGACGAGAAGGCGTTCGAGGAGCTCAAGGAGATGACCACCGGCAAGTTCCAGGGCGTCGGCATCGAGATCACCGTCCAGAACGGCAAGGTGGTCGTGGTGACGCCGATAGAGGACTCCCCCGCGATGAAGGCGGGGATCATCTCCGGGGACATCATCACCACTATTGACGGGAAATCCATAAAGGGCATGAAGCTCGACAAGATCGTGAAACCTGATCCGGGGGCTCCCCCGGAGCACGGTGAAGCTCCAGGTCTCCCGCGAGGGATACGAGGAGCCGCTCGATTTCGAGCTGGAACGGGCGCCGGTGAAGATCACGAGCGTGGAATACGAGGTCATGCAGGACACGAAGATCGGGTATTTAAAAATCAAGAACTTCGGGTCGGACACCACCAGGGACGTGACCAGGGCCCTGAAGCACTTCAACCAGAAGGGCGTTTCAAAGATCGTGATCGACGTCCGCAACAACCCGGGCGGCCTGCTCAACTCCTCCATCGAGATATCCGAGCTGCTGCTGGAGCGGGGCAAGACGATCGTGTCGACCCGCGGCAAGGAGGGGAGCGGCAGGGTGCAGTTCTTCAAATCGCAGGCCGAGCCGCTCTACCGGGGCGCGCTGATCATGCTGGTGAACAACGGCTCCGCGTCCGCGTCGGAGATCCTCGCCGGCGCGGTCCGGGACAACGGCAGGGGCAAGCTCCTGGGCGCGAAGACCTTCGGCAAGGGGTCGGTGCAGAAATCATTCAACCTCGATGACGACATCGGCGTGGCCATCACCGTGGCCAAGTACTACACGCCCTCGGGCGAGCTGATACATAAGAAGGGGATAAAACCCGACTACGACGTGCTCCTCGAAAAGCTGTCGGAGAAGGACATGAAGAACCTGAAGAGCGTCCGCGACAAAAAGCTTCTCGACCAGTTCGTCAAAAAAGACGCCGCGTACACGCCGGAAACGAAAGAGGCCTTCCGCCGGCACCTGTCGAAAAACGGCGTGGAGCTTGACCCGAAGACCGCGGATTACGTCCTGAAGGACTGGATCTACCGGTTCAAGAAAAAGCCCCTCTATGACCTTGAGTTCGACCGGCAGCTCACAGAGGCGGTCAGGCACATTTCTTCAAGCAAGTGAGATTCTTCCCTGGATAACACCTGCCATTGCGGGAAGCAACGCGACGAAGCACGCTGCCTGGCGATTCTGCCTGTTTCCTGAAGAGAGGGATGGCGCCCTTCAGGGGTTGCCGGCAGTATCAGTTGACCGATCGCTTCGCCGCGCTCCCGATGACGCAACACTATGGAGTAGCGCATGACTATTGGACTCGGCCTTGAGAGCTCCTGCGATGAAACCGCCGCCGCGGTGGTTGAAAACGGCAGGACCGTGCTCTCCAATATCATATCAAGCCAGATCGACCTCCACCGGGAATATTACGGCGTGGTGCCGGAGATAGCGTCCCGGGCGCACCTGGAGACCATCAATATCCTGATCGAGCGGGCCCTCCGCGGGGCCGGGAAGACCTTCGCCGACCTTGACTATGTCGCCGCCACGAGCCGGCCCGGTCTGGTGGGATCGCTCCTCATCGCGCTCCAGTCCGCCAAGGTCATCTCGTACGCGCTGAAGATCCCCCTCGTCGCGGTGAACCACCTGGAGGCGCACCTGTACGCGCCGTTCCTGGAGGGCCGCGAGCCCGCGTTCCCCTATATCGGCCTCCTGGTCTCAGGGGGCAACACCGCGCTCTACCTGGTCGGCGGCACGGGCGACATGGAAGTGATCGGGCGCACCGTGGACGACGCCGCGGGCGAGGCCTACGACAAGATCGCGAAGTACATGGACCTGGGATACCCGGGCGGCCCGGTGATCGAGCGGCTCGCCCGCACCTCGCAGCGGAGGCCGGTCCTGTTCCCGAAAATCCTCACGGAGCCGGGGGACACGCGCTTCTCCTACAGCGGTATCAAAACCGCGGTGGTGAACCACCTCGCCGCCAATCCCGGCGCGGACCAGGCCGACGTGGTGTACAGCTTCCAGGAGCGGGTCCTGGAGATACTCGCCCGGCGGGCCTTTGCCGCGGCCCGCTCCCGGGGCATCCGCACGATCGTGGTGGCGGGGGGCGTCGCTTCCAACGGGCGGCTCCGCGAGATCCTGGCGGACGGCAGGCAGGAGGGCGAGGAGATACTCGTCCCGTCGCCCGGCCTCTGCACCGATAACGCGGCAATGGTGGCGGGGATCGGGTACCGCTACTTCGCCGCGGGCCGATTCGACGGGACGGACGTCGATGTGCGTGCCAGGGCGTAATTTTACTTGATTTAATTGACCGGAGCCGGTACTATTATCCGGGGTGCGCATACATCATGCACGGGTGGCAATAATGACAAAGTCGGTCGAAAGTTTCAACAACCTCGTTGATTTTTCCCTGAAGATGATGGAGGACCCCGAGCTGGCGGGGGACGCAAGGGGCCAGTTCATGAGGATCCTGTGCGATTATTTTTTCGGGGCGGAGAAAAGTGAAAACCGCAGCATCGAGCTGCTCCTGGGCGGCCTTGAGCCGCCCTCGTTCATCGGCACGGCCGGCTCGGTCTTCGATATCTCTATCGATGACCTGAGGGCGTACGTGCAGGGGGGCACCCTGAACGAATCGCTCTCGGGAAAGATCATGCTCTCTCCGCAATACCTCAAGGCGTTTTACCCGCACCACGCGCCGTCGTTCAACAAGCTCCCCGAGGACGAGCGGTTCGAGCTGATGGACGCCATCAAGGAAAAAAATGAGACGATCATCTCCGCGTTCGAGAAGATGCTGACGGACCGCGACGCGGACCGGAAGAGGAAGGTCATCACGCTCGTCGCCCTGATCATGAAGAACACGCACCACCGGACGGGCACCCCGTTCAACAAGCTGACGAAGAGTGTGGAGGAGATCATACGGTCAACATTCCGCGAGACTGACGAGGTGTTCACCGCCAGCCAGAAGCAGATGGCGGACCTTATGGATGATACGAAGATAAAGCAGATGGTGAAGACGATGTTCATGGTGAAGCAGTTCAAGGACATCACCGGCATCGCTGATATATTCAAGGAAGAGCTTGAGCGCTACCGTAAGCGGGCGGTGGTGGCGAGGGGCTGACACCCTCACCGCCGTTCCCGGCATCCTGTGACGAGAGGGTCCCCCGAGCGATGAATTTTATCGAGGAAAAAACCCCGAAGGGATATCTCCTGAAAATCTTCTTCGACAAGTGGCAGTTTCTCGCGTTTGACCGGCGCGGCAAGTCGATCTATGCCGACAGCGAGGGGCGAAGCCTCCTGCACACTGTGCCGGTGGTGGTGTTCATCGGGACAACGTTCGACATCAAGCGTGACTACGAGCGCAATTATATATTATTAAAGATACGGGACGGGTCCATCCTGGTGCCTTACCGCGACCTCCGCGACAGGAAGACGAAGTATTTCTTTCTCGCGACGGACAAGGAGATGGACGCGATCCCGGCGCGGATGATGATCGTCAAGGACGTTGCGCAGATGGTGCGGGATATTGACGCCGGCGTCCAGCCCGACTACGTCGTGGTGGATGACGCGATCACCCCCAACGACGTGATCATCATCAAAAACCGCTACAAGGTAAACGAGATCATCTACATCGAGCTGGCGAACAACCACTTTCTGGCGGAGCGCCTCCAGATACCGGACACGGACCGGGTGATGAACCTCAATATGATGTCGGGGAACCCGGTCTTCCTGACCAGGATACACCTGCGCACCATGGACCTTTCAAAGATCAACCAGCTCCTGCTCGATTTCGAGATCACGGCCCCGGACACGGAATACATCATGAGCTTCCTCCGGGAAGCGCTCGACAGCGCCGAGGGGGACCCGGCGCAGCAGAAGAACATCCCGGTGCTCCTCGACCTGGTCAACTCCTTCAAGTTTTATCACAGCCTGCTGCAGAAGGACGAGACCCTCATAAAGCTGATGATCGACTCAACCACGGACCTCAAGAAGCTGACGCCGTTCAGGACGCTCGTCTCCAAGGTGAAGGCGATGTTTCCCGGCGCGGAGGCGCAGAAGCTCTATACCGTGTACGAGAACATCCTTTACGACAAGCTGGAAGAGCTCAAATCCGGGATCAAGGTCATCTGAGGAGCGCGGAACCCGCAGCTCTCTTTTCTTAGCGGCCGGTACCTCCCGGCTTTTTTGTTTTAACGGGTCCCCCGCCATGATCGTTATACACTGCAGGAGGAACAGGCGGCAATGCGTTCCATTACAATCACGATACTCATCCTTCTCGCGGCGGCCGCGCCTGACCTTGAAGGCGCCGGGTGGTGGAAGCTCCATTTCACCGCCCCGGGCGGGTCGTCCTTTCGTTCCGGGAGGACGGGGCCCGAGGCGGGCCTGGTCGCGGTGATCGGCAACGCGCAGCGGTACATCCATGGCGCGTTTTACGAGGTCTCGTCCCGGCCGGTCGCGGAGGCGCTCATCGGTGCGCGGAAGCGCGGGGTGGAGGTGAAGCTCGTCGCCGACCGGCGGATGAAGTCCTCGGAGGAAAGGAAGAAACTCCTGGAGCGGTATGAAACGGCCGGCATCGGGGTGGCGCTGCGCGGCGGCCGCCGGAGCGGCCTCATGCACAACAAGTTCGCGGTCATCGACGGTGGCCTGGTATGGACCGGTTCCTACAACCCGAGCCGGAACGATGCCGTGAAAAACAACAATAACGCGATCGTCATCCGCTCAGATGAGCTTGCCGGGATCTACGAGGATGAGTTTTGCGAGATGTTTGACGGGGAGATATTCGGGAACCGGGGCGAGCGGGGCCCCTTCGCCGACCTGAAAAAACGCTACCATGTCAGGATCGAGGACACGGACATCAACGCCTATTTTTCCCCGGATGACGACGTGGAGCGCATCATTCTGAAGCGCCTGCAGAACGCGAAATCATCGATACACTTCATGGCCTTTTCCTTTACCAGCGCCGGCATCGGCGAGATGATGATACGGAAGCACAAGGAAGGGGTGACGGTGCGGGGGCTGTTCGAGCGCAAGGGCTCGAGGACGGGCCATTCCCAGTACACGAAGATGAAGGTGGAAGGGCTCCCTGTCAGGGTGGACCGCGGCCGCGGCCTGATGCACCACAAGGTGATCGTCATCGACGGTGAGCTGGTGATCATGGGATCGTACAATTTCTCGAAGAACGCGAGCCGGTCCAACGACGAGAACATCCTCATCATCGGCAGCCGGGAGATCGCGCAGGAGTTCCTGGCCGAATTCAAGCGCCTCTACTGAGCGCCCTTCCGCCGGGACGGGCCGCTTCCGCCCCGGATGAAGCCACGGTAGTCCCTGAGCGCCCGGTCGCCGGGGTCGAGGTCCTGCGCGCGGTCGAGGTAATAGAGCGCCAGGCCCCTGTTCCCCATTGCATGGTACGCCGTGCCGAGCGCACGAAGGACCTCCCGGTTGCGGGGCGCGGTTTTCAGCGCGGCGGTGAGGCCGGGAAGCGACGCGCCCGGGCCTCGCCCGGCTTCCACGACGCGGGCACACCGCAGCTTCAGATCAATCCAGTTCGGGTAGAGGTGGAGCAGCTTCAAAAGGAGTGCTTCAGCGGCTCCACGGTCGCCGGTTTTTTTATGGCACTCCAGCAGCGAGAGGTAGCTTTCCCTGTCGAAGCGGTCAAGCCGGACGAGGCGGTCCAGGCGCTCCCGCGCATGAAAATAATCACCCTCCGAAAGATATATCGACGCGCCGAACCGGAGTCCGGCAGAGGCATAGGGGGTCGCCTCGAGGTCGTCCGCGCGGCGCAGTGCCTCGGCAGCGGGGCCTGTCGAGGCGAAGACGCGGGCCGTCAATTCCCCGTGCCAGGGCGAGGCCGGGGCGGCTTTCCTGAGCTCCTCAGCCAGGGGAGCCGCCTCGTAGACAAAGCCGCGCCGTATTTTCAATAACGCCAGCTCGCGCATGGTTTCCAGGTTGCCGGGATCGGACTGCAGGGAATGCCGGAGGAGCATGTCCCGCGACATCGCGTCGTCCGTTGCCATGGCCAGATAGAAAAGCGCCGGTGAGCGGCGGGGGTGCCCGTCCGGCACGGAGGAGAGATACCCGCCCGCCCGGCCCCCCGCGCCACGGAATCCCGCTGCATGAAACAGGTAGCCTGCCAGGTAACGGTCGTCAGGCGCGCTTTTTCCCGTGAGCCCCGCAAGCGCGGGGAAATAATCCGCCGCGATGAGTGTGCCTGCGCCGGCGTTATCGCCGCCCGCGCCGGTCATGTCCCCCGCAGCGATCCTCGTCCCGTCAGCGGCCATGATCCTCACTGAACAGCGGACCCCCTTCCCGGCGCCCCCTGCCCTGACCATGAGCCGGTGCGTGCCCTGCGGCAGCGATACCCGTATACAGTACTGGCCGTGGCTGAATTCATGCCCTGCCGGGTCGGAAAATATCCTGGCCCCGTCCAGCCACAGATCGGTGAACCCGCTTGTGCCGAGAAGAATAGTGTACTCGCCCGTGCGTGGTGCCTGGAACGAGCGGCGCAGGTAGAAGAGCGCGCTGCCTGACAGGGGGTAGAGGTCGTTGAAGTCAATGACGCCGCAGCGGTCGGGAGAAACCGGGTGCCAGCCGGTCCCGGCAGCGCTCCTGCCGCGGGGCACCCCGGGGTCTGAACCGGCCACCGGGAACAGGGCGGCCTCCGCCTCCCGCGCTTCCTCTCTGCCGAGCGGGCCGAGCGCCTGAAAATCAAGGAACGACAGCGACGCCAGGATGGCTTCGGCACCGCGGGTGTCCCCGTCCGCAAGAAGGAGTCGCGCCCGGAGAAGGTCCGCCAGGTCTCGCGCAAACGGGTCGCGCGCCGCCGGGCCCATGCTGTCGAGCGCCCGCATCGCCCTGCCGTACAGCTCCGGGTAGGCAAGGAGCTCCCCCAGCCTGAACAGGTTGGCAGTGATAACGGCGGGGTCGTCCAGCCCGGCGCTCCATGCGCGCAGGGATTCGATGGCCCCAGCGAAGTCCCCCCTCTTCCGGTGCCGGTAATAGTCCTCTTCAGGGGAACGGGCAGGCCCGCCGGCCGCCTGCGGCGGCGCGGAAGAACAGAGCGCGATGATAAGCATCGCGATGATGGTCAATGGGCGATAATTCATATTAATACTATAGAGCGGTCTGCTAATAAATATTCCGGAACGATATTAATTCAAACATATTTTTTATTTTTTCCCTTTCCCGTTCGTATATCCGGTAGCGCGGCACGCGGCATGCCCGGCGGCCGACGCGCACTACCAGGCCAGGACGGTCATATGAACGCTCAACATCTCACACCATACCAGCTCCCGGTGCAGCGGTGCCTTGCCGGCGAGGATGTACGCTCCCTGTCGGACCAGGACCTCCTTGCCGTTATCGTGGGAACCGGCACCAGGGCGGGCGATGTGTCCTCCCTGTCGCTGGGAATGCTGATGCGCTTCGGCGGGCTGAACGGCCTCGCCGCCGCCGGCATACGGGAGCTGGCACAGAGCCGGGGCATCGGCCTCACCAAGGCGGTGAGGATCCACACCGCCTTCGAGCTGGGGCGGCGCGTAATCACCAGGCCGCCGGACCCGCTCCACCTTGATTCACCGGGCGCGGTGTGGGAACTCCTCCTGCCGCGCATGGCGGGCCTGCAGCGCGAGGAATTCCGCGTGCTTATCCTGAACAACAAGAACCGTCTCATAAAAAATTCCATGGTATCGGCGGGCACGGTGTCCGAGGCCATCGTCCACCCCCGCGAGGTGTTCAGGGACGCCATACGGGAGAGCGGCGCCGCGGTCATTATTGCCCACAACCATCCCACCGGAGAGGCGAGCCCGTCGAGGGAAGACATCAGCACCACGGGCCGTCTGGTCGAGGCGGGCAAAATAGTGGGGATCCCGGTCCTCGACCATGTCATCATCACGAACGCGTCCTACTACAGCTTCAAGGAGGGCGGTCATATATGACTCGGGGGAAGCGGCGTTCGTTGGCAGAATGCCTACATGCATGCCGCGACACACGTCGCAAAAAGGCATGCCCTCCATGCCGACTACATGCCGGGATAACGCCATGCCAAAATAGTATGAATGCATGATTAAGCGCAGGTATGATACAACCGGACGTTAAAAAATGATTGCACGGGACTGAGATATCGGTACCCTTGTAAGCGGGGTGGAGGACACGGGGCAGAATGACCTGATAGTGTAACGGCAACGGGTGATGAAAATCATGCTTCAAACAATAAAAGACTGATTAATAAATTCGAGGTGAATATGGATACGGGCAGAATGACGCGCAGGGGCTTCATCGGAATCTCGGCAGCTGCGGTGCTTGGACCGGCCGCGGTTTCCGGCCTGTCGGGGTGCGGGCCGGTCGTGACCGGGTCCGATTGCCTGTCAAAGCCGGGCGGAAAAAAACAATCATCAGGGAAAAAGGCGTTCGAGGCTACATCGATCGGTCCCATCAGGCTGAAGAACAGGATCATCCGCTCCGCGGTTACCATGAACAGAGTTGATGCCGAAGGTCGGCCGAAAAAGAACCTGCTCAGCCATTACGCGGACATTGCAAGGGGCGGAGCCGGGGCGATCATTACGGGGATGATAGACACCGGCATGATGATTAATGATTTTCGCTATAAGGAAGAGCACTTCACGGCCTATAAAAAGGTCCCTGACATCATACACTCGTTCAATGTGCCGGTGATCCAACAGATATCCCACGAGGGCCGGCAGCACAGCCTTGACAGGCCCGGCAATTTTTTCGTTGATGAGGTGAGCGAGACGCAGATCGAGGAATTCATCGGAATGTTCGTGAAGGCCATCGAGATATCGAAGCGGCTCGGGTTCGACGGTGTCCAGCTCCACGGAGCCCATGGCTATGCCCTTTCGGAATTCCTTTCACCGGCGCGCAACACCCGCGGTGATACGTGGGGAGGCTCGACAGAAAACCGGTTCCGGGTCATAAGGGAGATATTTCAACGCGCCCGGAAGAAGGTGGGGGACTACCCGCTACTCATCAAGATCAACGCGTACGACAACCGGAGAAACGGGATGCGGGTTGATGAAGCGGTGCGTATCGCCCGCCTTCTTGAAAACGAGGGATGCGCCGGAATCGAGGTCTCCTGCGGCGTGATGGACGACGGGTTCAGCACCGTCCGGGTGCCGGTGGTGCCGGTGGACGCGATAATCGAATTTTCAAAATACAGGAGGCTCCCGTCTCCGGTCAGGGCCGTTTTTCCCGCGGTTGCGCCCCTCGTGGCACCGAGGTTTGAGCCACTGATAAACTACAACGTTTGCGCTGCGGGGAAGATCGCAGCAGGGACAACGATACCGGTCATCGTCGTCGGCGGAATCAGGAACATGGACGACATCAACACGATACTGGAGTCGGGATCGGCGGATTACGTGTCTATGGGCCGGCCGTTCATCATCGAGCCGGACATCGTGAACAGGCTGAAGACCGAACAGCACGCGAAGTCCGAGTGCATAAATTGCGGGTACTGTATCATGGCCGCCAACAGCGCTGAGGTGAGGTGCTTCTATGGGCAGTTGTAAGAAACCGCACGGACGTTTCATGACCGTGCCGCGCAGCGCTCTTTTCTTTTTACTACTTTTCCTCTCCTGCATCTCCCCTGCCATGGGCGGGGGAAACAGGGCCGACGACATCGCGCCGGGCGCGTGGCTCAGGGACGTGAAGGTCGGCTATGAAGCCGACGGCGTCGGGTACCAGGCCACGGTGCAGATCTATTTCCCGAAGGGGTATGCCGGCGGCAACGGGGCGAGGACCCTGATCGTGCTTCACGGCTACCGGCAGGCCCCGGCGGACTGGGAGACGCGCACCCCGATCGCGGAATACGCCGACCGCTACGGCCTGGTCCTCGTGTGCCCGGCCATGACCACCACCCTGTATGAATCGAAGTATTATCCCGAGAGCGTGAACCGCTGGGCGCCTGTGCCGGGCGGCGAGTTTATTGCGGATATCCTGATCAGGTTCCTCAGAAAGAATTACGGGCTGGCAGGGGACCGGGAGAGGACCGGGATCTTCGGCATCTCTACGGGCGGCAGGGGCGCGCTCATGCTGGCGGCGCGGCACCCGAGGCTCTTCGGTGCGGCGGCGGGCCTGTCGGGCGACTACGATGCCTCGTCAATGAAGAACGACAGGATCCTCACCCTGGTGTTCGGGGCGTACGAGGAGCACCGCGAGCGCTGGGAGGACGAGGCGAACGTGCTGAAGAGGGCCGCTGCCCTGAAAAAGACCCCCGTCTATCTCGGGCACGGCGGCCGCGACAGGGTGGTGCCGCCGTCGCAGACAACGCTGCTCGCCGACTGCCTGAAAACGCTCGCTGAAGACGGCGGGGGCTACGAGCTGACCGTGGAGGAAGCCAAAAGCGCGGGCGCCGGCCATGACTGGCGGTACTGGGGCGGCCTGGTGCCCGAAGTGCTGGAATTTTTTGATGCGCGGCTTGAAAAGTAACGACGCTACTTCTGCTTTTTTTTCGAAGTGAAGATGCGCTCCCAGAAAGAGACCTCTTCATCCGACACTGCGGGGTTATCCTCTTTTTCTTCCGGGGCCTTTTCCTTCTGCTCGTCCTCGATCGTTCTGGTGACGAATTCGGCGAATTTTTCGCTCGTCATGGTTTTCGCGCTGAAGCGGTTGACATAAAAGAGGATGTCCTTGTCCGAGGTGACCACGGTGGACATCTTCGGGTTCAGGTCCTTCTTGATGAATTCCTTTATGAGGAAGTCCGCGGAGTAATCAATCGAATAATAGACGTCGATGGTGCCGACCCGCTCGCTGCGGACGGTTTTCGCCGGCCCCTTCCTTCCGTCAAACACGACCCGGATTTTCGATTTTTTCAGCTTCTGGAACTCCTTGAGCCGGTCGAGCAGGCCGGCGCGCGCGTCATCGAGCCTGCCGGTGAGCATCAGCCCCTCGAGGTCGGGAAACTTGTACATGAGGTTGAACCCGTCGATCAGGAGTATCATGGAACGCTTCTACAACTGCTTCACGTACCGGTCGATCCGCAGCATCGATTCCCTGATGTTGTCCATCGAGGTAGCGTAGGAGCAGCGGATATTGTATTCACCGCATTCACCGAACGCCCTCCCCGGCACCACCGCGACTTTTTCTTTCTGGAGGAGGCCCAGGGCGAATTCCCTGCCGGTCAGCCCGGTGGACGATATGTCCGGGAACACGTAGAAGGCGCCTTCGGGGAGAAGGCACGGCAGGCCCGATCTCGTTGAACCTGCTCGAGATGAAGTTCCTCCGCCTGATGTACTCGTTTTTCATCTGGAGGACGTCCTTCGCTCCCCTGGTGAGGGCCTCGATCGCCGCGTACTGGGCCATGGAGGAGGCGCACAGGGCGGTGTACTGGTGGATCTTCATCATGATGTCGGTGATGAATTTCGGGCCGGCCACGTACCCGAGGCGCCAGCCGGTCATGGCGTGGGACTTGGAGAAGCCGTTCAGGTAGATGGTGCGCGATTTCATTTCGGGGATCGCCGCGATGGAAAAATGGCGCCCCTCGTACGTGAGTGAGCAGTATATCTCGTCGCTGATGACGATGAAGTTGTGCCGCATCGCCAGCTCGGCGATCCTTTCCAGCGTGTCCCTGTCGATCGTCGCGCCTGTCGGGTTTGACGGGTAGCTCAGGATTATCGCCTTTGTCCTGGGCGTGATCGCCTTTTTCAGGAGATCGATGTCGATCTTGAACCGGTCCTTCTGGTAGGTGGGGACTATGACCGGCGTCCCGTGGAGAAGTGTCACGTTTGCCGTGTACGATACATAGCAGGGCTCGAAGATGATCACCTCGTCGCCGGGATTGATGATGCTCCGCAGCGCAAGGTCGAGGCCCTGGCTCACGCCCAGCGTGACGATCAGCTCCGAGTCGGGGTCGAAGGTGACATCGTAATCTGCCGCGAGGTAGCGGACGATCAGGTCGCGCAGCTCGGGGAGGCCGCGGTTCGGGGTGTAGTGGGTGTTGCCGTCCTTGATCGCGTATATGCCGCTGTCGGCAATCCGCCAGGGCGTGGTGAAGTCGGGCTCGCCGACGCCCAGGGATATGCAGTCCGGCGTCGAATAGACAATGTCGAAGAATTCACGTATGCCTGACGGGGGAATGGCGCTGCCGGTCCGT
The DNA here is from genome assembly GCA_963827275.1 of uncultured Spirochaetota bacterium. Classification (GTDB taxonomy): domain Bacteria; phylum Spirochaetota; class UBA4802; order UBA4802; family UBA5550; genus RBG-16-49-21. The sequence goes on from CAWHAA010000002.1 coordinate 278,317, forward strand.
GAAACAAGGTTTTCGGGGCTGTTGTGCTGTACCAGTTTTAATTTCATAGTGTTACTCCCGGGCCTTCACTTACTCTGCCGCATCAGGGGCGGGCCGGCGGTCACCCCTCCTTTTTCAGCGGAAAGTTTTCCATCATTATCAGATGTTCTGATTCAGTAAAGCCAAATTTTCTGAAAAATTCGTAGAAATCCGCGTCCCCGGCGGGGACTTCCGCCCTGATCCGGGGACAGTTCCGTTCCGCCATTGATTGCCTGAAGGCGTTCAGGAGGTCTTCCCTGACGCCGGCGCCATGGAAGGGGGAGGCGCAGAGCCACCGGACGGTCACCGCCCCGCCGGTTTCGGCGTCTTCCGGGAACGCTATGAGAAAGCCCGCGACCCGCTTTTTGCATATCGCGACGAGGGAGACGTCAAGGCCGCGGACAAGGAGCTCGGCGAGGTCGCGCTCATTCCATCCACGGTCCGCGGTCCGGCCTGCGGGCGGAAGCGCGTCCCGCCCGAGGAGGAAGACGTCCCTCAGGTCATCGATCCGCATCGGCCGTATCTCGGTCCCCCGCTTCATTCCGTACCGGCCAGCCTCATGAGCTTCGGCTCGTGCTCCGCCTGGAGCACCACGTTGACTTTCTGGCGCCCCGGCGCCGGGTGGTCGGCGTTGAAGTGCAGGCCGATGCTGTCCCTCCGTGTCATGGCGCTCTTGATTATGAGTTTTGCCACCGTCGCGAGGTTGCGCAGCTCGACGATGCGCCAGGTTATGGTGCTTTTCTTGTAATGGTCGTGTATGTCTTCGGCCAGCATCAGTATCCGCCGGTGCGCCTTCTGGAGCCGCTTGTCTGAGCGCACGATGCCGACGTAGTCCCACATGAGCCGCTTCACGTCCTCGATGTCGTGCTGGACCAGCACCCACTCCTCCAGGTCGAACGTTCCCTCCTTGCTCCAGTCGGGGAACTCCGGCATGGACCCCGCGCGGTCGAAATCGCCGAGGTTCCCGGCGGCCCGCAGGTAGGCCTGGTGGGAAAAGACGATCCCCTCGAGCAGGGAATTGCTGGCGAGCCGGTTCGCGCCGTGCACGCCGGTGCAGGACGATTCGCCCGAGACGTAGAGGTTCTCGATCGAGGTCTTGCCGTTCAGGTCGCTTACCACGCCGCCGCAGAGGTAGTGGGCGGCAGGCACGACCGGGATCGGCTCCTTTGAAATGTCAATCCCCTCTTCCAGGCACCTGGCGTAGATGTTCGGGAAGCGTTGCATCAGGAATTTTTTGCTCTTCGAGGTGATGTCCAGGTATACGTTGCTGACCCCTGATTTTTTCAGCTCCATGTCGATTGTCCGCGCCACGATGTCCCTGGGCGCGAGGTCTTTCAGCGGGTGCACGCGGTCCATGAAGCGCTCCCCCCTGGCGTTGACGAGGACGGCGCCCTCGCCGCGCACTGCCTCGCTGATGAGAAAGCGGGGTCCGCCCGCCTTCGGCAGGTAGAGGGCGGTGGGGTGGAACTGAATGAACTCCATGTCGGCGATCAGGGCCCCGGCGCGGTAGGCCATGGCGATGCCGTCGCCAGTCGCGATATCGGGATTGGTGGTGTGAAGGTACACCTGGCCGACGCCGCCCGTCGCCAGCAGGGTCATCTTCGCGTTAAAGGTATTGACCATGCCGGTGGTATTATCGAGGATATAGGCGCCGTAGCAGTGGGTGCCGTGCCGCCGTTTTCTTCTGAGCCGCAGCTGGTGCTCGGTCAGCAGGTCGACGCCGGTGTGGTCCTCGAAGAGCTGAATGTTCGGGATCTCCGAGACCTTCTGTAATAACGCCCGCTCGACTTCCTGCCCGGTGAGGTCGCGGGCATGAACGATGCGGTTCATCGAATGACCGCCCTCGCGTCCGAGGTCGAGGACGTTCCCGCCGCCGGGCCGTTTTTTTTCAGAGAAGTGCGTGCCCCACTCTATGAGCTCCAGTATCCGTTCCGGGCCGGAGCGGACCAGGAGATCGACCGCCTTGCGGTTGCCGAGCCCGGCGCCGGCCTTCATCGTGTCTTCGATATGCTTATCGAATGAATCGGTCGGGGAGAGGACCGAAGCGATGCCGCCCTGCGCGTAGTTGGTGTTGGAGTCGGACTCCTTTTTCTTGGTGACGATGTTCACCGTCCCGATGCGGGACGCCTTGATGGCGAAGGCCAGCCCGGCGATGCCGCTCCCGATGATCAGGAAATCGGATTTAAAGGTTTTTGGCCGCATTGCTCACTATCTCCATGAAGTTTTCATACACCGCGCCGGCGATCCGCTCGACCGGCTCGCCCCGGAGGCCGGCGATGTAGCGGTAGGTGTGGATGATATATTCCGACCTGTTCTTTTTCCCGCGCAGCGGAACGGGTGCCAGGAAGGGCGCGTCGGTCTCAACGAGCAGGCGGTCGAGCGGCACGTAAGCCGCGGATTCGTGGAGCGCCGTTGCGCTCCGGTAGGTGACGTTTCCTGCGAAGGAGAGGTAGAACCCGAGGTCCAGCACCTTCCGCGCCGCTTCGCGGTCGCCGGAGAAGCAGTGCATGATCCCGGCGGTCCCCGGGTACTCGCTCAGGAGCGCCAGCGTTTCATCCATCGCGTCGCGGGAATGCACGATGACCGGGAGGCCGAGACGGTTGGCCAGGGCGATCTGGAAGCGGAAGGAGCGCTCCTGCGTCCCGGGGTCCTGGCGCTTCCGGTAGAAGTCGAGGCCGCATTCGCCGATGCCGAAGAGAAGGCGCGCGTCTTCGCCGCGGGCGGTCCGTTCCGCCAGGTCGCCTATTTCACGGAGGTCGTCGTCGCCGGCTGGCGACGACGGGTGTATGCCGATGGAGAAGAGGACTCCCCGGGCGGCATGCCGCTTCGCGAAACCGAGGGACCACCGCGCGCTTGCCGTATCGATCGATACCTGGACGACCCGCCGTATCCCGTTTGCGGCCGCCTGTTCCATGAGCGCGTCTTCTGTCACATTGGTTTCTTCAAGGGCAAGGTCGAAATGTGCGTGGGAGTCGATATACATGACACTCCTCGGTGAGTAATGCTTCTGTCTCTGTATAGGGAGCGGGGCCATAATTGCAAGAATAAAATACGCGATTAATTGGTTGAAATTTTTTCATCTGACGGTAGCATGTGCATGCGAGGGGCGTGTGAAATTATTCGTTATCGGCGACATCCACGGTGAAAAAAAGTACATCGGCGCGGCGTCCGGGATGATCGGCTCGGCCGATCTGGTGGTGCTGTGCGGTGATCTCGCGCGATCGGGCTCGCGCTCGAGCGCCGAGGAGGTGCTGTCGGAAATCGAACGCTATTCGCGTTCAATCGTCGCTGTGCACGGCAACTGGGACGGGGACGATGTCCGCTCGCTGCTCAACGCCAGGGGCTACAGCGTGCACGGCAAGGGCCGGATCATAGACGGGGTCGGCTTTTTCGGCGTGGGCGGCTCGAGCCAGACGCCGATGAATACTGCCAGCGAATATTCAGAAGAGGAGATTGCCGGGTTCCTCGACGATGGATACCGCTCGGTCGCGGCTGCCGGGAAAAAGGTCCTGGTGACACACGCCCCGCCGCGCCAGGTGCGCGACCGCACCTTCCTGGGGCTCCATGGAGGGAGCAGGGCGGTGCGGGACTTCCTGGACGGCGCGGCCGTTGACCTGTGCCTGGCGGGGCATATACACGAAGCCTACGGCGCGGAGCGGTACCATGAGTGTCTCGTCGTGAATTCCGGCTCCTTTAAAAAGGGAAGATATTCCTCGATAACTCTGGGGGAGACGGTAACGGTGGACCAGGGCAAGCTTTGATCACTTCTGGCGGATGCGTTTCCGCGATGGGCGCCATCGGGCGGACCGTGCGGGCAATACTGAATGACCATGGAGGTGCCGCTTGTGACGGCGAGTGAAGAACGGCGGCGATACCACAGGGTAGAGAACGATTTCAATGTCAGGATAGCGCGCGAGGTCCGGGCGAACCAGTTCAAGGACCTTGTTATCGACACCGGGCGGTCGATCAATGTCAGCGCAAGCGGCATGTCGGTGCACATCAGGGAGCGTCTCGACCCCCGCGAACTCGTGCGGGTGACCTTTTTAAAGCCGAATACCTTTGAGTTTTTCGAGGGGCTCGCGCGCGTGATCAGGGTGGAGGAGAAGAAAGACAGTACCTTCACGGTGGGGCTGCATTTTTTTAATCTGTCGACATCTGAGATGAACAACCTGGATTACTATATCAGCTTATGCGGTCACTAACGTCCCCCGCGCGCAGGCGGCCGGCGGGCCCGGCGCTCGTCATGTTCCCTTCACTGATATGTGTTTCATGGTCCTGACGATCGTTTCCAGCGCCTTGAATGACGCCACCTGCCATTTTGAGCTCCTGTCGTAGGTAATGGTGGACGTGATGCCGCTCTCTTCAAGGCTCTTTATGAGCAGGATAATCGGCGGTACGGTGGACGAGTTCATGTATTTCAGCTTTTCGAACCTGATTTCGAGCGCCCTGTCTTTCAGCCTTTCGAATATGCTTTTAAAATACGGGTTGATGATCGACGAGGGGTCCCGGGCTTCGCTTTTACCGCTCCACGTTATCGTATTTATCTCTCCTTCCGCGAGGGTTATTTCAAGATCATTGTCCTTCAAGTTCATACAACCGCTCCTGTCGTATCGTGGGTGATGTGGATCATTGTGCGAGAGGGCGGCCCCTTCCGCGATCATTCATAGGTACGCTCAGCCAGCACTGTTAGTATGCCATCGCGATAGGTACAGTCAAGCGTAAATTCCCCCTCATACGCTATCCGGTACAGGCCAAGCTGGCTCTCTCCGGGCCGGGGGTCTTCCATCAGCTGCTGGAGGCGCTCGGTATACAGGGCGCCCGGGTCGTCACTGGACTTGATACGCTCGATGTTCGTCCGCACACGGAGAGCGTCGTCTTCATCCCTGACGCCGTTGGAGACCCTGATCTGCACCCTGTCTGAATCGGCGCCCAGGTCAAAGTGGATGGTGGCGGTGCCGGCGGCGGATGAACCGTATTTTATCGAGTTTTCAACAAGTTCCACGGCGCACATGATGGTTGATTCGACGACGTCATGCGCGGCGCCCTTCTGTTTCATGAAGGATTCCGTTTTGTCACGGACTTCCCTCAAAATGCTCCATGTCGGGGTTATGGATAGACTGATTGTCACTTCATCATGCTGCATGTGTCGTTTACCAGGCTGACATGGTCCGTAACGGTGTGAACGGCTTGCGTCACTGCCACACACCATGCCGTTTATATATAGATATACATATTTACCGCGTAGTCAATACAAATATTTGAATATGAGGGCACAATGATCTGCCGGCGATACCGGTCGGGACGATCGATGCTGAAAAATCGGGAGAATTTTCCCGGATATGCGGATTACGGCATCACGCAAAGGAAAAATATTTTTTTAATGAGATAATTAATTTGACAATTTTGCACTCCGCAATAATTATCTTATTTCGATATGAATTCCCTCAAAAGAAAAGATCTTCTTGATATCCAGTCGTTATCAATAGAGGAGATTCTTTTAATCTGCCGATCGGCAAAATATTTCAAGGACATATTCACCCGTTCAGTCAAAAGCGTCCCGATTCTGCGGGGAAAGACCGTGTGCACGCTCTTTTACGAGCCATCGACACGGACCCGTCTCAGCTTCGAGCTGGCGGCAAAGCGGCTGTCAGCCGATCTGATAAATTTTTCCGTATCGACGTCCAGCGTCGTCAAGGGGGAATCGCTGATCGATACTGTCCATACCCTTGAAGCCATGAAAGTGGATTATATCGTAATGAGACATGCGGCGTCAATGGCGCCGCATTTTTTATCTCGTAACATCAACGCATCGGTCATCAACGCGGGAGACGGGTTCCACGCGCACCCGACCCAGGCGTTGCTGGACGCCTATTCGATCATGGAGCACCTGGGGCGTCTTGCCGCCGGCAGCCTCGAGGGCCTCAACATCGGCATCATCGGCGACATCAAGCATTCCCGGGTGGCACGCTCGGACATTGAGATATTTAAAAAGCTGGGCGCCAACGTGACCCTGTGCGGCCCGCCCACCCTGGTGCCTGACAACTTCGCCCTCTACGGCGTCAATATCAGCTACAATCTGGACGACCTGCTGCCCGACCTTGACGTGGTCAATCTCCTGAGGATACAGAAGGAGCGCCAGAAAGGCTCCCTTCTCCCGTCGCTGCGGGAATACCACCGCCAGTTCGCCCTGACCACAGAGCGGTTCCGCATGTGCCGGGACGATGTCATCGTCATGCACCCCGGACCGGTGAACCGCGGGATCGAAATCGACGACGCGGTCATGAACAGCCCGAAAGCGATTATCAACGAGCAGGTGACCAACGGGGTCGCGGTGCGGATGGCCCTCTTCTATCTCCTGGCCGGCGGCGCGCCGTTCGAGGAAATGAACGAGGAACAGCGAGGTACGATTGAAAATAGTAATTAAAAACGGCCGGCTTATAGACCCGGCATCGAAGACGGACGGGGCGCTGGACCTCCTCGTGGAGGACGACCGGATAGCGGATATCGCGCCGAAGATCACGGCGCGGAGCGATTACGGCGTCATCGACGCAGCGGGCTGTCTGGTGCTTCCGGGGCTCATAGACATGCATGTCCATTTCCGCGAGCCTGGCCGCGAAGACGTGGAGACGATATACGGCGGTTCGAAGGTGGCGGCCAAGAGCGGCTTCACCTCGGTGTGCACCATGCCGAACACCGACCCGGTCATCGACAACCAGGCGCTGGTGCGCTTCATCAAGCTGGAGGCCGAGAAGGGGCCGATCAACGTCTTCCCCGCCGCCACCATAACGAAGGGGATGAAGGGGGAGGAGATCTCCGAAATGGGTGAGCTGATCAGCGCCGGGGCGGTGGCCTTCACCGACGACGGGCTGCCCGTGATGAGCTCAATCCTGATGCGGCGCGCCCTCGAGTATTCGCGCATGTTCGGCGTTCCCATCATCACCCACTCCGAGGACCTCGGGCTGACCGACGACGGCATCATGAACGAAGGAAAAAACTCGACGCTCCTGGGCCTGAAGGGCATCCCCTCCGAGGCGGAAGAGGTGATGATCGCGCGCGACGTGATCCTCACCCGCCTGTCGGGCGGCAGGCTCCATGTCGCCCATGTCTCGTCCGGGGGATCGGTCGAGATCATCAGGCGCGCCAAGAGCGACGGGATAACGGTGACCTGCGAAACGGCGCCCCATTATTTCTCCCTCACCGATGACGCGGTCGCGGAGTACCTGTCGATGGCGAAGATGAAGCCGCCCCTCAGGACGGATGACGACCGCAAGGCGATCATCGAGGGGCTCCGGCGCGGCATCATCGACGTGATCGCGACCGACCACGCCCCCCATTCCATGAATGAAAAAATGCAGGAGCTCGAGTACGCGCCGTTCGGCATCATCGGGCTCGAGACCGCGGTGCCGCTCATCATAACGGTGCTGGTGCGGGAAAACGGCTTTTCATATATCGAGGCCTTTGAAAAGGTTACCGCGAACCCCGCCAGGATCCTGAAGATCGACCGGGGCGTACTGAAGCCCGGTAAAATCGCCGACATCACCATCATCGACCCCGAGCGGAAGGTCCAGGTCACCGAGGACTTCATACTTTCCAAATGCAAAAACACCCCCTTTCTCGGCAGGGAGCTGTACGGGTCGGTGCAGCACACGCTGTGCAATGGCAACGTGGTCTATTCCCGCCGGTGACCCATGGGCGTATAATTCATATCCCGGCCGGACGCCGACCTGTAATACCTTTGTATAAAATAACCTGCCGGCTCAATATTGCAGATTTATCCTTGACACGCGAAAATCCGCGCGCCTATACTTGACCTCTCGTGCGCGGCCATGTGTGTCCCGTACGATCTGATCGATAACAGTTCACGAGGAGGAAATATGCGTTTACTTTCGGCTCTGGTGATTATCATGATGGTTTCCGCCCTTGCGGTCTCATGCAAGAAAAAGGAGATGACCCTTGAGGACTACGCGAAAATAGAGATCGAGATCAACCTGCCGGACCCGGCGCTCGATGAAGCGAAGGTCGGCGAGGTAGCCGGTAAATACGGCTATGACTACCGGCAGTACAAGGACATGTTCGACAAGGTGCAGAAGGACGCCGCGCTCAAGGAAAAGCTCGGCGAAATGAGGCTCCAGGAGCAGAAGGCGGAAGGCAAGTAGCCCCGTCCTGACGGCGCGGCGCACCGCCGCTGGTTACCTGACGTCCAGGAGCCGCGCCGCGTTCATCCCCAGAATATCAGCTTTCCATCCCCTTTCGGGGACCGCTCTGTCAATCGAATCCAGGTAACGCCTGTGCGTAAGGAGCGGGTAATCGCTGCCAAAGAGTATCCTTCCCGGGCCGACGATCCGTGCGGCGGTCCCGTACATTTCATCCGAATAGAGATACGGTGAGGCGGCGGTGTCATAGTAGCAGTGCGCCAGCCCCTTCGATACCTCCGGCATGAGCTCGTAAAACAGCAGGCCGCCCCCCCAGTGTGACAGGATGATCGTGGCCTCCGGAACAGCGGCCAGCGTTTCGAAAAGCCAGCCCAGGTCGGGGTCATACTTCCCCGGGTAGCGGTGCCCCACCGGCTCGTTCACGTGCAGGCAGAGGGGGAGCCCGCATGCCTGGACCGCGGCGAGCAGGCGCACCAGGTGGCGGCGGTTCCCCGGCGTCATGCCGTCGCGGTAGAAGCCCGCCTCGCCCACGCCGGCAAGCCCCATCTCCTTGATCGACCGCACCCACGCCTCGACGTCGGCCGTGCCGTTCACCGGGACCGACCCGAACGGCAGGACGGCGCCGCCGGAAAGGCGCATAACGTCAGCGAAGTATTCATTCTGCGCGGCGCAGAGGTCGTCGCGTTCCCAGGGGAAGCCCATCGCCACGGCGCGGTCGATGCCGGACAATCTCATCGACTCCATGAGCGCGCGGTGATCCACGAGGGCGGATTTCCGGTCTTCGTGTATCACACGGAACTGGCGGTCGGCGAGGGCGCTCTCCCTGTCATCGCAGATGTCGCGGCTGAAGATGTGGGTGTGAACATCTATGACCATGGCAGTGGATGGTATCCGATGATCGCGGCGGCTTCAATAAGTTTTTTATTTGACTTTATAAAATTATTGCTTTACCTTTCTTTCGGGACAGGCCTATGATCGGTGCAGCGATGAAGAAACACGCGACATTGTATGTTTTGATCTGCCTTCTGGCGGCGGTTGTTCCCGGCGCGCGCGCCGCCGCTGCATCATTTACCATGGGCAGGATGCAGACCGTCGGTTCCGACGGATCGCTTGACGCGACCCTGAGCCCGTCCCTCCTGACGGCGCAACGGACCGACAACGCCATAGGAGTCCTCCTGCTCTATGCTCCCTTCGCGTCTCACGGGTACGCGTATGATCATTACCGGGATTCATCCTTCCTGAGGAACCTGACGCTCGACGCCGCCTACAGCGCCGGGAGCGTGCTCCTCTCCTACAGCAGAAAAACGCCGGCCGGCATTGTGGGACTTGCGCTTGATACCGATGACACTTACGGGGGCGAGTCCAGGCGCTATAAACGGGCCTATGCCGGCATCTGGATGGGAACTATCTCCTACACCGAGATCAAGGGCAAAACGATGGCGATGTCGCCCCGTGCCGTTTTTTCCTTCGGCGGGACGGTGAAGGGAGAACATTCATTGGGAGTGCAGTGCGCCGCGGGGTACTCGCTCTCCAGGGATGATACCAATTACAGCGTTGCCATGAACTTCCAGCCGAGCCAGAAGCACCATGCATCGAAGAGGACGGAGGAGGCCCGGGCGGAACTGTCGTTCGGGTACTCCTACCGGAATCCCGACTCCCAGGCGGGGCTGATGATCCGATCCGGCAGGTTCGCCTGGCAGAAGACGAAAATTTATTACAACCATGCGGATTTTTATCCACTGCCATACCTGCCGTTTACTTTTCAGATACTCTACGCCGGCAGCGTGTCCGAGCCGTACGCCTTCAAGTATGACCGGGGATTCAGCATCATTGCCGGAGGGTATCACCGGCCCGCCAGGTTCATAGCGCTCGCGCTCGAGGGCGAGCTCCAGGTGCCGATAGCCTATTCCGTTAAGGACCTCCGGTTCGATGAAACGACCTTTTATTTCGGCGTGTTGCACAACCTGGGGATCAGGCGCTCCGGCGTGATCTGCATAAGGGCCGGTTTTGAAATAATGCCCGCCGGGCCGGTGGTCATCAGCCTCGGGGGATCGGCCCGCATAGCGCGGGAGAGAAAAAAGGGCGCCTACCTTTCGGAGTCGGTCAAAACGGAAGAGTACAGCGGCACCGTCGGGCTTGATATCAGGGCGGTGGACAACCTGCTCATCATGGCCGGGTCCCGGCTGACGTACACGCGGGAACGGAAAAAGTCATCGACAAACTACAATTTCTTGGGCTCGGGCTCGTTTGACGGGCTTGCGACGCTGCTTCACGTCGATTGCTTTATCGGGACTTCTGTCGGATTTTAGCGTCGCGGCGCAACCATTCACGCAGGAGGACATGCCATGGATATAGTTACCGTTCTGGGCATCACATGGCGCAAGGCGTCGACAGGGGACCTCCTGATCTTTGCCGCGGTCCTGGCGGTGCCGGTCAGCATTTTCATCCTGCTGAAAATAGCCCAGCGATTGAGGGACCGGCGCATCCATGATGAACAGCTTTTTCTGTTTAAATTGAAGCGCCTCGGCCTCTCGAACTTCCAGATCAAGATCGTGAACAACCTGGTTGAGATCCTCGGCCTCTCGAACCCGAACCATCTGCTTGAAGATCCCGTGAATTTCGAGCGGGCGATAGGCAGGTTCCTCACGCATGCGCGGGGGAGCGGTCAGGATGAGGAATCCCAGTGCATGATCTGCAGGGACATCACCGCCATCTACGACAAGCTCTATTTCAAGCTCCTGTTCAAGAAACCGCTGAAGGGCCTTGCCGACATTGACAGCGAGCAGCTCCTCTACTTCTCCGCGGGCGGCAACAAGGTGTTCCTGGGGAAGATAATCGCGATGAATGAAAAAGAATTCAGGCTGAAAATCTTCGGGAATCCGGCGGCGCTCGCGGCCATGGCCGGCGGTAGTCCCGTGACGTTCCAGATATTCAGGCTGGGCGACGCCGAGTATGAATTCGTCTCCCGGGTCATCGGCCATGAAGGGGCGGAGCTCAGGGTCGCGGTACCGGCCGAGCTCGTCAGGCGCGAGGAGACGCGGCATCCGTACGTTGACGTCATCATTCCCGCCCGGATTTCACGAAATGAAACACAGGCGCCGGAAACCGGCGTGAAAGAGAACGCGGAAGGCGGAGAGCCCCCGGCCGGCGACGCCGGCCTGTCCGAGGAAGAAGGCATGCTGGCAGACGAGATCAGGCCGGAGATTTTCTCCTGTACCATCTATAAGATCAATGACTTTGAAGCCGTCCTGCGGCTCCAGGAGCGGCTCGATTTCAACTACCGCTACCTGCTTGAATTCATGGCGATGGACTTCCAGTTCAAGATCATCGTGAAAGTGATCGCCACGAAAACTGTCGAGGAGGGTGACGTCCTGTATTACACGGTCAAGTTCGACGAAATGCCGGACGCCGCCGCAGTGGTGCTGAAAAAATACGTGTACGAGCACCTCTAAAAATAGCCGGGCAGGATCGCCTTGAGCTTCTTGACCTGCGCCGCGCCCCGCTTATGCCCGGCCGTGATGTGCGCGTACTTCGCGGCTTCTTCACACCCGCAGCCGCGCCCCCTCCCCAGGCGCTCCAGCAGCAGCTTGAGGAGCCGCTTCGCATTACCCGCGTTGGTCGTGAGGTTGCGCACCACCATGTCGATGGTGACGTGCTCTTCCGTTTCATGCCAGCAGTCATAGTCGGTGCTCATGCATATGACGGCGTAGCAGATCTCCGCCTCCCGGGCGAGCTTCGCCTCGGGCAGGGTGCTCATATTGATGATGCCGGCGCCCCAGGAGCGGTAGAGGTTGCTTTCGGCCTTCGTTGAAAACGCCGGTCCCTCCATGCAGATCAGGGTCTCGCCGGTGTGCATGGTCAGGCCGAGCTCGCCTGCGGCCGGCGTTATGACGGAATGGAGCCTCCCGCAGAACGGGTGCCCGAAAGAGATGTGGGCGGCGACGCCGTTGCCGAAGAACGAGCTCTCGCGCGATTTTGTCCGGTCGATGACCTGGTCGGGCAGGACGAAGTCGAGCGGCCGGATCGCTTCCTTGAGGCTTCCGACCGCGGAGAAGGCGATGATCTCCTCCACGCCGATCATTTTCAGCGCGGCGATGTTTGCGCGGTAGTTCACTTCATGCGGGAGATGGACATGCCCCCTGCCGTGGCGCGGCAGGAACGCCGCCCTGCGGCCATCGATGTCGGCGATGACGATGCTGTCCGACGTTTCCCCCCACGGGGTCTTGACGTCGATCTCCTCAATGGTCGTCGCGCCCTCTATTTCATACAGGCCGGAGCCCCCGATTATGCCGATCGATGCTTTTTTCTCCATCAGTCGTTCCTCCCTTCGGTGCCGGATGCTACCCGGCCACGGTATTCAACGATGTATGGATAGGATGGATTTTATAGCAAGAAAAAAATGTAAATAGGGACAGGGGAGGGCATTCTGTTAGCGTGGGGTTTAAACCCCATGCTAACAGAATGCCGAATGATAGGGCAAAATGTAAAAAAAATAATTGCCGGCAAAGCCTTTTTGAGGTAGCGTATTACAAATATTTGACATTCTGAATACGCGAGAGAAAACATGCAAAAAGGAGGGCCTATGAGACTGTCCCGCGTCATTGTACTGTTAATGGCGGCAGCCGCCCTGCTTATGGCCGGCCCGTCAGCTGCGCAGCGGAAGGAGATCCCCAAAGAGGAGGTGCCGGCGGACGTCATCGAAGTCCTGAACGCCTACATGAAGCTCCTGACGACGAGCCCGACCCTCGAAGCCTGCGGGGTGGCGGTGGAAAAAATCGCGGCGGGCCACATGCTTTCCATGAACGGTGGCATCTCGGACGACGTGATGCAGTTCAGCCTGAAGAAGGACTACCAGAACGCGAAGTTCTACAGGTTCCCGGTGGTGATCACAAGGGTGCAGCGCGTCGAGAACGATTATGACGGATTCGGACCGACCCTGTTCAAGGGCACCAGGTACCGGATATGGATTGCCAAGAAGGAGGGGGTCCCCGGCCTTCCCGCGCCGATCCCGATCATCAAGCCTGCGTCCGGCGGGCCTCCGAAGATCGTCACGACGATCGGCAGCCTGTAAGCCACTTAGGGTGGCCGGCCCCCTCAACCGCCGGCCGGCTTTTTTTCGCCATCCATGCCGGCGGCCGGGTTACGGATATTGAAAATGTCCTTGCCATTCAGGCTAACTGCTGTTGTACTATGAAAAAAACCGGCAGAGGGCTTGCCTGCCCTGTGCCCTGTACGGCAATAGCATACGGTGAGAGATACATGATGGTTAAAACCCCGGGCCTCATATTCGCCACGCTGAAAAATATTCGCGCCACGGCCCTTAACCGGGAAATGATCGGATTCTCGATTGAAAGAACACTCGGCCCGGTTACGCCCGGTCACATCAGGCGGTACGCGCAGGCCACGCGCGACCCGAACCCGGCCTATTGCGGTGTTGACCCGATCGCGCCCCCGTTTTTCCTGTCATGCCTGATATGGGACCACATGAAAGAAATTTACGTCCACCCCGACCTTCACGTCAACTTTTTCAGGCTGATGCACGCGGAGCAGCGGGTGAGCTGGCACAGCCCGATCCACGCCGGGGACAGACTGACCGCGCGGATCATGATAAAGGACATCGAGGATACGCGGGCCGGCCAGCTGCTGAAAATATCAGGCTCGGTGATAACGCAGGACGGGAGCATCGCGGCTGAAGCTACGGCGGGACTCATGATAAAAAATCCCTCGTCTGCGAAAAAAGCAGGGGCACATCCTGCTGCCGAACGTCATCTGCGCGAAACGGCCCGCCTCGAGATCAGGACAGAAATTGGGCAGAACCTGGATTACGCAAGGGCATCGGGAGACAGGAGCTTCATCCATATCAGCGACAGGCTCGCCCGCCTTGCCGGGCTTCCCGGCGCGGTCATGCACGGGGTATGCCTTCTTTCGATGGCCTGCTCGGCCTACACGGGAAGATTCCTGAACGGCGACAGCACGAGGCTCACCGGGGCATACACCAGGTTTTCATATCCCGCGCTTCCAGGGGAAACCCTTTCCATGATCTGTTTTGAGGGCCCCCCGGGGGAAACGCCATTTACCCTGGTCAACCGGTCAGGCAGAACAGTTTTATCACGGGGAATAATCACGTATAAAAGAAGTGGAGCATGATACAATCAATGCCCTGTGAGGCGCCTGCCCGATATTAAAAAATTTTCCCCGGGTTCAGGATCCCCTTCGGGTCAAAGGCCTTCTTTATCCTCTTTAAAAGCTCAATCTCCGCGTCACCGCAGGCGAGGCAGAGGTAGTCTTTCCTGATGCAGCCGATCCCGTGCTCGCCGGTGATGGTGCCGCCAAGGGCGAGGGCGCGCCGGTAGATTGCGCGTTTCAGCTCGGGAAGGGCGGCCTTCCACGCATCGTAACCGGTCTCGCCTTTCAGCACGTCGATGTGCACGTTGCCGTCGCCGGCGTGGCCGAACATGACGGAGCGGAGGCCCTTCGATTCGAAGTATTCCTTCAACCCGGTCAGGAACTCCGGTATGCGCGAGCGCGGCACCACGCAGTCCTCGGCGAGGAACACCGGGCTCACTGACGTTATGGATTCGCGGATCGAGCGGCGCGCCTTCCAGAGCCGTTCACGCTGCGCGGGTGACCCTGCGATGAGCATCTTTTCCTGGTCCACGCTGACGGCCCGGCCGATGCGCCCGAGGTCCTCCATGACCGCCTGCTCCGAGCTGCCGTCGACCTGGATGAGCAGGTGGGCGCCGGCCGCGGGAAACGGCACCTCGCGCCCCAGGTGCCCGGCCACCAGGGCGATGGCGTCACGCTCCATGAACTCAATGGTGGCGGGCACGATCCCGCTTTGCAAAATTTCGGTGACGGCCACGGCGGCATCCTGTATCGAGGTGAAGGGTATCAGCATGTCGATTGAGGCGGAGGGCGCGGGCACCAGGCGCAGAAAAATCTTCGTAACGACCGCGAGGGTGCCCTCGGAGCCGACGAGTATGCCCGACAGGTTATAACCGGTCGCGTTCTTGACGATTTTTCCGCCAGTCGTGATGACGCTTCCGTCGGCAAGGACGAACTCCAGTCCCAGCACGTAGTCCTTGGTGGTGCCGTACCGGACGGCGCGGGGGCCGCCGGCGTTTTCTGCCACGTTGCCGCCGATGGAGCAGGAATCCAGGCTTGCCGGATCGGGCGGATACATGAGGCCCCGGGCCTGTGCCGCCTCCTGAATGTCGCGGGTGACGGCGCCCGGCTCCACCACCGCCACCATGTTCTCTATGTCGATCTCGATGATGCGGTTCATCTTTTCAAGGGACAGAACCACTCCTCCCATGACCGGCACTGCGCCGCCGGTGACGCCGGTCCCGGCGCCGCGCGGTATCACGGGTATGCTTCGCTCGTTGCAGTAGGAAAGCACCAGTCGCACGTCATCGGTCGTTTCGGCACGCACCAGAATATCCGGCATGGCGCGGAGGTCAGAGGTCTCGTCCTTCGCGTAGGTTTCCAGGATATCGGGATCGGTGACGACCCTGATGTTCCCGCCGAGGCGGGACAGCTCATCTGCGATGCGTGCATAGTCTGTCATGCGGGTACCTGCCGTTATCACGGTAATGGTGGCAGAAGAATCATGTCAAGGATTTATACGGCGTCTGCGCGGTAATGTGAGAATGCCTCTCCCGTCACCCGCCGTCATGCCGGCGGGGTGTGAATAATAAAATCCTTGATTTCTTCCGCCGCACCCCGCATAGTTGATGGCAGCGGCACTCCCCGTTGCGTCCTCATGCCGGGATGCCACGAATGGGAGGATGGACCCGCGTCATATTAAATTTCTAGATGAAAGGGGAACACGCATATGGGAAAATCACAGGATGCAAAAAAATCGGAGAAGAAAAAACCGCAAAAAACCGCGAAAGAGAAAAAGCTGGAAAAGCTGGAAAAGAAAAAATTAAGTAAGTACGAATAGTGTCATTCAACCTGCCCGCCCCTGCACGCAACGCCCGGGGCGGGCAGAGATTCAATGCTCGATCACCGGAACTTACCGCGGATGCCTGGAGCCGGACGCATCAATAGTAACTGCCCCTGCAAAGCTACATAACAAGACAATTCATGCTTTTCTGTTTATTTTTAATCTTTTATATAGAAAAATATCATCTTTATATCAGGTTAATTAATAAAACTGAAGGGTCATTTTTTGATATATCAGACTCAGGCCAGACCTGCCCCCTTCTTTGTGTATATATTTCCCCTACATGAAGGGTGTTTTATTATATGATTTTAATATACCGGCCAGACGGTTATTGGCAATTTAATAGAAAACAAACAGTATTACAAATTAGTGATTATTAAAGATTAAAACAAAAAGGGGGGAAAAACAATGAATGCAAACGCACTTAAAGAAAATATAACCCGCCCCATCGAACAGGAGGCTTCCCGCCCCGAACAGATCCCGGTCACCAGCCAGGACTATTTTTTGATCCATAATAAAGGATTCAATTATTATGGCATCGACCTGAGCGGTGTTGATATCGGCAGGCTGGAAGACATCATCAGCGCGTGCGAAACGGTCGAAAAAAGCACCTGGACCGCGCAGGAAAACTTTTACGAATACTTCAGGAAGTGCAATCTTCTCATTTACGCGGAGAAGGACGGGCACGTGGTGGGATTCTGCCTCGCTTCGCTGCTCCTTATCAACGAATATTGCTTCTTCACCAACGACGAGACCATGGTCCTCAAGGATTACCAGGGGTTCAACATCGCCCTCTATATCGTCACCACGGCGTTCCTCTATTTCATGAAGAAGCTTGACCTGGGGAAATCGATAAAGAAATTCATCTATGTCTCCATTTCAGCAAATCCGCAGGTGGTGAACGGCTATTTCCAGAACATCTACTGGAACAAGTTCGACAATTCCTACCATCCCTCGAAGGAGCTGGTCGGCATCCACCACGCGTACCTTGAAAAGTACAACATGTCGCTTGTCGATCATGACTATCCCTTCTGCGTGAAGAACCTCTTTCCCGGCTCGCAGCACCTGGACTGGACGAAGAAGAAGTTCCAGTTCAAGGACGAGGTGAAAAAGCTCATGCCGTCTGAATTCGACCACAAGGAGCGGGGCGACGCGTGGGCGTTCATGTTCATGACGAACATGCGGGGGGCCTACAAGCTTTTCCTGTATATGGCCATCGCTTTTATCGGCAGGAAGACATTTTTCAACGAGCGGCTCGGACTGTTCAGGAGGAAGAAGCGCCTGCTGGTCAAACCGAAGCTGACCAGGGTGCGCCTGATCGACGGAAGGTTCGTCGAGCAGTATTGATCCGGCGCTTCATCACTGGACAAGGGACCGGAGGTAGCGTTTCAGCTCCTCCGGTTCTTTTTGCCTCCTGACCGCCTCGGTGCCCACCACATACCCGTCGCCGATCGCGCAGGCCTGCCGCGCGTCGCTCCCGGTCTTGACGCCGAACCCGATGATCACCTTCTTGTCGGTATTGTCCCGTATCATTGTTATTTTATCGACCAGCTCGGGAGCGGTGAAATCCGACCGCGCGCCGGTGATGCCGCGGACCCCGACGAAGTAGATGATCTCGCTCGCCGATTCATTCATCAGCGCCAGGTCGGAGGCGCGGGTCTCGAGGGTGGCGAGGGGGACGATCGGCAGGGCGAAGCCGCCGTCGTAAAAAAGCCGGGCCATCCTGTTGGGGACATCGGGGATGATAACCCCGTCAAGCAGCCCCGCCATGTCGTCAGAGAAGCGCTTCAATCCGCATGCGTGTATGATGTTTGCGTAGGTCATCACGTATTTTTTTATGCCGCTGCCCCGCAGCGCCCTGATGCCGTCCATGACCGACGGCGGTGTCACGCCGGCGGCAAGGGAATCGTGGATCGCCCCGGCGATCACCGGGCCGTCCGCTATCGGGTCATTGAAGGGGATGCCCACCTCGATGAAATCAAAGCCGGCAGAAACGACCGCGTTGAAGCACTCAATGAATGTCGCCATGTCAGGATACCCGCCGGCAAGATATATTCCTTTCATTGTACCCCTCCGCTCTGCCGTTCTATTATGCCGAGGTCCTTGTCGCCGCGGCCGGACAGGTTCACAAGGACCTGCTTCCCGGTTAGCGCGCCGGCATTGTCGAGCGCCCATGCAAGGGCGTGCGACGATTCGAGTGCCGGGATGATGCCTTCGCGCCGGACAAGCTCGTGGAAGGCCCCGAGGGCCTGGCCGTCCGACACGCTGGTGTAGCGCACCCTGCCGGTGTCTTTCAGGTATGCGTGCTGGGGGCCGATGCCCGGATAATCCAGGCCCGCCGAGACCGAGTGCACGTCCAGCACCTGGCCGTGGGCATTTTGAAGCAGGTAGGAGCGCGTGCCCTGGAATATCCCCGGGCTCCCCAGCGAGAGGGTCGCGGCGTTCCCGCCCGGGGACGCGGAGCGCCCTCCCGCCTCGACCCCGATCAGCGACACGCCGGGGCAGTCGAGGAATCCCTGGAAGATGCCCATGGCGTTGCTCCCGCCTCCCACGCAGGCGACCACATAGTCGGGGAGCCTTCCGGATTCCGTGAAATGCTCGCCGCGCTTCAGCGCCGGTGACCGCGTGGAAGAAGGCCACCATCTCCGGGAAGGGGTGGGGGCCCGCAACCGTGCCCAGGAGATAATGCGTGCCGGTGACGTTGGTCACCCAGTCCTTGAGCGCGGCGCTGATGGCGTCCTTGAGCGTTTTCAGGCCGTCATCGACCGGCACCACCTCGGCGCCGAGGAGCTGCATCTTTTTAACGTTCGGCATCTGACGCTCCACGTCGACGCTCCCCATGTAGATCCGGCATTCCAGGCCGAAGAGCGCCGCGGCGGTCGCGGTGGCGACGCCGTGCTGGCCCGCGCCGGTCTCGGCGATGACCCGCTTTTTACCCATGTATTTCGCAAGCAGGGCCTGGCCGATGGTGTTGTTGATCTTGTGCGCGCCGGTGTGGAGCAGGTCTTCCCGCTTGAGGTAGAGGTCGAACCCGCATGCGGCGGAGATGTTTTTCGCGTGATACACCGGGGTGGGCCGGCCCGCGTATTCGCCCAGGTACCGGTGGAACTCCCTCATCGATCCCGCGTCAGCGGCGAAGGCGCGGTACGCGGCCTCCAGCTCGTCCAGCGCGGGCATGAGGATCTCGGGCACGAACTGCCCCCCGTATTGTCCGTAAAATCCATTATCCGCACGCATGGCGCACCTCTGCAATAAACGTTTCCATAAGACGGTAGTCCTTTGTTCCCCTGGTCTTCTCCACCCCGCTCGATACATCGATCCCGAAGGGCCGGTAGCCGCGGATGACACGCGAAACATTTTCCGGCGTGAGACCGCCGGATATGATAAGCCGTTCCCTGATGCCATGGAGCCATGGCGGGAATTCGGCGCTTGCTCCCGAGCCCCTGCTCGCGTCGAACATGAAGAGCGGCCGGGACCCTGCCGGCGGCTCTTTGTCGCCGGCGTAAATATACCGGTCCAGGTCGCGGAATTCATACGCCTGCACGTAATCGAAATCCTCGCGACAGGCCGAGACCTCGTCATAGCTGAGGCCGACCGCGACCGTCAGTATCCTGCCGCGGGCGTAGCGCGCGAGCTTCCGCGCGCGGTCCGGGCCGCAGTGGCGGGGGCTCGGCCGGTGCATCACGACGCCGATCGCCGAATAGCCGAGAATGACCGCCTGGTCGACCTGCTCGGCGGAGGTTATGCCGCACACCTTTACGAACACGGCCCCTCCAGGGCGCTGTAGAATCCGCGGAGCGTTGCTGCCGGATCATCTGAGGTCATGAGGGAGGTGCCGATCAGGAAGGCGTCCGCGCCGGCGCGGCTGAAGTTTCGTATGTCATCCGGCGTTTCTATGCCGCTTTCCGCGATTTTCAAAAAATTTCCATTGAGGGACCCGAGGACGTCCATCGCCTTTTCTTTGTCGATCGCGAACGTGGCAAGGTCGCGGGAATTGACGCCGACCAGCTGGGGGTCCAGGCCCTGTATCTTTTCAAACTCGTCAGCCGCGTGGATTTCGAACAGGACCTTCATGGAGTAGCGGCGCGCCCTGCGCGAAAGTATCATCAGCTCGCGTGCGGAGAGAACTGACGTGATCAGGAGTATGAAGTCTGCGCCGTGCAGGTAGGCGTTGTCCACCTGTATCTCGCTGATGATGAAATCCTTGCAGAGCAGCGGCAGGGCGACGCTCCCCGAAATGCGCGTCAGGTAATCGAAGCTTCCGCTGAAATAGGTTGCGTCGGTGAGGACGCTCACGGCGCCGGCCCCGCCCGTTTCGTATCGCCGCGCCCGGTCGACAATGTCCGCACCGGCGTTGATCTCTCCCCGGGTGGGGGAGGACTTCTTGATCTCGGCGATAAACGGCCGCTGCCTGAGGACCGGGCAGGGGTCCATGACGGCGCGTGTCCGGTGGAACCCGGCGCGCCTGAGGGTCGCTATCTCCTTTCGCTTGTGTTCAAGTATCCGGTCCAGGTACATGATGCCCTCACACCGCCGCCTGGCAGGAACTGCCGCTGCCCGCCAGCTCCTGCAGCTTGCGGACGACGGCCCCGGAAGCGATATGCTCTTTCACCGCGAGGTAGCCGTCGCGCATCCCGCACCGCTCCATGGTGCGGAGCGCCAGGGCCGCGTTCAGCGCGAAGAGGTCGGCGACGCGTCCGTCCGCTCCGGAGATCCCCTCCAGGAAGAGCTTCTTGGCCTCGCCGCGGTCCTTCACCACCGGCATCGGGAAAGGCTCGAAGAAATCGGACGGGTCGATGCTGAAATTACGACTGTTCCCGTCGCCGATATAAATGCACTCGGTCGTGTCCTTCGAGGAGACCTCGTCGTAGCCGTCCTTCGACGCATACAGCGTGATATTTTTCCTGCCGATTTTCCGCACCACCTGCGCGAGGAATTCCAGCCGGTCTTTCCGGTTGATGCCGATGACCTGGTACTCGGGGTCCGCCGGGTTGATGAGGGGGCCCACGAAGTTGAAGATGGTGGGAACCCTGAGCTCCCGCCGCACCCTGCCGATTCCCTTCAGCGCCGGGTGATAGCTGGGCGCGAGCATGAAGACGTAGCCGTGTTTCGTGAAAAATTCCTCCGGTGATGATCCCCCGTAGTTCAGGTCCATCCCGAGGTCGGCGAGGATGTCGGCGGACCCGACCACGCCGCTCTGGGCGGTGTTCCCGTGCTTGACCACGCGGCAGCCGAGCGATGAAAGGATGATGCTCACCGCGGTCGAGACGTTGACCGTTGATTTTCCGTCGCCGCCGGTGCCGCAGGTATCGATGGTGCCGGTTGAGGCGGACGGGAACACGCGTTTGTGTGCGTCCAGCGTCAGGGCCAGGGCGGCGACCTCGTCCACGGTCTCGCGGCGTATCTTGATGGCGATGAGCGACGAGGCGATCTGGGAATCGGGCATCCCCCCGCCGACCATCCCCTCGAAAAAACGGAGCCCTTCGTCGAAGCTGAGCCGCTCCCCTGAGTTGACTTTTTTTACCAGTGTGTCCATGGTTATGCCCCCTGCCGGTATTCCGCCGGCCGGGCGCACCCGGCGGCGTACTCGAGAAAATTGCGGACGATCTGCCCGCCGTACTCGCTCAAGATCGATTCGGGGTGGAACTGCACACCGAAGAACATCCGTTCCGGGTCCTCTATCGACATCACCGTGCCGTCGTCCTCCGACCGCGCGGTGACAAAGCGCCCGTCGATGTCGACCGCCAGCGAATGGTAGCGCACCGCGGAGAAGCGGTCCGGCATGCCGGCGAACAGGACCGATTGCTTCGTCACCGCGATCCGGTCGAGCTTGCCGTGCTTCACGGTGCGCGCGCCGACGATCCCGTAGCCGAGTGAATAGGCCAGGGACTGCATTCCCAGGCACACGCCGAACATCGGCATGCGGCCAAGGTAATCAGCGATGTAGCGCAGGGTGGTGCCGGCGTTTTTGGGCGAGGACGGGCCGGGGGAAAGGATCAGGCCCTCGTAACGGTCCGCCGGGACAAACACATTGTTTTTTATGACCGCGACCTCCGCCCCGTTCTGATTGAAGAGGGCGAGCAGGTTATAGGTGAAGGAATCGTAGTTATCGATCAGTAAATACATTTTTTTTCTCCAGGGTGTGAATTTTTTTGATGGCCTGAAACATGGCTCCCAGCTTGTTTCCCACCTCCCCGTATTCCTTTTCCGGGACGCTGTCGTACACGATGCCTGCGCCGGCGCGGACGATCACCCGGTCGCGCGTGACATACGCGCTCCGTATTATGATGCAGGTGTCGATGTCCTGACTGTATGAAAAATACCCGGCGCATCCCGCGTAAAATCCGCGCGGCGACTTTTCGTGCCGGTCGATCAGCTCCATGGCCCTGACCTTGGGCGCGCCGGACACGGTGCCGGCGGGAAAGGTGTTGCAGAAGAGCCGGAGGGGCGAGATGTCCTCGCGCATGCGGCCGCGCACCTCGGAGACGATGTGAATGAGATGTGAGTAGACCTCCGGCTGGAACGAGCTCACCACCTCGACCGAATCGGGAGCGCACCCGGTGTAGAGGTCGTTGCGGGCCAGGTCGAGGAGCATGAGGTGCTCGGCGCGCTCCTTCTCGTCCGAAAGGAGGCCGGCGGTTATCGTCTCGACGGGCCTGCCGTCAAGCCGGTACGTGCCCGCGATCGGCTTCAGGGTTGCGACCCGGTCCTCGATCTTCAGGTGAATCTCGGGTGAGGTGCCGCACAGTACGTCATCGCCTGACTTGATGTAGAACATGTAGGGAGACGGATTGATGTTGCGGAGAAGGCGGTACAGGCTGATGGGGTTCACCGCGCAGGCGATCTCGTACCTGTTGGAGAGGACCGCCTGGATGCATTCCCCGGCGATGATCTCGTCCCTGAGGGTCTCCACCGCGCCGATGAACGATTCACGGTCGAATTCCTGCGTCTGTTCCACGTCGCCGCCGGGCAGAAAGAATTTCGTGCGGCTGTAGAGTATCTCCGCGGCCATCGCCATCGTGCGGTCTTCGGCGGCGCGGTAGGCGGCATCCGGATCGGGGCCGGCGGGGGCCGAACAGGCGGCGTAGAGCCTGCCCATGCGGTTATCAAATACGTAGAATTCATCGACCTGGAAAAAGAGCATGGACGGGTAGGCGGTATCTTCCCGCACCGGCTCCCTGAGGACCCCCATGTAATTTACCATGTCATACCCGATGTAGCCGACATAGCCGCCGCAGAAATTTCCCATGTCCGCGTTCTTGTTCGACCGCTCTCCCTCCAGCTCCCGGGCGAGGTAATCGAGCGGGTTCGCGTCGATACGCTCGACGCCCCGCTCCCGGGACTCGACGGTCAGGATCCCGGCGCGGAACGTGATGGTCCTCCGGGGCCGGATTCCGAAAAAGGTATAGCGGGAAAAGCTTTTGTCCAGGTTCGCGCTCTCCAGGAGAAAAAGGCGGTCGGCGTCGGAAAAATTATTCAGCAGGCTGATCGGCGTCACGCAGTCCCCCGCGATCTCCCGGTACACCACCACGCGGCTGAAATCCCGCGAAAGCTCCCTGAATTCATCTAATGTAGGATATATCATCACCCGTTCCTCTCCGTCACGCGGTTTGTGCCGCGTCTGTTGTTTCCGGCCTGCGGACAAAAAAAGTGCGGCCGGCCGCCGCACTTTTTTTGTCGCACACATGACGTCCCGCCTGTCTATTGAAAGGTGTCTCCCCGCCACCACCAGGGCGCGGCAATCGTTATAGAGGCGTGTTTCATCATTTCATCCATCGTTATTTTACAATATGTTTCTTTAAATAGAAACATAGTTACTATGTATAGAAACATCGTAATAACGTCAATAAAAAATTTAAAAAATTTTATTTTTTATTCTTTTTTTCGCAGGCGGTGCCTGCATGGTAGGGGCAGGAAGCGCAGGCATCGGGGGTGCAACCGCCGTCAGGACCGCGCCTGCGGAAAAAACGGTAGAGCTTTACCGCGGCGGCCGCGGCGGCAAGGAGGACCAGCAGTATGACGATTACGGTCTGAACCATGTTCACCTACATTAAAAGCGAGCCTGCCTGGTGGATGATGAAGGCGGCGATCCACGCGAGGCCGATTGAAAATACGGCGGATAACGCAGGCCATTTCCAGCTCCCCGACTCCCGCCGCATGGTGGCCAGGGTCGCCATGCAGGGCACATACAGCAGCACGAAGACCATGTAGCCGAGCGCTGCAAGGGGACCGAAGACCCTCTGGCCGGCCCGCGGGCCTGATTCGTAGCGCTGTTCCCTGATCGTGGTCGCAAGAGAATGGCGGCCGTCGCGGCCGTCGCCGTGATAGAGAATGCCCAGGGTGCTTACCGCGATCTCCTTCGCGGCCAGGCCGGCGATAAGGCTCACGCCCATCTTCCAGTCAAAGCCGAGCGGGGCCATCACCGGCTCGGCCATCTTACCGATTGCGCCGATGAAGGAGCGCTCCAGGCGCTGTTTTTCCGCGTCATGCGCGGCTGCCGCCGCGGCATTGTCCGCGGCGCCGCGCGCTACCGCGTCGGACGCCGGTTGGTAGCGTTCCTCCGCCGCCTCCACCATCGCGTCGAAATTATTAATAATATGCAGGTCGGCCGGGAAGCGGCTGAGCGCCCAGATCAGCACCGCGGCGATCAGGACGATGCCCCCTATCTTCCTTAAATATTCCATGCCGCGCTCCCACATGTGGCGGAGAGTGTTCCTGATGCGGGGCGCGCGGTAGGGCGGGAGCTCCATGACGAAGGGGACCTCCGCCCTGCGGAACAGGGTCTTCTTCATCACCATGGCGACGGAGACCGCGACGGCGATACCGGTCAGGTAGAGCGCGAAGAGCACGGTGGCCGCGTGCGCGGGGAAGAAGGCGCCGATGAAAAGCAGGTAGATCGGCAGCCGCGCGCTGCATGACATGAAGGGGATGATCAGCATGGTAAGTATGCGGTCCTTTCTGCTCTCCAGGGTGCGGGTGGCCATGATCGCCGGGACGTTGCACCCGAACCCCATGAGCAGCGGGATGAACGACTTCCCGTGCAGGCCGATGGCGTGCATCAGGCGGTCCATGATGAAGGCGGCGCGGGCCATGTAGCCGGTGTCTTCCATGAGCGATATCATGAAAAAGAGGATCAGGATGCTCGGGACGAAGACAATAACGCCGCCGACGCCGGCGATGATCCCGTCGACGAGGAGCTCCCGCAACAGGCCCGGCTGCAGCGATGAGGCGACAAAGGCGGAGAGGTGGCCGACGCCCGCCTCGATCCAGTTCATGGGGTGCTGTCCCACTGCGAAGGTAAGCTGGAAGGTGGCCCACATGAACAGGAAGAAGATCGGCAGCCCGAACACCTGGTGCGTCAGAAAGCGGTCGATTTTTTCGCTGGGCGTGACCGCCGGCCGCGCCGCGGGGCGGTAGGTCTCCCTGAGGGCGCCGGCGATAAACCCGTACCGCGCGTCGGCGAGAAGGGTCGCGGTGTCCTCTTTCAGCGCCGATTCAAGCTCGCCGATATGCTTCCGCGCCAGGCTGACCGCGTCGCACCCGGCCGGCCCGGAGGCGGCGAAATGGTCCTCCATTGCCGAGTCTTTTTCCAGGAGCTTGACCGCTGCATAGCGAGGGGTGACCGCGCTGCCCCGCGCCTCGGACACCGCCGCGCTATTCTGTACCGCGGCGATCGCCTTTTCCACGTCCGCGCCGTAGTTGATGTTAATGGCGCGCGTGACCTCGTTCCGGTCCTGGTGCACCGCGATGATCGCGTCGAACAGCCCGTCAAAGCCGACGCCGGCGTGGCCTATCGTGGGGATGAAGGGTATGCCGAGGAGTTTCCCGAGGGTCTCATGGTCGAGATAATCCCGCTTCTTTTCAAGCTCGTCGTACATGTTAAGGGCCACGACAACTTTCAGGCCCATCTCTATCAGCTGCGCGGTCAGGTAAAGGTTCCTCTCGAGGTTCGCCGCGTCGATGATGTTTACGATAACGTCGGGCCTGTCCTCGATGATATGCTTTCTGACAAAAAGCTCCTCAGGCGAATACGCGGTCATCGAGTAGGTGCCGGGGAGGTCGGTGACATGGAAGGTGTGCCCGCTGCGGATGAAGCGCGCCTCCTTCGCCTCGATGGTGACCCCGCCGTAGTTCCCGACCCGCTCCTGCGAGCCGGAGAGCTGGTTGAAGATGCTCGTCTTCCCGCTGTTCGGGTTGCCCACCAGCGCCACCCGTATGGCTCCGGGACGGGTGTTCGTGTCCTGCCTGCCCTTCCCGCCGCGGTAGCGGCCGCCGGGACGCTCCCGCATCCGCCGCGGACCGCCGGTGGCGTCCCCTGTGGAATCATCGGCGCAGACCGGCGCGCGCTCCAGGACATCGACATCGATCAGCGCGGCTTCCTTTCTCCTGAGGGAGATGTTGTAATCGAGTATCTTGTATTCAATCGGGTCACGCATCGGGGCGTTTTTTATCACCGTGACCGTCTTGCCCTTTACAAATCCCATTTCGGTGATGCGCTTGCGAAAGGGCCCGCTGCCCCTGACGCGCCTGATAACGCCTTTCTGACCGTTTTTTAATTCAGCAAGATTCATTATTTTTTCATAACTGCATACATTAATATTAGAAAAAAATACAACAAAAATAAGTTAGATGCAACTAATTTATTTAGAATAATCTAAATAAATTTTTCAGACTGCACGAGAGCTTCCCGAAACACCATCGAAAAGGCCCCCGGGTAATTATTATGTCACAGAAGGGGCGGTTCGGTCGATAATAGTATCAATAACATTTCCATCGATGGCGGAATGGACAGTAACGGCATCACATACAGGATAGAAAAATCACGGGGCGGGGCTGACACCCTCATTGTCACGGCAGGGGGGAGGGACGTGCCGCTCCACAGCAGGGTGGACCCGGAACGCGAGTCCGGGGCCTTCAGGGACCGGCTTGACCCCGGGCGCTATGACCTCGTCATCGCCCTGGGGGTGGGGCTCGGCTATCACCTGCTCCCGGCCAGGGAGCGCCTGGACGAATATTACCACCTGGTCCTCGTGGACGCGCTGCCGGGGCTTGAAGGCCCCCTGCGGCAGAACCCCCTGACATCATTCCTGCTTGGATCGCCGCGGGTCACCCTGCTTTCGGGAAGGCCCGCGGGCGACGTAGCGGCGTTCCTGTCAGGGATCATCGACCTGGACCTGGTGCGCGGCATTTCCGTGATAGAACACCCGGCGTCCCTGCGCCTCTTCGGGGACTATTACGCGGGCATAAAAAAATCGATCGACGACATGGTCACCGTCAGGGCGGGTAACAGGGCCACGCGGCAGGCGTTCGGGCCGCTGTTTATGAGGAACATCCTGAAAAATTTTGAACGGCTCGGTGAGGCCCTGCCCGTGCGGGACCTCTTCGGCGCGTTCGCAGGTTTCCCCGCGGTGATTGCCGGTTCCGGGCCCTCGCTCGGCGGCGATATCGGGGCCCTCGCGCGGCACCAGGACAGGATGTTCATCGTGGCCGCCGATTCGGCGCTCCCCGTCCTGCGCGGGAGCGGCATCGCGCCGGACATCGTCGTCACCATCGACCCCCAGCCGTACGTGCGCGAGCACTTCATGGCGGCTGACGCGGGCGACGCGATCCGCGTGTTTTCGATAACCTCCCACCCCTCGGTCATGGCACCCGGGGCAGGATACCTCTCGCTGAACTCGCACCCGTTCGCGCAGCTTGCCGATGAGGCCTACGGCGGCTCGATCGGCTCGATAGACTCGGCGACCGGGAACGTGGCGGGCGACGCGCTCGATCTCTGCCTGAAATGCGGCTTTTCCGCCGTCGGCATCACGGGGTTCGATTTTTCGTTCCCGGATTTCGAGATTTACGCCAGGGGCACGGCCTACCAGAGGCGGTACGGGACCTATTTCCAGGACAGGCTCGATACCGTCGAGGGGTGGAACGCGCGCTATATCCGCAAGAACAGCGGCGGGCTTCGCCAGGCGGGGAGGTTCACCAGGAGGTCCTTCCTCCATTACCGGCAGGCGCTCGAGGACTATGTCAGGAAGAGCGGCGTGCAAAACCTCCATTCCCTCAACGACCGGGGCCTCCCGGTCCCCGGCGTCCGGGTGACGGGCGTTGACAAATTCATGGATGCGTTCTGCGCTGACGCCATCGAAAAAAAGGGGATGATGGGGCCGGTGCGTTCGCGCGGGCGGAAGATAGGGTCCGGTCCGATCAGGGAGGCCCTCCGCATGGCCGCAGGCGGCCCGCTCATGGATGAACTGCTGGCCGCGTCCCTCGGCGGCGCGGGGGCCCGGCAGATGAAGCGATACCGGGAGATGGCCGGGGTCCTGGCCCTTACGGCGGGCGGAAAATAATGGTTTCCTGCCTTAAATTTATTTAATTGTAAAAAATCATTCGGCCGATCATGTAATTGTATATTCAGTATTGCGATAATTCTGAAAGGCAGGTCGTTGTATGGAACAATTTGACATTCCCCACCAGAGGGTAAAGGAAAAAAACATGTATATGCTCAACCTTGACGCGCCGAGGATCGTTTTGATCGTGGCGGCCGTCATCGGCATCGTCGTTGTATCATTCCTTCTGGGCATGAATTTCATCAGGGGAGGCGAAGGCGCGAAGACCCTCCTGACAAAAAATGATATTTTCGACAGTCAGAAAGAGCTTGATCTGCTGAAGACCACGATACCGCCCGCGCCCGACGAGGACGAGCTGTCAAAGCCCCTTGACGACAGCCTGGGCGCTCTCGAAAAAGAGGACCGCGGCGCCGTCATAAAGGGCGACCCTGACACCGCCGGCGCGGAAAAGCACGCGCGGGATGACCTGGCAGCGATTGACGGGAACGAATCATCGAACACCCTGACGAGCGACAATGTCAGCCAGACCGTGGCGGTGAGGAAGCCGGCGGTTAAAAAATCCTCACGGCCGGACGATGATGAAAAACAGCTGTCACGCTCCGATGACGTGGAGCCTTCATTAAAACACGTCAGAAAAGCCACGGTCAGGGGCGATGTGAAAAAGAAAAAGAGCGGCAGGTCAAAGGTGGTCGCGGTTTCCGGGGACAGGATGGAATATTCGAAAGTGAACGGCTCCGGCGGGTACACGATACAGGTCGCGTCGCTGGACAACAAGAGCCGCGCCCAGACCGAAGTCCGCTCCCTGAGGGAGATGAGCTATGACGCGTATCTCGACGACACGCAGGTGAACGGAAAGAGGTTTTACCGCGTGCGCATCGGGCCGGTCGCTTCCAGGAAAAAGGCGCTGGACCTCCTGAATGATTTCCAGGGAAAGGACCGGTACCGCGAAAGCTACATGGTGCGCGAATAGCGCGTGATAAAAAAAGCAGGCCTGGCAGCCTGCTTTTTTTTATGGGCCGCGCTCCCGCGCGATGGCCTGGTTCAGTAGATATTGTCCTTGATGAGCATCTCTTCCAGCTCGTCCCCCTTTGCGGCGATAAACGAGAGTGATTTCATGAAGCGGACGGGGTCGCAGTCTTTCAGCAAAATGCTGTCGCGCAGGATCAGCGTGTCGTTCAGCAGCGATATTGAGCCGTAATCGAGCGTGGTGTTGAGCTGGAGGCAGTACTTGTACAGCTCGCACAGGTCCTGTTTGAGCTTGCCGATTATGGAATAGTAGTTTATCATCCGGTCCCCCGACTCGTCCTTGGTGAGGGTGATGAGGACTTCCTGCGAGCGGTTGTTGTCGAACTCGATGTGCGTCGTGTAGCTGCCCTGCGCGTCCTTGTGAAAGCGTATCTTGAATTCACTCGCGATGGCTGATATAAACCCGTCGAAAACTTCCATTATAGGACCTCGTGCTCCCGCTGGTATCGATAGACCGCGGCGGCGCCGGCCGAAAGCCGGTATGACGCTGAATATCACCGCTCCCGCATCATCTACGGTAAGTATGGACGATAAACATATTAAGTCAAGAAATAAGTGTGAAAAATCCTTGAAAAATAATGATTCCCGCTGTTGAGTGTCTCTAATTTCTTGAAGGACCTCATCATATGATCCCGTTCATTTCAGATCGTTCCCGCGAAACACGGAGGGTCGTCCGGAACACGCAAGACATCATCCACCACCTTTCTGTGGACATCGGCGAGCGGACGATCAGGAAGTACGAAAACCTCGAGGAGTCCCGGCGGTATATCATCGATTATTTCACGCGCTACGGGGGCCTTCCCCGGGAGGAAGCGTACGTCGCGTCGGGCCACAGGGTCGCCAACATCATCGCCGAGATCAGGGGGACGGAACACCCGGAGCAGATACTGCTCGTGGGCGCGCATTACGACACCATAGAGGACACGCCGGGCGCCGATGACAACGCGTCGGGCATTGCCGGCCTGCTGGAAATGTACCGTCTCGTTTCCGGGTCCCGGTATAAAAAGACGGCGCGGTTCGTCGCCTTCACCCTGGAAGAGCCGCCGTTTTTTTCAACGGACCTGATGGGAAGCATGGTGCACGCCAGGAATTGCCGGAAGCGCAAGGACCGGATTGATCTGATGGTCTGCCTGGAGATGATGGGCTTCGGCTCCCGGCGCTGCCACCAGGATTACCCCGTGAACCACAACCGCGAAGAATACCCGGTGTACGGGAGCTACATGAGCGTCATCTCCCTGCCCTCGAATGCGGGGTCGGTGCATGAATGGAGGAAGGTCTACAACGATCATGCCCGGTGCAAGATATATGAATACATCGGGCCTGCGTCGATTCCCGGGATGGACCTTTCGGATCACATGTCGTTCATACGTTCGGGCTATCCCGCGATCATGCTGTCAGACACGGGATTTTACCGGAACAAGCACTACCATTCTCCGGACGACACCTACGAAACAATAAATTTCAGGTTTTTGAGCGAATCAATCGTCACCTCAAGCGAGGCCCTGAAAGAGCTCCTCAACCGGGACGCATAGCAGGCGGGCCGGTCAGGCCCGCTTCAGCACCCCGAGCAGCTCCACGTGCGGGGTCTGGGGGAACATGTCGAACGCCTCTACTGACACAAGACGGTAATTTTGTAAAACTGCTACGTCGTCCCTGAAGGTCTTCGGATTGCAGGACATGTACACGATCGTACCGGCGGTCATCCTGTCGATCTGCTCCATGACCTTTTGCTGCATCCCGCTTCGCGGGGGGTCAAGGACGATGGTATCGTACCCGTCCGGGCCTGATGAAAGGAAATTCCTCACGTCGGCCTGCACGAATTCGGCGTTCCCGATGCCGTTGATGCCGGCGCTGGCGCGCGCGGTCTCCACCGCCTCGCCGTTCACCTCGACGCCCGTCACGCGCTCCGCCGTCCCCGCGATGAAGAGGGAGATGCTCCCCACGCCGGCGCAGAGGTCGAGCGTCTTTCCCCGCACCTCGTCGCGGATCCTCCGGTACATCATGAGCGCAATCTCGGCGTTGGACTGGAAAAAGGAATTGGGGGTGATCCGGTAGCGGACCCCGTCGAACGACTCGTCGATGTGGCCGCGCTTCACGGTCTCCATGATCTCTCCGAAGCTCAGGTCGGCCAGGCCGCCGTTGTGGATGAGGCTTATCGAGTCGGCGTCGCCTTCGATCGCGGCGAGCAGCTCCCCGAGCCGGTTTTCCCGCTCCGCGACAACAAAGCTCGCCATGACCTCGCCGGTGTAGCACGTTTCCCGGAGCACCGCGTAGCGGAGATAGCCCTTGTGGCGCAGGTAGTCGTATCCCTCGACTGCCTCGACAAGGGGCCGCATCTTTTTAAGCAGCGCGTCGGACTTTTCCCTCATGATGCTGCAGCCGCCGAGGTCAACCACGACGCGGAAGCTCCCGCCGCGGCGGAGGCCGAACCTGCCGAACGCGGCCACCAGGTCCATCCTGCTCCGGTAGCGGTAGGGATTCGAGGGGACGACCCGGTCAACGGCGCCCAGGGCGCCCAGCGTGTCGTTCACCATCCGCTTTTTCAGCGCGAGCTGGCCCTCATAGGGAATGTCCTGAAACAGGCAGCCGCCGCATTCGCCGAAGTGCGGGCAGGCAGGCGCCGCACCCTCCCCGCGGTACTCGTCGGCGAGTTTCCGGATAAATGTCTTTTCCTTTTTTTTCATGATTGTATCGCTGAACCAGCATTGAAAAACATGGGGCATTGTTCAACACAAAAAAAGTGCCGGATAAGAGATTAAATTTTTTCTCTCGCAGAGGCGCAAAGACGCAGAGA
The DNA here is from genome assembly GCA_963827275.1 of uncultured Spirochaetota bacterium. Classification (GTDB taxonomy): domain Bacteria; phylum Spirochaetota; class UBA4802; order UBA4802; family UBA5550; genus RBG-16-49-21. Next base: position 310,594 of record CAWHAA010000002.1, read on the forward strand.
TATAATTATAAGGAATTTTCTACCTCTATAGATAAGGCCCAGGGGACACAACGCGTTTTATCTGTACCTGCCACCTGTCAGATACGTCCCTTTCTAGAACAAAAAGCGCCGAACAGGAGCCTTGAAATTTGCCCGACCAACCAGTGCCGCGGTTCCCCGGATAGTCAAGATTCATCTGCGGATGACCGGTGACAGCTTTTCCCATATATCATCGAGAAACAGAAACGGCACCGGCACTGAAGTCGGCTCCTCACCCATCCGCACAAGCACCAGGTTCTCCGACGGGACAATGCTCAGGTATTGGCCGTCTCTGCCAATGGCGCAGAACATATCGCCAGGAGCATGGGGGACAAGGCTTCCCGGAAAGACGATCTGCGTTTCAGGGGCCATAAATGACTCCTTGCCATTGAGCCACCAGAGATACCCGTAGCTCAGGTTAAGGCCCTGGGAGGTTTTGACCATATCGTTAACGTATGCGGAATACCGCAGTATCGTACTGTTGTTCCAGGCCCCATGGTTTGCTATAAGCAGTCCGAACCTGGCCATGGAACGCGGGGTGCTGTAGTACACGTGGTCATCGCCGTTCCACAGCCAGAACCCGTCCATTCCGATTGTATCGCGGATGAAGGTGTTGAAATAATCGTTAAAATCCAGTCCCGAAGCGCTCGCAAAAACAGACTCAAGCAGGGTGTAGGGCCCGTTGTGATATGCCCACCGTGTTCCCGCGTCCGCCTTGTATACGAGGTCCTCCGGCAGGGTGCTGTGGCTGTTCGCGACTGCATCGTCAAGCCCTGTCGTCATCGTCAACTGGTGCCTGACGGTTATGAGGTCCTCCTGTCCCGGGTCCAGCGACGTCCATCCTGTTCCCAGATAATCAGAGGTTTTATCGTGGATGGAAAGATACCCGTCCTCAACCGCTTTTCCTATCACGGCTGCCGTAAGCGTTTTGCCGGCCGAGGCCCAGTACCAGATCGTGTTCATGTCAAACGGAGCGGTACCAGCATAATTATTCCCGAAGTACTCCTCTATCACAACATATCCGTTTTTCAAAACAATGAATGCCCGCGTTCCATTGTCTTCCAGAAGAGTGAGAAGCGCGGGGAGCGCCGCTGTGTCCCAGCCCAGCGAATCAGGGTGTATTGTTTCCCATTCAGAACCGACAATGGGCGGGAAATACGATGCGCCGGGTATGAATACCAGGCTGTCCTGGCTTTCATCTGCACATGACATAGATGCGGCGACAAGAAAGGAGAAGATCAGGTTTCTTATAAGCTTATTCATCAATTTTTCTGAAATACGCATCTCTATAAGAAAATCAGAACAGGGCAAATTTCACCGCCCGGTCCGGGAGCCGAAATGGGCTTCAATTATAAATAATATATCCTGCCAGGAGACGCGCGACAAACAAAAAGATCCATATTATTTATTATATAGTGGAATTTTCTAGTTCTCTATATAAGGCCCAATGGACACAAAGCGTTTTATATGAAGCTGCTCCCTCTCATGTGAAACCCCCTCCGGCAGAAAAAGCGCTGGACAGAGGGCTTAAAATTCTTGTCCTGAGCCTGTCGAAGGATCGCACGCGCCCCCTTCGGGGGACGGGGGGGGTGGTCCGATTCCGCAAGCGGGAAGGGGGGCAAGAGGTGGGGCGGCTCCATTACGGAGATGCCCTCAATCAAACAGCACAACTTTCTTCCCGGGAATAAACGCCGCGCAGCGGCGGCCCTGCAGGCATGCCCGCGCGAATTCGTCCGATTCTGCCCTGAAAAAAACGGCCCGTTCAAGGTGGGCAATACGGAATTCCGCGCCCTGATAGCGGACTGTTTCTCCCTCCGCGCGCTCCCTGAAGAAGGACCACCCGTGTTTTGTTATATCAGCGGCACGGTCCGGCCTGAGCAGGGCCGGGTACCGGCGCGATCCCGTGCCGGCGCACCAGTCCCAGCGGAGGGCGTCGAGGAAAAAGCTTTTTTCCAGCGGAAACCGGGCGGCCGCGGCAGCGAGGAGGAATGCGGCGCAGGCCTCCCTGCTCCTGGTGGACGGCCCGGCGGGCGCGCCTGCGGCCAGGTCGCGATACAGGTCGAAGGGCGACCCGTAGCGCGCCGCCAGGGCGCCGAGGGTGACGGGAACATGCCCGGTATTGTACAGGCGGTCGACGAGATAGGCTATGCGTTCGAGCAGGCGCATTTCCTCCGCAGTGATCCAGCGCGTCGCTGAGGTCTGGTACGGCGCGTACGGTGAGAAGGAGATGCCGCACTCGTCCGCGCGCTCGCGCATTTCGGTGCCGGGGAGCATCTTGAGGAAGCCGAGCTGGAGGTGGTGGGGCCCGAGCGCGTAGAGCGCGTTGAAGGAGCGCGCGACAGAGTCCATGTCGTCGTACGGCAGGCCGGCAATCAGGTCGAGGTGCACGTGGATGTTCCCCGGGCTGACAAGACGCCCGATCGCGGAGCGGTCGCGCTCCCATGCCCCGCCGCGGCGCACCGCGTCCCGTGCTGCCGGGTTCGTCGACTGCACGCCGATCTCGAACTGGAACAGACCCCCGGGACAGCGGGAGAGGAGCGCGAAATCCTCTTCATCGAGATGCGAGGGATGGATTTCGAAGTGAAAGGTCGTTGGACCGCCGCGGTATTCATCGATAAGAAAATCCCATATCGCGCGGTAGCGGTCACGGTCCAGGTTGAAGGTGCGGTCCACGAACTTCAGGAGTTTCGGCCCGTGGGCCAGGATGAAACGGAGCTCCTCTTTCACGGTTTCCGCGCTTTTCGCCTCCGGCTTCTGGTCGGCCCGCGAGGAGAGACAGTAGGAGCAGCGGAACGGGCAGCCGCGGCTCGATTCGTAATAGACGTAGCGGCCGGCGAGCCCGTCAAGGTCGCCGTGCGCGTAGGGGAGCGGCAGGTCCGCGAACGGCGGATTTGGCTGGCTGATGATCTTCTCGCCGTGCCGGAAGCCCGCGTTCAACGAGGAGCCTGAAGGCCGCCTCTCCCGGTCCGGTTATGATGTAATCGATGAAGGGAAAATCCGCGAGCCATGACGCGGGGTTGTAGCTCACTTCCGGGCCGCCCAGAATGATGGCGCACACCGGGAGGGCCGCGTGGAGCGCGGGCACTATCTCTTTTACCAGCTCCGTATTCCAGATGTAGACCGAGAGTGCGACCGCGTCTGGCCGCGCGGCGGCGAGGTCCGCCGCGATTGCCGCGGCCCCCCGGTTGATCGAGTATTCGCGAATGGCGATGTCAGCGCCGGCGCCGCGCGCGTACGACTTCAGGCAGTAGAGCGCGAGGCAGGAATGGGTATAGCGCGCGTTTACGGCGGCGAGGATGATTTTTTTCATTCTTGAGGTCCTCTCTGGTCTTGCCCGGGCTTTGCTATAGCATGCCGGTCCGCCGTAGCAAGGAAAAAATGATGCGGTGCCATATTCTTGACAGAAATCGTCCTGTATGATAGGGTGCATAAAAGCTCTTACTGATATTGTATATGCAGGTGTTGCTGTCATGCGAGTGGTGATTCTCGGCGCGGGCGTCGTGGGAATGCAGATCGCCTCCCAGCTGATTTCGGAAGGCAAGGATGTCGTTATCATAGAGAAGGACCCGGAGCGGGCGAAATACGTCTCGGGCAGGCTCGATTGCATCGTCGTGAAGGAGGAGGGCACCGGCATGGCGGCCCTCAGGCACGCGGGCATGGATGACGCGTCCATATTCATCAGCGTCACCAACTCGGACGAGGTCAACATGATCGCCTGCGGCCTGGTGACGAGCGAGTTCAAGGTGCCGGTGAAAATCGCCCGCGTCAGGAACCTCGACTATTCCAACGCGAAGATAATGGAAAAATCGTTCCTGGGCATCGATTTCATCGTCAACTCGGAGGTGGAGACGGCGCGGCAGATCGCCAACACCATCGCCCTGGGCGCGGACAGCGACGTGATGCTCTTCGAGAACACTGACCTCCAGCTGCGGAACGTCGTGGTGCACATGGGGTCTTATTTCGCGAACAGGACCGTAAAGGAGATACGGAACCGTATCCGCGAGCCGTTCCTGATCGCGGGGATCATGCGCGAGGATGAATTCATTATCCCGACAGGCGACACCGTCGTCATGGTGAATGACAATCTCTATCTCCTGGCGACGCGCAAGGATTTCACCAGGATCTTCATCAAGGCGGGCAAGAAGCAGGAGACGATAGACCGCATCGCCATCGTGGGCGGGGGGCGCATCGGCGAGCTGGCGTGCGAGTACCTTATCAGGACCGGGAGGAAGATCACCATCATCGAAACGAACTACGACCGCTGCAAGGTCCTCTCGGACCGCTTCCCCGACGCGCTGGTGCTCAATGCCGACATATCCGATGAGAGTATATTCGAGGAAGAGGAGATCGGGAGCCGCGACCTCATGGTCACCGTCACGGACAACCAGGAGCTCAACATGCTGACGTGCCTCTACGCCAAAATCATGGGGGTCAAGCGCACGATCGCGCTGGTGACCAATGCCGGTTATCTCTCGATCGCCTCGCGCCTCGACATCGACGTGGCCATCAGCCCCAAGAACAGCACGGTTGACGCGATCTTGAAGTACATCCGGAGGGGGAACATCAAGGGCCTCCACAGCCTCTTCGGCGGCAAGGCGGAGGTGATTGAATTTATCGCCAACGAAAAGAGCGGCCTGATCGGGCAGACGTCTCAAGGACCTGTCCTTTCCCGAAAACACGCTCATTCTCTCCGTGGTCCGCGGGGAAAAGAACATCCTGCCCGGACGGGGATCTCGTCATAGAGCCGGGCGATCTGGTCATAATGATCGCGGCAAAGGAATCGATCTCGCAGATTGAAAGCTTTATACAGGGATGAAAGACGGCGTGCCATGAATCCCCTGATTCTCGTAAAAATCATTTCAATACTGCTCGTCATCCTTTCCGGGTTCATGGCGGTGCCGGCCGGCATCGCGCTCTTCTGCGGCGAGGTCCTCTCGGCACACGCGTTCGCGGGCACGATGGCGGCCACAATCGCGGTTTGCCGGCGCCGTGCTCATTATCCTCCGTAAATACAGGGCTGACGTAATTTCGACCAGGGACGGGTTTCTCATGGTCACCCTGAGCTGGGTGATGGCGTCCGCCATCGGGGCGATGCCCTTTTACCTTTCCGGCGCCATTCCTTCGTATACGGACGCTTTTTTTGAGACGATCTCCGGGTTCTCGACCACCGGCGCTTCCATCCTCACCGACATAGAGTCCCTGCCGCGGTCTCTCCTCTTCTGGCGCTCCCTGACCCACTGGCTGGGCGGCATGGGGATCGTCGTTCTCGCCGTGGCGGTGCTGCCGCTCATGGGCATCGGCGGCCTCCAGCTGATCAAGGCGGAGGCGCCCGGCCCCACGGTCGACCGACTTACGCCCCGCATCACCGGGACCGCCAAGCTGCTCTGGTTCATCTATATCGGGTTTACGGCCGCGCAGACCCTTCTCCTTATGCTGGGCGGGATGGACCTGTTCGACGCGTTGACGCACACGTTCGGCACCATGGCGACCGGCGGGTTTTCGGTGAAAAACGCCGGCGTGGGCTATTACAATTCAGCGTATATCGACGGGGTCATCACGCTGTTCATGCTGCTCGCCGGCATCAATTTCACGCTCCATTACCGCCTCCTGACCGGCAGGCTCAAGCACTATACGGCGGGACTCGCGAATTAAAGGCGTATCTCCTGATCTTCGCGGCATCGACGGCGGTGGTGGCTTTTTCCCTGTACGGGACAACCTGCAAAACCGTCGGGGAGTGCCTGAGGTACGCCTCGTTCCAGACCGCCAGCATCATGACCACGACCGGGTTCGCCACCGCTGATTTCGAACAATGGCCGCTGCTCGGCCAGGTCGTTCTGTTTACTCTCATGTTCGTGGGCGGCTGTTCCGGCTCGACCGGCGGCGGGATCAAGGTGATGCGGCTGGTGATACTGTTCAAGCAGGCCGTCAACGAGATGAAGACTCCTCCTCCACCCGCGCGGCGTATTCGCGCTGAAGATGAGCGGCAGCATGGTGAAAAAGGACATCGTCTATTCCGTGTCCGGGTTCTTTTTCCTCTACGCGGCGGTGCTGCTCACGGTCACCGCCATCGCCGCCTCCGCCGGGACACGATATCACCACCTCTTTTACCGCCGCCCTCACGACCCTCGGCAATATCGGTCCCGGCTTCGGAACGATCGGGCCCATGGAAAACTTTTCGTTTTTCGAGGACTACGTCAAGTGGACCCTGTCGTTCGCCATGCTGGTGGGGCGTCTTGAGCTGTATACCGTCCTCGTGATCTTCCTGCCCCGGTTCTGGCGACCGTAAAAACCGCCTGCAAATCCCCCGCGGGGGCCTTTCACGCTGGTTCTATATGAAGGATTAATGTAAATAATTTGGTTGAAAAATTTATGGCATGATTTTGTATTACACCTGACACAATTTCCCGGGGATGGAGTCCCCCCATAACCGCCGTTACAGACGGCTGATGACTCCTGCCGCGTTCGCGCGGCGGGGTCTGCATATATGCCAAATCCGCCGCACGGCGGATTTTTTTATTGGAGGACCCCATGCTCGATATGTTCATTATCGCCACGGCCTGGCTCGCCCTGGCGGTGCTTTCAACGATCCTTGCCAACCGTCTCAAGATATCGATGGCGCTCATGGAAATATGCGTGGGCGCCCTGGCCGGGTACATCGCCACACGTTTTTTCGATCCCGACATATTAACGCCGAACGCGGAATGGATGCGGTTCATCGCCGGGTCCGGCGCCGTTCTCCTGACCTTTCTGGCGGGGGCGGAGCTCGATCCCGTTTCCGTCCGGAAAAAAATCAGGGAGGTTTCCGTCGTGGGCCTCATCGGTTTTTTCGCCCCCTTTATCGGCTGTTCGGCGCTTGCCTATTTTGTCCTCGGGTGGGACCCCCGCGCGAGCTTGCTCGGCGGTATTGCCCTTTCCACCACCTCCATGGCGGTGGTCTATGCGGTCATGCTGGAATACGGCTTCAACAAGACTGAATACGGCAAGGGGATCCTCGGCGCCTGTTTCGTCAACGACCTCGGCACGGTCATCGCGCTGGGACTCATCTTTGCGCCCTTTACCTATAAAACGATCATCCTTTTTGCCTCGTGCATTGCTCTCATCTTTGTGCTCCCCCCGATTACGGCCCGGCTCACGCGCATCTACGGGAACCGGACGGCCGCCATCCGCACGAAATGGATCGTTTTCGTGCTCTTCGGTCTTGGCGCCCTTGCGCTCTGGGCCGGGAGCGAGCCGGTCCTCCCGGCGTACATCGCCGGCATGGTGCTTGCCGGAAGCGTCGCGCGCGACGAGTTCTTCGTCCGGAGGCTCAGGACCCTTACGATCGGGTTCCTTACGCCGATCTACTTCCTCCGCGCCGGCTTCCTGGTTTCGATACCGGCGGTACTCGCGGCCCCGCTTGTGTTCCTGGCCCTGTTCGGCGGCAAGGTGATATCGAAAATATTCGGCCTCTACCCGGTGATCGGCAGGTTCAGGGAGAGCAAAAAGGAGCGCTGGTACTACACTCTGCTCATGTCAACCGGCCTCACCTTCGGATCAATCTCAGCGCTCTACGGCCTGACGCACGGGATCGTCACGCGCGACCAGTACTCGTTCCTGATCGCCGCGGTCATCGCGAGCGCGGTGGTGCCGACCATTATCGCCAACAAGGTCTTCCTGCCCGAGCATCTGCTCGCGGCACCCATGGCTGATGAAGAGGTGCCCCAGCTCGACATGGTAACGGACGATTGGGAAAGCGGTGATCTTGATAATTATTTGAAAAGGAAAGTGAAACGATAACGTTCATTAGTTATCAAGTTATCTATCGCTATCATTACAACGATATCTGTAAATTCGCTAAAATACTTATTTCACTGCATTTATGGGTAACGGAGTCCTTCATAAATTGCAGAATTGTTATTGACTCTCAGAGTGGTGAAATATGCTTATTGTTATGAGAGCTTGATTTGCATGCATTATTTATGTACAATTTTGAAAAACTTTGTAGTAAATATCAGGAAAAAAAGAGGTTTTACTATGATTTACAGCCATGAGATTGAAACAATGTGCCCTGTTGCAAAAGGGGCAAATCACGGCCCCGCGCCAATACCGCAAGAGGGCAAATGGACGCAGGCAAAGGAAGTAAAGGATATATCTGGCCTGACGCATGGTATCGGCTGGTGCGCTCCGCAGCAGGGCGCATGCAAGCTTACGTTGAACGTAAAAGATGGAATAATCCAGGAAGCGTTGGTTGAAACATTAGGCTGTTCCGGCATGACCCATTCCGCGGCCATGGCATCTGAAATATTGATCGGAAAGACAATTCTTGAGGCATTGAACACCGACCTGGTCTGTGATGCCATCAACACCGCGATGAGGGAATTGTTCCTTCAAATCGTCTATGGCAGGACCCAGACGGCATTTTCAGAAGGCGGGCTGCCGATAGGGGCTGGCCTGGAAGACCTCGGCAAGGGACTGCGAAGCACGATCGGAACAATGTACGGGACATTGTCAAAAGGGCCCCGCTATATGGAAATGGCCGAGGGGTATGTGACGCATATCGGCCTTGATGCCAACAATGAAATCATAGGGTATGAATTTGTGCATCTTGGAAAAATGATGGACATGATTAAAAAAGGGACCGATGCCAATGAAGCGTTGAAAAAGGCTTCAGGAAAATACGGGCGCATCGACGAGGCGGCCAAGGTCATTGACCCGCGGCATGAATAGGAAAAGGGAGGAATATAACGATGGCACTTTTTGAAAGCTATGACAGAAGAATAAGCCAGGTAAATGCAGCGCTGAAAAAAAACGGGATAGATTCCCTGGAACAGGCAAAAAAGATCTGTGACGACAGGGGCATAGATCCGTACAGCCATAGCGAAAGGCATTCAACCGATATGTTTTGAAAATGTTTGCTGGGCGTATATAGCAGGTGCGGCAATAGCGATAAAGAAGGGTAATAAAAAAGCCGCCGAAGCTGCGGAAGCAATAGGCGAAGGACTGCAGGCTTTTTGCATCCCGGGTTCAGTCGCGGATGACAGGAAAGTCGGATTGGGACATGGAAACCTCGCGGCAATGCTCCTGCGCGATGAAACGAAATGCTTCGCCTTCCTCGCCGGGCATGAATCGTTTGCGGCCGCCGAAGGTGCAATCGGAATTGCGCGGTCGGCAAATAAAATAAGAAAACAACCCCTGAAGGTAATATTAAACGGACTTGGAAAGGACGCCGCGCAGATTATATCAAGGATAAACGGCTTTACCTATGTGCAGACGAAATTTGACTACTATTCCGGAAAACTGACTATCGTCAAAGAGACGCAGTATTCAAAGGGCGATAAGGCGAAAGTCAGGTGCTACGGCGCGGATGACGTGCGGGAAGGCGTCGCTATCATGCACCACGAAGGTGTTGACGTGTCGATTACGGGAAATTCAACCAACCCGACGCGATTCCAGCACCCTGTCGCGGGAACATACAAGAAAGAATGCCATGAGCAGGGCAAAAAGTATTTTTCCGTTGCTTCGGGCGGCGGCACCGGGAGAACGCTTCATCCCGATAACATGGCGGCGGGTCCCGCGTCATATGGAATGACGGACACCATGGGACGGATGCATTCGGACGCCCAGTTCGCCGGTTCTTCTTCAGTCCCGGCCCATGTTGAAATGATGGGGTTCCTCGGAATGGGCAATAATCCCATGGTCGGGGCAACGGTAGCCGTTGCCGTGGCGGTTGAAGAGGCCATGAAGTAGCGGGTCCGCTTACGACAGCTCCGGACATGATAAAAAAATAATTCAATTATTCGAATATCTTGCTATGCGCATCGAATAATACGTTGTAATCTTCGAGATAATACGTCCCGTTGGATGGGGTAGCATTCGCGATGCAAGAGTTCAATTACTACATGCCCACAAAAGTCTTCTGGGGCCCGGAGTGCCTGAAAAAACAGGGCAATGCAATCCGGTCGATCGGGAAACGGGCGCTCGTGGTGACCGGGAAACGGTCCGCCCGCGCTTCGGGAGTGCTGGATGATATCACCGGGACCCTCGGCGGGGCAGGCGTCCACTTCGCGGTTTTTGACGACATCGAGCCGAACCCGTCCATAGCGACCGCCCGGCGCGCGGGAAAGGCCGCCCGGTCATTCGGCGCGGACATGATCGTGGCGGCCGGGGGCGGGTCCCCGCTTGACGCGGGAAAGGCGGCCGCCGTCATGGCGGCGAACGACCGCGAGGATGACGACCTCTTTGCCGGGCGATATGCCGGCCCGGTACTGCCGGTTGTCGCGGTCCCGACGACGGCCGGGACCGGCTCCGAGGTGACGCCCTATTCAATACTGACCGATCCGGCCATGAAGACGAAGCGGAACCTGAAATCGGACAGGCTGTTCCCGGTCCTGGCGTTCCTCGATTCGCGCTACACTGATTCCCTTCCGCCCGAGGTCACGGCGCACACGGCGGTCGACGCGCTCACGCACGCGGTGGAAGGGTTTCTCTCCACGCGCTCTACCCCTGTGGCGGACACGCTTGCGCTCAGGAGCATGGAGCTGCTTGGTGTTGAGCTCCCGAAACTCCGCTCAGGAGCGCCGGACAGGGACGGCAGGGAGAACCTCCTCTTTGCCTCCCTCCTCGCGGGATACGTGATCGCGCAGACCGGGACGACCGTGCTGCATGCAATGGGATATCATCTCACCTTTTTTCATGGCGTGGAGCATGGCAGGGCAAACGGTCTGCTGCTCGCACCCTATCTCCGGCATGTCAGGAACGGGCAGCCTGAGCGGGTGCGTTCGGTGCTCGCCTCCCTCGGGTGCGAAGACCTGGCGGAGCTTGAGGCAATGCTGGGGGTTCTGCTGAAAAAGGATGTCATGCTGACTGAACGCGAAGCCGGGGAGTATTCACTGATTGCGTCACAGGCCGCCGGCGCCGCGAGCACCGATCCGCGCCCGGACGCTGATGATGTTCGTTCAATGTATAATGCCATGCTCCGTGCATGACCGGTGTGTGCGATGCGGGAATCGCTATTTAGATGATGAGGGATGAAATTCAAAATGAAAATCGAAGCCAAGAAGTATAAATACAGCCTGAACAAAAACGACGGCAATCGGCCGGCACAACCGGTCACAGCGGAGCGGGCGCCGCGCGCCGCCGAAGCTGAACGGCCGCGGCTGCGCCTGCCCGGGATCACTCTCCCGAAAATCAGGTTTCCGAAAATTACCATCCCGCGCGTCGCGCTGCCGAAGATGACGATGCCGGACATGACGATTTCGAGGTTCAAGGCGCCGCAGCTCCGGGGGCGGCGCTCCCTGCGCATTGCCGCGTTCCTGGCCGGGGTGCCGGCGGCCATCATCATCGCGTGGCTCGGGGTGAACCTCATCCACCGTCCCGTGCCGCCGCCGCTTTTCACCGAACGCGACCTTCAACAGCTGCCGCCGGCGGAATCCAACGGCTATGCGTATATATACGATGACCGGATCGCCGGTGAGTACGCCGCGAAGGACATCAGCGACAATTATCTTTTCAGGAACGCCGCGTCACTGGAGCTTTTCCTCGACAAGACGCGCGGAGAATATTCCATGGCGCGGACCCTGGCCGTCCGCGAGGACGTTAAGAAAATGATCGGCCTCTACGGCGATATCATGAAAAAGCAGGTGTTCGCTGACATGACCATGCCGCAGGGGAACGACCTCCAGAAAGCACGGGCCTTCTATGCGCTGCATAACGCGATGACCGCTACCATCATTGCGCGCATGCAGGAAAAAAAACCGGGGGCGGCCCTCGCGATGATGAAGGACCAGCTGGACCTCACCGTCCGGTACGCCAGCTCGGCCCGGTCGATGTTCAATTACACAGGGGCGCTTCAGGCGTATGATAAATCTCTCGATATACTGAAATCGATGCTGGCCGTGAGCGGCGGGGCGATGGGAAAAGACGCGATCGCCTCCTGCAGGGAGATCGCCGGTGTGGCGCGCTCGTTCAATCCCGCCACCATCCCGCTCGACCGGATTGTCGTGTTTGAATATATCATCTCCTGGCGGCGCGCATTCGACCCGTCGATACCGCACCCGGAGGAGTCAGTCCGCCGCGGCATGAAATACAAAAAGCTCGCCTTCTTCGACCGCGGGGCCACCCAGCGCCTGTACGACAGGCGCTGGAAGGAGCTGCATGACTACGCGAAGAGCCCGAATGAACAGGGATTCGGCGAATTGATGAAGCTGCGCGAAGGGCGCTATGCGGCGGGTGGCTTCTGGTGGCTTAATAACGCGGTGGGAAAAAAATATCTCGATACCATCGGGATCCCCGCGTACCAGCTCTTCCTCGAATCAAAAAGCCGCGGTGACGCCATCATGCGGAAGCAGGGGGAGATCGTGCCGGTCATCGACGCGCTCAAGGAGGCCGCGCCCGGGAAGAAGGCGGTGAAGGGAAAGGGGAAGAGGAGAGCCCGTTGATGAAGATGCGGCCCCGTCCGGCTATACGATAAGCTTCACGATCTCTATCTTTTTCTCCTTGCCCTTGACCTCGATGGCCGGGCAGACCTGGTGGCGGTACCTGTTCTTGACCTGGCTGAACAGGTGCCGCGACACGATGATTTCACCCGCCAGCGCGGAGGAACAGAGCCGTGACGTCAGGTTGACGGTGTCCCCGACGCTGGTAAAATCCATCCTGGAGCTTGAGCCTATATTCCCCACCACGACGTCCCCGGAGTGGACCCCGATGCCGATCTCGAACACGGGCAGGTTTTTCGCCGTCCGCGTCCTGTTCGCCTTCACGACTTCGGTCATTATTTCGATCGCGACGGAAACCGCGCGGTCGGCCTTGGTGTCCCCGGAAAAGTGGGCCATGATCTGGTCGCCCACGTAATCGTCGATGTCCCCCAGGGCTTTCTTGATTATCCTGGACTGCAGCTCGAGATAGAAATTCAGGATTTCAACGACGGTTTCAGGCTTTTCCCTTTCGGAAAACGAGGTGAAGCCGCGTATGTCCGAAAATATGAACGCGAAATTCTTCCTGCCGGTGACCCCGAGGTCGATGCTGCCGCCGGAGGACGAGCTGTGCTTCTCGATCATGCTCCTGGTCGACCGCGATACGTACTTCTCGAGGTGGTATTTCTTTTTGATTTCGCCGATCATGTAGTTGGTGATGTCGCCGAGCCGTCCGATCTCGTCGTTCGCCGCTATGTCGATCTTTTCGTCGAGGTTCCCCTTGCTGACCGACAGCGCCCAGTCCTCGAGCTTTTTCAGGTTCTTCACGTTGTGGTTGAGTACGAAAAAAATGACGAAGCCGCTCATCAGGGTGATCGCCAGCGCGATGGAGACGACCTGCCTGATGTTCCGCTGCGACGACTGCTTGATGATGTCCACGTTGAAGACGATGCCGAGCGCGCCGAGTTTGCGGCAGGCGTCGGCGCGGACATACATCGTCTTGAAGTTCGCGATTATCGCGTCGTCGATCTCCTTTGCCTTCGCGGACGCGTCCTCGATATAGGCGGCGTTTTTCTTTTCCTTCAGGTCGAAGAGCCACCTTTCTTTCCACATCCACGCTTCCTTCGCGGGGATCACCCTGTTCCGCAGCTTCATGCAGTGGTGCAGGAGGGACAGGAAAAGAAAATCGGCGTCATTTTCCCTCGTTACCTGCGCGGGGATGGCCCTGTTTTTTTGCGGGGGAGCGGCGGCGGTTTTTTTCTTCTTCGCGGGCTCATCGCCTCCGCCGAGTATCTCCCGGTACTTGTTTGTCAGGTATAAATAGATCTGGGCCTTCCTTTTCAGGCCGGCGGTGTGATATTCGTCGAACAGGCGGTCGAAATCGTTCAGGATGCTGATGATGTCCCCGTCACGGAGGAACAGGGGATAGGTTATGGCGCGGTACCTGGCTGTCTTTTTTTTGCGCTTCGTTTTGTCCCATGCCTCATTGGTGTAGTCATACGATAAGAGCTTTTCTTTCTCCTGCAGCAGGCCCTGCTTGATGTAGGGCGGTATGTCCCTGCGGTAATAGTCCTGCTTCAGCGTGCTGAACTTCACCCTCCCGAACTCGTTGGTCAGCACGATCTTCACGATATCATCGTTGTAGCTGATGAAATTTTTTGATTCGCGCTCTATGATCTCGTATTTCGTGGCGATCTCCTCTTTCGAGGTCTCTATGTCCTTGTCAAGGTAGAACTCGGCGGGGCCGGCCAGTATGCGCGTGAGCGCGATCGCCTTCGCGTTCTTCTCTTCCTCCACGAGCTTCCGGTTGTTGAGGTAAATGGTTATGGTGAGGGCCGCTATTATTACGATGATCACCAGCATCAGCAGGGCGAAGACCCGCGCGCGCAGGCCGAACCATACCTCGCGGATGTTCCCGCCCATTTCGCTTACCAGCTTGTTCTTCTTGAAGAAAAAATGCAGGATGCGTTTTAACAAGGATTGGTTGCCGTTTTTCAAGGTATGCGGCCTCTCAGAATGTTTTAGTGTGTGAAACAGCGAACTATCCAGCCCCGTGCGGCCGGGCTGCAGCTCGATGCATTGTATTGCAACAAGCAGTGATAGTGCAAAAAGAAAAAGCAAGTGATATTTAGCAGTTTCTTTTGCTGGCATTTCATTTGCCCTGTATGGCTTTCTGCGCGGCCGGCATGGGCTGAACCTGCACCCCGCGGATTTACCGACGATGCCTCTGAATTACACAACGAAGGAGTGATCTATCTCTCCAATATTCAATAGTGCTCGCACAATGCTTCAGTCGGCCTGTGCCGTCGGACCTGTATTCTTACAGGTATATAGTCCAAATAAAATGAATAAATAATTAAAAAAGACTATTTATTCTATAGACGACGGCAGACAAAAAATCCTGTTCTGTCCCTGGTTTGCCGGGACCCGGGTATTTTTTGTTAAATAATATATCAGGATTTATAAATATTGTTGAATCCAGGCTTAAAGAAGGCTATGTTTAAATAAATTCCGGATGGACGGATTTTAAACATTATAAGTGAAATATTACGTTCAGATGCATGTAACCCGAAACATAAAAATTCAAGGTGAACAATAAAGATCAGGGGAGGATTGTACCGTGTTACGCTCAATGAAAAATATAAAAAAGCATTCCGTTCTTCTTACCATTGTTTTTTTTGTATTTATCTGTACCTCTTGTGAGGAGCAAAAGTCAATGTCCTCACTCCTGGGTATTACAGGTGCAAATAATGCAGAAAATGAAAGCACTAACTGACAATGGGAGCAATGATACAGGCACTGGTGCAATCACCGGGAGCCAGACCGTCATTTATACCGCTGTTACTGAAGATAATGTCGAGTTGAAACTTATGCGGTATCGTCCGTCTACTGACGTCCCATTTAATGAAAAGCGTCAGCCCGTTCTCCTGCTTGGCGGAATCTTCATGAACAATGACGAGTTCACGCCTCATACCACGGAACTGATGAAGGAAAAATATTCAGAGATGAAGCTCCCTGACAACATGGCCGCCTGGGCCGTGGGTGATCCATATATCGCGAATGACCATATGATGTATTACAGTCTTGGCTACTATCTCTGGAAAAAGGGCTTCGATCCCTGGTTCGGCAACTACCGGGGCACGGGACGGGGTGAAATGAAAAGCGGGAGCCCCACGGACATATCGACCCTGGACGTACCCGGCTGCCTCGATGTGCCGGCGTTTGTAAAAAAAGTCACGGCGGTCACGGGCCTCAAGCCGTTCATCGGCGGCCACAGCACCGGCGCCCTTAACTGCTATGTGTACCTGCAGGGCGCATATCTGGATCCCGCCGAAGTGATAAAAGGGAGAACCTCGAAACCTAAATATATTCCCCATGTGAGAGTAAACGCCGAGCTTGCAAAAGAGAGAAACAACAGCGTCAAGGGATACATCGGCATAGACCCCGCGGTCGCGCCGCCGCTTCCCGCGGAACTTGATGCGTACTGGGTATGGTGGCTGCTGGACGGGCCGATTACGCTCCCGATGGATGCCATGATGGAGGCGCTGGAAGTTAAATCCGGGTACACCGGAATGGAGTTCAGCGAAATTTGTGATTATCTGTTCAATGGCCTTGACAACCTGGCCATCCAGTACCCGGACTCGGTTTTTCAATATCTCCAGTTCTTCAAGACAGGAAGCGTGGACCCCTTCGTCCTTGATTATTTCATCAGATACGCGGTTTCAAACGGCTACCTGAGGATGATCGCCCAGTATGCTGACTGGGGTGTTAATCTGGTAATGAGGGAAGGATATAACAACGGCCCGGAAAATGCCGGTTCTAACGTCAGGCCAAAAGAGAGAACAGACGGCGACGGTTTCTACTACTATGAGGACCATATGAGCAATATAACGGCGCCCATGATCTGCCTGCTGTCCGAAGCAAACGGACTGGTGGCGACCGAGCTCGTAACCAGGTACCTGATTGACTTGAAGACTCCGCACAGCCTGGACTATGTTTACGAGGTTCCCGGTACCGCCCATGCCGATCTGCCGATCGGGTACGCTGCGCCGCGCTTGATGTTCCCCGCGATGAGCAACTGGCTTGACCAGGTAAAATAACATCACGGACGGATCCTTTGTAAAAAAAAGCCCCTGATATAATCAGGGGCTTTTCTGCTTTGTCTGGGAATGGGCCCGGGGTTCGTGACAATGGATGCGCAAGGTACCGTTGCTTTATGCTTTCCCGCGCCTGCATGGCCGGGCAAGATGAATCATCATAGTGCCCCTCCAAGAAAGCCGGTATCACCGGAACTGCCGGTCAGTACGCCGTTTGACAGTCCCCCGGCGCCGCCGGCGCCATGCGCCAGCTGAGTAGCGGATAGTATGGCTCCCGATGACCAGCCATGTTTATATATCGCAAAAGAAGGGCCACCGGCGCCGCCGCCGCCAGGGCCACCGGCGCCGCCTTTTCCTCCATTACCACCATTGCCGCCGGCACCGACTTCATCAGTAGCATTGTCGCCGCCGTTACCAGCGTTGCCGCCGCTGCCGCCGTTGCCGCCGTTACCGCCATTGCCGCCGCTGCCGCCATTGCCGCTTATGATTATACACTTAGCAACAGTGACGGTCGATTCGATCAGGAGGACTCCGAATGAAGCGCCGCCGCCGCCGCCGCAGATGCCGCCATTGCCGCCGCTGCCGCCGCCACCGCCGCCGCCGCCACCGTTGCCTTCACCTGCAAGATAATAGAATTCAGCTGCCCAGAATTGGCCGCCGCCGCCGCCACCGCCGCCGCCACCGTTGCCCGGATTGCCTTTTCCTCCATTAGCTCCTATAGAAGAGATCCAAAGATTACCGGTTATGGCACCTGATGATCCGCCTGACCCATTGGAGCCGGGAGATCCGTCCGTTCCATTGCTTCCGTGAAACCCATCGGTACCGGGGTTTATTGTCAACCCGCCGGCACCTCCCGGAGTACCATTGATTCCCGGACTGCCATCACCGCCATCCATTGAGTCCCCCAATAAACACCATCCCCCAAAACCTCCATTACCGCCGTTTCTTCCAGCAGCGGAAGTTCCGCCATCTCCTCCGTAAACATTAGCATCGGCAAGTGGGCCGATATCAGCTATCCCGCTGCCGCCCGTACTCCCGTTGCCTCCCGGCGCTCCTTCCGAACCGGTTGATCCATCGTGGCCCGGCGCGCCGTTCCCGGCCGTAATCCTGCAGTCCCTCAGCGTTACGGTGCTGTTAATAAGGCGCACGCCGTAGGAGCCGCCGCCGTAATTTGCGGCGTTCGAGCTGGCGATGGAAAAGCCGTCGATGATGCAATCGCCGACGCCGCTGCCGTCAAGGGCGATAGTGCCGCCCTGTATCTTGACCTGGTACGACGCCGTGTCGCGCTCCCAGGTCCCGTGAAGAAACCCGCCGTACATGCTCACCCCGCTCGCCAGGGACACGCTTTCAGCATAGTCCCCGCCGCTCACGTACACGTCAGAGCCGGATGCCAGGGCCGCGGTCACTGCGGCCTGGATCGTTTTTTTGGGCGCGGCCCGGTCGGTGCCGTCATTGGCGTCGTCGCCGCTGACCGCGACATATATGCCGGCACCGGCCTCTTCCATGACAAAGATATACACGCGGTCCGGGAGGCTGTTTCCGGAGCCGTCATCCACCTGAAGATCGTACGCGATCGTGCACACTTCCGACGGGGCGGTAAAGCTGGGGCTGACGCCCGTGAGCGTGCCCGTGCCGATCCTCGGCCCGTGTATCTGGGTCCAGGTGCAGGCGAGGGGATCGTTTTCGGGATCGCTGCTGCCGCTCCCGTCCAGGGTTATCGTGGCGTTGATGCTCACCTCCTGGTCGGTCCCGGCGTCGGCCGCTGGCCCGTTATTTTCGGATACGTATACGGTCGCCAGGTCGGCAATCGTGCGTGACCCGTCATTCACGGTGAGCCTGACTTCATACGTCCCTTCCGCGTCAAAGGTAAGCGTGGTCACGGCCGCGGCAGGATCGGCACATGAGGCAGTGCTCCCCGCGGGCTGATGCACCACTTCCCATAAATAGGTGAGGGCGTCCCCGTCGGGATCGTAGCTCGCGGACCCGTCGAGACCGGCGCTTCCGGCGGCGCCGCCGTACAGGTTCGCGTTCTGGTCGGCGCCGGCGTCGGCAACCGGCGCGCGGTTGGTGGATTTCAGTATCAGTCCCTGCCTGCTGTTTTCATCGTCGCATGCCGCAACGATACCGCATGCGGTGAGTAGTGCGATACAGGCGAGATGTGTGCAGAGCTTCTTCATGTCGTTCTCCTCTGTCAGTCGCTTGCCCCGGGGTACAGGTCGGCTTCGCCGGGATCGCCTGCGCCGCCCCCCGATCCGCCCCCGGCGCCGCCGCTTCCTCCGGCGCCGCACGTCAGGGTATTTCCGTTCAGGTATATTATTGAAAGCAATCCGTATTTATATATCGCGAACGATGGGCCGCCCGCGCCGCCGCCGCCGTCGCCCCCTGCGCCGCCGTTCCCGCCCGTGCCGCCGTCTCCCGCCGGGTCCTGCTCGTCATTGTTTCTGTCGCCGCCGTTCCCGCCCGCGCCGCCGAAGCCGCCGTAACCGCCGTTCCCGCCCGCGCCGCCGTTCCCGCCGCTGCCGCTGGTAATGACGCAATTCTCTACCGCAACGCTTGATTCGCTCAGGAAGAGGCCGAAGGACCCGCCGCCGCCCTGGCCGCCCCCGCCGCCGGTTCCCCCCGCGCCTCCCGCGCCGCCGCCCCCCCCGCCGTTGCCTTTATAAAAAACGCCGTCTATTCCCCAGGTGCCGCTTCCGCCGCCGCCCCCGCCGCCGTTGCCGGGGATGCCGTCCGTTCCATCGACCCCGGAAGATGATACCCAGAGGCTGTTTTTTACTATACCGGACGAACCGCCCGCGCCGTCGGCGCCGTCAGCGCCGTTCGATCCGTTGCCGCCGTCATGGCCCGGGTGAACGCCCATTGCGCCGCCGCTGCCGCCCGGGGTCCCTATCCGCCCTTCGCCGCCCGGCTGCCCCGCGTACACTTCGCCGAATCCGCCGGTCCCGCCCCAGCCGCCGCTTCTTCCGATATCAGATGCGCCCCCGGCCCCACCGACGCCGATCGTCACCGGGTCCTCGGAGTACCTGTCGCTGCTCCCCCATCCGCCGGCGGACCCGGCGGTGCCGTTCGCGGCGCGCGCTGCGACGTCCGTTCCATCGATTCCACCGGCGCCGTTTCCCGCGGTTATGATGCAGTCTTTCAGCGTAACGCTGCTGTATTTCAGGTGCACGCCGCAGGAGCTTTCTCCCGGTATTATGGCGTTCGTGCTGGTGATGGTAAGGCCGTCAATCACGACTTCGCCGACGCCGTTTCCGTCAAGGGCGATGGTGCCTCCCTGTATAGACGTCTGATATGATGCCCTGTCGCGCTCCCAGGTCCCGTGCAGAAAGCCGCCGTATATGCTCACCCGGTTCGCCAGAGCCACGCTTTCGGCATAGTCCCCGTCGCTCACGTACAGGTCAAAGCCTGACGCCCGGGCCGCGGTCACCGCCGCCTGGATGGTTTTTTTGGGTGCGGACCGGTCGGTGCCCTCGTTGGCATCGTCGCCAAGCAGGGATGAGACATATATGCCGGCCCCGGTCTTTTCCATGACATAGATATACACCCGGTCGGGCAGGCTGTTGCCCCCGCCGTCGTTTACCTGCAGGTCGAAGACGAGCGTGCAGACTTCGGACGGGGCGGTAAAGGTCGGGGCGGCGCCGGAGAGCGTGCCCGTGCCGATGGCCGGCCCGGTTATCTGGGTCCAGGTGTAGGTGAGGGCGCTGTTTTCGGGATCGGCGCTGCCGCTCCCGTCAAGGGCCACGAGGTCGCCACGGCCCGCCTCCAGGTCGGGTCCCGCGTCAGCGGTCGGTCCCTGGTTGTCGGCAACATGCACGGTCACCAGGTCGGACGCCGCGCGCAGGCCGTAACTCACGGTAAGTTTTATTTCATACGTTCCGATTGCGTCAAAGGTGAACAGGGTCGTAACCGCGGCCGGGTCGGCAAAAGAGACCGTGCTTCCCGCGGGCTGATATACCACTTCCCATGAATAGGCGAGGGCGTCCCCGTCAGGATTATAGCTCCCGGTCCCGTCGAGATACGAACTTCCGCTGCTCCCGGAGGTCAGATACGCGGCCTGATCGGCCCCGGCGTCGGCGACGGGGCACGTTTGAACATATCAATTAAAAATCCGGTCTTTTTGTTTTCACCGCATGCGGAAAGAATGGCACAGGCGGTGATCGCGGCGATAATGGAAATGGTTGTTCTCTGCTTCATCGCGTCATTTCCCGCTTCAGTTGCTGTCCCCATACTCCCCATCCTTGCCGGGGTTCCCCGCTGATGCCCCTCCCGTTCCTCCCGTCCCGGGGATTACCCTGGTGACGGTTATTATCACCGATGACGATACGCTGCTTTTGTATATCGCGAAGGAAGGGCCGCCCGCGCCGCCGCCGCCGCTGCCCCCGTTCTTGCCATAGCCTCCCGCGCCGCCGTTACCCCCGGCGCCAATCTCATCCGTTCCGTAGGTGGCGCCGGTGCCGCCACCGCCGCCTGCCGCTCCCGCGCCGCCGCCGCCTCCGGAACCGCCGTTGCCGCCGTTGCCGCTCGTGATATCGCACTCGGTGACGTAGACGAAAGAACCGATCAGGAAAAGGCCGAGAGACGCGCCGCCGCCGGTTCCGCCGACGCCGCCAACGCCGCCCCCGCCGCCCCCACCGCCGCTGCCGCCGCCGTTGCCGGTGCCGTCAGAAGAAAACGCGGTGTCAACGACATCCTGGCCGCTGCCGCCCCCGCCGCCCCCGCCGCCGTTGCCGGCATCGCCGTCCGCTCCATCGACTCCGGAGGATGACACCCAGAGGTTGTTTACAACAGAGCCCGAGGAACCGCCCGCTCCGTTTGCGCCGATGCTCGCGCCGTCAAGCCCGTTTGCGCCATTGCTCCCCGGCTCGCCCGTATAGCACCACACTGAATCACATACGCCTCCCAAGCCACCCGCAGACCCGACAAGTCCCACACCGCCATCATCGCCGTCATCACTGCTGTATCCTCCGTTGCCTCCCTTGCCGCCCGTCCTTGGCACCTGGGTCGTGTAGAGAGCGCCGATGTTGCCGCCTTCTCCGCCGGCATACCCCAAGCCGTTTCTATGATGATCTTTAGACCCGTCCTGGCCGTCTGTTCCTCTGTCACCGGCACGGCCGTTCGCTCCGTTGGCACCTTCCTGGCCCGGTGCCCCGTTACCGGACGCAATAATGCAGCCTTTGATCTCCGCGCTGCTGTTGATCAGGCGCACTCCGTATGAGCCTGTTCCTGCCATGGTTGCGTTCGCGCTGAAGATGCTGAGCCCGTCAAGGACGACGCCGTGTACGCCGTTACCGTCAACCGCAATGGTGCCGCCCCGTATTCTGCTCTCAAAGGAGGCCGTATTGCGCACCCATGTGCCGGGATCAAAGCCGCCGTAGATGCCAACCCCGCTCGCCAGGGTCACGCTTTCGTCATACTCGCCCGCGCTCACGTACACGTCGCAGCCCAGCTCCAGGCCCGCGATGACCGCGGCCTGGACATGACGTTTGGGCAGAGATCGGTCAGTCCCCTCGTTGGCGTCGTTACCGGTTGTCGCGACAAAGATGCCGGCGCCTGGCTTTATACTGACATATATATACACGCGGTCCGGCAGGCTGTTTCCGGAGCCGTCATCCACCTGAAGATCGTACGCGATCGTGCACACTTCAGACGGGGCGGTAAAGCTGGGGTTGACGCCCGTGAGCGTGCCCGTGCCGATCCTCGGCCCGTGTATCTGGGTCCAGGTATAGGTGAGGGGGTCGCCTTCGGGATCGGTGCTGCCGCTCCCGTCCAGCATCACGATGTCGCCGGAGCCCACCTCCTGCCCGGCTCCCGCTTCCGCCATGGGCCCCTGGTTGATTGAGACATTGATGGTCACCATGTCCGACGCCTTGTGCGAGCCGTCATTCACGGTGAGCATGATTTCGTAGGTCCCGACCGTGTCAAAGGTGAACAGGGTCGTGACCGCGGAAGGGTCGGCAAATGAGGCGGCGCTTCCCGCGGGTTGATATACCATTTCCCATGTATAGGCAAGGTCCCCTCCGTCGGGGTCCGAGCTCCCCGACCCGTTGAGATCGACGCTGCCGGCGTACAGGTACACGTTCTGGTCGTCGCCGGCATCGGCGACCGGCGGCCGGGTCAGAGACCCCACCATCAGTCCATGCCGGTCGCTTTCATAATCGCAAACGGTAATGATACTGCACGCCATGATTGCCGCGAACATAGCGAAGTTGTTACGATGTTTCATCGCGCCCATTTCCTTTTTGTGATCTACCTTTCCTGAATATCCTTTTCCGCTTCTTTCTGTCCGGTAATTTTCGGTTTCTGGGCGTCTTTTGCCGGCGCAGCCTGCTTCTGGAGACTGTTGTCCGGCGCCTGCTGTTCCGTTTTTTCTTTATCCGGATTTTCCTGCTTCATGGTTTCCTTTTGCGTGGACTGTTGTTTTTTAATCTCCTTTTCCGGAAGCAGCATGAGGTGCCTTTGCAGATTCTGATCGCTTTCCTGTTTGACCCTGAATAAAATTCCCACGGACAGATAGCAGTTGAGTGAATTCATGTAATCCAGGTTGTCCTGGGGCGCGGCCCATTCGTATGTGAGGCCGCATTCGAAAAAGAAAGACATCAATCTGTTAAAATTGTAGTTCAATCCAAGAACGACGCCCGGAACAAAAAACCGGGGGAAAAAGATATTGCTGTTCATGCTTGAAAGATTGTTGGGATAATAGAAGGCGGATATGCTGAACCCGGCCCATGCGCGGAATACATTGTTCCGGAAGAACGCAAAGCCGAATGTATTTTTAAGGCTCAGTCGAAAGGCATGGCCCTGAGACATGTCGGTCTTGTAATTATATTCCGCCCAGATTATATCAGGCGCTTTCGGATATCTGAATTCATCAAATCCCAGCTGCAGCCTGTAGTTGAACAGGTAATCGTCCCCCATGCAGGTGTCGAACACTACACCCGCGCCGATTAAATAATTTGTGCCTTTGAAATAGTAATCGATGTAAACGGGCGGCGGTGAGTAAAAATAATATTTTTTTACTCTGGATTCCCCGATGCCGCCGCTGAAATACGCGCCGATACCATGAGCGGAAAGCGGCGTGGAAAAACTGGTCAGAGCGAGGCAGGTGAGCGCGATTAATAACAGCCTGGTCTTCAAGATATAGCTCCTTATCTGCGTGAAAAAATGTCATCAACGCAAAAGCACGGGTCCGGGATTGAATACGCCAAATTTTCCGTTCCGCCGCATGGTGATGCGTGGTCCCGGTTCCCGGCCATGCGATATAACAACATCGGAATTGGATTGCCATCCCGTGACGGACCCCATGACAACATCCCGCGGGAGTCCTGGACATGGAATATGATCACGTAACCATAAAAACATATGTAAATTTTTAATAAAGAAAATTTTACCGGCGCGGCGGCAGGCCGGGAATGAACTGTGCGTCAAGGGGAATGAACTGTGCGTGATATTAAATTTTTTTTCTCAGGCTCTCGAGATATGCCGGGCCAACCGGGAGCTCCGTGTAAACATTGTCGCGGAGGCGTACCCGGTAGCGTCCTGAACGCACGTGGGAGATGCTGTGGACGTAATTGATGTTGATGATATGGCTTTTATGGATCCTGAGGAACATGTCCGGCGGGAACCGCTCGATGATCTCCTTCATCATCGCGGGCACCTCGACGTCGCCGGCGGCGGTGTGTATCACGCTGTTCTTCGAATGCGACGTGATGCGGATGATGTCGCTGAACTTGAAGGAATACGCCCTGTTCCAGCCGCGGATGGTGATGCCTTCGGCGGTCGATCTCCGTATGTTCCTGAGCTTCAGCATCGTGCCCACTCGCGCGAGGAGCTCCCGTATCCTGAAGGGCTTCACGATGTAATCGTTCGCCCCGGCATCGAAGGCGGCGTTGATGTCGGCCATCATGTTCTTTGCGGTGAGCATTATCACCGGGAGCTCCTCCGGGGAGCGGCTGGCGCGTATCCTTTTACACACGTCGTACCCTGACATGGCCGGCATCATGATGTCGAGGAGCACCAGGTCGATGGCGTTGTCCCGATCGATGATGTCGAGGGCGCGTATTCCGTCGCTCGCGGTTTTCACGACACAGCGTTTTGATTCGAAATAGTTCTGTATCACCCGTATGCAGACCGGGTCGTCGTCGACGACGAGAATCACCGGGTTGCCGTCGAGGGCGACGTCGTACGTCCCGGCCCCCGCCTGCGCTTCGCCCGCCTGCGGCGTGTCGTCCATGCCCCCGATGATGACCGGCTCCGGAACGTCGGGCGCGGGGCCATTTGAAACGGGCAGGGTGAAGGTGAACACGGAGCCGCCGCCCGCTCCCGGCGCGACAGTAATGGCGCCGTTGTGCAGCTCCACGATCTGCTTCACTATGGTGAGCCCCAGGCCCGTGCCCGGATATGCGCGCGTGTCGCCGCCGTCCGCCTGCCGGTACGGCTCGAATATCTTTTCCCTGAATTCGTCCGGGACGCCGATGCCCGTGTCCGACACGTTGACCTCGATCATCTCTCCTGGCATCGCGTTACAGCCGTTGTCCGGCCGCTGGAGTACCCGCGCGGACAGCTCTATTGTCCCCCTGTTCGTGAATTTGATCGCGTTGCCGACGAGGTTGCACAGCACCTGCCGTATCCGGTCTTCGTCCGCGTGCGCCGCGGGAGTGCCCGGCGCGATGGTGTTTATGATCTTCAGCGACTTTCCCCCGACGAGCGGCAGTGAAAGCTTCACGACCATTTCGCTCAGCGAGTGCAGATCAACGGGCCGCAGGTTCAGGCTCAGGCCCTCGTCCTGTATCTTCGCCATGTCCAGCAGGTCGTTGACCATGTTCGCCAGACGGTGACCGCTCGCGGCGATGAGGGAGAGGTTTTCGGCCACCTTCGGGGTGAGGCCGCCCGCGGCTCCTTCAAGCATGGATTCCGACAGGCCGATCATGCCATGAAGGGGCGTGCGAAGCTCGTGAGAGGTGCTGGCCAGGAACTGGTCCTTGAGCCGGTCCATTTTCATGAGGGTTATGTTTTTCTCCGCGAGGTCCTCGGACAGCTCCTCCACCGTTTTGAGCGCCCTGGAATACCTCTGTGATATGATCATGGTAATCACGATACAGTGTATGACCACTCCATACTGGGTAACATTGGTGGTGTCAATCATCCACGACACGTAGAGCAGGTCATTGATGCCCCCTATTAACAGCGGGGTAAATCCTGCAAGAAAAATTATCGCATCTTTTCTCCTGTGCACTATGGCTCTGATCAGGACAACTACACTGTAACAAATCAAGATGAACATTATGATGAAATAAAATTTCATTATTTGCTCTGCGGTCCTGAAACCGACGGGGATAAGGACGATAAAGAATACTGCTGTTATGATAGTTATAAGCTTAAGCAAAAATGGTGAAAAATCATAGGGGAACATCGACCTGATGGTCGTCATGTACATTGAGAAGGCCAGGATCACCGTCAGATAATTGATTATGAGGGGATTCCGGGGATATGAAATGCAGCCGGACAGGATTGGGTAATGGTGGTTAAACGTATTTATCGCTATGGCAAGGCAGAATAATCCAAAATAGAGCGATGAGGCGTCCTGCCTCCTGAAAAAATAGAACAGGATGTTATAAATGGAAGCGAACATCAGCAGGCCGAAAACGATCATTTCTGCCGTATAGTATTGAAATTTTTTCTGTTCGAGAATTTCTTTATCGTCCAGCAGGATTGAGCTGTCAATGCCCCCCGAATCATAGTCATGGTTAAATACCTGGATGATAATCTCATTCATGCCCTTGTTGAGGACGAAGGATGAATATCTTTTATTGTGAATGAAGATGTAATTGTCACGGAATTTCGATGTCCCGCCCACCTTTCCCATTTCATCCATCAGCGTATTATTGATCCAGAGCGTATACGCTGAATATATGCGGTGAATGGTCAGGGTTTTCGGCCTGGCGTCGGGACCGGCTATGATTGTTAATCGGTAGGTGGCGCGGCCCTTTCCGGGCAGGATCACGCCATTGACCGGGCGCCCTTCCCACGACCCGGGCACGCGTATAAATCCGCAGCCATTTTTGTCGCCCTGTGTTGAAAAATCAGACGGGCCCGGAAGGCGGTCCCAGCAGAATTCCCAATCGCCGTCAAGGCGCAGAGACCCGTCCCTTTCGAGGTTCCAGCCCCTGAG
Organism: uncultured Spirochaetota bacterium; assembly: GCA_963827275.1. Classification (GTDB taxonomy): domain Bacteria; phylum Spirochaetota; class UBA4802; order UBA4802; family UBA5550; genus RBG-16-49-21. The sequence goes on from CAWHAA010000002.1 coordinate 337,266, forward strand.
GTCAAGAACGCCTTTCACGGCGACAGGCTTTTTTGTCTTCATGGAGCCGCTGTCACACGAGGACAATGCTGGAAATATTAAAAAGAAAAGAATGGCCGGAAGCGAAACGATTTTGTTTATCGGGAGGCGCAATCTCATATGCTGATCAGAATTTCTATATTTCCTGTTGTCAATACATTTCGTTAAAAGTGCGTTCCCGCTGCTTGTACCTGATTTTTTCAAGATTGTCGGCAAATTCATCAAAAAAAAAGCCCCTGATATAATCAGGGGCTTTTCTGCGCGCCCGGCAGGAGTCGAACCTGCGACCTACGGATTCGTAGTCGATGAATAGCAAGAGGCTTATCATTAGTGGATATTCGTTGCGATATATTATTTTATGTTGCTATGAATATCATTAAAAAACATACATATTAAACGAAAAATTAATTAAAAAAGGTTCTATTATTGGCGTATGTTGCTATTTGATTTTTTATGTGTTTTTGATTGGTCAATATTTGGTCAAATGATTTTGGGCATATTACAGGCAAGGATAAAAATATTCTGATTTGCGGGTTATTTATTAGTAAACCCTCTGTAATTTTTTATAGGATATACTCAAAATATGAATATTAATTAAAAGGCGGTTTATATGGGATATGAATTAAAATCACTTTCTTCAGAAAAACGTTGTAAAAAATGCATTAAAGATGGAGACAATACGATTAATTGTACTTATTGTCAGGTTGCATTTTTTACGTTCCATGTGCTCGATTGGCGGCCATTATTACTCTTGGCACAGCTGTATGGGTGGCAACCATTCGGAATTCCGAATCACGTGGGAAATAAAGTTAATGGTTATTGCGGTAATGATTGGGAGATTGTTGAAAGAGAAGATGCCTCTAATTTATCTGATGCTCTGGAAAAAGCAGTTAATGATCTCCCAGAAAGCAAAACGGTTATTCAACAAGAAAATAATGCAACTTCAAGAGAGGGGTTATTAAAGTATTTTTCTGGAATAGAAATGAGGAATATGATAGTGAAGTTTATTGATTTTTGTCGACTCGATGGATTTATTATTTATTAGATGAGATACGATTATTTATTTACATTTAATACTCAGGGAAATACACCGCACAATTCCGCCACGCTGGGCAACCGCATACTCAAGCAGGACGGCGAGGCCGGCGTCTGCCTCGTCTGCCACAACGGCAATGTGGCGACCGGTTCCAAGGACATCAACTACGCGCTCGACAATTCGGCGTATGTCCATCCGGGTCAAGACTACCAGCGGTCGCCACAAGCCCCAGCGCATGGCCGACGGCTACATCCGTGAGGACCAGGAGGACCTCGCCAACCGGCACGCCGAGTGCGAGGACTGCCACAACCCCCATGCGGTGTCACCCGGCGTCTCGCCCAACGTGAAAAGCGGTACGCCGACGACCAATCTCGCCGCGAACGTGCTTAGGGGCACCTGGGGCGTGGAGCCGAACAACTACCGCACGGGCGGCCTGCCGGCCTGGACGGTGGCAGCGCAATCCGGCGGGTACACCGAGATCAACAACATCCGGCCCGGGGTCGATTACCAGTACCAGCTCTGCCTCAAGTGCCATTCCTCCTACGCCTTCGATCTGAGCCCGCCGATGTCGCCCTACAACAATCCGGCTTTGGGCATCGGTCCGGCCGGCAGCTACAATAGCGACCAGGCCAAGGAATTCAACCCCAACAACGTCTCCTTCCACCCGGTGGTCACCACGGGCAAGAATAACTTTTACAGCGAGGCGATAGGATACGACTACAGTTCTTCGCTGATCGACGGCATGACGCCCAACAGCGTGATGGGCTGCTCCGACTGCCACTCGGACAGCCAGAATCCCTCCGGCCTCAAGGGGCCGCACGGCGCGGATTACTGGCCGATCATCTGGGGGCCTTATACAAAAAATACAGGTATGACAGGCACCCAGAACGATCTGTGCTTCAAGTGCCATGACTGGACAGTCTATGCGGAAGGCGATGCCATTGCAGCGGCCAACAAAACCGGTTTCCGGGCAGAAACCGGCTCTGGCGGGAATGTTAAAATAAAAAACATGCACATACGTCATGTTGAGGTACGCAATATGCCCTGCCTCGCCTGTCATGCGGCCGTTCCGCATGGCATGCCGCAACGCGCTTTGCTGGTCTGACGGCCGCGGTGCGTAGCAAGACGCCCGAGCCCTACAATGCGCAAAGCCAGGTTCCCATCTGCGGTACGGCTCCGGCCTGTTACAAATACGCTTGTGTTGATTCTACCGATTACGGCATCAATTCGAATGTCACCAACGTTAAGACTATCGTCAGCGGCAACTGGAAGAGAACCGACTGCCATAACGGCTCCGGCATCGGCTCTTGCGCGAGGACTGCACTACCCATGGTCAGGGGTGGCGGCGTTGGCTGGCCTCGGCCCGACTGGGGTTGGCGCTGCTCGCGCTGCTGGCACTGGCGGTAGTAGCCGGCGGCACGCTGCCCCAGTTGGGGCGGCTGTCCTCTGCGGAACTGAACACCTGGCAAACTTCCTGGCCGCTGTTCGCGCAGAGCGCTGCAATGGCTGGGCCTGTCCGGGGTTTACGCTTCGTGGTGGTTCGCCGTCCTGTGCCTGCTGCTGGTGGTGAACATGACGGCAGCCATGCTGGTGCATGGCTTGCGCATCTTCGCCTGGCTGCGAGGTGAAGCGGAACCCAGTCACCGCATGGCCGGCGCGGGACCCGCTCCATCCGCGCTCGTCCGGCAGATTGACGCGCAGCAGGGTTCCCTGCTACACCGTGTCGGACTGCTCGGCGTGCCGCTGCTGCACCTCGGGGTGATCATCCTCATCGCCGGGGCGGCGCTGAACGCTTCCGGCCGCTTTGCCGCCCATCTGGAACTGAGCGAGGGCGAGATCTTCGCCGGCCAGCCGGACAAGCTGATCGTCGAATCCGAGGGGGATCGCAGCAACCATGCGCCGGCCTTCCGCCTGCGCCTCGACCGGTTGCACGTGGCCATTGGCGAAGGCAAGCATCTGGCCGAATTGCAGGCAAAGCTCACGGTGCGCGACAATGGGGTCATTTATCATGCCGAAGTGGAGGTCAATCACCCCCTGATGCCGTCGGCCCTTATTCGGTGTACCTCGACAAGACCTTGGGCCAGACGGCGATTTTCGACCGGCTGCTGACCGACGGGCGGAAATTCCGGTTGCTGATCAATTTCCCCGTTTCCATCGCGGCCTGGGAAACCGCCGCGCCCTTGCAGCGCGGTGAGATGAGTCGAGCTCGACGGCGTGCCCATTTTTTACCGCATGGCGCTTACACC
>CAWHAA010000003.1:0-49460 GCA_963827275.1 uncultured Spirochaetota bacterium
GAAACGGGCTCTGACGCCATCGGCTGACGGGTCCGGTTCACACGAAACAGGCCCTCTCCCGTTCCCCGTCTTGAAATAGACGGGGAACGGTAAAGAGCGGCGCGGTACATTTATCAGTAACAATGGAGATTCAATATGAAAAAGATGTTAGTCGTTATTGCAATGATCGCGATGTTCACAAGCGCGGCAGCAGCGCAGGAAAAGAAGGATAATGCCGGAAAACCGGGCGAGCCGATCGGCCTGTCGTTCGGCATGGATTATTTCAGCAACTACCTCTGGCGGGGGACCAAGTTCTTCAGCGGAGATGGCGCCTTTATACCGAAGGTCGCCTGGAACATACCCGGCTCGGGACTGGTTCTCTCGGTCGCAGGAGAAATATCGTCAAGCTGGGTGTTTAACGGATTCTCGAAGAAACCGGGGAAATACGATTACCGGATCGATTCGTCGGGCGGTATAACGCGCCGTCAGCTCAATTTCAACCACGCGGCATACGCGACCCAGAGCCTGGATTTCGGCGCGGATTATTCCTGCACCATCAAGGACGCGGTCACGATCGGTGTGGGCGCGTGGTACTGGTGGTATTTCAATTCGCAAAATGCGAGGGAATATGCGCGGCCGCAGGTGGACGGCCTGAACCGGGTGTCGTACGTCGACATCAGCTTCCTGACGACAACGGTCACGATCGGCCTCCCGATTGTGCCCTGCGTCAATCCGGCCGTATCACTCACCCATGATTATTACACCGGCCTGAAACGGGGCGGCGACTACTACGCGACCCTGAGCCTCAACCATCCGTTCGAGCTGACGAAGGAAGTCTCGCTCACGCCGGGGATCGTCGCGGGTTACTACTACAGCACGTCGACAAACCTGACCCGTTACAATATTATGTGGGACGCAACCGCAGGCGCGCTTGATACGACTCCGAGCATGGGTTACGGCGGGCCTGTCCGCACGATCACCCTGGGCGGGGTGAAGCAGACCAGGACGCCGATCCGGAAGGGGTTCAGCGATATCACGCCGAGCCTCGTGCTCGCGTTCGCGAAAGGCCCGCTGTCCCTGAGCGGCGGCATCGACTGGAGCATCGTCCCTGCGAAATCGTGGTACACGGGCGCGGAGGTGCACCGGTTCTACGCAAGGATCGGCGCTACCTGTACAATATGATGAAAATCCTCTCCGGTCCCTTATTGCTGCCCGGAGTACGGGCGGTGAGGAGGGACTTTTTTTATCCCATCATCGTTTCCGGGATCTTCACCGCGACAACGCTTCCGCGGGCGCATACCACCCCGTTCACCGAGAGGTCCGTCTCCACCACGACCTTCCGAGCCCTGATCTCCTTCACGCGCGAGCGAAGCTCAAGCGGCGGGCCCAGGGGCGTGGGCTTAAGGAAATCCACGTGGAGTGATCCGGTCACGAACCGGAGCGCCGGCTCCGACCCTGGCTCGCGGCCCTCGTGCCGGTAGGCGGCCATGGCGGCGGTCCCGGTGCTGTGGCAGTCTATCACCGAAGCGATGAGGCCCCCGTACACGAACCCCGGGAAGGCGGTATGCTCCGGCCGCGGGGTGAAGGAGCAGACGCTTTCCTCTCCCTCCCAGTAACTTGTAATGTGCAGGCCCTGTTCGTTGCGGGTTCCGCACCCGTAACAGTGGCTGAAATTTTCCGGGTACAACTCCTGCATGGCTTGTCGCGTCATGCCTTTCCTCCTTTTCCGGCAGCTCCGTTTCCATGCGAGTGTGCGCACGGCGGGCGGGAATGTCGAGCGTTTTATGTTGAGGGCCCACGCTGAAATATAATCATCAGCGGCATGTCCCGCTGATGGGGGCGGGTATGGATCAATACTTGAACGGGTCCATGTACGTCAGCCCGTTGCCCTCGGGCCGATCGAGCTGCTTGTAGTCCTTCTCGTAAGCGGCAAGGAATGCCCGCGCTTTTTCAAAGGTGAAGAAGAGGTCGTTGTCCTTTCCGCGCTTGCCCTTGTGAAACTCGAACCCGTAATTCTTCACGTAAATTTCGTTAATCAGGGTGGCGTCGGTCCGGGCCGTCAGGTCCACGGCTATAGCGTCATTTTTTTCGTTGGGATGCATGTGCATGGCGTAGGCGATCGCAAGCGCGACGGTCGCCCTGCCCACGCCCCGCACCCGGTAGAAGCTGTCGTCTTTCTGGTATTTTCCAAGGTAGGACAGGATGGTGTTGTCCGGGTAGTTCAGCGGCAGGGACGTGAAATAATCGATATAAACTCCGGAGCGGGGATTTGTCGTGGTGAACCGGTAGTTGAAGATGTTGTATCCAAGCAGGAGGAGCGTCTTGCCGTACGATAAGACGATGGCGTGGGACACGAAATGGTTCTTCTTCAGAAAATCAATGGCGCCGAGACGCCGGTCCTCGGGCTCGGAGTGAATGCCGTACCGGCTGTAGTAGAATTCCTGGAGCGCGTTTTGGCCCCGGTCGTTCATGGTTTTAAAAAGCTTTTCCTCGATGCGGTGAAGGGGCATGATTCTTCCCGCAACAAGCTTCCTGTTGATATAGATGGGGGCCCAGTGGGCCTTGATGCTGAATTTCAGTCCGCTTACGTTGTCGCTCATGACGCTTTGAGCCGGCGCGCGCTCGGTGGCGGCACAGGTTCCCGATATCCGGTAATAGTACAGGCGCGGCCTGGGGACGTCAAGGTAGATACTGGTTTTTCCCCCCGCTACGGCCGTTTTTTTCTGCCGGCGCAGCGGGTCAGGACGGCGCCGAAGTTTCGCTGCCGGTTTCAATGCCGTCCGGCGCCATGCCCGGGAACGTGCGCGCGTAGAGCCGGGGGCCAATCCAGTACACGTAGGGAAGGGCGACCAGCAGGCCCGCTATTCCGTCGACGGCATAGTGGTAACGGCAGTACACGGTGGCAACGCACAGGCTCGCGGCGACGGGCAGCGTGATCCAGAAAGCGGGCCGGGCGAAGCGCCAGGCCAGGAGGAGGACAGCCACGGTGCCGGCGATGTGGCTGGACGGCATCGCTGCGCCGGGAATATCGGCCCTCGACAGGAACGCGCGGGCGAACTCCGAGACCGGCCCGGCTTCGAGGTAGCCCCTCACTGCCGGGTCGTAATGGATCGGGCCGCGCGCCGGGAGAATCGACTCGAGTACGAAGCAGGTAAACATGACCGAGCCGATGATGAACGCGACGTAAAAAAATTCCCTGGTGCGTTTTGAAGCGTAGAGGTAGAGCGGCAGGTAGAGCGTGATCAGGTAATAGGAAAGGTACGAGAGGTTCATCCATTCCGTGAGCAATGTCCGGTCCCCGCACCGGTGGACCAGGTCTCGGGACACGTTGAACCCGAAGAGCATGACGTCGGCGCGCATCAGGGCGCCGTCGAACGGCGCGGAGAAAAACATCCTGCTGATCGGATAGGACCACTGGTAAAAGGGCGTCATCAGGAATACAGGGTAGATGTGACGCAGGAACCGGACCGCCGGGAGCCGGGCGGCCGGGTGTTGCGACCGGTCAAGCGCGGGTACCGCGAACAGGGAGACGGACATGATGGCGGCGTATCTCAGGATGAACTCGACAGCGGCGGCGCCCTCCTTCCGTACGCGAAGCGACAGGAGCAGGATCATGACCGTGCAGTGGCAGACCACGAGCAGGTCGACCGGCGTAAGCCTGTTTAAAAGCTGGCGGGTCAGGTTCCGCACCGCGTCCGGAATTTCCGTGAATGTCGTCGTGTGCATGTTCAGCTCCCGGCCGGGTCGTATCGGGAAACGATCTCGAATCAAAGATATCACGGATCGTATTATATGTCAACAGGTTAGCTGAAAACGGGATAACGGCCGTCACCGTGCCGGCGCGCTCCCCGCGTATGATTGAAAATCCCATTCTGCGTAAATTGTTATTGAATTATACGGGGTATCAAGCACATTTTTGCACGGGCGCGTCCGGGCGCCCGGATATTATGAGAGAATACGTTCACAGAAAACCGGGAGATGAGACCCGCTCGGTCCCCCTCTTCTATACGGTCAGGGAGGAGTGCAGGCTGGACCTGGACGGCCGCGAGATACTCTACCTGGTTGGAGAGACGCCGATAGGGAGCGCCTGCGTGGGCGCCGGCGTGCTCGGCTATATCTTCGTCCACGGCTTCGTCCTGGAATGGCACGCGGCCTTCGCTGATGACGGCTCGCCGGTGAGCCGCGTGGAGCCGATAACGGATGAGTGCGCGCGCGCCCGGGTCCGCGCTCTCCTCGCCCCCCGGCACCCCGGGCTGCAGGTGTGCTTTTGAAAATAGAAGAACATAACAGAACCGGCCTGCTCCGGGCGCTCAGGGCCCTGCGCTACCGGAACTACCGGCTCTTTTTTTTCGGCCAGGGCGTTTCCTTTATCGGCACCTGGATGCAGGGTATCGCGACCAGCTGGCTGGTGTACCGCATGACCGATTCGGAGTTCATGCTGGGCCTCACCGCCTTCGTCGGGCAGATCCCCGTGTTCCTGATATCGCCCATCGCCGGGGTATTGATAGACCGGTTCGACCGCCGGCGCATTCTTATCGCCGTACAGGTGCTGTCTATGGTCCAGGCCTTCACCCTCGCCGCGGTTACCATGATCGGTGTCGTGCAGGTATGGCACGTCATCGCCCTGGGCTTCTGTCTGGGCATGATCAACGCCTTCGAGATGCCGGCGCGGCAGTCCTTCGTCATCCTGATGGTGGAGGACCGCGCGGACCTGGGCAACGCAATCGCGCTGAATTCCGGGCTCTTCAACGGATCGCGGCTCATCGGCCCGGCGATCGCAGGACTCCTGGTCGCATACGCCGGGGAGGGGATCTGTTTCCTTGCGAACGGGACGAGCTACCTGGCCGCCCTGGCCGCCCTGCTTATGATGAAAATGCCGGGACGCGGCACGGTACGCCCCCCGGGCAGGCTCTTCGCTGATCTCAGGGTCGGTCTCGCGCATTCCTTCGGGTTCCGGCCCATCCGCGACCTGATACTCACGGTATCGCTCATGAGCCTGGTGGCGATGTCTTTTCCCGTGCTCCTTCCGGTCTTCGCGACCCGCATCTTCGGGGGCGGCTCGCACACGTACGGCTTCCTGGTGGCCGCCTCGGGGCTGGGCGCGCTCATGGGGACCATTTTCCTGGCGATGCAGAAAAACGTGCTGGGCCTGGGCAGGATCATCATCGCGGCGATGCTCCTCTCCGGGTGCGGGCTTATCGCGCTGTCGTTCTCCCGCGTTTACGCCTTCACGCTCTTCCTGCTGGTGGTCATGGGCTTCGGCATGATCGTGACCATGGCCTCGTGCAACACCATGGTGCAGACCATCGTGGACGAGGACAAGCGGGGCAGGGTCATGAGCCTGTACGTCATGGCCTTCATGGGGGCTGCCCCGCTCGGCAGCCTGATCGCCGGCAGCGTTTCGACCGCCGTAGGGCCGTCTCTCACCGTGTTCTTCGGCGGCATTCTCTGCCTGGCGGGCGGGACCGCGTTCGCCCTTCGTCTGCCGGCCCTCGGGAACATCATACGTCCCATCTACGGGAAAATGGGCATAATACCGGAGGTGGCCGCTGGCATACAGAGCGCTGACGAGGTGGAGAAAATCCCGGAATGAAAACGTCCTGCGGCAGGGGATCGCCCGATTTTTTTTCCCGGGGCCTAATTGTTGATGACATGCTGCGGCGGGCCTGCTTAATCGTCCAGCTATCAGGGGGGTAAGATAATGCTACACGAGCTTATAACGCCGGTCATCCTGGGGATCGTCGAGGGTATCACGGAATTCCTTCCGATCTCGTCCACCGGGCACCTCATTATTATAAACGAATTCACCGGCTTCACCGGCCCCTTCGCGAAAATGTTCGATGTGGTCATCCAGTTCGGGGCCATCCTCGCCGTTGTCGTCTTCTATAGGAAGCGGCTTTTTTATCCCCTTGTATCGGGAGAGGGGGGGGAGAGGCGGCGCAGCCTGTCCCTCTGGGCAAAGGCCGCCGTCGGCGTGCTGCCGGCGCTTGTCCTGGGCTACCTTTTCGGCAAGCAGATACAGGAGCTTCTCTTTAATCCCCGGATCGTCGCGGCGGCGCTTATCATCGGCGGGGCGCTCCTTATTGTCGTAGAAAAAACAAATAAGACCGTCACGATCAGCGAGGTGGACGACCTCGATTATAAAACAGTCCTCCTTGTCGGTTTGATACAATGCTGTGCCATGGTGCCGGGCACGTCACGGTCGGCAGCCACGATCATAGGCGCAATGGCGCTGGGCGCTTCGCGGACCGCGGCCGCTGAGTTTTCCTTTTTCCTGGCCATACCGACTATGGCCGCTGCCTCCGCGTACATGGTCATTAAAAACGGTGCTGCAATGAGCGGGGCCCAGGCCGTACAGCTCTCGGTCGGCTTCGTCGTGTCGTTCATTGCCGCCTACCTGGTCATTGCCGCATTTATCAAGTTCATCTCCCGGCATGATTTTGTTCCCTTCGGGGTTTACCGTATAGCCCTCGGTATCGCGGTGCTTGCCTATTTCTGTCTGAGATAAAGCCGTCGCCAGTGCCTGTCGTCCTTCAGTGAATATAGGTCCCGAACCCCTCCTCGGGGTCGGCGCGCTGAACCGCGTCCCTCCCCATCGATCGTTCGTCGCTCTCCTCGTCGAGGAAGCTGATCATCTCTTCCGGGTCGTCGAGACGATACGGGATATCTCCCGCGGCCGTTCCGCCTACCAGCACCATGCCTTCCCAGGTTTCATGAGCATCCATGGTCCACCCCCTTGCCTGCGATTAAATTTACGTGATAGGGTAAGATACGGAGATTCCCCGGAAGAAACAAAAAAAAGAGACGGGCGGCGCGGTTTTTTTCCGAGCCCGCACCGGCGGATTATTCGCGGAGGGCAGCGCCGCCGGCCCCGGAAACCCGGCGCCCATGTGAGGACGGTTCAATAGCTCTGCTCGGTCCCGAATGCCCCTCGTCCCGCCATCGGCGTGTACTCGAACTCGGGAAACACCTTTTTCAGCCCCTCGACGACCTGTTCGCTTACGTGGAGCGGCGTCTTGACGCCCCTGCCGTATATGTTCGACCCCGCGTCGACGAGAAAGTGCTTTTTACCGTCCCTGGTCCCATCGGTTTTCATGTGGCCGCCATGGGACGGGTGAAAGTTGAACTCCTCGTTCTTTAAAATCGTCGTTGTTTCATCGTGCGCCTTGGTGCCGGCCGAGTAAAACCGGGGGATATAGTGTTTCTGATGGAGCACGAGCGCCAGGTAGGTTATATGGCTTCCCTGGTGGAGGGCCTGCAGTCTCTGTAAAAAGATGTCGTTGCAGGCGCGCTCCGGGCTGCGCCGCTCGCTGAACCTTCCGATGCGGAATTTCTGCTGCACCGGCACAAAGAGAAAATTCAGCGAATTCGTCTCCGCGAGCTTCAGGACCTGCTCCGGCACATAGGACAGTCCTATGAAATCGATCATCTGGTCCTGTATCCCGGCGTGCTTTTGAAAAAGCGACCATTCCCTGATTATGGCCAGGGCCTTTTTCGCCGACGCGCCGGTGCCGAACGAGGAGGCCGAGTAGTAAACCCGGTCCCCGGGACGGGGTTTGAGAACGCCCATGCTGGAAGCGAGCGTGCCTGCCGCGAGGTCGATTATGTTGATGAGGATCATGTTGCCGTCCTGGTCGTATTCCAGGAAGCTCCCCTGCTGGTCCTTGCCTTCGCCGATCCGGCGGACAATGGTACCGGGTTTGAGCTTCTTTTTTCCGGTAAGGGGCTTCAGCCAGGTTTCAATGGATTTCATGCCGGTCCTCCGTTTCAGGTATATCGTACTCCGTCACAGTGTATGAGGGTAATAGATAATAGTCAAGAATTTTGGGAACAGGAGCGCCGGGGAAATGACGGCTCATGGCCGATCACAGGGTTATAAAAAATGGAATAAAAATGGAGTAAAGCTGCGTGAAAGGGGGGTGTCGGATTTACGGCGAACCATTAATAGCGGAAGCCACCCTCTTCCCGGGTGGCTCCCTAAGAACCGTTGATCATAGATGTACCTTAAACCCTGTTCTTCAGCTTTTATCACTTTTGCTTTTATCAAGCTAAAGACCGCACCGGCTTCGCCGTTTTGTGCTCTGTCTTATTGTGACAGGCTGAATTCTGATATCAATATAATCATGATGCTTTGAATAATCAATTAATTTTTAGAGATGAGAAAATTTTTTTATGACGCATAAATCAGGCCATCGCGCTTCAGTATTAATACTTTTCATGCGAAATGAAACAGGGCCCCGGGGATTTGAAGGCGGCCTGTGTACGGTCAGGTGTCCCGTTGATCGGGGAAAAATGAATTGAAAAAATTGAACTTCTCGCATACATGTGAAGTATCAAACCGTCGCGTTACGGTATCCCGATTAGAATTATTGGTGCGCTATATGATGACCTGCCGGTCTGCCCGTTTTTTTTACGTGTCCCTGATTGGCTTCGTTTTGATGTCCTGCATGCTCGTGCCGGCCCGGGGCGCTGTTGCCCGTGAGGAGGCCCCGGCTGAAAGCGATGCCGGCGATGACGATCAATCGAAACCGCGGGTATTCGGGTTTGATGCCGGCATCCAGGGGAACTACTCTACGGGCGTTTCAACCGGCAGTTTTTACTGCCAGCCTTTCGCGGACATATATTTGAAGAACAGGTATGTCCGGTTTACCGCAGGACTCTCCCGGTTCCAGGACTTCCAGGTATCGGACGGGGAGGGAGAGTTCGAGACCGTCAACTTCACCCAGCCGAAACTTGCCCTCTCGCTCTATCCGCACCGTGTGATCGAGTTTTTCGGCGAATATTATTATTCAACCGGCGACAGGAAGCACTATTACCGCTCGCACGAGGGGACCGCCGGTTTTCTCCTCGACTTCGAGAAGGTGACGCTGGGGGCAACGGCCACCAGGGGCAAGACCGAGTACCACTTCAAGTCAGACGACCGCAAGGACAAGACCCTCACCGTGTATAATTCGGCGACCCTGCCCGGTCTCTGGCTGCGTTATCAATACTATAAGAAGAGATACGTCACGCGCATGGAGGACCTGGACGTTTTCCCTGAGCTGAGCTGGTTTGTGCACAATACCACGAGCATCGACGCAAAATACGAATACCGGGAAAATATTTTCGAGTATGTGCCGGAGGATTTCCAGTATCACCATGAGCGGTATTACACGCACACGTGCAGGGCGGGCGTCTATTCGGAGCCGTTGCGCTATTTTTCCCTTAAGGCCGGGGTGGTTGCCGGAAAAGACAGCCAGGATTATATCATCGCGGGGGGCGACGTGGGAGTGACCTTTAATGTCCTCGATTACGTGATGATATCGTCAACCTATACGCCGGAATATTACATCGCGCCGGAAGCGGATGCCGTGTTACAGAAAATCAAGGACCTGATATACCGGCGCATAGTGGGAAGGCCGAGAATCAGGAACCCTTTTCTGCGCAATTCCGGGATCGGTGCGTCCTTCTGGAACCACGGGGTCAGCTTCAGCGTTATGTACGCGTATTGACGGGGCCGCCCCGCAAAATTGACAACAGGTAAAGAGAGGATGAAGAAATGAAACGAATTAATATTGTTGCAGCCCTCCTGCTCGCGCTTGCCTTTGCCGCCGCGATGGCGGTCCGCAGTCACGGCCAGACACAGTACGTGATCCAGATGGTCGTGGGGGACGTAAAGATCATGTCGGGCGGTACGAAATCCACGGCCGCGGTGGACGGGGCCCTTGCCGGCGGGGACACGATAATCACGGGCAAAAACTCGATGGCCGACGTGTCCTTTGGCGACCGGGGGCTCGTGCGCGTGCAGGAGTCCACGGTGGTGACCGTGGTCTCACTGAAGAAGGGCATGGACAATCCGAACCTCGACCTTGACGGCGGCGGCATACTCGTAATGCTCTCGAAGCTCGTGAAGGGCGAGTCCTTCCAGATACGGACGAGCACGCAGGTGGCGTCCGTCCGGGGCACCAGCTTCCAGTTGACGTCGGACGGGGACGTGTCCCGGGTGGACGTGCTGGACGGGAAGATCATGGTGAACCCGGTGGCAGACGGTGCGGTCAGGCGCGAGATCCAGGAATACGTCTCCGAGAACCAGTCGATCTCCCTGGACCGGGGCGCCGTCCGGGAGATACTTGCCAGGCGGAGAAAGATGATGGTCTCCGAGCTGAAAGAGGGGGACCTCGATAAACTCGTCGAGCGCTTCAGCAAGATCAGGGAATCGCGCGGGTACAAGCGCCTCAACAGGGGCCTCCGCGGCGATTTCGAGGGCCGAATCGACAGGATGAGGAAGCGCCGCGCCGACCGGGGAAGCGTCAAGCCGGTTAACAGGCAGGAGATCAAGCAGCGCATCAGGCAGCGCAGGGGCCCGGGGCGGTAGTGAGCTATAATTGATAAGCACAAATGAAAAAGGCCCGTAATCCTTTACGGGTCAGTATTTCTCTCCAATCGATACACGGTTGAGCGGCACTCGGTGAGCGGCATTTAATCAATCACCGCTGATATCCTTCCTTCGCCCGCTCTTCTTCCTGCTCTGAATCTTCTTCTCTTCAAGACGCTTTTGCTTCTGCGACCGGCTCACCTTCGTGGGGACGCGCTTCTTGGGCACGACGAGCGCCCGGGCAAGGAGCGCCGCGAACTTGGCGATGGCCAGCCTGCGGTTGGCCGCCTGGGAGCGGCTCGTCTCCTCGTGGAGCACGAGCCTGCCCTCTTTGTTGATTATGTTCTTCAGCTTCAGGCGGGCGCGGTTTTTTTGCGCCGTGGTGAGGCGTGACGTTTCCTCAAGGTTGAAGCGGAGCGTGACCTTGGTGGACACCTTGTTCACGTTCTGGCCGCCCGGCCCGGAGGAGCGGGCGGCTGTGATGACGATCTCGTCCTCGGGAATGGAAACGCTCCCGGTTATCCGTATCATGGCCTGCGTCCAGCCGTGTTGCGTGTGATGTATCCTTCAATGAGGTCCGCCACCGCGGACGCGCCACGCGTGTTCAGGTGGAGCAGGTCGGTAAGGTAGAGGAAGCCGTTGCTCTCGGAAATATCGTCAAAGGACTCCCGCAGCAGGTAGTGACGTGCCAGAGCGCGGTACATGACTAATTCCGGGTCTCCGCGAAACAGGATTTCCGGTATTTTCCCGCGGGCCTCTATGCCGTGCGTCATCACCTCGTTCAGCGGCAGGTAATCGACCCTCTGGGCCGCTGCAATCTCCCTGATGATGCGGCTGTATTCCGCGGCGCGACGGTAGGCGTCACTGCCCGGCTCCTCGCCCATCGGCGGGAGCGAGAGGAGGGCGATCCGCGCGTGCGTTTCAGACTTCAGCCTGGCGCAGATGGCGGTCAGGTTTGCCCGGAACCATTCCCTGTCCGGCGTGCGCGGCAGGCGCATGTTCTGGATGTAGCGCCGCAGCGCCGAATGCGACAGTGTCGCGTTGGCGTCGTTTGAACCGATAAGAATCGTGACGACATCGGGATCGCAGCGTATGATCTCATCCATGCGCAGTTCCAGGTTGTAGGCGAGCTCGCTGTTGATGCCGGCGTTGACGAAGGTAAACCCCCGCGACGAAAGCCGCTGCGAGAGAATGTCGACGTAGTTTATACTGACCCTGCCGTGGGTTATACTGTCTCCCGCGCATACGACCACGGCGCCCTGCCGCGCCTGTGCGCCCCGCGCAAGGAACGACCGGGGGTTGTTATCCGGAAGCCGTTGTGCGCCGGTATAGACGACATGGTAGATTATGGCGGCGCCGGCCGACAGGGCCGCCAGTACAAGCAGTGATATAAGTAGCTTTATTTTCATGCACACAGTATGGGGACGCCCGGAGGAAATGCAATAACAAAACTATAAAGAACGGCGGCGCTGGAAGTACGCCGCCGTGGGCCGCGCTATTTTTGTTTGGGCCCGTCCTTCCGGCCGCCGCCCTGGGATTTATTGCCGCCCTGACGGTTGCCGCTTTCCTGTGGCGAGCCGTCGTCCCGGCGTTTGCCGCCGCCCTGGTACTTTTTGCCATCCGCGCCGCCCCTTTCGGGCCGTATTACCCGGCGCTCCTGCTTGCTCTTTTCGCCCTGACGTTCCACCTTGATCTGCCGCTCTCCTTTCGGCTGCCGTTCACTGTACTCCTGATTGTTTTTTCCGGCCTGGCGTTTCCCGTCATTCTTCCGGTCCCTGTCAGGCTGCTGTCCTTTCTTACGCTGTTTTTCCAGTTCCTGCTTTTTCCCCCTGTTTGACCTGGACCCGTCGCGTTTGTTGTCCTGCGGCTTCTTTACGTACTTCTCGTGGGTTTTCCTGTTTTTGTCCCTGCGCAGTGCCGCATCATCCTTCGAGCGCTCGCGCATTTTATTCAAGTAAGGCTTTTTGATCATGTGCTTTACCACAGCGTAGCGGCGGTATTTGTAGACGTTCGGAAGGTATGTCGGCCTTGCTGCAAAAATGGTTCGGTTCCCGTACGCGATCCTGACGACCCCCGGGTGCCTGTGCATCCATTCATGGTGGCGATAGTACCGGTCTATCCAGTGCGGGTGTTTTTCAAAAAACATGTGGTTTCTGTATATTTCCCTTGCAACGTAGGGGTGCCGGATGAACCAGTCGTCGTGGACATAGATCCGGACCGTTATTTTAGGATAGCTGACAAGGAACGTTTGGTTGCTCGCGATTATATAGGCGATTTTCGGATACCTGCTCCAGAACGGGTAATTGATGTATATCCGCGCGGCGAAATGCGGATGCGCGTTGACCCAGGCGAAATCCGAGCAAATGTGCCAGATTACCCATGGGTGCGCTTCGAGCCAGACAATTGACTTTATATTCTCAGCGTACCGGTCCGGGTCGTTTTTAATGTTTTCAAGCAGCGCCCTGTCGCTCTCGGATAGCTCCGGCGTCTCGCCGTCTTCTTTTCCCTCGGTATCGGCTGAATCATCGATTCCTTCCATGTCCTCCAGCATCCGGTCAATCTCTTCATCAGAATAATCCGCAGGCATGGCATCGGGCAGCTGTTGCAGGATCTCCTCGGCGCTGGAATCATCTCCGGCCCCGGCCGCGTTCTCCGCGTACGCGCCGCCGATGAAGCCGAAAAGCCCTATGCAGAGGCCCGCAATCAGGGCGAAAGTCGTGTTTTTACTGATCTGTCGCATATTCTTTCTCCTCAATGTATAATCGAAGATTAGACCCGTGCATACGCTTTTTAGTTCCTCATTAATACACCGGACAGGGAAATCAGGGGACTGATGATATACAGGGGGAGAGTGAACATATTGGCGAAAATCACCCGGCCTTGAACCGGGTTCATTTTATCTGATCTCTAACCTGTATAAATAGCTCCCTGCTTATAAGGCCGGAGAGCGATCTCAGCAACTCTTCTTTTTTCAGGCCGCGAGACAGGTCGAGCCGTACAGCTGTTACTATGGCGTTAATGCTTGCGTTATCGTTCATAAGGACTCCTGGAAAAATTGGCGTAGTTTATTATCGTAAGGTTTTTTTTGAATCTTGACATTTTCTTTGGATTGTTAAATAATGTTTTACAGCCCACCTGTGAGGACTTTGATTATAGATTGACAAATAAAAACTTATGTAGAATACTGCCTGGTGTTGTATGCACATTTCATTCTTTTTATAATTACCAATGCGCATTGAATCATCGGATATCATCACGATACGGCAGCAACAAGCATTCCGGTATCATGGGGTGATACATCCCTTGTTATACGGCGCCCGCCGGAAACGATGCCGGGTGTGAGGGTTGTGATCGGAATACGTACAATTATAGAGAAATTTTTCATCTATTTAAACTAAGGGTAAAGGTAACGAGATGAGAATAATAATCGCCGTTTTCATAATAACGATCGGGTGCGCCTGGGTAATGAAACCGGTATATGGGGCCGGGTTCAATGAGCATTGCTGGTTGAATGATGACGGAAGGGACCTCTATGCCAGGTTTTTTGTAGACCCGAATTTCGATGCGTCTAAGCTTCAGCAGGCCGACCCGAATCAAGAAACCGGCCGGAAGGACACTTCTCCCGCGCCGGTGGACAACTCTGCCAAAAGACGCACGGTATTCAATGTCAATCTGACGGTCGGCGCCTCATTGGTCTATAACAGGGTGAGGCGGGTCGTATCGCCCAATGGCACGGAGACCTCCACGACGATAACGGTCTATTATTTTTCCCAGAATATTGAGACGAGAAAATCACTCGGCCTGGCCCCCGTCGTTAACATCAATTTTATCTTCAACCTGGCGAAGTATTTTGCTCTCGGCTTCGGAGCGGATGCGGGTTACCTCGTCATGAATGCCCTCAGGGGGTCGCTGTCATATTCAACGCCGCTCACGGAAACATCGAGGGCCCTGGTTATGGCGAAGTATAAAATTTATT
Source organism: uncultured Spirochaetota bacterium (assembly GCA_963827275.1). Taxonomy (GTDB): domain Bacteria; phylum Spirochaetota; class UBA4802; order UBA4802; family UBA5550; genus RBG-16-49-21. Next base: position 14,310 of record CAWHAA010000003.1, read on the forward strand.
CGCCCAATCCGAACCATTATCTCGAGGTGCCGGTTTACGGATTGATGCGCTTTTATTTCGGCGAAAGCTTCCAGGCGATGTACCTGAGCGTGGGCGGCGGATACGATTTCTTCCTGCAGGGCCACCCGTCGGCACGCAGCCCCCTCATCAGGGGCGGGATCGGTTTTACTCTCGACAACGGGTTCATGATGGATTTCTCCTACCAGTACAACTTTGAGCTTCTTGAGAAAAGCACCTTGACGAACCTGAAGGAGATGCACCGCGGGACGGTTACCCTGGGCTACTGCTTCAATGTCGGCGGGTGAGGCAAGGGGAAATGAGAAGTGTTTCAGGTACTACGGGTGCGTGTGCAGGGCGCTTGAACGGCGAATGAAAGGGGTCCGGCGGCAGGGCGTCCACTCCCGCGGACAAGTATAATTCGGAGGGAACACAATGAAGAAACAGGCATTATATATCACACTGGCGGCATTGATCGTGACGGCGGGCTGCGCGCCCGACTATTTGCGCCAGGTCGGCCCGTCGGAGACGCTGTATTTCGGCGGCAGGCCGGTCGAGGGCGCGCGGCTCTACCTCCCCTATATCAACGCCGGCGGCAAGGACCGGCTCCTGTTCCTGATGGAGGCGGGCCTTATGCTCTTTACCGCGGAGGAGTACAAAAAGAGCGCCGACGTATTAATGTCAGCGTCGCGGCTCCTCGACAGGATGCCGATCAGCGCCACCAAGGAGATCGGCGCGATGTACACCGACGACCGGCTGACCAACTACCGCGGCCAGGACTTCGAGCGGGTGCTGGTGCACATGTACCTGGGCCTCGATTTCCTGATGCTGGACAAACCGCATGACGCGCGGGTCGAGTTCAAGGCGGTCACCAACGAGCTCGAGCGCCTCAAGAAGGAGACCGGCAGGGACTACAAGCAGAACATCATGGCGAAGTACCTGAACGCGATCGCGCACGAGATGACGGGCGACATGGACAAAAGCGAGGAGGACTGGGAGTTCGCGCTCATCGAGTTCAAGCAGATAAATATGCTCCGCCCGGGCATGCCCATGGTCTACAGGGACATGCAGAGGCTCGCCGAGAAGCTCCGGAGGGGAAAGAACGCGCAGCCCGCGTATCAGCCCGGAGAGTTGATCGTCGTTTTCGAGGCGGGCCAGACCGCGGTCAAACAAACGCGCGGCAGGATGCTGGACGGCGAGTTCGGCGCTGAGGTAACGGCCACGGTCGCCGCGGCCAGCTTCGGCGGGGGGCTCACCGCCGCCTCGGTGCTCGCCGGTCTCGGCATGGCGGAGAACCCGATCCCGAAGTTCGAGCGGCGCTCCAACAAGATCACGGGCCTGAACATACGGGCGAACAGCCAGTACCTCGGCCGGACCGTCATGCTCGAGGACATCGAGAACACGGCGGTGCGCAACCTCGATGACGACTACAACCGCCTGCGCAAGCGGGTCGCGGCTGGACTCGCGACAAAGGTCATAACCACGGTAACCATGTCGATAGCCGCCCAGGTCGCGGCCGAGGTCGGCGCGCGGGCGCTGGAAAGCCAGGGCGGATGGGCCGGCCTCATCGGCTCGATGGGAAGGGTCGCTGCACAGGGGGTCGGCCCGGCGGTCGCGCTGGCCACCTTCTCGCAGATACGGCCTGACCTCCGGTGCTGGCGCTCGCTCCCGGCGAACCTGCAGTTCCAGCGCTTCTTCCTCCAGCCGGGCGCCTATGTCCTTACCCTTGAGTTCGTGGACAGGTACGGCCGGGTGCTCCGGGTCGAGAAAGACCAGGTCAGGATCATGGCCGGGAAAAGGTCATTCAAGAGTTTCCGCACGCTCTACTAGGTACATGCCAACGATCTGATTTAACGGGTCGCCGCAGGGCGGCCCTTTCTGTTTCCTCCCCCTCGTATTATTCTTATTCTTCGACCCTCGTGAATCGACCATCTTTGTGCCCTGCAGACAGGCGGCCTGAATATCGCGTTTGCCGTGAAGTGATCCGTAACGGGCGGCACCGGAGTGCAAGTAATATTGATTAGAAAATTTTAGCTTGACAAATAAATATACTAATTATACTGATATAGTATAAAAAGTATAAAGGTGTGCTTCGTGAAAATACGCGATGAAAAGATCCGAGAGAATGTCCTCCGGGCCACGGGAAAGCTGTTTCTCATGCACGGTATAAACGGATGGAACATGGATACGGTCGCCCGCGAAACCGGGATGGCCAAGAATACGCTGTACAAGATAATCGGCGCCAAGGAGCAGCTGATCGAGAGCATCGTCATAAACAGGCTGCGGAACAATATTGATGCGATTGTCGGCATATTCGAGAAGGAAAAAGATTTTGTCAGGGCCATCGAGACAGGCGCCCGCCACCTGGCCCACAGCATCAGCCTGGACAACCCGCTGGTCCTGCCCCGCGTTTTCCGTGAATATCCCGCCATCAAGGAAAAGTTCGACGACATTTCACGCGAGCTGGGCACCTCGATACACGGCCATCTCAACAGGGCGCGCAAGGCCGGCACCATACGAAAGGACGTCGACAACGATATACTAATAAGTATGGTGACTGCCGTCATCAATCATTATTTATCGGAGAATTTCAAAGGAAAGGAATTTGAAGAGAAGTTGTATACCTCATTCATCTACCTGTTAAGAGGAATTCTCGCTTAGCGAACCAGGGACTGAAATAACAACTGCCATGCACGCAAATGCGGCGTGTCCGGCACTGATGGAGGGTGGATATGAGCTATTCCGAGCTAAAGGCATTGGAGAGCGAAATTGCGACCTGTTTCCGATGCTCCCTGTGCAAGATGGTGCCACTGCCGGTCTTTAAGACAAAGGAATTTGCCGACATCTGCCCCATAAACACCCACTACGGGTTCCACGGCTACTCCGCGTCGGGTATGGGCTACATGGCGCTGGCCCTCGCCGAGGGACGCATCACCGCGGACCGTGACCTGGCCGATATCGTGTTCTCGTGCCGCACCTGCGGCTTCTGCGACGTGGCCTGCAAATTCATCATGGAGTCGGAGCGGAACGAGGTGAACATGACCTTGCGGGAGGTGCTGGTGAAGGAGGGGCTTGCTCCGGAGGAATATCAGCGCGCGGCCCGCAACCTCAGGGAAACAGGCAATCCGGCGGGCGCCGCAGGGGCGGGAGAGTGGGCGCGCGGCCTGGACATCAAGAAGCTCCCGGAGCAGAAAGCGAAGGTGTTGATCTACGCCGGCTGCCTGGCCCGCCACGACGCGAGGGCGCGCAACGCCGCGCGAAAGCTGGCCGCGCTGCTCCTCCATGCGGGTGTGGACGCAGGGATACTGGGCGACGACGAGCTCTGCTGCGGCCTGCCCGCCCACTGGACCGGGTTCAAAGACGACTTCAAAGAGCATGCGGAAAAGAACAGGCAATCGATCGCCGCCACGGGCGTGAAGACAATCGTGACAGTATGCGGCGCCTGCCTGGGCACGCTGAAATCGAAATACCCGAAGTACGGGACCGGGATCGGCATCGAGGTGGTGCATGCGACCGAGCTCCTTGCGCGGCTTGTCGAAAAGAAAAAGCTCAGGCTGAAGCGGCACGTGGCGCTGAAGGCCACCTACCACGATCCCTGTTACCTGGGACGGCAGTCCGAGCCTTATGTGGAATGGAACGGCGTTGAAAAAACGATCTTCGGCCAGATGAAGTATTACATGCCTCCGAAGAAGATACGGTACGGTACGGGCGGCGTTTTTGATCCGCCGCGTGTGTTGTTAAAAAATATACCCGGACTCACCTTCCGGGAGATGCACCGCATCAGGGAATACTCGCATTGCTGCGGCGGAGGGGGCGGACAGGCTGCCGCGTATGACGGGATGGCTCTTCGGGCGGCGCGGGACCGGCTTGCTGAAGCCCGCGCGGTGGGCGCCGAGTGCCTGGTGACTGCCTGCTCGCACTGCAAGGTGCAGTTTGACAGGGCGGGGGCGTCCCCGGACGGGGAGAGTGTACAGATCGCCGACATCATAGACCTGGTGCACCAGGCCGCGGACATTGAGTAACAGGGGAGGGGCGCTCCATGATACAAAAACAGATTATCGATGAGCTCTGCCGGGACCATGCCGGGGAAACCTCGGAGGCGGCGCTGCAGGCCTGTGCGGTATTCAATCCGCTGATCGAGGGCTGGAAGAAGCCGGTGTGCGTGCTGAAGCCGAAAGACGCGCCGGCGCTCCAGGGCGTCATTCGCACGGCAGTAAAGGAAACGTTCGGGCTGGTGCCGGTTTCATCGGGCGGGCCGCATGTCAGGGGCGGGACGGCGTGCGCCGTGGAGCATGTGGTTGCGGACCTCTCCGGCTGGAAAAAAATTCCCTGGGTCAACCGGCGCAACCGGGTCTGTATTATCGAGCCGGGCGTCACCTACGGGGAGTTGAACCGGTTCCTGAAAGGGCACGGGATGACCCTGCCGACGCCGCTGGCGCCGCGGAGCGACGAAGAGCGTGCTCGCCGCCGTCGTTGACCGCGAGCCGCACCTGTGGCCGAAGACGCACTGGGACATGCAGGACCCGGTGGCCAGCACGGAGTTTATCTACGGAACCGGCGAGTTGTTCAGGAGCGGCGCGGCCGGGGGCCCGGGCACACTGGAAGAGCAGCGGAAGTCCGGCGGCGCCCAGAAAATGCCGATGGGGCCCGGCCAGTCCGATTTCCAGCGGATACTGATCGGCGCGCAGGGGTCCATGGGCGTGATGACATGGATCAGCCTCCGGACGGAGCTCCTGCCCTCGATCGAGCGGCCCATGGTTGTCGCGAGCGACCTGCTGGAGCGGGTCACGGGATACGTGTACCAGGCGCAGCGGCCCTGGCTGGGCGAGCACTCCTTCGTGCTGAACCGGACCGCCGCCGCGATGCTGATGACGCACGGCAGCCCCGCGTCCTTCGACAGGGTGCGCGGCTCCCTCCCGGAATATATCTGCCTGCAGAACATAGCGGGATTCGACAGGCTTCCAAAAGAGAGGCTTGAATATCAGTACGACGAGCTGAAGGACATCGCGGGCGCGCACGGGTGCGCCTTCGCGGATTCTGCGGGCGAGGTTGAGGCGGCCGCCCTGCTTGAGGCGGCGCGCACTCCTGTTGAAACGGCGGACTGGCGGCATGCCTCCAGGGGCCATTGCCTGTCTCTCTTCTTCCTCTCGCTCCTCAACAGGGCGGAAGAGTATATTGATATCGTCCGCGCAACGTCCGGTCAGCTCGGCATCCCGCCCGAGAGGATCGGTACATACCTTCAGCCAATCGTGCAGAACCATGCCTGCCACATGGAGTTCATGGTGCCGTATGATCCAGGGGACGCGAAAGAAGTCGCGACGATGAAGAAGCTTGAAGCTGACCTGACGGGGCGGCTCATGTCGGCCCGGGCCTTTTTCAGCAGGCCCTACGGCACCGCCGCCCGGACGGTTTTCGAAAACAATCCCGGTAACACCGGGCTTGTCCGTGTTATAAAAGAGCTGTTCGACCCGGCGCGCGTGCTGAGCCCGGGCCGGTTTTCACTGTAGAGCGGCCCCGGCAGGACCGGGGAGAGAAAATAACGTGCGCACATGGGGGATCGCGATGCTGACATCCGATGAACGCAAAGAGCTGTGCGATATAGTCGGTCCGGAGTGGGTGCGGGACGATGCCTGCACGCGGGACGCCTATTCCATCTACTACAATTCCTCCTCGCTGAACAAGGAGGACAAGCTCTGGACGCCGCGCCCGGCTGCGGTTATCATGCCGAAGACGCCGCAGGAGATCGCGGCGCTCACGAAGTTCTGCAACAGCAGGGACTTCATGCTCAAGCCTTTCTCCACCGGGTGGATAACCTCCAGCGCGCCCGGGAGCAGGAAAACCATACTTCTCGATCTCAAGCGCATGGACAAAATCATCGACATCGACGTAAAGAACCAGATCGCGATCGTGGAGCCCTACGTCAGGGCGATAGATCTCCAGAGCGAGCTGTGGAAGGTCGGGCTGAACGTGCACGCCGTGTCGTGCGGCGGCAACCACTCGGTCCTGGCCTCCACTGCGGCGGCGTGGGGATACGGCATCACCGGCGCCTCGATGGGGTTCCAGGCGCGTAACATGCTGGGCGTGGAATGGGTGATGCCCTCCGGCGAGATCGTGACCCTGGGCAGCGGCGGCGACGGGGCGGAGTGGTTCTGCGCCGACGGACCGGGACCGGGAGTGCGGGGGATCATGAGGGGGTTCCAGGGGACCTTCGGCGGCCTGGGCACCTTCACCAAGGTCGCTGTGAAGCTGTACCGGTGGGACTCCGACCCGGAGTACGAGGTGCACGGCGGCTCTCCCAAATACGTACTGAACCGTGAGCTGCCGAACCTGGGCATCTTCCTCCTCACGTTTCCCGGCAGGAAGGAGATCACCGATGCCGGGTACAAGCTGGGAGAGGCCGAGTGCAACTACGCCGACTTCCGCATGCCGGCCTTCTTCGTCGCCCTGGGTTTCACCGACAACAACCTGGAGCTGAAGAAGGTCTGGTCCAGCGGCATCTTCCAGAAGCTCGCCCCGTACATGCTCACCGTGTGCGTGCACGGCCACTCGAAGCGCGAATTCGAATGGAAGGTGAAGGCCCTCAGGCAAATCGTCAAAGAGTGCGGGGGGCTGATATTTCCGATGATGCAGATACCGATACCGGTATTCAGCCTGGCCGCGCCCCTGTTCAAACTGATGAAGAACCCGGTAAAAACCTTCAAGAAGATCCCCTTCATACAGAAGATCATGGACTCGGTGCCAGTGAGCGAAGAACAGCGGCTCAGGCTCCTGACCACCGCGTTCTTCATTCTGATACGCCACGCCAACAACACGCAGGGCGGGTTCCGCGCGTCGTCGGGCATGTTCACCTCCGTCGGCGCGTTCGATACCTGGGACATGGGCTTTGAGCAGGCGGAGTACATTGCCGGGGTCAAGCGGCCCGCTATCGACAAGGGCCTCATCCTCGACGACGGCGGCGACCTTGGTTGCGGCGGCACCTTCGATTCGGGCCACCTCGGGTACATCGAGGGGATCGGGGAGTACTCCACGAACAATCCAGATTCGAGGAAGGCGACCAAGGAGATCGTCGCGGAATCCCTGAAGGGCACCATCGAGCGGGCCCTGGGAGTCCCGATCGCGGCATTCGGCGGCGCGATGAACAAGGTGTTCGGGCCGCATTGCTACAATTATCACGAGATGATTTTCAAGATAAAAGAGAAGCTGGATCCCAACTCTTCCTATGATTCGTGGACTTATAGCGGGCCATCGGAAAAGGCCTTTCCCGATGAAAAAGAGGATTATACCTTTTTTTAAAAGCGGTAGGCCGTATAAAAAAAGAAGTGAGAGGTGCACGGCAATGAGCGACAGGATAAACCCTCTGGTGAAGGAAGGATGGACCGGGCCGGGCAGTCGCGACGGGAAGATACTGCCGCTGGCGCTGTCGGATGACGCGCTCCACATAGATCCGGCCGGCAGGGGGATGTATGAGTGGTGGTATTTCGACGCGCACCTGGACACCGGCCACACGATCGTGGTGTTCTTTCATGCGGCCAACCCCAACCCGGGCATGGCGGGCAAGTCAGGCATGGAGATAGTCCTGATCAGGCCGGACGGCCGAAAGACGCAGGTGTTCGTGCCGTACCCGAAGAGCGAGTTCGCCGCGTCGCGCGAGACGCCAGATGTCAGGATCGGAGGAAATTACATGCGGGTGACGAAGCAGGACAACGGGCTTCCGGTGTACGAGATATGCGTGACCGAAAAGGACCTGGGTTGCCGCCTCACCTACCGGGCCCTGGTGAACGGGTGGAAGCCCGGGAGCGGCTTTTCCCATTTCGGGAAGATGGGTTATTTCGCATGGGTGGTCCCCTTCGCGCGCGCGGCCGTGTCCGGCAGCGTCACCGACGGCGGCAGCACCCTGCCGGTAACGGGCGTCGGATACCATGACCACAATTGGCTGAACTTCCAGTTCCCGAGGATTATCAACTACTGGATGTGGGGCAGGATTTATTCGGAGAATTTTACCGTGTCCTACGCCTATATCCGGTGCAACAGAAAAATGGACGACCACGCGGTGAAGGTCCTGATGCTGGCGCAGGGAGAGAAGGTGGTGCTCAGCACCGGCGAGTTTGATTTCATTACGGAGGAGTTCGAGTATAACGCGGGAGCGAAACACCGCTTCCCCCGGAGCGTGACAATCCGGGTACCGGGCGAGGTCGAGGTGCGGCTTGCCGCGAAAGAGATACTGGAAGCGGTGGACATGCTCAACAATTTCAGCCCGGTCCTCAGGTTCGTCGCGAAGAACATAATACGGCTCAAGCCGGGATACTTCAGGCTAGCGTCTGATTTTACTATAACGGTGACGGGTGGCGGGAAGACCGTATCAGAGACGGGACGGACCCTGCACGAGATCGTCATGTTCAAGCCGGTCGTGCAGGGATAAGCTGGTTTTTCCCTATTGGAGAGATTGTCATTCCCGCTTCCGCGGGGATGACAGGAAAATGATGAAGGAAACATAAATTGTAATAAATCTATCAGAGTAATATCTGAAAAAAGGGGGGATTTATGAAAGCTTATTTTTCACTTATCGCGCTGTGTCTTTTCTTGATCGCACCGTCGGCCGCCCTTTTCGCGGGAAGCGTCGAGGAGAACACCAACCAGAGCGCCGAATACATGAAGACGCTTAACCGCCAGGCCTCGACCGACGCGGACGCCACTTTCTATAATCCGGCGGGCACCGCGTTCATGGACGACGGGGCCTACCTGTACCTGAGCGCACAGTCCATCATTATACCGATAGCCATCTACGGGCACAGCCTCACCCGGAGCGTGTACCGGGGGGACAAGACCTCCTACTGCATGCCTGACCTGCACTTCGTGTACAACAAGCACAACGCCGGCGGCGGCTCCGGCAACCTCGCCTGGTCCATGGGCGTCATGGCCATCGGCGGCGGAGGGTTCGGGAGCTACAAGAACGGCCTCTCCTACATCGACAATACCCTCTTTCTATTGAAGGGAGCACTCAATGGCCTGTTCACGTCGCTGGGTATCCCCTATACGCTCGGGACATTCATGACATCGTCTTTCAAGGGCTCGTCGGCGTACTATTCCGCCATGACCAGCCTGGCCTATTCGTTCCTCGGCGACCGTATGGCCGTGTCCCTGGGGTACCGGTTCATGTACGGGAACAATTACGTATGACGCGAAGCTCTACAGCGACGGCATCATGATCCCCCTGGGCGGAGACTTCCACGCGCGCCAGGACGGCATGGCGCACGGGGTAATCGTCGGCATCAGCGCGAAGCCCGTGGACGCGGTGACGATCGGCTTCAAGTTCGAGTACAACTCCCCCCTGAACCTGAAAACCAAGGCGAGCGGCTACTACATCGTGGGGTTGGTTGACTCGTCCATGAGAGACGGCGGCGTGGCCCACCGCCAGCTTCCTATGAACGCGAACATCGGGCTTGCCTACCGGGTCAGCGGGCTGCAGCTGGCCTGGTCGTTCAGCTATTACGCGAACCGCCTGGCGCAGTGGAACGGTAAGGAGCGGAGCTTCCGCGACGGCTTCGAGGCGGGCATGGGCCTTGACTACACCTTCGGCGCCGTGCCGCTCAATATCGGGTGCGGGTACATGTTCACCACGGCCGGGACCCGCCCCAGCGGGCAGAGCCAGATAGCGGAAATGCCGGACGGCCACACCATGGGCGTCGGCCTCACTTATACATTTGATAAAAAAATAAAATTAACGGGCGCGTTCGGCTTTATCTACTGGATGCCGGTGGACGTCAACAAGGGTACGCCGTTGAGAATGTTCCCCGCAATGTTCCACAAGCTGGGTTATAACATCGCCCTGGGCGCTGAATTCAAGGTGATATAAGTGCCGGTGGCCATCACGTTGACTTTTTTCAATCCTGACGGCATTGCGAAGCCCGGCGCGGCCTCAGCGAGAAGGTAAGGGACCTGCCAATTTTCAGGCTGCACGTTCCCATGGCGCTCGCTCCCGGCGAACCTGCAGTTCCAGCGCTTCTTCCTCCAGCCGGGCGCCTATGTCCTTACCCTTGAGTCCGTGGGCAGGTACGGCCGGGTGCTCCGGGTCGAGAAAGACCGGGTCAGGATCATGGCCGGGAAAAGGTCATTCAAGAGTTTCCGCACGCTCTACTGAGCCGGCCCGTCCGCGTACCCGAAAAAAACATCCCGCCATGAACGGCGGGATATCTCAAGACCCGGGTGCGCTATATGAAAAGCCTGATTCCCCCTGTTATTTGGCAACACGGCAATTACTGTCCCCATGCTTCTCCGATCATGCCGTACTACATGAGAGAAGCACGGGGCATTGAATTGATCATGTGATTTTTTTTCCCTCGTTACCGCTGCATGCTCCTGAGCCTGGCGATGCGGGCCTCCAGGGACGGGTGCGTCGAGAACAGGGAGACCCTCTTGGACGAGCTGATCTTCGCCATGGCGAAGGAGTCCTTCTTTCCGGGCGCTTTCACCGCCTCCTTGCAGGCGCTCCAGCGCGGAGGCCATGGCCGCCGGTGAGGTGATGCGCGCAGAGCCCGCGTCCGCGCGGTACTCCCTGAAGCGCGAAAACGCCGCGAGCGGGATGGAGGCCAGGAGCATGAGCACGGTCTCCAGCAGCATCACGGTCATGATGTAGCCGAAATATCCCAGGCCGCCATCATCGTCGTCGCTCAGGAAACTGTTCAGCGCCTGGGCGATGATCCGCGCCAGGAACATGACCAGGGCGTTGGCCACGCCGGTCAGCAGGGTCATGGTGACCATGTCGCCGTTCGCAATGTGGCTCATCTCGTGCGCGGCGACCGCCTCGACCTCGGTTTGGTCCATTGACAGAGCAGGCCCGGTGGAGAAGGCGACCAGCGATTTTTTCTTCGACGGCCCGGTGGCGAAGGCATTGGGCTCGGCGGAGTTGTACACGCCGACCTCCGGCACTGCCGGGAGCCCGGCCTTCTTCGAAAGTCGGGCCACCATGTCATATATCTCGCGGGCGCGGTAGTCCTGCGCCGTCCCGTCGATGAGCTGTATGCCGTAGGCCCTTTTGGCCATCCAGCGGCTTATCGAGAGCGATATGAACGCGCCGGTCATGCCGAACACGCCGCTGAAGATCGCGATCCCCCACGCGCCCTGGAGCCGAATCCCAGGAGCGGAAGCAGTATATTCAGTATGAGGCTCACCGTGAGGACCACGAGAATATTGGTGAGCAGAAAGAGTCCGATTCTTTTAAACATGAAAATTCTCCTTGTTCGATCTGTATCGTATACAGACGGATATGGTTTTCATACAAGATAATTATTTTACGGCAATTCGACAAGCTCTTTAGGTTGCGGAAGCGCAATTATTTTTTTAGTGTTCGAGATTACCGAACTGCCGGACGGTCACGAAGATTTCCGCAGCCGCCGCCGTAAGATCTCCGCCGCCTTCCGGAACCCGGCCCGCTCCTCGTCGCCGGGCTTTTCGTTTCCCGGGTATTTTCCGCAGATGTACGAGAAGAGCTCCTTGTGCTCGGAGAGCTCCTTTTTCTCGCCGGAAGCTTTAAGCAGCGAGTCCGCGGCGTGGTAGCGGACAAGATAATCGTCGTCCTGTACCGCCTCGAAGATGGCCGCTTCCATCTCCGGGGTGATGAACTCGGGCACGGGCCGCCTGTCGCCGGCCGCGCCGAGCGCTATTTTCAGGTTCACGAGCGCGTCGATGCGGTCGCCCCAGTGCAGGCCCGCGTTCGATGACGATGGCGCGCAGCACCTCGACCGCCTCCGCGCTCCTGCCCACGGCCAGGAGATTGCGCTGCGCCGAATGTCTCTGAGGTCAAGCTTCAACTCACTCATGGGCGCATCGTATCATGAGCCGGGCCGACCGTCAAGAGTTTCATTCACCGTGCCGACGGTGCGCCTGCTTCATCTCAGGGTCCGGCCTGACGATATCCAGGACTTGATGCCGCCCCGAAGCTCGAATACCTTCATGAACCCGAGCTCGCCCATCATCGTAAGCGCGCGGCCGCTCCGGTTCCCGCTCCGGCAGTACATCAAGTAGGTCCTGTTTTTGTCAAGAGCTGCCAGGTTGCCCCTGAACGAGGGCGAGTGGAAGTCGAGAAGCATCGCGTTCGGGATGTGGCCGTTCCGGTACTCGCCCGGGGTGCGGATGTCAAGGATCACGAACTTCCTGTTGCCGGCGTTGGCACGTATCAGCTCCTGAGCCTCTTCCGGATTGCCCTGCCGGATCTCGGCCCCGGCGGCGGTCACCCGCCCGGCCCCGGTGAAGAGCATGGTTGCGGCCCCGAGGATAGATGCGTATGTATATAATTTGTTTTTCATGGTATTTACCTGAAAATTAAGATTGTACTAATATACTGAAATACCGGGAGGAAGTCAATATATATGCCGGTCGATTCATGCGAAAAAGTCCTTGCGCCAAACCATGTCCTTCCGCCACCCTGTTACCGGATGGTAATGATGGCTATTCCATTGAATTGTAAATGGTTTCGTTTGTAATGCACCTGAAAATAATCGTCTATTATATAACAGCGCTTTTCTGCTTTGAATGCTGCATTACCGTCTACCGTCTCAACCCGAAGGCCTCTGCCAACCGTCTCTATGCAGCGGGCGCTTTTCTGTATGCCGTATTTTCCCTGGCTTACGTGCAGATACTCGTTTCGCCGGACGCCGCCGCATGCCGGGCATGGTACCTGTTATATGCCCCTCTCTATTTTATCGTGGTAGTCGTTATAATACATTTTCTCATGGAGCTCACCCGGTATCGCGGTCTGGCGGGAAACCCGCTGTTTCTGGCGCTGCTGTACGGCAGCGGGGCGTGTATCATAGCGGGGGTAACGTACTATGCCCCTGTTGTGAAAAGTTTTTACAAAACCCCCTGGGGATGGAGTATTTTCTACGATCTGTCATCTCCCTGGACCTGGTTCGTGTTTAACTATTCCTCCCTGGTCCTTGTGTCCGGCATTGCGGCGCTCGCGAGTTGGCGGAGAAATGCCCCCACGGATAAAACCAGGAAACAGGCGGGGATGATACTGGCGGCCGCATCCGCAACCGCCGTCCTGTCGCTGGCCCAGAATGCCCTCACGCTGCTGCTGCCCGCCGAGGTGGCCATGCGCGTCGGCGACGCCTACCACCAGGCGGTCTCGATATTTTTCATCGGCACCATGAGGCTCGCAATCTGGAAATACAAGCTCATGGCCATGGTGCCGGCAAGCCCCGCATCCGAGCTTTTCAACGGTATCAGCAACGCGGTTTTTCTGGCCGACGGATGCGGCGATGTGGTTTTTATGAACGAACGTGCCCGGGATATCGTCTTCCGCGATGCCGGATGTCGCGGTAAGCTATCCCTGCCCGCACTGTTCAGGGAGAGTGAATCTTTTAAAAATTCTTTCAGTAAGATACTTACCGGCACATCGCCGGCCCGCTCCGTAACGCTCAGCCTGCTGCACGGTAGACAGGTTCGCATCGTAGAGCTGTTCATGCACTCGCTGATAAATGAAATCGGCACCTGCGCGGGCGTCCTCGTAATCGCCCGCGAGCAGACGGGGCTCGGAGAACTGCAGATGCAGGCGGGACTCACGAACCGCGAGCTCGAGGTACTGCTCCTGCTCGGCGGGGGCCTTTCTTCTGGCGAAATAGCGGACGAGTGCGGCATAGCCCTGCAGACTGCGAAAAGCCATATTCACAACATCTACCACAAGACAGGGCTCAATAACCGCGTGGAATTGACGAATCTCCTGAACAAACATTCCTGATTGTTTATTGATTTTCCACTTACTCAATCGTTCGATGGATATTCTAAACGGTCTTTTAATTGTATACTTTATATAAAATTCATCATCACGTTTCAGGGAGGAATACGTTGAAGAAAATTATCACATTCATGAGTCTGGTATTCGCGCTGATACTGGCCGGTTGCAGTAACTCGAGCGTAGATTACAGTGGAATACTGGGCCTGCTGTCATCCGGGCCGGTACTGTCCCCGTGGACCCGACTGCTCGGACACGCTTCTAATAATACTCTCGGCTATGCTGTCGCGATGGATCCGGACGGTAATAGTTATGCGACCGGTGAAACAACCGGCCAGCTTGATCCTGATAGAACCGGCGGCATTCAAAATGATGTCTTTGTCGTCAAATACGACAAGGACGGAGTACAGCAATGGGTCAAACAAATGGGAGTGGAAGCATTACATACCTATGGCAGGGGTGTTGCCGCGGACGCAGACGGGAACAGCTATGTAACAGGCTATACAGACGCCAACCTTGTTGTCGGCAGCGGAAGCAGCACCGGTACCAATGATCTGTTTGTCGCTAAATATGATGCGTCAGGGACGAGGTTGTGGGTCAAACAGCTGGGAGTGGCAACCAAGAACACTCTCGGTTTTGGCATTGCCGTAGACACTGATGGGAACAGCTATGCGACTGGTTATACCAGTGCCGATCTTGACGAAGGTGGTTCCGGGGTCCTTACCGGCATCCTTGATTTTTTTATTGTCAAATATGATACGAGCGGGAACAGGCAGTGGATTCAACAGCGTGGCGTGTCAGGCGTGGCAACCATTGCTACCGGCGTCGCGGTGGATTCTACCGGCTATTGCTTTGTGACAGGCCGTACCGAGGGCGATCTAGACCCGGGTGTAGGAACTCTCACCGGCACCACCGATGTTTTTGTCGCTAAATACACAACGTCAGGGAATTTGCACAAGGTGACACAAATGGGAGTAGCAGGCAAGGAACACCTATGGCTGGGGCATTGCCGCTGATTCTAACGGCAACCACTATGTAACCGGTCAAACCGCCGGTGATCTCGACGGCGCAGGACCCGGGACCCTCATTGGTAATGCTGATGTTTTTGTGATAAAATTCAATTCATCCGTTGAGATGCAATGGCTTAAACAAACGTCGGCCGCGGGGAAATATGCTGCTGGGAACGGAATAGCGCTTGATTCGGCAGGCAATTGTTATGCGACCGGGACCACCGCGGATCTCGACGGCGCCGGCCGGGAGTATTTACGGGCGCTGTTAATATTTTTGTCATAGCATACGATAAAGACGGCACAAGCCTGTGGTCCAGGCAGATGGGCAGTGACATTGACAGCGACGACATGAGTGCGAACGGCATCGCGGTGACCAGGGGCGGCTCTTGCCTGGTCGCGGGATATGTAGATGAAGATTTTGACGGGCAGCGTTTTGCAGGGCCTGTGGGCTGACGCTTTCGTGACAACGATGCTGAACGAGTAAGTTGGAGCGGAAGCATGACTCCCCTCTGTGATCATCAATCGGAATCGTCGATTGATTCGGGCTATCTGTGTTCTTCCGCCGCCAAAGGCGGCGGAAGAACACACTGCTAAGTGTCAAATTTACAACAAGTCTATTAAGATGAACAGCTTTGTGGTGCTTTACACATTATAACGCAGGGAACTGCGTCATAATGGGCGGCGGCATTATTGAGACAGCCGGCGGCATGACTATCGGTGACGTGTCATTGATACTCCCGATGGCAATTTTTTAACAACAGGTTTCCGCATCGCGAAAGACCGCTGAAGCCCGGATTTTTTCCTATCGGCCCTCCGGAGCCATGCCTCCGAAGGGGCTCGATGGATTGTCTTTATATGTAATTCAACGCATCCAGCGGCTTGACCCTGGCCGCCATGAGCGCGGGATACAGCGCGGCGATGAAGGTCGTGATGAACACGATAACCGCGGCGGAGAGGATGTCACGCGTCGAAAGCAACGGGTAGATCACGCTCCCGGTGCCCCACTTGCGCATGGACTCGAGCGCAAAGGAGAAGTCCATGCCCGTATGGCCAAGGACCAGCACGACCGGAACGCTGACCAGTATGCCGAGTACCAGGCCGAGCAGGCCCAGGCTCATGGCCTCGTTCATGACGATGAAGAAGACGCGGGAGGGCCGCGTGCCGATGCTCTTCATCACGCCCAGCTCGTGGAACCGCTCGATGATCGACATGATCAGCGTGTTCGCGATCGAGAAGATGACCGTGATGAACACGATCATGAAGATGACGAACATCATGGTCTCCTGGAGCGTGATCGCGTCCACGAGCTCGGGCGCCATCTCCTTCCAGGTCTGCACTTCGAGCGCGGGGTCGTGTATCGCCGCGGACAGGCGCCGGCCGGTGGCTTCCACCGCGTTCAGGTCCCGCGTGCTCATGATAATCTCGGACACCGCCGGACCCAGCCCGGACAGCGCGCGGAGCCTGTCGATCCCCACGAACACCACGCCGCGGTCGAACCCGCCCATCGGCGTCTCGAAGAAGCCGGCGACGCGAAGGCCCGCGCCCACGACCTCGTTGCCGGTGTCCTGGAACATCAGGACCACACGATCGTCAAGGTACACGTCGAGCTTCGCGGCCAGCGACTTCGAGATGAGCAGCTCGTCCGAGGACGGGCCGGAGAGAAAGCGGCCCTCCTTTTTCAGAGTATAGTCGAATAGTTTCGACACGCCCTTTTCCCGCGCCGGGTCTATGCCCTGGATCAGCACGCCCCGCGAGCCCTCGCCGGACCGTATCATGCCCTTGATGGTGACGCGCGGCGCCCATGCGGTGAGCGAGCCCTCGCGGTCCAGGGCCGCGTACACCTCCGGCCCCGGGACGAAGCTCTTCTCGAGCTTGATGTTGTTCCTGAATCCTTTCCGGTGCAGGGCGACGTGCCCCAGCGCGGTGTTGATGGTGTTGTCCACCATCTGCCGGGTCAGGCCGTTCATGAACCCGGTCAGCATGATCATGGCCGAGATGCCGATGGCAATGGATGAGATGACCACGAGGGAGCGGCGCTTCTGCCGCCACATGTTGCGCCACCCGATGATGAGGAAGGGCGCGAGGCCCGATATCCGTTCCGGGAGCTTCATGATGCCCTCACAGTTTCCGTATCGCTTCGATCGGCCTGAGCCGCGACGCGTACCGGGCCGGGAACATGGTAAACAGGACGCAGACGGCCAGCATGACGCAGGACGTTATCAAAATGTTCGACGCATCGAGCCGGGCGGGGAAGGTGGTTATGGACACGCCCCATACCTTCATCTGGCCAGCGAAGCCGGAATAGTCGAGCGGGTGGTACGTGAAATAGAGCGCGAGCGCGCTTCCCAGCAGGGACCCGAGGAGCACGCCCAGGAGCGCGATCATGAAGGACTCGGCCACCACCATGCGGCGGATCTTCTCCGGCCTGGTGCCGATGGCCATCATGATCCCGAACTCTCGGACCCGCTCGTACACCGACATCTGGATCGTGTTCATGACGCCGAACGCCACGATGGTGAAGAGTATGAACTCGAAGATGTAGGTGCCGAAATGCTTCATGTCTATGAACTGGACCATGTCCGGCATGAGCTCGTCCCAGCCCATGATCTCGAGTTTCTTCGTTCCGAGGGAGCGCCGGAGACGGTCCCGCGTCTCCTCCATGGTCATGCCGTCTTTCAGCCTGATCGCGACCGCATGGACGTAGCCCATCATGGTGAAGGTCTCCATCGCCTGCGCGAGCGGCATGATGACCAGGTTGTTGTCGTATTCCGAGTTCCGCGTGCGGAACAGGCCCACCACCGTGAGGTTAGCGGCGGCGACCGATCCGTCGAAGCCCTGCGAGATCATCGAGATCGAGTCGCCGACCTTCACGCCGAGGTTCCCGGCCAGGACCTCTCCCATCACGATGTTCGTCAGGTCGTCCGTTCGCAGGTAGCGCCCGCCGGGCAGGACGTGGGTGTGCAGGTCGGTGACCGTCCGCTCGCGGTCCGGGTCCACGGCCTGTATGATCGCGCCTTCGGTGGTGTTTCCGCTGGCGACAAAGCCCGCTGCATTGACACTCATGCTGTACGCTGCGATGGTATTCGTGGAACGGAGCGCCTGCTTCCAGCGGGGTGTCCGGAAGGAGCGCGTAGTCGATGCTCATGTTTTCCCGGTAGCCCTTTTCATGGACCTGGATGTGCCCGGTGTTGGCCGCGACCG
This sequence comes from uncultured Spirochaetota bacterium, assembly GCA_963827275.1. Lineage (GTDB taxonomy): Bacteria > Spirochaetota > UBA4802 > UBA4802 > UBA5550 > RBG-16-49-21. Next base: position 32,247 of record CAWHAA010000003.1, read on the forward strand.
CGTCCTCGACCATCTTGCCGAACGCGCCCTTCTGCACCGCTTTCATGAATATGATCATCATGCATCCCACCATGATGGTCAGGAGGGTGAGGATGGTCCGCCGCTTGTTCTTCCAGACGTTCCGCCAGCCGAGGCTTATTTCCAGGAAGGGCATATTCAGTTTCATCGTCTCTACTCTTGCAGCATGCCGGCGCGTATGTCAAGGCGTTTACCGGCGCATCACCGGATACACCATGCGAAAATTAACCCTTCTTTGGCTTGACGTCAGAGCATATATTCAGTATTGTTGTAATGCCGTGGGGTGGTTCCGGAACGGAGCCTGAGATTACACCCGTTGAACCTGATCTGGGTAATGCCAGCGAAGGGATCCGAGGCGCATAATCCCACCATCCACAAAAGAAGCCATCCCCGTAAGGCACGGTTTTTTGTTATATTCCCCTCCCTTGACGGGAGGGGGAAGGGGAGGGTGTTTTGTCCGAGATCACCCCCGCACCGGCCCTCCCCCATCAAGAGGCAGGGAAATATTCTGATAAATGAGGAATTACCGTTTATGGATGCAGCTTCATATTTAAAAGAAGTACGCGAGAAACAGCCGCTGGTGCATCATCTCACCAACTGGGTCACCATATACGAGTGCGCGCAGGTCGTGAAATCCTTCGGCGCCTCGCCGGTGATGGCGCACCGATCGACGAGGTCGCGGATATGGCAGGTATCGCGTCCGCGCTGGTGCTGAACATCGGCACCCTTACCGCGGAGTTTGTCGAGAGCATGAAGACTGCGGCTCTGGCCGCCAATAAGAAGGGTATCCCCGTGATACTGGACGTGTGCGGCGCGGGAGCGACGCCGTTCAGGGACAGGAAGTGCTTTGAGCTGCTCGATGAGACGAGCATAGGCGTCATTAAAGGGAACAGCTCGGAGATCGCACGGATCGCGGGCTTGGACGTGTGCACGAGGGGCGTTGACGCGGCCGAGGTGGAAGAGAGCCTCCGCGACATAGCCTCGTCCCTGGCGAGACAGAGGGGCTGCATCGTGGTGATAACCGGCAAGGAGGACATCGTTGCAGGACCGGACGGGTTATATAGTGAACAACGGGGAGGACATGATGTCCCACGTGGTGGGCACCGGGTGCATGGCCGCGTCCGTGATCGGCACCTTCGTGGGAGCGGCGCCGGACCGACTGACATAGGCCGCGGCCGCAGGGCTCTCCTGCTACGAGATAGCGGCGGAGCTTGCCGCGGAGGAAGGCGTCGGGCCCGGGACCTTCAAGCCTGCCTCTTCGACTGGATTATCGCCTCACGGGAGGCGAGGCCGCCTCCCGGCAGAAGGTGTCGGCATGAGGGGATATTACTTTATTACGGACGACGGCCTCACCGCCGCCGGCGTGAAGAGCGACGTGCGACAGGCGGTGGCCGCCGGCGCGCGGATCATACAGTACCGGAACAAGACCGCGGACACGCGCCGCCTGTACGAGGAGGCGCGGGCGATCCGCGGGCTCTGCCCGGGACGCGTTCCAGGCTCATTATCAACGACCGGATCGACATCGCGCTCGCTGTCCGCGCGGACGGCGCGCACATCGGGAAGGAGGACCTTCCCTACGCGGAGTCGCGCCGCCTGCTCGGGAGCGACACGATCATCGGGGTCACGGTCCACGACGTGGAGGAGGCGGTCGCGGCGGAGAAGGCGGGCGCCGATTACCTGGGCGTGAGCCCCATGTTCGCGACCGGCACCAAGTTGGACGCGGGCGCGCCCTGCGGACGGGAACGCTCGCGGCGATACGGCGCTCCTGCCGCGTGCCGGTGGTCGCCATCGGAGGGATCGACGTATCGAATACGGACGAGTGCATTGCGGCGGGAGCGGACATGGTCTGCGCCATCTCGGCCGTTGTAACGCGGCCGGACGTGGCAGCGGAAATAATAAAGTTTCAAAGGAAGTACGGCTTATGACACAGCTCGAACAGGCGAAGAAAAACGTAATCACCCCGGAGATGCGCTCCGTTGCGGAGCGCGAGCCCCTCCCGGCCGAAGAGATCCGCGCCGATATCGCGGCGGGGAGGACCGTGATACTCAAGAGCGGGCTCCACGACTGCGCTCCCGTGGGTATCGGCAGGGGGCTCTTGATCAAGGTCAACGCCAACATCGGGACCTCCATGTTCAACGACGACCCGGCCAAGGAACTCGAGAAGCTCGCGGTGACCGTGCGCTACGGCGCGGACACGGTCATGGACCTGTCCACGGGCGGCGACATACACGCCATGCGGCGGACCCTCCTGAAGGAGTCGAAGATACCTGTCGGCACCGTGCCCGTGTACGAGGCGATAGTGCGCTGCCCTGACGTGGCCGGCCTGTCGGAGGACGACTTCCTCGATTCGATCCGCACGCACATACAAGACGGGGTGGACTTCATCACCGTGCACTGCGGCGTGACCCGGACGTGCGTTCCCCTGCTGGAAAAGCGCATCATGGGCGTGGTCTCCCGGGGCGGGAGCTTTCTCATCAAGTGGATGCTCCATCACGACAGGGAGAACCCGCTCTTCACCCGTTACGACGAGATCCTGGACATGGCGCGGGAGCACGACGTGTGCCTGAGCCTCGGCGACGGGCTGCGGCCCGGCTGCCTGGCCGACGCCACGGACGCGGCGCAGATCGCGGAGCTGAAGACCCTGGGCGAGCTGGCCGCGCGGGCGCGCAAGCGGGGCGTGCAGGTCATGATCGAGGGCCCGGGCCACGTGCCGCTCCACATGATCAAGGAGAACATCGAGCTGCAGAAGAAATACTGCGACGGCGCACCCTTCTACGTGCTGGGCCCGCTCGTGACCGACTGCTCGCCCGGGCTACGACCACCTCACCGGCGCCATCGGCGGGGCGCTGGCGGCGTATGTACGGCGCAGACTTCCTCTGCTACCTCACGCCCACGGAGCACCTGGGGCTCCCGGAGCTGCAGGACGTGATCGACGGGGTGATCGCATCGAAGATCGCTGCGCACGCAGCGGATATCGCACGGGGCATACCGGGCGCGCGGGACCGCGACGACGCCATGTCACGGGCACGGAGCAACCTGGACTGGGAGGGCATGTACAACATCTCCATGAACCCGGAAAAGGCGCGCGCCATCAGGAAGGAGACCGGCAAGGACGGCGAGGACGTCTGCACCATGTGCGGCGACTTCTGCTCGGCGAAGATCAACAAGGAATGCAGGAGGCAGTACCACAAATGAAGATAGCGGATATCGGCGGCGAGTTCGCATTGATCAGGCGGGTGACAGGCCCTCCGGCGGGTGATCCGGCCATTATCAAGGGTGTGGGAGATGATTGCGCGGTGCTGGAATAACGGCTGAGCGACTACCTCCTGGTTACGGTGGACATGATGGTGGAAAACACCACTTCTCCCTGACTGGTACACGCCCTACCAGGTGGGCAAAAAGCTCATGGAGTCGAATGTGTCGGACATCATTGCCATGGGCGGGACACCGCGCTGGGCCTTTATATCGCTGTCACTGACACGGCCAACACGATGTGGAGTTCATGGATGAATTTTATCGCGGCCTGTACGATTCCGCGGCGAAACACGGTGTTGCCCTTGTGGGCGGCGACACCACCCACGGCCGTGACCTGGTGATCAACCTGGCGCTTGTGGGCGATGTGGATAAGGATCTTGTACGCCTGCGTTCCGATGCCGTCCCGGGCGACCTCATCTGCGTGACCGGCACCCTGGGCAAGAGCCAGGCAGGTCTCAGACTCCTCCTCGCGGGGAAGCGGGACGGCTACCTGAACGGGTACCTGGAACCGCAATGCCGGCTGGAATGGGAAGGCAACGCCATTGCGGCCCAGGCCCATGCCATGATCGACGTGAGCGACGGGCTGGGAAGCGAGGTGACCCATATCTGCGAGGAGAGCGGTACCGGGGCGCGCATCGACTGGGAGAAGATCCCCCTTTCGCAGGAGACCCTGGAGGCTGCGAACGATGTCGCGGCGATCCCCATGAATACGCCCTGTACGGCGGCGAGGACTTTGAGCTGGTGTTCACTCTCGCGCCGGACAGGCTCGACGCGCTGAAAAGCGAGTTTAACGACTTCACGGTTGTGGGCGAAGTCCTCGAAAAGAAGCAGGGGATCTTCTTGCTGCACGGGGGCCGGCAAATGGACATGAAGGGCGGGTTTGACCACTTTTCCGGTTAGAGATAGTTCGCGCTACTCGACACCATCTGAAAAATCATGCAAATACGGACTCGCGCGGAACCTGCAATAAAAGCGCGCCATGCAAAAAAATATACTCTTCGATAATACCTTGACATGGAACGGGGGTATTGAAAAAAAGAGGATAACTTATTTTAAGGCAGATGACCGGTTTGGTCCATGAAGAAGTATAACGCAATCACGAGTTTTTTCGTCAGCAGGTTTGATTTCATCGTACGCTTTGTTTACTGCAAGTTGAGGCTGTTCAGGCTTGTCAGCAGGTTCATGCCGAGGGTATACAGCAGCGATTACCGGTCGCTTGACGGCTACTTCAAGATAATCAGCGCCCAGGTGGAGAAGCATGGATTTACCATCAAGGGCAAGTCAGTGCTCGAGATCGGCCCCGGGAACTCTTTCATCAACGCATACAACTTCCTCCACGCCGGCGCGCGGATCGTGACGCTCATCGACAAGTACCCGCGCCATTGCGATTCAAGCGCCCAGCGCGCATACATACGGAGCGAGATCGACTTTTTTAAGATACGCTTCAACATTGACCGCTTCGAATACGTTGACGGCGAATCGTGCATGCCGGACCCGAAATATATACGGTTTATTGCCGGCGACATCGGCGAGATCGATTTCGACGAGCGGGTGGACTTCATCTATTCAATCGCCGTTCTCCACCATGTCAGGGACCTGTCCCGTTACATACGCAGGATGAGCGACATTCTCGCCAGCGGCGGCCTGGTCTTCCATGTCATCGACCTCAAGGACAAGTTCCATTTTTTCGGCAACCCGTTCCTCTTCTACAAGTACTCCGATTTCACCTGGGACCGCCTGCTGACCGAGGACTCCATGACCTATACGAACCGGGTCCGCTACCGGGAGTATATCGACCTGTTCGCCGCGAACGGTTTCGAGCTGGTCTGGCAGGTCGTGCGCGAATACGAGGTGCCGGACTTCAGGCTCGCGCCGCGGTTCACGGGAAGGGACGATCTCCACATCGGCGACGCGCAGCTGCTATTCAGGAAGAAATGACCCGCCACCGGACATGAAGATAGGCGCGGTAGCAGGACCGCGCCTTTCTGGATCTCCGTCATCAGTACAATCGTTATCTTGCGATATGGAACGAATCCAGTATCGTGCCGTCCGGCGCCACCGCCTCGCAGAAGAGCTCGTCCCCGCGTACTTCGAATTTGCAGTAGTGATATGATTTGACCGCAAACACGACGTTCGGCTCGCCTGTCTTCGGCGAGTAGAGCGGCGCGCCGCCTCCCGCGATGGTCAGGTGCGTGACGCCGCCCGTCTCCGCCCGCGCGTAATAATGGTTATGGCCGGCAATGACCAGCGAGACGCCGTACCTGACGCAGAGAGGCTGTATGTAGTTCTGCACGCCCGCGTTGTTCTCGTGCCCCTGGAACAGATCGGAGCTCGCGCATGACCAGCCCGGTTCGTGCAGGGCGATGATCTTCCAGGTCTTTCTCGACTTTGCCAGGTCCTGCTCGATCCAGGCGTACTGGGCGCTGCCGGGAGAGTACGAGGCGTACTGGTCCACGACGGTCACGTGGATGGGGCCGTAGTCGTATGACCAGTAACGGTCCGCAACATAAGGGAACGCGAAATACTTCTTGAAGGTCTTCCCGTCGTATTCATGGTTGCCCATGGGCGGCGTGAACGGCACCGAGGCGAGGAAGGCCCGGGCGTTGGCAAGGCTCCTGTTGAAGAATTCCCTGTTCCAGGTCGCTTCGAGGCCGTCAAACGCTATGTCTCCAACGCCGATTGCGATGGTCTGAAAAGTGGTCTTCGGGTCATCCGTGAAGTTGCCGATCACGCCCGCGCACACCCGGTCGTGCGTGGCGGTTGCGGAGCGGGTGTCGCCGAATGCAAGGAAGTTGACGTCAACTGCGTCCGCGGCCGGCGCCGTGTAGAACGAGCCGGTACGGGTCAGGCCGCCGCCCATGGCACGGTAGTAATACTTCGTGCCGGGCTGGAGGCCGGTGATCGTGTGCGAGTGAATATGCTGGTTCAGCGAGCAGCTGTTCTCGGCGGTCGTCACTTTCCCCATCGTGTAGGCCCCTTCCCGCGCGCCCCATTCGAGCGTGCAGGTGCTTGTTGACGTCATCTGCCACATGATCTTCATCGCCGTGTTGCTTCCCGTGTAGATGAGATAGGGGTTCTTCCCGCCGGAATCGTCGCACGCGGAGGCGAGAAAAACTGCGGAAACAATGAATGAGAGTAGCCGGAGCTTCCTGGCTTTTAACATGATATACTCCCTGATGATAAGGCGGTTAAATAGCGAGACCGGGGGCACGTTCTCATGGGTGCACCTCGTACGGGTTTAATCCGTTCCGCCCGCTGCCGGATTACCGTATAAAAAGTGATTCTTGTAAAGAACATTTCGGGATGGAGACCTTCCTGCCGGGCCACGGGCGGCGTACTGCCGGTCCTGCCGAACCGGCGGAAATATTAAATGAATTATTACTTGACGGAATAGCAGGTCATGTTATATGCAAGTAATTCATTAATTTCAGATAAATAAGAGACATGTCACTATTTTCCTCGCTTTTCAAGAAAAAGTACCCGATCATCGTGCCGCAGGGCGGCCATTCTTTCTCCAAGAAGAATATCGAGTTCAACGTCATGGATATACTCAACCGCCTGAGGAGGGCGGGTTTCCAGGCCCACCTGGTGGGTGGGTGCGTCCGTGACATACTGCTCGGCAAGAAGCCGAAGGATTTCGATATCGTCACTGACGCCCGGCCCCAGCAGATCAAGCGTCAATTCCGCCGCTGTTTCCTGATCGGCAGGCGGTTCCGCCTTGCACACGTGTATATCAGCCACGACCGCTTCGTCGAGGTGGCCACGTTCCGCGCCGCGGTTGACCCGGAGCAGGTCGAGGGCGGCAACTTCGCCGCGAACAACGTGTACGGTACCATCGACGAGGACGCGCATCGCCGCGACTTCACCGTGAACGGCCTCTATTACAACAGCGCCGACGGGTCGCTCATTGATTACAGCGGCGGGTTGGAAGACCTTAAAAACAAGGTGATCCGCTCCATCGGCGATCCGTGCAAGCGGCTAAGGGAGGACCCGGTGCGGATCATTCGCGCGGCGCGCTTCTGCGCGCAGCTCGGGTTCACCGTTTCGAAAAACGACCTCAGGGCCGCGCACGAATGCGCGCCGCTCATTGTGCAGTCAAACGCGCACCGGATGCTGGAGGAGCTCTATAAAATACTTCGGTGCGGCGCGTCCGCCGGGACGATAACCAAGCTGGATGAATTGAAGATACTGGGCAACTGGATACCGGAGCTGGCTCCGGCGAAGTACCGGCAGGCGCTGCTGTCCCGGCTCGCGGCCGTGGACCGCAGGCGCCAGGCGGGAGAAGAGGTCCCCGCGGCCGTGCTCCTCTCTGCGCTGCTGTACGACCTCTTCGATGAGGCGCTGGGCGAACGGCGCAGCTACCAGGACGCGTTCGTAACGCTCCACCAGAGGTTCACCGAGCTGGCGACCCGTCTCCGCATCCCGAAGCGTGAATGGGACGCCGTGTGCAACATGGTCGCGCGCCAGTCGAGCTTCGCGCGCACTTCTGGCGGCGCGAAGGCGCGTGGCTTCGAGAAGCGCTTTGTGCGCAACGCGCATTTTCCCAATGCATTCTCTTTTTTCGGGATACTGGCCGAGGCCACGGGAAAGCACGCCGCAGAGCTCGAATACTGGAAACAGCTGGCGGCAGAGGCCCCGCCGCGGCGCCCTGAGTATCATCGCGCGCCGCACTCGCCGTTTGGCGGCGGCGAGCCCGCTGCCGAACGGGGCCCGGAACATGCTGACGGGGCGGCGGCAGGAAGCAGGAAGAAGCGCCGCCGGCCCCGCAGGAGAAAGCCGGCTGGCCCGAAGCCGGAAGTGCAGGCCTGATCCGTACCTGACAGGAACGCAAATGTTTGCGTCCCCGCCATTAAAATTCCATGATGATATCGCCCCGGCAAAATCCCTTTTCGTGCATCATGCAGGCGTCCGGCATCGGCTCAATGCGGTGCTTGATCTCCATGGCGTCGAGCCAGCACCCGATCCGGAAAATGACGCCGCACCGGTACCGGTCGATGCAGCCGAGCTGACAGATCCCCTTGTACGCAAAGCATTCCCCCCGTTCCCATTCCCACCGGAACACGCCTTCGGCGGGCGCGCTGACACTGAACCGCTTGACGATAGAGCGGGGGAGGACCAGCAGGAGGGCGCCGGAGAGGATCGCCGCCGCTTCGTCGAAGCTCCTGACCTGCCCGTCCCCTGCGCCGAGGATCTTCCTGGTGCGGCGGGCCTCCATCGGCGCCATGGACCGGATCGCGGCAAGGTTCAGGCGGTTGGCCAGCTCGATCCCGCCTTCCAGAAACGCGTTGTAGAACCACATGCCGTCGTGGGTGAGCCAGCCGCTTGCCAGGTAATCGCGGAGCCGCGTCGTATCTATGTCCAGCGGCGCGTCCGGAGAAAATTCAATCGTGCTCATATCTTTCCGCGCTCTTTCGCTATTGCCATGTAGGTGTTAATGAAATTTTCAGGCGGCGTGTAGAGCTTCTCCGCCTGTTTCTTCTCCAGACGCAGGGCGAGGGCGGGACAGGCCGCCGCGCAATTGCCGCACCCGATGCACCGGTCATGATCGATTACGGCTGTGCCGCCGGTGACGGATATCGCGTCCATCTGGCACCTTTCGACGCAGGCCTCGCATCCGGTGCATTCGCCGGCGTTCACGACGGCCCGGTAATTGCTCTTTGCCGCCTCCGCCGGCTTCGGCTGCATCTTCAGGGAGCGCAGTATGCCGCAGCAGTCGCCGCAGCACATGCAGAAACCGCCCCCTTTCTGCGTATTGGCCATGTTTATGACCAGAGGCGCCTCGTCCAGGTTTTTCCTCACGATCGCCTTCGCCTCGTCAGTGGTCACGTATCGTCCCATGCCGTTCTGCACGTAGTAATCGGCCTGTGATCCGAAGGAAAAGCACGCTTCGAGCGGCATGTCGCATCCGCGGTCGAGGAGTCGGCCCTCTTTACGGCAGATGCATTCCGCCACCATGATGGTTTTCTGCTCGCCGATGATTTTCATGACATCGTCGAAGGGCGCGATGCCGCTTTCGGAGGCCACGTCCCGGTTGATCGGCACCGCGCGCATGAGCGGGGTTCCGGTCGCGGCCAAGGAGCGGCCGAACCCGCCCTGGTAATTGTCTTCCAGCTCCTGCGCCAGTTCCCTGTCAAGGCGCCCCAGCTGGAACTCCATGATGCCGATGACGAAGGGCAGCGCCCCGTACTTGGCCGAGTCCGGCTTTTGCAGGCGGAAGATGAGTCCGCGCTTCGCCATGCTCTCCAGCTGCATGGCGAGGTCCTTCTCGTCCCTGCCCAGACGTCCGGCAACAACGGCAGGCGTCTCGAGCATGGGGGAAAGCTGCAGGAAAAGCTCCGCGTCCTCCTTGCTGAATAGCCGCTTCAGTAATTTCAACTCGGTACCGTTTTGGGTCACCGGGTAGCCGGTGGACAGGCTGTCGAGCCGTTCCCGCAGTTTTTCGTATATCTCGCTCATTATGTACCTCCTCACTCTTTGTTATATTTGCACGTTGCCTTGCTCTGCGTTAGTTCTTCCCGCTGCCCTTCGCTCCGGCCGCCGCATCCATTGCGGTCCAGGCTGCATCGGCGAGAACCTCGGCGGCTTTTTTCACCGGCGTAACATAGTTGCCATCGAGATAAAGCCTCGCGTATTCCTGGCACGGCCCCAGGAGCAGCGCGGGGTAAAGGTCGGGGGGCAGCTTCCTGATCTCGCCCGCCCCGATGCGCTTCCTGAACCACCCTGACAAGCGGGCCATGAAGTCCGCGTTCATGCGCGCGAACTCGCCCTCCGAATCGGCCATAAACATGGCATGGCGCTGCTGGAACAGGTAGCGCGACCAGTCGGGATTGTTTTCTACCCATTTCAGGTGGAACCGGACCACTGCCCTGACCCCGTCCGGGCCTGCTCGTGCCGTTCGAGCTCGGCGGCGAGCCCGATCTGGTAATCCCGGATCCCCTCCAGGTACACGGCGGAAGCCAGGCGTTCCTTCGAGGAGAAATGATGATACAGGCTCCCGACGCTCGCGCCGGACTGGCTGCACACGTCTTCAATGCTGGTGTTGGTATAGCCCTTTTCCGTGAAGCAGGCGAGCGCGGCGCGGATGATGTCGCTTTTGCGGCCGTGTGTCGAGGCGTGGATCGATTTCTGCTTGTTCATGTACGCTCCCGATATTGTGCCGTCGTGATTCTAAAACTAGAATAAAATTCTAGAAAATTGTTCTAGTTTGTCAAGCGGTTTTTCCATGCGGAAGTGTTAAATTCCAGGCTGAAAAGGGGAATGATAGTTATCTCCAAATACGGGCTCAGAGTAATTGCCGTTAGCGATAGTTATCGGTAAGCACAAAAGGCCCCGGTGGGCCTTTTGACAGGATAAAATATGTTTTGATCCCTGGAAAGTGGCTTCCGCTTTCACGTAAACCCGCTTCGAGTCGTAAGGATTTCTCGACCCGACATATATATCGCCCGCTCCAAGGGCCGTCGCGTTATAATAGTCCGTTCCTTTCGCGCCTTCGGCATAGCGCGGACCATGGCGGTCCAGCCGGAGGTGATCCTGATGGACGAGCCGGCCTCTGCCCTGGACCCGATCTCGACCCAGAAGATAGAGGAGCTTATCCAGGATTTAAAAAAGAAATACACCATCATCATAGTGACCCACAGCATGCAGCAGGCCGCGCGGGTGAGCGACGAAACCGTCTTTTTCTATATCGGGGACCTGATCGAAATGAGCCCGACGGAGAAGATATTCACCAGGCCGGATGTTGAGATGACAGAGAATTACATCACCGGAAAATTCGGATAGTCCCACCACCCACCCACCCACCGGTGTGGAGGCTTCGGGCAGTGCCGTCAGGTTCCCTGCGTTCACCGCATGAACTCCGTATCGATTATCCGTCATAAGCGAGCAATCGCGTAAACAAAGCCCCTCGCCGGCACGCAGAAGCGGGATGGCGCGGCACGTATGCGGTTTCCGGATGATAGTGGGGATGAATTATAAGGGATCGCTAAAATGGTGACGCACGTCTTTGCCCTGCGCGACAAAAATGACCACTTCGGCAATATTGGTTGCATGGTCGGCTATTTTTTCAAAGTGGTTTGTGATCAATATAAGCTGCACCGCGATCCCGACCTTTGACGGGTCCCCGGCCATGAGCTCGATTAATTCCTGGATGATACTATATCTCAGTTGGTCCACCTGGTCGTCACAGAGGAGTATGAGGCGCGCTTTGTCCACGTCGAGATTAACGAAGGCGTGAAGGCTGTCCTCGAACATTCTGCTGACGATATCGACCATTTTGGGTATGTCAATATAGGGTTTCAACTGTGCCTGCTCCAGGACGTTTGAAACCCCCTTGCATATGTTGACCGCGTGATCGCCGACCCTTTCAAGCTCGGCGTTTATTTTTGTAATACCGAGAAGAAATCGGAGGTCACTTGCCGTCGGTTGGTGCAGGGCTATCAGTTTCAGGCAGTACTCGTCAATGTCAACCTGGTGCCGGTTTACCTGCGCTTCATTTTCAGGTATTTTATCCAGCAGTTTCACGTCATGCTCCACAAGCGCGCGCACGGCTATATTTACCATCTCCTCGGTCAGTGACCCCATGTTCAATAACATGCCCTTTACTGAGTCCAGCTCATCAAAAAAATGTCGGTCCATCAATCGCCTCCAAAAATCATTCCGCAGTTATTATCCATACCGGCCCGTAATGTAATCCAGCGTCCTCTTGTCCCGCGGATTGGTGAAAATATCGGAAGTCTTTCCGAATTCCACCATTTCCCCCAGCAGCATGTAGCCGCAGAGGTCCGATACCCTCGACGCCTGTTGCATATTGTGTGTTACTATCACGATATGGTAATCATTTTTCAGGTCCAGCATGAGCTCTTCTATCTTCATGGTCGCAATCGGATCAAGCGCTGAACAGGGCTCATCCATGAGGATCACCTCCGGTTCAACCGCCAGCAGCCTGGCTATGCACAGACGCTGTTGCTGATACAGGGGAAGCGCCAGCGCCGATGTTTGAAGCTTATCTTTAAGTTCGTCCCATAACCATGCGGCTTTTAAACTTTTTTCAACTATTTCGGCAGTCTTTTTTTTGTCCGAAAATTTTTCCACCTTTAGGCCAAATGAGACGTTATCATATACCGACAGGGGAAAAGGATTGGGCCGCTGAAAAACCATGCCGACTCTTTTCCGGAGCTCATAGATCTCCATGTGGGAGCCGTATATGTCTACGCCGTCCAGCAGTATCTCGCCATTAATCTTTACCCCTTCAATCAGGTCATTCATCCGGTTTATGGTTCTCAGCAGGGTCGATTTTCCGCACCCGGACGGTCCGATGAGGCCCACTATATTGTTTCCGTCAACCGTCATGTCCACGGACTTGAGCGCCTGGAAATCGCCGTAATACAGGTCGAGCTTCGTGATTTCAATTTTTTTTGGCATAGCTGCTGTCAGTTATAATGTAATAAGATTTATTGGATGCATCCAGAAATATTGACCTATTACCCGAAACGGCCGGTTATATAATCATCAGTTCGCTTGTCTTTCGGTACGGTAAAAATCTGGTCGGTTGGCCCGATTTCGATCATTTCGCTCATCAGGAAAAAAGCGGTGTTGTCCGCGACCCGTGCGGCCTGCTTTGTGTTGTTGGTTACCAGTATTATTGTGTAATCTTTTTTTAATATACTGAGCGCGTCCTCAATGGCAGCTGTCGAGATCGGGTCCAGCCCCGAACATGGTTCGTCAAGAAGGATGACCTCCGGTTCCATGGCCAGGACCCTCGCAAGGCACAGACGCTGCTGCTGACCGCCGGACAGCCTCATGCCCGATGTCTTAAGCCGGTCTTTGACCTCGTCCCAGAGAAAAGCCTCTTTGAGACTCGTTTCAACCAGCTCGTCCAGTTTTTTCCTGTCCCTGATGCCGAACAGGACCGGGCTGAATACAATATTGTCATATATACTTGCCGGGAGCGGTACGGGAAGGGCAAAGACCATCCCGACTTTTTTCCTCAGTTTCGTAGGGTCGGTCCCGGGACCGTAAATATCCTCTCCATCCAAAAGGATCTGCCCCTGGATTTGAATTTCCGGCACCAGGTCATTCATCCGGTTGAGTGATCGTAAAAAAACGGTTTTCCCGGATCCGGAAGGGCCGATGATACCCAGGATCTTGTGAGAAGGTATTGAAATATTAATATTCCGAAGAGCCTGGGTCTTTCCCCAGAAAACGTTCAGGTTGTTAATGATGAATTTGTTTTCGAGCTCCATGGTATCTCTATTATTCCCCGATAAACGCCCTGGTTATCCTATCAGGATCTTTAGTGTCTGTGAATGTGCCATATATAATCATACTATTGAACAATGTTTTCTCCGGTCTATTTGGTCCGCTTTGTAATAAACCTGTTCATGAGCCAATAGGACGTAAGGTTGATCAGCAGAATTGATATTATGAGCACCGCAGCCGTGCCATAGGCGTTTTGACTTGATATCCCTTCGCGGGCGAGAATGTAAAAGTGTACTGACATGGTCCGGATTGAATCGAAAAGCGAACTGGGAATCCTCAGTGAAGAACCGGCCGTGAAAATGACCGCTGCCGTTTCGCCGATTGACCGTCCGATACTCAGCATGATCCCGGTAATGATGCCCGGCAGGGCGTTGGGCAGCACGACTTTTCTGACCGTCTGCCAGAGGGTGGCCCCGAGAGAAAAGCTCACTTCCCGGTATGAATAGGGGACCGATTTGATGGCCTCTTCACTGGTGCGGATGATCGTCGGTAATATCATGAATGCAAGCGTTAACGAGCCTGAAAGTATCGACCATCCCATCTGGAGTGTGGTGACGAAAAAAATGAATCCGAAAAGGCCGAATATTATTGACGGAATCCCCGCAAGGCAATCAGCCCCGAATCGTATTATCCTTGTTACCCTGTTCTCCCTCGTGTATTCCGTGAGATAAATGGCCGTCCCTACGCCGAGCGGGGTGGCTATGAGGATGGCCAGGAGCGGCAAGATAACAGTCCCCAGTAACGTGGGGAATATTCCTCCGGCTTTTCCCATGTCCTGCGGATTGGAAAAAAGGAAATCAGGAGTGACATAGATCAATCCTTTCCCGAAAATAAAAACGATAATAAAAACAAGGATTGCCAGCGTAAAGACCGTCATTAATACGAGAAGGCTTATTGCCAGGATTTGCGTATAGCGGGGGTGTACGATCATTTGCTTTTCCCCATCTTCCTGATTGCCAGTGTCGCGGTGTAATTCAAAATCATTATTATTACGAGAAGAACGACGCCGGTGGCGAAGAGCGCCTGGCGATGCATGCCGGTGGCATACCCCATTTCAAGGGCAATATTCGCGGTAAGGGTCCGTACTGAATCAAGGGCCGAGGTGGGAAGTTTGACCGCGTTTCCGACCACCATGATGACCGCCATGGTTTCTCCGACGGCGCGCCCGAGACCGAGTATGATGCCGGCCACGATGCCTGACCGTGCCGCCGGCAACACCACCATGTGAATGGTCTGCCAGTGGGTCGCGCCGAGGGCAAAAGCCCCCTCACGGTATGAGTTTGGCACCGCCTTGATGGAGTCTATTGAAATGCTCATGATGGTGGGCAGGATCATGATACCCAGGATGATTGATGCGGCAAGGATGGAAAGGCCCGGTCCGCCGAGATAAGCCCTGATTAAAGGCGCCAGGACCATGACGCCGATAAAACCGTATACGACCGATGGTATTCCCGCAAGTAATTCAATAGTGGGCTTGATGATCTTCATGGCCCAGTTGGGAACGAATTCCGACAAAAAAATAGCACCGGCCAATCCCAGCGGCAGACCGACGATCATGGCGCCCAGGGTAACCCACAGGGATCCCACAATCATCGGGAATATGCCGTAATTGTTCGTCGGAGGGTTCCAGTTGGAAGAAAGAAGAAAATCGCTGGCGCCGACCTTGATGATGAAGGGTAATCCTTCCTTCAAAATAAAAAGGACGATTAATAAAAGCATGGCTATCGCCGATAGAGCAATAACCATCAGGAGTCGGTAAATACCCTTTTCTGTAAAAATCTTCATTCAATATCGTTATTAAAAATTTTTTAAAAAACGGTTCAATACAAAAGTTATTTTGCAGGTATTAACCCGCTTGATTTGATTGTTTCCTGTCCCTGGCTGGAGAGGATGTAGTCGATAAAACCCTTGATTTTATCACTGGGAGCGCCTTTCGTTAATAGATAAATCGGTCTGACAAGAATATATTTCCCACTGATGATGTTCTCGGCTGTACAGGATATTCCGTTGACGGTGATCGGTTTTATCTTCTCATTTATCAGGCCGTGTGACAGGTAGCCTATTGCGTTAGCATCATTAATAACCGTTTCACGGACAGTTCCGTTTGAATCCTGTATGATCGCCTCTTTTGTCAATGATATGTTTTTGATTATATCTTCAAAAGATGATCGCGTTCCGGATCCTGCTTCGCGGGATATAACAGTGATAAGATGATCATTTCCGCCGATTTCCTTCCAGTTCTTAATCTTTCCATTATAAATTCCCTGGACCTGTTGAATGGTTAGATTATCAATTTTATTTTTTAAATTGACTATGAGGGCTATACCGTCCCGTGCCACGACGACCGTATTCAGGCTTTTTGCTTCAGGAGGAAGGATAACAAGGTCTGCCATGCCGATTTGCGCGGCCCCGGACAAAGCGGATTGAATACCCACTGCCGAACCGCCGCCCTGGATGGTAATATTTGTGTCAGGATGGGCCTGCATATATTGGTCTGCGAGCTTTTCGGCGAATGGTTGAAATGCCGTTGAACCAGCGGCTGTTATGGCGTGTTTGCCTTTCCCGCATCCCATGAAAGATGCAAAAAGCCCGATGAGAAAAATGAGTATAATTGATGCTATTTTTGTTTTCATGGATTAATCAACTAATAAACGAGGCGGAAATTGTCAAATGAAAATTACATGAGGAAAATATAAAAAAAATATAAAATGTGCACTATTTTAACAGTGCCCCCCCGTTTATTGTTTAAAAATTTTTCCCCCGGTGAAATCAGATTTTTTGTCTTTTTCTAATCCCCCCCCCCATCATCGTCATGGGCTTGCGATGAGATTTTGAGTAGCCCGCATCCCCGCGCCATGGATGGGGTGCGGCGAAATACCCGACTGTAACTTTTTTCCATTTTCGATCAATGAATATTAATAACTGGACGAGGGAATGGGATTTATGCATTGTTGTTGTTAATAAAATTTGATGCAGGTGTATATAATGGTCGGATCGAATCTTATAACTTCATTTTTATCAAGGTATGCCCAGGGATCGAAAAGCCTGATATCCAAGGCGCGTCTTCTTCTCATTATTAATATCATCATTTTTTTCGTGGTGCTCCTCATCCTCGCCCTTTCTATCTTTGTCCGTCGTGACCAGAGCACGTCTCTGCCTATGGTGGTGAGTATGGGGTCCGGAGTCTTCCTGAGCCTGATACTTCTGAAAAGGGGATTATATAATGCATCGGCGAACATCAATTCCCTGGCGGCGGCCATTACCCTGATGATGGGAACGGGCATCCAGTTCATGGCCAATCCCGCTGTCGGCTATTCTTCGCTGGTCCATATGGTGCCAGCCGCAATAATTTTTTCGTCAATGTTCTGCAGCCGCCTCTGGACCACGGTGCTCGCCGGCATGTTCGTGATAGCTGACGTCGGATTCTTTCTTTATGCCGGCTCGGCCGGTGCGGCCGATCCCTTTGTGCTCAAAACAGGTTTTATCGACAGCGCCGCGGGGATACTCCTCACCTACGGTATGGCCATGGTGATACTCAGGACGAACCAGAATTCGCTTGAAGACGAAAAGGCCAGGGCGGCGAAGATACAGGAACAGTACGCCAGCATCGTCGGCCTGATGGAATCCATCAGGGAATCGTCGACAGTGCTTTCGGAATCCTCCGCCAGCATGGAGAATACCTCC
>CAWHAA010000004.1:0-748609 GCA_963827275.1 uncultured Spirochaetota bacterium
TTCGTAGTCCGGCGCTCTATCCAACTGAGCTACGGACGCGTGTTGTATATGATCAACATCCTCCCCGGTCAACGGGAAGAATGCGCCATGCCGTGCATTCAGACATCCAGCCGTTTCGCGTACCCGGATATCACGGGAAAATCGTACACTGCCTTTTCCTTCATCTTTATGAACCCCCACGCGCACAGGGCGAAATAGGCCAGGTGCGAGAGGTAGACCAGGATGACGGCGGTCAGCTTCACCCCGCGGTACGAAATCGGGATGAATACCGTTGAGAACGTAAGCGCTATCGGCGCCGCGGTGAAGACGATCGCCATGATCAGCGCCTGCTTCCCGTGGTGCATCGCAAAGGCATCGTTCTTTCGTGCGATAAACGGGTACAGCCAGCCGACAAACGGAAAATAGGTGAGCCATAACAGGTCCATCATTGTTGCCCTGTCGCGGCACCACCGGATCCCCCTCATGGCGGCCGGAATGACCGTCTTGACGAATATCTCGATGATCTCGTCTGTTTTCGCCTTTACGCTCGTCATGTTCATTCGGAGAAGGAGGGATTCGAACCCTCGGTACCGTTACCAGTACAACGGTTTAGCAAACCGTCCCCTTCGGCCTCTCGGGCACCTCTCCATTGAGAGGAGCGCAACTGGTTGTGCGCCTCTCAATAATAACCTCGGAGAGTGAGGGATTCGAACCCCCGGTACCTTGCGGTACAACGGTTTTCAAGACCGCCTCCATCGGCCACTCGGACAACTCTCCGGAGCAAACGTATTAAAGGGTGACTGAATGTCAAATAAAAAAGATGCCGCCGGATCTGCTATCTTCTTAAATATCTATATACATGCCGAATTTCAGGGTGATTTCGCCTGCGACGGGGAGCGGCGTGTATCGGCACCAGACTACCGACAGCGTGCGGCGCGTCAGCATGACATCCAGCGCGAGGCAGGGCTCGATATACAGGTTTTTGTAAAATTTCCAGATATAGCCGCCCTCGATCGAAACGAAGGGCCTGACCACCGTGGCCGAATCATTGAAATAGCGGTGGCTCACGCTATCCTGCCACATGCCGATCCCGGCTCCCACGATGAAGCCGTCAAAGTGCGCGCCGAACGCGTACTCGAAGGTCAGGGAGAAGGCATTGACGTTGTTCCTTTTGAAATACCGCGTGGCGACGCAATCGTTGGGAATGCGGAAATGAGCGATATCGAGCCGTATCTTGACATTGTCCACGCCGAACCATGGCTGCAGGGAGAGCCCGAATTCCCTGTCAACCGCGCTCAGCACGGTCGGAAACGGGTCGATGTTGACGCCGAGGGCCATGCGGTGCGTACGGTGCGGCGCGGTTGACTCGTCGATGCCCCTGCCGGCCGGCGCTTCTTCGACCACTTCATAGGGGATGCGCTGCTTCCGTTCCTCCTGCGCGAAGGCGCCGGGAGCGGGCATGGCCGGGACCATCAGGCAGGCCAGGGCCGCCGCGATAAAAGGGCTGGTATGTTTCATGATCTGCATCGGTATAGCGCGCTTTCCGGGACCGGTACGTTCTGTCTCACACGGCAGGTGGCAGTATGGGGCGGCAATTCGTTTTTTTCAACTCATTTATTTTACGGCAGGGCACGCCCGGCCCGTTCCCGCACGGCTCCTCACCGCGGGTAGAGCGCGGAAAACAGCGCGAGCATGAGGGGCACGCTTGCCAGCGAGAAGAGAAAGCTCGATACCATGAACTGGTTCACGATGTTTCTGTTGCCTCCCGCGCGCTCCGTTATGATGGGGATGGCGGTCACCGGCGGGACCGATGCCTGCAGCATGATGATCAGGGCCACGCCCTGCGGCGGCCGTATGAGAATGATCGCCCCCAGCGCGGCGAGCGGGAAGACCAGGTTTTTCATGACCACGAATTTTATGTTTTCGGCATAGGCCGGCGCTCCCGCCCCCCTGAGGTCCGCGTGGATGTTGCCGCCGAGCACCAGCATGAGCAGGGGGATGGTCATCGCGCCCACCATGCGGACGCTCTCGGACACGAACCGCGGAATACAGGCGTCCAGCCCGGCATAGCGGACCAGCACGGCAAGGACGGTGGCGACCAGCACCGGGGTGAAGACCCTGGCCGGGTCGATTTTCAGGCCCTTGCTGAAAAAAAGCGGCGAGAAATTGAAGAAGAACGCGGGATAGAAAATCGTGAACAGGAACAGCTCCACCAGAAGGGGCGACCCGGCGCCGTGCGTCTCGGCGATGATCGCCAGCGGGAAGAAGATCGCGTTCTGGAAAAGAAGGCTGACGCGGAATTCCCTCCGGGTCTCTTTCGCGGAGACGGCGGAGCAGCAGAACGCCATCGCGGTAAAGAGCGCGGTCATGCCGAGCCACCAGAGAGGGAGGGCCCACCACCCGGTGTTTTTCTCCGGATGGAAGTTTGCCAGTATGCCGGAGAAGGTCAGGCAGGGCAGGGCGATGTCGATCGCGAGCACCGAGAGCGAGCCGAGGACCGGCCCGGACACCACGCGCCTCGCGAGCAGCCAGTAGCCGAGGAACCCGATGGCGAGGAGCATCGCCACCGCGGTAAAAGTCGTGGTGAACACCTGCATGCGGAGAGGATACCGCGCCGGCCCGTTTCTACAAGCAGATTTTATTCCGCGGATGATTTTACCAGGTCGTTGATTACGAGCCCGGCGAGCATGAACCCGAAGGTCCCGGTGACGTGCACGAGGGAGCCGTTGGTCCGCTTGTTCGCGCCGCAGCGCCCTTCCCCGGACCCGGGCGTTTCAACGGACTCCCCGATGGGCGGCTCCTCGCTGTACACGCAGGGGAAGTCGGCCTCGATGTTGCTTTCCCGCAGGCGCCGCCGCACGGTCCGCGCCAGGGGGCAGCCTCTGGTCTTTGAGAGGCGGTCAATGCGTATCCGCGTCGGGTCGGTTTTCGCGGCGGCCCCCATGGACGAATAGAGCTTCACCTGTGCCGACAGGCACTCCCCGATGAGGAGGACCTTGTCAGGCACGGAATCGATCGCGTCGATGACGCAGTCGTAGGAGCGCAGGTCGAACTCCCGCATGCTGGCCTCGCCGTAGGCGAGGCGGCGCGCGGTGATTGCCGCTGAGGGATTTATCGCCAGGAGGCGCGCGCGCATCTCTTCCGCTTTCGGCGCGCCGATGTTCCC
Source organism: uncultured Spirochaetota bacterium (assembly GCA_963827275.1). GTDB lineage: Bacteria > Spirochaetota > UBA4802 > UBA4802 > UBA5550 > RBG-16-49-21. The sequence goes on from CAWHAA010000004.1 coordinate 3,146, forward strand.
CGCCGTTGCCTCAGCCTGGCGGTTGATGTTGGTGGGGCATACCGCGTCGGGGTCAACGATCGTGAGGTCGGCGCACCCGGTGCGCACCAGGGCCTCCGCGCACCAGCTCCCGACTCCGCCGACGCCGAAGATGATGATGCGGGCGGACCGCAGCCGGCCGAGGGCCGCTTCGCCGATAGCCATCCTCGTCCGGTCGGTCATGGTTTCATAAAAATTGTCCATCCCGGTTGTCCCTTACAAAAGAAGAGAAATTCGTTTTTTGATGTATGTCAATACTATTTTGCGATATGCCCCCGGGCCGAGGAATTTGAATTGACGTAATATCCCTTTCATGTTCTAACCATCGTAATGAAAAACATGGTCCGCCTTATTGTCGCGCTTGCCTTCGCCGCCGGCCTCTTCTCCGGCGACCTGGAGGCGCGGAAGAAGCAGCGGGACACCGCCGGGTATATATCCGCAGACGAGGTCCGGGAGCTCGAAGCCGCGGGCCATCTCGCGCCTGGCGGGAAGGACGCGTGGACAACCAGGGGCGGCCTGGTCATCGCCGGCCGCGACCAGGACGGCAGGACGCGGCTTTCGCACATCATGCGCCACGCGAAGGACAGCCCCGGCAGGCCGAAGCACGGCGTGTTTTCACTGCCGAAAGCGGGCATCATCGGGCTTATGGACGAAGCGTGGGCGGAGATAAAAGCGGGGAACGCTGAATCGAGGGAGCGGGGCGGCAGGGTCGCCTACACGGTGCGCTTCAGGAGGCAGGTCGGCTACCTCGGCGGGAAGGAGGGCAGGACCAGGGGTTACCCGAAGCTCAGGGCGGTGCTGCTGGTCATTAAAAAAGGGACGAACCGGGTGATAACCTTTTTCCCGGTATAGGGCGGGCGGCGGCCCGTACATGACATGGAGTTGAATGAATGAAAGAAAAGGAAGCGCTCATCTGTCCCTTCTGCGAGGAAGGGGAGCTGGTAAAGGTCACATGCGGTAAATGCGGAAAGGCCTTTCTCCGCTGCGATGAATGCGGGTCCATTTACCGGGACAAGGATTCGCTCGGCGAGGAATATAGCACTGAATGCCCGCACTGCGGCGCGAGCCTGGAGGAGTGAATAAAAACGTTGATTTTTCCGGGCCAGGCCAGTATCATTAATACGGGCAATTGGACATATCAAACATTTAGAAAGAGAGGGGGGTTGTGACATGCCAGTAAAACATTCTAACAATTTCATGCGTTGTATCATACTGCCGCTGGCGGTGTGCGCCATGATGTTCAGTGCCCGGTGCAGTGACGATGGCAGTGAGGAGCTCACCCAGCAGGCGCTGTTGAGCCTTGTCAGCTGCAAGGGGGGGACGATGAGCTTTACCATTGATGGAGCTCCCAGAACATGGACGTGCTGCACCGCTTTAAAATTTCCGGAACGAACTGGGTAATTACCGGCTCAAACGGGAACGAATTGCTGCAACTTAAGATAAGCAATGAAATAGCGGCTACCTATAATGCCAGCACCATCGCGAGTCATGAATATATTGAATATGGTACGCTGGGTGATGCCTGGAAAGGAGTGACTGATCCTTATTATACTTCCGGCTCATCAAGCACTATCGTTACATCATCGCCAAATTCGGTGAATATTGAGGGAACATTTTCCGGGGATTTATATTATTATGATGGTGTCAAATCGCATCGTGTAATTGCTGGCGGCACATTTACCGCGCTGAAGTAATTTTTGTACCAATAATCGTAACAGAAAGGGGCTGTGAACCAGCCCCTTTTTTATTTCACGACTCCCCCGCCTCTGATAGGGTGGGGATTAATCCCCACCCTATCAGAGGCGCCTACCCCACGATCTCGGTGCCGATGCCCGCCTGGGTGAAGATCTCAAGGAGCACCGCGTGCTCCACCCTGCCGTCGATGATGTGGGCCTTGCCCACGCCGCCGGCCACCGCCTCGATGCAGCAGTTGACCTTGGGGATCATGCCGCCGGTGATCGTCCCCTTCTCGATATGGGCCGGAACCTGCTTCGTCTTCAGGGTTGACACGAGCTTTTCCTCCAGGAGCACGCCCTCCACGTCGGTGAGGAGGATGAGCTTTTCCGCGTTCAGGGCCTCGGCGATCTTGCCCGCCGCGAGGTCGGCGTTGATGTTGTAGGTGGTCGCCCTCCTCGTCCACGCCGACCGGCGCGATGACCGGGATGAAGCGGTCGCGGTCAAGGGTCTCGAGCACCGAGGGGTTGATCGCCCTGACCGAGCCGACCAGGCCGATGTCGACCTTCTCGCCGGCCGCGGTGACATGGTACATCTTCTCCGCGGTGATGAGCCTGCCGTCCTTGCCGGAAAGGCCGACCGCCTTCCCGCCCATGAAATTGATGTTGTTCACGATGTTGTTGTTTATCTTGCCGACCAGCACCATCTCCACCACGTCCATCGTTTCCTGGTCGGTGACGCGCATGCCGTCAACGAACTCGCTCTTTTTCCCGATCTGCTTCAGGAGGTCGTTGATCTGCGGCCCGCCGCCGTGGACGATCACCGGGTTCATGCCCGTGAGCTTGAGGAGGACCATGTCCCTGGCAAAGGACTTCTGGAGCGCGTCGTCCACCATCGCGTGGCCGCCGTACTTGATGACCATTGTCTTGCCGTAAAATTCCCGGATGTAGGGAAGGGACTCGAGGAGCGTGTTTACCTTTTCCATGTACTTTTTCATGACCGGCCCTCCGTCGCAGGGGATCCGCGGGCAGCGCCGCCGCCGTCCCGCCTGATGTGCGATACCACTATTTTCTTCTTGATAAAATTTAATCAATACAAAAACCTGTATGCATCGAATAATTGAGATGACAGCGCCAGGTACAGAAACCAGGGACCGGGCCGGGACGCGGTGGCACGCCTTCCTGGTCGCGGCCGGCATTTTGCTCAGCCGCATCGCCGGGCTCGTCCGGGTGAGCGTGTTCGCCTACTTCTTCGGCAACAGCGCGTCCGCGGACGCGTTCAACGCGGCCTTCCGGATCCCGAACTTCCTCCAGAACCTCTTCGGCGAGGGGGTCCTCTCCGCTTCCTTCATCCCGGTGTACGCGAACCTCGTGGCGCGCGGCGAGAAGGAGGAGGCGCGCCGCGTCGCCGGCGCCGTGGCGGCCCTGCTGATGCTCGTGACCTCGGTGCTGGTGCTGGCCGGCGTGTTCCTGACCCCCTGGCTCATCTACGCCATCGCCCCCGGGTTCACGGGGAGCAAGCGGGAGCTGACCGTCCTCCTGGTGAGGATACTCTTCCCCGGCGCGGGCCTCCTCGTCTGGTCGGCGTGGTGCCTCGGAATACTGAACAGCCACGGGAAGTTCTTTCTCTCCTATACCGCGCCGGTGGTGTGGAACGCGGCCATCATCCTTGCCCTGGCAATCTTCGGCGGGAGCGTGGACCAGTCCTCCCTGGCGGTGTGGGTCGCGGTCGGGTCAGTCGCCGGGAGCGCGCTCCAGATCCTGATACAGCTCCCCTCCGTGCTCGGGTTCCTGGGCAGGCTGAAGCTCTCGCTCGACCACCGGGGCCCGCACGTGCGCACGGTGATAAAAAACTTTGTGCCGGCGTTCCTGGGCCGCGGCGTGGTGCAGATCAGCGCGTACGTGGACCAGATCCTGGCGAGCTTTCTCGCCAGCGGAGCGGTCGCCGGCCTGAGCTACGCGCAGACCCTCTACACACTGCCGGTCAGCCTCTTCGGCATGTCTGTGTCCGCTGCGGAGCTGCCGGCCATGTCGAAGGAGGTGGGGAGCGACGCCGAGGTGGCGGAACAGCTCCGGAAGCGGCTGAACGGCGGGCCTGCGGCGGATCGCGTTTTTCATCGTGCCGTCCGCGGTCGCGTTCCTCGCCCTCGGCGACATCGTGGCGGCGCCCATTTACCAGCGCGGGAACTTCACCGCGGCGGACACCGTGTACGTCTGGAGCATCCTGGCCGGGTCGGCCGTGGGGCTCCTGGCATCGACCCTGGGGCGGCTGTATTCCTCGGCGTTTTACGCCCTGCGCGACACGCGCACGCCGCTGAAGTTCGCGATGCTGCGGGTCGGTCTCGCCGCCTTTCTCGGGTACCTGCTCTCGCAGCATGCGCCGGCGCTCATCGGCATCGATTCAAAATGGGGCGCCGCGGGGATCACCGCCGCTTCGGGGCTGTGCGGCTGGATAGAGTTTGTCCTGCTCCGCCGCGGCATGAACCGGCGCATCGGTGCCAGCGGCCTTGCCCTGTCCTACACCGTGAAGCTCTGGATCGCGGCGGGCGCCGGCGCGGCGGCGGCATGGGCGGTGAAGACCGCCACACCCGGGGTGCACCCGGTCCTCCGGGCCCTGCTGGCGCTCGGGCCGTACGGCATCGTGTACTTCGCCATGGCCTTCTTCATGAAGCTGCCTGAAGTGCGCTTCCTCGGGCGGTTCATCCCGTTCCTGCGAAAATAATGCGAAGGATCATTATCGATGATTATTTGTATTAAAAAATTTCTGAAAAATCGTGATTTATAAATTATTATGACTGAAACGTCAGTTTTTTTCATTCCAGCTATGCGAATAATAATAAATTAATTTGAAATACAATTTAAAATATGATATATTTTTAAGGAGGAAGAGAATTTTATAAACCGTCCAGACGGTTTTTAAATATTTCTATTCAGGGGGGAGTTACGGTAATGAAGAAGTTTTCAGTCCTTTTATCGATGGTGTCCCTGTTGCTGGCGCTCTTTTCCGGCTGTTCCAGTGAGAAATTTCCTGAATTCCAGACCAATGACGAGCCTGCGCCATTTGACCTGTTGAATCTGTTCGCCGGGTATCCGGTACTCGATGCCGCCTGGGACAGCGTGCCTGGCGGAACGGGAAACCAGAAGCTGGCAGCGATGATGCAGAGCGATATTCCCGGGACCGCTGAGTTCATGTACATCCTTTCCTATCTTATGGAGCGGGCGGTCGCTCCGGGCCTTGACCTGCTGGATGACATCAAGGCCTCGCTCGCGTTCGTTACGGACGATACGGAGCGTTTCTACGGGAACAACCAGAAGGGGACGCCCTACGCGATTAATTCGTTTTACGGCGACAACAACGCGCCGACCTATCTGGAGGATTTTTACGGGTTCCTCGATACGGTTGCGGAAGCTGTGCCGGGCAATAACAATAAAATCGGAGTGGGCGTGATCGGAATCATGAACAGGGCGGTGCACTACCTGCTCAACGAAAAAACGGACGCGGAGCTCGACGACTTCATGGTCGACCTGGTGGAGACACTTACGGTCACCGATGATGATCCCGCAGACGGGGAGTTGGACTTCAAAGCGGATTTCCTCGATCTTGCCGAGTTTCTCTCCACCCCGGTGGCGATGGCTGATTTTCCCATGTTTATAACAGAAGGCGCTGTCCCCGGCGAGGACACGCTTATCACTGATATTCCCTCCATGCCGGGCGGCACTGATTCAGACCTCGGCAACATGGCAAAGGGACTGGCCTCGCTGATGAACGGGTTTCTCTCCATGCTCCACGGCGAATCCCTGGACAGGGAGGGGATGTATGACCTGATCGGGAACCTTGACGCCGCGCTCGCTGACCCGGATGTCACGCAGCGGCTTATCTGGAACATGGCCAACTATTTTACCGCGGGCGGCTCAGTGTACGGGGCCGCGGTCAATACCACGAACACGAATGTCAACGCCAACCAGTACAATACGGACAACGATCCCACCGCGGGCCTTTACTCCAACGTGGAATTAAAAGAGAACCTTTCCCAGCTCCTGACCGGCGCATCGGGACTCTTCCTCCGCGACGACCGGCGGTCATCCATGGTCTGGTACAACGGCACAACCTCGCAGGACTATCCCCTCGCGTCACTGCTGAAGAACGTAAAGAATATCTACATGGACTGGGACAACGCCCAGATACAGGAATCGGTCTATGACCTGATCCGCTTTGACGCGCTTGGCCGCGACCGCACGATCGCGGGCTCCTATTCGGCCAGCATGCTTGAGCACCTGCTGTATCTCGGTGCCATTGCCGGCAACACGGGATGGTCTCATTTGGCGGATGCAAATGAAATTGAAGATTCAAATATTTTCTCCAGCAATACAAAAGAAGATTCAGCACGGCGTCACGGGCATGGTGAATTCCAGGGCTACCTGACCCTGAATGATTCATTGTTTTCTATCATGGGTGCGCGTGATTCGCTTGCCAGTTTGGGCACCTACGAACTCCTGTTTGACGGTAGTGGGGTCATCAAGGGGGTAGATCAGGTATTCAGAAGAAGGACATCTTTCAATGGGGCTACTGCGGATCGGGACAACTACAAATTCAGATACACCTGGAACTACCCGGCCCTGCAGTTTTTAAGCGGGGCGTGTGTGGGCGATTTCGGCGTCAGCACCGAAGGCTCGCTCCACGGTGGGAATGATGATGGGGGTCTCGGTAATGACCAGTATATTCCCTATTCGGCCAACGGCATATACACAAAGGACCTGGCCTCCTGGACCTTTTCCTGGGTAATACGCGCGTGCTGGGAGGGAGAGGGGCCCTATTACGCGACCCAGGGCGCGACCCGGTCCGGGAACGAATACACATACAAGCGGCCTGACGGGTCAGTGTATGCCACGGTTGTCAAGACTGATCCTGGTGACGCTTCTACATGGACGTATACCTACCCGGTAAGCGCATCCTATGATAAAGCCGATCCGGATGACGCGACCCTGAGGTGGAATAGGTATAAAGCGGCCTGGAACACCGATTATTTCATGATTAGAAGCCTCGCTGGGACCAACTATGTACCGAAGGACAGTACCGGCGATACCAGGCCTGATACCTCTACGAATCCCGGGTATCGGTCTTATACTGAAATGATTCCCGAGAAGAGCGCAGCCAGGGAATGCGCCTCGCAGGAAGAGGCCTTGTTCCGCAACTTTCAGTGGGTCATGAACGAGAAGAGGTTCGCCATGATCATTCCCCTCTGGCTGAGAAATACTGGCGGTCTTGGCGGGAGCATAGAATCCGCTGCATACCAGATAATTGAAGGAAACGGCATACACGGCCTGTCGGCGGCGCGTATCATGAGGGATAATGGCGTATGGGCGAAATATAATCAGGGCAGTACCGCTGATTCTTCGGTCATGTCTCAGGTGCCCGGCGATTACAGGATAATCATTCTCTCAGAGGAGATCCAGACCGGAACCTGCGGCCTCGGTGCCGTTGACGCGGACAAGATACTGAGCCTTCTCGGCAATGGAGCAGCCACCCCCGCTACCATCGGGCACAATATAACCGCTATATCGCGGTTCGGGTTCCCCCGGAGCTCGCTGGTGACCAGCGGGACCAATTACGAGCACCGGCTCCTCGGGTCAAGAAACGTGGGTACTGCGAACCAGGACTACGGCTTTCAGCTCAACGACGGCGACTGGACAAAGAGAAACTCGCTGCTCCCGCTCTTTATCGCGCTCCTGGCACCGCTGCGGGAGAGATCGTATGTAGCGGATCCCTTTAATGTTTCGGCAAACAGGAACGCGCTCGCGCAGACGCTCGAGGGCCTGGGCGCACTGGTGAAGCCGTGGACCTTCTTTAACTACAACTGCGATTCAAGCGGCGTGGCCGCCAATACCTGGCTGCCGAGGGTCAAGGGCGGCGCCCTGAGTTACGATTATTACATGAACCATTCCATATCGCTCGTTCCGGATTGCGAAATTAGCGGGTTTTCCACATCCGGCACAAAGGGCTGGTACGGCGGCGACAGCGCGCGCGACTATTACACGCCTCCTGCAATGCCGACCCTCCTGTCCGTGCTTCTTGACTCAGACACGACCACGAACCGGAGCAACACGACACGGCGCGCGGACGGGCTTCTCGGCAGGCTCATGTACTATGACGTTGCCGCGGGCCGCCCGGCCGTGACCGAGACCCTGACCACGCACACCCCGCCCGACGATGCCGCGGTGAACAGCTTTTGCTACGGCCTCGAGCAGCTCACCAGCGCCATGAAGGGGGCGCGGTCAAAGGGGACGAGGATCTATGAGGACATGAGCGGCGATATCAGCGTTCACGGCTATACGGACCAGATCAGCAGGGTGACCAAGGGGATCGACCCGCCCGCCTGGCTCTTCCAGAAGCGGGTGAGGCCGGATGATGGAACGAAGTACATCGATCTGGACCTTGACGACCTCCTGAATACGGTCATCGGCGAGACCGCGTCGGACGGCCTCAGGCAGTATCAGGACGTCAATACGCTGTATAACGACGGCACCGGCGATCCTGACTTCACGGATTTTAATGAGACCATCACCGACCTGAGCGACCTGACCGGCGATTTCCTGGTCGAGGGCGCCCCGTACTTCATATCCGAGCATCTCTTCGACGTCATGGACGCGCTGTTCCAGCACAACGTACCGAGCGAGGCGCAGGTGAAGGGACTCCTGTACACCCTGGGCAAGCTCCTCGCCTATTACGACGGGTCCGACTGGCTCTTCCAGGGCGGCGACCCGGGCTTCTCGGTGCTGTATGATTTTCTTACCACCGCGGTGCCGAACATCCACAACGAGATGGGGCTCTACAACGGCGTGCCGAACCGGGGCACCACCTACCGCTCGCTGATGAACAGCCTGTGGCAGGCCACGGCCGACAACGGGCTGGCCGCGCTCATAATGGAGACGATAAGCATCGGGCACTACAGCAGCGGCGATTTCATCAACGAACTGGCGCTCTGGCTCGATAGCGATCTCATCAGCGGCCCGAACACCGAGTTCTACCCGATAATGGCGGACCTGCTGCGGGACATGGGCGACCTGGTTGAAAATTCGCCGACCGCGGAGGGCCTGTACATGCTCTATGACTACTATGGGTTCCAGGGCTACTAAAATCCGGTCAGTATCAATGACACGACGAGGGGCCGTCCGTGAAGGGCGGCCCCTTTTCATAGTATTGCCCGACACCGGCGCCTCACACATCTGATCCAAAACGAAGATCTGAATCGATTTAGAGCTATCAGGGCAGGTATATCGAGCGTCGGAAAAAAACCTCGCGGCCTGCGGAACTCGGACAAAGACATTGAAGACTCGGACAGTCCTCGGCCGCTCAGTTCTTTTTTCCGACGCTTCATTGATTATCGGGAAAGGTTTTATTGTTGACAGCACCCCTTTGCTCAGTATATTCCTCTATGGCTTTCAGATGACGCGCTGAGATTTTTATACAGGCGACAAAACAATATTTCATGGACTATTTCTTAATTATCACCGCGGTTCTTCTCATGGCCGCCGGCCTTGCCGGCTGCTTTCTGCCGGCCGTTCCGGGCCCGCCACTCAATTTCGCCGGATTGATCATGGCCCATCTGAGCAGGTTCGCGGAATTCGAACTATCGATCCTGGTGCTTTTCGGCGCCCTCACCCTTGTCGTCCTCCTGCTCGATTACCTTGTGCCGGCCTGGGGCACCAAGAAATTCGGCGGTTCGAAATACGGGACCTGGGGCAGCATCATAGGGCTGATAATCGGCACGTTCTTTCTTTCCATAGGGCCGCTCGGCCTGGTCGGCATTATCGGGGGACCGTTCGTGGGGGCGTATATCGGTGAAATCATCGGGAGAAAAAACAGCGGTCACGCGCTCAGGGCCGCGTTTGGTTCATTTATAGGCTTTCTGGCCGGCACGGTCATGAAAGTCGCGCTCGCGGTATCCATGATCGTGGTCCTGATCACACGGCTTGTGTAATTCCTCCCCAATCTCCATCATGATAAATCAAAATCCGGCAGTATTGAATTAATCTTGACGTGTTAGGATTACACTGTTATTTTAATAAGGAGCCGCACCATGGATTATTTTAACAACAAGCTCGCTTTCATCACCGGCGGATCAAGCGGGATCGGTTTTGAGACAGCATGCCTTCTTGCCTCACGGGGGTGCAGCCTGGTGCTGTTCGCGCGTGGGCAGGCCGGGCTTGATACGGCGTGCAGGGAGATACAGCTGCGCACGGTTACTACATCGCAGCGTATACATTCCCTTCCCATGAATGTTGCGGATAACGATGATGTGCGGCAAAAAATCAACCATGCGATCGACCGGTTCGGCGTGCCGGATATGCTGATAAACAGCGCCGGTATCGGCACCGGGGATTATTTTGAGAACATATCCTGCGAGCAGTTTGACCGGGTGATGAAGACCAATGTGTATGGGACAAGGAACGCCATCAGCGCGCTCCTCCCGTTCATGAAGCAAAAGGGCGGGGGCCATATTGTAAATATATCTTCCGTGGCAGGGCTGATCGGCATGTTCGGCTACACCCTCTATTGCGCGACGAAATACGCGATCGTGGGAATGTCGGAGTGTCTCCGGAGCGAGTTGAAGCGGTATAACATCGCGGTCACCGTGGTGTGCCCGCCCGAGGTTAATACGCGCTTTGTCGAGGAAGAAGCGAAAACCCTCCCGCCCGAGAGCAGGGCGGTGAAGGGCCTTGCTGGCCTGCTCGAGCCGCGCGATGTGGCGCGGGCGATCGTGAAGGCGGTCAGGAAAAAGAGGTTTATGGTCATTCCCGGGCTGTCCGCGAAGTTCCTGATTTTCCTGCACCGCGTCAGCAACGGGCTTCTGACCAGGCGGCCGTCCGATTTTGGTGGTGTCATTGACCGCGTGGAGAGCGGGAAAGAGATAGCTGCGACGCCTCGTGGTCCGGGCGCGGGCGTCCGGATCAGAGGATGACGTCGATGCCCCTGCCGCTCAGGTATTCCTTCACCTGACGGATGCTGAAGGTGCGGAAGTGGAACACCGACGCTGCCAGCAGCACCTGCGCCTTGCCCCTGACCACGCCGTCGTAAAAATGCTCGAGCTTCCCCGCGCCGCCTGACGCGATGACCGGCACGGTCACCGCGTCCGCCACCGCGCTCGTGAATTCCAGGTCATAGCCGGCGAGTGTGCCGTCCCCGTCCATGCTGGTGGGGAGGACGCAGCCAACACCCGCGTCGTTGCAGGCCCTGGCCCATTCGATGGCGTCCTTGCCGACCGGCCTGGTGCCGCCGGAAACCACCAGCTCGAAGCCCGAGGGCAGGGCGCTGTTGCGCCGCGCGTCGATCGCGATGGTGATCCTGCCGGGGCCGAACTCCTTCACCGCCTGCCGCATCAAGGGCGGGTCCTTTACCGCGGCGCTGTTCATCGAGACAGAGGAGGCGCCGGAAGCCAGAACCAGCTCTATGTCCTCCAGGCCGTTGATGCCGCCGCCGACCGTGAGGGGGATGGTTATCGCCGACGAGACCTGCCTGACCCATTCGAGCCGGGTCTTCCGGTTTTCGAGCGTGGCGGCGATATCGAGCATGGCGAGCTCATCGGCCCCCTCGGCCTGGTAAAAGGCCGCGTTTTCAGCGGGATCTCCCGCGTCGCGTATATTCACGAAATTAACTCCCTTCACGACCCGTCCCTCTTTCATGTCAAGGCACGGCATTATCTTTATCTTTCCCATGATGTCCATCCTTAAAGGTTGTTCGGCGCGCTCACGCGCCAGAGATGATCGCCCTGATCCGGGCAGTCAGGTCCGCTGTCTCCTGCTTCGTTTCCCGGATGAATGAATCGTCTCCGGCCGGCGTGTTGACGTCGGCATAATCCGGTATTATTGTGCCGCCCCTCAGGTCGTCGCGCTCCTTCGACTTGAACGTGCTGTCGGACACCAGCGCGAGAATGTCGATGAGGCGCGACAGGTTGTCGCTGACGCTCCTCAGGATGTAGGTCTCGCCGGCGAGGACCTGACGGGCGTGCTCCCATTCCAGGTCCTCGGTCTGCCGCTCATAGATGTCCTGGAGGATGCCCGTATCTCCCGTTTCGCGGAGGGCGGTTATGCGGTCAAGCATCCGCATCAGGGCATAGTATTCGATATAGAGCCGGTAGGTCTCGATCCCGCTCTTCCTGCTCTGCTCGGTCATGAAGTTCTTCCCGAGACCGGGAATGTCGCTGCCCGTATAGAGTTCCCTCACGCGGCCGACCCCCTTCAGCGCGTCCCGCGCGGCGATCATCATGTCGATAATTGCCGGCCTGAACACCGCGAAGGAGAACGAGGAACGTCGCGCCTTGTTCCGTTTCCGGTACTTGCCCTCGTTTCTTCTTACCGCGTAGATGTTGTGTGAGAGCACCCACCCGGGGAAGATCTCGTTGAACGAGGGGGATATTCCGGGCGCGTGCGCCGACGGCTTGTTGACCAGTGAAAACGGAAATTCAAGCCGCTGCGGGAGCGTGTCCACCCCGGTGGCGATGATCGAGTAGGGCGCCCTGGTGAAATCGGACGGGAACTTGATGTTCGTCCCGAGGCCGAAAAACATCCCTTCCCCGCACCAGATCTCCTGGTCGGGGGACTTCGAGGTATGGTTTGAGCCGATGTTGGCGCCGTAGGCCACGTTGCCCTTTCCTTCCGGCCAGATGCCGGCAATGAGCATTGACTGGTGGTGAAATCCGACAAAGGGGCCGAGCAGGCAGGAGGTCACCTCGCCCTCGGCCACGCCGGTGTTCGGGCCGATGATGCTCATTGTCACCTTGCCGTGACGCTCGACATGGGAATGCTCGCAGAGCACGGACTTGTCGACGATCGCCATCGAGGTGACCTCGCAGCCCCACTGCACGCAGGAGTCGCTGACGTATGCCCCGTGGCTGACCTCCGTCTTCTCGTCCGGGGTCGCGAGCAGGGTGGAGTTCCTGACCAGGGTCGCCCCTGTCACGGCAACGTCGTCGCCGATGTAGGAGTCTTCAATCGTCGGCGTATTCCTGATGACCGCGTTTTTCCCGATGTACCCTGACGGCGCCGTGCATTTCCCGACATACCGCTGTATGAATTCAGCGTACCCGCGGAGCAGCTCCCTGTCGGACCTGTTTTTCGCGACCGCTTCCGCGACCGCGACCGTCAGATCGGCGAAGGAGGCGATTTCCCTGCCCCCGGTTTCGTTGCCGACGGCAATTTCGATGCCGTTGCCGAAGGAGCAGGCGCCGGACGCGGATATCGAGCCGTTATTCAGGAGCACGGCCCCGTCCCGCACAACGCAGTTGGCAACGGTGCCCGTGTCATGGATGACGCACCCGTGGCCGATTTCCGAGTTGATGATGGTGCTGCGGTAGATGCCCGCCGGGAGGCCGGACGCCGCGCCGCTGTGCGGCGCGGCGGCGCCGCACTTTCCGAGGCGGCAGGCCCCGTGGAAGGAGCTGTAAAAGACGGCCGCGGGAGTGAAGTCGGGCGTGACCAGTATGGCGCTCCAGTCCGATGAGATGTTCCCTTGCGCTGACAGGCGGTCTATCTCCTCGTCCCGCAGGGGCCGCACGTTGTCTCCGAAGAGCCGGCTCCCGGACCGGTTATCCTTCAGCAGCTCGATGCTTTTCAGAAAAACGGAGTCCTCAAGAATGGTTCCTGTCAGGGTCCCTGTTTTTGTTGTCATTGCCGTTCTGCCTGTGGAGGTGGTGTTATCTTCCGATCTTTTTCTGCACGAGCTTTTTGTTGTCCCGCACCCAGTTGTAATACTCCGTGCGCGTGAGCATCGAGGCGGCCTCCTGGTCGAGGACGACCGTAGCGCGGCAATGGAGCTGGAGCGCGGACGCCGTGATCATGGAGGTGACCGGGCCCTCTATGAATTTCGCGCAGACCTCGGCCTTTTTCTTGCCGTTTGCGATGAGCAGGATGTTCCTCGCTTCCAGTATCGTGCCGATGCCCATGGTGATGGCGAACCGGGGGACATCCTCCTCTTTTTTAAAGAAGCGGGCGTTGTCCTCTATTGTTTCCTTGTATAACGCCTTTACCCTGGTGCGGCTCGCGAAGGAAGAGCCCGGCTCGTTGAAGGCGATATGGCCGTCGCGCCCTATGCCGAGGATCTGGAGATCGATGCCGCCGGCCTCATTTATTTTTTTTTCATACCATTCGCAAAAAATCTCCGGGTCCTGGGTGTTTCCCTGCGGAACGAAGACGCGCGACGGATTGACATTCACGTGCTTGAAAAAGTTTTCTTTCATGAAGTGGTTGTAGCTGTTCTCGTGCAGGGGCGCGAGGCCGACATATTCGTCAAGGTTGAAGGTGGTTATCTTCGAAAAATCAAGGCCTTCCTCCTTGTAGAGCTTGACCAGCTCCTTGTAGGTGCCGACCGGCGTGTCGCCCGTTGCGAGTCCCAGGGTAAGGTCGAATTTTTTCTTTACCTCACCGGCGATAATCTCGGCCGATATCCTGCTCATCTCTTCGTAATCTTTTGCGATGATTATTTCCATGCTGTTTCCCCCCGTGGTGCTATGGCTAAAAAGCGCGTGCCGCCTGACCCCGGATTTTTCAGCAGGAAGGAAAACAAGTCAAATAATTTATTAATGCCGGCTGATTTTGTATGCCGCCCCGCGCAGGTGGGTTTTTCTGGCGCGGCAGCCGGGCGGAGGGCGGAACATAGTTATGTCGCCTGGTATCCGGCCGGCGGCACACGGGCAGCGGGCGCCCGGCAAAGGGCCCTGCCCCAAAAATTTATTGATCAAATCGGGCCGGTTTGTTACTCTGCGGTTGAGACCAGATCCCTTTTCAGGAGGAGCCATGATCACCTTTCCGGGCTACGAAGCGGTGATAAAGCGGGTGTATGACAATAAGCAGGAGCACGTGTTCGAGTACTGGAACGAACTGGACGACCTGGAGAAGAAACACCTTCTCGATGACCTCTCGGACATAGATTTTTCGCTGCTCCTGAAGTTGTTTTTTTCAAAGGAGACCGCCATGGAAACCCATTTCGACGCGGCCCCCTACATTGCGCTCCCCACAACCGAGGATGAAAAGAGAGAATTCTCTCGCGCGCGCGAAGCGGGGATAACCCACGCGCGGCAGGGGAAGGTGGCGGCGTTCGTGGTCGCGGGCGGGCAGGGATCGCGGCTGGGGTACGAGGGGCCGAAGGGGATGTTCCCGGTGGGCCCGGTGTCGGGAAAAACCCTCTTCCGGATACACGCGGAGAAGATACTCGCATATTCTCGTAAGTACGCCGCCGCCATACCCTACCTGGTCATGACCTCGCAGGCGAACCACGACCAGACCGAGGAGTATTTCGGGAAAAACGACTATTTCGGTCTCGGGCGGGAGAACGTGTACATATTTCCGCAGAACATGATCCCGTCACTTGATGCCGCGGGAAAGCTGATCCTCGAATCAAAGCACAACGTGTTCAAAAATCCTGACGGCCACGGGGGGAGCCTGACGGCCCTCTACACCTCCGGCGTCCTGGCCGCGATGAAAGAGCGCGGGGTCGAGACGATATCGTACTTCCAGGTGGACAACCCGCTGGTGCGGATCGTGGACCCGGTCTTCGTCGGCTTTCACGTCCTGCGCGGCGCGGACATATCAAGCAAGGCGGTCAGGAAAGCCTACCCGGGGGAAAAGGTGGGAGTGTTCGTGCGCTACGGCGACAATACCATCGGGGTCGTCGAATATTCGGACATGCCCGAAGAGAAAACGCACAGCCTGGATGAGAGGGGCGGACTCCGTTTTTCATCGGGCAGCATCGCGATCCATCTTTTTCAGAGGGAATTTATCGAGCGGGTCACCGCGGGCACCGAAATCGCGCTCCCCTTCCATACCGCGAAAAAGAAGATCAAGGCCTTTTCCGGCGGCGTCCGGAGGGAGGTGGACGGCTTCAAGTTCGAGAAGTTCGTGTTCGACGCCCTCCCGCTCACGCAGAAAAATATCGTGTTCGAGACGCAGCGGGAGGAGGAATTCGCCCCGGTGAAGAACGCGGAGGGGGTGGATTCGGTCGTTTCAGCCCGGAAGATGATGAGCGAGCAGCACCGGCGCTGGCTCGCGGACCGGGGGATCCGGGTCCCGGAGAGGACAAAGGCGCTGGAGATATCCCCGCTGGTCGCGGTGGAGCCGGAAGACCTTGATCCGAACATGAAAATTGCCGATGATGAGAACGTGTATATCACCGTATAGGGGAACCATGAAGACACCATTAACAGTCCGTGCCGTAATGATGATAACACTCTGCGCGCTGTTCTGCGCCGCCGCGTCCGCGAAGCCCGGGGACCGGGTCCTTGTCCTCGGCTTTGAGTCGGCGCAGCTCAACGACCTGCAGGACCGCCTCCTTCGGGAGACCGTGATGCGCCGCCTGCACACCGAAGGGTACAGGATCGTCCCGGTCATGGAGATCGAGTCCGCCTTCAATGAAGAGAGGAAGGGCCGGATACGCATGCTGTTGCGGAGCGAGATCCGCGCGGTCTGCGACGAGATGAACGCGGGGTTTGCCCTTTCCGGCGCTGTCAGGCCGGAAGACGGCAGCCGCGGCGGCGAAATCGTGCCGGGGAAAAATTACGTGTGCTCGATGGTCCTCTACCGCAGGGACGGGAACAGGTTCATGGAATTCAGGCTCGCCGCCGCCGGCGGGAAGACCCTCTATGAATTTTACGACTCGCTGGCGGCGCTCATCGCCAGGGGGATCGGGGACCTGCTCTGATGCCGGCGCCCGCCGGGGGCTACTTGTCCAGCACGAACTTGTTTAACAGGAACTCCGCCTGTTTCGGGTCCAGGTCGAATTTCCTGCACGCCTCGTCTATGAGCGCGGCCTTGTTGGCGTTGGGGTCCGCGTTCAATTCCCCGCTTATAAACCGTATTGCGTTTTCCATTGATGTGTCCATGCAGTACCTCCGGCTCGTGTGTTACAGCGCCCTCATGTGCTCCGGCTTGAGGAGCCGCTCGTCCCGCTTCTCAAGCACCCGCTCTATCAGCCCGATGATCTCCTTCTTCTGGCCGGGCAGCGTCGCGCGGAGAGGAAGGTAATTGGACGCGTGATTGGAGGTGAAGAGGCACTGGTTTTTCACCTCCATGTTTTCGATGATGATCTTCAATTCTTCCAGCAGGCCGAACTTGTCGGGGAGCCTGAACGCGCCCGACTGCCAGTCGCGGTACAGCTCGGTGTTGGGCAGGAGCATGACCGTCAGGGCCGAGGCGAAATCGGGCGACATCTCGCCCAGGAGCCTCCCGGTGTCCGTTGCGTGCTCGCGGCTCATCTCGACGCCGCCGATCCCCAGGAGCACCGTCTGCGACAGGAGAATGCCCGATTCCTTTACCTTGGCGGCGGCCTCGGTCATTTTGTGCGGAAAGGCGCCCTTCTTGATGCGGCGCAGCACCTCTTTGTTCCCGGATTCTATCCCCTGGTACAGGATCCCGATGCCGGCGTCCTTCAGTTCTTTCAGTTCGCCGGGGGACTTCTTCAGTATCGCCTTGGTGTTGGCATACACGCCGATCCGCTTTACCCCGCGGCATGTTGTGCGGATATAGCCGATTATCTCGAGCAGGGTGGCGGTGGGGAGGATGAGCACGTCGCCGTCCGCCAGGAAGACCTTGTCAAACCGGTAGCGGGACGCTTCATCGATGTCCCGCTTGATCGTGTCCATGTCCTTTACCCGGAACTTCTGTCCCTTGTAGGTGCCGCAGAAGGTGCACATATTGTGCGAACATCCCACGGTGACCTGGATGATCATGCTGTAGGCCTCGCTCGGAGGCCGGATAACGTAGCCGACGTAGTCCATGATATATACCTGTTATTGTCCTGCCGTAATCAGTTAGAGCCTCATGCGCTCATATTGTTACCGGTTTTTCCGTCGCGTGCGGCATCGAAACCGGGTGATGCCGGCGCCCCGGTGAGTAATTTTTCAAAGTGCCGTGCATATGGCAATAATAATTTATTCGTGCGGGTGGATTTCCTTGATTAAGAAATACCTGATGCCATGTGCCGATGGTCATCTTCTTGAGAATAAATTTGCAAAAATCGTCCATATTACAAATTCATTTTCTTCTTTTCCTGTTTTTGATGTATACTATATAATAGCATATTCAACAGGGAGTGTCCCGATGACACCGAAATCAATAGTATCAAAAATAGAGAAGCTCCGGAAATTTTACAATACCGGCGCGACGCTGGATGTTTCGTACCGGAAAAAGCAGCTGCAAAAGCTGAAAAAAGCGATCCGGAACAATGAGAATGCCATTATTGAGGCCCTTCACAAGGACCTGAAAAAACCGGCCTTCGAGTCGTATGCCGGTGAAATCGGCATATTGTACACGGAGATACGGCACGTCATCAGGCGCCTGGGGTCGTGGGCGCGGACACGAAAGGTCGGGACGCCCGTCATCCATTTTTACTCGACGAGCGCGGTCCATTACGATCCGTACGGCGTGGCCCTCATCATAGGGCCATGGAACTATCCTTTTCAGCTCGTCATCGCGCCGCTGGTCGCGGCCATCGCCGCCGGCAACTGCGTTGCCATTAAACCTTCGGAGCTGGCGCCGGCCACCTCGCGCCTCTTGGCGGCAATGATCCGTGACACATTTGACGAGGGCTTCGTCACGGTGATCGAGGGCGGCGTGGAGGAGACCGGCATCATGCTGAAGGAGAAGTTTGATTACATCTTCTATACCGGCGGCACCGCGGTGGGGAAAATCATCATGCGCGCCGCGGCGGAGCAGCTCACCCCGGTGACCCTGGAGCTGGGCGGCAAGAGCCCGGTGATCGTCGATGAGGATGCGCACCTCCCGACCGCGGCACGCCGCCTCTGCTGGGGCAAGTTTTTCAACGCCGGCCAGACCTGTCTGGCCCCCGATTACCTGCTGGTGCACAAAAAAATAAAATCAGCCTTTATCGATGAGATTACGAAGACCATCAGGGAATTTTACGGTGACGATCCCCGCACGAGCGGAGATTACGCGCGGATAATTAATGAAAAGCACTTTGACCGGATCACCGCTCTCCTCGCGGGTGCAAGGGTCATCCATGGCGGCCAGAGCGCGCGGAAAGAGCGGTATATAGCACCGACGCTGGTTGACAACGTTGCCATGAAGGACCCGATCATGCGGGAAGAGATATTCGGGCCCCTCCTGCCCGTCATCTCCTTTAACTCGCTGGATGATGCAATCGGCCTCGTGAATAAGCTGCCGCGCCCCCTGGCGCTCTATTATTTTTCGAAGGACGCCCGGAAACAGCGGAAGGTCCTGCGGGAGACCTCTTCAGGAGGCGGCTGCATCAATGATACCGTCTCCCATGTCGGAAGCCAGGAGCTCCCCTTCGGCGGAATCGGCGACAGCGGCATGGGCCGGTATCACGGCAGGTCCGGTTTCGAGACCTTCTCGCACCAGCGGGGCATCCTCACCCGTACCACGGCGTTTGACATGATGCTCCGCTACCCGCCGTACGGGAAGAAAGTAGGGCTGCTGAAATTACTGTTCAGGCTGCTCGGGTAAGACCGCACCGACACGCATGTACTGCTCCGGCACCGGAGCCCCTGCGCGGCGCTCATCGTGCTGAACGGGCGATAGGAGATCCGGCGGTAGCGCCGCCGTGTGCCCCGGGGCGGGGATGGCAGAGATTTTCAGGTTCCGGGAAAAAAATTTGAAACCCCTGCCCACTGTTTTTTTGTCTTGTAAATAGACCCATCTGAATATATGTTGCCCCAGTTGCGTCCTTCGTCTTCGTACTGAATGGATTGCACATTCCCGGATCATAATTCCCGGATAATAAACAAAAATAAAGGAAGTCTCCGTAATGAATAAACCGAAACAGAAGCCCACCTATGACCGGAACACCAGGATACTCCTCACCGGCGTATTCGGTCCCTACGCGCAGAATGACGAATATGGGAGCAGGGTGGACAATCCCATGGAACTCTACAACAACCAGGTAACCCGCGTGCAGGGCCCCTTCAACCTCAGGATGTTCCACAGGACATTCGGCCTGCTGATGATAGAGGCCAACATCGATGCCCCGACGACCATACTCGAATTTGCCACGCTTGAGCGGTTCATCGACGAGTTGAAGAATACCCCGTATGACGTGGTGGGCATCAGCTCGATATACACCAATACCGGGAAAGTAAAAAAGATGTGCGAAGAGATACGCAAACACCTTCCCGACGCGGTCATCGTGGTGGGGGGGCACATCGCGGCCCGGGAGGATATCCATGACGTGGTTGACACCGACTACGTCTGCAAGGGCGATGGCGTCCGGTGGTTCCGAAAATTCCTGGGACAGGACGAGGACGCGCCGATACAACACCCGGCGGTCACCTCCTGCTTCGGGACACGGGTCCTCGGCATCACTACAAAGCGAAAGACGGCGGCCACCCTTATCCCCTCCGTCGGCTGCCCGATGGGGTGTAATTTTTGCTCCACGTCCGCCCTCTTCGGCGGCAAGGGCAAGTCAGTGGTCTTCTTCAGGACGGGCGATGAGCTCTTCAACATCCTCTGCCGTCTCGAAAAGGAGGTCGGGGTCGATTCGTTTTTTGTCATGGACGAAAACTTCCTCTTTTACAAGGACCGCGCACTCAGGCTGCTTGAGCTTATGGAGAAACATGGCAAGAGCTGGGACTTCAACGTGTTCAGCTCCGCGCGGGTGCTTGAATCGTATACGATTGACCAGCTGATCGGCCTGGGCATCTCCTGGATTTGGCTGGGCATCGAGGGACGCAAGAGCAGTTATACGAAGCTTAACGGAGTGGACACGCACGGGCTGGTAAAAAAACTCCAGTCAAACGGCATACGGGTCCTCGGGTCCACCATCATCGGGCTTGACCACCATACGCCAGAAAACATCGACGAGGTCATCGACTTCGGAGTAAGCCACGGGACCGACTTCCACCAGTTTATGCTCTACTGGCCCCTTCCCGGCACGCCCCTGTACAGCGACCTTAAAAAGAAAGGCGCGCTCATTCCCGAGGAAGAATGCCCGGCCGGCGAGACGCACGGCCAGAGGCGCTTCAACTTCAGGCACGCGCGCATTAAAAACGGCATGGAACGAGAGCTGCTGCTCAGGGCTTTCGAAACGGATTTCAGGGCCAACGGGCCAAGCCTTGCCCGGATCATCAGGACCACGCTCACCGGGTGGCAGAAGCATAAAAACCATCCCAACCCGAGGATTGCGGAGCGGTTTAAAGCAAACCGGCGGGGCCTTGACAGCGACCTCGCGGGGGTTGTCTGGGCGATGACCAGGTGGTTCAGCGACCCGCGGATGCTCGAACAGCTCAGGGGCCTTCTTGCGGATCTCTACGCTGAATTCGGTTTCAAAACGCGGATCAAAGCGCCGTTGATGGGGCTCTATATTCTCCACATGATACGAAAAGAGCAGGAGCGGCTCGACCGGGGCTGGACCTATGAGCCGGAGGAAATATACGAAAAGAACGCCCGCGCTCTTGAGCTGGAGAACAATGGGACGAAAACTATAAGCAACAGGATTGCCGAGCCCGTGTCAGCGGTATAGCCAAAGGATAGAAAAAACAGCAATGCCCCTGCCCGGCGTTTTTTTGCCGCAGGGGTTTGTGTGAGAACCGGGGCGGTGCGGGGACGCTCATCGTGTCCCCCGGCCCGTTCCGGAGATGTTGGAAATTCCCGGATTATTATCTTCCCCGCTCGTCCGGGCCCCATATGATGCGATGAAGCTGAAGGTTCAGGCGCACGGGAAGGCCGTCCGCCAGGATGCGTTCAGCCAGCTCCCTGAATGGCATGGTGTCCGCGGCGGGTGAAAAATTGATCACGGTCCCGCGTTTCGCAAGATACTTCGCGATGAAGTCTTTTGAAAACTCATAGTCCGCAACATCGGAGATTACGAATTTGATCTCGTCGCGGTCGGTCAGATATTTCAGGTTGCGCATTTCGAATGAGTCTGGTTCGCCGCTGGAAGGGGTCTTCACATCGACGATTTTGCGCGCCTGCTCCGGCAGGTCTTTCAATAGAATGCTGCCGTTGGTCTCGATCTGACAGTTCCACCCGCGGGCGAGTATCTCCTTCACGAGGGGGACGGCGCCCGGCTGAAGAAGCGGCTCGCCGCCGGTAAGGGTCACGTGGTCGAACGGGACGCGGCGCTCTATTTCGGCCAGTACCGCTTCAATCTCCATGGGTGTGCCGTTTTCCCGGGCGTAGCGGGTGTCGCAGTAGGCGCAGTCAAGGTTGCACCCGGTGAGACGGACGAAGACCGAGGGGAACCCCGCGGTGACGGTTTCGCCCTGGATGGAGCGGAATATCTCGTTGACCGTGATTGTCATGCCGCAAGTGTACCATATAATAAAAATAAGTCAACGGTCATTTTAATGCAACTCCCCGCCTGCGGTAAAAACTGTTGATATTCATCAAAAGGTGCTGCAATTTGTCGCTTGAATAATATTTTGAATCAGCGTATATTGGTAACACCGGCGGCAGTCGCGCTGTCGTACCATATCCGCGTACCGGCCGGGTCAGAACTATTGCCAGGGAGAGTGAGCGCATATGTCATGCTTTGAAACGGGCCCGATACGGCCCCCGAGCGAGGCGCAGAGCATTCTGCTGCGGCTAACCCGCAACTGCCACTGGAACAAGTGCGCCTTCTGCCCCGTGTACAAGAACACGCAATTTTCCATGCGCACGCCTGATGAAATAAAAAAAGACATCGAGACGATCGCCGCCATTGCCGGTTCCATATACCGGGAGCTTGACCGCCAGTACCCGGACCGCGCGGACAACTCCGCGGTGGTGCGCGTCATCAGGGACATGGACTTCGGGCACGGCGTCGAGGACGGGTGCGCGCGCCAGGTGGCCTTCTGGATATACCACGGCATGAAGAGCATCTTTTTACAGGACGCCGACGCGCTGGTGCTCAAGACCGCCGAGCTGGTCGAGATACTCGGGCTGGCCAGGCAGAAATTCCCGACCGTTGAAAGGATCACCACGTATTCGCGCGCCCGGACCATCAGCCGGAAGCCCCTTGAGGAACTGAAGGCGATCAGGCAGGCGGGGCTGGACAGGATCCATATCGGGATGGAATCAGGATCGGACGCCGTGCTTGACATGATCAACAAGGGCGTGACACAGGAGGAGCAGATCGCGGCGGGGAAGAACGCGATCGCGGCCGGCTTCGAGCTGTCCGAGTATTTCATGCCCGGCGTGGGCGGGGCTGAATATACAACGGAGAACGCGGTGGAATCGGCAAAGGTCATGAACGCCGTCAACCCGACGTTTATCCGGATACGCAGCACCATTCCCGCGCCCGGCACCCCCCTGTACGGCATGATGGCGGAAGGAAGGTGGCGGCCGCTGACCGAGCAGGAAAAGGTCGGGGAACTCCGCCTTTTTTTAGAGAAGCTTGACGGGATCACCAGCAGGGTGCGGAGCGATCATATCATGAACCTGCTTGAGGACATAGAGGGGGCGCTGCCCGGCGACAGGGAACGGATGCTCGGGACGATTGACCGCTTCCTGGGAATGGACCGTGACGAGCAGGAGACCTTCATCGTGGGGAGGCGGATCGGGCGCTACCGCACCCTGTCCGACTATGCCCCTTCAGCCGAGGTGGAGGCGATAAAGCGCGAGATCAAAAACAGATTTGGTTCGCTTGAGGTCGGCTTGCAGGAGATCCTGTCAAACTTCATATAAGTCCGCGCATGAAATTAATTTGTCCTTGCGGTATTTGCTCTTGACATTTCCGGCGCTGCATGTATAGTTTTTTCTGCAGAGAGCATGCTCTGCCGTCACGCGGACAGCAGCGCGGCCGCGGGACATATCCGGGACATTATGAAAATAAACAGCTCTGTTGACGGTACCATAGTAACGCTCGAGATTGAAGGCTCCCTTTCATCGGAAGCGAAATTAATGTTCGATAACGCACTCGACGGGTTTATCGATACGCCGGTCCACTGCATCCTCGACCTGACGAACGTGACATTCATAGACAGCACGGCGATAGGATCGATCGTTAAATACTATTCCATCTTCCGGAGCCGCGGCAGGCACCTTCTCATTGCCGGAATCAACAAGCAGATATACGAAGTGTTCAACCTCACCGGGATCAACAGGCAGATCACCATATTCGATTCACCACGGCATGCCAGGAATTTTATACTCGGCTCATGACCGGCCGGCCCGTAAACGGAGTGACCTTTAATGTATATCATTGCGTGCCTCGGGAACCCCGGCAAGAAATACGCGAAGAACCGGCATAATATAGGATTCCTGCTTGGCGATTACGTAGCCGGGCTCTTCGGCATCACGCTCGGCTCCTCTTCTTTTAATGCCCTGTCCGGGAAGGGGCCCGTGAGGGACCGCGAGGCGCTGATCCTCCTGCCGCTCTCTTACATGAATGAAAGCGGCGGGCCGGTGCGGAGGGCCATGGACTTCTACAAGGTGCCGCCGGAGCGGCTGGTGGTGATACATGATGAGATTGAGCTCCCCTTCGGGGAGTTCCGGAAAAAATTCGGCGGCGGGCATAAAGGCCACAACGGCATACGCTCCATCATGCAGGAGACCGGGACGCCCGATTTCCACCGGATCCGCTTCGGCGTGGGCCGGCCGGACAACCCCGTGATCGGCGTGGCCGATTATGTGCTGTCCAACTTCACCGGGGAGGAACTGGCCCGGATCAGGGAGCTCGCGCCGTCGGTGGTGGAGATGCTCCTCTCCGTCATGACTGCTGAAGGGTAGCACGTAGGGGGGGCCCTCCGTGTCAGCGCCCGCCGGCATGGCGATAGTTCCCGCCCTTTCATGGTGTGCCGTCCCCGCGCCGTGACTATCGACAGACGATAGCTGTCAATGATCCCGTTCTAACAAGGAGGCTCGTATGCGCGTTATTGTCCCCCTGGCTGAAGGGTATGAGGAGATTGAGGCCGTTACCATCGTAGATGTGCTCCGCCGCGCGGGCATCGCCGTTGACACGGCATATCTTGAAAAAAACCTTGTTACGGGCTCACATTCGATCACCGTAACGGCCGATAAGAATATTGAGGGGATTCGGGCCGCCCACTATGACGCCATCGCCCTTCCCGGCGGTATGCCGGGGAGCGCGAACCTCAGGGACGACCGGCGGGTCCTGGGGCTGGTACGCGAGCTGGCAGGGGCGGGAAAGCTGACCGCCGCCCTGTGCGCCGCGCCGATCGTGCTTGGTTCGGCGGGCGTCCTTGACGGGAAGCGGGCGACCTGCTACCCGGGGTTCGAGGCGCAGCTGAACGGCGCCGTGTACGTGCCTGAACCGGTGGTCCGCGACGGGACCGTCATCACCGGGAGGGGCCCGGGGTGCGCAATCCCCTTCGCCCTGGAACTGGTGGCGGCGCTCGCGGGAACGAATGCCGCGGCGGCGCTCGGGGAGAACATGCAGGTATACTGGATGTGACGGGATGAAAGATCAAAGCAGACGCCTGTTCAAGGCGGGGTCCTATATCTACATCGAAGGGGACGAGGACGTCGATGACGTCTATATCGTGGAGAAGGGCCTTATCGAGTTCAAGAGCTCGAATGACCGGGTGCGGACCCACGGCAACAGCGCGGGCCCCGGCGACGTGTTCGGTTTCATATCCGCCCTGAGCCGGCGCCCCCGGATGGAGACGGCGTTCGCGAAGGTCAACACCTCCGTCATCGAGTTTACCCGCGAAAAGTTCCTCGTGCTGCTTAAAAAAAACTCCGAGATCGCCATCAAGCTGCTCAATTCCTATGCTGATGAGCTGCGCCTCTACGACACCCTGATGTTTCCCGTGAGCGGCAGCAGCGGCGCGTTTATGTCCGATGACCTTCAGCTCTTCCGCCTGGGCGAGTATTACTTTACGATGAAAATGCACGCGAACGCCCTCTATGTCATGGACCGCTACCTCGCGTTGTTCCCCGGCGGGGAGGACAGGACCGCTGCCCTGAAGATGATTGACGAAATAAAAAAAACGGGGGTGAAAAACGTTCCCGTTTCCGCCCCGGAGGGCATCTACCGCCGCTACGGCGACCGGCAGATCATATTTTGCGAGCACGAACCCGGAAACGAGCTCTTCATCATCAAGAAAGGGAGGGTCAAGATCGTCAAGTACCACGGCGGCAGCGAGATAATCCTCTCCGTGCTGAAGGAGGGAGAGATATTCGGCGAGCTGGCCATTGTGTCCGACAAGCCCCGCAACGCCACGGCCGTCAGCTTCGGAACGACCGAGGTGCTCCCTATCGACAAGGAATCGCTCCTGAAGCTCATACAGAAGTCCTCCGACCTCCTGCTGAGGATCTTTACCGCAATCAGCCAGCGGGTCTGGTTCACCTTCATCCGGATGGAATCGAAGTTTTACGAAAAGCCGATCACGCGGGTGTACGCATTCCTTGAGAACAAGCTCATAGAGGACAACGTGTCGGTGAAGAGCAGGGAGCCGCACGGGTTCAATTTCGGGATCGATGAGCTGCTGAAGATGAACAACGTCACGCCGGACAGGGTGGCGGCGGTGACCATGGAGCTGACCCGGGACCAGAACCTCGAATTCAATATGGGACAGACCGTGATCAATAACCCCGGCCTGGTGTCGTCAAAGGCGCGGTACTATCGTTCGCGTGACCACCTGTATGAAGTGGGCGGGCATGAACATGAACCCGCGCCGGTGCTGCCGTCCGTCATTGAAGATCATGCGGAGGAGCCGTTTGAAGACCTTGCGGACATGAAGGTGCCGGAACCGGCGCAGAAGGAAAACGACGCCGCACTCCCGGGCAGCCTCTTTGATGAGCTCGAAAAAGAAGTGGAGAAGATGGACGGCTGATTATTCCCCGCCTGACCGCGTAGTCCCTGATCCCGGAAAATATGGATGTTTTGTCCGGCCCACCGCCGATTTTTGATTGACTCATGCCCGATCCCGGGACAGGTTTGTCGGAGAACCTGCCGGCGGAGGAACGAAATGAAATATACAGTGGTAAAACAGTTTTCAAACGGTTTCATAGATAACATCTTTAACTTCATCTTCAAGTGGGCGGATTGCGGAAAGATGTTCCTGGAGTTCCTCTTGTCTTTTCTTGAAATCTGGATCGCCTTTTTCCTGATCTTCTACAATGCATTCATGTATGTCTATTACCTCTTCCTGTTCTTCATAGATCGCGGCGCAGAATCCAGTGCCGGCTACTTCCGCCTGCGGGGCTCGTACGCCGGGACATCGACAATTCCGAAATTCGAGATGACCCGGGTATCGGGAACGGTGCCTCCACAGTACGGAAAGCAGGCGGCGGCAAAAGCGGCCGTGTCCGTGGCAGGCGCGACTGCAGGCGCGGCCTCACAGGCCTTTTCGTCTCTCAGGTCGGCACCGCGCGGCATAAAGAAATCAGGGGTGAAGGAGTTTTTCGGCTCACTTGTCGATTTTCTCGGTTCTATCGGGAAAGCGCTGGCCGCCCCCTTCAAGAAGCTGGTGCTTCTTTTTGACCGCGGCGCAGAGCTGCGCAAGCAGCGGGAGACGGTGAAAAACGAGGAGAATAAAAGCCTGATCGACGAGTATATAAAAGAATATGAAAAAAAGCGCCGCTGACCTGCGGTGCGCGGAAAGCGGCATTACCGGCAACTCTGATGTTGCAAACAATATTATCAACGCGGGGAACCTATGATACACAAGAATGTCATAACTGATTTTTCACCCAAAGAATGCTCACCGGACGTCCATTCCACTGCCTATGTCCATCCGCTCGCGGCGGTCATCGGGAATGTTGCCGTGGGCAAGAATGTGATGGTGTCGCCCTTTGCGTCGATCCGCGGCGACGAGGGACAGCCGCTGTATGTCGGCGATGATTCGAACGTGCAGGATGGCGTGGTGATCCACGCGCTTGAGACGGAGCTGAAGGGCCAGCCGGTTGAAAAAAACAGCGTCACGGTTGACGGCCGCACGTACGGCGTGTATGTTTCAAACAATGTGTCCCTTGCCCACCAGGTGCAGGTGCACGGCCCGGCCTTCGTGGGACACGACACCTTCATAGGGATGCAGTCGCTCATCTTCAAGGCACGGGTCGGCAATAATTGCGTGATCGAGCCGAAATGCATAATCCTCGGCGCATCCATTCCTGACGGGCATTATGTCCCGGCGGGCAGCGTGGTGACCGACCAGGCGAAGGCCGACGCCCTTGCGAAAAAGATCACTGACGACTACGCGTTCAAAAATCTCAACAAAGGGGTCATACACGTCAACACGCACCTTGCCGCCGGATATAACAAGGCCGGGATCTGACGCCGGGAAGTCAATTGAAGCGGCGCCTTGTCCGGTATATCGCCTGGGCCTGCGTCATGCTGCTGGTCCCGCTTGCAGGCTGGATGTATCTCATCCTGGGCAGGACGCCGTCCGGTGAACGATTGGAGCGGCTTGTACGCCTGCCGAACTTTCATGACGGCAGGTTCCATAACGACGGCACGGGGGGAGTCACCTTCGGACCCGGTGATGCGGCCGGCGTTATTGCTGAATATCTCCGGAAACCGCCGCTCACACGGCCGTCCGGCGCCGTCCCGTCGCACAAGTCCGGATTGCAACCCGGCACCGGCGCTGTCTCCGTAGTATGGCTCGGCCACTCCTCGTATCTCATACAGTCACAAGGCTATACGGTCCTGGTTGACCCGGTCCTGTGCGGGTACGCGGGGCCGTTCCCCTTCTGGATGAAGGCGTTTCCCGGCTCTGACGCATACGGGCCTGATGACCTTCCCCGGATCGACCTGCTCGTCATCTCCCACGACCATTTTGACCACCTTGACTACGAGACCGTGATGAGGCTGAAGAAAAAGACCGGGAGGGTGCTGGTCCCGGCCGGCGTCGGCGATCATTTTACTTTTTGGGGGGCTGCTCCTTCCTCTGTGACCGAACTCGGCTGGAACGAGACCGCTGTCATGGCCGGGGGGATCAGCATCACCGCCGTGCCCGCGCGGCACCTCTCCGGCAGGGGCCTGTCCCGGGACCGGACGCTCTGGGCGTCGTTCGTCCTGAAAATACACGGCCGTACGCTCTTCCTTGGCGGGGACGGCGGCTGTGGCGGCCATTTCAGCGAGATCGGGAGGGCGTATGGTCCCTTTGACCTCGCGATGATGGAATGCGGCAGGTACAACCGGCGGTGGCCGTCGCTCCACATGCTGCCGGAAGAGACGGTGCGGGCGGCGATCGACCTGCGCGCGCGCATGGTGCTGCCCGTGCACTGGGCGAAATTTGAATCACGGAGCCATCAGTGGAACGAGCCGGTCAGGCGCCTCCTGCGCGAGGCCGACCTGCGGGGCGTCAGGGTGACGGTGCCGATGATCGGCGAGCCGTATGCGGTGGGCGCGCCGGTTTGCAGGACCGGCTGGTGGGAAACCGATTGATCGAATTGCATTTTTACTGAAAATACGGGATGCGCCTGCGGCGCGGGTATGCCTGCCAGGTGACCGGCGGACGCCGTGAGATACGGCCTGATACGAAGCGTCTCCCGACCGGCGTCATGCGTGCGCATATAACGGAGGTTGTCATGAAGCATGTTATCATTGCGGTATCAGCCCTTATGGTACTGTCGGGCGCGGGCGCGCTCGTGGCCGATTCGAACAAGGACCTGGCATCCGCCATAGCCGAGGGAAATGTTGCCGCTGCCAGGACCGCGATCAGGGCCGGCGCGAAGCTCAGGGGAAAGAACGCGTACTTCCTGCACCAGGCCTGTTCGGGCGGCAATGCTGGGATCATCAGCCTGCTTCTTGAAAACAAGATAGACGTGAACAGGAAAACCCCTGAGGGGGAAACGGCACTTATGAGTGCGGTAAATTATCCCCCGAAGGTTGATGCGGCGCGGCTGCTGGTGAAGGCGGGCGCTGACGTGAACGCGACGAACAGGAGAGCGCAGTCGCCCCTCCTCCTCGCTGCCCAGAACATGATCGATATAGAGCAGTACGCGGAGATTGCGTCGCTCCTGCTCGCCTCCGGTGCGCGGCCGGATGACAGGGACGACAAGGGCATGACCGCGCTCATGTGGGCGTCCGGCCAGGGGAGCCCGGTAATCGCGAGGCTGCTCCTTGCGGCGCGCGCGGATGCGAACCTGAAGGACGCCAACGGGATGACGGCGCTGATGTTTGCCGCGAACTTTTCGCAGAGGGAGAGCGTCGAGGCGCTGATCGGCGCGGGCGCGAAGGTCAATGAGCAGGACGGCAGCGGCTGGTCCCCGCTCCTGCATGCGATAAAGGGCGCGTTCGAGCCCGGCGTGGTGAATTACCTGATCTCGAAGGGCGCGACGGTGGGCCTTGCGGCGAAAGGCGGCTGGACGCCGCTCATGGAGGCCGCCACCGGAGGAAAACCGGAAATCGTCAGGGCCCTTGTGAAGGCAAAGGCGGAGGTGAACGCAAAATCCGGCGAGGGACGGACCGCGCTGGGATATGCTTCAATGATGATAACCAGTGATCCGGGATCTCCTTTCAGACAGGTGGTGAGTATATTGAGAAGCGCCGGGGGCAGGTGAGGGACTGTCGCGCCCGGGCGTTTATACCCTTTTCATGATGATCATGGTGACGTCGTCCCTGCAGTCGTAATTGTTCAGGGACGCAATGATGGCGTTCTTGATGTCATCGACAGGCCGTTCAGCCGCTTTTCTGAACACCGCCCGCAGCCGTTCATCGCCGAACAACTGTGTGTCAGGATCGCGCAGGTCCTGGACGGAGCCGCGTTCCCATGCCTCGGTGATGCCGTCGGTATAGAGCAGCACCACGTCCCCCATGTCCATTGTGAAGACATTGTCCGTCAGGCCCCTCATCTCGTCCATAATGCCGATCCACATCCCGCTCGTTTCAATGAGCTCGACATCGCCCCTGTTTTTACGGTACACCATGATGTCCTGGTGGAGGCCGGAAAAGACGAACCGCCCGTCACGGTGCGCGGCGAGGACGGTAATGGTCAGATACTTATCCTCGTTGAGTTTTTTTATGTTCTGGTAGATGGTCTTATTGACTTTTACCAACACCTCCGAGGGCGCAATGCCCGGCTCGTTTTCTATAATGGTATTGATCGAGGTCTGCGCCATCATCATGATGAGACCGGCCGACACGCCGTGCCCGGACACGTCCCCGATGACGATCCAGTCCATCCCGGCCGCGCTTATGATATCGTAATAATCACCACCGACGTCGCTCGCGGGCCGCATGAACGCTGATATTTCATACCCCGTGATCGACGGACGTTCCGGGAGGAGCACCGTCTGGATTTTTTTCGCCAGCTGCATCTCTCCCCAGAGCGCGTCGCGCGTTTCAATCAGGTTCTCGTTCATCGCTTCAATCTCCTCGTTGGCCGTCTGGAGTTCGGCGATCCTTTCCAGGACTTTCAGTTCGAGACCCGCGTTCAGGGCGTAGAGCTCGTTTCTCAGGATGTTGATCCTGTCGACAAAGCCGAAGGAGAGGATGATGACCTGTAAAACCGCTCCCACATAAACGCCGTTTGTTGTCAGCACCGTCGCCGTGAGCGCCCCCTCGAGCTGCAGGACCATCATGATGACACCGGCGAAAAACAGGATAAGGGCGAAGGCGAAGAAGAGGGCGGGCCGTGACTTCTTCACAAAAATAAAGTGGATCGCCCAGACCACCCCCTCTATCGCGGAAAAACCGGCAAGGGCGGTGACGACATTGATCGAGGTGTGGTAGTTGAAGACCAGGATTACCAGCGCGAGGATAATGGCCGTGACAGCCATGTGGACGTTCAGTATCCGGACCCATGCCGGGGAATAATGCCTGATATTGTTATAGGTAATCATGAACGGGATAAAGGTAAGTATCACCGCTGACATGGCGATCGGTGTTGAAAAACTTCCGAGCCAGATGTTGTCCGGCCACAGGTACTGGAACGCCAGGCCGCTCATCGACATGGTAAAGAGGGCGAAGGAGCCGATATACATGACGTAAAAAAAATAGCTCCAGTCCCTTGTGGCGAAAAATATGATGAGATTATAGATAAACATGGCGAGTAAAATACCGAAATAGAGGCAGAAAAATATTATTTCACTGTCCCTCGTCGTTATGAAAAAACCGTGCGAGAGCGCCGAAAGCTGTATGTTGACCGAAGACTCGGACTGATACCTGATATAGCAGGTTTTTTCCCCGCCTGCTTCAATCGCCAGCGGAATGATAAAGCTCCTGTATTGGACGGGGCGGTGGGTGAACGGGTACCGGTTCCCGGTCTGTATCGTGCGGTAGCCGCCTTTTCCGTCCTGGCAGTAGAGGGTCAGGTGGTTGATGAGCGGATACGCCTGTTTCAGGTAGTATTCAATGTTTGACCGGGAGGGGTTCTTGACGGTGAACCGGACCCAGTATACGCTTTTCGTGAACCCGAACCCGAGCTTTTCTTCGTTCGACGGTATCCACTGCAGGGCCCCGCTGCGATCCCCTGAAACAATATCGCGAAGGGCGATGGTGCCGCTCCTGTCTTCGAGATATTCAATATGCGTGCCGAGGGCGGCGTTCTCAAATTTTTCGTCAATTATAAACGGCCCGGCGGCGAGCAGGGGCTGGAGCGACCCGCAGGCGAAGAGGCAGGCTATCAGAGCGGGTTTGATGATGTTGAAAAGGGTCCGCGCCATGCCTAACTCACCCTCTGTATGATTACTATCGTGATGTCGTCATTGCAGACGTAGCGTTCCAGTTCTTCCAGTATCCGTGTCTTAATCTCACTGATCGGAGCGCTGCCGGCCGCGGTAAAAATGTTCTTCAGCCGGCCCTCTCCGAAAATCGGGCTTTCGTGTTTTGATTTTTCCTTAACGGTGTCTTTTTCCCGCGCGTTAATGACGCCATCCGTGTAGAGGAGCATGATGTCGCCGATGCCGATTTCAAATGCGGAATCCGCAAGGGTGTCCGAGAGCTCGTCCACCATGCCGAGCCACATGCCGTTCGTTTCTATCAGCTCCACCTCGGCCCGGTTCTTTCGATAGATCATGATGTCCTGGTGAAGGCCGGAAAATACGAACTTCCCCTCCCTGTGCGCAGCGAAGGCGGAGAGCGTCATGAATTTTTCACCGCCGAGCTTGCGTATGTTGCGGTAGAGGGTCCTGTTGACTTTGATCAGCACCTCCGACGGCGTGAGGTCCGGGCGGTCCCGGATGACAGTATTGATGGCGGTCTGCGCCATCATCATGATGAGGCCGGCCGGAACGCCATGGCCCGAAACGTCGCCGATGACGATCCAGTCCATTCCCCCGGTGTTGATGATGTCGTAGTAATCCCCGCCCGTGTCCTCCGCCGGGCGCATGTAGGTCGAGAGGTTATACCCGGGGATCGCGGGAGTTTCCGGCAGGAGGACCGTCTGTATTTTTTTCGCGAGTTGTATCTCCGCCCACAGCGCGTTTTTTACGTCCATGAGGTTCCTGTTGATGACCAGCACTTCTTCGTGTATCGCGTTGAGTTCCCCGGTGCGCTCCTCGACTTTCAGCTCAAGGTCCCGGTGCAAAAGGCCCAGCTCGTTCTTCATGATGTTTATTTTATCAACCAGCCCGATCGACAGGGTCATGACCTGGAACACGGCCCCGATATAGATGCCCTTCATGGTCAGGAAGGTCGGGGGGACGATCCCCCGGTGGAACAGGACGACGGTGATTACGCCAAGAAGAAACAGGACATACGAGCAGATGAAAAACAGCGCCTGGCGGGATTTTCTGGCGATCATTTGATAGGTGATAGACACTATCGCGAGGCTCGCCGCAATGCCGGCAAGGGCGTTTGCGGAGGTTATCGCAAACCAGTAGTTGCGGTTGACGAGCATGATGACGAGCAGGATGACCGACAGGATGGCTATTGCCTTGAAAATCACGTACGAGATTTTCATTTGCTCCCGCATATTGGTGAAATCAACGGCAAACTGGATGATTGAAAATATAATTATCACCATCGTGATCGCAATCGGCAATTTGCCGATCGCGGCGTTGCCCGGCCACAGGTATTGGAAGGCCATGCCGTCGAGTGTCATGGTAAACAGGCCGAATGAAGCAATGTAGAGGGTGTAATAAATATAACTCCGGTCCCGCGTCGAGAAAAATATAAACAGATTAAATATAAACATAACGAAGAAAATCCCGTAAAACAGCCAGTAGAATATTGCATCGTTGTTTTTGATGCGTTCGAATGTCTCGGGCGACGCGACCGAAAGATGGATATTGATGGAGCCGTGCGAATCAAGCCGGAGGTAGAGCGTTTCCGTCACTCCCGCTCCTATCGTGAGGGGAAAGATAAAGTTTTTGTATTTATACGGCCTCTGCGAAAAGGGATAGGCCGCGCCGGTTTGAATGACGGAATAAGCCCCGGTTTTGTCGGGAACGTACAGCGCCAGCCTGTCGATATGGGGGTATTCCTGGTGCAGGTAAAATGCAATGTCCCTGCCTGTCGGGTTCTTCAGCGCGAACCGCACCCAGTATACCGCTTCCCTGAACCCGAAGCCGGGCTTTTCTTTGCGGGACCGCTGCCATGCCAGCCTGCCGGCGGTCCTGTCGAGCATGATGTCATTAAATGAGAACGATCTGTCTGTATCCTCAAAATACTCGATTGAGCGGCCTATGACCGTAACGGTGAGGGCCTCGTCGATGATGACCGGCTCCATTGCATACAGCGATGCCCGCGTTCCCCCTGCGCAGAGGACCGCAAGGGCGCAGATCATCACGCCTCGCTTGATGCTGCGGTGCAGGCACATCTACAGCACCACAAGGGATCGGACCGGACCGCAGTCTGTCACGGCCCGTCGAATCGGGTTACATGGCATAGATATTAATGTGCGAATGATAAATTTTCTCTCTGCGGCCGATACGCAATGGTATGAACCACAAAACAACTTGTTAGTTTAATGATGACAGATTATCGGGCCATGTCAATACAATTTTGATGTGCGGACCGGTTCCACTTTGCCCGCGTGCGGCCTTATTCCGGGTAACGCACCGTTTATTACTGGCCGACCGGCGTTTTGCAGCTCCTGCAAAATTTTGCTCCCCGGTAGAGGGATATATGGCACGAGGGGCATGTGTACCTGGCAGCTTCTTCCTCCAGCCATTGCGCGGTGCCGAGTTCTTTCCAGCGGGGGACCGAGCGAAGTATCACTTTTTTCCCCTCAGCGACAGGAAAGTTTTCGATATGTGCGCAGGGGAAGTCGGCGCACCTGAAACAGCCTTCGATATTCTTTTCTTTTGTGCAGGACTTTATCGGGCAGACCTTGCAGTAGAGGAAGATGCTCTCCGGGTCGTCTGACAGGCACCCCGCGCAGTGCGCCTGTCCCGGTGTCACCCCGAAGGCCTTCGCGAATTTTTCCCTGAGTTTTTCATTGTTCTCCTGCGTGGCGATGTAGACACCGCACGCGCCGCAGTAGAGCCCGCACGGGGCGGCAAGCTGTTTGTTCATGATGGCACCCCCGATTTTTTTATGTGCTCCGGCTTACCGGAGACGCTCCATTATTTTTTCGTGATATTCGGGAAGAAATACCTTGCCGGTCCTCTTTTCCACGAGCATGTTGTAGCGTAGCTGCTTTTCGTTCAGCCTGACCCTGAGGGCGACCTTTTCCTCGTCGCGCGCGCAGATTCTGAGGAGTTCATTTATGGTGGAGATTTCTTTCCTGAGGACGATTTCTTCAGGCAGCACTCCCGCGTTGCGCATGATCTTTATGGCCATGCGGAGCTCGGGCGAGACATTATCCAGCCCGTCCGGCGGCAGGGGCTTTCCCGCGAAGGGATTGTTGTCGAATTCACCCCGCTCCATGGCTTCCAGTATCCTGTGCTCGGCGATGATTTCGAAGGCGTACATGATTGTCCAATGCGCCGCGGACCGATATTTTGCAAGTAAAAATTAATCTCCCCGGCAGCGGGCGTGGTGCCTTTTTCCCGGGGAACGCCATAGCACAGTGCCGGCCGGGCCCTTGATTTAAAAAATATGTTGAAAATAACGGGCATTTCACGCAGTATAAAAAAAAGCCGGGGGGGAGCATGAAAAAAGCCGTCATAATCGGGGCAAGCTCCGGGATTGGGAAGGAACTTGCCCGGGTGTTTTCACGCAATAATTACGCGGTCGGCATTGCCGCGCGCAGGCTGGACCTGCTTGAAGGACTGCGGCGCGAGCTGCCGAACGTGGCGGCTGTCGCATATATCGACCTGTGCAACAATGATGACATGGAAAAACGGATGGAGACGCTCATCGCCGGGACGGGCGGTGCCGATGTTATCGTGATTTCATCGGGGACCGGGTTCCTGAACGACGAACTGGAGTGGGAAAAGGAAAAAGCGACCATCGATGTCAATGTGCTCGGTTTCGCGCGCGTCGTGAATTTCGCGGTGCGGTATTTTTCCGGAAGGGGCGAGGGGCACCTTGTCGGCATCTCGTCGATCGGCGCGCTGCGCGGGAATGCTACCGCGCCGGCGTACAATGCCTCAAAGGCCTTTGTCTCGAATTACCTCGAGGGGATCCGCTGCAAAATGAAAAAGTCGGGCCTGCATGTCACCGTAACCGAGATACTGCCCGGTTTTGTCGATACCGCAATGGCGAAAGGCGATGGGCTGGACGGGAAGGGCGGCCTGTTCTGGGTGGCGTCGCCCGTGACCGCCGCGAATCAGATCTACGCCGCAATCGTCAGGAAAAGGGAGCGCGCGTACGTGACGAGGAGATGGCGCCTCATCGCGTGGCTCTTAAAAATCATGCCTGGCAGCGTGTATTCCAGGTTCTAGACGCGCCGGGACGGGCTGATTTTTAACAGCGGGGCTGAATAAATTAATTAAAGAATGGACAGATTTTTATATTATGATACAGGTGCAAAGAGCGATGCAATAACGGCACGAGGACAAAAAATTTGGCACAAAATAACTACAAATTTGAAAAGCGCAAAAAAGAACTGGCGAAGAAGAAAAAGAAAGAAGAGAAACAGCAGCGCAAGCGGGAAAAGGGCGGCCCCGATCAGGATACGGACCAGGAAGAGGCCCCGGTCAGCGACGGCGCCGATTGAATGTTCCGCGGCGTATAAAAATAGCAGAATGAGAACCCTGCCCCCGGGCCGCTTCACGCCGCTGTCCCGGTGGCGGTTTGATATATACCACGATCGTGCTGGATGATCCCCCACTATGAAAAAAAAACCCGGATACGGCAATGTGCCGGAAGGCTTCGATGTCTACCATTCATCGGCAATAGTGGTCATGCCGGTGCCGTATGACGAGACTTCCACCTGGATGAAGGGGGCGGACAAGGGTCCTGACGCGCTCATCGAGGCGTCGTGGAACATGTATCTCTATGATATTGAAACTGACTCCGAGGTGTACGAGCGGGGCATCCATACCGATGAGCCGGTGCTGGAAAAAACCACCCCGGAGGCGATGGTGAGCGCCGTGAGGGAGCGGGCGGCGGGGCACCTCGCTGAGGGCAAGTTCCTGGTGACCGTGGGCGGCGAGCACTCCGTCACGGTCGGCGCGGTGCAGGCGCATGCCGAGGTCTATGACGATCTCTCCGTGCTCCAGCTGGATGCCCATGCCGATCTCCAGGAGGAATTCAACGGATCGAAATACAACCATGCCTGCGCGATGGCGCGGGTCCGTGAATCGTGTCCCGTGGTGCATGTTGGCATCCGCAGCATGGACGCGTGCGAACGGGCCGCCGCTGAACCGGGCCATGTCTTTTACGCCGAGGAAATTCAGGGCAGGGACGACTGGATGGACGGTGTTGCCGCGCTGCTGACGGACCGGGTGTATGTCACCATCGACCTTGACGCGTTCGATAGTTCAATCATGCCGGCGACAGGAACCCCCGAGCCGGGGGGGCTTGGCTGGTATGACGTCATCACGCTCCTTAAAAAAATCACGAGCGCAAAGCGGATCGTTGGCTTTGACGTGGTTGAATTGTGCCCGAATTCCTGCAGCAGGCCCGCAGAGTATCTTGCCGCGAAACTCGTTTACCGGCTGCTGGGCATGGTCTTTAAAAACGGGTGACCGGGCGCCGGCCGCGGTTCAGGGGCGGGTCCTGGTCCTCTTCACTATATAGGGCATGACAACGCCCAGGGAAATGTATCTCTCCTGCAGCGCCTCCGGGAGGTGCTTGAAGTCGCGCACCGTGCCGCGGCAGTTTTTGTCTCCGCAGAGGCACGCCATCTCCCAGCAGTCTTCGTCCATCGTGGTGGAATAGTCGAAGGAAAGCTCCTCGCCCTTCCGTATGTCGCGTATGGCGATGAACCCGACCTTCCCGTCGCGGTAGATCAGTCCGCCGTTGGGGTTGCAGGAATGGTTGATGAGGTCGTCGGCGTTCCCGGACGGCCCCATGAAGAGGTCTTCGTCGATCTGCAGGTAGTGGTTGTTCCCGGGATCGTGCACCTTCAGGTACTCGTCCATGGAGCATAGCGGGCCGGTGAACTCGCATACGAATTCCCCTTTCCGTATATCGTCATCGGCAAAAACCGCCTTTCCCTTTTCCGTTTCCCGTATTACCAGACGGCATTGTTCCATTGCGTGAGACCTCGTATCATGTTCTTTACACTGCCGCCCCGGGGGTCACTTCGCGGCGTCCTGTGCCTGGGGCAGTTTCAGCTTTTGGCCCGGAAATATCAGGGTCGGGCTTTGTATGATGTCCCGGTTGGCGTTGAATATGTCTATCCATCTTTTTGAATCGCCCAGCTTTTTTTCGCTTATTGTCACCAGGTCATCTTTCACCTGGACGATGTAAACGTCGCCTTCTTCCACTGGCACGGCGGGCTTCTGTTCGACAGCGGGCGCTGCCGCAGGCTGTTTCATCTCAGGCAGTGTCTCTTCAGGGACGCCGGCCTGCTCCTGCTGGGGCGCCACTGACGGACAGAACCTTCCTTTTACCTGTTCCCTGCAGGTAGGCGATACAACCATGGCGATTATAAGGAGTATGGCTATGATGAGGATACCGAGGAGTATCCTCATCATCAGGCTCATTGTGCCGGAGGGCTTTTCCGGCCTTTTTGACGGCTGAGGTACCGCAGCGCCGCCCGCGTATTGTTCCTCGCGGAAAGGGGCAGCGGCGGGTTTGCTAACAGCACCTGCTATTTTTTTTTTTGGTGCGGCCTTTTTTATGGTTTTTGCGCCGGTGCTTTTTTTAGCGGCCCATGTTCGTATTTCAGTGCGGAACCATTTGTCGGATTCCGGCGTGAAATCGAATTTATCGCGGACATACTGCATGGTCCTCTTTTCAACATCTGTATACCCGCTGGAGTCCTTGACCATGCCGAGTATTTTTTTCGCGTCGCTCAACGATATGCGTCCGTCGCCCCGTCCCTTGACGGCCTTTTCGGCGGCAGTGAGGATGTCTTTATCGTAATTTTTCCCCTTGATTTTCCTGTAATATGTTGCCATTATAAAACCCCCTGGTTTGATTTCCGCTTTGCCGGAGATGATGCGGCCGCTTGAGCGGAATAATTTTCTCTATTAAAGTTTCTATCAGAAACTCATTAAAATGTCAAGGACTTATAGAATAAAAAAGGATGAAACCGGTAGTGCCCCGTGACAAAGTGTGCTGCCGCGCGCCCCTCCTGTAAGAATGATGTCCCGCTGCAGTATGCGGAGCTGTGGAATCTGCCTTCGGTGAGATTCAAAACTTGACTTTTCCGGGATAGTGCGCCATACTTGGCACGCTCTGCATTGACAGCATACCGCAATGGAAATAAAACCGCTGCATCTGGCGCCCGAGCTGGGCCCCGTCCTGGCGCGATGGTCCTACAACGAATGGTACCGGCACCGTTCCATGGACTACAGCCTTGTGCTGCACGCCTTTCTCGCACGCACGAAGGACGATTCGCTGCCGCAGAGCTTCGTGGCAATGGCGGAGGGGCGTCCCGCCGGCATGGTGACCCTGAAACTGGACGACCTCTGGTCGAGAAAAGACCTCAACCCGTGGCTCTCCTCGCTTTACGTGGTGCCTGAATGCCGCAACCGCGGCACGGGGCATGCCCTGGTGCGGGCGGTCATTGCGCGCGCGCGTGAGCTCGGGTTTTTCAGCGTGAACCTGTTTCTCGGGCAGTCGGGGATGGAATATCTCGGGCGATACTACGCCAAGCGCGGGTGGGAGTTCATTGGCGAGGCCCGGGACAACGACGGGATCGATACGAAGATCATGACGTTCCGCCTGGTCCCGCCGCGATAGGGCCCCGCTGCGCGGGTCCCGCTATGCCATCCGGTATTTCTTTTCCCTGAAAATTTTAATGCATATTTTCACGATCTCCCTGTCGAAAAGCACGCCCATCTTGGCGGTGATCTCGGAGAGCGCGGCGTCGATCCCGAGGGCGGCGCGGTACGGCCTGTCCGAGGCCATGGCTTCCACCACGTCCGCGACGCAGAGGATGCGGGCCCCCAGGAGGATGTGGTCGCCGACAAGACCGCGGGGATAGCCGGACCCGTTCACCCACTCGTGGTGCTGGTACACCATCTCGGCCAGGGGCCAGGGGAATTCGATCGTTTTCAGTATGTCAAAGCCGATCTGCGGGTGTGTCTGTATAAGCTCGAATTCGATCGAGGACAGCCTTCCCGGCTTGCTTAATATCTCCGTCGGGATGCATATCTTGCCAAGGTCGTGGATGGTGCCGGCCATGAATATCCCTTCCACCTGCTGCTCCGGGAGGCCCATCTCGGTCGCGATGGCCCTGGCGATGTCCGCGACCTTGCGCTGGTGGCCGGCGGTGTAGGGGTCCCGCGTTTCAAGGGTCTGCGCCATTGCCTGGATGACGCCGCTGATCGATTTCTTGATCTGGAGGTAGCTCTCTTTCAGCTTGGTCTCCGACCTGACCCGCTCCGTGTCGTCCCGGAGGATGATGACGGACCCTGATTTCTCGCCGTTGATGTCGCTGATGGGGGACAGGCTGAAGTCGATCGGCACGTGTTTGCCGCTCGGCGAAACGAAGTAGTTGTAATGAATGGTATCCGGGCCCGTGATCATGTTGTCGTGGAGGCCGTTGTACTTTATGTTCATGACCTCGGTGAATTTTTTCCCGATAAGCCTGTCGATGGTGAGCTCGGTTATCTTCTCCGCGATCGGGTTGATATAGGTGATCTGGTCTGCGGAATCCATGACGAACACGGCGTCGCCGATGCTGTTGAGTATGGTGAAGAACCTGAGCTCGCTTTCCTTGAGGCGGTCTTCCATTTCATGGCGGAGGATAGCCAGGTCGATGGCGGATTTTAATTCCTTTTTATCCACCGGTTTGACGATGAACCCGGCAGGGTTGGTCGTAAGCGCCCGCTTCAGCGTGGCGTCGTCGGAGGCTGACGTTATGTAAATGACCGGTACGCTGCTGGTTTCGTTTATCTGCCGCGCCGCGTCGATGCCGTCGATTTTTCCCCCCAGCACGATGTCCATGATGATAAGATCGGGTCCGGCGTGCAGCGCTTCACGGATCGCTTCTTCGCCGGTGGGAACTGATGTGATGACGGAGTGCCCCATTTCGCCGATAAATCTTTTCAGGATCAGGATCGTTGTCTTCTCGTCCTCGACGAGCAGAATTTTTTTCCCCATTGGCCGTCCCTTGTAAACAGTATCCCGCTGGCGTGCGCTGGTATCCGCCTCCCGGAAAAGTAGGCGACATACTATGCATGATAGCTAGAGCATGTGCCAAAGGTGGCATATTTATAAAAAAAATTCCAGTAATTATTCATCATATTTCAAAATTGGGAAAACCGCCCGATGCCCGGGTAGTATGGCGGCATATGGAACCGGCCGGACAGCCGGGAAAATTTTATATAAGGTGGAAATGGAAATATTATTGAAAACTTTATGGACAAAAAAAATACTGAGATATTTATGGGCATAAATCTGGAATTGCTTATTTTACAGGCAATAGCACATTAATTTTTTTCAAAAGGGCGCATACAGGCTGTACTTCCCCTTTACAATGCCGACGTGACTACGAGGAGGAATATCCCATGCAAAGTCTTGGTGTCAATATAGGGTCTTCAAGCATTAAAGCCGTGCTCCTTGAGGACGGGCGTATACTGTGGACAACAAACGTGGCCCACGAGGGTAATTTTATCGAAACCCTGAGGGGCGTCCTCATGGATAAAAATCTGCCGGCCGGGGTCCCCTCCCTTGTCACCGGCACGGAAGGCCGCTACCTCCTGAACATGAACAACGTGGTGGAATCGATCTGCATAGAGGAGGCCCTGAAGCGGCTCAATCTCAAGGTCGATGCCGTCGTGTCTCTGGGCGGTGAAAATTTTGTCGTTTACACGATCGATGAAAACGGCAGGATCATCACCAGCTTCGCGGGGAACAAGTGCGCGTCGGGCACCGGCGAGTTTTTCAAGCAGCAGCTCGGCAGGATGGACCTCCGGCTCGGCGATGTTGACCGCCTGCCCGAAACGGCGAAGGTGTGCCACATGTCATCGCGGTGCTCGGTCTTCATGAAGAGCGACTGTACCCACAAGCTCAACAAGGGGGAGGCCACCAAGGCCGATATCGTGCTCTCCCTCTCGGACGTCATGGCCACCAAGGTGACCGATTTCCTCAAGCGCGCGCGGATCAGGAGCGGCAGGGTACTCCTTGCCGGCGGCGTTACCCGGAACAGGTACATCATCCGGTTCGTGCAGGAAAAGCTGCCCGACATCGAGTTCCTCGTACCGGAGGAGGCGTCCTTTTTCGAGGCTTACGGGGCGGCCAGCCTGGCCGGTTCCTCGGGGAGCCCGTTTCCCGGGCTCGGTTCCCTGTTCAAGCCGCAGAAGATAGAGTTCCCACGCTACCAGGGCCTGGAGAGCGCCGCGGGCAGGGTGAATTACCTGAAGGCAAAGCGGGGCGTCGCGAAGCCGGGCGGCGAGTACATACTCGGCGTGGACGGCGGCTCCACCACCACCAAGGTGGCCCTTATCGACATCGATACCGACGAAATCGTGGCCTCCCACTACGGCCGGACCCACGGGGACCCGGTGAACGCCCTGAAAGAGTGCCTGGTGGAGGTGAAAAAGCAGCTCGCGCAGCAGATCGGCGACGCGAAGATCAACATTACCCTCGCTTCAACCACCGGTTCGTCGCGGGAGATACTGGGCGTCTTCCTCGAAACGCCGGCCGTGTACAACGAGATCATCGCCCACGCGGTGGGCACCACCTACTTCAAGCCGGACATCGACACCATATTCGAGATCGGCGGCCAGGACGCGAAGTACGCGCTCTTGAAAAATAAGGTCCCCATCGACTACGCCATGAACGAGGCCTGCTCGGCGGGCACCGGCTCCTTCCTCGAGGAATCGGCCTCCGGAGACCTCAATATCACCGACGTGCGCGACATCGGCGACATCGCCGTCCGCGCGAAGGGCCCGCTTAAGTTCGGCGAGCAGTGCTCGGCCTTCATCAATTCCGACATCCGCAAGGCGATCCAGCTCGGGGCGTCCCGCGAGGACATCACCGCGGGCATCATCACCTCGATCGTTTCCAATTACCTGAACCGGGTGGTGGGCAACCGCACCATCGGGAACAATATCGTCCTCCAGGGCGGCGTCGCGCTGAACAAGGCGGTCCCCCTGGCCTTCGCCATGCTCACTGGACAAGAACATCACCATACCCCCCGATCCCGAGCTCCTTGGCTGCTTCGGCGTCGGGATACTGGCAAAGCAGAAGCTGCATGACGGGATTATTGAGAAGGGCCGCTATGACATGGACGAGATCCTCGGCACGAAGATCGTGTACGAGCGCGAGTTCACCTGCAAGGCGTGCGACAACGAGTGCCCGATACGCGTCCTGAACGTGAACGGCCACAAGTACATGTTCGGCGGCCGCTGCAACAAGTACGCCAACATGCGGAAGAAGAAAAAGATCGATGAATCGACGGTATACAACTACATAGAAAAGCGCGAACAGCTCATGTTCGTTGAGAGCGCGCCGCCGAAGGAAGAATTCGTCAAAAAGCGCGATTTCACGGTCGGAGTGCCCAAGGCCTTTTCCGTCTATACGCTGTGGCCCCTCTACTCCTGGTTTTTCCATACGCTGGGGATCGAGGTGCGGCTGTCCGAGGAGATATCCCATGACGGCGT
This sequence comes from uncultured Spirochaetota bacterium, assembly GCA_963827275.1. Taxonomy (GTDB): domain Bacteria; phylum Spirochaetota; class UBA4802; order UBA4802; family UBA5550; genus RBG-16-49-21. The sequence continues at coordinate 46,744 of CAWHAA010000004.1, forward strand.
GGCCCGCACCGAGGGCTCGTACTGCTTCCCGGCGGAGATCGCGCACGGGGCGGTCCAGGACATCCTGGACGCGGGCCTGGATTACATATTCGTCCCCCATTTCAGGGACCTGGAGAGCTACGTCGACGACGTGCATGCCAACTTCTGTCCCATCACGCAGTCGCTGCCCTATTATATCATGAAGGCCTTCCCGGAAATCGACGAGCAAAAGATTCCTCGCGCCGATCGTGAGCTTCAAGTTCGGCATCGAGAAGGCCGTGGAGGGATTCATCGGCATGGGCGAAGCTCTGGGCATTCCCGAACGCGAGGTGCGGCAGGCCTTCGACGTCGGCTGCGACAAACAGGAAGAATTCTGGAACAGGTACCGGGAGATGGGCAGGGAGGCGTTTGAGATGGCGCGGGCCGCCGACCACCCGGTCATCGCCGTCCTGGGAAGGCCCTATAACGCCTTTACCCGCGACGCCAACATGGGCATTCCCCTGAAGTTCACGACCCGCGGGTATTCCGTCATTCCCTTTGACATGCTTCCCTTTGAGCAGGCGCAGATCTTTGACAACATGTACTGGTACTACGGCCAGCAGGACATGAAGGCGAGCGTGCTTTTAAAGGACGAGCCGAATATCTTCGTGACTTATATTACCAACTTTTCCTGCGCGCCCGACTCGTTCATGCTCCATTACGTGAAGTGGATCATGGGCACCAAGCCGTTCCTGGTCCTGGAGCTGGATTCCCATTCGGCCGATGCCGGGGTCGACACCAGGGTCGAGGCCTTCCTGGACATCATCGAGGGGTACCGGTCCAAGCTCGACCAGATCCGCGAGGAGCGCTACGACAACGGCCTGCGCTTCATCAACAACGGCGTGGATCCGCTCCACCTGATGGACATAAAGAACAACCGGAAGATAGAGATCTTCGGCAACAAGCGGGTGAAGATGCTCCTCTCGAACATGGGCCGCCTCTCCACGGAGCTTCTGTCGGCGTCGCTCAGGGCCGCGGGCATCACCGCGGAGGCCATGCCGCTGCCCGATACCTACACGCTGCAGATGGCGCGCAACCACATGTCCGGCAAGGAATGTCTTCCTTCGCAGCTGGTGCTGGGGGCCGCCCTCCGTTATTTTTCCTCGGACAAGTACAACAGGGACGATATATATTGCCTCTTTGTGCCCACCACCACCGGGCCGTGCCGCACCGGCCAGTATTTCGTCTTTTACGAGAATTTGTTCAAGGACATGCGGCTTGACAACGTCGTGGTGGTGACCCTGGATTCGGACAATTCCTACAACGAGCTGGGACCGCATTTCAGCAAGAGCGCCTGGTGGGGCCTCGTGGTCGCCGATTACATGAAGGACATCGAGACGTCGCTCCGCACCTGCGCCGTCGATCCCGTCACGGCCATCGCCAAGTACGACGAGCTGTGGCAGGAGCTGATCGACGTCACCGAGAAGGACATCGACCAGGTGGTCCCCAGCCTTGCGCGGATCGCCGCGGAGATCGCGAAGATCCCGCTGAGGCGCAGGGTCGAGGACACGCCCAAGGTCCTGATCGTGGGCGAGATATTCGTGCGGCGGGACGATTTCGCCGTGGACGAGCTGATCCGCATGTTCAGCGCCCGCGGCATCATCGCCAAGGTGTCGGGCATCACCGAGTGGATATATTACTGCGACTACACGAGGAAGCACGACATCCAGAAGCGGCTCGGGCTCCTGCCCTGGTATAAAAAGCCTTTTTCGAAGGAGCTGCGCGAACTCATCATGTGGAAGCTGGAGGAAAAGTACAAGCACAGCGTCGAGCACAAGGTCAAGAAGGCCCTCGGCGTGACCGGCCTTCTCCCGAAAACGCCGCATGACATGGAGCAGATCATGGACAACGCCGGGAAGCATTTCGTGAGCGACGAGCTGTATTCTGAAATTTCAATATCGAGCGGCGTCGCGGCAACGGCCATGATGGATGATTTTTCCGGCATCGTGAACATTTCGCCGTTCGCGTGCCTGATCGGCAGGGTCATCGAGGGGCTCATCACCCCCTGGTCGCGCGAGCGCCGGTTCCCGGTCATCTCGGTGGAGATCGACGGCGATATCCTTCCCCCGGGGATCGTGAACAAGCTGGAGATATTCATGCTGAACGTGCTGCGGTTCCGGCATAACCCGGACGTGTCGGACCTCGTGGACCGCGAGGGTGAGGAGGCGGTTACGCTGGACCGCAAGATCAAGAAGGCATAGCGCAATAACTCTGGAGTTTCGTCTCAATCGAAAAACCCGGCGCGCCAGCGGCGGGTTTTCCTTTTTCCGGAGAAGGCTTATTTAATCAGCTCCACTATTTTTTTTACGTCCTGAGAGGAATCCTTGTTGATCACCAGTATCTCGTTGCCCGCCTCGACGACGACGATATTGGAAAGGCCGACGACGCTGACGCGCTTGCTTTCGGTGAACACCGAGCAGTTGTCCGAGTTGAGGAAAATCGCCCGGTCTTTTTCCGGCGACCGGTTGCTGCTGGCGTCGGCAGGCAGTATCTCGTCGATCGATTTCCAGCTGCCGAGGTCGGTCCAGCCGAAATCGCCCGGGATCACCACCCTGTTTTCAGCGCGCTCCATGATCCCGTAATCAATGGAGACCGCTTCTACCGTGTCGAAGATTGTTTTCTTGATTTCCCACGACCGGCCGTCGTTGGATGCGATCTCCTCCGGGGCCAGGGCCGCCAGCGGCCTGAAGGCCTCGACGAGGGCCGGGAGGAGCGTGCGGTACTGCCGCAGTATCACCGATGTCTTCCAGACGAATATTCCGCTGTTCCAGAAGTATTTTCCCGACTCGAAATAGCGCCGCGCCCGCTCGATGTCCGGCTTTTCAACAAAGGTATCGATCGGCAGGACCGGCCCGTCGCCGTCCTTCGCCTTGATATACCCGTACCCGGTTTCCGGGTACGTCGGTTTGATGCCGATGGTGACGAGGCGGTCGGCCTCGGATTCGCGAATGCCCGTGCGGAGTATGCGGGTGAACCCGTCCCTGTCCAGAATATGGTGGTCGGCGGGGAGCGATATCATGATGGAATCTTCAAAACGCTTCTCGAGGTAGAGGGCGGCGTAGTAGAGCGCGGCCGCCGTGTTGCGCGGCCGTGGCTCGGAAAGGACGATCCCGTTCAGCCCTGACTTCCGGATCTCTTCCCGCGAGAGGTGCTCATGCTTCTTGGAGGTGACGATGATGACCTGTTCGGGGTCGAGCGGCAGCATCCTCTTGATGGTCTCCTGGAGGAGGGTCCCCTGCCCCGAGAGGTTGTGAAACTGCTTGGGCTTGTCGTCCCGCGAAAGGGGCCAGAGCCTGGTCCCCGCCCCGCCCGCCATGATAACCGGTATTAATTTCATTATCGAATCCAGAAAAATTTATTTTTGCACATAGAATATGACTTTTTTGGAGATATATCTGTCAACTATTATTCGGGAGGGGCAGAAGAGCGGAAGGCCGGAATCGTTATACATTAAATCATGATATGTGACGATAAATATACCGGGGCGGACGGTCCCGGTCTTTTTTTTATTGCAATTATCAGATGAACATGGGTACCCTATACCCGACTGCGCGGACCGGCGCGGGAGGGTGGACGGTCTCGACACTACCGGAGTACGAGGAACGCGAATTGGCCGAGGAAAAAAGTTTCTTACAAACCATCAAGCTCGAGATCAGCAGGAGCTTCAAACTGGTCCCGTACGAGCGGCTCGCCTTTCACAAGGTGCTCGCGATTCTGAAATCGGATATCGGGAAGAGCATCCTGATAAAGGAGATGGAGAAGGGCCCTGACATCAGGTACAGCGCCATTGCCTCGCTTGCCGCCTTCGAGTATCCGGACGCGACGTCCGCGCTCGTATCACAGCTCAACAAGAACATCTCGGAGCAGGAGCAGGTCATGATCCTCGGTCACCTGATGCGGCACGGTGCGCCCGGGAACACGGCCGACTTAATCGGGTTCATCGAGAAGGGCCAGGAACGCCAGGCGTCGCCGGTGGTCATGGCCTCGGCGTTTAATGTCCTGAAAAAGATCGGGGCCGGGTCGGGGGAGGTGCTCTCGTTCCTGGTAGCGAAAATAAACGCCGAGCGTCCCGACCCGCTGATACGGTCGATGGCGATAGAGGCGCTGTCCTCCTTTAAATCGATATCCCAGTTCGAGGCCATCCTGAAAAAAGGGGACGAGGCCTACTGCTACGCCGCCTACCGCGCGATCTACGAGCTCGCATCTGACATGGCGGACAAGGCGCGCCTCATGAAGACCGATGATGACCGCCTCTACACCTATTCGCCCGACAGCGAGGACAAGATCGTCCTCGAGATACGGGTCCTGCTGGGGAAGATGACCCATGAATTTGACGGGTATTCCGGCAGGGTGAAGGTCGCCTTTATCAGCGCGATGATCGCGTGCAACCACCGCGAATACCTCATCTACACGATGAAGGCCCTCACGTCGGACGATGACGACCTGGTGAGTATGACACTCTATTCCCTTTATCAGAACGTGGAGCGCCTGCGTGACCCGGACAAGCTGTTCCGGAACCTGATCGCGATATCGACCGAGATCGACCGCTTCAACGAAATGATCGTGGACATATTCGTACGCTACTTTGCCATGCCCGTCGATACCCGGTCATTCAACCTGCTGAAAGACAAGCTGTACAACTATATCGTCGTGACCCTTGAAACATATTTTGAGACGTACCGGAAAGAATTCATGATAACCGACGTCATCGAAAAAGGGCTCCCGGAGAGCTTCCAGCGCATCAGGAGGTTCATCCTGCATTACTGCTCGCCCGAGCTCAAAAAGGAGATCACCACGTACCTCCGCAATGAGGATCCCTCGCTGATCAAGCATATCATCGGGAGCATGGCAAAGCGGATCCCCTATGTCGAGGGGACGAGCACCGAAGACATGGCGCTCCTCATGGAAGCGCTGCTTGACAGGGACCGGAAGTCGCGGGAAAACTCGGCCTCGCGCCTGGAGGACCTCAATTTCGAGAAGCTCTACCTGAGGAACCGCATCGTAAGGCTTTGCAGGATAATCGGGAGGCTGCGGATCGACGAGGCCTCGTCGGTGCTCGTCAATATCTACAACTATCTGAAAAAGTATACCGACAGGGACATCTTCGACGCCGCAGTGCTCACCCTGTCGACGTTGAATTACTCCTACATGCTCGGCGAGATCGAGGTCATGATGACCGCCGGGACCCCCGATGACCGGAAAAACGCGCTGCGGCTCCTTTCGCTCTTCACCGAGCAGCGCTCCCTGAACATGATCCTCGAGTTCATTAAAAACCATATCACCGAGCAGTCGGAGATCATGCAATCTGCGCTCACCACGCTGCTGGAGCGCGATATCAGCGGGAACATCACCGCCGCCCAGATCTTCAAGGGAATCATCGGGTCGAACCAGAGCCTGGCGATACGGAGCCTTGCCGTTCTCGGCATCGGCCGATGCGGCTTCGACGCCGACATCGAGTACCTCGACGGGCTCTTTTACAAGGCAGGGCAGGACGTCTCGAAGGACATTATCGTGCGCTCCATCGTAGCCATCGTGACCCACAGCACGACGTATAACAAGCGCCAGCTCATGCGCTTCCTCCAGGAGTATCTGAAAGATCCGGGCATCAAGGTCAGGATCTACTCGTGCCTGGTCCTCGCACAGCTGGGAAGCAAGGAAGCCATCCGTTCGATCCGGGACATGCTGGTCATAAAGAACAAGGGCATACAGAGGGACATCCTGACGATACTGGGGGACCTCAGGTCGATTGAATTTTCATTCTTCCTGCTCTCCCTCCTCAAGGAGGAATACGGCATATCCAAGGACATTATCCCGGTCATGGAAAAACTTCCGGTTGAGGAGATGAAGGAAATCGACGGCTTCGTCGTGAACATCTTCCGCAAGTACGAGGCGCCGGTCGTTGAAGGGATCCAGTCGCAGACGGCCGAGCCGAGGATGCAGTCGATTGAAGGGTTGAAGAAGGAGCGGGTGACCATCCTGAGGATCGCCGTCACCGAACGGCACGGCCAGGATGACGAGCTGACCGTCGACGATCTCATAAAGCTCAACCTCAGGATCAGGCTGCTCATCGCCGTGACAATACAGGAAAAGGGCGGGACAATAACAAAGATGTCGAACACGGACATCGTGGCTTTTTTTACCGGCGCCCGGCAGGCGGCGGATGCCGCGTACCGGATCGAGCAGAACATCATCGCCTATAATGCGCTGAGGACCGTGGACAGGAACATACATCTCTACCTGCAGCTCTTCACCGAGACCGTTAAGATTATCAATGACGAGATTATCGAGTTCCCGCTCCACCTGGGAGAAGCGTTCGGCAGGCTCCCCGTCCGGAACAGGGTCCTGACCGACCGCGCCACCATGGAGCTCCTGTCAGACGGCTACAGCCTGCGGGAGATCCCCCAGATCGTGCTGTCATACAACGGGTTCGCGGTGCAGTATTTCGAGCTGCTGAACCCGGTAAACTTCACGTTGCTCGCCGAGCAGCTGGTCAAATCGATCAGGGAAGAGGAAGAAAAGCGCGAATTGATGCAGCAGCAGATCGAGGCGGAGCTGAAAAAGATCAAGCGGGGCGGCCGCGCCGCGTCATCGGCGTCCATCGCGCGGGGGCTCGACGATCTTTCCCAGCAGCTCCTGGCGCAGCTTGATGAAATCGACCGGTACGTGCAGAAGCGCTCGACGGACCGCGAACTGATAAAGAACGTCCGCACCATGCTCACCAACGTGCATAACCTCTACCGGGTGGAAGTTTCTCGGCTCATCATCGATTGACGGCGCGGCGGGAGGAGCCGCGCGCCCGTTATTTTTCTATGAACCTGTTGCTCAGGTCAAGCTTGTGCTGGATCAGGGTGACCGAGTTGGTGAGGAAAAACCTGTCGTTTTTCGCCTCCAGCAGCAGGGCGTAGTGCCTGCTCGCCGTGGGGTAGTCCTGGAGCTTGAACGCCGATTCGGCGAAATAGAAGTGGTACGCCCGGTCGTATTCCCGGCGGGTATCTATCGACTTCAGCACCACGAGCGCCCGGTGGTATTCCCCTTCCTTGAAATAGGCCTTCGCCCTCCCCAGGAGCCCGTTGTTGAAGCGGGGATCGATCCTCAGGCACTGGTCATAATATTTTTTCGCGAGCTGGACCTGGTTCCTGTTGAAGAAGAGGTCGCCGATCCGCACATAGGTGTTGAGCTCGTTCTTGTTGCGCCTGAGCGCCTCGCGGTAGCTGTCGATCGCCTCGTTGTCCCGGTACCAGAGCTGGTAAATCGATCCCATCAGGAGATAGGTGCCGGCATATTCCGGGACCACGGCCTGGGCTTTTTTGAAGTTGAGCATCGATTTTTTCAGGTTGTTCAGGTGAAGATAGCACGTCCCCAGGTTGTAGCGGAACGGGAAAAAAAGCGCCGAGTTTTTGAGGGCGGACTCCAGCGTCCCGACGGCGCCGGAAAAGTCGCCGGCCGCCATACTGTCCGCGGCCCTGTTGTTTTCAACGGCGAGGGAGCTCGATCCGGTGCAGTAGGCGATATCGTTTTTGAAATAGATGCGGTCCTTCGGGCCCGCTTCCTCCGGGGGCTTTTTTGCCAGGCGGAGCAGGTACTGCAGGCGGCTGAACTCCTCGTCTCCGACCGCAACGCCCCCTGCGGTGAAGAGTGCGGCAAGTGCCAGGATGAGGCAAATCGGTACGGCGCGCGCCAGGGCGGTCCTCATGATGCGCGCCTCAGTAGAGGTGGCACGCGACCCGTGATTGCCTCACGGTCCGCATCACCGGGTATTCGCTCCTGCACCGGTCCATGGCGCGGGGGCAGCGCGGGTGGAAATGACAGCCGGAGGGGGGGTACTCCGGAGACGGGATCTCCCCGGCGATGACGCTGAAGCCGTGCTTCACCGCCTTCCTGTCCGGGATCGACTTCATGAGGCTGTGCGTGTAGGGATGCAGCGGGTGCGCGTAAAGGCCTTTTTTCGGGCTCTCCTCGACGATCTTCCCGAGGTACATCACCGCTATCCGGTCGCTCATGTGCTCCACGACCGCGAGATCGTGCGACACGAAGAGGTAGGTGAGTCCCATTGATGCCTGGATCCCCTTCAGCAGGTTCAATATCTGTCCCTGGATCGACATGTCGAGGGCAGAAACCGGCTCATCCAGTATGATGAACTTCGGATTCAGCGCGAGGGCCCGCGCAATGCCGATCCGCTGGCGCTGGCCGCCGCTGAATTCATGGGGATACCGGTCACGGTGAGCGGCCTCGAGCCCCACGAGCCCCACGAGCTCTTCGAATTTTTTATTGATATCGCGCTGCTTCATCGGGGTGTGTATCCTGATCGGCTCGGTGACGATCTTTTCCACCGTCATCCGGGGATCGAGTGAGCTGTAGGGGTCCTGGAAGACGATCTGCATGTTCTTCCTGAACGCCCTGAGCCCGTCCCTCCCCATGGTGCTGACGCTTTCCCCGTTAATGACGATTTCGCCGGCATCGGGTTCGATCAGCCTGAGGATGGAGCGGGCGGCGGTGGTTTTGCCGCTCCCGCTTTCGCCCACCATCCCCAGGGTCGTACCGCGGGGTATGGAAAAGGAGACGCCGTCGACCGCCCTGATGGTCCCGGGTGGCTCGAACAGGCCGGGCTTCCTGACGCTGAAAAACTTCGTAAGGCCGGATACGCGCACCATGTCGTCCGATGTTTTCTTCTTTTGATCCATTGCCAGGAAAATATACCTGCGTTAATTCTACATTGTCAAGATAAATTACTGCGACCACGGATGATTGTGGGCATGGGTCGCTTTTCTCTTGCGCGGCAGGGCCCTTCGTAAAACTATATTTTTTTATTGATTTTTTAAGAGACGATATAGTTATATCGTACTGTCACGGTATGCGGGCCGCGAAAAATTCGGCAATGCGTCTGTCATATTGCCACCAGGTGCCAATAAGTGGAAGATTTTACCATTATATCCTACCCGGGAACAAGGAACGACCTTCTCCTGTCCCTGAATGAATCGAGGTCCCGGTACATGCTCCCGTTCGGCGGCAGGTTCAGGGTGGTGGATTTCACGCTCAGGAACTCCTTCACCTCGCGCGCCAGGACCACCATCATATACAACAACCTTGACGACGACCTTGAGCAGTACGTGGACCGGTACGGGCCGTTCGGTGACATGAAGTTTCCTCCCATCAAAGTCATCACCAGGGAGTATTCGGACATCAAGGTCTGCTACAACCTCATTCTCGAAAGCAATACTGAATATTACCTCGTCTATAACGGGGACAACCCTTCGATAATAGATTTCCCCGCCATAATAAAAAAATACAAGGCGCGCAAAACGGGCGCGGTCCTGTTCCGGCTGAACCTTGACGGGAAGCCCTCCATGGCCCATACCCTGCTCGTTTCGGACCAGAAGACCCTCCTGAACGTGGTGAAGGCCGCCATCAAGGATAAGCAGCAGGCCCCGAACCTTTTCGAGATGATCATCAATATAATGATAAACGCCGGGATAGCCAGGAGCAGCTTCGATGCGTACTACTGGCCGATAAAAAACGTGCCCGAGTATTACGACCTGAACCGCGAGATCATCTGGAACCAGGAGATATTCGGCATGCTGTACCGGGAGGAGATGATCAAGAGCCAGATCGCCGCCGGCGGCATGGCCCACGTGGGACGGCACGGCAAAATCGTCCGCTCGTTCGTATCGGATTTCTGCAAGATCAACGGGACCGTCGAGAATTCGATCATATACCCGGGGGTTGAAATCGGCGACCACGCGGTGGTCAAGGATTCCATTATCCTTCCCTACAACCGTATCGGCGCCGGGGCGCGGGTCGTCCGCTCGATTATCGATGAACGCACCGACCTCGCGCCTGAATCGAACTACCTGAATGTCGGCATCGGGTGCAGGATCGGGTCCGGCGTCGAATTCATAAAAAATTCTGATTTTCCCCAGTCGCTTTTTTCGAGCATCACCCTGATCGGCAAGGACTGCCGCATTGCCGACAACGCGCGCATCGGCGGCGGCTGCTATGTCCAGTCGGGGCTGGGCGGGGAATTCCAGGGCGCGAAGAAGTTTCTCTACGACGGCACGTCGCTCTTCAGACCGGCGCCTGAAACACCGTGACGATGATGGAGGGAGCAGTGAAAACAGCCATCGCTTTCGCCTTTTCCCTGTGCCTTGCGGCAGTCATGGCCGCGTCCTGCTCGAAGGACGGCGATACAAGCGCCAGGGACCGGGGACGCTCCTGCCCCTACCTCATGGAAAAACATCATTATGCCGGCCGCTGCCACAGGGGCTGCCGGCACCATGAATACCGGTGCGGGAGCGGCCAGGTGATTGCGCCCCGTGAATTTTTTGACGCGTCGGATTTCGGCCGCGGCCATGACAGCCTGTACGGCGGCCCGCACGGCCCGTCGGACGACGGCCGCGTTCATCACGGGGACCGGCGGCACGGCTCATTTTATGGACGGTCCCATCGGTCCTGCCCGCACCGCCGCGGGTATGACCGTGACCGTGAAGACAAGCTGTCGGAGCGGTTCGCGCCCTCCGTGGAACCCTGTCCGGGGCACGATGAATGACCCCCCGCCGGTCGTGGATATCAGGGGGCGGCGGGCTGGGCCCGTGCACGGCCCTTTCCCTCGCACTGTTCCTTTTGATCGCCACCGCCGTACGGGCCGAGGTGGCGATCCTGCCGTATAAAATCAACAATCCTTCCGCTGACTTCCCTGAATCAACCGGGGGCGAGTATTCCAGGCTGGTGGCGCTCTCGTCACTGCTTGCCAAGGAAAGCATTGATGTCACCTCGCCGCGGGAGATCGACCTTGACCTGGAGCGTATGAAGCTGTCGCCCCAGGACGTGATTACAAAGGATGACCTCGACCTTTTAGGGAGAACACGGCGTATTGACCACTTCATCCTGGGGAGCCTGTCACGAATTAAGGGCAGGTTCCGGTCGGAGAGCGTGCTCTATTCAGTCCGGCACGGGAAGGTGATTGCCCGGTCGCGGGTTGAGGCCGGAGACCTCTATACCCTTGCGGACAGGGAGACGGGAGAGGCGCTTGCGCTGTTTAAAGATGCCACGCGGCCGCGCGGGAGCGCCGGCAGCGGAATGGACCTGCTCTTTCTTGTCGACCTCTCATACCGGATGAACAGCGACTGGATCATCGTAAAAGGGGCGGTCCTGGACCTGGCGTCGTCGCTCATCGATACGCAGCGGCTGGACACCAGGGTGTACCTGGTCCCCTTCTCGGACCGGACGGGCCACCCGTCAGCGTCGGTATCGGTCAATTCGATAGCGGCGGTCAGGGACGGGCTCGACAGGCTGAAGCCGGCGGGCGGGGCGGGCACGGAGTCGTTTGTGGCATCGCTCCGTCATTCGCTCACCGCGGTCAGGTGGCGGCCCGACGCGGCAAAGATGATGATTATCATATCCAATACCGGGATCGTTTCCCGGACCGCGGAGGAGCTCGGCGCGCGGGCCAGGAAAAAGGGGATCACCATCCACGCGCTTTCCCTGGGCGGGGTCCCGGGTGAAACCAGCGAGGTGCTCGGCCGCCTTGCCGAGATCGGCGGAGGGACGCACGCGCACGCGGCCTACCACCAGAGGCTGTATGCCGCGGACGGCGAGCCGGTCGAGGTCTATATGGAGAACGGCAGGTTGTTCAGGTCCCGGTTTCCGGATGCCGCGTGGAAAAAAGGGCTCTACCAGGCAGGCGGGCCCCGGAGCTATTACGGCAAGCCGAAGCCGTTCATCGAGGAAATCATCAGTAACGAGAGAAAAGAGCCGGCAACCCCCTACACCATGGAAGACGCCTACGGGCGGAACACGATGGAGCGCATCATTAACCGGGACCCGCTGGAAAGCAACGTGGGCCTCCTGCTCGGCCGGATGGCAAAAAAAGGCCGCGGCCGCGCGCCCGCGGATCCCGCGGCGGCCGGCAGGGCGCTCATTTCTGACGGGGCGGTCTCTTTCTGGGTAGCGGCGCCCAGCCCGGAATTCACGGATTATTTCATCAGCGCACAGCGCAGCGGGACGGTGGTTTCTATCGGGGTCTCCGTGCGGAAGGACGCCGGTTCCCCGTACGGGATTTCGCTGCAGCCGGTGGTCAAGGGCATCGCGGCGGAGTATCTTCCCGGGATCGCAACGGTGCGCCTGGGCGACCTCGCCAGGCGGGGCGACTATTACGCCGCGCATGGGCTCTCCCGGCCGCCGGTATGGTTCGTCAGGGTCACGGTTGACAGGGCGGAAAAATCGCGCGGAAGAGAGGACGTGCGGGGGAGATAGGCGGGACGCCGCGGCGCGGCCCGCTCAGTTCTGCTTCGTCGATTCGTACCGTATTTTCAGCCGCTGGTGGAGCTCGTTGAACCTGCCTGTATCCAGGAGGTCGTACCGCTCGAGAACGCTCTCGTCAATATAATAAAAATTATACTTCCGGTCGTCTATCCCCACCATCATGTTCGCCAGATAAATGATATATACCACGTCGCGATATTTCTCGCTGCAGTTCAGGGGCGCGTGGTGGTGCTGTATCGCCTCGATGAGATACGGCGGGAAGTTCCAGTTTTTCGAGATGAGCGCCCCGATGCTCGAATGGCTGATGCCGATGGATATCTCCTCCATGGTGGTGGTCGTTATCTTGCGGTTTTCCACGAGGTCGGCGATTCTCCTGACGAGCTTCTTGTCCGTGGCCAGGAGGATGATTTTCCCCAGGTCGTGAAGGAGCCCCGCCATGTAAACGTTTTCTATGATGGCCGACTGGCGGTAGGATATCGCGATGTTGTAGGCGTAGAAGGCGACCTTGTTGCAATGGTCCCATATCGTCTCGAAGCTGCTGTACCGCTCGTTCAGTATCCGACGCGCGTTGCTTGCCACCAGTATCGCCTCGAGGTTTTTCAGCCCGATGATCACCACGGCGGACTTGATGTCCTCGATGCGCGTCCCGGGCGCGAAGCCGGCCGAATTTGACAGCTTGATCACGTCGGTGGAAAGCGCCGGGTCGATCTTCAGCTTCTTGACGATAGTGTCGATTGATGATTCCGGGTCGCGGCAGAGCCGCTGGAGGTGTACGATGTTCTCGGGAAAGGTGGGGATACCCTCGATCTCTTTGAGTATATGCTGCTTGACCTTTGTCGTGATCTCCCCCGGCTTCAGGACGGAGGGGATGGCAAGCGAGGTCCTGGTGATCTTGCCCGCGTTTTCGATCCGGTAGCTCAGCGGGTCGATGCCCATGTTCTTCAGCAGCAGGATCGTGAGAACGATGCCGAGTCCCGCACCCTCGGTGTCGTCTTCGATTTCCGAGTATGCCTCGGAGAAGTCGTTGTACTTCAAGGCCTTGTCGATCCTGAAATTGATGCGATCGAGCTCGACCGGGAGAACCGGTGAATTGTTCGAGACCGATATCCGGATCATGTCCGGGGCTGCCTCAAAACATATCTGGACGTAGAGGTCGCTCCGCTTCAGGTCGGCCTCGATGGAATCGAAGTCGCCGACGACCTTCTTCTTGAATTTGGCCATGCCCTTCTTGTAATCATGCTCGTCGTTTATGTTGAGGTTGGATTTCATGAAAAACGTCCGCTTGGCGTTGGCCTTGAGCGCGTTGATTATGATCTCCCTGAGGATGGTGACAACGGAATTCAGAAGATAGATCTGGTCGTTCTTAGAGAGCAGCTTCGAGAGGACGCTGTTGAGGACCATCAGCACTTTTTCGTTTACGTATTTAAACGACAGCCTGAGGGGCTCGCCTTTGTTTATCTTGCTCGAGATAAGCTTTCTGTTGCTGATGTCATCCATGCATTTGTCATGTATAAAAGGGATATGGTTATGATTGCGTTTGGCGGGGCTAATTATTTAGGGATAAAACCAATCAGTCAAGCAATTAATATTTATTCGGCGGGCCCGTTCTTATCTTCAATGGACTTTCGCGCCATGGCCACCAGCTTATCCCGCTCATTCAGCTCGGGGTTGTCGAGCACCGTTTCGAGGAGCTCGTTCAGGATACGGCCGATAATCGGGCCGGGCTTCAGGCCGAATTCCTGCATGATGTCGTTCCCGTCTATGTTGAGGTCCCGCACCGAGAAGGCGTTCTCCGCCTCGATGACGCGGTCGATCCTGGTCTTGAGCCGCTCAATCGGAGCGGGGAGGCCCTTGCGCGCGCCGTTCCCCTTGCGGTCGGCCATGCGCAGGGTGAAGAGGTTGCCGATATTGTCCAGGCCCACCTTGCGGATGAAGCGGCGCACGGCGCCGTCGGTCCACTCGTCGGTATAGTGGAACATGTGGTTCAGTATCAAGTTGTTGACGATGTCCACCTGCTCGTTCGAGAACTTGAGGCGCTTCATGATCCGCTTGACCATCTTTGCGCCCACCACTTCATGGTTATAGAAGGTGAAGTCCCCGTCCTCTCCCGGTTGCCGGGTGGGGATCTTGCCGATATCGTGGAGGAGCGCCGCGAGCCTGATCATGGGGCTGTCCTTCGGGGCGGCATCGCATGAGTAGACGCTGTGGTAGTAGACATCGTATATATGGTACCGGTTCTGCGATACCTCGTAGCAATCGGCGAGCTCCGGCAGGATGACGCGCAGGAGCCCCGACTTCCGGAGGTACTCGATGCCCACGGAGGGCGTTTCCGCTTCGAGGATCTTGAGGAGCTCGTCGCGTATGCGCTCCTTCGAGACCTTCTGCACCACCTCCAGCGTCTGCGGGATGGCCCGGAGCGTGGCCTCCTCGATCTCGAAGTCCAGCTTTGCGGCGAAGCGGCAGGCGCGTATGGGCCTGAGCCCGTCCTCGGTAAAGCGCATCACGGGATCGCCGATGGTGCGTATGATCCTGCCGCTGAGGTCCCTGATGCCGTTGACATGGTCGATGATCTCGCCGGTTGTCGGATCGTATGCGAGCCCGTTGATGGTGAAGTCGCGCCGCTCGATGTCGGTTTTGAGGTCGTTTGAAAACGCGACCGAATCGGGATGGCGGCCGTCGTTGTACGTGCCGTCCGAACGATAGGTCGTGATTTCAAACTGCCGCTGGTCAATGATGATCGATACGGTGCCGTGCTTGATGCCGGTGGGGATCGACTTCCGGAATATTCCCATGATCGCATCGGGGTGCGCGTCGGTGGCGAAATCGTAATCGTACACGTCGAGCCCGAGCAGCAGGTCGCGGACCGACCCGCCGACCAGGTAGCATTCGTAACCGCGGTCGCGGCATTTTTGAATGATGTTCAGTATGGCGGGACTGACTTCATCGGGGATTTTTATATTGAGGTCGATGTCGCTCATGGAAGGTTATACCGCTGTCCGTAATGTCTGGCCCCGGTTTCGCACGTCGGCCCTCTGTCCTGCCATTAGGTAACAGGGACGGTATTAGTCAATGGATTTTTGGCGGCGGCCCGGCTATCTGATCTCCGTGCCCGCGTAGGGCCGCGCCGTGGCCGGTTTTGACAGCGCGGACTCGTGATTGTAGGGGGTGTCCGGCTTGTAGGAATCATACGCGCTCACGGAGAAATAATAGAGGACCGTGTTCTGCAGAAACGGGTACGAAAGCTTTCGCGGTTTTTCCCGGTTCCTGTTTTCCTCGATGATGTCGTCGGTAATCGTCACCCGGACCTCGTTGCCGGGACCGTTGGTTATCCGGGCGCCGTTGACTGTCGATATGATGCCGTCGGTCCTCCCGGGGCTGGTGCCGTAGTAGATCCGGTATCCCATGATATCATGGTCGACGTTCTTTTTCCATTTGAGCGTCACGCTGCGGTTGCCCGCCTCCGCGACCTCCACGAACTGGGGCGGGGCGGGGGGAAGGTCAGGCCGGTAATCGAGCTCGATGCCGGAGATGCGGGGAGCGCGCGCGCCGTCGGGGGACGCGACCAGGTGGGCGCGCCACTGGTAATACCTGCCGCGGAGATATTCACCTTCGCCGTTTTTCACCAGGAATATCTTTTTCTGGTTGTTTGACACCCGGTACCATTTGACGGCCGTGTCGTTTTCCGTGAAGAGGCGGTCGGATATCCTGAATTCCATCCAGATGAAGGTGTCCTCGGCGAGCTCCTCCTTCCACCTGAAATCCCGTACCTGGGTGCCGCTCCCTTCGAACCTGTAGACCGGGCTGGTGACGACGCCCTCGACGTTAAAAGGTATGCGGCCGATCCTTCCGACAGAGTGATAATTCCGGTAGGCGAGCTCTGTGGTTTTCTCCAGGTCCTCGTAGTGGCGGTAGGATATCCTGAATTCATCGATGCAGCCTGAAAAGTTCGCGCCGATCGTGGCGGGCGGCGAGTCAAGGCAGCGGAGCCTGCCGTCGGCGCCGCGGTAGCCGAAGGACGGGGCGTACACGCCGTTGAACGGCTCGCCGCTTTCCGTCGCGTACCGGACCTCCTCTTCCTGCCCGTCAACCAGCTTGGTCAGCTTCCCGCTGAGACGGTCGAAGCTGAGGCTGAAATGCGTCCATTTCATCTTTGCGACGCGGCGGCCGCGCCGGAGCACCACGTCATAGCGGTCGGAGGTGGGCTTGTCGAAGATGCCGTACAGCCCCGCGACGACCGTTCCGTTCTCGATGAATACCTCGATGCCCCTCCGCGTCCCGGAAAAATAGCCGACCCGCGAGAAGAGCATGCTCCCGTCGCGTACCTCGTACGGCTTGAACCTGAATTCGATCATAAAGGAGCCAAGGTCTTCGCAGGAGCCGAGCCACCCGGCGCGCGTGGTTTCCACCGATACGCCGTGCTCTTTCTTGAAAAAGCCGGCGCAGCCTTTACCGAGCGCGCCGTCACCTGTCACGAAATCGTAGCCGCGCCGGGTAACGCGGTAGTGGCGGGCGTCATCGCGCGCAAGGCGTGACGGCGGCGTATTGAACGAGAGCACGATGTCGGTTATGAAGAGGTCGCTTGCTTTTCGGTAGGAGAGGTCCTTTACCGTGTAGAGCGCCCCGCCGCCGGGTCCCGCCATGGCCACGGCGTTATGCAGTGATTTTTTCGGTACGCGCGTAAACGCGATGGTCCCGCTTGAATCGGGGCGGGGAGACAGGATAAGGGTGCAGAGCACAATGGTCAGGAGCAGTCGCGTTTTGGTCTCAGGCATGGCGCCTTCCCCCGGATCTATTTTTTTTCTGATATGCCGCAATGGCCGCGTGCCGGTATCGCTACGGTGTCGTTTCAAGCCCGTGAATTTTATCTATCCTTTTCTGGTGGCGACCGCCCTCAAAGGAGGCGTCGAGCCAGGTCGCGATGATCCGCATCGCGAGCTCGTCGCCCAGCACCCTGGCGCCCAGCGCCAGGACATTGGCGTTGTTGTGCCGCTTCGCCATCTCGGCCATGAACTCGTTGCAGCAGAGCGCTGCCCTGATGCCCCGCATCTTGTTCGCCGTTATCGCGGCGCCGATGCCGGTACCGCAGATGACGATCCCTTTCTCGAGCGTGCCGTCCTGTATCTTGCGGCAGAGCCGGGAGACGTAGTCGGGGTAATCGCACGATTCGGCGCTGTGCGTCCCGACATCATCGAACTCCATAGCGCTGAAATGGCGCTTCACCGCTTCCTTGAGCGCGTACCCGCCGTGATCCGATGCTATGCCGATTGCCCTGTTGCCCATCTCTCATGCTCCTGCACTTCCGTATGTGACATACAGCTGGAATTTTATCAATACTATTTTATGGAATGGCCAAAAAAGAGGGTGCGGCCCGGTACGCGGCCCGGCGATATGCTCCCGCTCAAACGGATTTTCCGATCGTGAGCGGGCACGGCAGGCGCGTGGAGTGCCGGCCGTGCGGAACGGTCCGGGAACTGACACGGTGTTCGTAGTGCGCGGACGCTGCTATCATTCGCGTCCCGGGCCAGGCAGCGCAGGGGGAACGCGCGCACGGCGGCTGTTCCGGCGATAGTGATTTCCCTCCAAAAGAGTTCGCTGACGATATCAGTGTATGATGAAGTTATCCACAATTTATAAACAGAACGGGATAGCTCCCTGTGCCGGGTCAGGTCGCATCGATATTGTATCCTGTATGAACCGGCGTGGAATCTCTGAAAATTTGCGGTTGAGAGTAACTGCTGAATTTTCCAGCGGATGATCAATTATGTCGCATAGTATACCGCTCACTGCATATTTATGCGACATAAAGATGGCACAGAAAAATTGTAACGTAAAAAAACCCGCTTTTCCAGAGTTTCTGTGGATACTGTGGATAACTTTGTGGATAACATGACAAATTTAACAATAGTGTTGTTTTTTTATTGCATATTTTCATGATCTTTTTAGTTTCAACTCGTCCTGATCCGATGATATACCTATGGGGGTACTGTTCGGAGCAGTGAATGAAACCGCATGCTGCATGGAATGCGATGCCCAGGAGCGTGATGACAATGGCGTACACATTTTACCAGGTTGAAAAGAAGCCGCCGATTGCGTGGGTGTATCTGAACAGGCCGGAAAAGAAGAACGCGATGAACGCGCCGGCGTGGACGGAGCTGATACCGATCATGAAGGAGCTGGATGAGGATGATGAGGTGCGCGCCGTCATTCTCGCCGGACAGGGCTCGATCTTCTGCGGCGGCATAGACCTCATCGGAATAATACCGGAGCTGCCGGAGCTGACTGAAAAGGAGCAGAAGGGCGGGACCAAGCTCAGCCTCTACGGCAAGATCCTCAAGATGCAGGAGGGGCTCTCCTGCATCGAGCGGTGCCGGAAGCCGGTCATTGCGGCGGTGCACGGAAAGTGCATCGGCGCGGGGCTCGACATGATCTGCGCCTGTGACATACGCCTCTGCACGGATGACGCGGAGTTTTCCCTGCGCGAGGCCGCGGTCGCGATCGTGGCCGACATGGGGGTGCTCCAGCGGATCTCGAACATCGTGGGGCAGGGTGTTGCCCGCGAGCTGGCCTACACGGCGAAGAATATTTCCGCCAAACGCGCCCTCGCGGTCAACCTTGTCAATGAAACATTCAAGGACCGGGACGGGCTCATGAACGCGGCGGAGGAGATGGCCCGGGAGATCGCGGCCAATTCACCTCTTGCCGTAAGGGCGGCGAAGATGGTGCTTAACCAGATGTTCGCTGCACGGGTGCATGACAGCCTGATGTTCAACGCCGCGCTGAGCACGTGTATCATCCCGTCGAACGACCTGTATGAAGCGGTGGGCGCGTTCAGCCAGAAGCGCAAGCCGTCGTTTACCGGGTCATGAGAACCGGCGCCGGTCGCGGTGACAAAATTTTCTTGATTATATTGGGTGCATCGATTACGATGCATCATTCCGGGATATGAAAGGATATGAAGATCACGATCAAACAATACCATGGCAGGTTCCGGCTTAAATTCACCGAGAACTATTATCTTTTCAGGAAGAAATTCCTGAAGCTGTGGGACAGCTTTGTGGAGAAGGGCCATGAAAAGATGACCGTCATGTTCATCCCGCACAATGAGCAGAAGATATTCAATTTCCAGATTTCAAAATTCACCATCCTCTTTTTCCTGTTCCTGTTCCTGGTCGTCCTGGTGACGTCGTCATACGCGGTGATCCGCAACGCGGCGGTGAAGCGCGAGGAGCAGCGTCTCCTCATGACCTACGAGGACATACGTTCGCACCTGCTGCGGTTCGAGAAGCTGACCAACAGCGTGTCCGAGCTGGTCGATGAAATGAAGCCGGACGTGGAGGAGCTGTACGAGCTCACCGCGGGCCCCGAGGAGCTTGACCGGATATGGGACCTCGACGAGGTCGACCGGAAGGACTACGCCGAGCTGAAGAAGCTCCAGAACATCCTTCCCGAGGAGATCTTCACCATCAAGGACCTGCAGAAGAACATCGTCTGCACCACGAACACGATCAAGACCGTCAAGAATTTCGTTGACGTGCGGAGCAAGGTGGTTCGGGACACCCCGTCCCTCGTGCCGAATTCCGGGCACATCACGTCCCTGTTCGGCTGGCGGCGGTCGCCCTTCGGACACGGGCGGGACTTCCATTCGGGGATCGATATCGCGGCCCCCGGCGGCATGGAGATCCGGGCGACGGCGCCGGGGGTGATCGTATCGGCCGGCTGGGGAGGCGGGTACGGATGGATGGTCCGGATACAGCACAAGTACGGTTTTGAATCGGTCTACGCGCACTGCATGAGGGTCGCCGTCTCACACGGCCAGAGCGTCAAGAAGGGCGAGGTCATCGGCTATGTGGGCCAGACAGGCAACGCCACCGGGAACCACTGCCACTACGAAATACGGCTCGGCAACATTCCGATAAATCCATATCCATACATGAGCAGGATATGGTGATCATAGCAATGGTCACCGTGCCGCGGTATGCTAAAGCAGCTGTCCACCTATATACGGTTTGCGCTGATGGCTGGGACGCTTACCGCCATAGTGATCGCCAATTCCAAGGAGCAGGGCTTTCGTAACAGGCTGCTCGACTATATCGACGACAATGCCGTGGCCGAGGAGCCGGCGCTCATCATGACCGATCCGTCGGATGATGAGACCCTCGCCGATACCTACGATTCCCTTGCATACCATCCCGGCGACTGGGATGATTACATTCTCTACCCGCGCTACCGGGACCTTGAAAACAGGGAGAAGCGCCTGTCCCTGTACGAAAGCAGCGATGTCAATATCATCACCTATGGCTCCCTGAACCTTGAGCTCAGCTACGGCCAGTCGTTTTTTACAAAAAAAAGGTACCAGCAGATCGAGATGGACAAGGCGGAATCCCAGCTGATAAAGTCGGGATTTCATCCGAAGCAGGAGCTCCAGCTGCACATCGAGGGAACGATCGGCGACCGCATGACGATTTATGTCGACCATGACAGCCGGAAGAAAGACAACCATTACCTCTTTAAATACCGCGCGCTGCGCGACGACGAATTGATCCGCGAGCTGAACGCCGGGGAGATAGACATCAACTTCCAGGGATCGAAATACGCCGTCTATGACAACAACACCGCGAAAGGACTCGGGGTCGATCTCACCCTCCAGAAAAACCGGTTCACGTTCAGGGCCTTCGGGAGCGTCACCCAGGGGACCACGGAGATGGAGATCTTCCGCGGGAATTCCATGCCCGGCAATATCAAGCTGTCGGAATTCCAGTATGTCAGGGGCGTGTACTACCAGATCGAGCCGCTGCTGCGCTATGGGATCAACCTGGGGCCGCCGCCCCCTCCCTTCCCGGCCAACTATGAGCGAAGGCCGGTCAATATTAACCCGTCCGGCTTTGAGCTGTGGATGGACGACCAGGACCCCTACAACAACCAGAATGCGACCGAGCTGCCGACCTACGGCGGCTTTTATAACAGGCTCCAGGCAGGGACCGACTACACCATCAATTTCACCACCGGCCTCATCAGGTTCACGAGGCCGCTGGCGGACAAGGCGCGCGTGTTCGCCCTTTATACCCTCCTGGGCGCGACGACCGATCCCTATGTACTCGCGCCGGGGGACGGCCGGCACCCCGGCGGCCCGTTCGCGGGGAAAAATTTTGTTTTTCTGAAATACGGCTACTCCCTTGAAGATGACCCGGTTCCCGGCCAGGACCACACGAGGCAGGACCTCTATGAGGTCCGCTCCTTCTACAGCATGGGGGACCGCTATATACTCCCCAATAATTTCGCCATAAGCTTCTTCCTGGAAAACGGGATCATGCGCGACGCCGACATCAGGAGCCTGGGCCGGTATTCAGTGGATTATACCAACGGCGTGATCGAGTTTGTCTACCGCGAGCCGTTCAAGGAGCTCCTCCTCGCAAACGGGACCGCCGGGCAGATCTACACCGAGCACCAGCCCGCCAACGTGTATGATTATTCGCGGTACCGGATCAAGCTGGATTACATGAAAGAGGCGCGGAGTTTCCAGCTCGCTCACCTGAACATCATACCGAACAGCGTGGTGGTGAAGGTTGACGGGAGGAAGGTCGCGGATAACCTCTACACCGTCGATTACACGGCGGGATACATCACCTTCAACAACTCGGGCAACCCCCTCATCGGTCAGCAGACGGTCATTGAAATACGGTATGAATACCTTCCCCAGGAGGGGCAGCAGCAGGAGTTCGTCGGCGGGTTCAGGGGGGAGTACGAGTTCAGCCGGGACCTGAAGGTCGGCGGCAGCATGATCTACTCGCGCTCCGGCGGTGACGAAACGATCCCCACCGAGGGGAATGAGCCGACGCAGAACATCTTTTTCGAAGGCGACGCAGCGCTGCATCTTGACGGCCGCCGGCTCGCGCAGGTCGCCAACATCTTTACGCGTGAAAAGAGGAAGGAGGTGCCGGTCGAAATAAACGGGTACGCCGAATACGCGAAAAGCTACCGGAACGTGAACACCTTCGGCAAGGCCCTCGTGGACAACATGGAAGCGTCTGAGGACGCGGTGATCCTCTCCATGTACGAGCGGGACTGGGTCCTCTCCTCGCCGCCGTCCGGGGCGACGAACCGCGCGCTCCTGAACTACTATTACTTCAGAAATCCCGCGAGCCCGGCGCTGCTGCGGGGGATCGAGTACTCGCTCGTCGCGCCGAAGGTGGATTACGCGATCAAGGCCGGCCCTTTTAACGTGGCGACCGGCCACGTGCTGAACTCTGCCGTGAGCCTTGACTCGCAGTGGTCGCTTGTCTTTGATTTTTCTGATGACCCCGTGGCGGGCCCGGGCGACTTCGTGTCCGCCGTGACGCGTACCCTCGGGAAGGAGGCGGTGGACCTCTCCGGCGCGCAGTATGCCGAGATCTCGTACTGGTATCAGCACGCCTCCGGCGGGGCCGCACCCTCCCTCAACGTGCAGGTCGGGAAGATAGACGAGGACGCCGACGGGGACGGCGTGCTTGACACCGAGGATATCAATGCCAACGGGATCATCGATTACGATCCCCAGTCCGGCGTGTCGGAGGACATCGGCTACGCCTTCAACGAGGCCGGGCATTCCGCCACCAGGATCGGCGGCGGAATCGACCTCACGCGGCTCACCCGGGGCGACGGGGTCCTCACCAGCGAGGACCTGAACGGAAACGGCTCCCTCGATGTCGTTGAAAATGTCTATTCGCTGCCGGCACTCCCCCTCCCGACGACCGATCAGGGCTGGAAAGTTGCCCGCATCTACTTCGACCAGACGACGATGACACAGAGCGAGATAAACCTGATGAAGGAGGTGGAGGCGGTGCGGGTCTCTATCGCCAAGGCCGGCGGGGTCGCCGGCCGGCTCTTTGTCGATTCGATCAAGTTCGTCTCCACCAAGTGGCGGGAGACAAAGCTCGATGCGAACCCCGCGTCCCCCGACAACCTGAAGGTGATGGCGATCAATAACTACGAGGACGATGAATACCGCTGGGAGGCGTTTTCCCTTGTCATGAAGGAGGCGTACAAGGCCATGTACGGGGTCAAGAGCAACCAGGAGCTCCTGACGGAGCGTGAAACGGCCCTGAAGCTTGAGTATTTCATCCCCGCGGGGTACACGCACGTGTCCGCGACCCGGCGTTTTTCAAAGCCGATGGATTTCCGCAATTACAAGAGCCTTTCCGCCTGGGTGAACGTCAGGGCCTACACGCCCGGCGACAATGTCGCCCTGATCATAGGGTCTTCCGATACCGATTACCTCGTGTACAAGATGGCGATGGGATTTCCGCGGGTGTGGCAGGAGATGAAAATCCGCCTGCAGGAAAATTCCGGCGGCATCGTGTTCCCCAGCGAGATGGCGGGGCTCCCTGACCTGAAGCGGATCCGGTATCTGAAAATCGCGGTCTTTTCATCCGCCCCCCCGAGCACCGGCTCGCTCTGGGTGGACGAGCTGTACCTTTCCGAACCGGAAGTCCAGGAGGACTCGGCCTACTGGTATGAAGGGGAAATAAAGATCACCAAGCCGTTCTACCGCACCAGGGAAGGAATGCCGGTCATGTCCGACTTCACCGTCAAGTATGTGCAGAAGGGGCACGGCGCAAAGTTCAGCACGATAGGCCTGAAGCCGCAGGACATTGAGGAGAACGTGAAGCAGGTGTTTTCATCGTTCAACATCCTTCCGAACTGGAGCACGAAGATCGACTACATCCGGGAGGACTCGGACACCGACAGCCTGAATGAAGAAGTGGAAGAGGCGCGAAGGGGCGCAACGACAAAGGACAATGTCGTGCTGGTGACCGATTACATTTCCAACATGAACGCCGTTCCCAGCGTCAAATTCATGTATAAGTATGACAGGTATAAGAACAGGCTGAACGAGCGGATTTCAAATTACGAGATCACGCGCAACAGGATGCAGCTTAACCACGCGCCGGTGGTCCACTACCGGCAGACGATAGACAAGTTCCTGTGGGGGCGGTGGACCAGCGAATTCCTCTTCAACATGCTTTTCAAAGAGGAAGAGATAAAGCGCACGTCCTACCAGATGGGCATCGAGGACCTGATGGCCGTGGCCTCGGTGCTGGAGATTGAAAAGCGTCAGCGAACCGAGGCCCGCTATAACCTTGAATACCTGCACCGCTTCTTCTATCTGCGGCCTTCTATCGCGGCGGGCTCGGAAGAGGTGGTGACCTGGCTCGGGAAGTCGGCGGTGAACAACACGGACATCTCCTACAATATAAACGGCGACTACCATTTTCCCTTCGTGTACGGCAAGAATTGCAAGTTCGTCGAGCGGAACAAGGCGTACAGCCTCTCCGCGGGACTTAACGATTTCGGCTATGTCGCTCCGGGGTGTAAGGTGGATATCCAGTATTTTGAAAACAGGTTCCGCGATTATAACCTCGTGAATGTTCCCCTCTACGGGTTCAGCAGGGCGAAGGACGCCCGGACGCTTGTTTCCACGAACATCGACCTCCCCGTCTACCTGCACAAGGTCAGGCTGCTGAACTTCATCAGGACCTTTTCCTTTAACTATAACCGCTCCCTCTATTTTACGGAGACCAATGTCCCCTACGAGAAGGAGCAGAAGGACCCGTATGACGAAAAATACGGCATCACGCGGACAGTGGGCAGGCTGGCCAGCGCAGGCTTCAACATGTTCAGCTATTTTCCCTTCTGCTTTTTCACCGGCAGGCGCAACTATGCCAGGGGCCGCGATTACGTCTTCTCCACCATGAACGTCCCCGTCCTGTTCGCGGACGGAACGACCGCCTCGGAGTACAACAATAATCTGCGGCTCCTTGATAATTTTACTGCGAACTGGTCTGCCGACCTCGGCAAGGTGACCATCACGTCCAATGCAGGGCTGCACCAGATCTGCGAGCGCCAGAACATCTACGGGATCCCCGCCCAGACGGTCACCGCGGGCTTTGAGGTCAACCTGAATTTTGACCTGATGAAGCTCATTCGTGCATGGATCTTCAGGCCGAACAGGGAGGGATTGCCCTACCATGCCGCGTTCCTCACGGCAGGCTACAAGTTCGATACCAACATGCTCGTCACGCAGAACATACAGGAGGACGTGCATGCGCCGCGCATCGGCCTCAGCTTCAAACGCGACCGGGCGAGCGTCTCCATCGAGTTTGGCGTGGAGGTAAAAAAGAAGGTAAGCGAATTCTTTATATCATACAACCCCCTGAACCGGTCGTTCAGGGACCAGATATACATCGACAATATGCCGTATAACCTTTTCTACCGCGATAGCGACTACGGCTACACCCTCTCAGTTCCTTTTCGAGACGGACGTGATGTGGATATACAAGTTCTTTTCCCTCTTTTACCGGCTCACCGCGTTCCCGATCTACACGCTTGAATATTCGATGAAGATCAACCGGTATGACTACCTGGTCACCGCGTCGCCCGAGCCGTATGACCTTCACCTGATAAGCAGCAAGCTCACCCTCGACCTTCACAAGAACATCCAGGGCGGGCTCAGCGCGAAGGTGGCGGTGGAGCAGTACCGGAACAGGAAGCGGCGCTGGCTGAACATGGCACTGAACAACCAGGAGTACCAGAGGGAGATAGTGTCATTCGAGGTGGGCGCCAACTTTACCCTCCTGTTCTGATACAGGACGCCCGGCCGGCGTCAGGAGAAATAGTCCCGCACCTTCTTTTTCAGGGTGTGGTAAAACCCCTTGAGCTCGGTCAGGTAGATGTCGTCCCTGCTCTGCTTCAGGAGCTCAACCGTTGCCGAAGAAATGACGCTCCAGAGAAGCGCGCGGTCGGGACAGTGGCCGATATAATCAAGGGTAATCTGGTAGGCGCCCTTGAATCTGCGCGCACCCCCCTCGGGGGTGATGCTCTTTATGATGCCGTCAAGGTTCATGGATTCGCTGGAGGTGCGAAATGATGCGTCCAGGGTGAGATGGCGGCCCTCGCTTTCCTCGATTGCCGCGAATACGATGACCGTCGTGTACATCTCGCGCTTGAGGAGAAAGTCCGCTATGAGCGCAATGCTGTCCCTGTCGGCGGCGTCGACATACCCGGCCCCGGCTATCAGCCAGTCCTTGTACGCCACCTTGCTCTGGATCGCGGTTTTCAGGAGCCGCAGCGTCGCCGGGGAGAGAGGGGTGGCGCTGATCCGGTTGAAGAGCTCATGGTCGGAATACCGTGAAAGAAAATCCATCGCTTCGTAGTCAATCTGTCCTGCGCGGGAGTACTTGTCGGTATCGGTGTAAATACCGTACATGAGCGCGGTCGCCAGCATCCTCATCACCTGCGGTTCCGGCGCCGGGGACATCTGTCTCACAAGGAATGCCATGATCGTGCAGGTTGAGCCGGCGTCGGTGTTGCGCAGCGTAAACCCGGCCGGGGTCTCTTCTTCGGGAGGATCATGGTGGTCGATGTGCGCGGCGCAGGGGAGAGTCACCCTCGCTTCGGGCAGTGCGGCCGACTGGTGATCGGTGACGATATACGCGTCATGGCGCCGGTAGTCCGGGTAGTCGGGCGAGAGGTGCAGCGGTATCCCGAGCAGGTCCACGAAGGCCCGGTTTTCCGGGAGCGAGATCTTTTTCGCTGCGACAATCGTGGCGGAAACGCCGAGCGCACGGCAGATGACGCTCATCGCAAATGATGATGCGATGGCGTCCGGATCGGGCGAGCCCTTGACAATGATCAGGATGTTCCGGTATTTTGTGATCGCCGCCGCGAGCGCCTGCCAGGAAGCTTCCACCCCGTCCCTCACTTGTATCTGAACAGTATGACGCTGACGTCGTTGATCTGCTTCTTGTCGCCGGTGAACCTGTTCAGGTCGTCATAGAGTATGCGGGCCAGTTCAGACGGGCCCCTGCTGCGGCCGCTCTTGAGGACATTCCTGACGCGGTCGAGCCCGTAGGTCTGTCCCTGCGGGTTTATGGAGGAGATCAGGCCGTCGGAGCAGAGGATGCCGATGCTGCCCGGCGCCAGCCGGATTGTCTTCGACTCGTACCTGGAGCCCCGGTCGACTCCCACGGGAACGCCGGTGGTGTCGCAGGCGGTGAATGAGTTATCCATCGGGTTATACATGATAAGCGGCGTGCAGGCCGCGTTTGAGTAGGTGACGACACCGGAGGGAGACAGCAGGGCGCAGTACGCGGACGCGTATTTGCTGGAAAACCGCGAGGTGGCGACGGCCCAGTTCATGGCGCCGAGGATCCTGTCCGGGGCGTCGTGCGTCTTCGATGGCGTGTGGAGGACCGTGTACAGCTCCAGCAATATGATGGCGGAATCGATGCCGGAATATGACGAATCCGACAGGAAGAGGGCCAGCGCGCCGTCGCCGACCGGCACCGAGTCAAAATAATCTCCGCCGTACGGCGAATTGTTGATGTAAAACGAGCCGATGCGGAAATTTTCCAGCTGGCCCATCCGCTGGGGCATTATCCTTTTTTTTACGCTGCTTACCACCATCTGGTCGTGGTCAAGGACCTGGGCTGCCCGCACCCGCTCAAGCAGAAGCGCGTTGGCAAGCTGCTGCTGGAATTGTATCCGGTACAGTTCCAGCACCT
Source organism: uncultured Spirochaetota bacterium (assembly GCA_963827275.1). GTDB lineage: Bacteria > Spirochaetota > UBA4802 > UBA4802 > UBA5550 > RBG-16-49-21. Next base: position 74,559 of record CAWHAA010000004.1, read on the forward strand.
CGATCATCGCCTTGGAATACGCCCTGTTCTTCCCGAGCTGCCCGAGGGTGAGGAACCCGATGATCTGCCGCTCCGGGTTCAGGAAGGGGAGGATGACCTCCACGTGGTTGCGCTCAAAGTAATCCTTCACGCCGTCCCGGTAGGGCCGGAAGTTCTCCTCTGAATAGATCGAGGGCTTGTACAGGATGCCCGGGTTCCGCCCTATGAGGTCGGCGAGGGGACCGGCCAGGGTTATCTGCGTGTCGGTGATCCTGCTCCCGACGCCGTGGGTCACCGAGAACTTCTTGTCATTGTTCATGGAAAGATACAGGTGTGCGCTGCTGATATCGAATTTTTCCGCAATGCCGTTCACCAGGGCGCGGAGGTAATCTTCCTGGGCCGTATCGGTTCCCGTGCCGCCCGAAGCCTGCTGGCTGAATAGCCCGTCAACGCGGGCCACCAGCGAATGATAACCCCGCATCGAGAGGATTTCAAGCCGGGGACGGAGGTATTTGAAAACCAGGAAGAGATAGACGAACAACGACACGGCCACGGCGAGCGGGGGTACCGGCTCCTCGAGGTATTCCGTGCTGTTGAACGTGAGCGTCAGGAAAGCGGGGACGAAGAGAAGCGCGAGCAGCATGACCCAGTAGAACGCCGTGGCGAAGAATTTCCTGATATCGATGGTCTTTACGTCGATGGCGGCATAATTCATGATGACAAGGGTGGAGGGATATGCCACGAGCGTTCCGATGGCGGCGAACCTCCCGGAAATCCCTTCGTACGGGTAGTAGATTGAGGCCGCGAGGAACGCCGCGAAAAAAATTCCCATGCCGGCCAGGAGGTAGGTCAGGTCGTACCGAAGCGCCCTGTTCCCATATTCAAAAATCTTGAACACCGTGACGGCGAGCGCGGCCGCCAGGTAGATGGTAATGACCGCGCAATAGACGGGGTACCCGGCGTCCAGCGCGAGCGCGCCGTCAGGGTCCGTCACGACGGCGCCGGTAACAATAACGACCGCGCTGATTGCGGCCGCCGGCAGGCAGGCCGCGGCTGTCAGCGCGATGGTCTTCGGTTTCAGGTACGGGTACACCATGACAAAGCAGAAGAAGAGCGCCGCGATGATCATGAGAAGCGATAGTTCCGCCCTCCGCGCCGCCGCGGCTGGAATAAGACCGGGGGCCGCCATGGCGATTGCCATTATTATAAACAGGGCCGCTGACGTAATGCCGGCGAGGGCCAGCGTGTAATTCGCGGCTGCGCGCTGTTTTTTCAACAGGTTGTAGCCGAAAACAGCCAGCGAAATGCCCGCTGCCGCGCAAGACAGGATGAGCTCAAGGTACTGCACGTGTTCTCCGCCTGATGAATAATTGTAAACTCCGGCCCGCGGGTGTCTCAGGTGGCTCCCCGCTCTACCGGATTGAGCGAAATATGGCCGGTATTGACTATTATTTCAAGTACTTATCTGGCAAAGCGGTATTTTTTCACCAATGCGCCGCCGGTGCTCCTTCCGAGGGGCGATGATACGTGTTTCACAGGAAACGAAAAAAATTTTGTCACGCTATCCTCCATATGTGCTACTACAGGGCATCAGCATGAAATGGCGGGAAATATTTCTATGGGCGGTACAGATAAACGGAAAGGCAGGATCATGGCGATTGCCGTGAAGGTGTTCCTCCCCCTGGCGGCGGTGACGCTCCTGAGTGCCGCGTGCGCGGACGGTCGTATGGCCGGCGGCGCGCCCGCTGCAAAGGGGGGGATAATCGATCTGCGCCGCTGGGACTTTTCCCGGGACGGGGCCGCTGCGCTCTCCGGCGAATGGGGGTTTTACTGGGGTAGGCTCCTCCGGGACAGCGGGCCACAGGACCGCATTGTCCCGGCCGGGCGTATCACGCTGCCGGGGATATGGAACGGGCGACGCGAAAACGGCCGCGTGCTGACCGGCGATGGGTTCGCGACCTACGTCCTGAACGTGCTGCTTCCCGCCGGTTGCGGGGAACGGGACAAAAAGCGGCTGGCGCTGAAGCTGCCTGACCTGGGCACGGCATACGCCCTCTTCATAAACGGGACGGCAGCGGGCCGCGGCGGTACGGTCGGTGAGTCTGCCGCGACCGCCGCCCCCGGGTTCCGGCCCGACATCATCGAGTGCGTCCCCGAAAATGACGAGATCCGCATTGCGCTGCAGGTCTCCAACTTTTATCACCGCAAGGGCGGCGCATGGGAAAAAATATACCTTGGACCTGCCGCACTCCTCCGTGACGCGAGGGAAAAGCGGCTGGCCGCGGATTTTTTCCTGTTCGGGTCAATTTTCATCATGGGCATGTACCACCTGGTCCTCTTCAGCATGAGAACATGCGACCGGTCGTTTCTATTTTTCGGACTCTTCTGCCTCCTGATTGCGGCGCGGATAATGGTCACCGGAGAATATTTTGTCCTCCGCATTGTTCCCTGGCTCCCCTGGGGCGCGATCATCGGCGCCGAGTATATCACTTTCTACGCCGGTGTGCCGGTTTTTTTCCTGTTTCTCGGCTCCCTCTTCCCCGGGGAATTTTCCGGGAGGGTGCTCGTCTTCACCCTCGCGGCCGGCGGCGCGCTGTGCGCGCTCGTCATTGCCGCACCGCCGCGATGCTACACGCGTTCCCTGCAGCCGTTCCAGGTCCTCTCTGTCTGCGTCTGCCTGTACGGGCTGCTGGTCCTGGCGCGCGCCGGGTACCGGAAGAGGGAGGGGGCGGCGCCGTTCATAGCGGGGTTTATCATCCTCTTCGCCACGGTCATCAATGACTTTCTTCAGAGCAACATGGTGATGCAGACCGGCTACCTGGTCCCCGCCGGCCTCTTTGGCTTTATCTTTTCCCAGTCGTTTTTTCTTTCCCTGCGCTATACGGGCACCATGGCGGCGGTGGAGCGGCTTGCCCGTGAGAATGCCGAGGCCAGGTACACCCTCCTCCAGAAGAGGATGAGCCCCCATTTTGTTTTCAACGCGCTCAATACTGTCCATTCGCTGATCAAAAGGAGCCCAGACCGGGCGGACCGGGCGGTCATCATGCTCGCGGATAATTACCGGTTCCTGCTCGATCATTCGTTCCATCCCCTGGTGCCGTTCGATACGGAATGGCGCTTTGTGGAGAATTACCTCAAGTTCGAGGAGCTCAGGTTCAGCGATACGGTGTCGGCGATCATGGAGCGGAGGGGCGACTTTTCAGCAATCGTGATTCCGCCCTTATCGATACAGCCGCTTGTGGAAAATGCGCTGAAGCACGGGATGATGCGCGGCACCGGCCACGGCGTGGTCAGCCTTGCGGCGGTGTCCCGGGACGGCGTTCTCAGCGTCGTGGTGCGGGACAACGGCCCCGGGCTCGACCCGCGGTGCCATCTCTTCTCCCGGTCGCTCGGGAACATACGGAAGAGGCTCGCGCACTACTTCGCGGACGTTGCGCTTGACGTGGAGAACGCGCGGGAGGGCGGCCTGCTGGTGCGCCTCTCGTTCCGGTACACGGCCGGCGGGACAGTGACGGCTGACGCCGAAACGGGGTGTGCACATGGCTCCTGACGAACTATATTCCGTGCTCATCATCGAGGATGAACTGCCGGCCCGCGAGCTCCTGGTGGATTACCTGACGGCCCGCCCCGAGCTCAAGCTCGCGGGGGTCGCGAAAAGCGGCGAGGAGGCGCTTCGAAAATTATCGAACGGCGACTATGACCTTGCGTTCCTGGACATCCGCCTTCCGCTCATGTCTGGCATCCAGGTGATTGAAGGGCTGGCGAAGGCCCCCTACCTGGTGGTCACCACCGCGTACGAAGAGTATGCGCTCCGCGCCTTCGAGGTGGGTGCGGCGGACTATTTATTGAAGCCGTTCACCGCCGATCGTTTCAACCGTTCGGTTGACAGGTTCCTGAGAGAACGCGCGGCCGGGCGGCAGGGCCCCGCGGCGACCGCCGGCGGGTTCCCGGTCAGGGAGCGGGGACGTCACTGCATTCTGCCATATCGTGACATCATGTATGTCTCGTCGAACGGGAAAAATTCCGTCATACACACGGCGGACGGAACAATAGAAACGCCGGTCATCCTGAAAAAAATCGAAGACATCGTGCCGGCGGACTCGTTCATGAGGATACACAGGCAGCATATCGTGAACATGCACTGTATCGCCGCGCTGCAGTACTATATAGGGGGGCAGTATATCGCCTACCTGAATGACGGCGACGAGAGCCCGCTCCCGGTCGGGAAAAAATACGCCGCGCTCCTGAAATCAAGGCTCAATCTCGAGTAGATATCCCCGCCGGTATCCGGCGTCAGGAATTATCCTTGCAAAAGAAACAAGGCTGACAGCATGGTAGTATATCTGGCCGGCACGCAGTAAAAGAAAGCATTATACAACCGCCGGCAGAGGGGAGCGCCTCCCATGAGGATAGTCCTTGTACATCCCGCCGGGTCGAACTGGATCAGGGGGAAAGAAGACCTTGCGGCGGTCGCAAACCGGATGGCCCCGATCGGACTCCTGTCAATCGCGGCGTTCCTGGAGCGGCACGGTCATGAGGTTTTTGTGCACGACTGCCTCGGGCCCGGTGCCGCCCGCGGCGCGGAGGAGAATGTCGCGCGGGTACTCGCCCTCGGGCCGGACCTCGTGGGTTTTTCCGCAACCACCTCGGGGTTTCTGGACGGCTGCCGCATGGCCTCCCTGGTAAAAGAATCCCGGCCGGAGGTCCTCACCGTGTTCGGCGGCGTGCACATATCCGCCCTGGGCGCCCCGCTCCTTGAACGGCATGCTGAAATTGATTACCTCTGCCTCGGTGAGGGGGAGGTCACCCTGTCGGAGCTGACCGACGGCCGCACGCCCAAATCGATCGATGGGCTGGCGTGGCGCGAGGGGGACAGGGCCGTTGCAAATCCGCCGCGGGAGCATGTCAGGGATCTTGACTCGCTCCCCTTCCCGGCGTATGAGAAGCTCGCCGGCTTCCCCGGCGGCTACAACCTCCCCCTGTTCAGCTATGCCAGAACGCCGGGGGCCACCATGATCACGAGCCGCGGGTGTCCCTACCAGTGCTCCTACTGCGACCGGTCGGTTTTCAAAAAGGGGTTCCGTTACAATTCGGCGGGCTACATCTACGACCACATGCAGCACCTCCGCACAAGGTTCGGCGTGCGCCATATCAATATCTACGACGACCTCTTTACCCTGAACCGCGCCCGCATCGAGGAGCTGTGCGGCCACCTGATCTCACGGCCCCTGGGGATACAGTTCAACTGCGCCGTCCGTGTCGGATACGCTGACGATGATTTGCTCGGCATGCTGAAAAAGGCCGGGTGCCTGATGGTGTCGGTGGGGATCGAGTCCGCCGATCCGGAGATGCTCAGGCGGCACAAGGCCGGCGTTTCCCTTGACGCGGTGCGCGACACGGTGGCGCGGATAAAGAAGAGCGGCCTGCGCGCCAAGGGGCTTTTCATGATGGGGCTCCCGGGCGAGACCGAGGGATCGATACGCGCGACAAGCGATTTCGTCATGTCGCTCGGGCTTGACGATATGAACATGGCGAAGTTCACGCCCTTCCCCGGCGCGCCGATCTGGGACGGCATAAAGAGTGAGGGGGTGCTCGAAAACGACTGGCAGCAGATGAACTGCCTGAACTTCGTGTTTGTGCCGCATGGCATCGCGTCCCGTGAGCGCCTCGACTACCTCTATAATGAGCATGTGAAGCGCTTCTATTCCAGCCCCGAGTGGCGTCACCGGTTCGTGAAGCGTCTCTGGCAGCACCGGTGGAGCCTCTGGTATCTCATGAAGCACCTGCCGACCTTCGCGCGGGCCAGGAAGAATTTCGAGCCGAAGGAGTGATGCGGGACCGGTTCATTGATGATACTGTCTATGGTGCCGGGCGCTCCTTTCGACGCGGGTCCCTCACAGAACCATCCTTTCATAAAATCATTGCCGTATTCATAAAAATTTTACTTGCCATTATAAAACTCCTGTACCCGAATACTTGTAATGGATGACATTAAACTATTGATCGGCCGGCTTCTGTCCGGCCCCGGGGCGCCGAAGAAAGAATACATCTCCGGTGGCCATAGCTATGCAGACGTTTACGCCATGGCGGCGGGCCTGCTCGGGCAATTTGCTGCGCCGGAAACCGGCGGCGCGCCGGTCTGTCTCGGCACAGAGGACCACGGGATCATCGCCGCCGCGCTTCTTGCATCGCTCGCGGGCGGGCCGGTGTTCGTGCTCCCGTATTCGCTTTCGCCGCAGGCGCTTGAAGAGGCCCGCTCCGCGCTCGGCTTCAGCCATGCCGTCATTGATCGGCCGCTCGACATGCCGTCAGGCGTGACCGCGGTGACGCCGGCGCGCGGCGACTGGTCAGCCCGGCGACCCGGCGCGGCCCGGGACATGGACGCGGTATTCATGAAGCTTTTTACCGGCGGCTCTACCGGCGCACCGAAGGTATGGTCGAAGACGCCGGTCAACCTGTTCGCCGAAGCCTCGTACCAGGCGGATAAATACCGCTTCAGCGCGGAAGACCTGGTGGCGGCGACCGTGCCGCCCTATCATATCTACGGGCTCCTCTATACGGTCATGGGGCCCTTCCTCGGGGCCTCGACCGTTTTGCCCGGTACCTATGTCTTTCCCCGGGAAATCGCCGCGATCCTGAGAGACAGGCCGGTCACCATCCTGGTGAGCGTGCCGGTGCATTACCGGGTGCTGAAAGGCACGGAGCTCATCGCGCCGAAGCTCAGGCTCGCCTTTTCCTCGGCGGGCCCGCTGGATCAAGACGATGCCGCCGCCTTTTACAGACAGACCGGCGTGGGCCCTGAGGAGATCTATGGGTCCACCGAGACGGGGGGCATTGCCTGCAAGTCGTCGGCCACGGGCAGGGACCTGCTCGAGCCGTTCGAGTGCCTCGAGTGGAAAATAGGCCACGACCGCCTCTGTGTCAGGTCGCCCTTCGTGTCGCCCGACCTCCCGGTGGACGCGCACGGCTTTTACGTCACCGGCGACCGCGCCGCGGCCGCGGGGGGCGGGCGCATCACCCTGCTCGGCAGGGCGGACGGCGTGGTCAAGGTGGGAGGAAAACGGGTTGATTTAAACGAGGTGCAGGAAAAGATAAAAAAGATCCCGGAGGTCCGCGACGCGTTCCTGGTTTCCATGAGCGGACACAGGGGACGGGGGACGGAGATCGCCGCGGTCATCGAGACCGACCTCTGGGAAGACGAGGTGCGGCTGGTCCTGTCGAAAGTACTTGAACAGTACGCATTTCCCCGGAGGATCAGGACCGTGGTAAAAATGCCCTCCACGTCGACCGGGAAGTATGACCGCGAGGCAATCATGAAGCTGTTTGACACAGAACGGGACTAGGGGGAGACGCCATGGAAGGGAAAACCGTATACATGTTCCCGGGCCAGGGATCGCAGTCGGTGGGGATGCGGGCGAAACTCGGGGCCATGACCTCGGAGCAGAAGGAGATTTTCAGCGCCGCCGATTACCTCCTCGGCTTTTCCCTGAGCGCGCTGATCGACAATGGCCCCGACCAGGAGCTGACCCGCACCTCCAATACGCAGCCGGCCCTGCTCGTCATGGGGCTCGCCTTCGGCATGGCGCTTGATGCGCGCGGGCACCGGGCGGACATGGTCATGGGACATTCACTCGGGGAATACGCCGCCCTGGCGCACGCCGGGGTGATAGAATTCAAGGACGCGGTGCGGATCGTGCGGAAGCGCGGCGAGCTCATGGAAAAGGCGGTAAAGAACGCGCCGGGCACCATGGCGGCGGTCATCGGTGCGGACCGGGCATGGCTTGAGTCAATCATAGCGGAGTGCGCGCGGGACGGTGTCATCGAGATCGCAAATTATAATTCCCCGCAGCAGGTGGTTATCTCCGGCGAGACCGCCGCGGTAAACCGGGCGATGGGCGCTATAAATGAAAGCGGGAGCGCGAAGGCGGTGGCCCTCAACGTGTCAGCGCCGTTTCACTCGTCGCTTATGAAGCCGGCGGCGGAGGAGTTCGGCCGTTTCCTCGCGGAGTACGAGTTCCGCGCGCTGCGCGCCGAATTCATCGACAACGTCACCGGCATGAGGGAAGACGACCCGGCAATGATACGGCAGAAGCTGGTGCGCCAGCTCTCGAGCCCGGTACAGTGGGAAAAATCGGTGCGGGCCGCGCGCGAGGCCGGGGCCGCGACCTTCATTGAATCCGGCCCGGGGACCGTGCTGGCAGGGCTCGTGAAGCGCATCGTCACCGGGTGTAACATTGCTTCAGGCGAAAAGATTTTAAAGGAGGGGTGATTCAGTCGCCCTCTTTCTCTATCGGTGATACCCCTTTTTTCCTTTCGAGCAGGCTTCTGATATTTTTCCGGTGGTTGTAGATGATGAGGAGCATGGTAAGCGCCGAGCCGGCAATGGCGCCGGGCCGGTACCCGCACGCGGCGATTGTGCTGATTGCCAGGACCGCGACCATCACGAACGAGGCGATGAAGGGCTCCCGCCGGTACAGGTACGCCAGCACCCACGCGAACGCCGAAACCGCCGCCCCCGCGGGGGTGATGACCGCGGTAAACCCGAGATAATTGGCCACACCCTTGCCGCCCCTGAACCCGTGGAAGCAGGGATAGCTGTTTCCGATGATGAGGGCAAGCCCCGCCCAGGTCACCTGGCCCGGGGAGAGGGCGTAGTCCGCCAGCAGCGCGACAAGGACTGCCCTGCCCACGTCGAGCAGGAGCACGGCCGCGGCCCAGGGCGGCCCGGCCTGCCGGTATACGTTGGTCACGCCCGCGTTGCCGCTGTAGCTCTTGCGCGGGTCCCCCTTGCCGAGGAAGCCGAACAGGAGAATGGCGAAGTTCACCGACCCGGCAAGGTAGGCGATTATCATGATAAGGATTAATTTCATGGTGTTTCAGTATGATATTGCGGGCAGGAAATTTCAAGAAATAATTTATGTAAAAAATATTATATATCCCGAATAAAATTATTGTAAAAATATTTTAAAACGTGATACTAAGGAATAATAAATTAAAATTGCATATCTATGGTGGGGGGATTATGAAGAGTTTATTATGGATTCCGATTGTGTCTTTATTCTTTGCCGGCTGCGGCTTTAAAGTGGTTGTCAGCAATGATCCTTTTAAAAAGGCCACTGTTGTCACCGCGGATATGTGGCATAAGGTCATTGATAGCAAGATCGACAATCAGCGGGTGATATATCAAAAAGAAATAGTCAATGGAAAAATTTCTAACCCGACTGTGAGTTTCGAATTTTCAGCGGCAATAGGGGATATGGTAGGTTACCATTACCATGGCGAGCCTCTGGGTAATGACGTGTATGTACTATGCGATGCAAATAATTTTAAAGTCAAATTGCTTGATAATAACATTATTACAAGCACTCATTTCGGAAGGCAGGAAAATACCGATTCGAAGGGCAATGTTAATACGGTCGTGAATATAGGGCATTCCGGCTATTTATCTGGCAAGATTATATTAACGCAAGATATTCAGCAGGCGATATTGAACTGTGCAAATTATCAGATACGCTTTACGGTAGGGAATAATTATATAACCCTGAATGCAACATCTTCTCAATTAAAGGCAGTAAAGGAATTCCTGTTAACAAATAAAGCGGTGAATTAACATATCTTCTTATTGAAGTATCTGTCTCAGAGTGTTATAATGGTGACGAGGTGCCCGTCCACCACGGCATGGAGGGCCTCATGGGACTTCCCGTCAACCAGGATGATCGTTTTTTCCGGGCCGATCTCCCTGGCGGATGCGCGGCGCCACGCCTCGACGATGTGCATGCCTGATGCTTTTGAGACAGCCTCCTTTACCGACCACACCCGTATCGATGCTTCCATCTCTCCGAGGGCATGACCTCTGACCAGGGCTATCTCTTCATCATTCATGTAATGCCCCTGTCCTTTTAACACACGCCCGGTTATCTCCTCCACGTCGATACCGATCGGCTTTTCAGACACCGCCGCTATGGCGAAGCGCGAGTCATGCGAGGCGGTGCAGCAGATTGAAGCCCCTCCGTCAGTGCGCGGGCAGAGGGGACGGCCGTCAGGCGACATGGTCGTAATGGCGTCAGGGGGCGTGGTCATGTCGTTGCCGGACAAACGCCGTGAGAGCGTTTTCAGGGCGAGGCGCGCCGAGCAGAAGCTCCGCATGCGCTTCTCGCGCATGGATGCGGACCGCTCCCGCTCAGGAGCGGAGAGTATTTTTTCACAGGCCCCTGTCACGGTGACAAGCTCGATCACGCACAGGTCGGCGCACCGCCGCCGGAGCGCGGCGAGCGGGTCCTCGCCGCCGGCAATAATCCATGGCGGGGGCAGGAGCGTCTTCCCGCTCACGTCCTTCATGCCGAGGCCGCGGACCTCCTCGCACAGGGCGCCGCTTTCATCAAAGATGAATATGTCAAACATGAGCGTTTCACCGGCCGGCTTCTTCGGAACGACCCTGGCGATGTAGGTTTCACCGGCCCGTGTTGGCGTATGGATGTACCTGGTGTCCATATGGACCGGGAACCCCACGATGCCCGCATGCCGCTGCCCCCACGCGCAGGCGGCATGGAAGGAGGCGTCGAGCGGAAAGGGCGATCCGAGCGGCCCGGAGGGCGCCTCCGGGGTACCCCCGCTCACGATGGCGAGGGCGCCGCTCCCCGTGACATGGAGCGAGCGTATGTTCCGGTATGCGGGCCCGAAAGGAACAAGCTGGCCGTAAATTCGTTCCGGCTCGGGGCTGGCGCAGATGCCGTCAAGTGCGAGGGCGGCATCGAGGGGCGGCGCCGGCGGCAGGCCGGCGGACGCGTTGAAGGTGCAGGAGGCATGCACAAGCTTTCGGGTGATGGAGGTCGTGCCGGCTTTTCGGACGGTGACCAGGGCCGCGGCAACTGATCCTTCGGTGTTCACTGAAGCTTCGGTTTCCGCCTCAAGCGATGTTGAACCAGTCCCGATGTCGAGGAAGCGGGGAAAGTCGGCGTTGCTGATGCGGCGGGGATTGAGTTCCTTGCTCGCTGATACCGCGGCCGCCGCCAGCACCTGCATCGCCTCGACGGCCGGGAACACGGCGCGGCCGCGGAACACGTGGTCGCGGAGGTACTCGCGGACCGGGATGGTTACCGGTGCGCGGGTTATTTCGGGAAGGTCTTCCATAGGTGGACCGTCTTCTCATCCACCGCGACCGGCTTACCCGCTTTATTCAGGGCGCAGTGCCTGGTGAACCCGCGGCAGATGAGCGCGCCGGACTCCGCGTGGGTTATGAGGTAATCGAATTTCAGCTTTACCCGCTCGAGCTCTATGGGCCGGGTATGGATCCAGATCAGGTCGTCGTAGTAGAGCGGCTTGTAGAAGGTAATTCCCAGGTCGATGATCGGGTACACGAACCCGCTGTCTTCGATCTCGCGGTAGGGGTAGGCGGCGTCGCGCATGAGTGACGCCCTGCCGAGCTCGAAGTAGCGCAGGTAGTTGGAATGGTACACGACCTCGGAGCGGTCAGTGTCCGCGTACAGGGTACGGTGCTGGCACCGGTGCCAGATCATGCCGGAATTCGCGTCCCGCACGAACCGCCCGTCGTCCCCGTATATCTCAGGCCTGAATGGCTTCGGCTTCACGCTATACCCCCCTGAACACGACGCAGCAGTTGGTCCCGCCGAAGCCGAAGGCATTCGAGAGGACGATCCCGTGCGCCTGCCGCCGCGCAGCGTTCGGGACCACGTCGATCCCCGCGAGCGCCGGGTCAGGCACGTGGTTCATGGTGGGGAGTATGATTCCCTGCCGCATCCCCTCTATGGCGAAGGCCGCTTCGATCGCGGCCGCGCCCCCCAGGGTGTGCCCGATCTGCGATTTGTTCGATGATACCGGGACCCTGCCGGCATGGGTGCCGAACACCTGCTTGATGCACTCGATCTCGGTCGAATCGCCCTTGGGAGTGGACGTGCCGTGCGCGTTGATGTACTGGATGTCGCCCGGGACGAGACCGGCGTCATCGATCGCCATTTTCATGGCGAGGATGATGGTCTCCATGTTCGGCCGGGTAATGTGGTGGGCGTCGGAGTTCCATCCCACGCCGAGCACCTCTGCCCGCGGCGAGAGGCCGTGCGCCGCGACCATGTCGTCGGCCGCCAGGACGATCACCCCGGCGCCTTCGGAGAGGACAAACCCCTTCCGGTCGATGCTGAAGGGCCGCGAGGCCTGGCCCGGGTCGTCGTATGCGCGGTCGCCCTGCTTTATCTTCACGGTCGCGTTCATGTTTTCGAAGCCGTGGATGATCTCCGGAATCACGCAGGTGTCCACGCCGCCGGCGAGGACAAAGTCGGCGTCACCGTCGCGTATCATGCGCGCGCCGATGCCGATGGCGTGGTTGCCGGACGCGCACGCGCCCTCGGGGGCGAACACGGGGCCGGTGAAGCCCAGGAGCATCCCCGCCTTGCCGGAGGGGAGGTTCGCGCACAGGTTCGGCAGGAGGTAGGGGCTCACCTTCGACGGGCCCCTGCTGATATAGCCGTCCATCGCCTTGCGGTAGGCGTCGGACCCGTTCAGGGCGGAGCCGATCAGGCACGCGGTGCGGGGGCCGGTCTCGGCGTTGATCTCCAGGCCCGCGTGCCGCACCGCCTCCTGGCAGACCGCCATGGTGAGGAGTACGAAATCCGCGTTCCAGTGGTAGATCTCCTTCTCGTCGGTGAAGTCGAGCGCGCGCGGGTCCCAGTCGGGGATCTCGCCCACGACGTCGCACGCGGAATGGACCTCGCACCGTGTCACCTTGCGGAACCCGGTCTCGCCCCTGACGGCGCGGGCCCAGGATTTCTCGAAGGTGGCGCCCAGCGGCGTGGCCGCCCCGTACCCTATGACATATACCCGTCTATTTTTCGGCGCTTTCATTCTTTTTTCGTTGTCGATCTGATCGTTTTTGCATACCGGGAGACTCCGGTTATCAAAAAAACATGTCATTATTAAGAAAGAAGGTAATAATTAACAACTAAAATTTTGTTTGCCCCCGGTCTGCTTGCATAACAACAGGGAGACATAATGGAGTCATGGTAAATTCTATTCAATATAGGTATAAATATATAAAAAAAATTTAAGTGCCTATATCTGATCAAGCTCCAGATCAATAATTTACCGTCCAAACAGACTTAATACTATTGACATTATGATCGTGCGATGCGAAGATTATGATATGAGGTGTTATATGAAAACGTTACGTGTGACCGCGTTTTTTGCACTGCTATTCAGTATCTGTATCGTCATGTCGGCATGTGACAGTTCCGGCGGCGGCGAGATTATCCCCCCTGCGCCCGGGGCCGGCGATGATGATCCCGGTACTGGCGACCCCGGTACTGGCGATCCCGGTGCTGGCGACCCCGGGACCATTGATCCCGATCCCCTGACCCTCGTGTTCGTCGGCGATACCATGATGGATCGAAAAGTCAAAAAGTCCGTTGTCAATAACGGGGACGGTGATTACCGTTTCCTCTTTCAATACATGGCGGATTACCTGGCCGGGGCTGATCTCGCGTTTACGAACCTCGAAAGCGTAATAAGCGATGCCGGAACCATGCAGGTATATTTTGAAATTGCATTTGAGGCGGATCCCGCCTCAATTGACGGCCTGACCTATGCCGGCATCGACGTGGTTTCGGTCGCCAACAACCATGCCTTTGATTATGGACGGACCGCGTTCGAAGATTCCCTCTCGCGCCTGTCAGCTGCCGGCATTGCCGGCATCGGCGGCGGTGACTTTAACGAAGCCTACGCCCCAAGGGTATTCGACGTGAAGGGGACAACAATAGCCTACCTTGCCTTTACCCTTGTCGGCCGGGAATCGACAATGCGGGTCGAGGAGGATGATCCCACCAAGGCAGGGGTCGCGTGGTATTATCCCGAGTATGCGGACCCCGCGATCGAGCAGGCAAAGAGCCTGGCGGACGTAGTGGTCGTGTCGCTCCATTTCGGCGATGAATATGAAACAGAGCCTGATAGCGACCAGATCGAGGTGGCACGGCATTGCATTGACCGGGGGGCACACCTTGTTGTCGGCCATCACCCGCACGTGGTCCAGCCGCTTGCGTCATACGGCGGCGGATATATCGCCTACTCGCTGGGCAATTTCATATTTGACCAGAGCGACGAGGACACGCACCGGGGCATGGTCCTGGAGGTGACGGTCAGCGACAAGAAGATAACGAGCGCTGTCGATAAGTATATCGACATCAACGATTACTACCAGCCGGTCATGCAGTAGGGGCGCGGCTGCTTTCCGCCCCGTTTCGATGACGCCGGCATCCCCGCGCGTGGCGTTACCGGCAGTCAATGTGATGGAGAATCAAAAAAGGGCACTGTAACAGGTGCCCTTTTTTTGCGGGGTTTCCGCACTCCCGCGTCGCGCGCGGCACGGGGCGCGTGAAATGCGGTCGCTGGAGAATACCGTTTCCCGGTAATGTGCGTTATATAAATTTATTGACAATAGAAAAAACCCGCAGTAGAAACAATACCCTGAGCAAAACTTATGGCGAAGGAATTACGTGAAGCGGGGATTGCTGCGAGCATTTACGTTTTTTATCTGCATGGCTGCACTGCATTCCTGCTCGTGCCTGGACGCGCCCCGGCTCCCGCGATATCTTCTGGCAATCCAAATACTGCGGAACATATATCCCTACTATGAAGGAACGACCTGTCCCGGTGAGATAAATACGGATGAAGCGGTCATTGCCGGGAACGTCTTCTATGTCAATCCGGCCCATCCGGGCGCGAGCATGTCAAACCCGGGAACGGAGGACCTCCCCTGGACCACGTTCCAGGCAGTTATCGAGAACGGGAAAATCGAAACAATGGAACCCTCGGTCCATCCGTATTCGGTCTTCGCTTCCCTGAACGTCAAAAATCCGGGAGCGCCGGTACAGGCGGGGGACACCATCGTGTTACGAAGCGGCCATCATGGGAATATACTTGTTCAGGATTATTTTAATTCCGGGTATATCAATGTGATCGCGGATGCCGGCGCCACCGTGTCGCGCCTGCATGTCCAGTCCGGGTGCAGGTGGCGGTTCAAAGGCCTCACGATACGGCCTGACGCCGGGCCCGCGGAGGGATATTCCCTCGTGTTCCTTGAAACGCACGGCTGGCACGGGCCCGTGTATAATATAACCATTGATGACTGCAGCCTGTATTCCATCGATGATCCGTCGGGATGGAGCATGGGCGACTGGGACACCCGCTCCTGCAACGGCATTGTCGCATCCGGGAACAACATGACCCTCAGGAGGAACTACCTGCGAAACGTGAACTTCGGCCTCACGATCTCGGGGAATTTCGGGCTGGCCAGGGGGAATACCATTGAAAACTTCGCCGGTGACGGGATGCGCGGCCTCGGCAATGACCTTTTTTTCGAATACAATATGGTGAGGAACTGCTATGACGTCAACGCGAACCATGACGACGGGTTCCAGTCCTGGTCCATTGACGACGATCCCCCCAGGGAACGCGTGGTCCTCCGCGGCAACGTGATCCTCAATTATACAGACCCGGCGCAGCCCTTCAGGGGCGCGCTCCAGGGCATCGGCTGCTTCGACGGCTTCTACATCAACTGGGTGATAGAGAACAACGTGGTCATAACCGACCACTGGCACGGGATATCGCTCTACGGCGCAATCAACTGCCGGATTGTGAACAACACGGTGGTTGACATCAACGACGCGACGCCGGGCCCGCCCTGGATCGCGATCGTTCCGCACGGCAGCGGCCTGCCGAGCAGAAACTGCCTGATCCGCAACAATATCGCGACCGCCATAACCGTCACCGGCGGCGTCACCGCGGACCATAATTACATTATAGGAAGTTTTGCCGATTACGGGGCACTCTTTGTCAACCCTGCCGCCAATGATCTGCATGTAAATCCCGGCGCGCCGGTCGTTGACGCGGGCATCGCGGAATCCGCGCCCCTGTTTGATATCGACGGCACGGCGAGACCGCGCGGGGCCGGGTTTGATATTGGCGCGTATGAGTATTGAGATATTCCTGTAAAGACCGTCCGGATTACGCAGGAGATATTCTGGAAGAATGAAGAAAGGGCGCCCCGGTCAGGGCGCCCTTTCTGGTGTCGGCCGCTAGAATTTGAATATCACCCAGGGATCGGAGTAGAGGCCGTAGAGGCTCGACAGCTCCAGGTTGGTGAGATCGAACATCGATATCGATGATTCCACCGGCTGGTCCGGGTCCGGCGCGTAGTACCCGTAGTTGGGCGGGTGCAGGAAGTCGATGAGGGACCGCGCTTTCGCGTTGTCGATCGTTCCGTACGCGTTGAGGATGAGGTCGGTCAGCGTCTCGTACCGCCAGGTCGAATCGGGGATGGCGCCCCCCAGGGTGAGGTACATGTCCGGGACCAGGTAGTGGTTCGTGGCGACCACGAGGTCGCTCTTGTTCTCGATCTGGCCGGGGATGTTCAGCATTTTTGCCCAGGACGGCTGGACATAGTCGTCATACCTGACCCGCTTCATGTTGGCCGATACCTCGACGAGTGCGCCCCCAATCTCGGCGCCGCGCCCGTCGCCGACGGGGAAGAGCCAGGACACGCCCAGCTTCTTTGTCGTCAGTATCGTTACGGCCTGGCTGAGCTCGCTCGCGTGCTGGAGCACATAGCGGTTGATCAGGAGGCCGCCCATCCCGAGCGCGTTCACGTTGTTGTTGCCGGAGGGGACCATGTCGATGCCGATGCCGATGCCCCTGTCGTTCATGCCGGCGGCGGTGCCCACGAACGAGGGGGCCATGACGCTGACGAAGCGGTTCCCCGTGTCGGGGACGTATTCGATGATGAGGCCGTACTTGTAATAGACCCCGTTGCCGAACATGAAGTCCCTGCCCATGAGCGTCCTGCCGTCAACCGTCGCCTTGCCCGTGGCGACAAAGGCGTTGCAGGCGTGCGGGACCGGCATGAGCGGGATTGCGAGCGGGATGAGGGGCGCGATGATGGGGTAGCCGATGCCGAGGATCGCGTCGAACGCGAGATTGTTCATCATCACGCTCTTGTAGTCCACCGGGTAGCCCGCGTCATTCGCGCCGTCGACGATGCCGTTCACCTCTTCGAGGAACTCTTCCGGGACCTCGCCGTCCCTGATCGACTTTTCGATCGGGATGTACAACAGGTTGACGAGCACCTTGACCCCGGCCTCGCCGCCGACGAGCTGGAGGAGCTGGTCAATTGTGACATCGAGCTCGAGCATGTGAATGATGAGCCCGCCCCAGAACTCTATCGACGCCATATGGGAGACCC
Organism: uncultured Spirochaetota bacterium; assembly: GCA_963827275.1. Lineage (GTDB taxonomy): Bacteria > Spirochaetota > UBA4802 > UBA4802 > UBA5550 > RBG-16-49-21. Next base: position 91,780 of record CAWHAA010000004.1, read on the forward strand.
CTTCGGCGCAGAGATAGCCGTGCTGGTATCCCATGTCATACGGCGATCCCTCGACATGGAGGAGCTTCTTCCCGTCGCTGTTGACGCCGAGGTACCCTATGCCGTCCGGCGCGTAGGTGCGGTCGGTGAAATCGTTGAGGTTGGAATAGGCGTAGCTCATCGCCAGCGGGTCCACCCAGTCGTACTCGAGATCGCATGCGGTGATGCCCGCGACGCTGCAGATGATAACAAGAAACGCGGTGATACGTTTTCTGATCATGATCATACCCCCCTTGAAAATATTGTCTGTCATCGCAGGGTGTACATCGAGTGTATCGAGACGGCCCTCGCGGCGGCAGCACGGTACAGCAGAATAATGACTGATATGTCAGTCAAAGCAGGAAAAAGTAATTTGTCAAGAAAAAAACCGGACAGACGTATTTTTTTTGATGGTAGAATTATATATTCAAAATTGAGCATAGATGCAGCGGGAGGGTGGAATTTATCCGGTCCGTTTGAATACGATACAGGAGTTGCACCCGCCGAAGCCGAAAGAGTTTTTAAGGGTGAATTCCTGAGACAGGCAGCGGGCCCCGTCCGCCACGCAGTCGAGCGGCAGCTCCGGGTCCGGGGCATAGTTGATGGTGGGAAGCACGGTGTCGCGCAGCATGCCTTCCATGGCGAAGACGGATTCTATCCCGCTCGAGGCGCCCATGGCGTGACCGACCTGGGACTTGTTCGCCGATACCGGCGGGACCGCGTCCCCGAAAACGCTCTTCAGCGCGTCATATTCCACCTTGTCCCCGATCTTTGTCGAGGTCCCGTGGGCGTTGACCGCGTCAATGCCTGACGGCGTTATGCCCGCCGCCGCTATGCTTTCGCCGATACAGCGCGTGACGGTCTCCGGGTTGGGCGCGACAAAGTGGTAGGCGTCGGATGTCATGCTCCACCCGGCGATTGCGAGACGGTACGGGAGGCCGTGCGCCTCGGCGAATTCCCTCGTGGCGATAATGATTGCGGCAGCTCCCTCCGAGACGATGAACCCGCGCCGGTCCAGCGAGAAGGGGCGGCTTGCCGCGCCGGGCTCCTCCGGCCGGTCCTCTTTATGCTTGTACGCGCCGTTCATCGAGGCGAACCCCGCCACGATCGGCTCGACCAGGGGAAAATCGACCGCCCCGCAGATGACCGCGTCGGCAAGCCCCTGCCTGAGGAACATCGAGCCGATGATCATGGAGGTCGCCCCGGTCGCACAGGCGGTGATGGTGGCCGTGATGGGCCCGGTCGCCTTCGTCAGTATGGATATCTTGCCTCCCACCATGTTGATGCAGGAGTTGGGATTGGTGAAGGGGCTCGGTGTTTTCCTTTCTTTCACGATGAGCCGGTCCGCGGCGATGACCGCGTCGAGGCCGCCGACCGCGGTGCTGAAAGTGATGCCGACGCGCGGCGCCAGGTCCGGCGTGATCACGATGCCGCTCTTCTCGAGGGCCCGGTGCACGACCAGCATGGCGTGCCTGAAGATCGGCGACGTCCAGTGGGCCATCTCCCGCGGCGCGAGAAAGGGGTAGGGGGAGGCGTCGAACTCCTCCACCTGCCCGGCGATGCGCACGGGGAATTTTTCGTCGACGGGGAAGCGCGTGAGCATCCCGATGCCGCTCTCGCCGCCCACGGCGCGGCCCCACTGCGTTTCCATGTCGGTGCCGAGCGGCGAGACCATATCGTATGCGAGTATTACAGGCTGTTTTGGGTCCATATCAGGCAAATTCCTTATTTCCCCCCTGTCCCCCAATGGGGGCACGGGTGATTTTGCATTTCTTACAGGAAAACAGAGTAAAATGAGAAATTGCTATTATATTCATATATAATCAAACTATTACGCGCCCCCTCAGGGGGGCGGGGGGGTCTTCACCGGAGAAGTGACAACCAGATGTAAAAAACCAGGGGCGTTCTACCACGGAATAAACTTGTACAGCTTGGCGAACATCTCGTACACCTCGATCCAGTTCTGAAAGTCCCTGGTCGAGCGCATGTGCGCCCGCTTGTTCACCATGACCCAGCTCATGTGCGCGGCGCCGTCCTTGCAGGTGGAGCAGTCCCGTGTCTCTGAGGTGCAGCAGCGGTGCATCGTTTTAAGGTCGGCCGCCCACCTGATGAATTCGATGAGGCGCTTCGGCTGCGGGTTGCGCTTGTCCAGGGGCTTCGTCACCGAGGGGCACTCGTTCCAGCCGAAGGGACGGCCGAGCATAGTGCCGGTAGTAATGATTTCATGATAGTATTTCGAGGAGATCACGGTGTCCGGGTACCGGTCGAGCATATCGTCCATCTCGATCCGGAGCGCCGCAAGCTCATCATCCTTCCAGGAGAAGCCGTCCACGCCCTCGTCATTGGAGAGGAGCTGCATGTGCACCTTCAGGCCGACATCGGCGATTTTTTTTATGATGCGCTCGATCTTGCCGACTTGCTTCGGGGTGATGGTGTAGAGATAGTAGGTGTAGGGATCGCCCGCGTAATTTTTGCTCGAGATGGAGAAGACGTCGCGGCCGCGCAGGGTCTTCTCGTCCTCCTCGTCGCCCCAGAGCGATATCCCCACCATCATGTCGGGGAAACGGTCGCGCGGAACCTTGATGATGCCGTTGGTGGCGCAGTAGGTGGGGAGGCGCGTATAGAAGGCCTCGACCCGGTCCAGGAAGAGGGTCGGCTCGCCGCCGATCAGGATCGCCAGGTTGACACCGCGCTCTTTTTCACTGTCGACGAATTCTTCCCACTTGCGGATGTCCGGCTCGTCCGGCGATTTTTTGTGCTCGTCCGACGAGAAGAAGAAGCAGCCCTTGCAGCGCAGGTTGCAGTTGTTGGTAACGTCGTATATCGAGCTGCGTATGTTCAGGTTCGATATGCGCCGGTATCGTTCATGCCAATCTTTATCAAGCAGAGAACTGACGGTATTCATGTGTTGCTCCTTTACAGCGTGAACCCGGGCGGCGGGGTCATGCGGTCCAGCAGGTTATTGCTTTTCTCGTACCCCATGACCCAGACCGCGAGGTAGGTGTCCACGTAATCGAGCCACGCCTTGAAGGCCTCCGGGTCGGTCGCGTGGCGGTAGAGCCGCGCCGTGACTACGGCGCTTCCCGCCGCGTAGTGCCGGCAGTCGGCGCAGTCGGTGTCCGGCACGCAGCAGGCCGCGCTCCGGTCCCAGGTGAGGTCGGTCCGGTACTGCCGGAACGACCTGCCCAGGCCGATATCGGTTGACTGGTTCATCCGCGGATACGAGCAGCTGAAAAGGTCATGCAGCCCCTTCTCATGCGTGTGAGCGGTCACGTTGTATGGTGAATAGAGGATATGGTCCGGGTATGTTACAAGGACGTCCATCATGGCCTTCCGCGTCCGCTCGAGCGACCCGATGTCGTGGCGGAGCCCGCCGGTATAGCCGACCGGCGCCGAAAAGACGTTAAAGGTGGCCCTGCACCCGTTGCGCGACAGGGTTTCCGCCACCTCGTATATCTCGTCAATGTTCTCCCTGGTGAAGGTGTACACCCACACGGCGCGCGGGTCGCCGCGGTAGTTTTCTATCTGTTTCATCAACAGGTGCTTCGCGTTTCGGACCCGGAGGCTGGTTTCGTCATTTCCCCACACGGAGATATGGATCTTGTAGCCGACCGACCCGGGAATGCGTTTGAAGCCGTTGGTGGCGATGCTGCCGAGCGGGATGACGTCATAGCACACCTGGCAGAGTTCAGGGACGAGCGACGGCTCCGCGCCGGCCAGCACGACGTAGGTGATGCCGCGCTTTTTCTCCGCTTCCATCAGGGCGCGCCATTCCCCGGGGTTCCCGTTTTCCTTCGCGAACTGCTTGGCCCCCTCGAAGTAATAGCACCCGTCGCAGCGGATGTTGCACCGGTTAGACATGTCATAGGTGGATTCCCTGAGGAAAAACCAGGCGCGCACCTTTTCCCACCGCTCGCGCACTGCCGGCTCGGCGATAATTTCTGAAAATTTCATCTTTTCCCCGGCGGGCGGGACGCCCGGCCCGGGTTTTGTCTGTTTTGCGTTCATGATCTGTTCCCGGGATGGACCTGCCGCAGGATTATTTTTCCTTCAACTTCTGTTCGATATATTCCGCGATCAATTTCACGTTCTTCAGCTTCGGGTAGTCGTCTTCGTCTATGATGATGCCGTATTCGTCCTGGAGCACCAGGACAACGGTGGTCAGGTCCATGCTGTCGATGCCGAGCTCGTCCACGAGGTCCACCTCGGGCGCGAAGGTTTCGGGCGTGACGTCTTCAAGCTTCAGCTCATCGATAAGGATTTCCGCCACGCGGATAACTATCTTCTTGTCAGCCATATGCTATCGTCCTCCAGTGGATCATTCAATTAAGGAAAGGGCTCAATCTTTGCGCGGCGCCGTCACCATGGTGCCGTTGCACGCGACCTGCCCGTTAACCGTCACCCTGAACTTGTACGCGGCAGGATCATTCGCATCCGGCTCCGCGGTGCACCTGATCGTGTCTGATGGCCTGATCATCTGCCTGAACCGTACCCGCTTTATCGCGACGATTTCGATGTGCCGGCCGCCCCGTGCCGCGTTTTCACGCAGCATGTCGGAAACGATCGCGAGCTGCGCGATGCCGGGAAGAATCGGTGAGCCGGGGAAATGGCCGTCGAACCAGAGAGAATCAGGGGCCACTGTCGTTTCGGCTGATATCTCGATTGAATCGGACTCATACAGGTTCTTCAACTGGTGCCAGGTCGTGTTCATTCGGGTGCATTGCGCGTTCAGCCGGTGCGCGTGCCTTGCCTATACAAATTAAATTTTTTATCCATTCGACGCGTTAAAGGCGAGTTTACTACAATAAAAGGCGACGGGCATGTCAAGAAAAAAAACTTCAGCCCGGGGTGTGCTGTCTGCGCGCCAGCACTTCCAGCAGGATGCCGCCCGCGCAAGGCATCCTCAATACGTGGGTGGCGGTTCGCTCCGGGGCGAAACCGGCAGCGATGAGGTCCTTTCGGACGCCCCGTTCTGTCCTGGCGTGCAGCCATATGCCCTGGCGCATCGCATTGCCCACCTGGGTGAATAACCTGAAAAATGAGCGGTGCGCCGTGGTGAAGTAAAAGACGCCGCCCGGCCGCACGTGCGCCGCTACCGTCTTAAACAGCGCGCCGAGGTCGGGGATGTATTCGAATGATGAGAAGGAACAGACCGCGTCATAGGGTCCCGGGAGGGCCGCTGACCCGATGTCCCCCTGCAGGGGGATGATGTTCTCGATACGCTCTTTCGCGGCTTTTTCCGAAAGCGCGGCAAGCATGCCGGCGGAGAGATCGACCGCGGTGACCTCGCGGCACCTCCGGGCGATCGGAATGGTGAAGATGCCGGTGCCGGCGCCGATTTCAAGGACACGGTCGCCCGGCCCTACCAGTCCCAGGAAATTTTCCCCGAACAGCTCCCGCTCCTTCACCGCGGCCGGCGGAGCGCCCGGGCCGCCCTGCGCTTCGTCGTAGCTGCGGGCAATGCCGTCGTAAAAGGAGTGCACCGGGCCGGCGGCGGGCCGGCCGGGGCCCGCGGTCATGACCTGGCGTTCCAGCAGGGACGAGAGGGGGACGATCTCCAGTCCCTTTATTTTAAGGCCGGAGAGCACCTTTTCCATTTCACCGAGCCACCGGTCCGCATCGAAGCTGCTTCCCGGCGCGACATCATGGAGGAGGATGATATCGCCCGCCCGCGCTCTTTTTAAAATTTTTTCCGAGAGCGCGCTGATCCTGCGGTTGCCGGCGTCGCGGGCGCGGCAGCTGAAATTGACGCAGAACATCCCTGCCCCGAGCAGGACGCGCCAGAGCCGGGGGCTGGTGATCCCCACCGGCGGCCGGAACGCGAGAGGCGTGACGCCGGCTTTCCGCAGTTCGGACTGCGCGGCCGCGATCTCGTCCCGCAGCGCCGCGGCGCCCTTCAGCATGAGCAGCGGAGAATGATTGCAGGAATGGTTCCCGATTTCGTGCCCGCGCGCGAGGATCTCCCGCACCAGGCCGGGATATGCTTCCGCGCGCCGGCCGGTGACGAAAAATGCGGCGTGGACGCCGTGCCGCGCCAGGAGGTCAAGGAGCCGGGGCGTCGTCGCAGGGTCAGGCCCGTCGTCGAAGGTGAGCGCGACCGCGGCGCGCGTCGTGTCTCCCCGGCTGATCACCGGGAGAAAAAATTTCGAGCGGGGGAAGAAGGGCGCGGCGAGGCAGGCGAGGACGAAGAGAACGAGCGGCGCCGCGGCGAAACGGAGGTCGACGAACGCGAGCGCGGCCGCAAGCTGGAACGCGCCGATGCCCGCAAGGTGGGCGGGGGCAAGCGGGACGAGTGTCGGGCCCGCGCTCATCTGATCATGTGCTCCCAGAGCGGCCCGGCGTGGCCCTGCTTGTGGAGGCGCGCCACGAGCCGGGTGGTGTGCCTCCCGCCCGCGCCGACGAACCAGTTTTCCCTGCCGCGCGCCCGTTCCTCAACGAGTGCGTAGATCTCGTCGCTCCCGATCTCCCTGGATTGGTAGAAGACCGGCTCGAGCAGGTCTTCCGCCGCCGCGATCTGCCCTTCTTCAAGCGCGATGTCGTAGAGCTTCGTGTGCGGGTAGATCCTGATCCCGCAGAAGAAAAAGATCACGGTGCGCTCGAGCCGCTCCGCGTTTGCAAGAGTTGCCTCCACCGTGTCGCGCGTTTCGCCCGGCCCTCCCAGGAGGAGGTAGTGCGCGGCGTAGAGGCCCGCGCCGGTCGCGGCCCGGTGCGCTTCATACACGTCATCCACGCCAAAGGGCTTCCGGTACGAGGCGAGCATGGGAGCGGAGAGGGACTCGGTACCGAACTCGGCGTGGGTCATGCCCGCGTCCCGGAGGAGCCGGTAGTAGTCCGCCGGCGGCTTCGTGGGCGCGACGAAGGCGCCCCATGGGATGGCAACGCCTTTCTTCATGAACGCCCGGGCCACCTCCGCGCTGTGGGCATAGTCGCAGTTGAACGCTGAATCGGTGATGAAGAAATATTTCGCGCCCGCGCGCTCGAGGGAGAGCGCCGTGTCCGCTATTTCATCCGCGGGCACCGGCCGGAGCGCGGACCCCTCGATGTGGGGATAGGTGCAGTAGATGCAGTTATATGAGCAGCCGCGCTTGGTCTGGAGGTTCAGCATGCCGCCGTGCTCGATGTAAAATTGCGCGATCGGGCCCCCGTCGAAGCTCCTCCCGAACCGGCTATCAAGCGGCGGGGGATAGGCGCTGCCGGATGACCGGGTGATGACGCCCGGCAGCGCGGCGGGGTCTTTCTTTTCTTCGAGGGCGTCAAGGAGAAGCGCCATGCGCTCTCCTTCGCCGATGATCCCGTAATCGGCCCCCAGGGCCTTCATCATCTGCTCGGGGAAGATGGTGAAGCCGCTCCCGCCGAGGACGATCGGCGCGCCTGAATGCGCCCGTATCGCATCAACGAGCTCGCGGTACCGCGCGACGTAGCCCCGTGACTCATGCACATCCGTGTTATCGATGTTACGGAGGGATATGCCGATCACGTCCGGGCCGAACTCCCTGATACTGTCGAGTATGCTGCCGGCGCCGCCTGCCGGGTTGATGTCCGCCCGCTTCACCTCGTGCCGCGTCAGGGCGCCGGCGACATAGTCGAGCCCCAGGGGATAGATGTAGTAGGGCGCGCGCACGGTGTTGGCTGATATGAGAAGTACTTTCATCGTTCCTTCGCGGTAATTTCGAATGCGGTCACGAAGGGCCCGAGGCCGAGCACGAGTATGCCCGTTTCGCCGAGCGGGCGGTCGGCGCCGCCGGCGATCGCGCCGGGCAGTATCCCCTCACCGGCGAGGCGCGCCGCTACCGCTGCCGCCGCGGCCGACGACGAGGCAAATTCTCCCAGCAGCGCACGGTAGTCGATGACCGGGCCGGCGAAGCCGGCGGTGGCAATAAATGCCCGGAGCTGTGTTTCGCAGGTTTCGCGCGATGCGCCCGGCAGGCCGGCAAATACCGCGGCGTAGGCTGCCCTGATCCGCGCCGGCCCGCCCAGGACCGAGACGAGAGAATCGATGACGCCGGGATTCCCCGACGCATTCTCGAAAAAGAGGGGGGTGATGCCCGTATTTGAGTGAGCGTCAGACCGTTTCAGGACAAGGGCGCCGCCGCCGTCAGCGGGGACAGCCGCGCGCCGGGCCGATCCGTCGAAGAGCGGCGACAGGATCTCATGGTGCTCGTCGGCGCCCATCACGAGAAGATCGCCGCCGCCCGCGGCAAGGGTGGCGGCCAAGAGGGCCTCCTCGAAGGAGTAATCGCCGCCGGTGACGGTGATGTTGGCCCCGGTCGCCTTGAGCCAGATGGCCGCCTGGCCGGCCGGCGCGTTGTGCACGGAGCCCACGAAGTCGGTCGGGCTGGTGTACTGCTCGTCCGATTCGAACAGCTTTGAGAGAAAGTCGTGCGTCTCCGACAGGGGCCCCCAGGCCGTGCCGAAAAAGATATCGGACGGGGAGCCGGCGCCGCTGGCGCGCGCGTCCATCGCCAGGGAGACCGCGAGCCGCGGCAGGCGCTTGAGGCGCCTGACGTCCCGGGGCGGGAGCTTCTTCGATATATCGGCGAGCGGCAGGAGGCCGCGGCATTCCTTTCCTTCTTTCAGGTTCGCGATCGTCGCGTCAAGGTCGCCCGCGCCGGTCACGCAGGAGGCACCCCGCACCTCAAAGCGCGATGTAGCGCGCTTCGGCCGGGGAGCGCGGTCCGCGGCCGGTGTGCCGAGGACCAGGCAGGCGTTGTTGCCGCCGAAACCGAGGGAGTTTGAGAGCACTGCGGATATTTTCAATTCGCGCGGTTCAAGGAGTGGCGTGACGCCAAGGTCCGGGTCCGGCTCGGAGCACCCGGTGTTGGCGGGCAGGAAGCCGTCCCGGAGGGCGATGGAGCATATCACCGCCTCTATGGCGCCGGCCGCTGCGAGGGAATGGCCGGTGGCGCCCTTGACTGACGAGAGGGGGGGATGGTCCGCGCCGAAGAGGGAGCGGACCGCGCGGCTTTCGGCGCGGTCATTGTCGACGGTGCCGGTCCCGTGGAGATTGATATAGCCGATGTCGGCGGCGGGGACCCCCGCGTCACCGATGGCCGCTGTCATCGCGGCGAGGGCCCCCTCGCCGTCGGGGTGGGGGCTTGCCGGGTGGTAGGCGTCGCAGCTCAATCCCCCGCCGATGACCTCGGCGATCGCGTGCGCCGGTACGGATTCCGCGGCCTCGAGCAGGAGCATGGCGGCGCCCTCGGCAACGGACATGCCGCGGCGCGAGCGGTCGAGGGGCCGCGCCCCGGACGGGTCGATGAGCTGCAGCGAATTAAACCCGTAGTAGGTGAGGCGGCAGAGGGCGTCAGCCCCGCCGGCGATCACGCGCCGCGCCTTCCCGCTCCTGATCAATTCAAGCGCGAGGATGATTGCGGCGGTCCCTGACGAGCAGGCGGTGGTTATTGTGAGGACGGGCCCGCGGCACCCGAACGCGCCGGCGATATATTCTGCGACGGATGAGGTCGAATGATACCGGTAGGCGGCGGGGACAGTCTCCCCGGCGCGCAGGAGCTCCTCGGTACGCGGCATGCCGCCGGTGGTGGTGCCGATAATGACCGCGTCGGGAACGATGTCCTTCCCCGGACAGGCTTCCTGCGCCGCTGCAAGCGCAAACCGGTGCGTGCGCGGCATCATGGGTTCGGGCAGGTCGCCGGTGAATTCCCCCGCGGGGAGAATGTTCCCCGGCGATACGGGAAAGAGGCCGATCGGCCTGATGCCGGAGCGGTTTTTTTTCAGCGCGTCGCGATGCGCCTCCGCGCCGTTTCCCAGCGGGCTCAGGACGCCCATGCCCGTGATGAAGACCCTGACGCCGTCCACTGTGACGTCACCCCCTGCGGTGCGCGTGAATGTATTCCGCGAGCGTTTTCAGCGTCGTAAAGACCTTCTGTCCCAGCTCCTTGTTGTCGATCTTTATGCCGTAATCCCTGTCGATCATCATGGCAAGCTCGAGCACGTCGATCGAATCGAGGCCCAGCTTTCCGCCGACCAGCGGGTCGTCATCGATGAAGTCCCGCGGGGTCACGTCGATCAGGTCCAGGGTGGTTATGATCTTGTCCTTGAGTTCAGCAAGCAATTCTTCCATCTGAGACCTCGCATGTCGGGTATCACAACAATATCGGAAAAGGGTTTTTGCTTATCGACGGTATGTCAAGATATTTTTATTGACATCAATCCTCCGGTGGCCGTAGGGTATCGTACCGCGCAGTGCGGGCAGGTGTTACAGAATGATGAATATTGACATTGAAAAACTGCTTCCTCACCGGAATACGATGAAGCTCATCGGCGAGGTCGTCGAAGTCAACGACGAGCGGTGCATCACCGCCTCGACCGTTTCGTCCCGGTGGCCCCTTTTTTCAGACGGGCATGTTGACCCCCTCATCCTTATCGAGCTCGCGGCCCAGACGGCCGGGGTGAATTTCGGGTGGCATGAAATGATGAACAATTCGCCCGTGGAGCAGCTGGGCTGGATCGTGGGGATAAAAAATGCGGAATTTTATCTGGGCCGGATACCCCTCGACGCGAAAATCGTTGTTTCCGTCGAAGAAAAAACCAAGAGCGACAACTACGTGGTGATTGCGGGTACGGCGCATGTCGGTCCTGAATGTATTGGAAGGATGGAGCTCCAGGTCTATCGCGCCGAATATGATTGATACCAGGGAGGAGTAACGCGATGAGCGAAGCAGCGGGAAAAAAAGTGGCCATCGTCACCGGCGGGAGCCGGGGCATCGGCCGCGCCATAGCCCTGGAGATGGCGCGCGCCGGCTACCATGTCATAATCAACTACCGCTCGAATGACGCTGCCGCCGCGGAGGTCCTCGGGTCCGTACAGGGCGCGGGGGGAACGGGGGAAATCGTGAAGTTTGACGTTTCCGATCCGGCGCAGGCCGCGCCTGCGATGGAAGAAATTCTTGCGCGCCACCCCGTTATCGACGCGCTCGTGAACAACGCGGGGATCACCGCGGACAACCTCTTCCTCCTGATGTCGGAACAAGAATGGGACTCGGTGATCGCCACCACCCTGAAGGGCTTCTATAACATCACCAAGCCGGTGCTGAAAAAGATGCTCCGCCAGAAGCGGGGCTCGGTGGTTTCGATCGCGTCCGTGGCGGGGCTCGTGGGCAACAAGGGACAGGCGAACTACTCGGCGGCAAAGGCCGGGCTTATCGGCGCGAGCCGCTCCATCGCGTCAGAGCTGGCAAAAAAGAACGTCAGGGTGAACGTGGTGGCGCCCGGCCTCATCGAGACCGACATGATCAAGGAAGCGCCCGTTGAAATGATTAAGAACATTATCCCCATGGGGAGGATCGGGAAGCCGGAGGAGGTGGCGAAGGTGGTGCGGTTCCTCTGCTCCGACGACGCCTCCTACATCACCGGGCAGGTGATCGGGGTCAACGGCGGGATGATGTAGATTCACGCCCCCCTGTCCCCCGCAGGGGGCACGGATAATGGAGTTGAATTCCCCCCTGTCCCCCGCAGGGGGCACGAAAGAGGGGGCTGAGTATTAATGATGAAGATATGAGAGATTTTGATCAGCTTTTTTAAGATCAAGAATTAATTAATAGATAAAGCTTAATCCTTCATGCCCCCTGCGGGGGATAGGGGAGAATTGATATGATTATGAATGTGGTCATGTGAGACGGGTGGTATTAATGAGAAGATATTCTATCGCAAATTTTATTATTCGTATTTCCATCCTCCTCCTCTGCCTCTCTTTCACAGGCTGGGGCGACTCGTGGGACCAGATCAAAACAACGGCAACAAGCATCAGCTCCGTGCAGGCAGAGTTCACGCAGAAAAAGCATATGGAGATCCTGGCAAGGCCGCTCGTTGCCAGGGGGAAGCTCTATTTCAAGGTGCCGCGGTCATTGCGCTGGGAATACCTCACCCCCGTTAACAGCATACTCCTGATGCACGGCGGGTCCGTGACGCGCTACGTCAGGAAGGGCGGATCGGTGACCAGGGACTCCTCCGCGCAGCTCCAGTCGATGCAGATCGTGCTCCAGGAGATCACCCTCTGGATGAAGGGGGACTTCGACGCGAACCCGTCGTTCAGGCCGGAGCTCAGGCCGGGGCGGATCATTGTGCTTACGCCGAAAGAAAAATCGATGGCCGACATCATCCAGCGCATCGAGCTGAAGCTGTCATCGGAGCCGGGCGTGATACGGTCCGTGACCATCTATGAGAGCAAAAAGTCATACACCGTGATAGATTTCACCCGGGTGACGATGAACGCGCCGCTCCCCGAGTCCCTGTTCAGGGGCCTGTGATGCGGTCACCGGCCGCCGTCCTCATACTGCCGCTCGCCCTCGCCTGCGCGGGACTTCCCCGCATCACGCCCGGGGGCGAAAAAGAAAAAGCGGACATCGTGAAGGGAAGCCTCGCGCCGTTCCTGACGTCTCCGCGGCGGCTCGTCCACTCGATAGACGGCACCCTCCCCGGGGGCTCCCGCGCCACCCTGATCGGCATCTCCGCGGCAGAACCGGGCACCGGTAAAATCCGCTGCACGCTGATGTCGATCGAGGGACTGGTGCTCCTCGACGCGGTGTACGACGGTACGCTCGCCATCAACAGGGGAATCGGCCCCCTCGCGAAGCCCGACCTGGTCAGGGGGATGCTGCGCGACATACGGCTCATCCTCTTCAGGCCGGCCGGAGCGGTCGAGGATGCGGGCGTGCTCCGTGACGGGAGCCGCGCCTGCCGGTACCGTTCAGGCGAAGGGGTGATTGATGTCGATCATTAAAGAAGGCGGGGCGATAGAATTGATTTCATATGACGGGTCGTCGAAAGCAGTGCGGCGGGTGGTTTTTTCAGACGAACGTAAAAACGGCGTGCCGGCGACTATCCGGCTCACCGCGTCAGGGATGTTCGGTTATACGCTGGACCTTGACCTGATCGAAGCGGAGCCCCTGCGCTGAATGTTTATTTCATTTCGGAAGCGCTGATCGCGCGGTCCGACGGCGTTCCGTTGCCTTTTGCGGGGGCCGGTGCGCGCACGGAAAATATGTTCTCCCTGCCGCGCTCGAACGAAAACGATCCCCCGAGCTGGCGGGCCAGCATCTTCACCAGGAGCGTCCCGAACCCCTTCGGTTTGTCCAGGTCGAAATCGGCGGGCGGACCGGCACCGTCGTCCGATACCGCGAGTTCTATCCAGCCGCCCGTCTCCCGGAGCCTCACCCGGATGGTGCCGGACCCTCCCCGCGGGAAGGCGTATTTCAGCGCATTGGTCAGCAGCTCGTTCGTGACAAGCCCCCAGGCCGTGGCGTTTTTCGGTGATACCGCAAGGGGCTCGCATTCCCTCTCAATGGTTATCGCGCTCATGCCGGACAGATACGTGGCTGTCAGGGATGAGATGATCGACTGGATGTATTCGTCGAGGTTCACGAGCGCGGCCCGGTCGGGCCGGGAAAAGAGCGAGTAGAGCTGCGCCAGGGAGTCTATCCGCCCCTTGAGGCTTTCAAGCGCCGTGAGCGCGCCGGCGTTCTCCGGCCGGTCCATCTCGAGCGAGATCAGGCTTATGATCATGGAAAGGCTGTTTTTCATCCTGTGCTGGAGCTCGTGGAACAGCGCGTCCTTTTCGCGCAGGGAATTTTCGAGCGCGGCGGCGGCCAGCTTCCTTTCGGTTATATCGCGGATGATTGTAAAAAGGTGCTCGTATCTCTTTTCCTGGAGACTGGCGCTGACTTCCACGTCAATGGTGGTACCGTCTTTCCTCCGGTGGCGGGTTTCGAAGCGCATGGACCCCTCCTGGAGAAATTTATTGGCGCGAAGTACCATCTCCTCAAGATTAAAATTGACATCGAGGTCCGTGAGATGCATGCTCAGCAGCTCCTCCCTGCTGTAGCCGAGCATCTTCGTGTAGGTGTCGTTGGCTTCCACGACGAGTCCGGTCTTGTCCAGTATGATGAAACCGTCACTGGCGTTCTGCATGAAGGCCGTATAGCGCTCTTCCGACCGCTTGCGCTCGGTAATGTCGGTATGGGTGCCGATCACCCGCAGGGGCCTGCCGTCCGGGGTGCGGCTCATGATTTTACCGCGGTCCAGTATCCACCGGTATTCGCCGTTCTTGCATCGTATGCGGTGCTCGTTTATATAGACTGGTATCGTGCCGTCTAAATGCCGCTTGAGATCGGCATACACGCGCTCCCGGTCGTTCGGGTGGATCCGGCTGTCCCATTCATCGAGCGCCGTGCCGATTTCATGCTCCGCATAGCCGAGCATCGCCTTCCACTGCCGTGAAAAAAACACTTCACTGGTCTGGACGTTCCAGTCCCATACGCCGTCCCCGGCGCCCTCGAGCGCGAAAAGCCAGCGCTCCTCGCTTTCCCGCAGCGCCTTCTCGGCCAGCTTGCGCTCGGTGATATCGCGCGCGGAGGAGACATGCAGGGAACGCTCGCCGGACCAGAAGAACTGGGCCCGCACCTCTACCGGGTACTCGGTACCGTCCTTGCGCCGGTGCACGCTCTCGAAAACCGTTGACCCGCCCTGGCGGTTGTTATGATAGCGCGCCATGTCAGCTTCCCACTGCTTCCTAGAAAGGGAGGGGTTGATGTCCCACAGGTCCATGCCCAGCAGCTCCTCCCTCGTGTACCCGAGCGAGCGGCATGCTTCCTCGTTGACGTATTCGAACCCTCCGTCATGGGTAAGCCAGAACACGATTTCGGTGGACTGGTCAATGGTCTGCTGGAACTTGTTCAGGTATTCTTCAGCCCGCTTCTGCTCGGTAATATCCGCCAGGAACCCCCTGAGTCCCGCCGGGCGGCCGTCACGGATAATGATGGAGGTGTTGATCAGGACCGGGAACCTGGTCCCGTTCTTTGTCCTGGCGGTGTACTCGGTCAGGCCGGTCAATTCGCCCCTCAGGGCCTTCCCGTAATTCTCTATGCCCCGCTGGTGCTCCTCGGGGACGATGATGTCCAGGAAGGTCAGTCCCCGTTCCACTTCTTCACTTGTGTAACCGAACCGCGCAAGCGAGGGCTCGTTCACGAAGGTGATCCTGCCCTGCAGGTCGGTCTCGAACACGGTCTCCGGCAGATTGTGCAGGAGGCTGCTGAATCGTTCCTCGTTTTGCCTGATGGTTTCTTCCATGTGAAGGCGTTCGGTGATGTCCATGATCGAAGAAACGCTCTCTTTCGTCCCCGGGATCATGGAGATGCTCAAGGATAAATGCTTGATCTCTCCGGACTTGGTCTTCGCCCTGAATTCATAGATTTGCGGTGTGGCCTCGGGGTCGGTCCTTCGCCGGTAGTGATACTTTTTCATCTTCTCCAGGTCTTCCTCGACAACCAGGGCGGTCCAGCTCATCCTGCCTTCAAGCTCCTCCCTGGTGTACCCCGTGAGCTTTTCGAAATTTGAATTTACGAGAATAAATATTGTATCTTCACCCACAATGCTGTTGGCGGTGGCGGCTTTTTCAAAGATAGTGCGGTATTTTTCTTCGCTGCACCGTATCAATTCTTCCGCGAGCTTGCGCTCCGCCAGCGCTTCGGTAAGCTGGGCCTCGCGCTGCTTCAAGTCACGGTGCGCGTCATGGAGTTTGAAGGCCATGCGTATGGACGCGAGAAGGACGGTTTCCCCGGAGTTTTTAACGACGTAGCCGTAGGAGGTGATCCGTTCCGTCTTTTCAACCACCGCCGGCTCGGTATGGTTGGAGAGAAAAAGCACGGGAATATCGAGGTGGTCCAGTATGACCTCCGCGGCCCGGGTGCCGTCCATTCCCTTGCCGAGATCGATGTCCATCAATACCAGGTCTATCCCCGGATGGAAGGCGGCTGTTTCTATGGCTTCCTCGCCTGAATGCGCAATGAGAACGGCATACCCGTGCCGCTCAAGTGTGTGCGTCTCCTCCAGGGCAATTATTGCTTCATCATCGACGATGAGGATGGTCTTTCTGCTGTCGTTACTCATTGGAGAAAACAAAAAATAGTTGATATGGATGCACTGTGAAAAACATTAATAACAAATTTATCTTTATTACACAGAAAAAATCAATATAAAAATTTCGGCCCGCCGGATTCCCTGAAAATGTCTTGACATGCTCTATAATTGCAAAAATAGCTTGTCTTTTGATCAGGAGAAAGGAATGAAATTCAGGCTCATCTATCCGCGGTGGGAGAAGCTCCCCGGGCAGACCACCTTCAACCTGCCCCCGCACGGGCCAGCGGTGATGGCCGCCGCCCTGCCGGATTACGTCGATGTCGAATTCATCGACGAGAACCTGGAGCGCGTGAACTTCGACGACCCGGTCGATTTTGTCGGCATATCCATGATGCTCACCACCCAGGTGAAGCGGGGATGGGAGATCGCGGACGAATACCGCAGGCGCGGCGTGAAGGTTATTTTCGGCGGCATCTCAACCATGCTCCACGCGGAAGAGACCGCCGGGCACGCGGACGCCGTGTTCATGGGGGAGGCCGAGGGAAAAATGGAGGAGGTGTTTGCGGATTTCAGGAACAATCGCCTGAAAAAGCTCTACGCCTTCATGGACGACCTCCCGCCCATCGAGACCGTGGGGCCGGCCCGCCGGAGCATCTACAAGCGCGACCTCTATTACTACAAGGGGGTGCAGATGGTGGACCTGGTCCACGCCTCGCGCGGGTGCCGGTTCAACTGCTATCCCTGCGCCGTGGCCTACCTGGGGGGAAGAAAGTTCAGGCCCCGTCCCATTGAACGGGCGATCGAGGAGATGGCGCTTACCGACAACAATCGCCTGTTCGTGGTGGACAATTCCCTCGCGCAGGACACGCAGTGGGAAAAGGACCTCTTCCGGGAGATGATCCCGCTGAAAAAGAACTGGTGCTGCCACACCATCGAGGACAAGCCGGAGGTGCTCGACCTGGCGCGGCAGGCCGGGGCGTGGTACGTGTACCAGGCCGTCTTCGACACGTCGGACTTCATCAAGGAGCGCATCAAGCGCTACCACGACCACGATATCGCGGTGGAGGGGACGATCCTCCTGGGCCTCGATGACCACGACGAGGACTACGTCAAGCGGCTCATCGATTTTCTCCTGGAGATCGACCTCGATCTCGCGGAGTTCACCGTGCTCACGCCCTTCCCTCACACCAGGGCCTACACCGAGCTTGAGGCGCAGGGCCGGATTTTTGACCATGACTGGAACCACTTCAACGCGGCCAACGTGGTGTATACCCCGAAGCTCATGAGCCCGGAGCGGCTCAAGGAGCTCTATCACTTCGCATGGGAGCGCTTTTACCAGGACGAGCCCCAGCAGATGAAGATGTTCAAGCTGATACAAAAAGTGGTGGAGCGGGAGCGCGCGGCGGGCACATACCGGCCCCGGCGCCGCGACCTGATGCGGAAGGCCTTCGGTGAAGCCCTGTAGCCCTATTTTTGAATGACAACGACCGTGCAGTCGTCGAATTCTTTTATCTCCTTGTGTCCGGCACGGATTCTTTCCATTAATTCTTTAACCTGCCCCGTGTTGCGATAGGGGAGCGAGTCCGGCACACTGTCTGTCAGTGTCTTTTTATCCAGGCCCATTTCCCTGCCGGTTTTGAACAGGGCATTGATCCATTTTCGTTCGGTCCTGAACTCCTTTGGCTGTGTCAGTCCGACAATTAACCATTCGAAATTAACCCGCGCCATGCTTTTCCCTGTCCATTTCTGTATGGGAATGGCGCAGAGGGGCGGGAATTTCTCCGCTATTTCATTGATCTCGAAGATCCTCTTCATGCGGTACATGCTGCCTGAGTCAATGACGCCGATTTTCCTGTAGATTTTTTCTATGCGTCCGGGTATTTTATAAAAAGCTACAAAAATATTTCCCCTCCTGCGGCAAACCCTTTTTGCTTCGTCTATGAAGGCGGTGATTGCCGCTTCATCGGCGCCATAGTCGACCACGCCTGACGAAATGATGACCGTGGAGTATGAATCATCCTTGAATGGAAGTTTCCCGGCATCTCCTTCAACTATATCGAGATTATATTTTTCTTTCGCGACTTTTACCATGTCCGGATTTATGTCAAGGCCCGTTACCCTGATGCCTTTTCCCTTCAGATACCGGACGATAAGACCCTGGCCCGCGCCGATAACCAGGACATCGGGTTTTATCCGGTCAATAAGTGACCCGGTTGGCTTGGTGCCGAAGTGCCTGTCTTCAATATGGTCCCATACCGGGGCCCAGGTGCTCCACCATTTGTCCGCTTCCATTGCATCCTCGCACGGTCATGTATTTTTTGAAAACCTGTTCCTGTGAATTCATAGGGTCGTACGTTAGTTGAGCAATAGTCAACATATTTTTGAGAACAATGGACTGAGCCGTGCCCGACCCGGATTCACCGATAACTATCGGTTTACCCTTCTCCCCGGGTATTCCGGGCAAGGTCAACGGCCGCGGCGCGCTCCTTCGTGCGGCCGCTGAAGGACATTTTGGGCGCCGGCGTCTCCGGCCTGGCTTTTATTGTCACCTCGCCGCCCGTGTTCAAGTTTTTCCCAATATGCGCTTTTCGCGCCGGTTGCATCTTCAGGTAAAGCCTGCCCAGCCTTCCCAGGGGCACCCTCTCGCCCAGGAGCATGCCGCTTTCTATAATCATCAGGTAATCGTCAATGATCTTCCTGGCTTCCTTCCGTGTAATGTCATTTCGCGCCGCCACCTGCTGGATTATGGATTTTGTTGTAAATTGCAGGTCTTCCAGGTCCTTGTTGATGGTGAGCGACTTGTTTATTCTCACAAAGCCGTTGGTCAGGAAGAGCACGGCCTCGTGTAACCTCATTTCCTGCTCCTCCGGTCCTACCCCGTCGCGGCATACCGCTATCTTGAAAAGGGCCGATGTGCTTTTTATGACACCGGTTTCGAACTCGAGTATGTTATCGGTTCCGGTATCGGCCTTTATTTTTGCTTCCGCGGTTTTTAACATTTCCGGCACATCCGCGCGCAGCTTTATGCTGTAGTACTCCATCCAGCGCTGCCCGTCGCGCGGCGGGCCCAGGCTGATGAGGGAGCCGGAATATGTCAGTGCCAGCGCGCCCCTGGGGTCGTCCGCGGCGAACATGCCGGTCTCTGTCATGTCCAGAGATTTAATCTGGGCCTCGAATAGATTCCTCTTGTCGATCCAGTTTCTGGAGATGTCTTCAAGCGATTCCTCATTCTCCGGGAGCCCGGAGGAACGCATAATCTCGCGCAGGTGCTCCTGGATATGCCCGGGCAGGGCGGTGAATGCTTGTTCCATAATAGCTCCTGTTATGTTGTAATAGATTGCATTGAAAAATTATTCATACAGTAAATGAATCATTAATACATATAAAAATTTTCCGGTGATAACAATATTTTTATTCCGGAACGTGCTGAAAATATTGGAATGTACGCCGGGCGGGGAACAAATTTCACATTTTTTCCCAAATAGACTCCTGATAATACTAAAAAATCGGGGAATTCGCCTGAAAAAATATTTTTTTCATCCCGGATGTTGACGCTGGTCTGAATTATCCGTATATTTACTGGTTTTTTGGTCGCTCGTATCCGGCCATAAACAATAATAAAATAACAGATATGGAGGAAATTATGGGTGAGCATTTCGAACAGATACCACAAAACATTCAGGGGCACATCAAAGACATATTAAAAACCTCGGGACTGCCTGAAACCGAGGAGTCGCTTGACGTTATGTCCGAGGCCTGGCTCAAAAAAAAGGAGGCATTTGAAACAGAGATAGAAAAGCTCGAAATGGAAGAGGTCGACATGCTGGCGCGGGACGATACCCACGGCGCCCTGGTGCTGACCTACTCGGGCTCTCTGGTGAATATCGGCCCTCTTTCGGAGAGTGGCAGGAAGGTTGAATACGTGAGCATAGGAATCAGACAGGACGTTCCGGAAAGCGCGGAGGAAGACAATTCCATGCTCGCGGGAGACGTTTTTAAAGACGAAGAGGTGGAGTTTGACAAGGGCCCGGTACAGGTGACTTCGGCAGCGTATAAGATCGCGCTGTGCAAGAACCCTAAAAACGCGAAGCAGGAGACGAAATCTCTGTCAAAAGCGACGATGATTCTGTCAAATAAATTCAGCGATATAAATAAAACGGTCATCAGCAGCGAGTTTTAACAGCTCTCACTGCACGGCAGATTTGCTGCTCAACGTGCCGGTTGCATGATTTTGAAGGGACTGACCCTGCCGGTCCGGACCTTCATGATGATGAACCGGCAATTTTGCAGCAATTCCTGCTGTAATTTTAAACGGGACGAGCATGATGGGCGCGTTGGCGGCCCTTTCGTATGCCTGTTGAAGCTGATGACGGGATCCGACTACATTAATATTACATTGCGGACCGGACAAAAACAATGCAGTCCGAGTGCTTATGGAAATGACATATACCTGTCTGGAAAAAGAACTGATACATATATACGAGCGGGATCATACACCGGGTGTGGCCGAACTGGGCAGGCTGACAGCGGAAACAAATAACCTGTTCATGCGCGAGGATCCGGATATGAGGCCCCGGGACAGTGCGGGTCTTCCGGGCGGGATCATCTGTTTAAACCGTGATATACCCTGCATCCTTCTCCCGGACATACACGCCCGGCTGGATTTTCTTCTCAGCGTGCTGTTGGCAAGGGATGATACCGGAGTCAACTGCCTGGAGCGCCTGTTTGGCAATGAAATCCAGATCGTCTGCCTGGGCGACGGGATGCATTCGGAAGGAAGGGCGTACGAACGGTGGAATGCGGCAGCCAGGGAGTTTTTCAGTAATTATCGCAGGCACCGCAACATGGATGACGAGATGCGCGAAAGCCTGGGTATCATGGAAATGGTAATGCTCCTTAAAAACGCGTTCCCGCGGAATTTTCATTTTTTAAAAGGCAACCATGAAAATATAACCAATGAAGACGACAACGGCAACCATCCCTATGTCAAGTACGCCTTCGAAGGAGAAATGGTCGCCCTGTACATGGCCATGTTTTACGGGCCGGATTTCGTGGGCCACTATCGCCGGTTTGAGGGGAACCTGCCGGTCCTTGCGGTGGGAAAAAATTTCATGGTATCGCATGCGGAGCCGGCCGGCTATTATTCCCGTGAAGAAGTAATCAATTACCGGACCAACCCGCTGGTCGTTGAAGGGCTTACGTGGACCGACAACGATGCAGCGGAAGAGGGGAGCGTGGCCTGTATGCTGTCTGAATACCTGGGACCTGACGCGGACCGCGGCTTCTATTTCGGCGGCCACCGGCCGGTGGCCGCACGCTATGACAAACGGGCCGATGGAAAATATATTCAGATCAATAGCCCGGATAAATTTATTATTGCAAAAATCGATCCGCTGAAGGATATCTCTTTAGAAGAAGATGTCATAGAGATCGAAAACTCCGCATCACGAATCGTGAGCGATTATGGCGGATGAAAATCGAGCGAAACCGTGATTGTCGGCTTTTGTGTATGATTGGAAACGTGGATGCGCCTGATGTATAAAAAACAACGCCGGCGTAATTATTTAATATCCGTATAACAGGAAGAAGCATGAAAACGAAGGTTGGAAAATATTTTGTAACCGAAAGAATAGCCAGGGGCGGAATGGGCGAGATATTAAAGGCCAAACACCCTACCTTGAATAAGGACGTCATTTTGAAGCGCCTGACGTTCAGCGCCAAAGAGGTGGTCATTGAAAGATTTAAACGAGAGGCCCAGCTGCAGATCGATTTCCGCAATGATAACATAGTACAGGTGTTTGACCATTTCAAGGAAGGACTTTCCTATTACATCGTAATGGAATATGTCAACGGCATTTCACTGGACGCCCTGATAGAAAAAAACAGGTATCTGCCCAACGAGATTGCCCTGTTGATATTTTACCAGATAGCCAGGGCGCTGAAATACGCACATGACAAGGACGTGATCCACAGGGACATCAAACCGGCTAACATTTTAATATCCACGAGAGGGCATTGTAAAGCTGACCGATTTCGGTATCGCCACCTCCAAGGATTACCACGACAAATACCTGACCAGGGAGATGACCCTCGGCACCCCGGCCTATATGTCGCCCGAACAGATAACCGACACCAGAAATGTTGACAAACGGGCCGACATCTATTCCATGGGGGTCGTGTTGTATGAGATGGTGACCGGGAAATGCCCCTATGCATGCGATATATCCTCCGAGAACATACACCGCATACAAAAAGGTAAGTACACCAGACCTTCGAAGCTGAACCCGAAGGTTTCCCCGGTTGCCGGCCGCATCATCAAAAAGGCGATGCATCACAAAATAAAAAAGAGGTATAAAGACTTAGAGGAGATAATAAGGATTCTTTCGGTCCAGCTTAAAAAATATAAAAGCCAGGAAATGATGGATGAAACCATCCGGCTTTTTGTTCAGGGAAAAACCGCGGACACGAAGAAGGTCAAAAAACAGGAGAGCCGCCGCAGCACGTACCGTCTCCGGCGCGCGGCATACTGAAGGCGGCAATCGCCTTCTGCGTTTTCGCCGCGATAATGGCCGGCGCCGGTTTTTACGCTTATCAAAAGGGATATCACCACGAGTTTTACGGGGCCGATGAATTCGGCGCCCTGCGTGCGGAGATTACAATAAACACGATGGGACAGAACGAGGCGGCGCGTTATATACGGGGGACGCTGCTGGTGCGCGGACCAAAGGGATATACGCCCGGGCAGAACGGAATTCTGGAATTCACCCCGGATGGGCCTGGAGAATGAAGATGCGGTAACCGCATATGCATCACCGAGAATGTATTTGCCATCCGGTTCTTACCGGCTCATGGTCGATATAGACAACAGGATTTACCAGCGTGATTTTTTCCTTAAGCCGCGTGCGGCGCAGAAGAGCGAGAAAGAATACAGCAACGCCCAGGTAATCTCCATAGATCATACCCCGATACCCGCCATGCCGGTCTTTATTACGTATGAAGTACGTGATGCGGGTTCGGGCAGGGTTATCACTGGAGAAACAGACTGTTTATATACTATTACAACAAATGGGTGAAGTGGCAGGAGTTCATTAATAGACCGGACTCCGATGCATTTCTCGTGAGCGGCAAGAAATATATTTTTAACTTTAATAACAACAACTACCTCAACCGGACGGTAAGTATAGACGTGCTGCCGCACCAGTCCCGGGTTGATATCCAGGCGGAGATGGCGCCCGTTCCCGGCGTTCTGCTTATCAAGTCAAGTGAGCCCGGTGTCGAGGTGCTCATTAATAATAACCAGTATTACATTGAAGGCGGATCGAATGCCAGGATTGTAAAACTCGGGACGCTGTTGCCGGAGGTGCGCCGCATTGTGCTCTCGCCGAACAGCTATTATATTACCGCGCGGACAGAAGGGGATCGTAAAAACGGAATCAATTCGAAATCAATCCGAAAAAATACACTCGTGTGATCGTCAACGTGAACAGGGAAAATAATACTATTGAATTCAATGTTTTTTAGCTCAAACCAATAACAAGGAGCGCGATATGTCCTCAATCAAGAGAAGGATCTTTCTGTGTCTGGTGGGCCTTTTGGCCGGACTTGCCGCATGGCCCGCAGCCGAGATAACACTGCTGTTCCAGGCCAATTTTCCGTCATATCTCGTATTTTCGATTTTTCTCGGAGCGGTCTTCGGGGTTTTTCTCGGTGCCTTCTTCGGGAGCAGCGACGGCATCATCATGTCGCATCGTCGAAGCATGGCAACAGGCGCGGCAAAGGGCATAGTCATCGGGGCACTGGGCGGCGCAATAGGTTTTTTTGTCGGGCAGGCGGCCTTATTTATAACCGGGGAATATCTCATCCACTCTATGAAGAGGTTCGTCACTGTGGGGATGCCCGTATCGCGCGCCATAGGTTGGGCCATCCTGGGTCTGTTCGCTGGCATGGTCGACGGCGTGCGCTCCCGCTCGTGGAAAAAAATCAGGGTCGGGATGATCGGCGGTGTATCGGGCGGATTTCTGGGCGGGCTCGCGCTTGAATATTTCAGGATCGCCTTCCCCGGGACTGTATTCGCCAGGCTCCTGGGCCTGCTTATCTTCGGTCTTTTCATAGGGTTCTTTTACGGCTTCGTCGAAGTGCGACTCTCCTATGGGGTGTTGACGCTTTTAAACGGGCGGTATAAAGGCAGGGAATTTTTAATAAACCAGAAGAAGCTGAAGATAGGAGCACTGGAAAAGAACGATATCAAGCTGGAAGGATATCACAACATATCGGACAGCCACGCGCTTCTAAGCGTAAAGAAAGACGACGTATTTATATCGCGGGTTGATGACGGCGGTATCCTCGTGAACGACAATTCCGTGGACGAACAGATGTTGAAGTACGAGGATGTGATTAAAATCGGTTCAGCGAAACTGCTGTACCAGTACAAATAGGAGCGGCCCATGAAAACAGGAAATATAAAAATCGCATCTGCGGCGCTTGCGGCGCTGCTGACATTCTGGGCAAACGCACACGCGGAGTCCGTCCGCATTTCTCAAATCGACCCGTCCATGCTGCTCTTTAAACAGGACGTAAAGGTATACGTGAGCGTCACTGACAATGCGGGCGCACCGTTAAAAAATATCGGGAAGGATAAATTCACCGTTTTCGAATCCGCTGACGGAAACAGCTTCACGCGGATTCCCGCGATTAAAGGCTTTCAGACGATGGCAAACTATGAGGACGGCATTAATTTTTTGCTGCTCATCGATAATTCGGGGAGCATGTACCTCAACATGAAACAGAGGCTGACCCGAAACCAGGCGGACATGAAGTTCAGCCATGCCAAGGCGGCCATTTCAACATTTCTGAAAAGTATGACCAATCCCAGGGACAGGGTGGGGCTCGCGTCATACAATTCATACTATGAATCATTTTCCGATCCGGTATCCGACAAGGAGAAAATAGAGGGACTCCTGGGGCAGATCAAAATGCCGGTCGGGGATGAGGGACACACGGAGATATACGCAAGCCTCAGCCGCGCAGTGGATGAATTCAAATCGGTCAAGGGGCGCAAGGCCATACTCATACTCTCCGACGGCGAAAACAGGCCTTTTTATCGGTATGCCGGAAAGCCGCACAGGGACTTCGGGACAAAGATTTATTCATACACCGAACCGGTGCGTGATTGCCAGGAGGAGGGAATAAGCGTGTTCGCCATCAATTTCGGCAGGGGCGGCGAGCGGAAGGATGTTCATTTGAAAGATATCGCCCTTCAGACCGGGGGAGCAATGTTTGACGCCGGTGACGAAGGGGAGCTTGTCCAGGTATACTCGAAGATCGTGGGCCAGATACTGAATGAGTACCTTATTACCTATTCCGCTACGATGGACCCGGCCGACAAAAAATACGTAAAAATCAGATACGCCTCGGGCAACGGGCCGCTCCAGGCAGTCCGTTTCTATTTCTCAAGCACCGTATTCGGGCTTCCGCTTCAAGGGTTCAGCCTCTGGCTCCTGTTGCCGTTCCTTCTGGCATTACTGCTTCTATGGCTTTTGTCCAGGATCAAATTTGAAAAGAAGAAGGGTGACGCGAATATAGAGGTGATAAATCCGGGCACGGCGAAGGCGGTGACAAGGTCCTTCACCCTGAATAAGGGGCAGACCATCATCGGCGCCTCAAAGGGCGCGGACATGACCATTATGAGCGGCATTACGCAGATTAAAGAAAAGCACGCGACCATTACGTTCGACAGGAAAACTAAAAAATACACGATCGCAGGAGACGGCGATTTCAAGGTCAATAACAGGCGGGTGAAAACCAGGGTGCTTGAATCCGGCGATGTTATCAATGTCGGCGGCGCCACTATCGTCTTTGATGACGGCGAGGTGGACTGACAGGGAGGACAGGTGATGGCGGGGACAGGGTCTCCGCTGCCACCTGTCGCAGCTGTCGGTGCTATTTCTTCTTTTTAATAAGATCGCCCTCGATCACTTTCTTCTGTTTTTCAGTCAGCTCCGGCAGCTTTATGTTCACCGTATCAAGCGTGCGTTCTATTTTCTTATATTTCGCCGAATCTTTTAATCTGCGCAGTCTCTTATTCGCCCTGCGCCTGTCCCATCGGTTAATCTTTCTTTTATCTTCCATAAAATGACGCCTCCATATATTCAGGTATTTTCAACCTCTTAAGCAAAGGCACGGGGAACAGAACAGGCCTTGTCGGGACCAGCATTGGGCAATGTAATGCATCTTTCAACAAAAAAAGCGCCGGACAAAGGGTATAAAATTTTATCATTTCAAGCGTAATCGAAAAAACCAAAGTGGAAGTGATGCTCTTAAATTCAACGCACTGCGGTTTTTAGCCCGTTGCCGCAGATAAAACCCCTCAGGGTGATTTTTATAAGTTTTGATGTAGATTCATCTCCTTGTGACCAGGGTCGGTCTTGACAAATTCTTTTGCCTGTGCTATCATTGGAAAAAATTTGCGTACTGACTCTATTAACATTTTATTGGATGTTTATATGAAAGTCAATGAAGTACCTCAAGACGGCAAGCGGATGCTCAAAACGACACTGGTGCATTACGCTGAAAATGACGAGGGTAAATTCGAAAAAGTTCAATCAGATGGATGGGACCCGGGATACTATGCAGGGCTCAACCTCCAGGAGGAGTTCAGGGAACTGGCAGAAGAGGCAAAAATAAGGATCAAGAACAATGAGACCTCTCCCCTGGAATATTTTATGTATAATGCCGCCCTGGACCCTATCGGCCTGGCCCAGTTTACCGGGATGCCATGGCGAAAAGTGAAAAAACATTTAACACCCCGGGGATTTGAAAAGCTGGATGATCAGATCCTTGCCCGGTACGCCCATGTTCTTCACACCGATGTTGAAACTATAAAAAAATTCAAGAGTACACTATAATGAAAAAAGCAATAGCGCAAAAACCATACAAACACTACCAGGGGGGACACTGCGAATCGGGCTCTGTTTCTTCAATCGTAACCAATTACGGCTTTAATCTATCTGAGCCCATGGCCTTCGGTATTTCGAGCAATATCGGCTTCGTGTATCTGCCCTTTGTAAAAATTTGGGGCCGGCCCCTGATCGCGTGGCGAATGCTTCCGCAGAGCATAGTCAAGGGAGTGCAGAAGCGCCTGGGAATTAAATTCTGCATCAAAACATACGATAATGAGCAGGAAGCCATGGATGAGCTGGACCGGCTGCTGGATGAAGGTAAGCCGGTGGGGATCCAGGGTTCCGTGGCCTATCTTAAATATTTTCTGGGGGAGTTCCGTATTCCCAACAACAGCCACATGACCATTGTCACCGGCAGGGAAGGAGATGAATACCTGATCAACGATCCCCTGTGGGACCATGCAACAAGGGTCCATCGTGACGATCTTCAGATGGCCCGTTTTTCCAAGGGGCCCCAGGCGCCGAAGGGATTCATGTTCTATCCCATTGAGCTTCCGGAAACGGTCGATTATAAAAAAGCAATTAAAAAGGCGGTGAAGCACGTACCCTTCATGATGCTCCAGCCGATGTTCCCTTACTATGGCGTGCTGGGCATTAAAACCTTTGCCAGGATGGTAAAGCGGCTCCAGAAAAATTCGGACATAAAGGCTGTGAGAGGGCTTTTTTATCACATTGTCCTTTTTCAAGAGGAGGTCGGCACCGGCGGCGGAGGGTTCCGGTACATGTATGCCGCTTTCCTCAGGGAAGCCTATGATATCCTGAAGATACCGGAGCTGCTGGAAGCCTCGAAAAAATTCGTAGCCATCGGCGACAAGTGGAGGCTTGCCGCTTCATCATGCGGGAAATTCATCCAGGGAAAGACCGATGAAGTTGATCTCAATAAAACGGCGGATATATACTTCGAATGCGCGAAGCAAGAGAAAGAGGCTTACCTGATGCTTAAAAAAATCAGGTGGAGATAGCCGCTCCGTTTGTCAAAATCCGGTTGCTTCCGGCCATCATGCGCAGTCGCGCCGGGCAGTTGGACTGAAAGAACAGGTCCATGTTGTTCTCGGTCATCTGATCTATTGTTTCTCAACATAGAAACTGACAATTCTTTTATATTCATTGGCTTGGGGTGGGTTATGAGAGTATATGAAACCACGTCCGGCGGTGGCCGCAGGGCAGCGAATTCGAAAAGATTGAAGTTTTGCACGGAGAAGGACGGGAAGCTGGTTGAAGTGTACGAGGATATTTCCGAATATTCGGAGATCGTTGCGGAGAATGTTGTGGACTGGTACCGGGAACTCGCGGAAAGGGCAAAAGAGCGGGTGCGCGACAACCATGCCTCCGCGCTGGAATACTTCATGTACCGCGCCGAGATGGAGCCGGAGACCCTCGCCGCAGTGACGGGATTTTCGCGCCGTCAGGTCAGGAAGCATTTCAGGCCCGATGCGGTTGAAGCAATGGACCGGGAAACGCTGCAGAGATATGCCGATGCCCTGCAGGTTGATGGAGAGCAAATCCTTAATTTCAAAGGCAGGCTTGCATGAGCCAGGAGAACAGTAATAAGTTTATTCATCAGGATGCCGCGCATTGCGAGTCCGGATCGATACGCTCGCTGCTGGTGAATTACGGCCTGACTATTTCTGAGCCCATGGTGTTCGGCATCGCCAGCGCAATGACTTTTTTTTATTTTCCACCGGTAAAAGTATGGGGACACCCTCTCATTTCATACCGCATGCCGCCGCGATCAATGCTGAAAAAAATCGAGAAACGAATCGGCGTGCGTTTCATGAGCAGGGATTATGATGATGAACGCGAGGCGATGGCCGATCTGGACAGGCTCCTGGCGGAAAACCATGCGGTGGGCCTTCAGGCAAGCGTGAGCTATCTGACGTACATTATACCCGAATTCAGGATTTATTTCAACAGTCACATGCTATTAATCTATGGCAAGGACGGGGACGAGTACCTCGTCAGCGATTCGGTCGTCGACCGGCCCATGAGGATTAAGGCCGAGGACCTCAGGAAGGCCCGGTTCGCGCGGGGCCAGAACGCCCCGCGGGGTTTCATGTTCTATCCCGCCCATATCCCGGATGCCATTGATTACCGGTCGGCGATCCGGAAGGCGGTGAAATCAAGTGTGGGCATGATGCTGCAGCCCCTCCTCCCGATTGTCGGCATCAGGGGCATCGCCACTCTGGCGCAAAAAATTGAGCGCCTTAACCGGCACCGGGACAGGAAATACGCCCGGAGCTTCATGGGCAACATGCTCATGTTCCAGGAGGAGATGGGCACGGGCGGCAGCGGATTCCGTTTTCTCTACGCGGCATTTCTGCAGGAGGCTGCCGTCCTGCTCGGCATCCCCGAACTCGAGGCAGCCAAGCAGAAGATGGTTGAAACGGCCGAACTGATGCGAAGGATCGCGGGAATGTGCGCTGAAATATTAAAGGCGAAGCAGATGGACTTTGACCTGGGTCCTGTCGCGGCGCTCGTAAGAGATTGGGCCAGAACGGAGGAGGAGGCGTATCGGGTGTTGAAAGGGGTCAGGTGGCAGTGATTTCAATAGGACGCGGCGGCCAGCTTCCCCATCATCCGCTGGAAGAGCGTGCCGATAAGAGGCAGTTTCATGCAGAAGAAGATCGCCTTGTTGCCCAGCCCGGGGACCACCACTGCACGGTCCCGGCGAAGCGCCGCCAGGGATTTCCGGGCCACGGTTTCAGCCGGCATCCAGAAAGGGGACGGGATGGCGCCGTAGTTGATTTTTCTGAATTCATCGGTGAAAAGAAAACCGCTGCGGGTAAGACCGGGGCAGAGGGCCTGTACCCGTACGCCGGTGCCGGCCAGTTCCGAGCGGAGACCGCGGGTCAGCATGGTGATGAAGGATTTCGTCGCGGTGTAGGTGACATAATGGGGCGCTGTGAAATAAGCGCCCATTGAGGAGACGTTGATTATCCAGCCATGCCCGTTGCGCACCATGCCCGGCAATACCGCACGGCAGAGCCGGGCCGTGGCGAGAACGTGAAGGATTATCATGGACTCCATCCTGCCGGGATCCGTTTCCGTAAACATGCCGCGCGTTCCGAAGCCGGCGGCGTTTACCAGCACTTCAATGGAAGAATCCCCCCTGATGCGTTGTTCAGCCGCTGCTATCCCGGCGGCAGTGGACAGGTCGGCGGTCAAAACGTCGGCAGATACGCGGTACATCCCGGCAATACCGCGCGCCAGTTTCTCCATCGCATCGGTACGGCGCGCTACCAGGATACAGCTGAAACCTTTCCGGGCCAGCTGTTCCGCGAAGGCGGCGCCAATGCCGCTCGAAGCGCCGGTAATAAAGGCGGTCCTCACCTCGCTGTGTGGAAAACCGGCACCCATGCCGGTCACATCCCGCAGCAGACAACGATGACATACTGGCCCTGAGTGTTCCTGTTGACATGGACCATTGTCCTGCCGTTGCCCTCCGCAATGAAAGAGCTGATTGCGAACGATGCGGCGGTGTCATAAAACCCGTGCTCGTTGATGTAGTCCATCTCGGCGGCGGCGGGGAATTCCTTCTTCCACTTCCGCTTGTCTGCCGGGGTCATGAGTATGCCGAAGGCGATGACGGACCGGTTGCACGACGCCTCCCTGGCCCAGCGGACCGCTTCTTCCTCCACCGCGAACGTTTTGATGTCCGTGATCTTTCCCATGGCCCCGGCCTGTTCCGCCGTGAGATAGAGCCAGCTGCTCCCGTCCACCAGCTTTGCGCCGTGGTACGAGGCGTCATATTTCTTCGAAAAATATTCCCTCGAAAATACCGCCTCGTCCACGCCGCCCACCAGGGCCTCGCTGACATGCCCCAGCCCGAAGTCCACCATCGCGAGCTCCAGGCCGCGCTCGAACGAGACATTCTTGCTCGAGACGGTGATGCTCCTGCCGAGGGTTTTCAGGCTCTGGGCCACGTAGAAGGAGGCGGTGTTGCTCATGGTGTTGATGAAGTTGAAGGGCTTGGGAAAGGAGTTTTCACGGTAGAGCTGGTGCAGGACGGTTTCCGTGTCCCCCAGGTTGCCGTTCTCGGTTGAAAGATAGACGGCGGTGTGTGCGTCGATCTTCTTCCCGTGGACGCACCGGTGCACGCCCGTCAGGGAGAGGAGGATGAACCTGTTCACCCTGCGGAAGAAAAAGTCGGTGTAGCGCTTGAGGTCGGCCTTCAGGGCGTCCAGGTCCTCGGCCGGGTCGCAGACATAGGGTGCTACGGCATGGACATACATGGTCATTGTTCCTTGTTGGTTACTATGAACGACGTGCAGTTGCCGCCGAAACCGAAAAAATTCAGCATGAAGGTGCCGCGTGCCACCGGGAGCGGCTCGGTAATCGGCCGCGCGTTTATCTCTTCATCGACCTGCTCGAACCCGGGCGTGGCCGGGAAAAAGCCGCGCGTGACGGATTCGGTGATAATGACCAGCTCTATCACGCCGCTGGCCCCCACGGTGTGGCCGATGTAGGGCTTGATCCCGGTAAAGGGCGGGAGGTGCCCGCCGAAGGCCATTTTCATGCCGTTGTATTCGGTCACGTCGTTCGCCGGGCTGCCGGTCGCGTGCGCCTTCACCGCGTCGATGTCGTGCACGGTGAGCCCGCAGTGTTCCAGCGCCTCCCGTATCGTGTGGGCGATATCATCCCCCGCCAGGGTGTGGGTCGTCACGTTGAAGGTGTCGCAGGCGTTGGAGCCCCCGAGGAAGCGGAACTCCCGCCCGGCCGCGCGGTTCCTGTCCAGCACCACGGCGCCGCACCCTTCCCCCATGATGATGCCGATCCTGTTCTTGTCGAAGGGGCGGTAGGTGAAGGGCTCGATGAGCTTCATCGATTCAAAGCCGTAAAAGCCGACTTCGTTGTAGAGGTCGTACCCGATAACTATCGCCCGCTCGATGCGCCCCGCCCTGATCATGGAGGCGGCATAGAGAAGGCAGTTCGCGCTCGAGGTGCAGGCGGTGGTGAAGGTGTAGCACGGCCCCGCGACGCCGAAGCGCTCCGCGACCGCGTTTACGATCTTTCCGTAGCCGGGGGATTCGTTCGACAGGTTCTTCGCGCCGTTGGTGCCCTGTTTCCGGTAGGCCTCTTCGAAGACGGGAATATCGATGGACGTCGATCCGAAAAACAGGGCGCTGGCCCTGGTTTCGTCTTCGGTCAGGCCCGCGTCGCGAACCGCCCGGGCGACCGTGTCAAACAGGACCTCGTAAAAATAGCCTTCAAGGTCCGCGCTGCGCTTCCCGTCTCCGCCGGGAATCCGGTAATAGGGGCGCGTGTAGTCGAGCGCGGCGATGCGGATGGGGAGGGCGACGGTCGTGCATTCGCCGCGCCTGACGCGCGCGATGATGTCGTCGATCTCATCGCCGAGGGAGCAGGTGACCGCCCTGCCGCGGATGAACACGTCGTGCATGGCGCCTCACTCCGGCCGGATATGGTCCGCGAAGGTGTTGATCGATTTCATCACCCTCCGGAGCACCTTGCTGTCGGTGATGACCACGCCGTACTTGTTCTGGACCGCTATCGATATCTGCAGCGCGTCGACCGAATCCAGGCCGATCGGGGAATCTGACCCGAACAGCGGATCGTCATCGTTGATGTCGTCAGCGGTGATTTCGAGGTCGCACTCGTCGATGATCAGCTCTTTCAGCTCCCGTTTGAATTTTTCGTCTGATGATCCTTTCATGGTCATTCCTTTGGTTATATTATTTTTTTCTTTAATATAATACCCGTTGCCGCGAGCATTATGGCGCTCGTTGCCAGCAGCAGGGCGCATTCCGTGACGATGTCAGCGATCCCGCCGTTCCTGAGCATGATGTCGAGGAAGCCCTCGAGCCCCCACGACAGGGGGGACATGACCGAGAGGTTCTGCATGGCCGCCGGCATGACGAATTTCGGTACCATGATCCCGCCGATGGCGGAAAAGATTATTATGAGTATGACCCCGAGCGATCCCGCCATCTGGGTGTTTTTCGACACGGCGGAGATCAGCAGCCCGTAGGAGATCGAATTGCACCCGACGCAGGAGGCGATCAGGAAGAGGCCGGCCGGGGAATCGCCGAACCGGATGATGTCGCCCCCGAGCAGGGGGACCAGGAAGCGGCCCACGCAGAGCATGCAGGCGACCTGTACCATGCTGATGAGGTAATATGAGATGAGCTTGCCGCCTATCAGGTAGCGGTTGCGTATGTTGATGCTTCTCATGCGCGCCAGAGTGCCGTTGTTCTTTTCCGTGTGAAATATGAGCGAGATCGGCATCACGATAAAGTACATTGAAAAGACGAGCCATGCGGGCACGCTCTGCTGCGCCGCGTTCGGCATCACGGGATCGCGCCTGTTTTTCAGGACATACCGTGTGCCGACCATGGTGTCAGGCGGCGGCATGAAGTTTTCTTTTGATATCCCGACATATGACATGAGCGCGCCGTTTTTGTCAAAGAAGGCGTGCGTCCGCTGCTTCAAAAATTCCATGGCCAGCTGGTTCCTGACCCCCATCTGGATTGAGGCCTGGATCGCCGGCTCGATATACATGGTCATCGGCGGCGTCCGGGGCGTTTTGTTGATATCCCTGAATGAAGCGGAAAAGTCCCTGTTGATGACGAGGCCGAAATTATAATCGCCTTTCAGTATGCTGCCCGTGAGCCCGTCGATCGACCGGCCGGTTTTTGCTTCACTTATTGAAATATTGTCCGCCTGTTTCAGGCTGGTGAAAAAACGTCTCGACTCGGGGCTGTCGTCGAGGTCGGCGGCGATGATCGCGATTTTGAATTCGGAGCCGGGCTGAAACAGGGCCTGCATCGACAGCGACATCACCAGGATGAAGGTCGCCGGCATCAGGATGAGCAGAAAAAGCGATTGTACGTCCCGCGTGATCTCCAGGACCTCTTTTTTTATGATGCCGGCGAGCAGCTTCATTCGGCGTCCCTCAGCTCTTTGC
This sequence comes from uncultured Spirochaetota bacterium, assembly GCA_963827275.1. Classification (GTDB taxonomy): domain Bacteria; phylum Spirochaetota; class UBA4802; order UBA4802; family UBA5550; genus RBG-16-49-21. The sequence continues at coordinate 125,551 of CAWHAA010000004.1, forward strand.
TTGTCAGGCGCAGGTAGAGCTCTTCAAGCCGGTTGGTATTGAACTGCATGTTCAGTATGCCGGCGCCGTTGTCACGCAGTATCGACGTGACCAGTATGATGTTTGAATAGAGCAGGTCGTCCTTCTCGATAAATATAACGCCCGCCTCGCAGGTGACGCCCGGCAGGTTGTTCAGTGCTTCCGCCGCGGCTGGGCCGGTTGGACCGGCATGCACCATGAGGGCGTCGCGCGAGGAGAGGATGTTCTGTTTCCTGTCGCTCAGGATGATCTTCCCCCGGTCGATAATGACGATGTCGTCGGATATCTGCTCGATCTCGCTGATGTAGTGGGAGGTATAGACGATGGTCGTGTGCTGCTCGGCGTTTATCCTCCGTATCGTGTCGAGCATGTAGTGCCGGGAATGGGCGTCCACCCCCACGGTCGGCTCGTCGAGGTAGAGTATCTTCGGCTCGTTCAGCAGCCCGATCGCGAGGTTCAGCCGCCGCTGCATCCCGCCCGAGTATTTTCCCGCGCGCTTGCCGATGAAGGAGTGCAGGGACGCCGCCTCTATTGAAAAATCGATCCTCTCCTTCAGGCGTTTCCCCCTGAGGCCGTACAGGGTGCCGAAGTATTCGAGGTTCTCATAGGCGGTGAGCAGGGGATACAGGGCCAGCGTCTGGGGGACGATCCCGGTGATCGATTTTATCTCATCCGGATTTTTGTCCAGGTCCAGGCCCTGCACGAGCACGCGGCCGCCCTCTTTTTTCAATATGCCGGTCAGGATTGACACCAGGGTCGTCTTGCCCGCCCCATTGGGGCCGAGCAGGCCCGTCACGGAACCCTCCCTGATGTCCAGGTCAATACGGTCCAGCGCGGTGATGTCATCGTAGGATTTGAAAAGCTTTCGTATCTGTATCATGAAGTGGTTTTTTTAGCTTGGACCTATCATTAATGGAGTTTGGTAAAACTGTCAACTTATTTACGGGGGGAGTGTCCGGCAGTCATGCCGGGAGAATCGCGCCGCACCATTAATTATATAGGAAAATACACTCTCATGGGCTGCGGCCTATGCGACTGAATGAGCTTTATCTGAAGTTGCTCCCTCTCAAATTAAGCTTCCTCCAGCAGAAAAAATTCGCCGTACAACGGATAAAGCCACCCGTCCGTTAATTGATAAAGACAGGTTGTCTGGGTGAGAGGTGTTATTTCTGTTTGAGAAAAGCTATCGTGAATCCCGCCTGGCCTGATCTCTTCTGTTACGGGAGGATATGTGCCCTTTTATTCCCGCGGGGATGCCGGTCTTTTTTGGTTTAACCGGAGTCGTCGGAAGATTTTCCGTCCTGGATATTTTTGACGTTCTTTTTATGTCTGATTTTGACTTTTTGAGAATATTCACAAGCGTTAATGCTTTTTTTCTCGTCGCTTCACGTTCAAGTACGCGCTGTCTGTTTTTAAAGGACGTACGAACCTCGGCAAACAGCCCGGCTTTTTCCGTTGACCGTACGGCCGCTTCACGGTCGTTGGCCACGCGTTTTTGTTTTCTGGAAAGATCCATCCATTTTTTTGCGAGCCGGTCTGCTGCAGCGGCCTTGGTTTTAATCCGTGCCAGTGAAAACGAGCTAATTTTTCCGGGTAGGCTTTCCTGCACGAGCTTCCATTCTGGGACCGAGCAGATTGCTTTGAATTTTTTATCTTGGTTATTCATGGCTACACCTTCCGTGCGAATGTATTTCCGCTTATAAAAAATATCGAACGTTAAAGGAGCGCACCGTCTTTTCCATGGTTTGAATTTATCATAAAACCATCTCACTGTCAAGCGCCGTTTCTAAACGGCAATAATATAAGTGCTTTGACCATATAGGAATCGATAAATTCTGAAGTCGGTAGTGATCTTTTACTTCCAGAGTGTCCACGACGCGCCGAAGGCCTCCTCGCACCTGCGGCACGCGAGCGCGAGCCCCCGCACCAGGTGCGCCCGGAGCTCCCCCGCCGAGGGGATGGTCCAGTCGACGAGGCCGGAATCGATCCCGTCGCGGAAGGCGCGCGCCTTTTCGATGTAAGCGTCGGCAAATCCGCTGCGCAGCTCTTCCGCGCGTTCCGGTTCGCCCCGGTCCACCAGCCGGGCATACTTCTTTCCGTAGAGGAGGTCGAAGGCGGCATCGACGCCGATGACCGCCATGATCGCTTGTTCCAGCGCGAGGTAGACGATGCCGGGCCGCAGGAACTTGTTGAACGCGTGGATCAGGCGCCCGCCGTAGTTCTGGTTCAGCACCACGCTCACCACCGGGATGGTGCCGAGCACGTTCGCGTCCAGCGACTCGGCGCCTATGGCCTGGATCCGGAAGCGCTCCTGCTGGGAGCCGGGCACGAACCCGGATGAATTTGAAAGCATCACGAGCGGTATCCGCGCGCGGTTCAGGAACTCGGTGAAGACGCGGAACTTCTCCGTGCCGAAGGCGTCGGCGCCGCCGCCCTTGAGGAGGGGCTGGTCGGCGATGACACCCACGGTATGCCCCTCCAGGGCCGCCAGCCCGGTTATCAGCGTGGGCCCGGTGATGGGATTGTTCATGTCGCGGAAGAACTCCAGGAACGAGCCGTCGTCGAATACGCGGGTTATCACCGACGCCACCATGTCATAGGGCTCGGCCGCTCTTTCCGGAATTGACGGCGCGGCCGCCGGGGGGCTGAAGGCGGCCGGGGCCTCGAGGGGATCGATCATGGCGATGATCCGGCAGGCCAGGTCGAAGGCCTCATCGAACGAGTCCGCGAGAAAGGTCGCGTTGTTTTCAATGAAGCGCATGTCGGCCGCTGATTCAGTCCTGCTTAAAATGAAGATCAGCGCGTCAGCCGCGCTGTTCAGGTCCGGGGCCTTCAGGCCGTCGGGATGGGTGATCATGTGGACCGTCGTTCCCCCGCCGTTCATGAGCGCGCCGATGAAGTCGATCCGCGGGCGCATCTGCACGTTTTCATGGAAGTCGGGCGTCTGCAGGAACTTCCTTCCGAAGATGAGTATGCGGTGGGAACCGGTGCGCTGCGCGGTCCTCAGGAGCTCCCGGGCCTTGATGACGGACGCGAGCGAGCGAAGGCCGGAGTGGGTGCGCGGGCCCATGACGAGGACGCGGCGCCCGCCGATGCGGGCGAAGCCGCCGATGAGCGCTTCCGCCGCGTAGTAGTTTTCCTTGAAGGGGCAGAAGAGGCCGTCGTCCACGTTTTGCCTGACCGTCGACTCGCTGAACACAATTGATCCGCCCGCTTTTTCAGGGGCCGGGGGCAGGCGCCGCGCGCGCTGTATGGACGGGAGCTGTTTCCCGGTCCGGAAGACGCCCTGTATCAGCCTGACCGAGCGCACGAGGTGGATCTTGTCGCAGGCGACGATATCGACAATGCCGGTCCAGGCGCCCAGGATCTTTGCCCCGCCGATGTCGTAGTTCGAGATCTCCTCCCCGATGACGGTCTGGATGACTTTCGAGCCGGTCAGGACGCGGTACGATTCCTCGGAATCGAGGAGCACCTGGATGGATGCCTGGCTCGACCCGTACACGTCGAGGCCGGCTGACGAGCCGATCCCGACCGCGGTGAGCTGGAACGACCGGTGCCTCCGGTCAAGCGAATCATATGAAAGGCCGAAGCCGGCGTTGAGCTCCCCGAACAGTTTCCCGAGCTCCGGGTCGGCCGTGTGCTCAACGTAGGAGCGGAACGTCGCGCTGCCGGCCCTCCCGGTAAGCAGGGCGTTCATCATGAAGCCCTCCGCGCCCCGGTTCAGGGAGATGACCCCTTCCATGATGTTGGCGCCGGCGCTGTCGTTCCACACGTACAGGGGCCAATCGCTCAGGTACGAGAGGTACGCCGCCGCGATGTACTTGAGGCCCTCGCGGCTCCCCGTGGAGCCGCCGCTCACCCGCGAGTCCTTCATGTAAAAGCAGGCGGGAGCGCCCCCGACGGTGCCGTAGAAGATCTTCGCCCCGACCGGCCGGGTGATGATGCGGAGCTCGCTGGCCTGGGCCACGTCCGTCTCATCGATCGACGGAACGCGGATCTCCTTCATTGAGCCGGGGTCAAAGCATTCTTCCGCCCATGCCTCGATGGGCCATTTGCCCGCGTCGAGGAGACGCTGGGTCGCAATGCTCGCCTCTTCCCCGGCGTGGTAGGGGTTTCTCCGGTCCGAGGGGAGGAGGTATTCAATGACGGTGGCGTCGTTGTTACGATAGATCAGTATGCCGCGTTCCCCTGCGCGTCGCGGCAAAGGGCGGCCTGATGTCAAGGGTGGCGATCAAGCTGAGCGGCTCCAGGTCATGCGCGCTGTCCAGGCAGGCCGCGCAGAGGCGCTTGAATTCGGCGTATGCAATGGCGCCGGTTTCGCCGGCAGGCTCCCACGAGAGGCCCAGCCCCACGGCCGTGACTTCGATCCAGCATTGGCCGCGCGCCCCGCAGTCCCGGTAGGCGCGCATGACGCGGGCGGCATCGGCAAAGGCGTCATCGATGCCCCGGCCGGCCCCTGTCCCGTCAGGAGGTCCCGCCGCCGAGACCGCGAGGTATGAACGCGCCGTGGGATCGTCCGGATGTTCGAGGAGCAGCATGATGACGCCGGCGATGGGCGAATAGAGGCGCCTGACCCGGTAGTTTTTCTCAAGCGCCGCCATGCGCTCCGGCGGGACGGAATCGTCCGGGCCGGCGGCCGGGTATTGCGCCCCCGTCCCGGCGCTGTCGAGCGATGCCGAGCACCGGCGCATCTCTTCGTTGCTGAATGCGCCTGGTCCCGGGGCGCCCGGGACGGGGAGCGGCCCCGGGCCGTCATGGTCGCCTCCGCGGTAGGCGGAAAAACCGGTCTCCTCGAGGCGCGGGCGCAGGATCGTCTTGATGAATTTCAGGAGGGAATCGTCGCGCTCGGCCTGCTCCTGCTCCATCAGCCGGGCGAGGGTCGAAAGGGTTTCCTTTCCGGGCCGGCCGGCGCTGGCCACAATGCGCACGATTTTTTTTATGATATCGGTCTGCTCGAGGCAGAACTGGTATGCCCGCTTGAACAGGACGAAAATGTACTGGCGCGCGAGGGCGTTCATCTCGGATTTGCCGTCCCACCGGGGCAGGTCATATGATTCAAAGAGTGTTTTCAGGAGAAGGTCAAAGGGACGGAGCGAGGCCGCCGGGGGCCCCTGCCGGCCGGCAAGATACAGGTTCAGCTCTTCCTGGAACGAAAGGCCTTCGCCGGACACCACCGGAGAAAACAACTTCTTTATGTTCGTGTGATGTATGATGACAGAGTGAAGCAGGCGCACGGCTTCGCCGGTCATGGCGCCGTCGTCGATCGCGGCGGGGATCTTCCTGACAGCCCGCTTCAGCGCCTCTATGATTGCGGGCTGATAGACGTATCCCCGCGCGGCGGCAAGGACCAGCTCGAGGAGTGTCTTGAAATGGGCCGACAGGTTCCCTGCCGCCTCGTCGGCGAATGTCTCGCTCATGAGCAGGTCGAGAAGCGACGCCGGGGAGGGTCCGCCGGCGCTCCGGGCAGTTCCCTCCGGGGCCGGGGCTTCCGCGCCGGGGGCCTCTTCGGTTTCAATGACCGCGAGGAGCTCGTTCTCCTGGATGCTCCTCCCGACGGTGCGTCCGCCGGCGGTCCGGGTGGTCTTCAGGCTGGAGGCGTCCCCGTCCCCGATCAGGTACGTAATGCGCCCCGATTCGGGCGCGACTATGGTGTTCTCCATTTTCATGGAGGAGAGGATCATGATCGGCTCGCCCGCCGTCACCGCATCGCCGGGGCGCAGCTCGCGGCAGAAGGAGACGAAGGCCCCCTGAAAGGGCGAGGTGACGTTGCGGACATTCCGCGCTTCGGAGAATTGTTCGGAAACCACCGTGACACGGTAGTAGCGGACCTTGTTGGACTCGTCCTTCATCCTGAGGTCCATGTAGCCGGTGTGGCGGTTTACCCTGACCCGGAACGAGCTCGACCCGAAGATCAGCAGGAAGTCGTCGCAGCGGTCGTTCATGGCGGTGAGGATGATGGCGCCGTTGTAGGCGCCCCTGACGAAGCAGTAAAACGTGTCGATCGCGGTCTGGATGAATTCGACCTGGTGGCGCTGCCCCCGGTATTCGATCGTGTACCGGCTGGGGATGTCGGACGCGGCGGGCGCGTCGATGATGCCCCCCATGCCGGCGATGACGCTGAAGCCGTTGACCGCTTCCCTGAGGAGGCGAAGGTGCTCGGTGAAGGCCCCGAAGATCACGTGCTTCAGCGCACGGCGGTCGCTTGCCGCCGGCTTCCCGGCGTCCGGCTCCCTGAAGTTGAGCTCGGCGTTTTCGCGGAGGAGGTTGTTGGTGTAGTCGCCGCGCGCGAATACCGGGTGCCGCACGATCATGAGCAGCTGGCTGATGTTTGTCTTGACCCCGCTGATATAGAGCTCCTGGAGCGCCCGCTCGAGGCGGATGATCGCCTCCTTCCGCGTCGCGCCGTGGGCGATCAGCTTCCCGATCATCGGGTCGTACATGGGGAGTATGGCGTCACCCTCCATGAAGCCGAAATCGCACCGGATGCCGTTGAAGGTGGGCAGGTCCATCTCAATGATCGTGCCGGGCGAGGGGAGGTAATCGTTTTCCGGTTCCTCGGCGTAGATGCGGCATTCGATCGAGTGGTCGTTCTCGGCAATGCGGCCTTTCAGCGTTTCGAGGCCGATGATCTCCGCTTCGCGCCCGTCGAAGTAGAGGATCTGCCACTTCGCGATGTCGATGCCGAGGGACTGGTCCGTGACCGCGTATTCGACCTGGAGGCGCGTGTTCATCTCCATGAACCCGATCTTCCCCGTTTCGGTGTCGATGAGGAATTCCACCGTGCCGGCCCCGCCGCCGGCGTAGCCGGACAGGTGCGCTATCTTTTCGGCAGCGGCCAGGAGCTCGAGGGCCAGGTAGTTGTCGAGAAAGGCGTGCCCGCTCTCCTCGATGATCTTCTGGTGCCGTCGCTGCACGGCGCATTTTCGTAACCCGATGGCCCAGCCGTTGAATATCTGGACCTCTATGTGGACCGGCTTTTCCAGGTATTTTTCCAGGTAGAACGACGGGTCGCGGTACAGCTCCTCGCCGATGCGCGCGGCGGACGCGACGGCGCGCGCAAGCTCCGCTTCATCCGCCGCGGGGTAGACCCCCTTGCCCCCGCCCCCGGCGCAGAGCTTCACCATGACGGGGTAGCCGATCCGGGCGGCCTCGCGGCGCGCCGCGGCCGCATCATCGCCGGCGATGCCCTCCGAGCTTTCGAAGAGGGGGACGCCGTGCCGGCGCGCCAGGAGGCGCGCGTTCATCTTGTCCCCCACCAGGCGCATGGTGTCGTGGCGGGGGCCCATGAAGAGGACCCCCTCTCCCCCGGGGCCCTTCATGGACTCAAGTGCTTCCACGAAATCGACGTTCTCCGACAGGAAGCCGTACCCGGAATAGACCGCGTTCGCCCTGGAGAGGAGCGTTGCGGCGATGATGAAGGGGATGCTCGCGTAGTTTTCATGGTCGCCGATGAAGACCACCTCGTCGGCGAATTCATACCAGGACTGGCCGCGGTCGGGATCGGTGACCACCGCGACCGAGGGGATCCCTTCCTCGTGGAGGGCAAGGAAAAATCGCTTGGCGATCTCGCCGCGGTTTGCGACCAGCACCTTCTGGAGCCGGTGCCGCCGCGGTCCTGATGCGGGGCGGCCGTCCGTTTTTCGGCTCCCGGCAATGCTCGGGTTCAGCCCGTGGAGGACCTTCAGCGATGCGTCGATTTCGTTCTGTATTACGTCGTATTCCATGTGCGTCAGGGGCTATTATGGGTACAGGCTTGTTTTAAACTCAATACAATTTCCGGTTCGATCAGCAAATTCTTGCGGCGATCCGTCCCGCCGGGGGAGTATTCACCGTTTCCTGCTGCCGCGCCGCCGGACCACGTAGGAGTAGAGGAATGCGAACGAGAGGATGAACAGGACAACGCCCCATGTGCGCGTCGCCTCGTGCTTTATCATGTATATGCTGGCTATCACCACGGCAAGGATTATCAGTATGTTCAGCAGCCTGCGCAGGGCTTTTGAAAGGCGTTCGGCGCCGGTCTCCATGCCGCCTGTTGCCGCGTTAATGAGTTTGTCAATATTGATCTTCATCGTTTCCTGTTTATACCAGCCTGATGACAGGGATAGAACCATTGGCGCATATTTCAATAACAAAAAAAAAGGGGGCGTAACGCCCCCTTTTTTGTAACTATATCAGAAAACCAGGACTATTTTAAAAAGCCCAGGAACTTTCCGATGGTGGCGGAGTATTTAACGACTACGCCTGAGAAAACGACCGAAACCATGGTCATGAGCTTGAGCAGAATATTCAGAGCGGGACCAGCAGTGTCTTTAAAGGGGTCGCCGACAGTGTCGCCGATAACGCCCGCTTTATGGGCTGCTGAGCCTTTTCCGCCATGGTGGCCTTTTTCAATGTACTTCTTGGCATTGTCCCACGCGCCGCCGGCGTTGTTCAGCATACAGGCGACGGAGAAACCGCAGGCAAGAGCGCCCGCCAGGAGACCCATGAGGCCCGATACGCCGAGGATGAGGCCGGTCGCGACCGGGATCAGGATGGCCAGGAACGAGGGGAGCATCATCTTGGACTGTGCGCCCTTCGTGGAGATGGCGACGCAGCGCGCGTAATCCGGCTTGTCTTTGCCTTCAAGGATGCCCGGCTTCTCTTTGAACTGACGGCGTACTTCTTCGACCATGGCGCCGGCCGCACGGCCAACAGCTTTGATCGTCAATGCGCAGAACACGAGAACCGCCATCGCGCCCAGGAACAGGCCGCAGAGGAGCAGCGGGTTCATGATGTTGATGTCATACGCCCGCACGAAATCAGCGATTTTGGCTTCTCTGGCAATGACGTTGAACTGGTCGAGGACCAGGCCTTCGGTCATGTTGTAATGGAAATTGACCGGACCAACCGTGTAGATCCCGCCCGCTTCAGCGGCGTATTTGCCGATCCATATCTTGATCTCTTCGAGGTACGCGGAGAGAAGGGCCATGGCGGTAAGGGCCGCAGATCCGATCGCGAAGCCTTTGCCGATGGCGGCTGTGGTGTTGCCCAGCATGTCAAGTGCGTCGGTGCGGGCGCGCACTTCCTTGCCCATGCCGCTCATTTCAGCGTTGCCGCCCGCGTTGTCGGCGATGGGGCCGTACGCGTCGGTTGCCAGGGTGATCCCGAGGGTCGCCAGCATGCCGACCGACGCGAAGCTGATGCCGTACAGGCCGTTGGCCATGTTTTCAAATCCGCCGGATACGCCGTAGGCGACCAGGATGCCGATGACAATGGTGATGACCGGAATCCCGGCAGAGAGCATACCGGTTGAGATGCCATCGAGGATACCCGTCGCAGGGCCCATGACGTGCTGGTCAGCGATGCCCTGGGTCGGCTTGTTGTCGTCGGAGGTGTAGTATTCCGTCGATTTACCGATGACCAGGCCGGCGACCAGACCGGTGATGGTGGCGCCGAACACGCCCCAGGTAATGATGTCAAAATTTGCCAGGATGGCCAGCGCTCCTATAAGCAGGAACGATGCGCCCCAGACGCCCCGGTTCAGTGCGGACAGCAGGTTCTTCATGGACGCGTCTTCTTTTGTCCGTACCAGGAAGATGCCGATTACCGAAAAGAGGATGCCGAGTCCGGCAACTATCATCGGTGCAATGACACGCACGTCGACGTTTTTCACGTCCTGGGTCATCAGGGGAAGGGCCGCGCCGAGAGCGGCGGTGGCGAGTATGGAGCCGCAGTACGATTCGTACAGGTCAGCGCCCATACCGGCGACGTCGCCCACGTTGTCGCCGACGTTGTCAGCGATGGTGGCCGGGTTCCGGGGGTCGTCCTCGGGAATGCCCGCTTCGACTTTGCCGACCAGGTCTGCGCCGACGTCAGCGGCCTTGGTGTAGATACCGCCGCCGACCCTGGCGAACAGGGCCTGGGTGGAGGCGCCCATGCCGAAGGTGATCATGGTCGTGGTGATTTCAACAAGCTTGGTGTGCTGGAAATCAACCGTACCAACTATGGCTGACAGCTGGCCGGAATCAAACACGGCGCCGGCCGGGGTGTATTTTTCAAATACTTCCTTGGCAAGGCCCCAGACGTTGTTGTCATACATATAGTTCAACGCGGTATACCAGATCGCTATGTCGAGGAGACCGAAGCCGACAACAACGAGGCCCATGACCGCTCCGGAACGGAACGCGACCTTGAGGCCGTTGTTAAGGGATTCTGACGCCCCCTGCGCCGTACGCGAGGATGCGTTTGTCGCAGTCTTCATTCCGAGGAAACCGCACAGGCCAGAGAAGAAACCGCCGGTGAGGAATGCGAAGGGAACGAAACGGTTCTGGATTCCAATGACAGCCAGAAAAGTAAATAGTGCGACAAGGACAATAAAAACGATGGTTACTACCTTGTACTGCTGTCTCAGGTAGGCGTAGGCACCGTCTCTTACTGCGCTCGCAATCTCGATCATTTTAGCAGAACCCTCATTGGCTTTCATCATCAACTTGTAGAATACGAAAGCAAAAATAAGGGCGATGACCGATCCAATTGGAGCGATGTAATACAGTTTAAACTCCATAGAATCACCTCTTATTGTAGAATTTTAGGTACCAAATTAAACTAAGCAATGAGCAATTAATGTGCGTATGGCCCACAGCTTGAATAATATGCTATATAAAGGATGCGGCCGACCGGGACAACAGTTTATATACGGTCACATCTTAAAACAACTGCATTTTTGAGAGTATAGGGCTGTTTGTTCACAACAAGCCTTAATAAGGGAACTCCTTTGTTATTATTTTTGATGTTTCCCTGTTATTTTTCCATAAGCGAAAATAAACCGGTATTGTCAACAAATTTAACGGTATAAGGCATAACCAAAAAGGGGGAAATTTATATTATTGATTTGACATGACCGGTGTTTTTAAAATTTTTGTAAGAGGCGCTTTCTGGTATAACGGTATGCGTCGCTGGCGGACGCGACCATGGTGGGTGGATGTTCTACGCTCAAAAAAAATGTGCCGGTATGCGTGATTTTTTATGTTTTTAAGGAGCGAATAGCATGAAAAAAATGCTCATTTCGATTTTTGCGTTTATGTTGGTATTATATGCGGTGCCGGCAGTCATGGCCGTTCAGGAATCAGCACAAAAGCAGATCTCTGCGACAGATCAGGCACTACAAGAAAAGGCGGCTGAACATGCAGACGCCGAGAAAGAAGGCTCGCAGCATGCGGGCGGTGACCTGGGCACCTCATTGTCTCTCTGGTGGGTCCTGCCGTTCGCGGGCATTCTTCTTTCAATTGCCCTGTTCCCCCTCCTGGCGCCCCATTTCTGGCACCATCATTACCCGAAGGTGTCCGCCTTCTGGGCCCTGGTCATGGCCGTCCCCTTTGTGTTTTTCTACAAAGGCGTGGCGATCCATGATATCGCCCATATCTATATCATCGATTATATCCCGTTTATTATCCTTCTCTGGTCGCTCTTCACCATTGCGGGGGGGATATATGTCAAGGGCACCCTCAAGGGAAGCCCCATGGTGAACACGGTAATACTTGTTATCGGCACGATTCTTGCTTCCTGGATAGGGACCACGGGAGCGTCCATGCTCCTCATCCGGCCGATACTCCGGTCAAACGCCTGGCGGAAGCACAAGGTGCACACGATCGTTTTCTTCATTTTCCTGGTGAGCAATATCGGCGGCTCCCTCACTCCGCTGGGAGATCCTCCCCTGTTCCTGGGATTCCTCCATGGCGTGCCCTTTTTCTGGACCATGCATATCTTTCCGCACATGGTGTTTGTATCACTGATTCTGCTGGTCCTGTACTTCCTGTTGGATTCGTACTATTATAAAAAAGAAGACAAGTCTCTTATGGCCACCGGCGAGAAGGAGCCTCTTAAAATCGAAGGCGCCCATAACTTTCTCTTTCTGGGCGGTGTGATCGGCGGTGTGCTCCTGAGCGGGCTCGTTAAAATGGGAGAGGTGAACATTTTCGGCATACACCAGGCTATCGAGAACCTGCTGAAGGACGGGATCCTGATCCTCATGGGCCTCATCTCCCTCAAAACGACGAAAGATATCATCCGTAAGGAGAATGAATTCACCTGGGCCCCGATCCTGGAGGTCGCCTACCTCTTCGCCGGCATATTCATGACCATCATCCCGGCCCTGGCCATACTGAAGGCCGGTGAAAGCGGCGCGCTGGCGATCCTGATCAAATCGACCGAGAAACCGGCCCACTATTTCTGGGCGACGGGGGCCCTGTCGAGCTTCCTGGACAATGCGCCCACGTACCTCACCTTCTTCAACAGCGCGCTGGGCAAGTTTTATCCCGGCATGACCGAGGCGGAGGCGGTGGCGAAGCTGATCGTGGAAAAGGTCGATTACCTTGCGGCCATATCGGCCGGCGCCGTGTTCATGGGCGCGAACACCTACATCGGCAACGCTCCCAACTTCATGGTCAAGTCGATCGCCGAGGAATCCGGCGTGAAGATGCCGAGCTTTTTCGGATACATGTTCAAGTACTCTATTCCGATGCTGGTGGCGGTGTTCGTCATCGTTACGCTGGTGTTCTTTTAGATAGATGTCCCCGGGCGCCGGCATGCCGGTACGGTACCGCCGGCGCTTGAATTCTATATTTACTATCTATTACAGCGAGGTGTGCTATGGTAACATTTAAAAATATTCTTTTTCCGATTAATCTTGATTCAACCAATTTGTCGTTTGTAAAGAAAGTCCTGGATATGGCCCTGCAGCTCAAGGGGCGTCTCCATATCCTGTATGTCAATGATGAGCAGGCGGGGTACCGTCATCCGACCGACCGCGAGGACGCAGTTGCGCTCAAGGTCCAGGAAGCGGTCCCGGAAGATATCCTGAACAGGATATCGCCCGTGTACGCGGTCGCGAAAGGGAACCTGGCGGAACAGATCGAGGCGTATTGCAAGAAAGAGGCGATCGAGCTTATCATAGTGGGCCACAAGCAGCGAAGCGCTTTTTACCGCGCCGTGTTTGACAGCCCGGACGTAAACATTATCGACTCGGTGAACATCCCGATCCTGGTGATTCCGAAAAAAATGGAAGAGTAGGGGACCGGCCCCCGCGCCCGGCTACCGGGCGGGGAACCGGATGGTGAACCGCGTCCCACCCTCGACGGCAAGCTCCACTGTCGCGCCGATCTGGCGGGCAAGGGCGTCGATGATCTGCATGCCCATGGATGTCTTCCGGCTTGCCTCGAACAGCCCCGGGGGCATCCCCGGGCCGTTGTCCGCGATTATGAGGGTTACCGTACCGCCGGTCTCGTGCAGCTCGAGGTCGATGACGGTTTCTTCCGCTTCCCTGCGGCCATGCTTGACCGCATTGGTGAGCAGTTCGTTTATGAGAAGGCCGCAGGGGATGGCGATGTCGATGCCCATGAAGATCGGGTCCATCCTGTGGTTGATGCGGATCTTTCCGTCCCTGCCTGATTGGAGCGCCACCAGGTCGCGGGACAGCTCATCGATGTATGCGGACATGTCAACCCTGGAAAAATTTTCCGTGCTGTAGATCTTCTCGTGGATGCTCGCCATGGAATGGATGCGGCCCACCGCGTCTTTCAACGCCTGGCCGGCCTGCGGGTCCTTCACCGAATCCACCTGCATGTTCAGCAGGCTTGATATGATCTGCATGTTGTTCTTTACCCTGTGGTGGATCTCCCGGATGAGGACGATCTTTTCCTGGAGCGACTCGTTCAGCGCTTTTTCCGACTGCTTCCTGAGGCCGATGTCACGGACCACCGCCAGGAGCACGGTGTGCCCCCTGCGCCTGAGGGCCTTGAGGCCCACCTCGGTAAACAATGCGGACCCGTCTCCCGGCCTCCGCACCTCCCACTCGAACATCACCTCCCTGCCGCCGGCGACCCTTTGCCACAGCGCGCGGACGGAACCCGTGTCAAGGGGGTCCTTCGACAGGTCGGCAATCGCGAGAGAAAGGGCCTCCGCACGGCTCAGCCTGAACATTTCGAGCATGCGCTCATTGACGTCGAGGATCTTTCCGTCAAGATCGTACACGATCATGGCGTCATGGACGCTGTTGAAGATCGCAAGGAGGTCCGCCTCTGACGCGCGCAGTAATTCCTCGGACCGGAGCAGCTCCTCGTTCTGCGCCTCGAACTCCTCGTTGGAAGAGGTCAGCTCCTCCATGGCGGCCTGCAGCTCCATGTTCGACCGCTGGAGCGCGGTATTGCTCAGCTCCATCTGCTCGAATGCCCTGGCGTTGATGGACAGGATGTTGTAGGATACGATCGTGGTGAACAACAGCGTCATAGTGCTGTCGGCCAGGAAATCGGTGAATGTGCTGTCCGACAGCCCCAGGGAAGAGCGGAAATAAAACATGAAAAAAAACAGCAGGCAGGCATTGACGCCGGCATATACCAGGACGGCGGATTTCCTCCGGGAGATGAATATCGGCGTTGATGACAGAACGCCGATCGCCAGGAGAAACGTGTCCAGCCTCGAAACGACATCAAGCTTGTCGAGGAACATTACAGACCAGATTGCAGCGAACAGGACAAAGACGGTGATGTGCGCCGCTGCCTGAAAATGTCCCCTGATGCAGAGGGCGAAAGAGGCGATGATGACGAGATAGAGGGCGGCCTCGATTGAGACCACCGCCGGATTTATCGAATAGTTGTTTGCCGGGTTGTTCATCTGGACATAGATGGAATAGATGGCCACGAACGGCATGAGGAGGAGAATCGTGATGAAAAGATAGAGCAGAAAGCGCGCCTTGAGCTTGATGACTATGTTCTCATTTTCATATCTCTTGAGAAGGGTCTCTATCATAGCGGCGCGCCTCGCACATGATCGGTTTTTTCGGGAAAGGCCTCATCCCTCATCTGTCCACTGATTTTATCGGGGCCGCGGTTATTAGTCAAACCCTTTATGCGCCGCGGCATCAGTCCGGTTTTTTCCCCAGGAACTCCTCGAAATGGTACCACTGGACCGGGTATTCGCGCGCCTTCGCCGCAAGGATGTCCGCGTAGCGCTGGGCCGATTCCCGGACCGCCCGCTCCCTGTCGCGCCGGGAGGCGGCGGTGACGCTGATCGGCCCGTCAATGGAGAAGTGGTATCTCCCGGGACCGGTGCGGAAGGCGAAGAAGAGGAACAGGGGCGCCCCGGCGAGGAGGGCGATGCTGTGCGGCGCTTCGGGAAGGAGCGCGCGGTGCCCGAGGAAGCTGACCGGGACGGCCCGCTGGGAGGGGGTCCAGAGACGGTCGCCGGTGAGCGAAACCAGGCCCCCTTCTTTCAAGAACCTGAGCCCCTCCAGAATGTCAAAGGGAGACCCCCCGTCCTCACCGACCGATACGATGGTCAGGCCGTTTTCCGCCAGGCTCTCCTTCTGCATCTTTTCTATCTGCTCCTTTTCCCGCGCCCCCATGTAGAGGAGGAGGCGAAGGCCGCGTTTCCGGAGCAGGTGGGCGGCCACGTCCCAGTTGCCCATGTGCGACATCAGCACGACGCCGCCGGTCCCGCCGCTCACCGCCCGCTCGAGGAGCTCCCATCCCTCCGAGGTGAACGATATGTCGCCGCCCGACTGGAGCAGGAACCGGTCGAGGAACACGTCGGTGAAGCCGTGGAACTGGCGCCAGGTGCAGCGCAGTGCGTGGAGCCGGCCCCGCTCGGGGAAGAGGGCCCGGTAGAAGCGGACCCCGATTCCAACGCGACGCGGGAAGAATATAAAGTAGCCTGTTGAGACAAAACGCGAGAAGACCCTGAACACCCAGGCGCCGAATATGCGGGTGAAGAGGGTCAGGGTTTTGTAGAAGAGCGCTATCATTGGTTCCATGCCGCAGGCGGGGTCACGTGACCCCGCAATTATTTTTTGTACGCCATCTTCCTTCTTATAAATCGCGGTATCAGTATCCTCTGGAATATCAGCCTCATGAAGGTCCCCGAATTCCTCCAGAAATCGACAAAGGGACGGAAGTGCGACACGCGCTCCATGCCGGGCGTGTAGCTCACGCTCACCGGCGCCTCGATGACCGGGATACGGAGCCAGCCGGCCTTCGCGAGGACCTCCACCTCGAACTGGAAGCGGTTGGCCCGTATCGTCATGTTCATGGTCTGCGGGAGGGGATAGATCCTGAACCCGCTCTGCGAGTCCTTCACCGCCGGGCCGCCCGAGGCCCGCACCCAGAAGTTCGAGAATTTCCGGCCGAAGCGGCTGGTCCAGGGCACGTCATCCCCGGTCATGTTGCTCGCGCATCCCGATGACGATAGGCCTCCGGTGGGGCGGGAACGCGGTGTCAGGGACGGCGTGTATCAGGCCGAGCGCGTTTTCTGGGTCGTGCTGTCCGTCCGCGTCGATGGTGATGGCCCAGTCGGCGGACCCCGCGGCCGCGGCGAGCCCGCTCTTGATGGCGGCCCCTTTCCCCCTGTTTGTTTCGTGGCGTATCACCGTCACGCCCGCCATCCCCCTGATCCTGTCATGGGTCGAATCCGTTGAGCCGTCATCGACTACGTAGAGGGGAAATCCCAGCTTCAGGGCGCTGCGCGCGACATCGGCCACGCGCTGCTCGTGGTTATACACCGGGATGATGATTGCGAATCTTCCTTTTATCATAACTGCATTCCCTTGATAACGATACAAGATATTCCCCTCCCATCAAGGGGGAGGGGTCAGCTAATCTTCCGGCAGAAACGCCAGCGACCATGTCCCCGGTCCCACGTGGACCCCGGTGGTGAGGGAGAGCGGCTGGATGCGTATGACGGCGTCCGGATAGCGCGCCGTGATTTCCGGCATGACACGGGTTTCGACCGACGAACGGTTGTCCGTATACTGCAGCAGTATGAAGGGGCGCGCACCGGGCGCCGCACCCTCCGCGAGCTTCGCGAGCGCAAATGAGACCTGGTCCTCCGGGGTCTTTGCCATGCCGGCGCTGATGACCCCTTCGGCGGTGGGGGTCACCACGGGCTTCATGCCCAGCATGTTGCCGAAGAAGGCCTTGGTCCGGGATACCCTGCCGCCGGCCGCGAGAAATTTCAGGTTGTCGATGAAGATGTATTCCTGGCAGCGGTCGATGGCGCGCCGCGCGTACCCGATGACGGCCGCCGGATCGGCGGAGCTGTTCGAAAATTCGGCGACCGCGAGCGCTATCGCGCCGAGCCTTCCCGATGCGGCGCCGGTATCGAGTATCGTCATGCGGTCGTCCGGGTCGTGCGCCGACTTCCACGCGCGCGCCACCTCGTAATTGCCGGTGTAGGCGGCGCCGACGCAGAGGTAGAGGACGCGGGGGTGCAGGCTCAGCACGCTGCTGTAGAGCTCATGGCGCTCGAACTCGGAGGCCTGGGAGGTGGAGGCCCGCGCGCCGCGCCGCATGAGAGCATAGAGCTCGGCCGGCTTCACGCTGGTCTCGGGCGCGGCCGAGTCTTCCACCGTGATATAGCTGTCCAGGAGCGTGAACCCCAGCCTGCGCGCATCGTCGCGGGTGACGGAACCGGCCGCGTCGGTCATGACATGGATGGCCTGCCGCGGCCGCGCGCGCGTGAATTCGCGCACCTGCTCTGCCAGGTTGTCGTCCGACCATCGGATGACGCTGCCGAGCGACTCTACCCGCCTGCGCACCGCCGCGGCGTCCTCCGTGTGAAGGTGCACCTTGACGTAGTCGTCCCCCGGGAGCACCACCACGCTTTCGCCGAGTCCCGCGATGAGGGGGACCGCGGTATCGCGCCCGGCTCTTGCGTCAAGGGTGATGTCGACGCAGAACCCCTCCTCCCGGGCGGCCGAGAACGACGGCGCGATGCTGAGCCCTTCGCTGAATATCGAGGTGACGGGACGGAATACGCCGGCTTTGCCGGCCAGGGACAGGAAGAAGGCCTCCAGGTAGATGAACATCCCCAGCGCCCCCGAATCGACCACGCCCGCCTCCTTCAGCTTCGGGAGGAGCTCCGGCGTAGAGCGCACCGCTGCCTCGAGCCGCCCGATGACGTCCTCCGCGTATGCGGCGGGCGATGCAGGGGCGCCATCGAGCGCGTCAGTCAGCGCGTCGAAGACCGTGAGCATGGTGCCCTGCCGCGGTTCGTGTACCGCTTTCCATGCAAGGTCCCTCCCATGGCGCGCCGCTACCGGCACGGATCCGGGGGTATCGGCGCGGAGAAACCCGGAGAAAAAGCGGGCGGCGATGTTCCCGGAGTTTCCCCTGGCGTTCACGAGGAGATTCCGTATGGCGCCGTCCCGGTCGCGGCCGAGGTCGCGCAGCGGCGACAGGCTGATCTTCATGTTCCTGCCCGTATCGCCGTCGGCGACGGGAAACACGTTGATGCTGTCGAGGAGATCGGCCCAGGCCGCCACCCGCTCCGCACCGAGTATGAAAGAACGCGTGAGTAGATCATCCATCATGCTTCGGCAAGCCCCTTTCATTGACAAATTCAAAATCGACGTTATTATGCCTGAGCCATTCAGCGGCCACGCTCCCTATCTGTTCGCTGAATTCCCTCTGCCATTTTTTTTCGATTTCCGGGTGGGTGTGCAGGGCGTCTTTGAAATTGCGGTAGGGCGCGCGCTTTGCCATCGCGGAGGAGAGACGGGCCGCCACCGCGCCGTCCGGCAGGGACGCGATGAAATCCTTCATGATATCAACGCCGCGCCGTCCGTCCATCGGCTCGATGTGCAGAAACCGCTCCGCCGCGTCTTCCCCGGGGAACGCGGCATCGCAGGGAGGGCCGTCGGTATCGTCCCCGCAGCGGTGTTCCGACTGGTAGAGTATCTCCCCCGTTTCCCGGTCGAGGTAGTAGTGGGTGAACCCGCAGTGGTCTTCAATTGAATGCAGCAGGCCGGCAAGGTGTATCTGTATCGGCGCGCGGTCGGTCATAGGCCTCTCCCGTGTACGGACCGGGCTCCTGTTACTGCTCTTCGAAATTGAAGAGGTCGTTGTCTGCAATGGCGCGCACCAGCGCCTCGATATCGCCGTCCATCGGCCGGTCGGATACAACGGGACCGGCGACTGACCGCACCCTGCGGACGATCTCCGCGATGCCCGGCCGCGCGTCGAAGTTTCCCCGTATCTCGCACGCCTGGGCCGCGGCCAGGAGGTGTATCGCCGTCACCCGTTCCAGCAGGTCGCAGACGCGCGCCGCGTCGCGCGCGGCGATGGTGCCCATGCTCACCTTGTCCTGGTTGTGGGATTCGGTCGAGCGCGAGAAGGACGCCGCGGGCATGGTCGCCTTGAGCGCTTCCGCGGTCAGCGCCGACGATGAGATCGACATCGCCTTGAACCCGTGGTTGTACATCGCCTCGTTGCCGGGGGTCCGCACCAGGTCGGCGGGCAGGCCGCGGTTCACGTGCGGGTCAACCATGAGGGCGACCTGGCGGTCTGACATGTCGGCCGCCGACGCGAGTGCCGACTTCAGCCCGTCCATCGCGAACGAAATATGGCCGCCGTAGAAATTGCCGCCCATCAGCACCGCTCCTGTGTCCGGGTCTATGAGTGGGTTGTCATTCGCGCTGTTCGCCTCGATCTCCACCCAGCGGGTGATCCATTCAAGCGCGTCACGCAGGACGCCCAGCACCTGGGGCGAGCAGCGGAGCGAATAGGGGTCCTGGAGCGTTTCAAGCGCCGTGGCCTCGAGGCCGGCGCCGTTGCCGTTCGATCTGATGCGTGCAAGTATGTTCCGGGCGATGTATTCCTGCCCGGGATGGGGCTTCGCCCTGGCGATTGCGGGGGCATAGTGGTGCTCGTTGCCCATCAGGGCGTGAATGGAAAGCGCGGTGGCGGACACGGACGCGTTCAGTACCTTCCGCGCGCGGTCGATGACGATGGCTGATATGCCCGTCATCATGGAGGTGCCGTTTATGATCGCCAGCGGCTCTTTCGGGAGAAATTCATACGGTGCGAGCCCGGCCTGCTTCAGCGCCTCGGCCGCCGGCATGCGGGAGCCCTTGTAATACACCTCCCGTTCGCCCATGAGGGCGGCCGCGACGTATGACATGGGCGTCAGGTCGCCAGACGCGCCGACCGAGCCCTCGCAGGGGACCGCGGGGGTGATGCCCCGGTTCAGGAATTCCGCGAGGCGGGCGATGAGCTCCATCGATACGCCCGAATAGCCGCGCGAAAAACAGAGGATGCGGGTCATCATTGCCGCCCTGGTTTCGGGAATGCCGACGTGCTCGCCGGTGCCGCAGCCGTGGAACCTGATCAGGTTGGAGCCGTTTTTTATGGCGACCTCCATTGCCATGCGCTTGCCGCACGATTTCCCGTAGCCGGTATTGACGCCGTAGACCGGCGTCCCTTTCTCCAGCGCCGCGTTGAGCATCTCGCGCGACACGTCGATTTTACGGACAAACTCAGGGAGCGTGCCAATCGATATGCGTTTCGCGCCGAACGCCACTTCCAGAATCTCGTTAAGCGACAGTTCCTGGCCATTGATGACGATTTCTTTGCTCTGGATATTCATCTGGATGATTTCCTTCTGTGTTTCCCTATATGGCCTTGAAAAACAGACCTAATCCTAAGTGAACGCTTCCGGTTTTTGTCAAGGTTTTTTTCTTGCGTTATTCGCCGCTGCCGGGAGTATCAGTTGCAGCCGTGCATCAGACCGGCGTGTCCCGCAATGCCGGGCGGCGGATGCGGCATATGCCGTTACAGGAGAGAGGAGTGGGCCTGCTGAATAGCATTGCCGGGTGGACGGCCCGGAGCGAGTTTGCGCGATCGGCGCTCGAGGAGAAAGCCGACCTGGGCCCCTTTACGCAGAGGCCCTCCCCGCGTGTCATAGCCGGCATCATTCTAATGGGTTTCAGCTATATCATCGGCTGGCCGGCAGTCGCACTGTTCGGCGTGCTGTCGATCTGGCTTCGCCAGCCGCTCATCGTCATTATCGGCGGGCCCGTCATCTACGGCATCTCACACCTGGTGTTCCTCGCCGGCCTCTACTGCGCCGGCGCACGGTATACCTATGTCTTTCTCCGGTGGGCCACGAGACGGTTCATTGAAAAATACGGGCCGCCGCCCGTCCCGGGAGGGTGACCCTGCCGGGAATTATTGTAATTCGTATTCGCGTACCACCTTCTCCCAGAGCGCGGTGAGTGAAGGGTCGTCCGGGTCAAAGATCTTTGAGTTTTTTCTGATATCGCGGCGGTCGTGCTCTATCCAGGCATAGAGCCGGTTTTTCGCGTCGCGCGCGTCCCCGGCGCTGTGGCAGAGGGTAATCAGCTTCCGCATCTCGTCGAGGGACAGAAAGTTGCGATAGCTGTTCAGAATGACGATGAAATAGGACCCGTCCCGCCCTTCCTCGACCTCCGCGAGCACCGATCGTCCGCGCGTCGCGGCCCGGCCGCCGCCACCAGCGCTGTAATCGCTGAGCACCCGCTCGTTATGGGCGAGGATGGCCGCGTCCTGTAAAAGCTTCTTCAGGCTTTCGGCGCCGAGGGTCAGGGTCATCGCGCGGATCTCATTGCGCAGCTGCGCCTCGAGCGACTTCTGTTTCGGCTGTGCCGGGATCCGTTTTGCGGGCGAAGACTTCTTCGGCGCGGCTTTTTTTTGCGCCGCTACCCCCGGTTTTTTTTTCGATTTCGGTCCGACGGATTTCATTGGCGGTACCCCCCTGATTATATAGCATGCAATGCCGGCAGCTGACATATACCAGATGCCCGCCGGAAACACAATCATTTTTACCGGGGCACTATTCGATTAACTGGATATTAATTGCCTTGAGAAAAAAACCCGCATGGTGTAGAACGGTTACGTTCATCAACAGCGGCATTCGTCATGGGGACACCATGATGGCAATGATTCATATCTCGCTGCGACGGGAGGACGGCCATGTCATTACGTGCAATAGCAATTATGTATGTTCTATTGATCGTATGCGGGGACTGCGCATATTCGGAATCGTTTATAAAAGGAAAGGATGCCGGAAACCGGCAGGGCATGAACGATGATGCGCGCAGTGCCGCTGCAAATAAAGCGCCCGCCGGTGCCCCCCTGTTTTCCGATGACGTGATGGCCCCCTGGGAGGGCGGCGCCGCGTATTACGCCAGGTGGCCGAACGGTCCGTCAACCGACCCGAAATTTTTTCCCATCGCGGTCTGGCTGCAGCAGCCCTTCAACGCGGATTCTTTCAGGGAGCTGGGCTTCAATACGTATGTCGGATTATGGGAAGGCCCGACCGCAGAACAGCTCCGGCAGCTGTCGGAGCGCACGGTCCCCGTATTCTGCTCGCAGAACAGCGTCGGCCTGGGCAGGACCGATACCGCTGTCATAAAGGGATGGATGCATCTTGACGAGCCGGACAACGCGCAGCCGGACGGGAAGGGCGGGTACGGTCCGCCGATATCCGCAAGGACCGTCATCGACGGCTATCAGAAGATGAGGGCGGCCGACCGGACGCGCCCGGTGCTTCTCAACCTGGGCCAGGGCGTTGCCTGGGACGGCTGGTATGGCCGCGGCGTGCGCACCAATCATCCGGAGGATTACGCGGAATACGCCAGGGGCGCCGATATCCTCTCGTTCGATATCTACCCCGTAAACATGAAGGACGCCCCCGTGAATGAAAAACTCTGGCTGGTTGCCCGCGGGGTGGACCGGTTGCGCAAGTGGGGCAATTACAAAAAGCCGGTATGGAACTGGATCGAGTGCACCGATTTCAACGGTTCCGGGAGAAAGCCGAAGCCGGTTGAGGTAAAAGCCGAGGTCTGGATGTCTATCATTCATGGCACGAGGGGCATCGGTTACTTCGTGCATGTATTCGCGCCTTCGTTCATAGAGGCGGGATTGCTGAGTGATGCGGAGATGAGCGCCGCGGTCAGGGCAATCAACCGCCAGATCGCCGCCCTCGCGCCCGTCCTGAACAGGCCATCGGTCGCAAACGGGGTCACCGTTTCAAGCGGCAACGCCGCGGTGCCGGTCGACGTGATGCTCAAGCGCTTCAACGGGGAGACCTACCTGTTTGCCGTCGCAATGAGGCCGGGCCGGACTACGGCGACCTTTCGTTTTCGCGGGTTCCCGAAAAATGCAACCGCCGAGGTGCTGGGAGAGCGGCGCGCACGAACGGTGTCGGGCGGTATCATGACCGATACGTTTACTGACTACGGTGTGCACCTGTACCGGGTCAGCTTCAGGTAGGGCGCAACAGTCGCGGGTGACGGCGGGACTTCTGGCGCTGTCCCGTGCGGCCCTGCATGACGGATGAATTGATATGACCGAACCGACACGTACTCATGGTCTTGCGCGCAAGGCAGGCGTTCCAGGCGGAGGAAAAGCCCCCGGTGTACGGGTTGCCGCCTTCGTCCTGCTCCTGTTCGCGGTCACGCTGGCGCTCCACGCGCTTGAATTCCGCGCCGCAGCATGGAGCATCGATGAATACATCTTCGCCACCGGCGGCCAGAAGATAGTATCGGGCGGCATGCTGTACAGGGATTTTGGCGACAACAAGCCCCCCCTCATCTATTACACCAACGCTCTGCTGTACTGGCTGTCCGGTGAAGATTTCCTGAACTTTTTTTTCATATCAAAATTCGCGACCATTCTGGTCATATTTCTGACCGGGCTGGCCTTCTATGCTGCCGGTAAAAACCTGGGCGGGAAAAATCTCGGCATGGTTTCCGCCCTGTTCTACGTCGCCTACAGCATCTGCGGTCCGTCGGGGGAGATGCTCGGCGGGAGGACGGAGATCTATTCAACCCTCCTGGCGGTCGCCAGCATCTATTTCTTCTCCCGTGACGGCTTTTCCTTGCGGATCATGAACATGCTGCTCTCCGGATTTCTTCTTTCTATAGCCACGATATACAACGCCAAATTCGGCGTTGCCGGTGTCGCGTACCTGCTTTTCATCGCGTATAAACGCCGGACTGTCAGGGGGGCAGTCCCCCCGGCGGCGTCGCTCGGGGCGGCCTATGTTCCGCTGCTGGCAGCGGTGCCGGTCTGCTTTTACCTCCTGGGCGTGAATGAGTATTACCGCTTCTGGCAGTCCACGGTGTTCAAACATTACCTGGAGGTGTTGCCGTTCTACTACCTGGTCCCCGCGGGGCTGCTGGTGCTTGTTTTCCTGGCCGGTATTGCGCCGCTCTCGGTTTTTTCTTTTTACCGGATTGTTTCCACCCTCCGGATGAATTCCAAAAGCGGCAACAGGTCTGCAAAAAAAGGCGACGGCGGGGCGCCGGGTATCATGCGGCGCGCGGCCGGTTTTTTCAGGAGGCTCGGGGCACGGGACCCCCGCTACGATGTGTCTGTTTTCCTCATTCTGCTCCTGCTCGTCCAGTTCCTCTCGTTTTTCGTGGGCGGGATCCCGGGCGTCCGGTATTTTTACATGATGCTTATCCCGATATGCTTTCTCGCCGCGCAGGGCCTCTTTGATGTCTATGGGGCCATCAGGGACGCATTGTCCGCGGGGGCCCTCTCCCGGGTGTTGAACGCCATCCTGGTACTGTTTCTTGTCGGCCCGCCGGTCTTCTTTTTCATGATGCACTATAATTCCCGTAAAGAGCTGCTGATTGAATCAATGCAGCAGCACCGGGACGCCGTTGAATATATACGGCTCACCACCGATCCCGGTCAGCGGATATTCGTGTGGTCCAACATGCAGCCGATCTATCTCTACTCGGGAAGGACGGTCTCGACGTCGATGGTCTATCCGACGGAATTTCTTGCCCGCTACTATTATTTTACCGGGGAGTTCCGCCGCGACACCACGGCCTGGGACATATTTTTCAGGCAGCTGGAATCAGACCCGCCCGTCCTGATACTCGATAACACCGGGAATTTTATTACGCGGGATACGGTCCTCTATGCGAAAAAAAACAGGTATGTGGACGTTAAGCTGGAAGAATTCAGACGGTATGTTGGCAATAAATACGAATACAAGGCCACGCTCAGCGGGTTCCGGATATACAGGAGAAGACCGTAAGGAGGGGAACCGGACGCTCCGCGCCGTCACCCGGCAGTGTCAGAGCCGGGAGGCCGGCGCACAACGCCCGTGTTTCCTGGAAAGCGGCCTCTGCCGGGCGCTCACTCGCCGCCCAGTATCAGCTCGTTCACCGTGCGGGAGACCTGCGTTGCTTCGTCATCCGAATAGTTATCGGACCCATCGTTCATCTTGCCCATGCTGAGCATGCCTGACCCCGAGTACACGTATACATAGCAGGTGTCGATGGCGCTGCTGCTCAGCTGCTTGTACATGATCATTTTATGGATGGTGCCGTCATCGTTGAACTCATATCTGAATTTAATAAGAGTAAGATAGGTTTTTCCCAATAAGCCTAAATCGAGATAGAGGAGTTTGAGTTTTATTTCAAGGGTCTGCCGCTCGCCTGAGTCGTCCCAGGTAAGGGTTGATGAGGATCCCATGTATAATTCCTGCGTTTCCTCCTCGTTGCTGTAGCTTTTCATCCCTGACAGGCGGCCGTTCCCGTCATAGCTGAATACATAGACGTTCTTGAATGTCGTCTCGTCATCGGAATAGTTGGTAGCGCGCTCCATCTTCCCCGCCGCGTTGTAGGTGTAGCGGGTCGTTTTTACGAGCACGTCGTCTCCGGTCCCGAATTCCCCGTCGGTACCGGCCTGGTAGGTGTAGCTTTTGGTCTTGAGATTGTTCTCAACGATGAAGTCCGTCCTGACGCTCGGCGTAACGCCGAAATCGCTGTAGCTGATCTGGCGGTACAGTCCGTCCATGCCCGTCGTTTCGAAATAGCCGTACAGCGGGTCAATCGTGTCGTCGGAAGTCATCCACTGCCCGTCCGTTCCCGCTGCAACCGATGACGACATCTTTTTTAACGCCCAGAACTGTGTAAGGAGGGGATTTTGCTTAACGTATGGCATCGGATCGGACAGGTGTGCGAGCAGTCCCGCTATGTCAACTTCAAGCTCGACGCCCGCGTACATTTCGTACATGGACGTCATGTTCGGCTGCGAGCTCTGGACTCCCATGTTCATGATCACCTGCTCGGACGCGCCGATGACCTGGCCCTCCATGTTATAGGTGGTGGATTTCATTTTAATGGGCATGGTCGAGATGCATCCCCCCCCGACCATCAGGGCGTCTGCAGGGATGGGATCTTGTTTGTCGTAATCCATGTCGCAGGAAATGGTGCCGGCCGCGCACAGCACTGTGATGAGAAGCAATGCCTTTAGATGTTTTATCATGACAGCAATCCTCATTTTTATATGTTTTTTATATGTTTAATCACTTTTACAATCTTCATAAATTGATTTTAAAAATCAATATTAATATTTTTTTTCATATCATTATTGTTAGTTTTCTGCGCCCGGGTGCATTTTGTATACATTTATCATTCTAATAAATCTTTCACTGAATCGATACAGGGATCTTCGTTCCTTCCTACCCAGAGGTAGTCGATGCCCGCGTTTAACGCGGCCTCCCGGTCCGAAACGGAATCGCCGAGGTAGAGGGCCTCGGCTTTTGAAACGCCGAAGCGTTCGATGCACTTGAGGAGCATCTCCGGATGGGGTTTGGGCTCTGCATCCACGGTCGATATCCTGTATTGGAACCATCGCTCAAGTCCGAAATGATTGAACAGCCGCTCGAGGGACCTGCCCCGGTTCGTTGCAACGGCGAGAAAAAAACTGCTGCTCAACGCGCCGAGCACGCTGTTAAAATCAAAGAGGGGATGGACGTCTTTTATGAAGGGAGTGTAGTCCGTCTCCTGGCTTATACGGAAAAGCCGGTCCGCCTCAGCCGGGTCGCGGATGAGCTCGTAAATGAGCTGGCGGGTGGACATATAGACCACTTTTTCGCGGTCTTCCGGGCGGAGCGGGGGGTAGTCTCCCCGTTCCAGGCAGCGGTTAAAAAAATTAATGTTGGCGTCATGGGAATCAACCAGGACGCCGTCGCAGTCGAAGATTATGAGGCGCTTCTGCGCCAGGCGGATATTCATCCGGATTTAACCCTTATATGAATGAATTTATGCCAGTTACACCGCAGTAGTCGGACCATGTCAAAGTAAATCAGGCCAGAATGCCCAAAAAGTCGATTTTTTCTGAAAAAATCCAAAAAATTTATTGGTGAATAGGCTGTCAATAAGATATTCAAAAAATAATTAATTCTTGACAAAAAAAGTCCAGCATAATAATTTTGCCTCTCCAAAAGGACGGGTACAGGGCGCTATTGGCCAATCTGATCAAAGCTTACGCAAAAATCAACCTCCATCTTGAGGTACTGAACCGCAGGGATGACGGGTACCACAATATTTTCAGCATGATGGCCAGTGTTGCGCTGCATGATCTTTTAAAACTTGAAGAGAGCGCAGTGGGCGAAGTATCGGGCGGAATCGATATTGCCGTAGCGGTGCGGGGGGCGGGCGGAACGCACGCGGACATCATTGACGCGATACCCGCGCATGAGAATCTGGTAGCGAAGGCGGCGACCCTGTATTTCGAGCGGATGAGGAAGAACGGGAAGGCGGTCTTTTCCATAGAAAAGAACATCCCTTCGGGTGCCGGCCTTGGCGGTGGCAGCGCAGACGCGGCCGCCGCGCTGAAACTGCTCAATACCCGTTACGGGGCCTTTGCGGAAGAAGAGCTGGCGGAAATCGGTTCACTGATCGGGGCCGATGTGCCGTTTTGCCTGAAGGGGGGAGTCGCGATCTGCCGGGGGATCGGTGAGATTGTCATGCCCGTTCCCGGGAGACTGCGGTGCCCGGTCCTGATCGCCAACAACGGTATCCATGTCGATACCGGGCAGGCCTACCGCTCGCTCCAGAGGAGCGCTGAACCGGAACGGGCCAGGGAATTGGAAACGGGGAAAACGACCCGGCTCCTGACGGGCGCGGTCCTTGCCGGTTCTCCGGGGAAATTCAGGGAGACCGCGGTGAACGACTTCGAGGGACCGGTGTTCCGGCAGCACCCTGGAATCAGGGACCTGAAGGAGAAGATGTACGCGCTTGGCGCGGAGTACGCGATAATGACCGGATCCGGCTCGAGCGTGATAGCGCTGTTCACGGAAAAAGAAACGGCGGAGACGGCACGGACGCGGCTTGCGAAAGAATGCCGTGAAGTGATACTGACAAGGTTCGCATGACGGGCGCAATTTATAACTGAGTATTCCTTTATGCGTGTGATTGCATGAAGCATTACTCATGTATAAATGATACATTGAGGTGTGGCCAAGCGGTAAGGCATCGGGTTTTGGTCCCGTGACCCCAGGTTCGAATCCTGGCACCTCAGATTACCGGGCAGGGAGCGGTCCTATCGAGAATATAACTTCAATTGTGCTGGCAGGCGGAAAGGGCGTACGGATGAAATCCGACCTGCCGAAGGTTCTCCACCCGTTCCTGGGAAAACCGTTAATTGTCCATGTGCTGGACAATCTTCAGAAAGCCGGCGTGGCCGACACGCATGTCGTTGTCGGGTACCGGGGCGAGCTGGTGATTGAGGCCGTCGCGGGCCGCGCGAGCCACGTATGGCAGCGCGAACAGCTCGGCACGGGGCACGCGGTGATGCAGGCCGAGAGCGCGCTTGCGGGCTTCAACGGAAAGGTGATCATCGCCTGCGGCGATGTCCCGCTCATCGGGCCGGATACCTTCCGGGCCCTGGTGGCGGCATCGGGGCAAAACGGCGTGATGGCGGTGGTGCTGACCATGGTGCTTGAAAATCCATTCGGATACGGAAGGATCATCAAGGACGGGACGGGCCGTTTCGTGCGGATCGTCGAAGAAAAGGACGCGACCCCGGAAGAGAAAAAGGTCCGCGAGGTCAACTCCGGGACGTATGTTTTCGACAAGAGGCTGTTATTCGAAGGACTGCGTCATATCAATACCAACAACGCGCAGGGCGAGTATTACCTGCCGGACGCCCTTCAGCATGTTCTTGCCTCCGGGTTTACGGTCGGGACCATGCTCATGGCGGACCCGATCGAGGGAAGCGGCGTGAACACTATCGAGGAGCTTCAACGGCTGGAAGAATATTGCAGATCAAGGAATAAAGGATAAACCGGTATGGGTGACAGTTTGCTCAAGTTGTTTTCTGGATCGTCGAATCCGGGCCTGGCGAAAGAGATCGCGGACTATCTGAATGTCGATCTTTCCAAGGCCGAGCTGAACCGATTCAAGGACGGAGAGATTTCGGTCAAGATAAAGGAGAACGTCAGGGGACACGATGTGTTTATCATCCAGTCCACCTGCAACCCCACCAACGACCACGTGATCGAGCTGCTCCTGATGATGGACGCGGCGCACCGCGCCTCGGCCGGAAGGATCACCGCGGTGATCCCCTATTTCGGGTATGCCCGGCAGGACCGCAAGGTGGAGCCGCGGGTCCCGATATCGTCAAAGGTGATGGCCAATATCATAACGGTGGCCGGCGCCGACCGGGTCCTGACAATGGAGCTTCATGCCGAGCAGATCCAGGGGTTTTTTGACATACCGGTCGACAACCTGTATTCCAAGCCCGTTGCGATCGATTATATCAAGGGGCTGCACGTGAAGGACGTGGTGATGGTCTCTCCCGATTCGGGCGGGGCCGAGCGCGCACGGTCCTATGCGAAGAACATCAACGCCGGGCTGGCCATCATTGACAAGCGGCGGCCGGAGCCGAACGTCGCAGAAGTGCAGTACGTTATCGGCGATGTAAAAGGAAAGAACTGCATCCTGGTGGACGACATGGTCGATACCGGGGGCTCGATCTCCAAGGCGGCCGGGGCCCTCCGGGACCAGGGCGCGAAGGACGTGTACTGTCTCTTTACGCACCCGGTGCTGTCGGGCGACGCCATCGACAAGATGGAAACGGCCGGTTTCAAGGAGATAATTTTTACGAATACCATACCGTACCGCGCCTCCCGCGAAATGAAGGGGATGAAGGTACTGTCGATCGCTCCCCTTTTCGGCGAGGCGATCCGGAGGATCCATAACGGGGAATCGGTAAGTTCCCTGTTCGTATAATACGCTGGCGGCCGCGGGGAACAGGGGCCGCGTCATGAAACAAAGATGAAAAATACAACACGAGGATAATCATGGAAGCTAAAAGTCTGACAATCGAACCGAGGACCGATTTAGGCAAAAACGCCAGTAACAGGATCAGGAGCAACGGTTTCATTCCCGCGGTCCTGTACTCGCACGGGGAAAGCGAGGTGGTCCAGATCCCCCGCAAGGAATTTTTCAAGCTGTTCAAGGGAAGGATATCCGAGAGCGTGATATTCGACATACACAGCAAGGAAAAGAAGGACGATGAGAGGATGGCGTACGTCAAGGACTACCAGATGGACCCGGTGTCGGGCGAGATACTTCATGTCGACCTGTTCCGCGTAACGAAGGGCGAGAAGATCCACACCCATGTGCCCATCGAGTTCGTCGGCACCCCGAAGGGGGTCAAGCTGGGGGGCATCCTCGAAGTTGACCTCCGGGAAATCGAAGTTGAATGTCTCCCGAAAGACCTGCCGGAAAAGATACAGATCGATGTCTCCACTATGGAAGTCGGCGATTCGTACCACGTCAAGGACGTTGTCGTGGCCGAAGGCGTCAAGGTCATGGGGAACCTGGAAGCCTCAGTCGCTTCGGTCCACGTGCCCAAGGTCACCGCTGAGAAAGTTGAGGAAGCTGTCCCGGCTGAAGGCGAGGCCGCTGCCGCCGCCGAGGGCGAAGGCAAGGATGCCAAGAAGGCTGAAGGCGAGGAGAAGTCCGATAAAGGCAAGGAGAAATCCGATAAAGGGAAAGACAAGTAAATTCGCTTTTGTTCGATTACTGCACCCGGCCGCAGGGCCGAGATCATGGTACGTAAGGGAGCGGCAGTATTGAAATTAATCGTTGGTTTCGGAAATCCTGGCGAAAAATTTGCGAATAACAGGCAGAACATCGGATTCAAGGTTATCGACATAATCGGGAACAACGAGAACATCGACGTCCGGATCAAGAAAAAGAAATCGGTCATCGGCAGGGGGAAGATACTCGGGACCGATGTTGTCCTCCTCAAGCCGCAGACCTTCGTGAATCTCATCGGGGAGTCGGTCCTCTACATCGCCTCCTTCCTTCGCATCAATGTGAGGGACATCCTCTGCATCGTTGAAGATTCCTCCCTCAAGCTGGGAGACATGCGCGTCGACTACCTTTTTTCCAGCATCGAGCACGCGGGCATCGAATCGATGACCCGCGCCCTCAAGTCGGAGCGGTTTGCCAAAATCAGGGTCGGCATAGGAACGCCCCCGAAGAACGTCACCATGGAGGAGTACCTGCTGCAGGACTTCACCGATGACGAGAACCTGATCCTGATCGATGTGCTGAACAAGACCGAAAAGGTCGTGAACATGCTCATCTCCCAGTCGATAGAGGATGTCCAGGAAAAGTACAATCCCGAGGGCGCCGTCAAGATCAAAAAGAGAAAGGTCAAGGCGGTCCATATCGACCACAGGAAAAAACGCTGACCCGCCCGCCGCGGGGGCCGTCAATAATTATCACAATTTTTCTTGACTTAATTGTTCATCCATGCACAATTCCCTCTATACGCCCTTGAAAAAGATTAATAATCTACTACATGGAGTTTTAGCGATGAGAAAGGGACTGTTCCTGATTATGTCATGTGCCATAGCGATCCTCTTTTCTTCGGCATTCGCGCAATCCTACAAATACGACTACCATCCGGCATACGGGCCGTCACCGCTGGGCGGCGAACCCACGTCGATGGCAAAACAGCTCAGCTATGATAATTTCAGGTCGATAAAACTTCTCAATACTGCGGTATTGAACTACGGCGGCGGCGAGGGCGATATCGACAAGCTGATCGACCAGTATGCGGAAGCGAGCGCGCTCTATTTCCAGAACAAGATGACGGAATCGGCAAAGGCGTTCAAGGACAACCAGGCGGCGATTATGGCCACGACGCGGCAGCTCGCGCAGAAGTACAACCAGGACACCGGGGCCCTTCTCAAGGACGCCATGAACATGAGCATACGCGCGAAGATCAAGCAGCAGATCAAGGGAAACAGCGAGGGACGTTTCCACATGGACAAGTTCCTCGACCAGGGCAAGGCGGGCGTGATGAAGGCCAATGACTATTATGACCGCTACAAGGACGCCAAGTCCGCTTCGGCGATGGACCTGATCACCGCGATATACTACTACCGCGGCGCCAAGGACAGCCTCTTCCAGATGATGCGGGTCATGGCCGTCGAACAGAGCCGGGTGCAGGCGGAGGCGGAGGCCGCCGCCATGGTGGCCCGGAAGGAGATAAAGCGCTCGGAGAAGGAAGAGGTGATGCGGCAGAAGGAAGCGCAGAAGACGAAAGAGCTGCAGGCAAAATACCTTGAAAAATATTCGAAGGACATGGCGGATAACAAGAACATCGTGTATGAGTCACGCGAGAAGGAGAAATAAGGGCCGTTCCGCCGCCTTTATTCCTTGCGCCCGGGCGGCGGCTTTTGTTTTTTTAATACCTTAAGGGCATGGAGCCTGATGGTGGTATTGTGGTGGACGAGAAGGTTTATGACCTTCTCGTTTGTTTTGGCATCAAGATGGTAGCCCTCCAGCGCCGTGAGCGTCGCCTGCAGCAGTGAATAATCGAAGGGGCCGCACGAGTTGAACCGCTCCACGATGGCCCTGTAGAGAAGCGGGTCTTTGGCGGTAAGCCCCCTGAGGGCCGCCAGCGCCACGCTGGAGCTGGGGTCGTTCATCGATTTGATGATCGCGGGGATGCACATGGCCCGGATGGTCGCATCGTCAAGGGCCACCATCCCCCTGACCGATTCCTCCCTGATGAGCCAGTCGCCGCTGCGGGTCCCCCTGATGAACAATCCCGCCGCGGACGGGTCTTTTGCTTTCCCGAGCGCCCGCAGCGCGTACCACCGGACATTGCTTTGCCGCTCGTCCGCGGCGATCTTCTTCACCACGTCCATAGCGCCTTTCGTCCTGATCTTTGCCAGCCCTTCCACCGCTTCAATCCTCACCGCGGGGGAGGCGTCGTTCGCAGCGACCAGCAGGGTGCCGATCACGAGGTCGTTCTTGTCCTTGCCGAAATAGTTGACGATTTCGCGGACGGCGTCGCGCCGCTCCATCCACCCCCCGCCGGCGTATGTATTGGCGGCGCTCCTCTGTTTCTGGGTCCGGACCAGTTCGCTCTTTCCGAACATGCTGCACCCGGAGAGGTTCAGGAACAACAGTGCGAAAAGGAGCGGGAGCGGAGCCGCGTACAGGCGCATGGCCTTCCGTGGTCCGCGCGCGGTGTCAGGACAGAGGGGAAGGCCTGCGATCATGGGCTGTCAGTCGGCCGGGGCCGGCGCCTGCCCGCCGCTGATGAGCCGGTACTGGGTAAGGAACTTGCCGGTCCGCAAAATGTAGTAGCGTGTCTCTATGAAGGGCGTGAATTCGGTGAAATAATCCATGTCGTCGCTCTTCATCTTATCAATCCACTTGCCCACGTTACCGGCCCCCGCGTTATAGGCGGCCACCACGTAGGGGAAGTTCCCCTTGAACTGGCGGAAGAGGCCTGCGATGTATTTGGCGCCGAACTGGACCGACGTGCAGGGATCGGTGAGGTCGTAGTTCTCCAGCTTCAGGCCGCGCGCAAGCCCTTTCGCCGTTGCCGGCATGAGCTGCATGAGGCCTGCCGCGCCGGCGGAGGAGACCGCCCGGTGGTTGAAGAGGGACTCGGCCTTCATCACGGAATAGATGACATTCGGTTCCAGCTCGTAGAGGCGGCCGTAGCGCTCCACGCATTCCTTGAAGGGCGCGGGGAAGAGGGCCGTGACCGACCCTTCCGGCATGAGGGCGATGTTCTCCTTTAATTCAGCGAGCTTCAACAGCTCGAGAAAGGAGTAGACCTCCTGGTAGGCGTGGGGATATTGCCTGCTGTAATGGGCGAGCGCGATATGCCGGTCCCTGCGTGCCACGGCCGTCCCGGGGAGAAGGGCCAGCTCCCTGGCAATGCCGGCGTCGTAGCCGACCTGGAAGTATTTGCCGATCTCTTTCAGCGTGCCGCCGTACGAGGAGGATGTCTTCATCCCCGCTACCGCGTCCTCGAGCTCCCGGTAGCGCCGGACAACGGGCGCGTCAAGGTCGCCGATGCGCGCACTCCTTTTCTGCATCGATTGCTCCTTGATAAAGAGGAGCAGGTGCAGGTAGAGCGCCGCGTCCATGTCCCCGCCGGCGACCGCCTTTTTGTAATCGTCGGCAAGGGCCGCGCCGGACTCCCGGTCGGCGATCTGCTTCATGAGGAGCCAGGTGTAGGGGGAATCGGGGTTGATTGTCGCGATATCGCGGGCGGTTTTCAGCGCCCGTTGCTTGTCCCCTGCCGCAGAATATATCTTGTAGAGCCAGAACCTGCATTCATCAGAATGGCTCCCGTCCGGGAACCGCTTTACCGATTCCCCGAGGTATTCGCCCGCCCGGGCCATGTTCCCGGCGCGCACCATTGAGCGGCCCAGGAGCCAGAGGAAGCGCCCTGCGTGGTCGTCAGAGTACCTCTCCTTGTATTGCAGCAGCGCCTGCTCGTACCCGGCCATCTTCCGTTCTTCCATGAGGCGCGCGGTGCGGTACATCGCGTCCTGCACGTGCGGCTCCGCCCCGGCAGCGATGATTTTACGGTACAGGGGGAGCGCATTCCCCTTTTTCCCCATATCCCATAGCTCGTCGGCGCAGGCCTTGGTAAGAGCGGCGGCAAGGGCCGCGTCTCCCGACTGCCCGCTGATGATCTGTTCAGCGCCTGTTACCCGGTTGTCGTGCGCGAGGGAGCGCACCAGCAGTGAGAGTGTCTCGGCCCGGTCGGCAGGCCCCGGCTTCAGCGTGCCAAGGAGCGCGGCCGCTTCCCCGTACCGGCCGGAAAAATAGAGCGCCCGTGCCAGGAGAAGGCCCTCGCCGAAATCAAGCGCGCTCCCCCCCTTCTTCATGATGTCCTGTATGAGCCCGGCCGCCGATGACGACTGCCAGCCCCGCGGATTTTCCGCTATGACCGACAGGTAGCTCTTCCGCGCGCCGGCCGGGTCCAGCTTTTTTTCAAGCACCGACCCGATCCGGAGATGAATGATCGACCGCGATGACGGGTCTCCGTATGCAGCGAGGAGCCGGTTCAGCACGGCAAGGGACCCGTCGTATTTCTTCAGCGCGGCGAGCGAGCGCGCTTTTACAAGCTGGCCGTCCCGGTAGAGCGCGCCGCCGCTCCGCGGCATGAGGTCGATGAACTTCGGCACGTAGGCATGCTCCCCGTACTCCGAGAACAGCTCCGCAAGCTCGTACACGGCATCGCTGTAATAGGGCGATTTCAGGTGGAAGCCCTTTACGAACTGATATACCGGCTGCGGGAAGAGCCGGAGCTTCGTGTCGAAGTGGCTCCTGAAACAGCTGTTGGCGAAATGGCGCATTGCGTCTTTCAGCCTGGACTCCTTTTTGTACGCGACGCCGAGCATGAAATGCTCCGCGTACCCCTTCTCTCCGTCCGCGAGCGCTGCTATGACGCCGGCGGGGGGCGAGGTGAATCCGAGGACCGGGAGTCCCCTGTCGCTCAATGCAGGCGTGCTGCAGGAGAAGAAAAGGATCGATGCGGCGATACATGCGTTGCGTGGGTTCATTGGCGTCTCATTGCATTTTCAGATATTCTTCGTATTCCTTGATCTCGAAAAGGTTGGGATTGTCCCAGGTCCTGTCAAAGAGGGATTTGTCGTCTTTTGATTTGTAATAGTTGTCGGTATGCACGAGGAGATGGTACGCCCGGCGGTCGTCCGCCGAGGCGCGTCCGATGAGCTCGGCGAGCTCCTCGTAGCTTGAGCGGCCGAAGTCCTTTTTCTTCTCCTGCGAAAATTTTGTTTCGAGCAGCGAGAAGAGCGCGTAGCGCTTGCCGTGCTTGACTTTTTTTATCGCCTTTGAGTAGCGGTAGAGGCGCATCGAGTAGAGGCGCTCCTGGAAATTGTCAGCCATCACCATGTCGATCCGGGCGTCCTCTGTGTCCCGGTAGCCGAGGCGCAGGTAATGGCGGGGGAGATACTGGTTCGATTTGACCACGCCGGGGGCGAACCCGTTGAGGAGCCGCTTTGCCTCACGGATGTCCCTGGCCAGGGTCGCCTGGTACAGGTCGATCAAAATTTTTTGCGCCTTGCGTATCTCTTCCCATGATTCGCCGAAGAGGAACTTCATGTACAGGGTCTGCGCGATCATGTCGCGTTGAACCGCCTCCTTGAAAAATTTTTTCTCCTCGTCCGAACCCATGTTGGTTATCGATGTGTTTATGAAGTAGAAAAAATAACGGTTGTCCTTGAGGCCCTTTTCCGCGTTCCTCTGCCTGCCGGCGTTCAGGCTTGACCTGGTCCTCTGCGCGTCCAGCTGCGGGGCGAACGCGATGATCGCGCATATGACGGCGGGGATCAGGATATGGCGGGATGGTCGTGATTTCATAGTTCTCATACGGTATGTGCAGGTGCGCGCGCTCGGTACGGCACGGCCGACCCGGGGCGGGCATCAGAGTTTGAATAACATCCCCTCGGTGGCGATATGTATCTTTGTCGTTTCGTTTTTGCAATTTTCGCCATGCTCGATCGCGGCCAGATAGTTTTCATGGAGCTTCGAGTCAGGGTACGCCGGCTCGTGGTGCGTCAGAACGAGGTTTTTCACTTTCCAGCGGAGGCCGCAGTTGACCGCCATGGTGTAACTGGTATGTCCCCAGTCGAATTTCGTGAATGACTCGTCGAGCGTATACTGGGCGTCGATCACGAGCAGGTCGGCGAGCTGGAAGAAATCGAGGACCGCGTCATGGCCGTTTTCGAATATCTCGCCGGTGAACTCCGCGTCGGTGGCGAATATAAAGGTTTTGCCCGCCTGCCTGAAGCGGTAGGCGAAACTGCCGCCGGGGTGCTTCAGGGGGAAGAAATCGACGACGAGGTCCTCCTCCAGCTGGAGTGGCTTCCTCTCCCTGACGTCCAGCTGGACATATTCCTTTGTCGATTCGGTTCCCTCGAAGGTCGCGGGGAAATAGGGCGCCCTCATCTGGTCCGTCAGGTATTTTTTCTGGTCCTTGAAGGGCGAGTAAAACTTGAGGGTGTTCCCCTTGATGTAAAGGGGAGTGAAGAAGGGGAGCCCCTGGATATGGTCCCAGTGGTAATGGGTCATGAAGATATCGACCATGCCCTTGCCGCGGCCGCAGTCCCCCTTCATCAGTTAATAGCCGAGGAGCCTCATGCCGGAACCGCAGTCTATGATGTATATCTTCCCGCTGTTCGATTTGACGCTGACGCAGGTGGTATTGCCGCCGTAAACGTATTTCAGGTCGCTGGGAAGGGCCTCGATGAATTCCTGGACATCTGACGTGCCGTTAAGGCCGGCCTGGATGGCGAGTTCAACGATCTTCTGGATTTTCTTTGAATATTCGCTGTTTGTCGTTGGAGATGGAAGAGATCCCCGCACCCCCCACAGTTTTATCTGCATGAACTGGTCCCTTTTATCAGTTTTGTGCCGTAGTGTGAGGCCGCCCCTCCGCGGCCAGAGCCCTATAGTATTATTCGGATCTATGCGATTGATTCACGCGTATTTAACATGGTGAATATTAATAAAAAAATTTCAATCAAAATACTGGCGTACCGGTTAAAAAGAGCCTGTTTCACGGCGCCGGGCGTGCAACCGCCCCGGCGGGGTGATTTCAGGCTCTTTCAGGGATGGTGCGGGGCAGGGCCCCTGTGTCACTCGTACACCTTCTCTTCGGTCTCGTGCGCGTTCGCTGCGTCATCTTCGACGTCCCGCACCCGCTCTTTCGAAAGGACCTTCTCATACTCCTTGTACCATTCGTTCTGTATGATCATCTCCATGATCTCGTTGGTCCCGACCCAGATCATGGACAGACGGATGTCGCGGACGATCCGCTCGAGGGGAAACACGCTGGTGTAACCGATCCCCCCCATTGCCTGCATGCACTGGTTCGCGATGTCCCAGGCCGCTTCGGTGACGAACTTTTTCGACTGGGAGACCATCCGCCGGATGCGTCCCGGGTGGACGCTCCCTGAATCGACGGCCAGGCATGTCGTGTACACCATCGAGCGGGCCGCGTCAAGCGACAGGACGCAGTCCGCCACCTTGAACCCGACCGCCTGGAAGTTTTTGATCGGCTGGCCGAACGCCTTGCGGCGGGAGGTGTACCGGGTCGCGATCTCGATCGCGGGGCGCACTGACCCGATTGTCATCGCCGCGGTGCCGAGCCGCTCGGGGATCATCATCCTGATAAAGACGTCGAAGCCGCCGTTGATGCCGTTCAGGGCGTAGCGCTCGGGGACGCGCACGTCGTTGAAGATCACCCTGCCGGCGCCGCCGCCGCGCACGCCCATGAGGCCGTAGATGTATTTCGATTCGACGCCCGCGGTACGCGGCACCATGAAGGCGGTCATGCGGCGGTGTGGGGGGCCTGCCGGGTCGGTGACCGCATAGACCAGGAACCAGTCGGCCCCCTCAGCCCCGACGATGAAGCGCTTCTGACCGTTGATGATCCAGTCGCCGCCGTCCTTTTTCGCCACCGTGGCGGCGCCGAAGAAGTCGGACCCGCCGCGCGGCTCGGTGAGCCCCTCGGCGGCGTAGACCTCGCCCTTGAGGAGGGGGACCACGACTTCCTGCTTCAGCTCCTCCGATCCGAACAGCGTTATGGCCTCGCACACGATGTCGGCGCCGACGCCCCAGAGGCAGGCGAGCGAATAGCTCGCGACGCCGATTTCCTCGGCGACGATCGAGTCATCGACCCAGGAGAGCCCGCGGCCGCCGTACTCCTTCGGGAGGCGGATGCCGAGCAGGTTGCGCCTGCCGGCTTCCTGAAGGTACTCGTGCGGGAACTGAATCCGCTCCGCGTCCATGGCGAGGATCATTTCCTTGGGCACCCATCGGGTGAAATCGCGGGCCTCGTCGCGCAGTTTTTTCTGTTCCGGGGTCATCATAAAGTCAAACATGGCAGGCCTCCTTTGAAAAGTGAAATGCATGAAAGCGGCGGGGAAGTGCCGGTGCGGGGGCGCGTGGCTCGGCCGCACCCGTTTCCGGTGCCCCATGAACAGGGTCAACCCGCTCTTTTAAAATTCAAGTCTTTTTCATTCAAGGAGAAGCGTGGCCGACGCCTCGATGCGTGATTGTATGGAGCGCGTTCCGGAAAAGCGGTGCTCGTACCCGACGGTGATCCTGCTCCCGCGGCAGCGCGACGTGATCCGGCAGGCGACGCTGTCCGATGTCGTATCGATGCTGGCCATGCGGCTTATTGAGTCGCGGAACGCGGCGCGTGATGCGTAGACCGGGTTCCCGGGTGAAATATGGTAGCGCGCATAGCGCAGGTCAAGGCGGAAAAAATGGAAGGCGCGGAGAGAGAGCCCGGCCCCGATTGACCCGGAATAGCGTGACCGCCCCTTCTTCTGGAGCGTCCCCCTGAGGCGCAGGCTGACCGATTTCATGATAAGGACCTCCGCCGATGATTTCAGGCGCAGGCTCCTGTCAACGCCGCGGTTGCCGCCCTCTTCGAGGTGGCTGACCGTCGCGGTGAACGAGCCCTTCCCCGGCGCGCGGTAGCTGATGAACGCGTCCTCGCGCACCGCGTAGGGCCGGTACCTCTCGTATCCCGCGACAGCGGCTTTTTTCTCGGCGAAGGATGCGCACCCCAGCGTCAGGCCGCGCAGCGGCCGCACGCCGATCTCCGCCATCCAGGATGTTTCAGCGCGGCTGTCCCCCGAGCTGTACGACGCGTAGAAGCCGCTGTCGGTGTGCTTGCCCGTGAAGGAAAGGGTGCATCCCTGGTGGCGGAATTTCAGCCCGAACAGGACCCCGGTCCCGGATCTCCTCCGGCGCCCGCCTGCCGCGGTTGAATGGACGGCGTTCGGGAACCCTAATTCCATGAACATCTCGATTGCGTCGTCGCGATAGCGCGCGAAAAAGCCGTACGAGTATACAGACAAAACTCCCTCCGGCATGCCCCGGTCCCCGTAGTCCCAGAGCAGGCGCCGGGAGCAGGAGCGGTCGATCGACGTGTGGATGAAATATGACTGGAGAAGCAGGTGTCCGCCGATGCGCAGCATGACAATGCCGCCTGCGTCGCTGATTTCAACCGGCTCGGAATAGCGGTAGTCCTTCCGCGTCCTCAGGAGTATCGACGTGAAGGAGCTTCCCGTCACATCCGGAAGCGACCGGTCATTTCGCACAAAGCGCTCCCGTGATGAATAGAACCCCGTGAGGGATAGTGACAGGGGCCCGAACGAGCCGGCCGGCCCCGCGGCTATGCCCCGGAAGGCATGAAGCGGGCTGCCGGAGCCGCAGGGGGAGGAGGGAGCGCCGTCGCTGACGACCGTTTTGCGCGAAAATGGATCGGGCACGGGCGGCTTTTTTTTACCCACCAGGAGCCCCGCTCCGAAATTGAGGTAGTAGTTTCCGATGGTGCACTCAAAATGGGGAGAGATGCCGCGCATGTCGATATACCAGGTAAAGCGGTCCTCCTTCCTGTCGCCGATATGCACGTGGGTGAAGCCGGCGGCGCTTTCGCCGAACGTGACTGTCGCCGAGTCCCGTATGAAGCGCATCTCGTTGCCGTCGTAATCAAGCGCGTCCTGCCGGTATTCCGTTTTTGCCGTGAAGCGCGTGGCCGGGGCCCCCGGCTCTTTCGCCTGCGCCGGGAACGTGGGGATGAGCACGGCCATGATCAGAGCGGCGCGGCGCATAGATCACGTGCCTTTTTCTTTTTATCCGCGTCAGTCCACCGCAGCGCGTCAATCCTTCCGGCAAGGGCCTCGCGCTGTCCCTGCGACGCCAGGTCCGAGAGCTCCAGCGCGGTGGACGCGGGAATGCCGAGGGCGAGCAGCTTTTTAAAGAGTTCTTTCCGGGCTTTGTCGATACGCTCCCTGTCACGGTACGCATCCGCGGGGCTTGGGGCATCGGTAGCGAGCCCGGTGGTATGCTCAAGGAGGCGGTCGATCTCCTGCTCCGACAGGCCTATCTGTAAAAGGCCGTTCCGCGAGAGCGGGCCGATGGTCTTCCTGTATTTCATCATGCGCTCGGCCATTGCCCTGTCGAGGCCGGGGACGGACTCGAGGGACTCCATGCCGCAGGCGTTGAGGTCTGTTTTTACGGCGGTGCGCCCGCCGCGCAGGCGGGAGAAGAGGTCGCCGTACGCGAGGGATTCCACCGGTATCTCCGCGGCGGCGAGTGTCACCCCCACTGAATGGGTGAATCCCAGGTGGGGGTGATATTTAAGGCCATACGAGGCTGACAGGTATTTATAGATGAACAGGAGCGCGGCGGTAAAGGTCCCCGTCTCGCGGGCGTATCCCACCCTGACGGAAAAATATTTTAAGACATTCGCTGACGCCGAGACGCAGTGGACGTATCCGTTCGCGGTGCTGTTGCAGTTGTAGGCGAGCACAAGGCCCCTGAAGGGCTTGAGCGCGGCGCCGGCGCTCCAGTCGGGGGGGAGCAGGTCCCTCCGCGTCGTGACGAAAAGGGACCCGAGGTTCTCCTGCTGGAAGGCCAGGTCGATCCAGGTGAAGGGCGACAGCACCACCGAGCATCCGCCGTCAACAAGGTGGATCGTTTTTGTGACCTCCGGCGTGTTAATGGCAAGGTTGTAGTAGCGGACGCAGGCCCCGATTGAGATATACCTGACCGGCATATACCCGATCTCCGCCCCGGCGATGTTCTCGGCGTATTCTTCAAGGCCGAACCGGCTCCAGAAGGCCCGTACCCCGCATCCCTTCCCTCCGTAGCCCGCCCGGAGGGCCGATGAATAGAGGCCGGACATCGAATAGGGCATGCCCCCTGATATCGCCAGGTAGGGATACCGTATGGCGGGCAGGTAGGCGGGATTTGAAACCGCGTCGGGCAGCGACGAGTCGCCGGCGGCCTGGATGAACGGGAAGAGCGCCGCGGGCGGGGCCTCCCGGTAGTCGAAGGCGCAGATGGCGGCCCGCGCGATGAACAGGATGAGGGCTATCTTCATTACCGGTACCGGCTCACAATGATGTAGATCGTCTCCTCGTCGGAAGCGCGCAGGGCCGGGGACACGGCCTCTATCTTGCACAGGTACAGGCCGGTGTGCGTGGCGCGGCGCTGAAGCAGCGGGTTCCAGAAAAGCTTCGCAAGGCCCGGGTTCATCGAGGGGAAGGGCGGGGACTCATGGATGAGCGCGCCTGTCATGGAGAACACGCGGAGCTTGATAAAGCAGGGAACGAACACGAATACCGGGACCATGCCGCTGCCGAACAGCATGTGCCCCGGGATGACGGTTATTTTTTTTCTGAGTGCCTTGAACAGCCGTTTTCCCATGAACAGCGGCACGGTGATGTTGGGGCAGCCGGGGGTCTGTATCGACGAGATCACCCAGTCCGCGGCGCTGTCAGTGTCGGGGCCGCCCTGCCGCGACACGCTTGCGTAGGAGGCCAGGCCGTCCGGGCCGATATTCACCGCGCACTCCTGGATGTTATCCGAGGCACAGGTGTCCCACTGCGCCTGCGAGAAGGCGGAGGTAAGGTATGATGCGACGGTGTCATTGGGCGAGCCGTCGCGGTTGGAATAATAGACAAAGTCGATGATCCCGCCGTTCGACGGGTCGTCGTCGGTGTCGATCGCGACAACGCCCTCGGTGTTCCAGAGGCTCGCCGAATAGTTGGCGCAGTACACGTCTATATGGCCGTTTCCGTCGGTGTCGCCGGTGATATCGGTCTCATCCGGGACGTCGGGACGGGCGCAGTGGACGACGATGAAGCGGTCGTCGTACGGGGTCTCCTCCCTGTCGTAGCTGTAGATGGTGACGGGGTCCGCGGAGAGGGGCTCGCTTGCCCCGTAATACATGGTCACGTACAGCGAGGAGATATCCCTCTTTTCCTTTACCGGGCCGGCCATGGCCAGCTCCACCCAGTCGTCCTGCGTGTTGGTGGCGAATTCATTGATCAGGAGCGAGGCGTGGAGCCGTGTCCCGGCGAACAGTAACATGACAGCAAGAGCTGCAGAAATGAATGGTCTGCGCATGGCGTCTCCTTTTCATGGTGAACGAACGGGAGACGCCGATCGGGAAAAATATTATCGGGGAAGGATAAAATTACTGCGCAGCGGCGGGGACCGGCCCCGCCCGGCTGTCAGGTGAAGCGCAGGGGGTACGGCTTCCTGAGGGCGTGCCGTTCGAAGCCGGCATCGGGATACCCGAGCGCGAGGACCGCATGGACCCTGTTGCCGCTAC
Source organism: uncultured Spirochaetota bacterium (assembly GCA_963827275.1). GTDB lineage: Bacteria > Spirochaetota > UBA4802 > UBA4802 > UBA5550 > RBG-16-49-21. Next base: position 168,600 of record CAWHAA010000004.1, read on the forward strand.
GGATGCCGAGATAACGCCGGATCGCGGCGCTCCTGTTGATCGATTCGACCGCATACCCGATATAGCAGGTGCCCAGGCCGAGGGCGTGGGCCAGGAGCGTGATGTTATACGAGGCGTACTGCGCATCTTCGACAGGCGTGCTACCGCCCATTCCGCCGTGCACGATGATGAGGGCCGGGGCGGAATGAAAAAGGAGGTCGTTGCCCGCATCGGATTCGCGGATCGCCATCTCCACGCTTTCCATGTGGTCCCGGTAATACCGGAGAAGGGCGGTCCCCGCTACCGGCACAGAGAGGTAGCGGAGAGCGGGGTTCTTCGCGATCCGGTTCAGCCTGACAAAGAATTTTTTTATTTCCAGGGCCAGGTCCCACACTCTGTCGCGGCCGTTGACGGCGAGAAACTCCCACTCCTGGCAGTTGCTCCCGGACGGCGCGGTGACGGCGAAGGCGACGAGGTCCGCGATGACATCGTCCTTCACGGGGTCCGGCCTGAATCTCCTCACGCTCCTGCGGGAGCGGACGAAATTGACGAGGTCTGCGGGGCTGTCGGAGCCGGGAGAGCGCACCGTTTCGGTATACGCGAACGTTCGAAATACGGGGCGTGCGAGGAGCCCGGGGTCAAACCGGATCGCGTCGAACCGGCACACCGCATAGCAGTGGGAGCAGAGCATGCATTCCTCCCCGGTGGTGGCGATTGATCCGTCGCGTAATGCGAGGACCCGCTTCGGACATATCTCGACGCACCGTCCGCACAGGGTGCACCGCTCGTGGTCGATACTCGGAGCGTTGATCATACGTGTTGTCCTTTTAATTGAAGCAGCCGATACTGGCCCGGCTCTCCAGTAATATTTTCCCGCCGACGATTAATGCGGGGGATGTTCACTAGTGTGGAGTGAAACGCCGGCGGGCGAATTCTGTCAATGTATATTATGCTGTCTACGCCGGAGGCTCCGGGTGCACGCCCGGTAATAAATTTATCTTCAGGTAAATAATCCTCGACATAAAAATCCGTCGTATATCTTCTGGTACCAGTGTGCAGGGGGAAGATTCGGACCGGGGACAGCGATGGAAAGCGGCCTTCAACTGCGTGCCGATTGGATCGGGGAGTTTGCGGATTCGTGCCTTTCTGAAATCGCATCGGCTTCTTCAAAAATTGAGGCGCTCGAACTGGTCGCCAGCCTGGTGTCGCCCAGCATCGACGAGTACCGCCGCGCAGTCCTTGCGGACCCTGATGAAATATCCCTGAATTTTGTCGATCTCCTCGATCAGGTCGTGTTCGAGCTTGCCGAAAATGACGGCTCCGATGCCTCGGTGCGGGAATATATCATCGACGACCTCTACGCCCGGCTCAGGGTGTATATTGATGTCTTCATCGGCCGCGAAACATATTCTGCGGGGCTTAAAAAGAGATACATTACCCGCGAGGACACGATTGTCATACGCCAGTGCGGCATGGATGAATTCATCCCGCTTTTAATGATCGAATATAATGAACAGCCGGCGTTGCAGCGCCCCATACTGCGCGCGCTCCTTTCTTTTGAACGGGACGAGCTGCTGAATTTTTACTATGATATTGCAAAGGAGTCCGATGCGTCCGAGATCAGGGCGCTGTCGCTTGTCGGGTTGAAGAAGTTCGGGACGAAGTTCCGGCACTGGCGGCAGCTTGCCTCGGACGACGAGGGGTACCTCCAAATGATTGCCTGCGCCGAATCATTTGACACCGCATCCGTGGAGGCGAACGGGCTCCCGCGCGATCTTCCGGCGTTCATGTTTGTCCTGCACTATATCGAAAGCCATATCGATGCGATGCCGTCCCCTGCCTCCCTTGCCTGGGTGCTGGAGGCGCTCCACTCGCTCCTCCGGATCGGGTACTATAATTCGTCGCTCCCCGCCATATACTCTTCCGTCTGCCATATCCTCGTGTTCGCCCGAGCGGACGCGCTGCGGCAGGTCCTCCTTGACGACAACCGGGTAAAACAGCTGCTTGAGCTCGTTGACTTCCTCCCCAGGGAGATGTTTGAGCGCATTGTGCCGAAGCTTGCCCTGATGGGCGATTCTTTCATACACCGCGTGCACGGGATGGTGGGTGCGGGCAAGGTCAAGTTTGACGAACGGGAATCCAATACCCTGAGCTACATACTCTGGAAGACCGGGAGCGCCCTGTAGCGGTCACCGCGCGCAGGAAGGCCCGGGATCAAAAGAGCTTCCCGCTGTCCAGCAGGATCGTCACCGGCCCGTCATTGACGAGCGAGACGCTCATGTCAGCCCCGAACACGCCGGATTTCGTTTTCGCGTGGAGCGACCTGCACCGATCAACGAATGCGCTGAAAACATCACGCGCCTTTACGGGGTCCATGGCGGCGGAATACGACGGGCGCTTCCCCCTCCGCATGTCCCCGTACAGGGTAAACTGGGAAATGAGCAGGACCTCTCCGCCGGTATCGGCAACTGAACGGTTCATCACGCCGTCGGCGTCATCGAATATGCGGGCGCCGAGGATCTTGTTGAGTATGTACTCAATGTCCTGTTCGGTGTCCGTGGCATGCAGCGCGGCGAGGACAAGGATGCCGCTCCCGATGGATGCGACCTCCTTCCCCCCGACCCGGACGGAGGCCTCCAGGACCCGCTGGATAACCGCGCGCATCGGACGGACCCTATTTTGCGAGCTTCTGTTTAAGCACCGCTTCCGGCTGCACCCCTACCATGCGCTCGACCTCGGCCCCTCCCTTCATGAGGATGAGGGTGGGGATGGACGATATCCCGAATTTCTGCGCGATATCCGGGTTCTCGTCCGTGTTGATTTTTACGATCGACGCCTGGATCTCCGGGGACTGCGCCAGCTTCTCAAGAATCGGGGTCTGCATTTTGCAGGGGCCGCACCAGGGGGCCCAGAAATCTATCAAAACCGTCTTATCGGATTTTGTCACCACAGTGTCGAAATTGGAACCGTTGACCTCGATCAGCTTTCCCATAGCTGCCTCCGTAGAATTTTCATTTGTTCACGCATAGCATTAATATGTCACATCAGTCCACTATTTTTTTGATTATAGATCGTCAAAATTGCCGATACTGGAAATGGCGCGGTATCCGCGGCTCTTCCCGCCGCCGTAAGGCGGTGAAACGGCGGGAATGCCGCCCCGGGCGTCGCCGGTAATACTATTTTCGAGGTAACACTATGAAGCGGCTGTTTTTTATCATGATTATATGCATCTTCGTATCCGCGAACGGGCAGGAAAAGAAAGAGAGCAGGACCATTGCCGCAATCGCCAATGGATATGAGTCCATATCATGGGGCGCGAAGCTTTCTGACGCGAGGGACAAGATCAAGGGAAAGCTGGTTTTCTCGGATGACAAGAGCGTCATCATTTCAAAGGACGGCGACCTCGAATACTACTATGGCTTTTTTTATGTCGATCCCGCCCAGGCCGGCGCGTATGAAGCCGCTGAAGCGGCGAAGAAGGACGCGGAGAAAAAAGAAGCCGAAAAGAAGACCACCGGCGCGGCAGCGGCTGATGCGGAAAAAGTCGATGAGGGAACGCTCTTCTATGTCGCGCTGAAGTTCCCGTATCTCTCCATGGAGGAAGTGAGGAAGAAGATCGAGGACAGGTATGGCGCGCCCACGAATGAAAATCTTCACAAGATGCAGGGCGCGGTTGCATGGAACGGGGAGAGCACCATCATCATCATGTGGGTCGATCGGTACGAGGAACGGCCCTTTTGCAGAAGGATCACCTACGTTGACAAGAAAATAACCAAAGAGTTGAGCGATTACCAGTTCAAGGTTTTCAACAGGGTTGAGCTTGCCATTTTGAAGCAACTGGGATTATAGCGTGGGGCGGTCGTATAAGCTGTTTGAATCCCCCAAAGGGGGACGGTATGAAGCAAAAATCGCTTACAAGCCCCCCTTCTGGGGGGTGCAATAGACATTCAGGTCGGCCCTGTTAAAGATATTCGTTTTTTTGATGCGTGTGCATCCCTTCCGATGTTTCCATTATTAAGAATCCTGATAAGACCCTTGTTCCTGCTCTATTAAAAGTAGAGGGATCCATACTTACTGGAAGGAATTTGAGAATTATATAAAAAATTAATAATCTGAAACTTTATCTCTTTTTCGAGTGTCCAATTAGTAGAATGAGGAGGAATAATCATGAAAAAGATAGCACATATAACAGGTTTCTTAACCATGCTGCCGGCGCTTGCCATGGCACGCCCCTGGAACGGAGGGCCCTGTGATTTTGGCATGCATGGATATTTCGGTTACGGAGGAGGAATTGTCATGTGGGTGCTTACGATAGCGGTCCTTGGATTTCTGGTCTTTTTTGGCATCAGGATGTATAAAAATCAGCAGGGTGCCGGCGTGGCGGGGGACGACCCCATGAAGGTATTGAAGACCCGGTACGCGAAAGGCGAAATAACCAGGGAAGAATTTGAGAGCATGAAGAAAGATATTCAGTAGCAATATCTTCGCTGCTCAGCGGTTATGCTACGGCTGCCTAGCAATGGCTGATGAAGACCGGCACCAGGCCAATTCCATCAGAGAGGGAATCCAGCGCCTTCCCTACAACTGTCCCGATTTTATCCAGGGTATCGATGGTGCCCGGCATGCCGCTCCCCGGCGTATCGGAGGTGACCACCAGGTCGCCGGGGCGTACCGGCCCCTTCCGCGCATCGAGCTTGCACAGGACAGTGCCTGCAAGGGCTACCGGGTACACCTTCACCTCTTTCCCGCTGTTGTTGATCAGCAGCGCGGGATTGCCCGAAACGACGCCGATGACCGACCGGCTGTATTCGGTCCGCGAGCGTGATAGTATGGATTTACCCGCATCGCTGACCACGAGGAGGTCGCCCGGCATGACATATTCCGCGTCATCCACCTCAAACAATTCAACAAGGTTCGCGGGGAATTTTTCCTGGTCGCCCGTCGCGGTGTTCTGTACGATTATTTTTCCGTTAAACACCGATTTCCCGTTCACGAGGAGGGCATCGCCGTTGCCCGCAAGGTCGACCGAGCCGTCGTAGTGCTTGATCTTCCCGAAACCGTCTGCCACGAGCGAAAAATCATGCTCGCTGGCGAAGACACCCCCGGCGCCGAAGCGTGACAGGCCTATGACCCCGCACCCCCCGCCCGATTTTTTATCTCCGCCTGATGACTGGCCGCGCACGCCGATATGGGCGCTGTGCCCCAGCACGCCGTATGAATGGCTCCATCCCGCTGCCGATATTCCCGCGATGCCCGTGACCCCGACAGAGCCTGATTCGGAGGAGTCGTTTTTCGCGTATATGATCGCGGAATCGCCCGGCGGCGGGGTAATCTGAGAGAACGGCTCGTGCCTGCTGCCGTGAACCGAGATTGTCCCGGCGTGGCTGCTGAAATCATGCGTGACCGGGGCGTAGTCATGGGTGTGCGGGAGCGGCGTGCGCGCGTCGTCGAGACGGGGGTCGGTTGACTGCACCGCGCATCCGGGTTTTGCTTCGTTGTTCCGGGCCAGGGCCACGATTCCCGCCGCCGTTTCGGTCGCCGGTTTGAGCCGCCGGTCATTCCCCTGCACCGCGACACCCGGAGCGTCTTCGCCGTCCTCTGCGAGCTCGACGATGCCCTTGGCTGCGGTGGTGGCGTCCTTGAGGCGCTTGTCGCTGCCCTGGACGGCGACGCCGGCTTTTGTTTCGCCGTCTTCTGCGAGCTCGACGATGCCCTTTGCGGTGGTGGTGGCGTCCTTGAGTCGCTTGTCGTTGCCCTGGACCGCGACGCCGGCTTTTGTTTCGCCGTCCTCTGCGAGCTCGACGATGCCCTTGGCGGCGGTGGTGGCGTCCTTGAGGCGCTTGTCGCTGCCCTGGACGGCGACGCCGGCTTTTGTTTCGCCGTCCTCCGCGAGCTCGACGATGCCCTTGGCGGCGGTGGTGGCGTCCTTGAGGCGCTTGTCGTTGCCCTGCACGACGACGCCGGGGCTTACTTCGCCGTCCTCTGCGAGCTCGACGATGCCCTTTGCGGTGGTGGCGGCGTCCTTGAGTCGCCTGTCGCTGCCCTGGACGGCGACGCCGGCTTTTGTTTCGCCGTCCTCTGCGAGCTCGACGATGCCCTTGGCGGTGGTGGTGGCGTCCCTGAGGCGCTTGTCGCTGCCCTGGACGGCGACGCCGGCTTTTGTTTCGCCGTCCTCTGCGAGCTCGACGATGCCCTTTGCGGCGGTGGTGGCGTCCCTGAGGCGCTTGTCGCTGCCCTGGACGGCGACGCCGGCTTTTGTTTCGCCGTCCTCTGCGAGCTCGACGATGCCCTTTGCGGCGGTGGTGGCGTCCCTGAGGCGCTTGTCGCTGCCCTGGACGGCGACGCCGGCTTTTATTTCGCCGTCCTCTGCGAGCTCGACGATGCCCTTTGCGGCGGTGGTGGCGTCCCTGAGGCGCTTGTCGCTGCCCTGGACGGCGACGCCCGGCGCGTCTTCACCGTCCTCTGCGAGCTCGACGATGCCTTTATATACGGTAGCGGCCTCCCGAAGCCGCCGGTCGTTTGCCTGCACCACGGTGCCCGCGGTGTCCGTTCCGTCCGCGGCGAGCTTGCAGATGCCGAACGACTCAACGGTCGCCTTGTGGAGCCGGGGGTCATTACCGGTTACGGCGGCGTTCTCCTTGTACATCCCGTCGGGGCAGAGCTTGACGATGCCGAAATTATCGGTGCCTGCCTCCTTGAGGCGTGAATCGTTTCCCTGCACGGCGACGCCCGGCTTTGTCTCGCGGTTGTGCGCGAGCCGGACAATGCCCGGCTTCAGGTCAGTGGCGGCTTTCAGGCGGGTGTCGGACGCCTGGACGGCGAGTCCTTTGTCAGTCTCCCCGTCATCGGCCAGGCGGACGATGCCCTTGAAGACCGTGGTCGCGTCGCGGAGACGCCGGTCGTTGCCCTGCACGACGGTGCCGGGCGAATCGTCGCAGTCTTTGGCGAGGCGGACGATGCCTGCCTGGAAGATGGAGGAGTAGGGGGTCAGGTCGCCGATGTTATGGGTGTGAAAAGGATTGAAGGGCGCGGCCGATATCTCCAGGTCCGCGATTCTTATTGAATATTTGCCGTCCGTTTGCTTCAGCCCTTTTGTCTCGATGCGGATGAACCGCGCCGGCCTGATGTCGGTGTTCCAGAAATATTTTTTCGATACCTGCGACTTGAAGTTTTTCTCTTCAAGGAGCGGCAGCCACACGTTGTTGTCAGAGCTGGTCTCGATAAAAAAGCTTTCGGGGAAGCCCTGCTGTGCCGACCCGAGTATGATCCGGTTCACGTGGAAGATCTTGCCCATGTCGATAAAGAGGGACTCCTTGGTCGCGTGTGTTTTCGGCTCCGATTCCCAGAACGAATCCACGCTCTCCGGAAAAAGGTTCTCCGGCCCGCGCGACGGCGACGACGCGCTGCTTGCCCTGATCTCGCTGACGCCGGCGATCCCGGTGCGCACGCGCCCGATCTCCGAGAAATATTTTCCCTCGTTCTGCTGCGAGGCGATGATGAGTATCTTCAGGTAGCGCAGGAGCGTCAGGGGTATGTCGAGCCGGTAGGTGTCGGTGTCGAGCACCAGCTTCCTTTCCAGATGGATGACCATCCAGTTGTCGCCGTCGAGGCTTCCCTCAAAGCGTATGTCGCGGGGGAAGGTCCTGGCCCCGTTGGGCGATGCCGCCATCTCAATATAGTCGACGGTCACCTCTTTGTGAAAATCAAGGACGATGTACTCGACGATGTTTTCGTCGCTCTTCCTGCTGCACCAATGGCCCCCGTCGCGGAGGACATTGAAGACCGAAAAGGACTCATGCTGCTCGCTCGATACGGCGTGTACCTTTGACGCGTGGTCCTGCTTGTGGCTGATGTTGATGTATTCCATTACCATACCTGGCTGAAATTATAAAATATGCAGGGGCGGAGCGGGGCTCCCGCATCCCCCGCCGGGAGATTCCCGGAAATTCATGAATGATGTTATAGTAAGCTGCAATGGCGGAGAGTCTGTCAAATATTTTATTCTTATCAAAAAATGTACGCGGCGGCAGGTTCAGGCAGAGGCCATCCCGCTCGCCGGGATAAGCCCCGCCTGTCCATACTCCCGGCGGGCCGCGTACTCAATCCGGGTCATTGTAGCCGCACCCTTCGTAGGGCGAGAGGGGCCCTTCCCGGTCAAGGTGCGTTACCTCGTCATAATAGGGAAAGTCGCGGCACATGCGCGGGCGGTACGGGTGGATCGAACAGGTCGGCGTGCCCGCCGCGTCGACGGTATAATGGCTGCAGTGGTAGTGATAGGGAAGGTCCTCTTCCTGGTTCTCGTACTTGAATTTCAGCATCGGAAAGATCAGGTAGATTTCGGAAAAGTCGGGGTCCACCCTGGCGGATTTTTTCCAGAATTCATACGCCGTCCGGAGTAGTTCCGGCGATTCGGCAAGCCGCACGTCCTGGCAGCAATAACCCCGCCTTTTGCACTGTCCCATGTATGTTTTCCTTTTTAAATTAATATCAAATCTGTAAATGCTTGACAAAATATGCAATTAAATAATTCAAATAAAGGAAGAAATCGGCACCCAGCCGTCGCCCCGGAGCGGGGCATCCAGCGAAAAAATAATAGGGAGTTGAACGATATATGGACGGATTTTCCGCAGAAGAGATATTTACCAAGGAAAACGGTTTCGCGTACAATGATTTCATCATACTTCCCGGCTACATCGATTTCGCGCCGGAAGAGGTCATCCTTGAATCGAGCCTGACCAGGAACATCCGCATCAAGAACCCGCTGGTATCGAGCCCCATGGACACGGTGACCGAATCGAAGATGGCCATCACGCTGGCGCTGCAGGGCGGCCTCGGCATCATCCATTACAACAACACCATCGAGGAACAGGCCGAACAGGTGCGGAAGGTGAAGCGCTTCGAAAACGGCTTCATCAACGATCCCATCGTCCTGTCGCCCGGCAACACCCTTGCAGACATCGACGCCATACATGACAAATACGGCTTTTCCGGCATCCCGATCACCGAGGACGGGAAGCTCAATTCCCTGCTCCTTGGCATCGTGACCAACCGTGACATCGATTTTGAAACGGACCGGACAAAAAAGCTCGGCGAGGTCATGACCACGGACCTCGTCACGGCGAAAAAGGGGATCACCCTGGACCAGGCGAACCAGATCCTGAAGAACTCGAAGAAGGGGAAGCTCCCCATCGTTGATGACCGCGGCAGGCTCATCGCGCTCATGTCGCGGAAAGACCTGCTGAAGAACAGGGAATACCCGCTGGCCTCGAAGGACCCGCGGAAGCAGCTGATGGTCGGCGCGGCCCTCTCGACCCGGGAAGAGTCGCGCGAACGGCTCGCCGCGCTCGTGGAGGCGGGCGTTGACATCGTCGTGGTGGACGCGGCGCAGGGCAATTCGGTCTACGAAGTGGAGATGATAAAATACATCAAGAAAAAATATCCCCATATAGAGGTCGTGGGCGGCAACGTGGTCACCGAGGAACAGTGCGAGGTCCTGATCAAGGCGGGGGCCGATGCGCTGCGGATCGGCATGGGCCCCGGCTCCATCTGCACCACCCAGACCACCATGGCGGTCGGGCGCGCGCAGGCCACCGCCGTATTCCGCACCGCGCGGTACGCGCGCCGGCATTCTGTCCCGGTGATCGCGGACGGCGGCATCTCGACCATCGGCCATATCGCCAAGGCGCTTTCGCTGGGCGCGTCGATGGTGATGATGGGCTCGATGTTCGCGGGGACGAACGAGGCGCCGGGCGAATACTTCTACGAGAACGGCGTGCGGCTCAAGAAATACCGGGGCATGGCGTCGCAGGAGGCGCTGGAGGCCGGCGGCGCCAAGCGCTATTTTGCAGAGGACTCGAAGATAAAGGTCGTGCAGGGCGTTTCAGGAGCGGTCATGGACAAGGGCTCCATGTTCGAATACGTACCCTACCTCATCCAGGGGCTCAAGCACTCCCTCCAGGACATGGGGTGCAGGGAGATCTCCACGCTGCATGAGAAGCTCCATTCCGGGAAGCTCCGGTTCGAGCTGCGGTCGCCGTCCGCGCAGCTCGAGGGCGGCGTGCACGACATGTATTCCTACAAGGAGCCGAAGTACATGTAGAAGGCGCGGTCACCCGACCGCGCCCCCGCCCCCCGGCGTGCGTGTGTCAAGGGGCTGAACTCCCCCCTGTCCCCCACAGGGGGCACGAATGAAGGAGCTGAAAACCCCCCTGTCCCCCGAAGGGGGCACGAATGAGAGGGGCTGATTGTAAAGGAATATGATGAATACCGTGACGGTTTTATGAAAAGTCTGGGAATCAGAACATTAAGGTGCCATAATGAAGAAGTCATGAAAGATCTCGATTTAGTTATTGATAGGATCAAGAAAGAGTTATTAGTATAAGCATGATGAATCATGCCCCCAACGGGGGACAGGGGGGCGGTTGGCATGACCCCTCGTGCCCCCTACGGGGGCCAGGGGGATGTATAGCGGGTGATAGCTTGCTGAAAGGACATCTCTAAATGGACTTCAAGAAACTCGTAACAACAAGCCGCAGCTACCGGAGATTTTACCAGGACCAAGCGATCACGAGGGAGACGCTCCGCGACCTTGTCGGCCTGGCGCGGCTCGCGCCGTCCGCGGCGAACCGCCAGCCGCTCCGCTATATCCTCTCCTGCGACCCGGAAAAGAACGCGCGTATATTCCCGCACCTTGCCTGGGCCGCGTACCTGAAAGACTGGCCGGGCCCGTCCGAGGGGGAGCGTCCCTCGGCCTACATCATCATGCTGAACGATGCTGAGCATCTCGAAGGCCGTCGAGTGGGACCACGGCATCGCGGCGCAGACGATCCTCCTCGGCGCTGCCTCCCTGGGACTGGGCGGGTGCATTATCGCCAGCATAAAGAAAGAGGCCCTCATGGCCACGCTCAATATCCCGGCGCGGTACGGGGTCCTTCTCGTGCTGGCCCTGGGGAAGCCGAAGGAGACGGTCGTCATTGACCCGGTCGGCGCCGAAGGCGACATCCGGTATTTCCGTGACGGCGACGGCGTCCACCATGTGCCGAAGCGCTCCCTTGACGAGCTGGTCCTGGACCTGTGATGCACCGGGGCGCCAGGCCATGTTCCGCGTCACTATCCGCTTCTACGAAGAGCTGAACGACTTTCTCCCGCCCGCGCGCAGGAAACGGGACGTTGAATTCGAGTTTTCCGGACGCCGGTCGGTCAAGGACCTGATAGAGTCGCTGGGTGTGCCGCACGTGGAAGTGGACCTGATACTGGTGAACGGGGAGTCGGTCGGGTTCGGCCGCATCGTCGCGGACGGCGACCGGATCAGCGTGTATCCGGTGTTCGAATCGCTTGACATCGGGACCGTGACGCGCCTGCGGCCCGATCCGCTCAGGGACCCGCGCTTCGTGCTGGACGTGCACCTCCGGAAGCTCGCGCGCCATCTCCGCCTGCTCGGCTTCGACGTTGACTGGCTGCCGGACCGCGACGACGGCGAGCTGGCGGACATCGCGGAGCGGGAAGGGCGCATCCTCCTGTCCCGCGACCTTCAGCTCATGATGCGGAAAAAGGTGTCGCGGGGCCTGTACGTGCGGAATACCGACCCGTCGAAGCAGGTCACGGAGGTGCTGGAGCGCCTGCAGCTGTTCGGTCTGTGCCGGCCCTTCACCCGCTGCGTGGAATGCAACGGGCTGATGCGGCCGCTCGACATCGCCGCGCCCGGCTCTGACGCTGCCGCGGCCATACCGCCGGGCGTGCTCGCCTGGTGCCGGGAATATTACCGGTGCGGGGAGTGCGGCCGCATCTACTGGAAAGGGAGCCATTACGACAAATTGAAGAATAGGGTTGAAGGAATACTGAATGGCAGATGACGGAGAATTCATGCGGCTGGCGCTCTCCCTTGCCCGCGAGGCTTCCGCCGCGGGCGAGGTCCCGGTGGGGGCGGTCGTGGTAAAGGACGGCGCGGTGCTTGCGTCGGCCCGCAACGACAACCGGGAGCGCAGCGACCCCGTTCGCCACGCGGAGATCAACGCCATCGAGCGGGCCTGCGCCGCGCTCGGCAACGAGCGCCTCACCGGGTGCGACCTGTACGTGACCAAGGAGCCGTGCGCCATGTGCGCCGGCGCGATCGTACATGCCCGGATCCGCAGGCTTGTGATCGGGACGCGCGATACGCGCTACGGTGCCTGCGGCACGGTGCTCACCGTGTGCGGAAACCGCGCGCTGAACCACGTGCCCGATATAGAGTTCGGGCTGTATGAAGATGAGGCGGCCGGTCTTTTGAAAGTGTTTTTCCAGATGAAGAGAAACGGCGGATGAAAGGAGCCGCGGGTTGCCTGGCAATTAAATAAAAAAGCATTGCTTTTTTTTATATTTTCTATATCATCATGTATATTACCGAATAAAAAATAATGGAGGCCTGTCTATGAATGATGGAAACAGCTTTATCGGTACGTTGATCTATCTGGCGATCATCGCTCTCATACTTGCCGGGATGTGGAAGGTCTTCGAGAAAGCGGGAAAACCCGGGTGGGCCGCGATCATACCAATTTATAATATTATCGTTTTACTCCAGATCCTTGGCAAACCGCTCTGGTGGATAGTACTGTTCCTTATTCCTATCGTTAACCTGGTGGTTTTCATCATGGTTTCAATGGACCTCGCTGTTTGTTTCGGTAAAAGCAAGGCCTGGGGATTCGGTTTGTTATGCATCCTGCCATTCATAGGATACCCAATGCTGGGCTTTGGACCGGAGAAGTTTTCAGCCCCGGCGAAGTCCGCATCATAATGTGATGATGTGCGGCATGTGCCGCTGATATGCGGGACATGCCGTAATCTGTTTTTTAAATGATAAATGCAAGCGATCTAGAGTAGTAAAAAACCTGTTGTGTGTATTATCTGAAAATATTGGAGGCCCTCGATGTCTGATATCCAGAGACCGCCCGTGCTGACGCTCCTCGCCGTCCTTGCCGTCGTCACCGGCGCCTTTTCGCTGATCCGCGGGGGGCTTTTGATATTCGGCGGCATCAGCCAGCTGATGGACGGCTACGGCGGGGCCCCGGAAATCGTTATCGGCGTGCTCGCCCTGGGGGTAGGCCTCCTCGCCGTCATCAGCGGGGCGATGGTGCTGCTGAACAGGAAGGAGGGGGTCCCGCTGCTGTGGAAATTCGGGATCGCGCTCATCGTTTATTCCCTGGTCTGGGTCGTGTACGCGAATGTAACCGGCGGCAAGGTGAGCTGGGTGAGCGTGCTTACCGAGCTGGCGATAGGCGCCATGACCCTCGGTATGATCAAGACCGGCAAGGAGATACAGGCGTACCTGGCATCGATGCAGTAATACCCTGGAGGTCACAGCATGGCAATAGCGTCCCTTGTCCTTGGAATATTTTCTATCCTCTTCGCCCTGACCGGGCCGATCAGCTTCATCGGCATTTTCCTGGGCGCCGCCGGGATTGTCCTCGGGGTGCTGGCGCGCAAGCAGGAGCCCTCCGATGTCGCCACCGGCGGGCTTGTCACCTCGATTATCGGCACCGTGGTGGCGCTGGTCTTCAACATAGCCTGCGCCGCGTGCCTGTACGGCGGCTTCAAAATGTTCGAAGACGCGTCAAAAAACCCCCAGTCACAGGTACCCGTTATCACCAAGTCGCTTGAGGACCTGGCAAAGGGGCTCAAGGACCTTGAAAAAGAGGCGAACAAGCAGGCGGAGAAGAAATAAATAATCTGCAATGTCAAGCCCCCCTGACCCCCGCAGGGGGCACGAATCAGAGGGCTGGTCTTTGGACAATGATGAAATTTGGTTACCATGCACCCCATCCTCATACAATTTACCTTTTTAAACAAGCAGACCGTCATCGGCGCCTACGGCGTCATGATGGTCGTTGCCCTTGCGGCCGCCACCGGGCTGTCGCTTTTCATCGCCCGGCGATACGGGTACCGGCCGGGCGATTTCATCAATCACTGCATACTCGGGTCAGCCGCGGTGGTGATGGGGGCATACATCGCCGGCTTCCTCGTGTTCCTTCCTGAACGTATCGGAAAAGAATTTATCGATTATCCGCCGGCGCTGGTGAGCTGGGGAGGCATCACCGGCGGCCTCGCGGCCCTTGCGTTCATGAAATATAAATGGCACGAGCCCCTCCCGCTTCTCGCCGACATATTCACCCCGGGATACCTCGTCGGGCTGGGGATCGGCAGGATCGGGTGCTTCTTCGCAGGGTGCTGCTACGGCGTGCGTTCAGCGGCCCGCGTCGCCGTCACCTTTACCGATCCGGCCGCGCCGGCGTCGGCGATGCAGCAGCCGCTCGTGCCGGTGCAGCTCATCAGCGCGGCGTTCCTGGTCTGCGCCGGGCTGGTCTTTGTTCCTGTCGTGCTCCGGAAGAAACATGCCGGCGCCGCCTTCGCAGCGTCCGCGGTCGTGTACTCTATCTTCCGGTTCGTCATCGAATTCTGGAGAGACGATCCGCGGCTGTTCCTGCTCGGGTTATCGGACGGGCAGATTTTTTCAATACTATACTTTCTGCTGGGGGCGGGGGTGGCGGGGCATGCGTATTACAAGTCCCGCACGTTACCCTGAAGCGCGCGCTTCAGGCCTATTCCTTCAAAGCCAGCTCCATTGATCCCATCAGTGACTGTCTTCCGAAGTCCTGCCATCATGACGGGGATGCCTCTTGTTTTTCAATCCACCTGCCGTAATTAATAATATATTTCAGTATAATAGGATAGGTCTCGATAATATATACGGCAAACTGCGCCCACATTGCGCTAAATGAGGTAAAAGATGGCCGGCATACTGGATCGATTGACCGCTCGTCTTAAAACGTCGGACTATATCATCAGGCTCAAGGCGGCCTTTGTCCTGCGCATCTGCATCGGCGGCGTTATCGTGACACCCGTCAGCATCGGGTATACCATATATATTAATCTCAACAATCCCGTATATGGATACAGTATCTACTGGGAAGGGCTTGCGCCCCTCATAGTGCTGACAGGGGTCTTCGCCATCTGCATACTGGCGTTGAACCGCGGTTACTTTTCGGTCGCCGCGCATACCCTCTTCATCGTCGCCCTGTCCGTCGTATGGGTTGTCATACTGATCGACAAGAGCTCCCCGGTGGGCCGCCTCGACACCATCGTGGTGATGATTGCCCTCCTTTCAATGGGCCCGCTGATAGTCGCCAGGAATGGCATTCTCATTCCCCTCTATTCGGCTGTTACTGTCGCGCTGGTCATCCTGTTCGGGTACACCCAGGGGCCCGGCATGGGAATCAGCTACAGCAACATGGTCGATTTCATCATGGACACGGGGGCCGCCGCGATTATCATCGCGATAATATCCTACAACCTGTTTTCCACCAACCGGCAGGCGCTGGAGCATTCCGAGGACAGCAAGCTCAAGCTCTCGGCGAGTAATAAGGAGCTCGCGGCGACCAATGAGGAGCTCGCGGCGACCAATGAGGAGCTCGAGGCCGCCATGGAGGAGCTGACCGCGACCAACGAGGAGTTCGAGGCGCAGAATCTTGAGCTCATCAAGTCCCAGGAGGCCATAAGTGACTCCCTCGAGGAAAAAATAGTCATGCTCAAGGAGATCCATCACCGCGTAAAGAACAACATGCAGATCGTGTCCAGCCTGCTCAATCTCCAGTCCCTGAACATCGAGAACCCGGCCGTCAGGCAGATCATACAGGACGCGGTCGGCAGGATCCATTCCATGGCGCTTATCCACGAGAAAATATACCGGGCCGACAACTTCTCGCAGTTCAACATGGCAGCCTACCTGAACGATCTGGCCGACGAGGTCATTTCGCTCTATTCCAGCATACCGAATGCGATCAGGGTGGATTCGGATATGGAGCAGATCTACCTGCCGGTCGATCAGGCGGTGCCCTGCGGCATCCTGATAAACGAGGTCCTCACGAATGCCATGAAACACGGGTGCAGGGACGCCGGCGACTGCCGGATAGAGCTGTCCATGAGCAGAAAGGACGGGATGGTCACCATCAGCATCGCTGACTCGGGCCCCGGCATGGACCCGGAGCTCTACGGGAGCGAGAAGAAGAAGACCATGGGTCTCCAGATCATCGAGGCGCTGGCGCAGCAGCTGAACGCGGAGCTACGGCTCGAGGTCGATGAGGGAACCAGGTTCACCATACGCTTCATGGAAAAGGCAGTATGACGGAAAGACCGCCCCTCCTCGAAAGTGCCAGATGCGCCGGACCTTTCGATGCATCTACCCTTCCCTGAATTTCTCACGGGACCACTTCCGGCAGAAAAGAGCCGGGCAGTTGGATTAACATCTTCTCCTCCATTCCGCGTAGCGGCACAGCGCCCGTGCGGCCCTGACCGCTCGTTCCGGGGTCGGCAGGAAGGGGATGCCGGATCCGTGCAGGTGCGCGATAAGGGACTCGTCGAGGTTAAGGAACGTTGAGCATATGATCGGGACCGGCAGGCCGAGCAGCGTCTCGGCGATCCGGTGTTTAAGCACGTCGCCGAGCTTCATGGCGGCGTCGATCATGTTCCTGTCGAGGCCCGGGGCCACGGCGGGATGGTCGCGATAATGGAGGAAGGTCTCCACGCCGAAAAATCCGTAGAAGAGGACCAGGTCTACCTCGCCCGATTCGGCGATGAGGCGGGGCACCGTGCTGAAATACGCCTCCCAGTTATTGATGAAAGTAAAATCGACGGGATTGGAGAGCGACGCCGTCGGCGGTGCGTACTGCGCGATCGCTTTCTGGAGCGACGGCGAAAACCGGTGGAGCTCCATGCCGGTGCGGGCGACGGCATCGGCCATGACGGCGCCCGGACCCCCGCTGTTGGTGAGTATGCCCACACGCTTTCCGGCGGGCAGGCTGCAGCGGGAGAGGACGCACGCGAAATCGAACATCTCTTCGACAGACATGGCGCGGATAATGCCGGTCTGCCGGAACACGCCGTCCACGATTCCCTCGGGCGAGGCCATCGCCGCCGTGTGTGATGCCGTCGCGCGGGCGCCCGCGTCGGTGCCGCTCGCGTACAGCGCCACGATGGGCTTGAGCCGGGAGACCGATGCCGCTTTCTCCATGAACGCGCGGCCCCGCCTGATGGCCTCGATGTAGCAGGTGATGGTCCGGATGGTGTCGCGGCCGGCCATGTAGTCCAGGCCGTCGACGATGTCGAGGTCGCCCTCGTTCCCCAGGCTGATCGCTTCCGCGTAATTAAGCCCGCGCGCGGAGAGGTAGGGCATGAGGTGGGTCACGAACGTTCCCGAATGGGAAAGCATCCCGATGAGGCCCGGCTTCCCGGAAAAGGGGAATATGGTGAAGTTGTAGCTCGCGTGGAGATTGGCCACGCCGATGCAGTTGGGGCCTACGTAGCGGAGGCCGTGCTTTTTCGCGGCCGCGTTCAGCTCCCGCTGCAGATCAGAGCCGCCGACTTCGTCGAAGCCTGCCGTGACGATGACGGCCCGCCTGATGCCGGCGGCCCCCAGCTCATCGATCAGCGGCGGCACGGATTTTGCCGGCAGGATGACGACCGCCAGATCGGGCCTTTCTTTGATCTCCGAAACGCTCCGGTAGGCGCGGAGGCCGAAAATCTCGCTTTCCCGCGGATGGATGGGGTAAATCGTGCCGGGATAGTGGTTGGTGAGCAGGGTCACGAGCAGGCCCGATCCCATTTTTGCCGGATTGCCCGATGCCCCGTAAAAAACGATCGACCGGGCGTTCATTATTTCGTTGAGGGGATTCCCATCCATGTTGGCCTGCCTTGCTGCGTTCTATGATGCAATCATCATAAAAACGCGGGCCATACTGTCCACAATTTTTACTGTCGGGCCCCGGGGCATCTCGACACGATTAAATCTCCGGAAGAGAAGTCCGGAGAAATGTATTGTTATTGACAACACGCCTTTCTTTCCATAAATATGCGACATAATACATCTATGAAAAAAGTCCTCCTTGCCACATCGAAGAATTCCCTCTACCGCGCGCCGCTAGAAGCGGGCGGGTATGCGGTGTCGGAATTCCCGCTTACGGCCGCTCCTGCCGCGCTCGATGAGGTGCGGCGCCTTCCGCTCCACGATTTTGTCCTGGCGGACGCGGCAGGGTGCACGGGCGAGACCTGCGGCCTCTACCGCGCGCTCCGGGAGAAGGGGAGGCTTATCTGCGTCGCCGACGGCATGAGGAAAGAGCTGAAGGAGCGGCTCCTCGACTGCGGCATATCCGATCTCCTCGTGAAATCCGAGCCGGCGTCGCTGGTCCCGCTGCTCCCGGTCATCGGCGAGGAGCGGGCCGGGGACGCCGGCTCGTTCATTATACTGGACGATGAGAACCCGGCGAGGGAGGTCCTCGGCGCCATCACCGCGCGGTTCAATTACAGCACGGTGCTTATCTCGACCACCGACGAGCTGTTCGACGGTGTCATCGGTCCCGGCGTGCGCTTCATCCTGGTAAACCTCGGGACGCGCGCACTTGACCTGAACGGGCTGGTGAGGAAATTCTACGCGAGCGTCCCCGCCCGGGGCATCCCCGTGCTGGCGTACAAGGACATGCGCGAGGGGATGTTCGTCCACGAGTTCGTGGGCGGACTGAACCGGCTCACCAGGTACATACTGGGGCTCGACGAGCTGTACGGGCTGCTGGTCGACCTGCTCTTCAGGAGGGAAGTCGTACCGCTGGTCGCGCGATTGAACCGGGAGTCGCAGGCCGACGCGAACACGGCCTTCAACGCGGACACCCTGAACCAGGTCTTTTACATGTGCGAGAAGCGGCTGTTCGAAGGGACTGACCTGCTCGGCGACGACGCCCTGTCGTCAATGGCGCAGACGCTGCGCGCGCTGGAGCGGGCGGTCCGGAACGTGGAAACCCTGAAATGGCTGAAGACCGGTATAGATCAGAACAGCATCAGTACTGCGGGAACGGGGGGATGAGCTTGTGTTCGAGCACCAGCTCCCCTTTCTTCATGTCGGTTACCACCTGGAGTGAGATGGACTGACGGTATATCTCCTTCGGATCTGCGGGGTAGCAGGGCCGCCGCGCGTCATGGCAGCGAAGGCAGAGCTTTTCGCGCTTCTTGATGTTCTTGATGCCCAGGACCGGGTACATGCCGTTTTTCAGGGCGATATTGTAGGCGCCGAGCCGGTCCACCGTGTCAACATGGCCCGCGAACTCGGAGTAGCCGCTCCCCGGGCCGTGGCACGCCTCGCAGCCGACCCCTTCCTCGATCGTCTGCTGATGTTTGCCGCCCCCGGTCGTGTGACAGGAGAGGCACCGGCGGTCATTCGCCGGGGAGGCGATCGACAGCCTCTTTGCCAGGTCGATCGCCGGCGCGGTTTTCAGTATGAGCACCGCCTTGGCGTGGGGGGAGCGGAGCCACTTGTCATACTGGTTCCCAATCGAATCCGCGTCGTGGCACCTGCCGCACGACGCGCTCCCCAGGTAGGTGTGCTTCTTTTTTTCCGGCAGGGCGCGGACCGAGAAGGCGAAGATAAGCAGCAGCGCGGCGCCGGCGGCCAGCGGTATGTTGATATGCATTCTGTGTTTCATCGGAATTCCCGCGTGTTGCATCTCCACTATCCTATTGTTTTTATACCGTCAAGCAGTTAATGCGCCCGGCGTGCGGCCCCTGTGTCACGGGGATGCGGGGTATGCCGGCGTATCTTTAGTAAAATAGTATTGACATTCTGACCGGCGTGCTATGGAATCCTGTCACGGAGGGGGCCTGTGGCATCAACCGGACCAAATAACAGGAAGAAGCGGGTAGGTGAATTTCTTGTCGAAAACAGGATCATCACCCAGTCCTTGCTCAATGACGCCCTGGAATTGCAGAAGGACAATCCCGGGCGACTCATCGGCGAGATCCTGGTGACCCTCGGCGCCCTGTCGAAGGAACAGCTTGTCATGGCCCTTGAGATGTATCTCATGGAGACAGACGTCTCCCCCGCCCACGTGGATGAATGGCTCGATCAGGACGAGGTGGACCTGATCATGAAAAAGATGAAGGAAAAGTAACCCCCATTCGGTTCAATTTAGTTCTTGACAAACGGGCTGTAATATCCAACATATGCCCCCATGATTGAATTCGAAGATAAAATATGTTTCGGCTGTGGCCCGGACAACGAGAAAGGACTCCAGCTGAAGCTGGAATTTGACGACGATACGAAAACAGCCTTTGGACAATATACCGCTCACGAGCTTCTGGAAGGGCCGCCCAACATCATACACGCCGGGGTGGTCGCCGCGATTCTCGATGAAACGATGATAACCGTCAACAAGTACCTCGAGACAATCGCGCTTACGAGCGAATTGACGGTGCGGTATCTCCAGCCGGCCTACGTCGGCGAAAACCTCTATATACGCGGCTGGTATGTGAAAAAGAGCAAGCGGGTCATTGAAAACAGGGCCGAGATCGAAAATGAGATGGGCAAGATCGTGGCCAGGGCCAAGGGCAAGTATATAGAGTACGACGAAATTCCCCAGCCAGATTAATAATTCCGAAATCGAAACAACAAGCCGAAGTGGTGAAACTGGTAGACGCAGCGGACTCAAAATCCGCCGGTGGCAACACCATGAGGGTTCGATTCCCTCCTTCGGCACACGGCAGCCCCGTTCACGGGGCTTTTTGTTTTATGACGCCGGGGTATAAAAAAAATAAAAGAGAACAGAGCCGATAGTGAGGAGTGTGTGGGAATCGGTTTTGTTGCGGTGTTTTTTAATATGGGGCAGCTCTGTTCCTTTTATTAATAGGCAAATAGTAGTTGTGATCCGAACCGTGGGATTACGATTTTCATTATGGCCGTTTCAGCGGGGGTGCGTTAGTTACAGCGTCCCCCATTCAATGCCGGAAGCGTCCCTGTTCACGATGGTGCCCCTGAAGAATGCAAGGATAGAATCAACGGCCGGGCCGGCAGCTCCGGTTCCGGCGCCTCTGGTGCCGCAGCCGGTCGCTTCAGTATTTTTATAAATCCTTTTTGGTGAAGCCTGATATGGATTTCTTTTTTTAATCCCGGGATTCTTATATAAAGAAAGGCCTGTTCTCTTTGCATATGTATTCATAGCTTCCCTTTTTGAAATTTTATTGAATCGCGCATAAAGAATAACCGCAGAAACGGCAGAAAAAACAGCCGGATTCGGGAATGAGAATATGCCCGCAATCAGGGCACGTTTTTTTTGCTATTTTGATCATCTGTAGTTTCATATATGCCTCGCTGAATACATTTGTATAGTACATATATGTATAGTATTTTATCAAGCTTTTTTTCTGTTCTTTTTTATTTTTTTTATTTTATCGAGTATATTTCATAACAAGAGGACGGCGACGGCATAGAAAAGGGCTGTTTTTACCCATGCGTATAAAAAAATATTGTATTAATTGGTCCATCCGCGAATAAGGGTGAAATAGTATGGATGTAACTATATAGAAATTACCGCATCTTACTTTAGGTGGCGGCGTGAGACACTGGAACGGCCGCAGAATGATGATACTATTTACTATGAGGATATAGCATGACAAAACCGGCATTTGATCCTGAAAAGAGCATCGAGGAGATTCTGAACCTGGAGTCCGAGGAGGTGCAGCCGCAATCGGAGCCCGTCGGTGAAAAGCCCGGCGTATCCGGCAAGAAATCCTCGGAATTCAATTTTGATATAAAACCTGAAGAGCTTGAAAGCTTTCTCAACCAGTATGTGGTGGGCCAGGAAGAGACGATAGAGGTCATCGCCACCAAGGTGTGCACCCATTTTAACCGCATGAACCTGGAGAACAAGGTCCCGCAGAAGGACGGGATCATCGGCGCCATCAAGAGCAACATGCTTCTCATCGGCCCGACGGGGGTCGGCAAGACGTACATCGTCAAGCTCATCGCGAAGAAGATCGGCGTCCCCTTTGTAAAGGCGGACGCGACCAAGTTCAGCGAGACCGGCTACGTCGGGGGCGATGTCGAGGACCTGGTGCGCGACCTGGTGCACGAGGCTGACGGCGACATCAGGAGGGCCGAGTACGGCATCATCTACCTTGACGAGATAGACAAGATCGCGTCGACGGGGCACCATGTACGGGCCGGACGTATCGCGCGGCGGTGTGCAGCGCAATTTACTGAAGCTCATGGAGGAGGCGGAGGTCGACCTGAAGACGCCGCATGACCTGGCGTCGCAGGTGGAAGCCGCCATGGAGGCGCAGAGGACCGGCAAGGTGTCGCGGCAGAAGATAAACACCAGGAACATCCTCTTCATCGTTTCGGGCGCCTTCAGCGGGCTCGAGGAGATGATCAACAAGCGGCTCAACAAGCAGTCGATCGGCTTTGAAAAGACGAAGATGGCCGGCGAGGCGCGCCAGGAGATACTCAAGAAGGTCAAGACCGAGGACCTGATCGAATTCGGCTTCGAATCGGAATTCGTGGGGCGCCTCCCCGTCTACGTGGTGCTGAACGAACTGGACGAAGAGGGCCTGTACAAGATATTGAAAAACAAGCACAGCACCGTCGTGCTGGGCAAGAAGCTGGACTTCAGGTCCTACGGCATCGACCTGGGCTTCACCGACGAGGCGCTCAGGCTGCTGGCGAAGAAGGCGCACAGCGAGAAGACCGGGGCGCGGGGCCTCCTGAGCGTGTTCGAGAAGGTGCTGATAAAATTCGAAAAGAGCCTCCCCTCCACGAACATCAAGAAGCTGACGGTGGACCGGCAGGTGATCGAGAGCCCCGGCGAGGTGCTCAGGGAGCTCCTCATCGAGGAGGGGATCCAGAGCTTTCAGAAGGAATTCCTCGTGGAGCACGGCATCTACCTCGATTTCAACAAGGACGCGGTGGAAAAGCTAAAGGAGATGGCGGGGGAAAAGCTGAAGAGCATCAAGCAGCTCTGCAACGACCTTTTCCGCGATTATTACCACGGACTGCGGCTGATGAAGCTTGACCACTTCACCGTACCGCGGGAGGCGGTCGATAACCCTGATGAATATCTCAATACCTTCATCAAGGAAAATTACAGCAAGTAGGGGAGCGCACTACTGCGCCCCCGGATAATAAAAAGCCCGTCCCTGCTTCCGCGGAGACGGGCCCTGTTTTTCTATGGTATGCCGGTTTATGCCGGTGAGATCGCGTCAACCGGGCAGACAGCCGCGCACGCGCCGCAGTCTGTGCACTCGTTGGCGTCAATCTTTCTCTTGTCCCCTTTCTCGCTTATGGCTTCAACGGGGCATTCGGGTTCACAGGCGCCGCAGTTTGTGCATTCATCGCTAATTACATGAGCCATTGAACAGCCTCCTATATTGTACGTGTGGATCGTTAGATTAATTGCCCCCTCTCTCCTGTCAATTTTTTTATACCGGGCGAATTTATTTTTTTGCCTTTCGGAAAATTTCAGCGGCGGATTGTATACCCGATGATTTTTATTGATGTCATGGCGGGCCCTGCCGATTTATTAATGAGAGGACAGACATGAAGAGAAAGAGCCCCCGCATCACCGCGATAGCTGCCGTATCAATGCTTGCCGCATTGTGCATGCTCTCCCCCACGGCGCTGACCGGCGGGAGGCAGGCGGAGGAGCCGGGTCCGCCGGCACGGCATCCGGCGACGGTGAAGCTCCCCGCCGGGTACCGGGCGCCTTCCCCCGCCATGGTACGGTTCACCGGGGCTGATATAGCCGTCGACTGCTATGCCCCCCGGTTTGCCCAGGGCGCGGCGGTATACGCCGAGATCTACCCTGCTGCTCCTTCCGGGCGGGACATCTCCTTTGAGTTGAAACGCTTCTCGTTTGACGGCAAAGATATCCCCGTGTCGAAAAGGAGATGGGGCTACCGCGCGCTCTTCGGGATCCATCCGGAAGCGGCGCCCGGGAAGAAACCTATCCGGGTCGTGTACGAGGCCGGCGGCACAGAGCGCGCCGAAGATTTCATTCTTGAAATCTCGGGGAGCGGGTTCCCGTTCTTCAAAAAGCCCCTGGACCTCGGGAAGTATTCCGACGTGGACTATACGCCGACGCCGGAGGAAATCGCCTTCATCAACGCCTGCGCGGAGAAGAAAAAGAAGGCCTTCGGCAGGGTGGGCGGCGACCTTCCGGGAGAGCACCTGTCGCATCCGCGGAACAGGCACTTTGTCACGTCGCCGTTCTGGTCAAAGCGGCTTGTCATGCGATACCGCGTCAAAAACGGGAAAAAGACCTGGCTGAAGGAAAAGCTGAATATACACCGGGGGATCGATCTGCGCGGCAGCACCGGCGACCCGGTGCTCGCCATGGCGGACGGCGAGGTCGTGATCGCGGAGCCGATGTATTACGAGGGTAATTTCATCGTGCTCTACCATGGTAGCGGCGTTTTTTCTTCATACATGCATCTCGACGGGGTGATGGTGAAAGAGGGCGACACTGTCCGCGCCGGGAGCCGTATCGGCACGGTGGGATCAACGGGCCAGTCCACCGGCGCCCATCTTCATGTCTCCCTCCTGCTCCAGGGAGTGAGCGTCGATCCCCTGGGCCTGCTCTCCCTGCCGATCAGAAAGTGACGCGCCCGGGCCCGCCTTCATCGCAGGCCCTTGCGCGTCTGCGCCGCGGCGCCAGGGGGCATCCATATTTTTTAATATAAATGTCTTGAAAAGAAGATCGCCTGATAGTTTACTGCAAAAAAATGTTCGCTATGTACAGGCAGGCAGTCAATCAATGAAGGACCTCCACACGCTTTTTAACCCCCGGAGCATTGCCGTAGTCGGGGCCACCGAAGCCCGGCTGAAATGGGGCTCGTTTATCATGTCTAACATCCTCGACGGCGGCTACGGAGGGCCGGTCTACCCGGTCTCGGCCAGCAGCAACACCGTGTTCGGGCTGCAGGCCCATGCGTCGCTTCGCGACATCCCCGGACCGGTCGATCTTGTGTTTATCGCGACTCCCGCAAAGACCATCATGTCCATCCTCGGCGAGTGCGTTGAGAAAGACGTGCGCAATGTCGTCGTCATATCTTCCGGCTTCAGCGAAACGGGCGCGGAGGGCGCCGCCCTGGAAGCGCGCATGGCGGATTTCGCCCGGGAGCATTCCATCAATCTCGCGGGGCCGAACACCATGGGTATCGCGAACGTGGGCGCGCGCCTCTTCGCGACAGGAGGCCACCCGCGGCCGAAGAGCGGCGGAATATCCATCATCGCCCAGAGCGGGAACGTGGGCAACCAGATCATGCTCTGGGCCGAGCTGGAAGGGTTCGGCATCGGCAAGTTCGTCGGCTCGGGGAACGAGGCGGTATTGAAGGTCGAGGACTACCTCGAATATTTCGACAATGACCCCGAGACCACGGTTATCCTCATGTACCTCGAAGGGGTTGACGATGGCAGGAAGTTCCTGGAGACAGCGAAGGGCGTTTCCCTGAAGAAGCCGGTGATCGCCCTGAAGGCGGGACGGACCGAGGGCGGGAGCAGGGCCGCGGCGTCGCATACCGGCGCGATGGCGGGCTCGTTCCGCGTCTTTGAAGGCGTGCTGAAGCAGACCGGCGTGATGACGGCGATGAACCCGACCGAGCTGCTGGAGCTTTCCGCCGCCTTTGACAGCTTTCCCCTGCCCCGGGGGAACAGGGTGGGCATCGTCACCCTGGGCGGCGGCTGGGGGGTCATCACCGCGGATGAATGCGAGGAGAACGGCCTGGTGCTGCCGCCCCTGCCGGATGAGATCAGGAAGCGGTTCGACCAGAAGCTGCCCCCCTTCTGGAGCAGGGCAAACCCGGTCGACATTGTCGGCCACCCGGACGTCTTCCTCTTCGCGGAATCGATCGATATCATGGCCTCGTCAGACGCGTTTGACGCGATCATCGTCCTGGGGCTCCTCGGGTCCGCGCGGTACGGCATCCGTCCCATACAGGCCGCGCACCGGCTCGGCCATGTGCCCGATGAATGAGATGGAGATGTTTGAAAAGGGGGTCGTCGCGGTGGAGGGCGCCATCCTCGATACGATCCTCATGATGATGAATAAGTATGACAAGCCGATCTACCCGGTCACCCTCGCGGCATTCCCCGATGACAACATCATCCACGCTAAAGAAGGGAGCAGGTACAAGGCGATCGTGTACCGGACGCCGGAGATGGCGGTGTTCTGCCTTTCCAAGCAGTACCAGTACAGCGAGTACCTGCGAAAGCGCGGCGGGACGTCTCCCGATCTTAAATAAATTCTCCCTGCCATATTCAACTCGGGAAATCATTAATATGTTGACCTTCATCGCATGGGGTGGTAGTGTTATCGGCGCAGGGGAGTAATCATTGAATGAAATAATGCTCATGGGGGCGATGGTCCTGCTGATTGTCGTTCTCGGCGCAGCCGAGTACGCGAACCACGTGAAGAACCTCCGGTCCATCCCCATCCGGGTGCACGTGAACGGCACGCGGGGCAAATCCTCCGTGACCAGGCTTGTCGCGGCCGGCCTGCGCGAGGGGGGGATCAGGACCTTCGCGAAGACCACCGGGACGCTCCCGCGCATGATCATTCATGACGGCACCGAATATCCCGTCTACCGGCAGTCGAAGGCGAACATCATCGAGCAGGTGCGTATCGTCGCCTTCGCGGCGCGCAACGGCGCCGAGGCGCTGGTCATCGAGTGCATGGCGATACAGCCCTATCTGCAGAGCCTGTGCGAGCTGAAGCTGGTGCGCGCGACCCACGGGGTCATCACCAATGCGCGCGAGGACCATCTTGATGTCATGGGGCCGTCGGAGCGGGACGTGGCCATGGCCCTGCTGGGAACGGTGCCGCCCGGGAAAAAGCTCTTCACCTGCGAGCGCGACTATCCGGATGAATTCATGGCGGCGTGCGTGGAGCGGGGCGCCGAGCTCATCGTGGTCCCGGAGGACGAGGCCGCGAACATCGACGACGCGGCGCTGCGCGAGTTCCCGTACGTTGAGCACCGGGACAACATCGCGCTGTCCCTCAGGGTGTGCGAGGCCCTCGGCGTGGCGCGCGACGTGGCGCTGCGCGGCATGAAAAAGGCCGCGCCGGACATGGGCGCCATGAGCGACCTCTCCCTCAATTTTTTCGGCCGTAACATACACTTCGTGAACGGCTTTGCCGCCAACGACCCGGAATCGACCGGGATGATATGGGCGATGGCGCTGGGCAGGCACCCGGACGTCAGTTCCCGGATCATGATCGTGAACAGCCGCATCGACCGGCCGGACCGGTCGCGCCAGATCGGGGAGGCGCTCGCGCGGTGGACGCGGGCGGACCGCTACATACTGGTCGGCTCGGGCTCATACTTCCTCGTGCGGTACGCGGTCAGGGCGGGCATAGACGCCCGTCACTTCATCAACGCCGAGGACCTCGACATCGAGACCATGTTCGAGGAGATACTGAAGTATTGCACGAAAAACACCCTTGTCATGGGCGTTGGAAACATCGCCGGCCCCGGACTGGAACTGGTGACCTATTTCAAAAACAGGTCCGATAACGTTCCGGCCTGACGGGCCGCAGCGGGATACAGGGAAAGGATTCTACAATCAGCCCCCGCGGGGGGCGTATGGCGGCACTGGTATGGAAAACATAATTACGCTTTCGATCGGGCTGGGCCTGTGCGTAAGCCTCCTCTTTTCAGAGTTCTTCGGGATCGCCGCGGGCGGCATGGTGGTGCCCGGGTATATCGCCCTTTACCTGGACCGGCCGCTGGTCATCATCGCCACGGTGGCGGTGAGCCTGCTTACCTATTTTATCGTCAATTCCCTCGGCGTATTTATGATTATCTACGGCCGGCGGCGCACGGTCCTCATGATCCTGCTCGGCTTCCTTCTCGGGTGGCTCGTGCGCACGCTCGGGGCCGTTCCCCTGGGGCCGCAGGCCCTGGAGCTGTCCATCGTCGGCTACATCATCCCCGGCCTCATCGCCATATGGATGGACCGGCAGGGCATCCTCGAGACCGTGGCCGCGCTGGTGACGTCGAGCGCCATCGTGCGGCTGGTCCTTATCCTCTTCTTCGGCAGGGACATCACGTTATGAAAAAGCTCATCTGGAAACCGACCACAGTCTCCTGGCAGATCCACGTGGTGATCGCCATCATGGCGATCATCGGCATGATGATAGTGGAATCGTTCAAGGTCAACGTCAAGCAGCCCTTTTACAATGAAAAGGTGCAGGCGGCGCGGTACATGCTCCAGGGGATCGAGATCATCAAGCAGCACCGCCTCAGGAACATCGGCCCCATCAACAAGGTCATCGACCCGATGCGGACCGGCCTGATCGGCGTGCTCTCGACCCCGATCACCAGCACGACAGTCGACATCGATTCGAAGCTGACCAGCATCAACCCGAACTGGGCGGCCGCCATCGTGTCCATGCTGAAGGAGGCGAAGGTAAAAAAGGGCAGCACCGTGGCGGTGTCGCTCACCGGCTCGTTCCCGGCCATGAACCTCGCGGTCATGTCGGCGGCAAAGGCGCTGAAGCTCCGCCTCATCATTGTCACCAGCGTGTCCGCCTCCACCTGGGGGGCCAATATTCCCGGCCTGACCTGGCTCGACATGGAGAACGAGCTGTATGAGAAGAAATTTTCTCAATACCGGTCGGTCGCGGCCTCGCTCGGCGGTGTCCAGGACAGCGCCCTGGGCATGTCGGAGGAGGGGAAAAAAATCCTGCGCGACACGATCATGAAATACAACATCACGCCCCTTGAATTCAGCGACATGAAGACCCGGATCAACGCCCGCATGGAACTCTACCATGACCAGGCCCGGGACACCCAGATCGCCGCGTACATCAACGTCGGCGGCGGCACTGTTGCCATCGGGTCGTTCATAGGGAAGAGGAGATACCGGGCCGGCCTGAACCTCAAGCCGTCACAGCGGGCGATGCGCGTTGACAGCGTCATGTCCAGGTTCGCGCGCACCGACGTGCCCATCGTCAATATCAATTACCTGAAGACCCTCGCGCAAAAATTCAGCTTTCCCATCGCGCCGAAAAAGATCCCCACGATAGGGCAGGGAGAGATCTACAACCGCCTTGAATACAATAAGGCGCTGGTGGCTCTCGTGCTTGTGTCGCTGATCGTGTTCCTGTTCCTGTTCATGAAGATGGGGATCGGGTACCGGATCTTCATCCCGCAGAAAAAATCCGTAAAAGCCAGGCCGCCCGAGCACATGGTGTAAACAATGGGCCGCCGCTGCCGGGCGGGCCCGGGTTCCCGGACGGTATCCATTGCTGTCCAGTCATGCCCTTCGGCGTGAATGGCGGTGATGGAATGGCCATCGGGGCCTTGCGAAAAAGTCATAATCTGATTAATCTGATATTGGCGAGACAGGTTATGGCTATAATGATATAGAAGGATGTCGGTCAGGTATTCACGATTTCCCGTCGTTGAAGCTTTCTCTATATAAAAAAATAAAAATCTCATATTGAGGCTATGGAAGGTATGGTCCTGATCAGGGTGTGCTTGTCGGTTATTTTTGTTCTTGCGGTGTTTTTATCCGGTCTGTCTGCGCGCTCTGTGCCGGTCATTTCATCAGTCAATGCGAGGACGTCGCTGGCCGGGGAGTGGAAGCTCGGTTTCGGGGACGAAAAAAAATACGCCTCCCGCGATTATGATGATTCAGGCTGGAAGACCATTTCGATGCCGGGAAGCATTACCCGGTATATTATAAAGGGGGAAATCCCCGGCGTGACGCTTGACTCGCTCGGAAAGATTGAAGGAATATGCTGGCTCCGGAAAAAAATTATCTTCGATAAAGACCTCCCGCGGGAAAGCCTCGGCCTGATGCTTGGCCAGATCGCCAATGCGGACGAAACCTACTTTAACGGGGTAAAGATCGGGGGCATGGGGGGCTTCCCGCCCCGCGATTTTTCCATGTGGAACCATCCGCGCCATTACGTGGTGCCCCGGAGCCTGATAAAATACGGCGGGGAGAACGTCATCAGCATCAGGGTGTCCTATTTCGTGTACTGCGAAATGATCGGCACCCTTGCGATAGCCAATTACGATGACTGGTCCTTCGACCGCTCGCTCCAGAATTTTTTCAGGATCACCATGAATTTCGTCATCATATTCATGGGCTTTCCGCTCCTCCTCATGTTCCTGCTGTTCTTTATACGGAAGAGGGATCAGGAATACCTCTTTTACATCCTTCAGCTGTTGGCAGGCCTCTTTATCGTTATCGATGCCTGTGACTATTTTTTCTGGCGTTCGTTCGGGAGCACGCTGCTGCGGCTCAAGGTGCTTGGTTTCAGCTGGGCGGCCCTGAATGTCGTGCATCCCATATTCCTCCACCGCATCTACGGCCTCAGCAGGAAAAAGACGGAGATCGGCCTCTGGATCTTTCTGCTGTTCATCGTCCTTCTGCTCACTACCGTCACCGGAAAGCCCGCTGACCGCCTGCAGGCCGTGGTGTTGATAGCCCTGACCACGCCGATAGGGCTCTATAACCTGTCCTGCCACATATCGGCCCTGGTGAAGAAGCGGCCCTACGCGCCGCTGTTCAGCGTGTTTGGCGCCATCGTCATCCTCGGCGCCATCCATGACGCGTTTGTATATTTTCCCAAGTTCGGCGGTTTCGCGCTGAATATTTTCGGCTATACGCCGGAGAACCTTCTTTTCGGCTACAGCGCGGCGGCCCTTTATACCGGCACCGCCCTTTTGCTCATACAGCGGCTGATAAACACGATGAATAACCTCGATGAGCTGAATGTCAAACTTGAGGACAAGGTCAGGCAACGGACCGAACAGCTCACGCGCGCGAATAGCGATCTCCACCAGGCGATGGAGGAGGTGGAGCTGATAAATGACAACCTGACGGACGCCAACCGCAGCCTGAAGATCGCAGAGCACATGCACGAGCGGGACCTGGCAATGGCCGTGAACGTGCAGTCTTCGTTCCTCCCTGGCGGTCCGCCGGTGTCCGGGCAGTACGATATCGCGTATCTCTTCAAGCCCATGGCGGGGATATCAGGGGATTTTTTTGATTTCTATCTGGATGGCAAAGAGCTGGCCGGGGCCGGGATCTTTGACGTATCGGGCCACGGGATATCGTCAGGGCTCTTAACCCTCATCGCCAAGTCGATCATATACGAAACCTTCATGGACATGAGGAGCGAGAGACTGAACGCGGTCTTTGACCGGATCAACAAAAAGCTGATAAAGGAGATAGGCCATATAGACAATTACCTGACCGGCATACTGATCCGCATGAACGACGATTCGCTCGAATACGTAAACGGCGGCCACCATGACATGGCGTACCGGCTGGGCCGGTCAGGAAAGGTGGGCAAGGTGCTCGGCAGGGACGGGAACACGCTGGCCGGCCCTTTCATGGGAATAAGGGAGATGGAGGAGCCGTACCGGTCGGTTACCATAAAAATCGGCGCCGGCGACTGTTTCCTCCTGTATACGGATTGCCTTGATGAAACCTGGGACACTTCCAAAAGAAGCTACGGGGAATTGCGAATAATGGAATCGCTGAAAAAAGCGCCGGACGGCAGCGCCAGGGACATTCTTCGCTGCGTCATGAATGACTTTTATTCATTTGCGGGCAAAGAGGATAATTTCAAGGATGACCTGACGGTCATGGTAATAAAGAGAAAGTGATGCGTTCCGCCAGGGGCCCTGTCCGGGCCCCTGAGGAACCTCCGCCGCGCTGACGGGATATACCGCCGCCTGTTGCCTACCTGCACTTCTGAAGGCACCCGACCTGCGCCAGTCCCGACAGCCCTTTGCACGTTTCAATGCATTTTATGAGTGATTGTTTGTCGTCGGGACCGCCGGTGCCCATCTGCTTTTTGTGGCGCTCGTCTTCAAGCTTCCAGCGGTCGCGCTCGGTTTTCCAGCGCTCTTCTTCAATCTTCCTGCGCTCCTGCTCGAGCTGTTTCTGCCGCTGCTCCTCGGCCCGTTTCTCCTGGTCCCGCTTCTGGAGCTCCCTGCGCTGCTCGTCGAGCGCGCGGCGCTCATCTTCCGCTTTGCGGCGCTGTTCTTCAAGCTTCATGTTCCGTTCGGCTTCAAGCTCCTTCCTGCGCCCATCTTCCAGCCGTTTCCGGCGTTCTTCCTCGATCCTGGCCTGGCGCTCCTGCTCGATTTTCAAGAGGCGTTCTTCTTCAATCTTCTTCTGCCGCTCTCGCTCGTGTTTCTGGCGCTCCTCTTCTATCGTTCTCTTCTGCTCCTCTTCGCGCCGCCGCTGCCTGTCTTCTTCGGCCTTTCTCCCGCGCTCTTCCTCAAACCTGCGGCGCTCGTCCTCGCGCCGCCGCTGCGCATCAATTTCAGCGGCCCTTCTTCGCTCCTCCTCGATCTTCTTCCGCCGCTCTTCCTCTTCCTTTTTCAGGCGCTCCTGGTGTTTTCGAGCTTCCTCCTCCCTGAGGTGCCTCAGGCGCTCCTGTTCGAGCCTGCGCTTTTCTTCTTCAATCTTACGTTTTTCTTCCTCTATCTTTCTCTTGCGTTCTTCATCGATCTTGCGCAGGCGATCACGCTCCGCCTTCCAGAGGCGTTCCTGCTCCAGCTTTTTCAGGCGCTCCTGCTCGATCCTTTTCAGGCGCTCCTGCTCTATCTTCCGGAGGCGCTCCTGCTCGATCCTTTTCTGCCGCTCTTCCTCCAGTTTGCGCTGACGCTCTTCCTCAAACCTGCGCTGCCGCTCATGTTCTATCCTGCGCTGCCGCTCTTCCTCGAGCCTTCTCTGGCGCTCCTGCTCGATTTTCCAGAGGCGCTCTTCCTCGACCCTTCTCTGTCGTTCTTCCGCAATCCTTCTCTGGCGCTCCTGCTCGATGCGCCGCAGCTCCTCTTCGCGGTGCCGGTCGTATTCGTCGTGTCCCCTGCGGTCGACGGGACCGGTCTCGTCAGTTATGATGAATAATGTGCCGCATGAACAGGTGAACATCACCAGAAGAGATATTAATAATCTACCAAGCATCACAGGCCTCCTCGCGGGCATGATGAAAGACCGTATCCGATAATTAATGCGTTAGACCCATATTATCGCTGAAAAGTTCGGCGCTGTCAATAAAAATTACCGGCTCAAGGTTTTATGTAATTGTCCACGATCCACCTGCTGAACGGGAAGCTGCTGGTGAAGGCGGGGCTGACGGCGTTCAGGATGTGGACGGAACGGCCGTCCCCTTCCACCTTGAAGTCCTGCACGAGCCTGTTCGTCCGCACGTCGAGGAGCTGGGCGCGGATGCCCGGTCTGCTCCATTCGCTGAAGCGGGCGCGGTCCACGTTGTGGACCATGCCGGCGGCCAGGCCGATGAAATATTTTTTGTAATATTTTTTCATCTCGTCGAGGGCGAGCGTCCTGAACCCGAAAGAATTTAGCATGAACAGCTTCGCTTCGCGCAGCGTGACCTGCGCAAATTCATCGAGCCTGAAATTCTCAAGGGCCCGGTAGTTCTCCCGCCACATCGCGGGGATCGCCGTCGGCCCGATCTTTACGGTCCTGTCAACGGTGACGGTATAGTGCACCCCAAGGAAGGGGTTTTTCATGTCGGGCACCGGGTACACGTTGGTGCTCACGGGCCTGTCCGGCCCCGTGTATTTCAGATAGATCCCCTTGAAGGGGAGTATGATATAGTCCCTCGCGTACCCGAAATCCTTCGCGATCTTGTCAGCGTACAGTCCGGCGGCGTTGATGATCACGCCCGCTTCATGGACGCCCGCCGTGGTGGCGGCCGCGTTTGTCCCTGCGCGGCGCAGGTAGGCGCACCCGAACCGGAGATCCACTCCGCCCGCGAGCAGCTCGTCCCTGAGGGACGCGCATACCTCGACCGGGTCAACGGTTGAGGTCGTGGGGGAATAGAGGGCGTACCCGCACGTCTTCACGTTCGGGTCCAGCTCGGCCACCTCCTTCTCGTCGATGATGCTCACGGTGACGCCGTTGGCCTTCCCGCGCTGTTCAAGCTCGAGCAGGGAACGGGCCTCGGCTTCATTTTTCGCGACGACCACCTTTTTGCACCGGTTGATTTTCAGGTTTTTTTCCGCGCAGTACGCGGTCATCTCCCTGTTGCCGTCTTTTGTGAACTTCGCCTTGAGGGAATCCGCCGAGTAATAGAAGCCGGCGTGAAGGACCCCGCTGTTCCTCCCGCTGGCGTGGCGGCCGGTATCGGGCTCCTTTTCAATGAGGGTGATAGTGCGGGCGGGATATTTTTCTTTAAGATACCGGGCGACCGCGAGCCCGATTATGCCCGCCCCTATGATTAAAAAGTCCGATTGCCCGCTCTTCATGGATACCTGTCTCCCGTTGCAGGATGGTGCGGCCCGCCGGCCCATTAACGGTAGCGGGGCCGGTCCGGATTTTTGTCAATAGCTATTTTTTCCGCGCGCGGGGGCATGCACCGGGACCTGGCAGCGCCTGATTGCTGAAAATGTATTGAAAATATACCGGGCATGCCGTTGCCTGTAATCGCGGGGAAAATCCGCGCGTACCGGGGAAATTCATTGCACGGGTGGATACAGACATGGGAAATAACGCAACAATCCTGATCGCCGGCGGCGCCGGCTATATCGGCTCACAGGTCAACAAAGAGCTCTCTGAAAAGGGGTATGGCACGGTCATCGTCGATAACCTGAGCACCGGGCACGGGGAATTTGCGAACTGGGGCACCTTCCGGCACTGCGATCTGGCCGACCCCGACGGCCTTCGGGCGGTGTTCGCGAAGCACCGCGTATCAACGGTCATGCATTTTTCCGCGTTCACCTACGTGGGGGAATCGGTCGAGGACCCGGAAAAATATTACGTGAACAATGTGAAAAACACGCTCAACCTTCTGCAGATAATGCGTGAATTCGGCGTCAATCAATTCATCTTCTCGTCGTCGGCCGCGGTCTTCGGCGAACCGACCGAGGTCCCGATACCGGAATCGCACGGCACCCTGCCCATCAATCCCTACGGACGAACGAAGCTGATGATAGAGAACATCCTTGCCGATTATTCCCGGGCGTATGATTTCCGGTATGTCGCGCTCCGGTATTTCAACGCGGCGGGGGCGGACCCGGGCGGCGAAATCGGCGAGTGGCACGAGCCGGAGACCCACCTGATCCCGCTGGTCCTGGATGCGGCGATCGGCGCGCGCGGCGATATCGCCATCTACGGCGTCGATTACGACACCCCTGACGGCACCTGCGTCAGGGACTATATCCATGTCGCCGACCTGGCGGGCGCGCACATCGCCGCGCTCGAGCACCTGGCGCGGGGGGGGGCGTCGGACGTCTTCAATCTCGGGAACGGGAAGGGATTTTCGGTGCGGGAGATCATCGATGCGGCGCGCACGGTAACCGGGAAGGAGATCAGGGTGCGGGAAACGGCCCGGCGGGCCGGGGACCCCGCGTCGCTGGTCGCCGATGCCGGCAGGGCGTCATCGGTGCTCTCGTGGCGGCCGCGGTACGCGCGCGTCGATGAGATCATTGAGACCGCGTGGCGGTGGCACCGGAACCTGTACGCAAAGCACAAGAAGTGACGGGGCCCGTTGCCTCATTTGCCGGTATGATACACCAGCCTTCTCCCGATGAAATTCCAGATGAACGTCGCCGCCAGCGCGAAGAGCTTCGCGTACAGGGGCGGGATTGAAAACCATTCCACGGACGCGTAGAGCGCAAGCTGGTGAAACGCGATCGCCATGAGCTGGATCACCAGTATCGCCGTAAACTCCGACTTCGAGTTTTTGAACACCGAGCCTTTCGTAAAAACGAACTTTCTCCCTGCGAAAAAATTCACCAGGAAGCCGAAGCAGAAGCTGATGAACCCCGCAACGAGGTAATGGACACCGGCTATCTTCAGTAAAAAGATATAGATCCCGTAATCGACGACCAGCCCGGCGAGTGCCACCAGGAAATATTTAAGCATCAGGATGAAATTGAGCTTGCCCACCACGAGCTTCACCAGGGTCATCGCGAAGGTCAGGATGAACGCCGCCAGGTTGCGCTTGGTTTCGCCGAACATCCGTTTTTTGAACGAGTAGGGTATCTCGATAACCTTCAGGCCCGGGTTCGCGCGGTCCAGCTTGTAGAGGATCTCCTCGACGATGTCAAAATTATCGCACTCAAGCGGAATGCTCTTTAACAGGTCCGCCCGGTACAGCTTGAAGCTGTTCGATATGTCCCGGTAGCGGATATTCAGGGCCTTCGAATAGATGATGTTCAGCACCTTGGACATCGCCACGAGCGCCCTGTTGTTGTCGGTGAACCCGCCTGATACATAGCGCGATGCGATGACGACGTCGTGGTTGTTGCGGTGGCCGAACATGCTCGGTATGAACTCCGGGGTGTGCGACCCGTCCGCGTCCATGAACAGGATATATGCGCCGCGCGCCTTCTGAATCCCGGTCCTGATTGCATCGCCGTACGAGTTGCTGTTCTCCCTGTTGAAATAGAGCACCTTCTCTTTCTTGCAGATATCGCGTGTGTCGTCAAGGGGCGTCATGGTGTCGATGATGATGATCTCGTGCGGGCACCCCAGCCCTTTCAGGGTGCCCTTGAGGCGCGGGAGGAGCAGCCGGAGGTTTTCGGCCTCCAGGTAGCAGGGGAGCACGACGCTGAGATGCATGCCGTTATTTTTCATTGGCTGAAACCCATTCCAGCATTTTGCGGATCCCGGTCACCGAGTCGATTTTCGGCGACCAGCCGAGGATTTTTTTCACCCTGGCCGTATCTGCCACGAAGACCTTCTGGTCGCTCTCGCGGGGAGGGAGCTTCGTGTACGTCAGCGTGGTCCCGAGCTCCCGGTCAAGGATGCCGAACAGCTCAAGGAGGGACAGGCTGTTCTTCATGCCGCCCCCTATGTTGAACGCATGGCCCTTCGCCTCCTCGATCCGCTCGACAGTGTTCAGGTACAGGGCGATCATGTCGTCGGCGAAAAGAACGTCGCGCACCTGCTTGCCGTTGCCTGAGATGGTGAAGGGCGTGTCCAGCTTCCCGGCCTTCGCCCTGAGCGCCTGTCCGCAGAACCAGCCGATCCACCCCTGGTCGAACGTGGCAAACTGCCGCGTGCCGAACATCGAGGAGTGGCGGTAAACGACGGTCCTGAGGCCGAATATGCGGTGATAGTCCAGCATGTACTGGTCAGCGGCGCCCTTGGAGCAGCCGTAGGGCGAATGAAAATCAAGGGGTATCGTTTCAGGAAACCCGTCGGGAAACAGCGGCGCTACATACCTCGTTTCGGTTTCCCGGTATTCCGTCCACTCGAGGTCGCCGTACACCTTGTTCGTTGACGAATAGATGACGATCGATTCTGGGGAACAGAGCCTCACGGATTCGAGAATATTGAGCGTGCCCAGGGCGTTGGTCTCGAAGTCGAGGCGCGGGCTCTCTATCGAAGTGGTCATGGCGACCTGTCCCGCCAGGTGAAAGATGGCGTCCGGCAGCGTCTTTTTGATTATCCGCTCGACGTCCTCGCGGTTCCTGACGTCGCAATGCATGAAATCGAAGGGGCCGCATCCGCGGAGCCATTCGAGGTTTTTTTCGGCGCCGACCCGGTACAGGTTGTCTATGACGGTCACGCGGTCGCCCCGCAGGATTACTTCCCTCGCGAGGTTTGATCCGAGAAAGCCGCAACCGCCGGTGATAAGAAATTTCATCCTCTATGCTCCTTGCGTGGCATTCTATTCCCAGTCGTCGGTGATGATTTCCCGCTCCGGGACCCCGTTCCGGGACAAATAATTCCTGAAGTCCTTTATCATTGCCGGCGGCCCGGAGATGAAAAAGGTAGAACCGCCGCCGGCCTCTGCAAGCATGCCGGCTATGTCAAGCTTGCCGCGCTCGTCCTCGGCTATCACCGACACGATGAATGAAGGGTTTACCTCCCTTGCCCGGGCCAGGTATGTTCCGTAGATGTTGTGCGCGCTGTCGCGCACGCCAAAGTAGAGCCGGGGCGCGTCGTAGGCGCGGAACTGCCCGTCCGTGAACAGGGAAAGGAACGGGGTGATGCCGGTGCCGCCCGCGATGAACACGCACCGGTCCGTGGGGTGCTGCCTGCCGAACAGGTCGCCGTAGGGCAGCTTCAGGGTGACCGGCCTCCCCGGCGCCAGCTCCGCCGCCATGCGGCCGGTAAAGCGGCCTTTCACGGAAAAGGTGATGGTGATCTCGTCGTCGAGAGGCGCGGACTGCATGGAGAAACAGCGGGAATCGGGCCACTGGGCCGATGGATCATACTCGTCAAGGGCCAGGTGCAGGTATTGCCCCGGCCGGTACGAGAACTTCCGGTCACGGGACTTGAAGGAAACGACGTGAATCCCCTCGATCGGCATGGCAATGCGCGTGACCTCGGCGCGGTATTTCTTGACGATCGCCATCAGCGCTCCCCGATAAACGCGTCGATGACATCGGCGGTGTAGCGGATCATATCGTCCGTCATGCCGGGGTAGGTCCCGAGAAAGAAGGTGCTGTTCATCACCCGGTCCGTGTTCGCGAGGTCTCCGGCGATCCTGCACGGCTGGTTGATGAAGGCGGGCTGCCGTGTTATGTTTCCGGCGAAGATATTGCGCGTCTCTATGCGGTTGTCATTGAGGTGCTGGACGAGCTCATTCCGCGTGAAGGGCGCGCCGTCCCTCACCGTGAGAATATAGCTGAACCACGCGGGGTCCGCGCCCGCGGTGGCCTCGGGCAGGAGGAAGTATTTTTCGTGGCGCGCGAACAGCTCCTGGTACAGGGCGAAGTTTTCACGCCGCCGGTCGCAGAACCGCTCCAGCTTGTCCATCTGGGCGCTGCCGATGGCCGCCTGCATATCGGTCATTTTCAGGTTATAGCCGAGCTCCGAATACACGTACTTGTGGTCATACCCGGGCGGCAGGGTGCCGAACTGCTGGGTGAACCGCTTGCCGCAGGTGTTGTTTTCGCCGCCGGCGCAGTAGCAGTCGCGGCCCCAGTCGCGTATGGACCTGGCGATCTGCGCGAGCTGCTCGTCGTTCGTGACGACCGCGCCGCCCTCGCCGGTGGTGATATGGTGCGCGGGGTAGAATGATGACGTGGCGATATGGCCGAACGTCCCGGTGTAGCGGCCGCGGTAGCGGCTCCCCAGCGCGTCGCAGTTGTCCTCGATCACCCACAGGTCGTGCTCCCGCGCGACCGCCATGACCGCGTCGATGTCGAAGGGGTTCCCCAGGGTGTGGGCGAGGAATATGGCGCCGGTCCTGTCCGAGACGGCGCGCTTCATCATCTCGATGTTGATGTTGTACGTGGGGAGGTCAATGTCAACGAAGACCGGGACCAGGCCGTACTGGAGGACGGGGGACACGGTCGAGGGAAACCCCGCCGCGACCGATATGACCTCGTCCCCTTTTTTCAGCCGCCGCTCGCCGAGCTTCTCGGAGGTGAGCGCTCCCAGCGCGATGAGATTTGAAGAGGAGCCCGAGTTGGTGAGAATGACATTTTCCGTGCCAAGGAACTCCGCGATCTTCTCGGAGAATTCCTCCGCGAACCGGCCCTCGGTAAGCCAGAAGTCGAGGCTGGCGTCAACAAGCTTGACGAGCTCCTCCTCGTCGAAGACCCGCCCCGCGTAGCGGACCGTGTCCTTGTCGCGGGAAAAGGGCCGCCGCTGAAACCGGTCCCGGTAGTACTCGCGCACCCTGCCCAGTATCTCTTCCCGGTCCATGCTATTTCACGCTCCAGGGGATTTTGCGCTCGGCCGCCGCTGCGGCGTAGTCGTGTATCTGACGCCTGGTGAAATCGATCATTTTTTTCCTGTCATAAAATTCCCGGTACCATGAAACCGTTTTTTCGAGGGCGGCGGCGGCCGAATAGACGGGGCGCCACCCGAGGAACGTGCGGGCCTTGCTGATGTCAAGCTTGAGCAGCTTTGCTTCGTGCGGCCCGCCCTCGTCCTGCACCGAGTAATTTCCGGAGCCCCACGTATTGATGGTCTCCTTCACGATCTCCTCGACCGTGACGATGTCGTCGTTCTCGGGGCCGAAATTCCAGCCCGAGGCGTGGTCCGCGGGCGACTCGATGAGCCGTGCGCCGAGCCAGAGGTAGCCGGAGAGGGGCTCCAGCACGTGCTGCCAGGGGCGCGTCGCGCGGGGACTGCGGATGATGATCGTCTCTTTTTTCGCCAGCGACCGCACGCAGTCGGGGATCAGCCGGTCCGCGGCCCAGTCGCCCCCGCCGATGACATTGCCGGCCCGTACCGAGGCGACCGCGGTGTTGTGCGCGGTGCCGAGCGCGGCCGGGGGGAAGAATGAATTCCGGTACGCCGCCACAATGAGCTCCGCGCAGCCCTTGCTGGAGCTGTACGGATCAAAGCCGCCCATGGGATCGTTTTCGCGGTACCCGTACACCCATTCCCTGTTTTCGTAGCATTTATCGCTGGTGATGATCAGCGCGGCCCGCACGGTGCCGGCGGCGCGCAGCGCCTCGAACAGGTTCACCGTGCCCATGAGGTTCGTTTCATAGGTCTCCCGGGGCTCGCGGTAGGAGAGGCGGACGAGGGGCTGGGCGGCGAGGTGGAAGACGATCTCCGGTTTTTCGGCGCGCAGCGTCTCTGCGAGATGGCGCGCATCGCGGACATCGCCGACCAGGTGCTTCATTGATGATTCCAGCCCGAGCGCGGCGAAGAGCGACGGGTCGGTCGGCGGCTCAAGGGAATATCCGACGACGCGGGCGCCGAGCTCGTTGAGCCACAGGGAAAGCCATGATCCCTTGAAGCCGGTGTGGCCGGTCACGAGAACGGTTGTGCCGCTGTAGCGGCCGTTAAAAAGCGATTTCATCATAGGTGTGTCCTGTACCATTCCAGTGTCCTTTGAATTCCCTCCGCGAAGGGGACCGGTTCCCGTACCTGGAAGTCGCGGAAGAAGCGCCCCACATCAGGCCTTGATTCCAGGAGCTCGTTCTCCCGGTAGGGCAGGGCCCCGAAATTCAGCCGGGAGGCGGTATTGCCGGTCGCTTTCTGCAGCAGCTCCACGACGGCGCGGATGCTCATCGGCCTGCCGGTGCCGACGTCGTATTCGTAGATCCCCGGTCCGAATGCCTGGCCGCGCTCCACGACAGCGGCGTATGCCCCGGCGACGTCATCGATGTGGATAAAATCGCGCACCTGTTCGCCTTTTGTCAATTTAATTTCCGGCACATTCGTGAGGAGCTCTCGTATGATGAAAGGGATGAATTTGGAGTAATCATCCATCTCCCCGTACATGTGTTCCAGCCTGAGATTGATGAAGGCCATGGAGCGGCTGAATTCGGGGAACCATTCGGCAAATTGCTTTTTAGAGCGGGCATACGCGTTCGTGTTTTTATCAAGCACGGTGTCGGTGTTGATGAAGAGGGGCGTCCCGTGCCGGTGGGCGCTTTCAAGCACGCGCAGGGGGAACAGGCAGTTCGCGTCGAGGACCTGGGCGCGGGTTTCATTGTTTCTCCCGTAGAGGGTCGCGGTATGGATCACGGCGGATACCGGATGTTTTGAAAACGCTTCGTCGATGTCGTCCTCGGCGTAACATACGCCGATGCGTTCCAGGTACCCGCGCAGGCGCCACGGGTCCGCCGCTTTCTGGGCGACGACGACCACGGACCTGCCGAGATCGGCGAACTGGCGGACCAGCCTGCTGCCGAGAAATCCGGTGGGCCCGGTAATTAATATCGAATCAGTCATGCCAGAGTTTCCATGGCGCCTTCGGGGAGTTCCACATTGCTTCCAGGTCGACCTTGTCGCGGAGCGTGTCCATCGGCTTCCAGAACCCGTAGTGCTTGTATGATCCCAGCTGGCCGTCGGACGCGAGCTTTTCCATCGGCTCGCGTTCCCACATGGTGGCGTCGCCGGGGATATAATCGAAGATGCCCGGCTCAAGGACAAAAAAGCCGCCGTTGATCCACGCCCCGTCGCCGCGCGGTTTTTCCTTGAAGGAATGGACGGTGGTGTCATCGCCTATGTCCATGGCGCCGAAGCGGCCGCTGGGCTGCACCGCGGTGACCGTCGCGAGCTTTCCGTGCGCCCTGTGGGTGTCGAGCAGTTTCGCGATGTCAACATCGCCGACGCCGTCGCCGTACGTCATCATGAACGGGCCATTCCCGACGTACTCCCGTATCCGCTTTATCCGGCCGCCGGTCATGGTGCCGGCGCCGGTATCGATCAGGGTCACCTGCCACGGCTCCGCTTTCGAGGCGTGATATTTCACGGCGTTTTTCTTCATGTCGAAGGTGACGTCGGATTGGTGAAGGAAGTAGTTCTGGAAATATTCTTTTATGACGTACCCCTTGTACCCCAGGCAGATGATGAACTCATTGTACCCGAACGAAGAATAAATTTTCATGATATGCCAGAGGATGGGCCTGCCGCCGATCTCTATCATGGGCTTCGGCTTGAGATCGGTTTCTTCGCTGAAGCGCGTGCCGAAACCGCCTGCCAGGATGACAACTTTCATAACACCTTCACTTTCTGTAGATTATTGTATGCGGACCAATGGATTTTCATGTATATGAAAACGCGAATCTGCTGATTTAGCTTTCTGAAGAAATGATGTATTTGTCAATGAAATTTTATGGGCGTGGCGTTTTTGAATGACCAAATAATCGGCGGTTCGGTGCTGGCTGCCTACAGGCAGCTATGGCATGCGGACGATGTGCTTTTTCATATATATATCCTTACCAGATGCATGGGGATGCATGCAGGTATAATCGATACCCAGATGGTAATTGTTGCCATACATTGAGCATAAATATGACATGGGGGGTTTTGGAATCCCGGCAAAAATACATATGATCCGGCAGTAAAAAATTATTGATTATTATTTGACAATGTAATGTTATATTCCAGTTTGTGGTGATTATTTTTAAACA
The DNA here is from genome assembly GCA_963827275.1 of uncultured Spirochaetota bacterium. GTDB lineage: Bacteria > Spirochaetota > UBA4802 > UBA4802 > UBA5550 > RBG-16-49-21. Next base: position 211,194 of record CAWHAA010000004.1, read on the forward strand.
CTTTCATGACTAATCTACAATCCAAACAGGTTGATCCATATCCGGTGTTCGATCAATTTGAGGGTCTGTTGTTGCTTGGATACCAATGAAGACACCGACTGTGGCCTGGTCCACTGATAATGGTTATGGGCAGAAAAACAGGAAGATTGGGTATGTAAGATTCGAGCGCGTGATATATATTCAGCTTTTATATTTATGAAAATCACCTATAGGAGCGGCGTGCATTGAAAGCAGCAATTATTGCCGGCGGGAAGGGAACCCGGATCAGGGAACTCACTAGTGATGCCATCCCCAAAGCGATGCTACCTGTTGCCGGTGTCCCGATAATTGTCTGGCAGCTACGCTTGCTTGCGCGATACAATGTGAAGCATGTAGCGATCATGACCGGACACCTTGCGGATATTTTGGAACAGCAGGTGCCGGCAGAATCGCAGAAACTGGGTATTGAAGTTTCATTTTTCCGTGAACATGAGCCGCTCGGCACTGCGGGTGGCTTTCCAGCGGCAAAATGTTTTTTTGGTGACATCTTTTTTGTATTTTACTGCGATGTCGCTATTGAAATGGACCTTGAAAAGCTGGCGCATTTTCATAAAAGCAGGAACGCCGATGTCACGATAGTGAGTCATCCGAATGACCATCCATATGAATCCGACCTGTTACTAACGGATGATGACGGCAGAATAGAAAAAGTAATTTATAAGAAAGATCGTATCGATGGGTATTATCCGAATCTTGTCCCTGCTGGCGTATACTGTTTTTCTGAACGGGTGTTTGCATATATCCGCCAGGGTGCCAGGCAGGACTTTATCAAGGATGTCTTTCCCAGTATGATCGAAGAAGGAGCCCGGGTGTATGCGTATTCAACTCCGGAATATCTTCGAGACATGGGAACATATGAACGCTTTCAAATGACTGAAAAAGATATAAAAAGCGGTTTATTTTTCAGAATGAATTCTTTATATAAAAAACCTACGATTTTTTTCGACAGGGACGGGGTTCTTTGCAAACATACTCCCGGATCAGATGTATTGCGTCCGGATGAGCTTGAGCTTGAGCCGGTGGCCTCTGCCGCAGTGAAAAGAGCGAATGACTCCGGTGTCCTCTCCGTGGTTATTACCAACCAGCCCGTTATATCAAAGGGATTTATCACCTTCGCCGATCTCAAATTGATCCATGCAAAAATGGAAACACTGCTGGGGAAAGAACATGCAAAAATTGATAAAATCTACTTCTGTCCGCACCACCCGGAGGAGGGTCATGTCAACGAGGTCCCGGAGCTGAAAATCGATTGTGAATGCAGAAAACCGAAGCCGGGAATGATCTTCAGGGCCTGTGAAGAACTTCCGGTCTCGCTGGATGATTCATGTGTGATCGGTGATTCGTTTCGGGACATCGGGGCGGCACGGGCCGCAGGAATAGATGCCTTCGGAGTCCGCACCGGCGCGGGTTCAAAAGACTGCATTGGAAAATATAGGCCCGATGTTGTGTTCGGAAATGTGCTTGAAGCTGTAGATTATTTTATCATAGGAGTTGCCGGTATCGATGAAATCGCGGATGCGATAATCCGAAGGCTAGATATGGATGCGCCTTGTGTGGTCGGGGTATGTGGATTTGCGAGGGCAGGGAAAACGGCGTACTGCTATGCCTTGATAAAAGCATTAAAGAAAAGAAGCATGGATGTCCTGACAGTCCGGCTTGATGATTGGATTGTCCCGAAGAGCAAACGGCATCCCGGGCTCACTTCCGAAGAGCGATCACAAACCAGCAAGTACCCGGCGCTTTTCAATGCTATCCTGAATGGCGAGAAAGTGGAAGCCGGCGGCTATGAACAGTTTACGCGGGAGTCCTCCTCGCCGGTTTTTTACGAACTCAGAAATGAACGCATTGTCATCTTTGATGGCCTATATGCATGCCATGATTCAATCAGAAAAAATATCGATGTTGCAATTTTTATCGATGCAGATGAAGATATACTCTCCCGGCGATTCCGGGAATTTTATGCATGGAAGGGAGAGTCGGAAGAAGGGATCGAGGCCCTTCTTGGGAAGCGTAAGAAAGATGAATGGCCTTCTGTCCGCAGGCAGAAGGATTATTGTGATAGAATAATAAAAATAACGGATAAGGATCGGAATGTATGATAATTTCCCAGGCCCCGTTTCGAATTAGCTTTGCTGGCGGCGGTTCCGATATCGCCGCGTACTACAGAAAACGGAAAGGAGCGGTCCTCTCTACGACCATAAATAAATATGTGTATATTTCAATACACCCATATTTTGACAGGTCGCAGACGCTTTTGAAATACTCAAGCAATGAACTCATCAAAGATATTAATGACATTAAGCATCCGATTTTTCGCGAAGTGATCAAGGATTTGTGGCCCCAGGGCGGACTGGAAATCGTCTCCACATCGGATATCCCGTCAGGTACAGGGCTTGGTTCGTCCAGCACGTTTACGGCGGCGCTGCTGATCGCCATGTATGCCAAAAAAGGTGTTTATATTTCCAAAGAGGATCTTTCGATAAAAGTCTGTAAGCTTGAGATTGATACACTTCGAGAACCAATAGGGAAACAGGACCAGTATGCCGCGAGTTATGGAGGATTGAATTTTATAGAGTTCAATCCGGATGAAAAGGTAGTAGTCACTCCGCTGATTCTTCCTAAAGAAACCCTCCTCACGCTGGAGAACAATCTGATGCTGTTTTACACCGGTGAACAGAGGAAGACCAGTGATATTTTGAATGATCAGGTGCAGCAGATAACATATAACAGTCAAAAGATTGATTATCTTGCAAGGATGGTGGAGCTGGCGTATGAAATGCGGGAACAGTTGCTGACCGGTGATCTTAACGGATTTGCACAAAACATGCACAGAGGGTGGGAATATAAAAGGCAGTTGTCTGAAAAAATCTCGAATCCGAAGATTGACAAATATTACGAAAGGGCCCTTGAATATGGGGCGATCGGCGGCAAGCTCCTCGGTGCCGGCGGCGGTGGGTTTCTTCTTCTCTATTGCGAAAATAAAGACCAGGAAAGACTTCGTAAGGCTCTATTTGATTGCCACGAACTGTCATTCAGTTTCGATTGGCATGGTGCGGGCATTATCTATGTGGGTGACAGGTATATAGAGCATGGATTCTTTTCGAGTTAAAACAAGGAGATAGACATGGATATAAAGCCGATGATTACTGAATATATTGATGGATTATGCAATTTACTTAAAAGTATGGACGTGGAGCGGATCGATGCCTTTTTAAAGGCGATAAGGAAAACGAGAGAGGAGGGTAAACAGATTATCCTCTTCGGCAACGGGGGGGCCGCAGCCTCCGCATCGCATATGACCTCCGACTTCAACAAAGGATTGAGTTATGGCAAGGAGAAGAGATATCGTGCCATCTGTCTCAATGATAATATTGCAATTATGCTCGCGTATGCGAATGACGTAGGGTATGATGATATTTTCGTTGAGCAACTGAAGAATTTTTTAAATCCCGGGGATGTCGTAATTGGCATTTCCGGGAGTGGTAATTCTGAAAATGTCTTGCGCGCAATTGATTATGCCAATAAAAACGGCGGCTTCACGATGTGTATTTGCGGTTTCAATGGCGGGAAGTTGATCAACATGGTTAAAGTGGCGGTTCATGCGAATATCAATGACATGCAGAAGACTGAAGATATATTTCCAATGCTTGGTCATCTTGCGTATCAGCTTCTTGCAGATAACTAATTGCTCCTGAAAGTTATTGATTTTAAAATTATATATACAAAGAAGGCAGATCGATGAAGGACAAACGTATATGTGTGCTCGGTGGCGGACTTGCGGGAATCTCGTTCGCATACTTTTCGGGCTTACAGGCCACGATAATAGAAAAAGAGGAACGACTCGGAGGATTGTGCAGGTCTTTTAATTTTAATGGTGCATATTACGATATTGGCCCTCACATATTTTTTTCAAAGAATAAAGAGATCCTTGATTTCATAACATCGCTGGTCGAGATGAATCAACGAAAACGATCAAACAAGATTTATTATAAGGGCAATTTTGTTAAATATCCATTTGAAAATGAACTCTCCGCGTTGCCGGAAAAAGACCGCGATTATTGCCTCAATTCCTTCATTGAAAATCCCTATTCACCGTATGATGCAAATAACATGCTCATGTTTTTCTATAAGACCTTTGGTGAGGGAATAACCCGCTGTTATCTTGAGCCGTATAATAGAAAAATCTGGAAATACGAGCCGTCATTCATGGACACGCAGATGGTCGAGCGCATTCCAAAGCCGCCTGCCGAGGATGTGATCAAGTCGGCGAAGGGTGTCCCGACGGAAGGCTATTTGCATCAGCTGTATTTTTCTTATCCGAAAGAATTCGGCACGGAATCCATAATAAAGAAACTTGTTGGATTATGCGGGTCTCGCATCAACCCCGTGTTGTCTTCTCCAATCGAAAAGGTCGTCATCAATGATGATAAAACGTTTGATGTCACCGCAGGCGGTAAGAAGTATCAATTTGATCATTTGATCAATAGCATCCCGCCGCAGGAACTCCTGAAAAGGATCGAGCCCCTGCCACCGAAAGAAGTGCTTGATGCGTGTGAGATGCTGCGGTTCAATGGAATTCATATTACTATCGTGAACGTCAATGAAGATGCAATTGGCGATAACTTTGCGGTGATGGTGCCCCAGCCTGACATAAGCTTTCACCGGCTGTCGAAAATCGATTTTCTCGGCGATTCGTACCATAAGGAAAAAACTTCAAATCTCATGGTCGAGATTACCTACCGCCCCGGCGATCCTTTCGACATGCCGGATGACGATGTGAGCAGAATGGTTGTCGCTGATCTTGAAAGAGTGGGGTTTATTAAAGCATCGATGGTGAATCATGTTGAAACAAGGTCTTTCCCCTATGCCTATGTGATTTATGATCTCCATCACAGGGAGAATATTGACACAATTCTGGCATGGCTCCGGATCAAGGGAATTACCTGTATTGGAAGGTTCGGACTGTTTGAATACCATAACATGGATACGATTGTCGAGAAAACAAAAGAGATCGCCCAAAAATATTCCAAGGTGCAATAAATGCGGGTGCCGGTATTGTACAAATGAAACCAACAATCAAGTTTTCCTGCTTTCCTTAAAACTTGATTGACAAAAAGTGCGGAAATGAACCAATAAATCATTCCGTCAAATTACAAAATAGTCATTAAGAAAGGAAAAAATGAGTACTAAGTATAAAATCTCAGTTGTAATGCCTACATTTAATGAAGAAAAGGCCCTTCCCATCGTTGTCAGCGATATCCGGAAGTTCGCTTCGGATTGGAATACCGAGATTCTTATTGTTGACTCAAGTAGCGACGATACGCCGAAAATCGCAAAAGGCCTCGGGGTCAAGGTCATAAGTCAGCCTCCCAGAGGGCATGGCATTGCATTGCGGACGTGTATACAGGAGGCTTCCGGAGACTATATTTTTACAACGGACTGTGACAATACCTATCCAATGGACATGCTCCCCCAATTTCTGGAAGCCCTTACGAAAGGAGGCTGTGATCTCGTTTCCGGCAACCGCATGTATTACCCGGACGTCCGAAAGGCAATGCCCTTTTCCAATCTTCTTGCAAATCGCGGGTTCGCGTTATTTGTTCGCCTGTTATACGGCATTAAAACCCATGATGTTACAACCGGGATGTTCGGCTTTAGAAGGGACGTTGTCCATGCAATAGAGTGGGAAACAAATTATTCATTTCCTTCTGAAATTATTATCAGATCGAACTTGGCCGGTTATAAGTATAAAGAGATTCCGATTAATTACAAGCTTCGTCTTGGGGAAGTAACACTCAATAAGTGGAGAAGCGGGAAGGCATATATGCGATGCTTCTTCAAATATCGGTTTAACCTCTCCACGCCGAAAGAAAAGCTGTAAACTATGAATGTTTTAGTTACAGGCGGAGCGGGTTTTATCGGAAGCCATCTCTGTGCTTCCCTCCTTGATATGAACCATAACGTATATTGCCTTGATAGCCTTTACCTGGGCAGAATGGAAAATATCAATGAGCTCCTCGGCAATGGCAGATTTCATTTTGTTGAACTCGACCTGCTGAAAAAAAAGAAGCTTTCAAGGTTGTTCGGCAAGAACAGGTTCGACATGGTCTTCCATCTTGCGGCTAATTCGGATATTCAGGCCGGGAGCTCAAACCACCTGATCGATCTGGACCATAATTTCATGACCACCTACACCCTCCTCGAGGTGATGCTCGAGCATGATGTTAAAAATATTTTTTTTGCGAGTACTTCTGCCGTATTCGGCGAAACGCGCACCATGCTGCATGAGAACTTTGGCCCGCTTGCACCTATTTCGTTCTACGGCGCGAGCAAGCTTTCCGCGGAGGCGTATATATCGGTATTCGTCAATAATTACGGGTTCAAGGCATGGGTCCTCCGTTTTCCGAACGTGATAGGCGAGCATGCGACACATGGCGCATTATTTGATTTTATTGAAAAGCTTAAGAAAGATCCTTCCCGCCTTGTTGTGCTAGGCAACGGGAAACAAACGAAGCCCTATATGTATGTTAAGGATCTCATTGCGGCAATCCTCCTCGTGTGGAAAAAATCGGATGAACCTTTAAATATATTCCATGTCGGCAATGTTGATCTCACTTCAGTCAAGGAAATAGCCGAGATTGTCGTGGAAGAGATGGGACTGGCCGGGATCCCGATAGAATACACCGGTGGAGAGAAGGGATGGGTGGGGGATGTCCCGTATTTTAATTATGATATAACGAAAATAAAGGCGCTTGGCTGGACCCCGAAATATAATTCTACTGAAGCGGTTCGGGTCTCTACGAAAAAAATATTAGGCAAGGTGTAAGTTTAAGGCAACAATGCTGCACCGTGACCGGGGCGCAACGTATTAAAGAAATCCTGCTATTGATATGCAAAAAAATATTTTATACAAAGTTCACAACCTTTTCTTCTCGGTTCAGTTTGGCAAATTTCTCGCAGTCGGCGGAACCGCTGCCATTGCTAACTATTGTTCAGGATGGATGATGCGATCCCTGTATCCTTCGCTGTTGAACGAAGTGAGCGTCGTTATAGGATATACTGTCGGAACGATCATCAGCTTTATCTTTAATAAGTTGTTTACTTTTAAAGCCGTTGATGAAAAGACCTCGGTTCAGGCCTTGAAATTTCTTGTTGTCGCTTTTACCGCCGCCCTGCTCGGTGCCGGGATTTCGAGGCTCGTTTTGATTATTTTCGATGGCATTGATATTTCGGTCATTGACAGGCAAATCGAGAAAAATATAAGCCATATTTTCGCAATAGGTATTACGACCATATATAATTTCCTCGCCATGAAATATTTTTCATTTAAGAAAATCACAATAACGAATCGTAACATCAGACCACTCGTGTGAATATTACTATACGCGCACAATCGCCCACGGGTGCTGCACGGCGCATGGGTCCCGGCAGGCACGGATACCTGACGTCCTATTAAAGACCCTGGTAGCTTTGAGGGCTTTAGCCTTGATCGATGAGCGCCGGCTTGTGTCTGCCTGAGGAAGGCTTGGGTCCGGCCATCTGGAAAAAGCCGGAATATTGCACAGGAAGTCATTGAACTCTTCATCTGTGGCTAAACACGGAGTGTGTATAAATGCAAAAATCAAATGTGTATTCAATTGTGCTGATTGCAGCGTTGCTGTTCCTCGGCATGCTGCTGGCGCCCTTCCATATAATGCAGCATGATCTTTCCATGATCCCCGGGGATTTCATCGATACCCGCTTCAACAACTACATGCTTGAGCACGGGTACCGGTGGCTTACCGGCCAGGTGGCGCATTTCTGGGACGCGCAGTACTGCTACCCGGTGCCGGATGTTACCGCCTTTTCCGACAGCCACCTCGGGCTCTTCTGGCTCTACTCGCTGTTTCGCTTTGCGGATTTCGACAGGGAAACATCGCTGCAGCTCTGGATTATCGTCATGTTCGCGTTAAATTACCTCTCCTCCGCGTACGCCCTCCGGAAAATGGAGATCAATGCCCTCGGGGTCGCGGTCGGCTCGTTTATCTTTGCTTTTTCCATGCCGGTCATGGGGCAGATGATCCACATTCAGCTCCTGCCGCGGTTCCTGGTGCCCCTGATAGTCCTTTTCACGGTGCGGTTTCTTGACCGCCCGGGCGTCTTCGTGTTATTCAAACTGTGCCTTGCCATCGTGGCGCAGTTTTACTGCACGTTCTATATCGGGTATCTCTCCGTCCTGGCGGTGATCGCCCTCGTGATCGGGTATGTGCTGCTAAATTTCAGGGATCGCAGGGAGCTGCCGTTTTTCACGGATTTCACGCGGGACATCTGGAAAAAGCTCGGCGTGGCCGCCGGGTCGGCCCTGCTGCTCCTGCCGGCCATGCTCCCGTATCTTCCTGTCGTCGCAAAGTACGGTTACCGGAGGTGGGAGGAGATTGCGCTTATGCTGCCACGGTTCTCCTCGTATTTTTTCCCCCCTGACGGGACCCTCCTCTGGGACTGGCTCAAGCCGCTGGGCCACGGATTGCCGATGCCGTGGGATCATTATCTTTTTGTCGGCGCCTTCCCTATTGCGGCGGTGATCGTTCTGATCATAATGTATCTGCGCTCGTCCGATCGTGACTCCCTTCTGAAATGGGGGTTCGTAGCGGTCATCACCCTGGCTATTCTGACGGTCATCACCCTGTCGGTGCGCAACGTGTCTTTATATCGATTGGTCTATAAGCTAATTCCCGGTCTTTCATCCGTGCGCTCGCTTGCCAGGATTATTCTCGTTGACCTGTTTTTCTTGTCCATGATTTCCGGGATCGTTATCACGAGGTGCTCAAGGCTGCTGTCAGGGAAATCGCCTGTTATAAAGGGCGTCGTTGCCCTGATTGTTATATCTGTCTTTGCTGTTGATCAGTATGTTGTAATCCCTGACAGTTTTTCAAAAAAGGAGGCGCAGGAACGTTCGCGTAATGTTGAGGATCTCATGATGAAGCAAAATCCCAGCGCCATAATTTATGCTTATATTCCGCAAGCGAAGAAATGGTCATTGCGAACGGTATTTGCCGATCACATCGATGCAATGATGGCGGCGCAGAGCCTTAACAAGTATACCGTGAATGCCTATAGCGGACAACTGACAACGGAACTCCAGAATATGCTTGTGCTGCCGCTCTATCCGCGTGAAGTCCGCTGTCTGGCGCTGCGCAGGTGGGGAAGGGCGACGGAGCTGTTGTATAACAAGAAAGACTGGTACAGGAAGATATCGATCGTTGATCCTGGCGATACGGCCCCCTGTCCGGCATCCAGATTCACAGAGTTAGACTTCAGCGGTATTGATCATCCACTGGACGATGCCGCCTGCAATGCGGAAATCACCTTTGACAGGCCCGTCCACACCATCGACCGGTATGACGTGTATGTGATGGAGGTCAAGGTCAAAAACAGGAGCGCTGTCACGTGGCCGGTCCTGGGTGACGGCACCGGGAAATACGCGGTCGGCCTTACGTATCGCTGGCTCGGGTCCGACCGTAAACCGTTGACAGGGTATGACCAGAAGGTATATTTCCTGTACGATCTGAAGCCGCGGGAAACGATGCGCGTGTCAGTGCCGGTCTATCGCCCCTTCGACACGGGGGAATATCACCTTGAATTCGACGTGTTCCAGGACTCGGTGCTGAGATTTCAGGATAAAGGGTCTCGGACTTCAATGGTAAAAATTGTCGCGACAGGCCTTGGCGATTCAGGGTTCACATGGAAATGACCGCGCGCATGCAGCCGTTTGCGCGATGAAACAATCATGGTATGGAGGATGCGGTCCGATGAATGACAGTAACAGGTCCCGGAAGTTCATTGCGGCGGCGGTCCTGTATGCGGGGATCGCCCTCTCGTGCCTCGTTCTTCTCGCACTGGTGATGAAGCTGTGGAGGGCGGACCTTGCCGTTCCCTTCAGCTACCGCGGCGACGGCATCATGTGCGCCGAATGGGTCAAGTCCGTCGTCGATAACGGATGGTATATACGGAACGATCATGTCGGCATGCCGGGGGGGAAACATCTCGGCGATTTTCCCATGTCGGACAATCTCCATTATCTTCTCATCAAGCTGCTGTCCCTGTTCACGAACGACTGGGCCGTTGTCATAAACGTATTCTTCCTGCTCATGTTCCCGCTCATAGCAATGTCGGCCTATTGTGTCCTCCGGCGCTTCAGGATTTCGGCGCCGGGCGCGTACGCCGGGGCGGTCCTGTTCGCGTTCCTCCATTATCATTTCGTGCGGGGGATGGACCACATCTTCCTTTCGGCGTATTACCTTGTCCCCCCCGCGGTGCTGGTGGCAGTATGGCTGGCCTCGGGCGAGCTTACCGCGGTGGCCGCCGCCCCTGCCGGGGAGGGGGCGGGGACGCCGAAGAAAAAAATGCTGGCGGCGGGCATCATCTGCTTTCTCGTCTCGGGCGCCGGCATCTACTACGCGTTTTTTACCTGCTTCTTCGTCATGCTCGCGGGGGCCCTCCGCTCCGTCCGGGAAAGGGGCCTGCGCCCCGCCATCGCCGCTGCCGCGCTGACGGCGGTCGTGGCGGTCGGCGGGATCATCAACCTCTCGCCGCACATCGCGTACCGGCTCGCCCATGGCAAAAACCCGGTGGCCACGGCCAGGGTGTATCACGAGGTGGAGCTGTACGCGCTCAAGGTGACGAGCCTGCTGATGCCGGCCTCCGATCACCGTATACCGGTGCTGGCCGCGCTGAAAGACCAGTATGTCCGCGAGTCAAGCTTCGTGCACCGGTTCACGGGCGAGGCGGAGAGCGCAAGCCTCGGCGTCATTGCCGGCGCCGGCTTTCTCTTCCTCGTTATCTTTCTCCTTATTAACAGGGGCAGGGACGACTTCGCCGACCCGGAACAGGGATACCGTTATTCGCTGCTGCGCATCCTGGCCATCTTCAACGCGGCCGCCCTGCTGCTTGCCGGCGTCGGCGGCTTCAACTCTTTCGTGGCCATCCTGCTGCGGTACATGATCCGCGTGTATGCCCGCATCAGCATTTTTATCGCCTTCTTCTCCATCGCGGCCGTGCTCCTGGTTGCCGAGCATGCGTTCGCCCGGTACACTGCGTGCCGGCGGGACCGCGGGACTGCGGCGGTGATCGCCTCCGGCGTACTGGCGTTGCTCCTGGTGGCTGTGGGGCTGTTTGACCAGACCGCGCGGAGTTCCATGCCGAAGTATGAGGCGATTAATAAAAGCTTCCATGACGACCGGTCGTTTGTCGCAGCAATAGAAAAAATCATGCCGGAAAAGGCGATGATATTCCAGCTTCCCTACATCGCGTATCCTGAGTCGCCGCATCCCGGCCGCATGGTCGTGTATGACCATTTCCGGGGCTATCTTCATTCCCGTGATCTGCGGTGGAGCTACGGCGCCATGAAGGGACGGGAAACGGACGCATGGCAGAAGTCGGTCGCCTCCCTTCCCGCGCCCGGGCTGCTGCGCCGGCTGAAGGCCAGCGGTTTTTCCGGGGTCTTTATTAACCGCCGGGGATATCAGGACAACGGCGCGGGGATCATCGGCGAGATCGGCAGGCTGACGGGGTCTCGCGCCGTCGAAAGCGCGAACGGGGAGCTCGTCTTTTTCGATATCCGCTCATCGCGGTAAGGCCGCGCCCCGCTGCCGGGCCCGCCGCGCGGGAGAAGCCGCCGCAAATAAAAAACGCCGGGCTCCCGCCCGGCGTTTTGAATGACACTGTCCCGTTTCAATATTGATTAAGAAAGGATACGGGACTGGCTCAAACTTATCTCAACAGCTCGAGGATGGTCTGCGACTTCGCGTTCGCCTGCGCGAGCATCGACGTCGCCGCCTGCGTCAGGATCTGGTACCGCACGTAGGAGGTCATCTGCTCCGCCATGTCGGTATCGCGGATCCGTGATTCGGACGCCTGCACGTTCTCGTACGCGTTCATGAGGCCCTTTGCCGCGTGCTCGAGACGGTTGTAGTACGCGCCCAGGTCCGCCCGCTGCTTGGAGATGATCCGCAGCGCCTCGTCCGCGAGGCCGATGACCGAGTTGGCCTTGCCCGGCGTCGAAATGGAAATGAAGGTGAGCACTGTCGGATTCCTGAGGCCCAGCGCCGACGTGGACATGGTCTCGATGAAGACCCGCTCGCGCTGGTGCATGTTCGGCCCCATGTGGAACCACATCGACGCGGTCGGGTGGAGCCGCGCGAACGACCCGGTCAACAGCTTCATCTTGTTGAATTCGGCCTGTGAGGCGATCCGGTCGATTTCATCGACCAGCTCGGAGACCTCGACCTGGATCAGCTGACGGTCTTCATGGGTGTAGATGCCGTTGGCCGCCTGGACGGCGAGCACGCGGACCCGCTGGATGATGCTGTGCACCTCTTCGAGGTACCCTTCGGCCGTCTGTATCATGGACATGCCGTCCTCGGTGTTCCGCTCGGCCTGCCTGAGGCCCTGGATCTGCGAGCGCATTTTTTCTGAAACCGCGAGACCGGACGCGTCATCGCCGGCCTTGTTGATCCTCATGCCGGACGAGAGTTTTTCTATGTCTTTGGTGATGCTCCAGTCGTGAAACTTGAGGGTGCGGTGGGAGAAAATTGCCGCAATGTTGTGGTTTATAATCATATTTTCCTCCTTGAAATTCCCCGTCATCATCCGTGATGACGGTGTTACATCTATATTTCTGATCTGAAATTCGTCATTGCCCGATCCTTTGGTGAATTTGAATATAGCCGTTTATAGTCATTTATAGTAAAATATATCAATATAACGCCAAATATCGACCTGTTGTTATTAAATTGATATTTTTATGGTTTTTGGCTTTTTATAAATAAACCTGGCATGACATCGCCGGTATGACATTTGTCTTGATTTTTTTTCATATTATTAATATGGATACCTATTCCTCGTGCGCAGGCGCCGTGCATCGCCGGGCGATCGGACGACTGCGCGATCGATGCCGGCTTCCCGCGTGTCGATGGGAACCGTTACCGAGAGGTTTGAAAGGATGAAGAAGATCGGATTTGATAATGAAAAGTATCTCAACCAGCAGAAAGACTCGATCCTCGAGCGGGTGAAGCTGTTCAACAATAAGCTGTACCTTGAGTTCGGCGGCAAGCTCATGTATGATTACCACGCCGCGCGGGTGCTCCCCGGATATGACCCCAACGTGAAGATGCGCCTTTTGCAGATGCTCTCCGACAAGGCGGATATTATTCTCTGCATATACGCCGGTGACATTGAGCGCAAGAAGGTCCGGGCGGATTTCGGCATTACCTACGACGCCGACGCCCTGAAGCTGATCGACGATTTGCGCGACTGGGGCATCAACATCCTCGCGGTCGTGATCACGCGGTTTGAGAACCAGCCCGCGGCGAGCATATTCAGGAACAAGCTCGAGCGGCAGAACGTCAAGGTGTACACCCACCGCTACACCAAGGGGTATCCCACGGACGTGGACCTGGTGGTGAGCGACGAGGGGTACGGCGCGAACGATTACATCGAGACCACGAGCCCGCTGGTGGTGGTGACCGGCCCGGGACCGGGGAGCGGCAAGATGGGCACGTGCCTGTCGCAGGTGTACCACGACCACAAGCGGGGCGTGGAGAGCGGGTACGCGAAATTCGAGACCTTCCCGATCTGGAACATCCCGCTGAAGCACCCGGTGAACATAGCGTACGAGGCGGCGACCGCGGACATCGGCGATTTCAATCTTATCGACCCCTTCCACCAGGAGGCCTACGGCGAAATATCCATCAATTACAACCGCGACGTCGAGACCTTCCCGGTGCTCAGGAGGATCCTGGAAAGAATTATCGGGTCGAAGACCCTGTACCGCTCCCCGACCGACATGGGGGTGAACCGCGCCGGGTTCGGCATCGTGGACGACGACGTCGTGCGCGAGGCGGCCCGGCAGGAGGTGATACGGCGCTTTTTCCGCTATTCCTGCGAGTACGCGATCGGTTTCGCGAGCAGGGAAACCGTCCAGAAGGTGGAGCTCCTGATGGACGAGCTGTCGATCAGGCCCGAGGACCGCATCGTGGTCGGGCCGGCGCGGAACGCCGCGGTCGAGGCGCGCGAGAAGGGGAAGGGCAAGGAGGGGATCTGCTGCGGGGCGGCCATCGAGCTCCAGGACGGCTCCATCATTACGGGAAAAAATTCCGACCTGTTCCACGCTTCGCCGAGCCTTATCCTGAACGCGATCAAGAGGCTCGCGGGGGTACCCGACCGGATCCATCTCCTTTCCCCGCAGATCATCGAGTCAATCGGGAAGATGAAGGGGGATGTGCTGGGGGCCAGGTCGGTGAGCCTCGACCTCGAGGAGACCCTGATCGCCCTGAGCATCTGCGCCGCGACGAACCCGACGGCGCTCGCCGCCATGGAGAAGCTCACTGAGCTCGCGAACTGCGAGATGCACATGACGCATATCCCGACGCCGGGAGACGAGGCGGGCCTCCGGAAGCTCGGGATCAACGTCACGACGGAGCCCTATTTTTCAAGCACGTGCCTGTTTGTCGCGTAGCGGCGGGGGGCGGGCCGTCCGCCCCCGCCATGATAAGTATATACGGCCGGCCCGATGCGCGGGAGGCGCGCCGGCACCATTCAAGGAGGGTCATATGAGCAAGCTCGTCAAGTACTTCGGGGTCAACTACAAGAAGGGCGACCGCATTTTCCGCGAGGGCGACCCGGCCGACGTCATGTACATGATTCACAAGGGGAAGGTGCAGATCAGCAAGGGCGCCGGCTCCTTCAATGAGAAGATACGGATCCTCGGCGAGGGGGAGTTCATCGGGGAGATGGCGGTCATCAATTCCATGCCCCGCTCTGCGAGCGCCATCGCGGTCGAGGACTGCGTCCTGATCAAGATGGACCGCGAATCGTTCGACGAGACCGTCCAGAAAAACCACGAGTTTTCCGTGAGCGTGATCAAGCTCCTGTCGGAGCGGCTGCGCGAGACGGACGAGCTCCTCATGGGGTACGTGAAGCCCGCCCGCGAATGGAAGCTCTACACCGAGATGCTGGCGGACATGCTGGCGGCGGGTAAGCGGGACGGCTCGGGCAGGTGGGCCCTTCTGAAAAAGGGCCCCTTTGTCACGGGCGCTGCAAAGCGGCTGAAATGGAGCACCCGGGACGTCCAGTCCGTCATCGGCGAGCTCATTTCCTCGGGCAGGATCACGGTCAAGAAGGACCGGGAAGGAAACGAGTGGCTTGCCTTCGATACCGTGAGGAACGCGTAGCGGCCGCCGCACGCCCCGCGGCGCCCGGCCCTACTCGGTGTCCGGGTAGCGTTTCATGATTGAGCGTATCACGTCCAGGCTGTCGAAAAATATATCAACCAGCTCCGGGTCGAACTTTTTTCCGGACATGTTGCGTATCTCCTCGAGCACCGATTTTTCGTCCCATGCGTCCTTGTACACCCGCTTCGACGACAGCGCGTCGAACACGTCGGCAAGCGCCACGATCCTGCCGAAGATGGGGATCTCCTCTCCCTTCAGGGCAACGGCCGTTCCGTCGGCATTTTTTTCCAGCGGCTCGCCGGTTTCCACGTCAATCTTTCCCGGATAGCCCGTGCCGTCCCAGTTCTCGTGGTGGGTGAGGGCGACCTCGGCGGACATCTCGTCAAATTCTGATTGGCGGTACTTGAAGAGCCGCGCGCCCTGGAAGGAGTGGGTCTTCATGATATTGAATTCTTCCGGGGTGAAGCGTGACGGCTTCTTGAGGATGAGGTCGGAAACCGCGACCTTGCCCACGTCGTGGAGCATGGCCGCCATGCGGAGGATGTCTTTTTTCTGCTCCACCTCGGCACGGGGTATCTTTTTCCGCTCCGACCATGCCTCGTACAGCTCCACCGAATAGGTGGCGACCCTGTTGACATGGGGGCCGGTCTCCTTCGGGTCGCGCAGCTCCGCCATGCTGATCATCCTGAGGATGAGCGCCCGCGTCATCTGCGCCCTCTGTAAAATCATGCTGGCGATGTTGGCGAAGTGGAGGGCGATCATCTCGTCCGATGCGTCGAAGGGGCCGCAGTTCAGCGCGCCGTTATTGGCGCACCTGCCATCGTCGCCGGGCGCGGCCGCGTTGATGATCTGCATTACGCCCAGCACTTCGTCCCGGTTGTTTTTCAGCGGGATGGTAATCATCGACCTGGTCAGGTAGCCGGATTTCTGGTCGCTCGTGGGATCGAACCGGTACGGCGCGTCGGCCGGGATTTTGTACGCGTCGGGGATGTTCAGTATCTCCCCCGTGAGCGCGGCGTAGCCGGAGATGGAGCTCTTGTTTATTTTCGTCCGGTACGTGGTATAGGGGAGCTTCTGGCCCGGAGGGAGCTTCCTCTGCAGGGATTCGGTCTGCACGTGGGAGAAGACAAGCTCGTCGCCTTCCCGTATCTGTATCGATCCCGCGTCCGCGTTCAGGATCCCCCGTGCCTCGGTCAGGATCTTTTCCAGGAGTATGTCCAGGTCGTGCACGGTGTTGAGTTCAGTGCTGAGGCGGATAATATCGTTAAGTTTTTTTGAGGTGTCGTACATTGGCGGTCCCGTGATTGATTTTTCGGTTTTACTATAGCGGGCCGTCGCCATTTTAGCAATAACTTTTTTCACCGGCCGTGGCCGGGCAGGATGTTTTCCGGCATAGGCGCTATTATTTCAGGCAGGTAAAATTAGCCGGCAAACACCATAAAATTGATGCACGCGGCGGCGCCGGGATACTATATTGTCAAATGACGATGCGTGCGGGTTTACAGCCGCGCGATCGATTTTCAAAACAAGATATCTGACGGTATTCTCTATGACGCTGGATACGTGTACCATATCGCGGGAAGTCAGGGAGCTGACCCTGCTTTTTGAAGTGAGCCGGGCCCTCGGTGAAACGATGGACCTGAAGATCGTATTGCCCCCTGTGCTTAAGATGCTTGCCGACCACATGGGGATGATCCGCGGCTCCCTTACGATACTGAACAGAAAGACCGACGAGATCGTCATAGAGGAAGCGTACGGCCTCACGCCCGAGGAGCGGGAGAAGGGGCGCTACTGCGTCGGCGAGGGGGTCACCGGCAGGGTGGTGGAGACCGGCCAGCCCGCCGTGGTGCCCAGCATATCGGACGAGCCGCTCTTTCTCAACCGCACGGGATCGCGGGAGGATCTCGACAAGCGAAACATCGCGTTCATCTGCGTTCCGATTAAAATCGGCAGCGAGGTCATCGGCGCCCTGTCGGTGGACCGCCTCTTTGACGAGAACATTTCCCTGGAAGAGGACGTGCGGCTCCTGACGATCGTCGCCTCGAGCGTCTCCCAGGCGGTGCGGCTGCGGCAGCTCGCCCAGGAGGAGGTCGAGAAGCTCCGCGAGGAGAACCGCCGGCTGCACGACGAGCTGAAGAGCGCCAACCGCCCGGATTCCATCATCGGCAACTCCCATGCGATGCTCGAAGTCTATTCCCTCATCGAGCGGGTGCGCAACACGAACACCACGGTGATGATCCTCGGCGAAAGCGGCGTGGGCAAAGAGAAGGTGGCCCAGGCCATCCACTACGGATCGAACCGGGCCGACCGGCCGTTCGTCGCGGTGAACTGCGCGGCCCTCCCCGAGTCGCTGGTCGAAAGCGAGCTCTTCGGGTACGAGCGGGGCGCTTTTACCGGAGCCGCCGCGACCCGCAAGGGCCGGTTCGAGCTGGCCGACGGCGGCACGCTGTTCCTCGACGAGATGGGCGATCTCCCCTACCTGATGCAGATCAAGCTGCTCAGGGTGATCCAGGAGCGGTCGTTCGAGCGGATCGGCGGCGCGTCGACCATCTCCGTGGATGTCCGGATCATCGTGGCGACGAACCGTGACCTCGAGGCCCTGGTGGCCGAGGGCAAGTTCAGGGAGGACCTCTACTATCGCCTCAACGTGTTTCCGATCGTGGTGCCGCCGCTCCGGGAGCGGAAATCGGACCTCACGCTGCTCGCCGACAGCTTCGTCGAACGGTACGCCGGACGCCACGGCAAAAAGGTGACGCGCATTTCCACACCCGCCATCGATATGCTGATGTCGTACCACTGGCCCGGGAACGTCCGTGAGCTTGAGAACTGTATCGAGCGCGCGGTCATCCTGAGCACCGACGGCGTCATTCATTCCTACCACCTTCCCCCGAGCCTGCAGCGGGCGGGAGCGGCGCGAGCGGAGCGGGGCGGATCGCTCAGGGAAATGATCGGCAACATAGAAAGGGAAATCATCGTCGAGGAGCTCAAGCGGTCACAGGGGAACATGTCGAAGGCGGCGCGGGCCCTCGGCATCACCGAGCGGATCATGGGTCTTCGTGTGAATAAATTCGGCATCAACCTTGAGCGGTTCAGGTGACGATGCCCGCTGCAAAGCTACATTAATGTGGCACACGGTGCGGCAGTCATTCATTAATGTAGCGTTTTTTCCCTCCCGGCATTTTCCGCGAACGCGCATGCCTGAAACATGCATCCGCCCCGCTCGTCCGTTATCGACATTCCTCATGAAAAAAACCTTCTGTATTACAGCCATGTTAACTATCCGCGACATTGCGCCCTGATTTTCCGTCAGGCTGCTCATCTGGCACGCTTCCTGCATTATATATCAGGTATGTATGAATTTCCGGCGGACCGCTTTGACGCGGTTTTTCAAAGGACAGTTCACATACACTATCATTAGTTTCGTGGAGGACATATGAGCAAGGTTTTTACAAGAGTGTCGCTGGCGCTGGTTATCTGCGCCGTAGCGATGAAGGGTTTCGGCGCTGAAACCGCGCCCGCCGCGGCCGTCACGCCGGATGCGCTGGAGGCATTCAAGAATTCGATGCGGGTGGGCGTCGATACTGTCTGGGTGCTCTTCACCGCGTTTCTGGTTTTTTTCATGAACCTCGGGTTCGCCATGGTGGAATCCGGGCTCTGCCGGGCCAAGAACTCGGTCAACATCCTGGCCAAGAACTTTATCGTCTTCGCCATCGCGTCGGTATCCTTCTGGATGATCGGATGGGGCCTGATGTACGGCAACGGCAATCCGTTCGTCGGCCTGGAGGGGCTCCTCTTTGCGTCCGGCGCCGACAACAGCCCGGCGACCGGCGACGCCTACAAGGGCGTGTACGCGGCCCTCAACTGGACCGGCGTGCCCCTCTGGGCGAAATTTTTCTTTCAACTGGTCTTTGCCGGCACCGCGGCGACCATCGTTTCCGGCGCTGTGGCGGAGCGTATCAAGTTCAAGTCGTTCGTCGTCTTTTCGTTCATCCTGGTCGGCGTGCTGTACCCGGTCACCGGGCACTGGATCTGGGGCGGCGGCTGGCTGCAGTCCCTCGGGATGTTTGACTTCGCCGGCTCGTCCGTCGTCCATTCTGTGGGCGGCTGGGCAGCGCTCGCGGGCGTCATCCTTCTCGGCCCGCGCTTCGGCAAGTACCGGGCCGACGGGTCCGTGAACCCGATTTTCGGCCACAGCATGCCGATGGTGACCCTGGGCGGACTCGTGCTCTGGTTCGGCTGGTTCGGCTTTAACCCCGGATCGACCATGTCCGTCGGCGACGGCAGCGCCATCGCGCATGTCGCGGTTACCACCAACACCGCGGCCGCCACGGCGATCCTGAGCTCGACCCTCGCGTCATGGGCCCTGCAGAAGAAGCCGGACCTCTCCATGATTATCAACGGCGCGCTGGCCGGCCTGGTCGCCATCACCGCGCCCTGCGCCTTCGTCAGCGTCGGGTCCGCGGCGGTCATCGGGCTCATCGCGGGCGTGCTGGTCGTGTTCGCGGTCATCATGTTCGACAGGCTCAGGCTCGACGACCCGGTAGGCGCCCTGTCGGTGCACCTGGTCAACGGCGTCTTCGGCACACTGGCGGTCGGTCTGTTCGCGCAGGACGGGATCACCGGCACCGCGACGGGCAATGGCCTCTTCTTCGGCGGCGGCCTGAAGCTCCTCGGGGCGCAGGCCATCGGCGTGGCCGCGGTGGGGGCCTTCACGTTTACCGCGGCCCTGGCCGTCTGGTTTGTCATCAGGCTGGTCATGGGGATCAAGGTCTCCCGCGAGGAGGAGATCCAGGGCCTGGATCTCGGCGAGCACGGCATGAAGGCGTATCCCGATTTTCAGGGATTCTTAACCAAGTAACCATAAAGGAGATAGCACGATGAAACTTATCATAGCAGTGGTCCAGCCTGAAAAGCTGACTGACGTCAAGCAGGCCCTCGCCGAGGCGAAGGTCGGCAAGATGACGGTGTCAAACGTTATCGGGTGCGGTTCGCAGGGAGGGTTTACCGAAACCTACCGGGGCGCGGAAACCGAGGTGAACCTCCTTGACAAGGTCCGCTTCGAGATCGCGGTGAACGACGGGTTCGTGAAGCCGACGATCGATGCGATCGTCAAAGGCGCGCGTACTGGAAAGATCGGGGACGGCAAGATTTTCGTCGTTCCCCTCGAGGAGTGCATCAGGGTGCGCACCGGCGAGACCGGGAGCGAAGCGATTGGATAGCGATGGCGGGATACTCCGGCCGGTTCTGCTGCGGCGGAATCGGCGGAGCATCCGCTTGAAAAATGATTTCAATACATCAGTGGAGATAGAATATGAAAAAGTTAATCAGTAGTCTTGTAATGGTCTCTTTTCTTTCCGGCGCGGTTCTCGCGCAGGAAAAGAAGGAGGACGCAGGGAAAAAAAGCGAGCCGATAGGCCTTTCCTTTGGCCTTGATTATTACAGCACCTACCTCTGGCGGGGCACGAAGTTTTTCAGCGGCGACGGCGCCTTTATCCCCAAGGTGTCCTGGAACGTGATGGGGACGGGCCTGGTCCTGTCGGTCGCGGGAGAGATCGCGTCAAGCTGGGTCTTCAACGGGTTCAAAAACAAGCCGGGGAAATACGCGTGGCGCTTCGATTCGTCCGGGTCCCCCTACCGGAGGCAGCTGAATTTCAACCACCTCGCCTACGCCACCCACAGCCTCGATGCGGGCGCCGATTATTCCTACACGATCAACGACGCCGTCACCATCGGCGCGAGCGTCTGGTACTGGTGGTACTTCAACTCGGCCGGCGCCCGGGAGTACGCGCGTCCGAAAGTCGAATTCACGGACATCGGCGGCATGCATCGGGTCTCGTATGTGGACCTCAGCTTCCTGACCACCACGGTATCGATAGGCCTTCCGATCGTGCCGTACATCAATCCGACGGTGTCCCTGACCCACGATTACTACACCGGCCTCGGGCGCGGCGGCGATTATTACGTGCAGATGGGGATCAGCCATCCCTTCGAGCTCACCAGGGAAGTGGTGCTGACGCCGGGCCTTTCGGCCGGATACTATTACAACACCACGGCGCGGTACACCAATTACAGCGTCATGTGGGACCTGTCGGGCAGCGCGCTTGACACGACAGAGAGCTTCGCCTTCAGCGGTGAGACCAGGACGGTCACCTGGGGAGGCGTCAAGCAGATACGGACACCGCTGAAGAAGGGCTTCAGCGATATCACGCCGAGCCTGGCCCTGACCTTCACCAAAGGGCCGCTTTCCCTGAACGGCGGGTTCTCCTGGTGCATCGTGCCGGCGAAGACGTGGTACAACGGCGCCGAGGTGCACCGCCTCTATGCAAAGGTGGGAATAGCATGCGCGATATAATGATAAAGTGATAGGCTTCCGTGCGGGGCCCCGGATTTCCGGGGCCCCGCATCACCGGAAATCATCACTCCCCCCATCCATAATCTTATTGACATATTCCCGCCGGCGATAAACATATTAATCATCCTATACACAGGAGCCCTCCCATGTTACAGATGATACGCCGCTATTTCATGTTCGACGAGCTCGGCACCAATTTCAGGCATGAGATCATGGGAGGGCTTACGACCTTCGTCACCATGGCCTACATTATCATCGTAAACCCGAAAATCCTCGAGGCGGCCGGAATTCCCTTCGGGCCCTCGATGGTGGCGACGATCATATCGGCCTTTTTCGGCACCCTGCTCATGGCGGTATACGCGAAGCGCCCCTTCGCGGTGGCTCCCTACATGGGGCAGAACGCCTTTGTCGCGTTTACCGTGGTCAAGGTGATGGGCTTTTCCTGGCAGACCGCGCTGGGCGCGATCTTCATCGGCGGCGTGATCTTCACGGCGCTGACCCTGTTGAAAATACGCTCCTGGCTGGCAAACCTCATTCCGATCAACCTGAAGATCTCCTTCGCGGTGGGGATCGGCCTCTTCCTGACCTTCATCGGCCTGAACGAATCGGGCCTGGTTATCATTGGCGTCCCTGGCGCGCCGGTGAACATCGGCAGGCTGTCCCAGCCGGGGCCGGTGCTCGCGATCATCACGGTTTTCATTATTGCCCTGCTCATGATCCGGAAGATCAAGGGGTCGATGCTGATCGGGATCCTGGGCGCCACGGCGATCGCGATCGTCCTTCAGCTTGCGGCGCCCGGACTCACGAGCGCCGGATCGCCGCTGGTGACAATACCCGACGCGATCGTGGGCCTGCCCCCGTCCCTCGGGCCCATATTCCTCAAGCTCGATATTTTCGGCGCGCTGAGCTGGGGGTTTTTCTCCGTGGTGCTCACCGTGTTCGTCATGGACTTCGTCGATACCATGGGCACCCTGATCGGCCTGTCGTACCGGGCAAAGCTGCTTGACGAAAATGGCGAGCTCCCCGAGATCGAGAAGCCGATGCTCTGCGACGCACTGGCGATGACCGCGGCCGCGCTGCTCGGCACCACCACCACCGGCGCCTACATCGAGTCGGCCGCAGGCATCGAGGAGGGCGCGAAATCAGGCTTCGCCTCGGTGGTGACGGCGCTCATGATGCTTTCCGCCCTTTTCTTCGCGCCCCTCTTCTCCATCATCCCGTCCTTCGCGTACGGGCCGGCCCTCATCATCGTGGGGATGATGATGATCGCGCCGGTGGCGAACATCAATTTCGACGACCTGTCCGAGCTCATCCCGTCATTCATCACCATCACCCTCATGTGCTTCACCTATAACCTGGGGATCGGCATGACGGCGGGGTTCGTGACCTACCCGGTGATCAAGCTGTTCGCCGGTAAGATAAGGGAGGTGAACGCGGGGATGTGGATCCTCTTCGCGTTTTCCCTCGCGTTTTTTATTTTCTATCCCTATTGAGACGGGGCCGGCGGATGAACCAGTTCGGAGACGTGCCTGAGGAAAGGCTGCAGGAGGAATACCGGCAGACCGTGCTGGGGAAATACCTGCGCTTTTCCGTGATCGGGGCGGTCATGATCTTTGTCGCGATCGCCTATTTCATCTATGAGGACCATGTCAACGGGCTTCCTGCTATATCTGTCTCCTTCAGGCTCCTGCCGGTCGCGCTTTCAGCCTTTTTCCTTATCGTGCGGCTCACCCCTCTCAGGAACCGCACCACGCTGATAATCGGCCTGTACTATCTCTGCCTGGCCGGGCTCATGGTCATGATGGCGGGGCTCCTGGTGATAGCGGCCCCGACGAAGAGCTATGAGACGTACGTGCTCGGCACCGTGGTGGTGATCTTCTGCGTGTACCTCGCGAGCTTCTACAAGATGAAGTACCTGGTCCCCGTATACGTCATCCCGCTGGGCGCCGCCATAACCGCCATCATCGCGAACGGCTCGATCCCGGTCCAGCGGGTGCTGGTCCTGTCGAATACCATCGTCGTCGCCTTCGTCTGCTGCCTGCTGACCGAGCTCCTTGACAGGATCCGCTACAGGGAGTTCCGCTCAAGCAGGATCATAGAGGCGCGGAACGTGACCCTGAGCAAGGAGCTGGCACTGGCCATGGCGGTGCAGCGCAACATCCTGCCGCACCGGGTGCCGGTCCCCGATGCCGTGAGCGTATCGGCGGAATATATCCCGATGATCGGCATCGGCGGGGACCTCTACGATTTTGTCGAATTCAGGGAGCAGGACGCCTTCGGCCTTTTTGTCTGCGATGTTTCCGGCCACGGCGTTTCGGCGGCGCTCATATCAAGCATGGTCAAGGCGCACCTGAGCACGGTGCGGCATTCCTGCACCTCCCCGGCGGAGCTCCTGGGCTACATCAACGAGCGGCTCGTGGGGCAGATCGGGGACCATTTCGTGACCGCGTTTTACGGCATCTACCGCGCGCCGGACCGGACCTTCACCTTCGCCCGCGCCGGGCACTGCTACCCGATCCTGGACCGGGGCGGCGAGATCACGGAGCTCAGGAGCCGGGGGAGCTTTCTCGGCAGGATCGGCGCGCTGGCGCTGGAGGAGGCGGCGGTGGGCCTCGACGCGGGCGACCGCATCATCATCTACACCGACGGCATCATCGAGGCCAGGGCGGACCGGGAGGGCATCTTCGGGGAGGAGCGCCTCATCAGCGCCGTCCGCGAGCACCGCGGCCTTGACAACGAGCGCCACATCGGGGCGATCATCGGCGCGGTGCGGCGGTTCCAGGGGCGGGAGGATTTCGAGGACGACGTCTGCATCATCACCATGCAGGTGCGGTGACCCGGACGCGGTCACCTGCTCCGCTTCAGCTTTTTCCTCCGCCGCACGCTGTACCCGAAATACCCCATGGGCCTTCCGAGCCCGCAGTAGTCGCCGTGGTTGTAGCAGGCCAGGCCCGCGCGCTCCAGGCAGAGCTTCCCCTTGCCGTCGATGAGCCCCTCGTCCACGTTGACCGCGACGATCCTCGACAGGAACATGTCGTGCGAGCCCAGGCGGAGGACCTCCGTCACCTCGCACTCGATGTTGACCGGGCTTTCCTCGATTAGCGGCACGCCGACGACCGATGCAGGCGCCGCGGTGAGCTTCGCCGCCCTGAACTTGTCCACGCTCCTGCCTGATTTCACGCCGCACAGGTCGGCGGCGCGGACAAGCCCGCGCGTGACAAGGTTCACCACGAACTGCTTGCGCTCCGCTATGAGCCCGTGCGAATAGCGTTCGGGCCGCACGGATATGGACAGCATCGGCGGCTCCGAATTTATGGTGCCGGTCCAGGCGATAGTGATGATGTTGGGCCTCCCCTCCCCGTCGGCGCAGGTGACCATCACCACCGGCACCGGGTTCAGCATCGTCGAGGGCTTCCACTGGATTTTTGGCATTCGCGTCACCTCACGGGTTCCTGGGTCACGGCGGCAGCGATCGCGGCGGGTGCGGACGATGCATTGCCTCTGCCCTGCCGCGCATGCGTGCGGGATGCGCCGGATGCATGAGTATGGAACAATCCGGTTTTCTGTAAAGGTTTTTATCTCCGGCGCGGCCAATTCCCCGCGGTCGGCCCCGGTGATCCCTTAAAAATATTGCGTGCGATGTATATTTCTTGACATTGTTTTAATGCTGGTATTGTTTTTAACTGCTGCCCGCTATGGGCAGTACAGAGATACACCCCAGAGGCCCGGAAAGAATGAATAAACTATGTGTCTCCCTCATGTTGGTCCTGTTGTTGTGCGGCGTCTCCCATGCCGGTCCCATCATAATTGACAACACCCTCACAAAAAAGCAGATCACAACCGACATAGAATACCTGGCTGATGCAACCGGCGGAATGACCCTCGACCAGGCAAAATCGAATGAAGCCGGCTGGGCCCGCACCGAGAAAAAGGCCTTTAACTTCGGCTTCACTACCACGGAGTACTGGTTCAGGTTCACTGTTGAAAATCCCGGGAAAAAGACCATGCCCTGGTTTTTTGAGATCGATTACCCGATGATAGACGACATCAAACTGTATATTCCTGACGGCGAAGAGGGGTATGTCATCAGGGAGTACGGCGACCACCTCCCTTTCGATAAGAGGGACATCAAGGACCGGACTTTTATCTTTTCCCTCGATGCGCATCCCGGCTCCTGGACCTACTACTTTCATATCAAGACCACCAGCTCGATCAACTTCCAGGCGCTGGCGTGGACGCCGAACTTTTATTTCAATAACGTGTTCAGCGAGCTCCCCCTGTTCTGGATCTACTACGGGCTCATGATGGTCATGGTGCTCTACAACCTCCTGCTGTTCGTTACGATACGCGAGATAAGCTTCCTGCTCTATTCCCTGTTTATTACCTGCTGGGGCCTTTTTCAATTGACCCTGAACGGGTTTGCTTTCCAGTACCTGTGGCCCAACCTGATCTGGTGGGCGAATGTCTGCCTCCCCTTTTTCATGTCGCTGATCGCGGTGTTCTGCGTGATGTTCGTGCGGGAATACCTGCAGACGAAGCTGAATTATCCAAGGTTGAACAAGTTCTTTATCTTCGGCCTGCTCATACCCAGCTCGATCATCGGCGTGGTGACGCTTCTGATACCCTACAAGTTTAGCATTAAAATTGCCACCATCAATTCCCTGCTGTTCGCGCTTATAATGATTCCCGTGGGGACGTTCCTGAGCATTCGCGGGTACCGGCCCGCGAAGTTTTTCCTGGGCGGTTGGGGATTGCTCTTCCTCGGCATCGCTGCCTACACGCTGAAAACCTTCGGGATACTGCCGGCGAACTTCTTCACCAACTGGGGCATCCAGATCGGGTCCTCCATGATGGTGGTCCTGATCTCCCTCGGGCTCGGCGACAAGATCAACAGCATGAAGAAAGATCTTCAAAGGCTGAACGCCGAATCAGAGAAGAACGAGAAGGTGGCCAGGAGCCGGGCCGGGTACCTGGAGGGGATCGTGAACACGGTCAGGTCGATTTCACAGGACCTCATGCAGATCGGCAATGAAATGTCGGGCATGGGCTCGAAGTTTGCGGACCTCGGCACCGAGCAGGCCTCCACGAGCGAGGAGATGTCCGCGACCTTCGAGGAGCTGGTCGTGGCCAACGACAACATCTACCGCCGCACCGTGAGCCAGAAGGACGAGGGCAAGAAGACGCGGGAGCTTTCCGGCCTGACCGCCGACACCCAGAAAAAAATATCGGAATCGAGCCAGGCGGTGGTGGACAGCATGGGGGTCATCTCCGATTCCACGAACGTGACGGAATTCACCATGCGGAACCTCACCGAGAAGATGAACGTCATCATGGCGGGCGGCAGGTCGATCGACCAGTTCGTCGTCATGATCGACGACATCACCGACCGGATCAACCTCCTCAGCCTGAACGCCGCCATCGAGGCGGCCCGCGCCGGCGAGCACGGCCGCGGCTTCGCGGTCGTCGCCGACGAGATCGGGAAGCTGGCGCAGGCGACCTCCGACAACTCAAAGGAGATATCGAGCAAGATACGCCAGATATCCCAGGACATCCAGGAAGGGATGGGGATGCTGAACAACACGAACAATTCTATAGACGTCATCTTCAAGATGGTCGAGACGATAAACGACAGGATCAGCATCGTCGCCAAGCACATGGACAGCCAGGCCCACGCGATACAGGACGTTACCCGGCAGGCCGAGCTCATGGACAGCCTGTCGGAATCGATCTCCATCTCGAGCCGCGAGCAGAACGCCGCCATGGAAGAGACGCTGAAGACGATTTCCCGCCTTTCCGATATCGCGCAGGAGGTGTCGCAGTCGACGGTCACCATCAACAACATCTCCCGGACGATCAATGACAAGGTGCGGCAGCTCGACGAGATCGTGAAAAACATCGAATGACCGCCCGCCCGGAAGCGGTCAGGGCCTTCTTTTTCCGCCCGGCCCCGCCCGGTGTCCGAGGACCAGCACGGTCCTCTCCGCGGCCGCGTCCGCGCGCTGCCGGTATTCCCGCGAAGAGAAATAGCGCACCAGCTCGTCCGTGACGGGCAGGACCTGCTCCGAGGGCGTGAAGAGGACGGGCGTTCCGGTCCGGGCGTCCCGGACAGCACCCGCTGAGAACGCGCGGCTTACCGCCGCCAGGGGGTAACGCCCCAGGTCCCTGGCGGCAGCGCGCAGCATGCCTTCGCGCTCCGGGTCGGCGAACCTGAAGCTCCCCGAGTACATGACCGCCGCGTGGTAGTGCTCCGGCACGTCCAGGACGGCCCCGGCGCCGAGGTCTGCCGCGAACAGCTTCATGAGGGGCGCGAGGAACCTGACCGCGCCGAGGCCTGGGTAGGTCTGGCCGGGAAGGCGCGGCCGCTTCCTGGTGAACCGGGCCCGCGGGTCCTGGAGGCAGATCCATTCTATGGCAATGGCGCTGATGCGCCCGTCGCCGATGGCGCCCGTACCGCGGGGCCCCGCGGGCAGGTAGGTCAGGCGGGACAGGCGGAGGTCGATAAGCAGGCGCCCGGGCGCGGACCTGCCGAAAAACACGCGCAGGCGGTGGATACCGGCCGGGTCCTTTTCTGTTTCGATGAGCGGGTCTGAAAGGCCCTTTTTATTGAGATGGTCCATGATGCCGGCGCGGGAAAGGATATCACGGAGGGCATCAGGGGTGTAGACGTCAAGGAAGAGATCCGCGCACTCGCCCGTGCCCGAGACGGAACTCAGCGTGCATTCGAACCGCCCAGCACCCAGGTCAAATCCTTCGAACCTGGAGACGGCCGCGGATTTTTCTTTTTTTTTGAAGAAAGACCGGAATATTTCTAACGGCGATTTCATCATGTGCCTCCGGCAAATCATTGCCTGGTCTATGATAAAAAAAATCAAATGATTTTTATTGCCTGCTTCTCTGTCATCACTGACTGTAGCCACTATGTTTTTAAGAACTCCCTGCCCCCCCGTAGGGGGCCGCAGGAAATAGTTTTCATCGCATCGCCGGGCCTCTGGCAGCTGTTCAGGGTTCTATCAAAATTTTCTTGCAAAAATGCTGACCGCTGATCTACTATTCTGCGGGTAGGCATTCGTTGCATTTTTAAAAAAATTTCTGGATTTCCGCGGGTCGCGCGACCCTTCGACAGGCTCAGGGCAAGAATTTTAAACCTCTATCGAGCGCTTTTTCTGCCGGAGGGGGCTTAATCTGAGAGGGGGACGGCTTCAGGTAAAACGCATTCAGTCTCATGGGCCTATACTGATGAAGATGCAATTATTTTGATAGTTATTTAGGAGAAATTCATGAAAAAGGTGTTCGGAATTGTACTGATGATGTTGTTCTGCCTGCTATGCATCAACATCTACGCTGCGGAGAAAGATGCTGATGGGTGCAAGGATCATCCATTGATTCCCAGAATGCAGGGATATTATATTGCCGGGTGCAACGAGATTCCTGCCGGAGCTGACCTGGATATTATAAAGGGAGCGATCACCGAGCCAGTCCATTTCGAAGGAACATCCATTGCGTTTTCATACATGCCGCAGCCCGGGCTTAAAACTACGCCGAGTGAAGCCCGGCTGCGGAGCCATTTCGATGCTGCCATTAAACAATTGGATGGCGCACTTTTCGGCATAACATTCGGACAGAAATGGCCGGTCTATACGTTCGTCAAGGATGGAAAGAAATACTGGGTCATATTGATGGTTGACTCCGGCAAATACTACAATGGTTCTTATGCGTACAGAATCATAAAAAAAGAATAGAAGGTGCGGCGCCTAACAGTGATCAATATTTGAAAAGCCGTCCCGCATAATGCTTGACGGAATGGCCGTTTGTGGTGTCAAGTAGCCTTGTTTTTTCAGCCCGGGCCGCTGCTGCGGGGATATTTCATCAGTTTTTCCCGGCATCACCGCGACGCGGTGCCATAATATGAATAACGACGTGTTTCAATGGAGGATGTATGTCATTTAAGAAATTGCTTGTTGTGCTGCTCTGCGCGGGCCTGCTGTCCCTGGTAGTTTCATGCAAGAAGAAGAGCGGGGAAAGCATCAAGATCGGCGCTATTTTTTCGGTAACGGGACCGGCCTCGTTCCTGGGGGCGCCGGAGGAAAAAACGGCCCGGATGATGGTCGATGCGATCAACGACAGGGGCGGGATCAACGGAAAGACCCTCGAGCTGATCGTCAAGGACTCCGCGGGCAGCCCGGAGAAGGCGATCTCCTTCGCCAAGCAGCTCATCGAGGAAGAAAAGGTGTACGCGATCATCGGCCCTTCCACCAGCGGTGAAACAATGAAGATCAAGGGGATCTGCGAAGAGGGCAAGACCATCCTTATCTCCTGCGCGGCGGCCGAGGTCATAACCAACCCGGTCACGAAGTATACCTTCAAGGTGGCCCAGAACGACAGCTTCGGCGCGCAGAAGATCTGCGAGGTGATGAAGAAAAAGGGGATTTTAAAGATAGGGATCATATCCAGCAATGACGGCTACGGCATCGCCGGGAAGGAGCAGATGGAAAAGGCCGCCGCGAAAAACGGCATCGCGGTGCTCATCAGCGAGGTTTACGACAAGAAGGCCACCGACCTCAGCGGCGTGCTCACCAAGCTCAAGGCGAAGAACGTGCAGGCGGTGGTGAACTGGTCGATCGTTCCGGCGCAGTCGATCGTGCCGAAGAACATGAAGCAGCTCAACATGGACGCGGTGCTCTTCCAGAGCAGCGGCTTCGGCAACATCAAGTATGCGAAGGAGGCGGGCGAGGCCGGCGAGGGCATCATCTTTCCCTGCGGGCGCCTGCTGATTGCGGATGCCTTGCCCGACAACCACCCGCAAAAGGCCCTGCTCATGAAATACAAGAAGGACTACGAATCGAAATACGGTGAGGACGCCAGCACCTTCGGGGGGCACGCCTATGACGCGATCATCATCCTCGAGGTGGCGATCCAGAAGGCCGGGACCGACAGGGAACGGGCGCGCGATGCGATAGAGAGCATCAGGGACCTGCCCGGGGTCGGGGGGGTGTATAATTTTTCACCTGCCGATCACCTCGGACTGGATATCAACGCGTTTGACATGCTCACGGTCAAGGGCGGCAAGTTCGTAAAATACGAGGAATAACGACAGCCCGTGCCGGCGGCGCCCTTCGGGGCGCCGCCAAAAAACACTACCCCCGGACCGCTAAATGCTTGACGCGGGGGTGGGGGTAGTGTTGATTTACTCAGTTTTTTGGCCCCTTCCACGGTCGTTGAATTTAATTATACTGAACATTGGTCGGCGGCGGCCCGGACGGTCGCGCGGCACTTCACACATGCGGCGCCGGCATATGTCAGTATAAAAAGATAGAATTATATTTTTCTAAATTACTGGAGGCGTTATGTCATTAAGGAATGTTTTCATTGTTCTATTGTGTGCATGTCTTCTCCCCTTTGCGTTTTCATGCAAGAAGCAGAGCGGGGAAACCATCAAGATCGGCGCGATTTTTTCAGTGACGGGGCCCGCTTCGTTCCTCGGCGCGCCCGAGTCCAAGACCGCGGAAATGCTGATCGACGAGATCAACGGCAAGGGCGGGATCGACGGGAAGACGATCAAGCTTATCGTCAAGGACTCGGCGGGCAGCCCGGAGAAGGCGATCTCCTTCGCCAAGCAGCTTATCGAGGAAGAGAAGGTGTTCGCGATCATCGGGCCGTCAACAAGCGGCGAGTCGATGAAGATCAAGTCGATCTGCGAGGAGGCGAAGATGATCCTGATCTCCTGCGCGGCGGCGGAAGTCATCGTGAACCCGGTGGCGACGTACGTGTTCAAGTCACCCCAGAACGACCGTTTCGCGGCCGAGAAGATCTACGAGGTGATGAAGAAGAAAGGGATCACGAAGATAGGGATCGTTTCGAGCAATGACGGCTTCGGCCTCGCGGGCAAGGAACAGCTGGAAAAACTCGCCCCCTCCAAGGGGATCACGATACTTATCAGCGAAGTCTATGACAAGAAGGCGACCGACCTGACCGGCGTCCTTACCAAGCTCAAGGCGAAGAACGTGCAGGCGGTGGTGAACTGGTCGATCGTCCCTGCACAGTCAATCGTGGCGAAGAACATGAAGCAGCTCAACATGACGTGCGACCCTCTTCCAGAGCCACGGCTTCGGGAACATCAAGTACGTCAAGGAAGCGGGAGAGGCGGCAGAGGGGATTATCTTCCCCGCCGGGCGCCTGCTGATAGCGGACCAGCTTGCGGACAACCATCCGCAAAAGGCCATGCTCATGAAGTACAAGAAGGACTACGAGTCGAAATACGGCGAGGACGCCAGCACCTTCGGCGGGCATGCCTATGACGCGCTCCTGATCCTGGTGGAGGCCATCAAGAAGGCGGGCGCTGACAGGGAAAAGGTCCGCGACGCGATCGAGGACATGAAGGGGCTTGCCGGCACCGGCGGCATCTTCAATTTTTCACCGAAAGACCACAACGGGCTTGACATAAACGCCTTTGATATGCTTACCGTTAAGGGCGGCAAGTTTGTCAGGTATGAATAAGCCAGCATGATACCCGGCGGGAGGGCGGCGTCGCAAGACGCCGCCTTCGCCTGTTTAATTCGCCATGTCCCTTGAACAGTTACTACAATACGTCCTTTCCGGAATCACCAACGGCAGCATCTACGCCATTGTCGCCATCGGATTCAATATCATATACAACACCACCGGGATAATCAACTTCGCGCAGGGCGAGTTCCTGATGCTGGGCGGAATGACCGCCATATCGCTTTCGGCGTTCATGCCGCTCCCCCTTGCCGTGCTCGCCGCGGTGGTCATCACCTCGTTCGTCGGGGCGCTGATCGACTTCCTGTTCATACGGCGCCTGAAGAACCCGTCGGTGCTGAGCATGGTCATCGTCACCGTCGGGCTCTCCATCGTGATACGCGAGATCGCACTGCACATATGGGACGAGAAGGTGCGCTCGCTGCCCTATTTCACCGGCAACGAAATCACCTCCATCAATATCCTGGGCGCGTTCATTTCGCCCCAGGTGCTCTGGGTGCTCGGCATCTCCGGCGTGATCGTCGTGTTCCTCGGCTTTTTTTTCAAGTTCACGCTCACGGGCCGCTCGATGCGGGCGTGCGCGTCCAATATCACCGCCGCGCGGCTCTGCGGCATCAACTCCAGGAACATGGTGACCATCTCCTTCATGCTGAGCGCCGCCATCGGGGCGCTCGCCGGCTGCGTGATATCGCCCATCACCCAGACGCAGTATGACTGCGGCACCTCCCTCGCCATCAAGGGGTTCACCGTGGCGATCCTGGGGGGGCTGGGAAACAGCACCGGCGCGGTCGTCGGCGGGATCATCATCGGGCTCCTGGAGGCCTTCAGCATCAGCATACTCCCCCTGGCGTACAAGGACGCAATCGCCATCGCGATACTCCTGGTCATCCTGTTCGTGCGGCCATCGGGGCTCTTCGGCAAAAAAGAGGCGGCGGGGTGAAGGTGTTCCGATGAAGATCAATATGAAAAAGTACGTCCCCGTTATCGGGCTTGTCGCCTGCATCGTGTTGTTCCAGGCCGTCACGTCCGTGATCGGGCAGGGAATTTTATCTCACGCAGCTTACCATGGCGGCCTATTATTGCCTGGTGATACTCGGTCTCACCGTGCTCATGGGCTATACCGGCCAGATATCCATGGGACACGCCGCGTTTTTCGCCATGGGCGGATACACCACGGCGGTGCATGACGACCCGGGACCTCATGAGTATAAAGGAGCTCCCGGCCCTCGACCTGGCAATCAGGCTGGGCCTTGCCGTGACGGAAAAAAACGCCTACGGCGCCGAGGTGCTCCACATCTCCCCCTGGGTGTCGCTCATTGCCGCCGTGCGTCCTTACCGCGGCGGTCGCCTTCCTGATCGGGATCCCCATACTCAAGCTCAAGGGGCATTACCTGGCCATGGCGACCCTGGGCTTCGGCATCATCGTGTACCGGATCGTGCTGGGCTCGCGGATCTTCGGCGAAGCTGACGGGATATCCGACATCCCGTCCTTCGGCCTCGGCGGGGGGCTTGCCGTGAACGGCGACCCGGCCTGCGGGTCCAGAACTATTATATCGCCGCGTTCCTGGTGGTGGCGGGGATCGTCCTCCTCCTGAACCTGGTCGATTCGCGCGTGGGACGCGCGCTCCGGTCGATACACGGGAGCGAGGACGCGGCCAACGCGATGGGGGTGAACGCGGCGCGGTACAAGCTCCTCGTGTTCGTCCTGTCGGCGGTGTTCGCGTGCATCGCGGGCGTGTTCCTCACGCATTTCAACGGGGGGATCGGGCCTTCCGAGGCCGATGTCATGAAATCGGTCAGCTACGTGGCCATCGTCGCGGTGGGCGGCATGGCGAACCTGTGGGGGGCCCTGGTGATGGGGATTGTACTGAATTACCTTTCGCTGCGGGGCTATTTCGGGAGCTATGACGAGTTCGTGTTCGGCAGCATCCTGATCGTCATCATGCTCTTTTTCCCCGAACGGCCTTTTGAAAATGGAAAATTTCCGGGGAGTGGCGGACGCCGCCGCCCGGCTTATGAGTAAAAAACGCGCCGGCGGCGGGGAAGGGAAAGATGGGCTTTCTTGAGGTAGCGCACATCTGCCGCTCGTTCGGCGGCCTGCGCGCCGTGGACGATGTCTCGTTCGAGGTCGGGAGGCACCAGATCAAGGCGGTCATCGGCCCGAACGGCGCCGGCAAGACCACCCTGTTCAACCTGATCACCGGCACGCTCAGGTGCGATTCGGGCGAGGCGCTCATCGACGGCGTTCCGATCCAGAACCAGCCGCCGCACCGGATCGCGCGCCGGGGCATCTCCCGGACGTTCCAGAACATCAAGCTGTTTTCCAACATGACGGTGCTCGAGAATGTCATGGTCGGGAGGCACATCCGGAGCCGCGCGGGGTTCGTGCAGGCGATGCTCCGCCTCCCCGGCGCGCGCCGCGAGGAGCGGGAGATACGGGAGCGGTCCCTGGAGATCCTCGAGGTCATGGAGATCGCGAACCTTGCCGACCAGGACGCGGCCAGCCTCCCGTTCGGCACGCAGCGGATCGTGGAGATCGCCCGGGCCCTGGCGACCGAGCCGGCCCTGCTGCTGCTGGACGAGCCCGCTGCCGGCCTGAACATTTACGAGACGGCGCGGGTCTCAGAGATGATAACGAAGATCAGGGACCGCGGGGTCACCGTGCTGGTGATCGAGCACGACATGTCCCTCGTCATGAATATATCGGACGAGATAGTGGTGCTGTCTTCCGGGAAAAAGATCGCGGAGGGCGTGCCGGCCGACATCCAGAAGAACGAAGAGGTGATCCGCGTGTACCTGGGAGAGGACGATGCTTAAGATACGGAACCTGTACTCGGGCTACGGCAACCTCCGCGTGCTGAAGGGGGTCTCGCTCCATGTTAACCCGGGCGAGATCGTGACCATCATCGGCGGGAACGGCTCGGGGAAGAGCACGCTCCTGTCGACCGTGGCGGGGATCGTCAGGGCGCAGGAGGGGGAGATCGTGTTCAACGGCCAGGAGATCGGCGGGCTGGCGCCGGAAACAATCGTCGCGGCCGGCTGTTCGCTCGTGCCGGAGGGGAGGATGATCTTCGACACCATGACCGTCAGGGAAAACCTGGTGCTCGGCGCCTATACCCGGATCCGCGGCGGCGGGCGTATGAGCGGGCTCGAGGCGGAGCTCGCGGTCATATTCGCGATGTTCCCGCGCCTGCTCGAGCGCGAGCGCCAGCTCGGGGGGACCCTCTCCGGCGGCGAACAGCAGATGCTGGCGATCGGGAGGGCGCTCATGGCGCGGCCGCGCCTCATCATGCTTGACGAGCCGTCCATGGGGCTGGCGCCGATAATCGTGAAGGGAATATTCGAGGAGATACGGAAGCTCAGGGACGCGGGGAACACGATACTGCTGGTCGAGCAGAACGCCCGCGCGGCGCTCAGGATCGCGGACCGCGGCTATGTCATCGAGACGGGCCAGATGGTGCTCGAGGGGACGTCGGAGGAGCTGCTGAACAACAACGATGTGCAGCGGGCGTATCTGGGCAAGGACTACAAGAGCATCAGCGAATAACCATCGCTCCGCGAGGGGCGGGTAATACCGGGGGGTGGCCTATGATCTACAACGCCAAGTATGAGCAGATGCCGCGCGAGGAGCTCCAGCAGCTCCAGATTGAACGGCTCCAGAGCACCCTGAACAGGGTGTACCGCAATGTGGCATTTTACAAGGACTCGTTCGACGAGAACAGGATCGACATCGGGAAGATCCGGAGCCTCGGCGACATGCGCCAGCTCCCCTTCACCACGAAGGAAGACCTGAGAAGGAGCTATCCCTACAATATGTTCGCCGTCCCCCTCCGGGACATCGTGCGCATACACTCCACGACCGGGAGGACCGGCAAGCCCATCGCCATCGGCTACACCAGGAACGACATTCTCCACTGGTCGGAGCTGGTCGCCCGTGTGCTCGCCGGTACCGGCATCACCGACAATGATTTCGTCCAGCTGGCCTTCGATTACAACATGTTCACCGGCGGGCTCGGGCTCCATTACGGCGCGGAGAAGATCGGCGCCTCGGTGATCCCCTCGTCACAGT
Organism: uncultured Spirochaetota bacterium; assembly: GCA_963827275.1. Taxonomy (GTDB): domain Bacteria; phylum Spirochaetota; class UBA4802; order UBA4802; family UBA5550; genus RBG-16-49-21. Next base: position 247,360 of record CAWHAA010000004.1, read on the forward strand.
CGGGGAACGTGCAGCGGCAGATACACATCATGAAGGACTACAAGACCACGGTGCTCCTGTCAACGCCCAGCTACGCGCTCCGCATCGCCGGCAATTTGAAGGAGATGGGCATCCACCCCGACGAGCTGAACCTGAAGATCGGCATCTTCGGCGCCGAGCCGTGGAGCGATTCGATGAGGACCAGGATCGAGGACCGCCTCCACCTGAAGGCCTTCAATATCTACGGCATCAACGAAATGATGGGCCCCGGCCTGTCGGGCGAGTGCCGTGAGCGGAACGGCCTCCATATCAACGAGGACCACTATATCGTCGAGATCATCGATCCGCTCACCTGGGAGCCCCTTCCGAACGGCACCGAGGGAGAGCTGGTTATCACCACCATCACACGGGAGGGCTTCCCCCTGATCCGCTACCGCACCGGCGACCTCTCGATGATCATGGAAGAACCCTGTCCCTGCGGCCGCACGACCCTGCGCATGCGCCGTGTCGCGGCACGTTCGGACGACATGGTCGTCATCAACGGGATCAATGTCTTCCCGGTGCAGGTCGGCGAGACGCTGAAGAAAAGCACCGGGTACGATCCCCGCTTCCAGATAATCATCGAGGACGTGGACGGCGAGGACGTGATGGAGATTCAGGTCGAGGTCCTTGAAAAAATGTTCGATGACGAGGTCAAGAAGCTCATGGCCCTTAAGGGCGCCATCGCCACCGGTATCGAGCGCGAGCTGGGCATTACGGCCCGGATCACCTTTGTCGAGCAGATGTCCCTGTTCCGGAGCGCGGAGGGAAGGGGAAGGGTCCGCCGCGTCATTGACAACCGGTAGGCCGCGGCCCCCGGCCTCACTCGTCGAGAATGCGCACGGGCCCGCTGTTCAGAACGTCGAGAAGGCCGCGGTCGTCGGGACCGGCGGACTGCTCGAGCGACTGCATCAGGCGATACGCGTCGCTCTCGGAAATGACCTGCCCTTTCTTTTCAGTATAATTTCCGTCCCACTCGAACATTTCCCTGGACACGTGGAATATCATCCAGAGGTTGTAGAGGTAATCCGCCATGTCGTCATAGGCCTCGTCGACTTCATACGCGAAATCGTAGGAGGTGCCTTCGCTGTCCCAGCCGTTCCCGCGGGCCGCTTCGAGGAGCCCGCGCCAGCGGTCCTCGCGGCAGGCGGCGCTCTGGTGCGTGATGATGTTTTCTATCCTGTAGCCCATGGGGGTATGACATTGTATGCCGGATATAAAGTCAAAAATATTTTTTCCATCTCCTGGCGGGCCTGGGGGAAAGGGAAAAAAATCGCATAATTGGCGACGCCCCCCTATATTTTCTTGATTTATTTCTGATGATTCGTGTAACTATCGTCAAGGACACTTCCGTCATTTCGGCGCGGTGGGTTTCCCGGCCCGGGAAAAACCGGCCGGCGGACGCTGGACCTGTAAAATATAAAAATAAGTCCCATGGAGGCGGCGCAGATGAATAAGATCGGGCTCATCATCAATCCCCATGCCCGCGGGGTAAAAAAAATGAACATCAATCCTCACGAGTTTTTTTCCAGGATAGCCGGGGGATATGCCGACGTGCGGGTCACCAACAGCGTCGCGGAGATCGACCCGGTAATCAAAGAATTCAAAAAGCTCGGCATCCCGTATGTCGGGGTCTGCGGGGGGGACGGCTCCCACCACCATATACTTTCCCGGATGATCAATATCTATAAAAAAGAGCCGGTGCCGCCGGTCCTTCACCTCCGGGCCGGCACCATGAACACCCAGCCGCGCACCATAAATCTGAAAGGAAAGCCTGACCAGATACTGAAGCGGCTTGTCGCGATACTGAAAGACAACGGGACGCCGAAGACCTTTGTCCGCGACACCATCAGGGTGAATGACCTGTACTGCTTTCTTTTCGGCACGGGGATGAGCGCGAATTTTTTATACGAGTATTACCGGGGCGAGGGGACCGGCCCCAGGAAGGCGCTGCAGACGATCTGGCTGGCGGTCAAGGGCGCTGCCTTCGGGGCCGATGTCGGCACGCTGTTTGACCGTCTTGAATGCACGGTGGTCATCGACGGGAAGACGGTCCCGCACAATGACTTTATCGCGGTGCTTGCCGGGACCATCGATGATATCGGGATCGGGTTCAAGCCGCTGTACCGGGCCTATGAAAAAGAGGGGACGTTCCATGTGCTTTCAGTCGGGTGCCAGCCTTCCGATGTCGTGAAGAACCTCCCGAGCATCAGGACCGGGAAGCCGATCAAGCACCCGTACCTGTTTGACGACATTGGCAGGAAGCTGACGATATCATCGGATAAAAAGATGCTCTATACCATGGACGGCGACCTGTACGAGGCGGAGCACACGCTGACGGCCGAGGCCGGTCCGCAGGTGCGGCTCGTGTACGTGTAAAAAACGTTTGGTGTTCGATGTTCCCCTCCCTTGATGGGAGGGGAGAGGGGAGGGTGATTTTCAGCAGTTCGGCAGATACAGATTCTTCCCCGCCGCCTGTCCTCCCCCATCAGGGGGGAGGGGTTCTTCATTTCAGTTTCCGGCCCGGTCCTCTGCCTCACGGTACGCCCGGAATGCCTCCTGGATCGGTGAGGAAGCCGCCCGTGCTGCGGCGCGTTCCGGTAACGACCCCCTGTCGGGGAAATGCGCGGTCCTGCTTTTCGGCTGATGGACCACCCCCTCGCGCCCGATCATGTTGCTCGCGAGTATCCTTAGTTTCTCCACTGCGGCGGTGATTACCAGTACGAGGGAGACCATCCTCTGCTTGAAATCGGGGGGCCCCAGCACCTCCCTGAACATCGTCATGGCGAAGCGCGCTTTGCGCCGCTGCCTGCGGTTGGGCGCGTAGACCCATGCGGGCAGGAGCACGGGCCGGACGTTTTCAGCGATCCGCCGCATCATTGTTATCCGCAGCTCCATGAACTCGTCGGGCACCCGGCCGGCGCTTTTAACATAGCGCAGCGCTTCCTGGTCCCACGCCATGCCCTCGGCCTGCCGCTTCCGGTGTTCATCGCGGTTGTTCCTGTATCCGCGGAGCGCTGTTATGGCCATGTTGAGCACGCCGGGGCCGTCAACCAGGTACTTTTTCCGGAAGGCGTTGCGGAGATAGCTGACATGGTCCTTCCGGTCGTTGAAATGCGGGTGCGTGAAGAAGAGCTCGCCGGCGCCGTGCTGGTGTCGGTAGGGCAGGTCCTTGAGGCGCTGCTCCTCCTTGAGCTCCTCGTAGAGCCGCGTGCCGGCAAGCGGCGTGTAATTCATGAACTGTATGAAGTCCGAGCCGAGGCCGATCACGAAATCGATATCATCGTGTATCGTTTTTTCGTCATGGTGGTCATGGAAGAGGATGGTCGAGGCGTTCACGGTTATGCCCCGTGCCTGAAGTTCCCCGAAGAGCTTCTTTAAATCTATCCCCCTGGTCTTGTCATGGTCGTTGTGCTTTGATTCGACCCCCACCCATATCATCCGCACGCCGAGCCGCACCAGGAAATCGACGCCGAATTTTTTTATCACCTCGGCCGAGGAAAAGATGTCAAATACGTAGGGCTTTTTCCTCCCGGTCATGATCTTCAGCAGGTCCTTCGCCCGCTGCGTCTGCTTCAGGAAGTTTTCGTCAAGGATGGTGAAGCCCCTCGATCCCAGCTCTGACTCGCTCCGCGCGCAGGCGTTGAAGATGTCTTCCCCGGTCGGGAGCAGGGAGTGATACTGCTTGTTGAACTGGTGCGATGTTATGCAGAACTTGCAGCCGTTTTCACAGCCGACGCCGGGCATGAGGATCGCGCCGCTCGGCTTGCCCTTCGCGCCGTACAGGTACGCGTAGGCCGGGCCCAGCACCGCGGGGTGCTTCACCGGCGCGTCCGGGTCGTCCCCGAAGTACGCGCGGAGCCACCGGACCCCCTCCCCCTTGCATACCGCGTCATGGGGCACGTAATCCTGTAAATCGGGGATGATGGTCCCGTATCCGCCGAGGATTATCTTTGTTTCCGGATAGTGTGTGCGCACGTATTCGGCCATCCTCTGCGCCTTCAACACGTTGGGCACGATGAAATTTATCCCGATGTGGGTGTAGCCCTTAGCAAGCTCCTTTTTGAAGTCGCGCCATGACGGAAAATCAAGAACCGTCGTTTCGACGGAGATGTTCTCCGCCAGCAGGTAGAGCGGGAATGTCCAGTAGGACTGCCGCGGTGAGTGCACACCCTGCATCCTTGTGATCTGGTTGTTCAGGAGCTCCATCTGCATGCCGAGCGATTCGGCATACCTGTTTTTGATGCCGTACGGACCGAAGACCGCCGTCAGCAATAACCTGTTGTTGCGCATAACACACTCCATGATCCTTTCGCGGATTGATCTTTTTCTGCCGCTGATGGATGAAAAATTATAGCGATGAACAATTAAAAGGTATGGACAGGTGTTTCCGTCAGCGGGTTGCAAAAAAAGATAAATAATTACACAGCGGGGTTGTATACAGTATTTTCCACCACAGGGGACGCAGCAGTCGCGGAGCGCTGGAGGTATAATCATATCAATGCGTTCAATTACGTATTTGACAATTAATTATACGAGGAATAATAACAGATGCGGTTGAAAGAGATGAGTGGCGAGTGACAACCGATGCTCCGTGACCTCTGTGGCGAATTTTTTAATGCGCGTTTGAACGAAATTCAGTATTTCACCACAGAGGTTTGTGTCACACTATCTGGTCCCGCCTTTTTGCCTGTCGGCGCCCCTCGGCCCGCGGTCGATCCTGACATCGCCGTTGCCTCGTTGTCCGCGGTCGATCTTGATGTCGTTGCCGCCTCTCTGGCCACGATCAATTTTTATGTCCTGACCGCTCCTCTGGCCGCGGTCGATCCTGACATCGCCGCCGCCTCTTTGTCCACGGTCGATCCTGATGTCGCTGCCGCCTCTCTGGCCGCGGTCGATCCTGACATCGCCGCCGCCTCGTTGCCCGCGGTCGATCTTGATGTCGCTGCCGCCTCTCTGGCCGCGATCAATTTTTATGTCCTGGCCGCCCTTCTGGCCGCGGTCGGTCTTGCTGTCAGTACCGCCTCGTTGTCCGCGGTCACCCCTGAAATGTTTATCATCCGGGGGGTTGGGGCCGCCCTTGTATTCACGGTCGCTCCGGTAATCTATGACGCCCTTGCGGCGGTTGCCGCCCCTGCTGTCCCGGTCGATTGTACCATGCTTGCCGTCATTGCCCGCGCGGTAGCCCGCGTCATCCCCACGGGCATGTTTTCCCGTGTATTTTGTGCGGTTTACATCCTGCCGGCCCTGGCGGTAGCGGTCGGGGTTGCCCTTCCAGCGCTCGTGCATCGCGACCATGTGCGGCCTGTGTATGATCCGCTCCTGTATTGCGTGCCGGCGGTATTTGTATATCTCGCCGAGGTGCCCGGTGTGCCGCTCAAACAGCGGGCGGTTGCCGTACGCGATCTTCACGATTGCCGGGTGGCGGTGTATCCATGCGTGGTGCCGGTAGTAGCGGTCGTACACGTCAGGGTAGCGGACGAAGAACACGTAGTTCCTGTATATCTCGCGGGCGATGTACGGGTGCCCGATAAACCAGTCGTCGTGGTAGTATATCTCCATGGTCAGCCGGGGATACCTGACCAGGAACGGCCGGTTGAGCACGATGACATACGCAATCTTCGGGAACCGGTACCAGAACCCGTAATTGAGGTAGATGCGCGCCGCGAAGCGCGGGTGCGCATCAATCCAGACGAAATCGGAGCAGATGGACCAGATGACCGACGGGTGCGCTTCGAGCCATTCGAGCTCCTTGATGCGCTCGGCGTACTTTTCCGGATTCTCCTTTATGTCTTCGACAAGGGCCCTGTCTTCCCGGGAGAGTTCGGGCTTTTCCGCGTCCTCGCTGCCCTGTGTATCGGCTGAATCGTCGATCTGCTGGATGTCGTCCAGCATCTCGTCAATCTGCTCGTCGGTGTAATTCTCCGGCATCTTCTCCGGAATGTTGACAAGCATTTCGTTAACATTGACGCTTTCATCGGCATAAGAGGCCCCTGAAGAGAGAAGGCCGCCTGGGATGAAGATGAGCGCGGCCAGTGCCAGCGCCAGGCGCAGCCTCATTGAATAGAGCAATTTCCCCTGTGTCATCGTTTTCTCCATGTATAAAATTTGTCCCACGTATTCAATCCGTAACAGCATATTATCATGATTTCTTCAAAACAGCTATTAGACCTGCGGGATTTATTAAAAGTTCCAAATAAATCATTATTTTTTATTCTCCCCGTGACGCCGCGGGTGTCAGGAATGACCTGTCCGCAGGCCCCACGGCCCACTGCGGGGAGCGGTAAAAAAATTGATGCCCCATGGTCTCCGGGTCATTCGGTGATGGGTAAAGTTATTATTTGACAAAAAAAAGTATAGCCGTATGAATGAAATGGAAGGATGCCTGTTTAAACTAGGGCCAGGAGAGCTGCCGGCATGAATGACACGACCATCAATAACGCGCATCGGGCGGAACCGAAACAGAAACTCGACAGGAACGTGCTCCTCACCGGGCTCACGTCATTTTTCACTGACATCTCCACCGAGATGATATACCCGCTCCTCCAGGCCTTCATCGCGATGATCATGACCGCCCAGAAGGCGCTCCTGGGCCCGGTGCTCGGCATCATCGAGGGGATAGCGGAATCGACCGCGAGCATATTAAAGGTGTTCGCCGGGTACTACTCCGACCGCATCGAAAGGCGCAAGGCCCCGGCGATTGCCGGGTATGCCCTGTCGGCCGTGTCTAAAGCGCTCCTGTTTGCCGCATCCGCCGGATGGGCGTTCGTGCTCCTCTCGCGGTTTTTCGACCGGGTGGGCAAGGGTATACGGACCGCGCCGCGCGACGCCCTGATATCGGAATCCACGCCGAAGGAGATGCAGGGCCGGGCCTTCGGGTTCCAGCGGGGGATGGACTTTGCCGGCGCTTTCCTCGGCGCGGTCATCTGCTACTTCATCGTGTCGGCCTACCTTGACCCGGCGACAAAGACCCTGCGGGACCTGGACGCGTTTTATCTCCTCTTCCTGATCTCGCTCGTCCCGGCGTTCATCGGAGTAGTGTTCCTGTTCTTCATCAAAGAGAAAAAGAGCGCGGCGCCGAACGGCAATGCGAAGCCGAAGCCAAACCTTGACATACGGAAGTATGACGGGAACCTCCGCATCTTCTTCCTGGCGCAGCTCCTGTTCACCCTGGGAAATTCCTCCAATCAGTTCCTGCTCCTCAGGAGCATGGACCTGGGCTACCTCCTCTCCTCGGTGATACTCATGTACATCCTGTTCAATCTGGCCACGACCCTGCTCTCCCCGCTGTTCGGGTCGCTGTCCGACAGGATCGGGCGGAAGCGGCTCCTCATGACGGGCTATCTCCTCTATGCCGCGGTATATATCGCCTTCGGGTTCATCCCGCCGTCGGCCGGCTGGCTCCTCTGGGTCTTCTGGCCGCTCTACGGGATCTATTACGCCATGACGGAGGGCGTGGAAAAGGCCTTCGTCGCCGACCTGGCGCCGGCGGAATCGAAGGCAACGGCCCTCGGCTTTTACCACACCATCATCGGCATCGGGCTGCTCCCCGCGAGCGTCATCGCCGGTTTCCTCTTCTCGGCGCAGCCGGGGCTTCCCTTTGTCTTTGGTGGCGGTATGGCGGTCCTGACCGTGCTGGTGCTCGGGTTCGGCGTGAAGGAGAAAAAAGCGTGATGGATTATAAAAAATGACCTGTTGTACCGGGAAAATCAGGCTCTGAGCCGCCGTGAAAAATATTTTCATCAACAAAAGTGCGGTCCCTGCCGATAGTGAACAATGGGGGCACCCCCGCACATTCAATAACCCGGTAAACAAAATGAAAAAAACATGCCTTGCTGCCATTCTGCTCATTTTCGCGGGAGGGGCAGCGCACGCCGCCGTGCTGTCATGGGACATACTGAAAAATGACCGTCTGGAAATTACGCGCACCGCCACGGTGAAATTTCTGGTCAACGACCGCCTCAACAAGGTGTACCAGGAGAGGAACATCATCGACCTCACCTGCCACGAGCGGAGGGACGCGTCGAGCGGGGTGAAGGGGCGGTTTTCATTGTACGCGCGCGCCGCGGTGAATGAGGTGTTCCAGCTGCGGGAGCAGTATCCATCGGAGTTCGAGATCGACCGGCGGGGGCGCTTCACCGTGCCGAAAAAATACTTCATGCCTAATGTGCGGAACCTCCCGACGTTTCCCGAAAAAGAGGCGGGCAAGGGGGATTCATGGTCCGCGCCGGCGGACCTCATACTCGATGCGTTTTCCATACCTTTCAAGCTGACCTTCCCCGTCGAGTACCGGGTGGAGGAGCTCAGGCGAACGGACGGCGCCGAGACGGCGGTGATCAGCTACCGTTTCAACATCGACTATGATCTCTCCGGCGGCAACTACCCGGCTGATTTCCCGGTGAAGATACTCGGCAAGGATGAAGGCACCATCGACTGGGATATCGCCAACAACAGGCCGATACGCATGAAGGAGAAATACCGGATTATCTTCTTTTTCCCCTCGGGCAAGAAGAAGCCCGCCGCCAATGAGTTCCAGATGATCATTGACACGGTGATGAAGACCTACCGGCCGGTTACGAAGGAAGAGAAGGAGAAGGCGAGGGTTGAGCTGAAGAAGGAGGTGCCTGACGGCGTGGACGTCGACACCGAAAAACGCGGACTGGTGATCCGGCTGGGCGACGTCCTCTTCGATTTCGATTCCGCGGGACTGCGTCATGACAGCAGGGCGAAGCTCGACCGGGTGGCGGACCTGTTAAAGAAGAAGTACCCTGACCGCGAGATCATCGTCGAGGGACACACGGACAGCATGGGCGGCACGGACTATAACCTGCGACTCTCGCGGGACCGGGCCAGGAGCGTGGCCGGGTATCTGAAAGAAAAGGCGGGCCCGGACAAGCTCTCTTTCCGCGGCCTCGGCGCGGACAGGCCGATCGCGGACAACGGCACGAAGGAGGGGCGGCAGAAGAACCGCCGTGTGGAGATCATCATCAAGCTGGAATAAGCGGGGCCGCCGCTTCGGCTTCGTGTGAAAAATACAATCGCATATGTTATTACGTGAAGACGCAAAATTTGTCATACTGTCCCGGAGGCCTCTGATGAAACTACTGGTGATAACCGGCTCCTTCCTGATCATCCTGTCGATTGCAACCGGCTGGCTGATCGTCGCAAAGCGGTACCTCGCACTGGTCCCCGCTGTCAGCATCATCAAGGATGATATCAGGCTGGTGAAAGGACACATGGAGTATCCGGTCATGGCCCTGCTGCTCTTTTCATTTTATGCATTGAACCAGGAGATGCCGTACTGCCTTGTCGTGCCCGCCTGCATCGGAGCCTTCACCAACCCCTCACTGCAGCTGTTTCTCTCGATAAAGCCCGATGTCGAAAAGCGCGCTACCTCGTTATTCGGGATCATCAGCACCCTGAGCTTCCTCGCGACATCGGTCGGCCTGGGCGGCCTGGCCGTGCTGACCATCTATGAAATCATGAAATAAACCGCATGGCGGGAGCGGCGGGGAGGCCGCACGTTCATCGCGGAATATTTTTTTCCTTGCAATATAAACAAAATTCGATTGAATGTTTACGTCTGCGTCTGATTTTTAAAACCCGTCTTGGTCGCCGACCAATGATTATGGAGTATTCCCGCATGGAAACTATCGAAGCGTTCCGCAAGGACATTAAAAATTTTACAAAAGTGTTCATCCTTTCAACCGAAACCGTCAGTTACCTGGTGCTCATTCCCGCACTGGTGCTCTATGTGTGGACCAACTTCAACCTGAACCCGCCGCAGCTCGTAATATTTTTCAGGTGCGTGGGGATCGCGGTTGTCATTTCGCTGGTCTCGACGAACATAGCGGACCGTGTCATCGTCGCGCCGGTCGTGAAATATTTTGCCCTGCTGCTCAGGGACGAAGCGGTGCCGGAGGAGGTGTACGCCCGGGCGCAGCGGAGGTTCTTCTCCCTTCCCTATGTCCATGCCCTCAATTCGGCGCTCCAGTGGGTGTTCGGGCTTGCCGTGGCGATCATCCCCTTCAGCATGCTGGCCGACCTGAGCCCGATGCAGAAGATCAATATCTATTTTATCATGATCGTCATACCGCCGCTCGGGGGGATGCTGTTCTTCCTCCTCACGGAGCTCTACTTTCAGAAATTGCTCAACAAGGGGCTGTTCCACCGCATCGTCTTGAAGAAATTCGGGTTTCGCATGAACCTGATGACGAGGATATTTCTCTCCATCATACTCATACTGGTGATACCGGCCGTGGGCTTCAACGGCTACTACTCGGTGGTGCTGGAATCCGCCAAAATCGAGTCGCACGTCTCATACCTGAAGCTGGGCGGCATCGTCCTTTTCGGCGTTATCGTCGCGTTCAGCCTCGTGACGGTCCTCTGGCGCTCCATAAGCGTGAAGATGGGGCTCATCTCCGGCTTCCTCGACAGCATCGGCCGCGGCGACCTCGCGGTGCAGAAGAGCGTCTTCGCCGTCATAGACGAGCTGACGGACATCAACCAGACCGTGTATATCATGAAAAAAAACATTTCCTCGATGATGTCCGACATCAATTCGATCTCGACGAAGCTTGATGAATCCAGCCGCAACACCTCGGAGATCACCACCTCCTTTTCGGAGGTGACGCAGAACCAGGCCGCCACGGTCGAGGAGGTGACCGCCACCATCGAGGAGATATCGGCCGGCATGGACGGGATAGCCAGCGGCGCGCAGGGGCAGCTGGACAGCCTGATGTCCCTCATCGAGCGGATGGGCGAGATGACCGGCATTATCCGCGAGCTCTCGGAAAACATATCGAGCGCCTCGTCGCTTGCCTCCGGCATCACGGCAGAAGCGAAACGGGGCGAGGAATCGCTCCGGCAGATGAACCAGAGCATGCTTACCATCAACGCCGGTTCGCAGCAGATGACGAGTATCGTGAACATAATCCAGGACATCTCGGATAAAATCAACCTCCTGTCGCTGAACGCTTCCATCGAGGCCGCGCGGGCGGGGGACGCGGGGCGGGGGTTCGCGGTCGTCGCCGACGAGATCTCGAAGCTGGCGGACAATACCGCCTCAAGCGTGAAGGACATCGACGGGCTCATCAAGACGACCGACGGCGAGATACGGAAGGGGCTTTCGGGCGTGACTGACGTGGTGGAACGGATCGGCAGGATCAGCGCCGGCATCGACGAAATGAACGGCATGGTGCAGAAGATAGCGGGCATCATGCAGAAGCAGGAGGAGATGAACGCCATGGTCGACCGGGAGGCCACCGAGGTCAAGGCAAAGTCGCAGGAGATCGAGAGCGCCACCATGGAGCAGAAGACCGCCATCACCGAGGTCGTGCATTCGGTGACGAGGATCAACGAGCTGACCCAGACCATAAGCGCCGGTTCTGAGGAGATCACCGCGAACACCGACGAAAACGCGAAAATCGCCGATATACTCAAGAACAAGATGGACCAGTTCAAGATTGCGTAGCGCGGCGGCTTCGCGGGGGCGCCGTCACCGGCAATGCGTCACGGCTTCACCTCGTCGATGAATGTCAGGTCGTCCCTGTTCAGGACGATGATCTTTTTGTCCTGGCGGTTGATGTAGATGTAGTTGTCCCAGAAGCTGATGAAGGTGTTCTCGCTCAGCTCCTCCTTCGACTTCGCCACGAGCTTCAGGCTCCCGTCGAAGCGGCCCAGGTGGTACACGCCGCTGTCGTAGGTAATCGCGTAGATGAAGCCGTCCCGGATCTCGATGAAGCTCCGCCAGAAGATGTTGTCGTCGCCGTAGATCTTCGCCTGCAGGGTGTCCTTGTCGACCAGGGTGAGCCGGTGCCCGGAGGTGTGGCTCCCCCGGTGCGTAATGATGACGATCCCGCCGGAATAGACGTCGTACCTGTTCCCGCAGATGTTCTCCACCGGCGACTTGAACATGATCTTGCGGGTTGAGGCGTTGATCATGTACAGGTTGTTGTTGTAATGCCCGCCGTCGAGGTATTCCTGGATCTTCAGGTAATAGAGCTTGCCCGCGTAGATGTTCTTGTCCAGCTCCTTCTCGCGGAGCTTGTCCTCCCGCTTGTCGAGCTCCTTCTCCTTTTCCTCGAGCTTCTTCTTCGCCCCTGCCGGGTCCTTTTTGATGTCGCGGCTGATCTCGTCCTTCTTTATCTGCTTCTTCTCGTCGTCAATGCTCTTCTTGCGCTCTTCGAGCTTTTTCTTCTCATCGGCGACCGTCTTTTCCTTTTTCTTTGACGTTTCTTCCTGCTTCTGCGTCTCTTTCTTTTCTGCCGCGAGCTCCTTTTCCTTTTTCTCGATCTCCTTCTCTTTTTCCCTGCGTTTTTCAGGCTCGATTATTTTTTTTGTCTCTTCTTTTTCCTTTTTCAGGTCCTCTTCCTTTTTCTTGACCTGCTTCTTTTTCCTGTCCAGCGCTTCCTTCTCCTGCTCCAGCTGCTTCTGCTTTTTTTTCAGCTCGTCCGTATCCTTCTCCAGCGTGCGCTCCCGCAGGTCGGCCATGTTCTTGCGGTCGGGTATGTTTTTGTCGCTTTTGCGGAGCTGGTCGATGGTCTTCCTGTCGGAAAGGACGTCCGGCTGTATGGCGTCAAGCTTCCCCTTCTGCGCCTCTTCCGTGAGGGGGATCAGCATCTTCGTCGCGCCGGGCCACTCCCAGTATTTCGTGGAGATGCCCGCGTTCCGCGCCGCTATGTGCTTCATGACGACGCCCTTGTACTTTGATCCGAAGTAGGCGATGTCGCCGCGGTGCACCGCGTTGTAGTAAGAAAGGAACAGTGCCAGCGTGCGGCCGTCCTTCCGCGAATAGCCGTAGCGCGACGACAGGTACGCCATCGCGATGCGCCGCACCGTGTCGATGTGCCCGACCTTCGCGTCCCTGTCGATGGAGAAGATGTCGGCGGAGTACTTGTCCGGCTCCTCTTTGGAGACGGCGCGGATGATGGAATATTTCATGTGGAAGCGGACGGTGCCGGCGTCGCTTCCCTTCGAGAGCTGTCTGCCGATCGCCTCGACCTCGCTGAGCGGGTCGGCCTTTTTCGGGTCGCCCTTGTAGTTGATGAACTCGACCCGCCTGGTGCGGATTTCGTCCACGTCAACCTCGAGGGCGGCCGCGCCGGCGAGGGGGATGATCGTCAAAAGGGCTGCAAGGACGGTGCGTGTGATATTGTTTGTTTTCATTGTGTGTCTCCGGCATTCTTGTCAGCATGATGGCTGATTCTGGTGTCATGTCAAGATACTTGCGGCGTGACGCCGCACCCCATGGCGGGCGTGTGAATTATCCGCCCGGTACCCCGGTATCCAGGCGTATTTATTCTTTGTTCAGGTCGTCCAGTACCGCAAGCAGATCGCCGTTTTCGGGAATATCGGACATTGAATTTCCGTAATGCTTGTAGCGTATCATCCCCTTTTTGTCAACGATCAGCTGCGCGGGCATCCGGCCGAGTTTGAGGATTTTGACCTGCTGTCCGTAGAGCCTTGATATGCTGTGGTCCGGGTCCGCGAGGCCCACAAAAGGCATCCGGTGTTCATGCCACCATTCAGAGAAGGCCTGTGCGCTTTCCGGACCTATGGCGATGACCTCGGCCCCCCGCTTCACGAATTCATCATATTCCTGGCGCAACTGTGCCATGTGCCTCCGGCAGTATGGTCAGGCAAAACCCCGGTTGAACACAAGGACGACGATTTTTTTCCCTTTATAATCCGAAAGTTGTACCGGCTGTCCGTTGCTGTCCGCCAGCTGAAAATCCGGCGCAGGGTTCGGCTCTGTTTTTTCGATGTTACTCACCAGTGCATCTCCTGACAATTCGTATAATGAAGGAACATTTATCCGGCAGCTGGCTGGTATGCTATAACGTTCCTTACGAAAAGTCAAGAAGTAATACTGCCCGCGGATCAGGAAGGTTCGACCTGTTCCATGTCGTACCTCAGGAGACGACGCCTTGTTCCTGCGCCATTATAACACTTGACTTTTATAAAATAATACGATAAAAGCGTAACTGAAAAAAAACAGGAAGTGCCTCCATGAATAATCCCGACAAAGCAGTTGCATATTTCGAAAAAGGTATGAACTGCGCCCAATCGGTGCTCAGCGTGTACGGCCCCCTGTGCGGCCTTGACGCCGGGACCTGCGTCCGCATCGCGTCGCCCTTCGGCGGCGGCATCGGCCATACCCAGGGGATATGCGGGGCGCTGACCGGCGCGGTCATGGCGATCGGGCTGAAGCACGGCGAGGGGACCGCGGAGCGCGACAGGCGGGACCGCATCAACGAGCTGGCGCGCGATTTTATCGATGAATTCAGGAAGCGCAACGGAGACATCATGTGCCGCAGGCTCCTCGACTTCGACATCACCACCGAGAGCGGCCTGCTCGAGGCGCGGCGCCTTGGAAAATTCGGGGCCTGCGCCGGATATATCCGCTCCGCGGCGGAACTGCTGGATACGATGCTGCAAGTATGAAACGTGCCACCGACCACCCCGGCCGCGGCGCCGCGTTCTTCGCCGGGTTCACGCCCGCGGCGCACCGCGGGGCGTCCCGCGAGTTCCCGGAAAACACCCTCGAGGCCTTCCGGCGCGCCCGCGAGATACTGCCCGGCTGCCTGCTCGAGACCGACGTGCGCCAGACCGGCGACGGCGGCATCGTCATCATCCACGATGAATTCCTTGACGCCGGGACGAACGGCGCCGGCCGGGTGCGCGACTGGTCCACCGCCGACGTCCTCTCGCTTGACGCCGGGTACAACATCTCCTTCGACGGCGGCGCGACCTATCCCTTCCGGGGCGCGGGGCACCGCGTCCCCCTCCTTTCAGAGGCCCTGTCGGCGTTTCCCGGCGCCAGGTTCTCAATCGACATCAAGGACCGGGACACCGGCGCGGCGCGGGAGGCCGTCATGATCATCGCGAAGCACCGGGCGTCGGGGCGGGTGGTCATCGGATCGTTTTACGATGATATCATCCGGTATGTCCGGAAGAACTTCCCGCACATCATCACCGCCTATTCGCGGAACGAGACGCTCCGGCTCCTCGCGGCGCAGAAGCTCGGCATGCCGGTCCGACGGCGGGGTGACGCGCTCCTTGTCCCCGAGGTCATCGGGGGAGGGAGCTACGAGTGGGAGGGGGAGCGCCCGGGCCGGACCTTCAGGGTCGTCACGCAGCGCCTTATCACCGCGGCGCACCGGCGCGGCATCCCGGTGCTCGCCTGGACCATCAACCGGCCCGGGAACATGCGCCGGCTTATTGACTGGGGGATCGACGGCATCGTCACGGACCGCATCGACCTGCTGAAAGAGGTGATGGCGGAAAAAGGGATCGCGTAATCACGTCAAATATTTCATTGACAGAAAAATATACGGCGCGACGATAGGCGCATCGCGACTGGCGATTCCGAGGTGCCCCATGTTCTGGAACAAAGAGATAGAGACCATAGACCGGAAAGCGCTGGAGTCCCTGCAGTTTAAAAAGCTCTCGAAGGCCCTCAGCGACGCCGCTTCCACCCCCTTTTATCGAAAAGTTTTCAAAGAACATAACATCAACGTACAGAACATTTCGTCGCTCGATCACCTGAAAGACCTCCCGTTCACCACCAAGGCCGACCTGCGCCTGAGCTATCCTGACGGCATGGTGGCGGTCCCCCGGAGCGAGATCGTGCGCATGCACGCCTCCTCGGGCACCACGGGCAAATCGACGGTCATCTTCTACACCGCGCAGGACATCTCTGACTGGGCCGACCTGATCGCCCGCAGCATGATGGCCTCCGGCACCACCCGCGACGACGTGTTCCAGAACATGATGGGATACGGCCTCTTCACCGGCGGGCTGGGCCTCCACTACGGAGCGGAACGCCTCGGCTGCATGGTGATCCCGGCGTCCTCGGGGAACAGCCTGAAGCAGATCCAGCTCATGCAGGACTTTCACACGACGACGATCCACATCACCCCGAGCTACGCCCTCCACCTGGGGGACGTGGTCGCCGAACAGGGGATCCGCCCGCCTGACCTGGGCGTGAAGCGCGCCTACCTGGGCGCCGAGCCCTATTCCGAGGAGACGCGGAACAAGCTCCAGGAGCAGTGGGGGCTCACCGCGTACAACTCGTACGGGCTGTCGGAGATGAACGGCCCCGGCGTCTCCTTCGAGTGCGAGGAGCAGTGCGGCATGCACATCTGGGAGGACTTCTACATCCCTGAAATTATAGACCCGGACACCGGGGAGCGCCTGCCGGACGGCGAGGCGGGCGAGCTGGTGCTCACCCACATCAACCGCGCCGCGATGCCCATCATCCGCTACCGCACCCGCGACCTGACGCGGATCATCCCCGAGCGGTGCGCGTGCGGCAGGACGCACCGGCGCATGGAGCGGATCAAGGGGCGCACCGACGACATGCTCATCGTGGGCGGCGTGAACGTGTTCCCGTCGCAGATAGAGTCGGTGCTGATGAAGATACCGGAGGTGGGGAACAACTACCAGATCGTCCTCGACCGCCACGAGAACCTGGACCGGCTGCACATCCGGGTCGAGATATACTCCAAGATGTTCCAGGGCGACCTGAAGGCGCTGGAGCGGCTCAAGAAGAAGGTCGTGGAAGAGCTCAAGGCCCTCATCACCGTGAACCCGCGCATCGAGTTTCTGGAGCCGGGATCGCTGCCGCCGAGCACGGGCAAGGCGGTCCGGGTCATCGACAACAGGAAGATATAGGGAGGTCCATATGCCGCAGCAGATATCCATCTTCGCAGAAAACAAGCCGGGAAAGATAGAGCGCATCTCCGGCATCCTCGGCAGGAGCGGCGTCAACATGAGGGCCATCACCATCGCCGATTCCGGCGATTACGGCATCATCAAGATACTGGCGGACCGGCCGGTTGACGGGTGCAACGCCCTCAAGGCCGACGGCATCGCCGCGACCCTGAAGGAGATCGTGGCGGTGAAGATCGACGACAGCCCGGGCGGCCTCCACAAGGCGTCGTCGGTCCTGTCGAAAAACAACATCAACGTCGATGACGCCTACGGCTTCACGATCCGCGGGAGCAACGAGGCGGTGTTCGTGTTCCAGGTGAGCGACACGAAAAAGACCGAGAAGGCCCTGCGGGACGCCGGCTTCACGGTCCTCGGCGACAAGGAGCTCTATTTCCTCTGATGGCGGCCGGCGCGCGGCACCGCGCCCCGTCGCCGTCCGCCGTTCATATCCGCGCCCCGAACCCCGCGTTAAAAGCGATGAAATCCATGAGCGTGCGCTTCTCTATGACCATGCCGTAATCCGCGCCCAGGGAGAACGAGTACCTGCCCTGCACCGTGTATGAGAGCGTGAGCCCGGCCATGACAAACGGCTCGTACCCCTGCCGCGACGGGTAGACCAGCCCGTGCACCCCGGCGTTTCTTTTTGAATAGCCGATTTTTATGAATGCGCACCCGCCGAAGAGTTCCGGGGCGATAGAGAAGGCGTCGGTGATCATGAAGCGGTAGCTCGCGGCGGCGACCATCGGGACGATGTACGATTCGCCCACCGACCTTCCCCAGCCGGTGAAATAGAAGCAGCCGCTTCCCAGCCCGATATTCAGGCACCAGGCCGGGAAGTTCGCGGCAGAGAAGAGCGCCATGCCGCCGTACCCCGGGTGGAGCATCACGCCCAGGTCGCGCACCGGCATGAGGAAGCTCCCCCGCACGGCAATGTCGAACTCTATCACCCGGGTGTTCACCAGCGCGTCGCCGGATTCATCGCCGTCGTTGTCAACGGCGCGCAGCGCGAACCGGTGGGTGACGCCGGGATCGAGGCCCGCCACGCTGAAGGCGGTGCCGGCCGTCTCCCCCGCCGGTACGGGCGCCGTGCCGCCCAGGGCGAGGACGCGGTAGTTCACGACCGCGCCGTCAGGGTCCACGGCCGGCCGCCAGGTGATGCTCACCGGGAGCTTCCCGCTGTCAAGGGGCAGGCGCGCGAGCCGGGCGCCCCGGGGCGGGCCGGGCGGCGTGTTGGTCATGACCACGATTTCATCGGTGGGGAGGGACTCGCCGCCCTCCCCGTCGAGGGCGGTCACCTTGAGCGCGTAGGCGCTCTTTTTCTTCAGGCCGCGCACGGTGTACGAACGCCGCCGGGTGCTCCCCGCGGTCTCCCACCGGGCGCTCCCCGTTTCCCTGAAATAGACGCGGTAGGAATGCGGCGGCTTGTAGGGAGGGAACCAGGCCACCCCTATCGACGTCGTGTCGGCCTTCCCGCGGAGGTCCGTGGGGTTGGTCCGCGCGATGAAGAGCACCTTCTTCCGGGGCAGGGCGTACTCCTCGACCCGGTCAAGCCGGTCGCGGAAGATGTAGGCATCGGCGTTCTCGTCAACCATGTACGCTTCCCGGGAGGAGCCGTCGGTGAGCCGGACCACCACCCTGCCGAGATAGATATCGGTGTACAGTATGCGGAGCACCTGCCCCCGGCCGATGGCGCGCGCCGCGCCGTCAGGGGGCTTCACGGTGATGGAGGTGCCGGTTTCGCTGAGGATGCGGCCCCGCACGATGTCCCCGTTTTTCAGGAACACGCACTCGGCCGAAGTCCGCGGGGCCGGCAGCAGGGTGACGAGCGCCGCTGCGGCAAGGGAGTAGATCAGTCCGCGCGCCATGCGCCTGTCACTCGCCGCCCGATCTTTCCGGGGCACGGGCGCCGCCGTCCGGGCCCTGCTCCTGGGGCGGCATGTTCAGCGGCCGCACGGTCTTAATCTGGTTCCGCGGTATGCGCATGATGCCGCCGGTCGTGAGCACGGTGTAGGTCTCCCCGCGCGAGGTGATGGCCCCCTCCACGGTTTTCCCGTTGTAGAGAGTGATACGGTCGACCCATTCATAGTTTGAGCGGATGTCGTCGAGGGAGAGCGGCGCTGCGGGCGGTGGGGCCGGGTCGGCGCCGCGCGAGGTGAGGGCGTAGTAGGCCCCGTACGAGACCGATGCGACGGCCGCGCAGGTTATCAGGATCTTTGCGATGAGGACGCCGGCCCCCGCCTTTTTGAGCGCGAAGTAGAGCGGGAGGAACGCGCCGTAGAGGGCGGTGAACGCGCCGGCCGTTTTCAGGACGCGGACAAAAATCCCCTTTTTCGATTCGAGGATAGAATCCTGGAGATCGGGCGGCACGGGCCTGGCGAAGCGGTACCTGTCCAGGAGCTTTTCAAGAAGCAATGTTTCCTGATCGCGCTTGTTCATAGCAGGTCCTCTATGCTCGTGATGCCCCTGGATTTCAGGCGCTCCAGTATCCTGCGCGTCACCTGCCGGTACTTGTAGTGCGCCTGCCGCCTGGTCAGGCCGAGGTGCTTCGCCGCCCGGTCGTACGAATAATGATTTATCGCCACGAGATCGAACAGTATCCGCTCCTTTTCGTCCCGGTAATTCCGCGCATCCCCGATTGCCTCGTGTATGATGATCCGGAGGTCCCTGAACCCGTTCTCGAACGCGAGATAGACGTTGTCCTCCATGTTGTCGATGTCGATGCTGCCGGAGTCAGACCCCTCTCCCCTGCGGTAATAGTTCGAGATGCAGAACCTCATGGCGCCGAGGAGCCAGCTGCGCGGGTCGCGCACCTCGTCGAATTTGCGGTAGAAGCTCACGAATATCTCGTGGCAGATGTCTTCAGCGTCTTCCCGGTTCACCACCCGCGCGACAAGCGCGTTCAGTACCATCGGGTAGTAGTCGCTGTAGAGTCTCCTGAATTCCCGTTCTTTCTTCGAGAGCAGCATCCTCCCCGATGCTCCTTACTGTAGTAGTGGTTTTTTGTCGGATATTACAAAAAATTTTTCCGGCGGGCGAAAATTTCATAAATCCGGGCTTTAAATGAAATAGGGCAATAGTGAAGATGTGTCCAGTAAAATTTTGTGTGTTATACGAAAATTGCGAAACTCCCCCCTGTCCCCCGAAGGGGGCATGCGAGATCATGCTTTTTGTAATGATCTTATCATTATCTTGCCGATCACTGCATTATTATAAAATAGTCACAGCATTATTTTTTTACGCGACGACCTTTTCATTTTAATCATATCCTTCATGTTTCTAATAATACACCCATTGATTCGTGCCCCCTATGGGGGACAGGGGGTTTTTCAGCTCCTTCACCCGTGCCCCCTATGGGGGACAGGGGGTTCTACACCTTCCGGGGTGCAGGATCTCATGCAGGCATGCATTTTTATTAAATTTTTTCATTCCACCACTTGACGAAACGGTATATTTTATGTATTATAGATATTGTTAAAATACTAAAATACATGACGCGCATGGTGCGCGATACGGCGAGGATAATAATGGAACAACTGACGAAGGACACCTTTAAGGAAAAAGTCTTTGATTTCGAAACGAACACGGAATGGAATTATAAGGGAGAGCTTCCCGCGATAATTGATTTTTACGCGGACTGGTGCGGGCCGTGCAAGATGGTGGCGCCCGTGCTGCAGGAGCTGTCGGACGAGTACGCGGGCAAGATCAACGTTTACAAGATCAATACCGACAGCGAGCGGGAGGTGGCCGGGGCGTTCGGCGTGCAGAGCGTGCCGAGCCTCCTCTTTATACCGGTCGGCGACAAGCCGCAGATGGCGGCCGGCGCGCTCCCGAAGAGCGTTTTCAAGGAAATCATCAGGGACGTGCTGAAGGTTAACTGATCGTTAGTTGCTCTGACCCTCCCATAATATTATTGAAGCAGGGGCGGTAATGGGCAGATTACCGCCCCTTTTTATTAACACTCATCGAATAAATGATTAAATATTTTTACTCTGACCCCGTGTTTTTCACCTTTAAACTCGAAAATGCGGCCTGTCCGGGCCGGAAAACATGAAAAAATTTGACATTGCTCCACCGGTGGAGTATTTTCATATGGTGCGCATAAAGACGAGGGCGCACCGGCGAGGTCAAGGGTATGCCTGTCGTAATTGTATCCTGGCTGCTGAACTGTTGGCCGATCCATGTGTAAACTATATGATATGACGGGAGGTTGTTATCCATGAGAGTAAAGCTGATTCTGGTCCTGCTGGTGTGCGCGCTGGGCCCGGGACTTGTTGCCCTGACCGGCTGTAAAGAAGAGAAGAAGTCGTTGAGTCCGGCATCCACCCTGCTGCTGCTGAACGCCGGCCAGCAGACGTTTTTTCCGGTGATTCCAAAAGGCGTGGCAGAGTAGGGGGCGGGACATGAATAAAAGAAAAAAATGTAATTTTAAAATCATGAAGTTGGTGGCGGTCGCAACGATGGTTATTGCGATCTTTGTCGGCATTTCCCATGTGGGTTCCGATAAGGCCGATCCGTCCAAGCTTGTCATAAATTCGACAGGATTTAATAACGCCTTTGCTGATTCACTTGGCTGGCAGGGTGTCAGAAGCATTGCAACGCTATCCGGGCAGCATCGCAAACCTTTAATACGCTTTACAATTCTATACACAGATGGGGTTTGTTGCTGAATTATAGCATTGATTTAAATGGCCCAATTGTCGGAACGGATCTATTGGTTTTATGTGAGCTATTAATCATGGATGTAAATCCGCGACAAGCTCAGTTGATATCGGTCCGGTTGATTATACGAACGTTATTCAAATCAAGCATGGGACCACGAGCGACGCCGGCGGCACTGAGATATTCCAGTTGTTTTTTGACAATCTGAGCGATTCGTCAGGCGGCAATGGGTGTCTTCTTATCGTCAGGCCCTATTATTTTGAAACGCGGGGACGATGTTTGTCAGCGACGGAGTTTTTGAAGGCAAGAATACGAAACCGGCTGCTGAGACAATAATGCACATCTCATTCCAGCGGGCATCCCTGGAAAACAACCACTCTGGCGGAACGGTCACTCATATCCAATAGCGGGCGCGGAAAAATGATTGATGACGGGACGAATTATAATGTCACCGGCCTGGTATATACGTCATGTCGATGGCTCTGATATTGCCCATATGTATACCTGTGCATGCCGGCTCCTGGAAATACATATTACACGCTGGCTTTTATAGCACAAAAAGCTTCCCCGAGTTACAGTACCGCGCTCTGGGGCTGGAGTGATAGTGCGAAAAATGACCGGGTTTGTCTTCCGCTTTTAACAATCCTTTGGTAATTATGGATATTTCAACTCTACTCAGGGATGTGTTTGTGATGGTATGCCTGCTGCTGCAGATTGCCCGGAAAATTCCAGTTATCCCTCCGGTGCTGCTGTGAGCACCCTCTATATAATATGGCGAATACAGCCCAGGAATTTTCTGCAGCGAGTATAGCCAGCCCTGGTGTTGCATTTGTAACTTTTGATTGACCAATCGGAATGTTTTAATAAAAAAAGGGTGGCATGTGCCTCCCTTTTTTTATTTTGAACAATAATTGCGGTAATTATTTTACTTATCCTTCCGCCTATCCCCCGAATTCTTCCCTGAACCGCTCGCCGGTCATGATGGTGAAAAACTTGTTCAGGGTCATGAGCTCGAAGGTGTGCTGTATGCCGGGGCTCAGGTCGAAGAAGATGAGCTTGATGTCCGTCTCTTTTGATTTCCGCAATATTTTCACCAGCGTGGCGATGGCGGTTGAATCGACGCCGATCAGCTCGCTGCAGTCAATGGCGATGAGGCCCGGCTTCTTCGCCAGCATGTCGCTGAAGGCCTGCTCCATCTCCTTGATGTTCGCCAGGTTCCATTCGCCCCGGGCCGTGACGGTGATCCTGTTGCCCTTTTCCTGGTAGGATATATTTTCCATGCCCCATACTCTGCACGGATAGAGGCAAATTGTCAAATACAATATTTTTATTGGTATGCCGGCCGGGGGGAAACATTTTAATAATACATGCGGGGTTGCATCCCGTATGTTGGTTAACTATAACAATTTTTTCAGTGATGCCTGAGCGTGAAAGGCTTACTTCTTGATCTCGATCACCGAGCAGACCTCGCCCGTGTCATCGGAGGCGGACTTTTCATTATAGGTGTCGGGCGACCATTCCCCGTCGATTATGTACTTGTAGCGGTACCCGATGCCGGGATAGAGTTTTTTCCTGAGGCGCCAGATGCCGTCCCGGCCCTTTGTGAGCAGGTCGTCCTCCGGGTTCCAGTGGTTGAAGTCGCCGACGAGGGACACGATGGAGGCGCCGGGCCGCCATACGCGGAACTCCACGGTGTTTTTACCGACGCTCCGCCAGGTGACCTGACGGCCCTCGGTCTTCACTGCCGGAACGGCCACCGACAGGTAGGAGCCCATGCCGTCATCGACCCGCTCCTGGTTCTGCGGGTCCGTGATCCAGGTGCCGTCCACCAGGTACTTGTAGGTGATCTCCCGGCCCCGTTCGCCCGCGGGCAGGAAATAGTACCACACGCCGCCGGCGGAGCGCTCCATGGGAACGGTCTTCCAGGCGCGGAAATTCCCCGCGATATGGACCGACCGGGCGCCCCTGTTCCGGTAGGAGAAGAGCGTCCCCTCCGGGGCCAGCATGCTCTGCCCCGGCCTGCGGCCCGAGTATACCAGCCGTACCGCCTGCGGCGCGTCGCTCCGGCTGAGCGAGCGGAGCGAGCTCTGGTAGATGGTCCTCATTCCCGCGTCGTCATAGCTGAAGGAGAGGAACAGGAGCGGCAGTGCGGCAATCAGGGCTTTATATCTCATATACGCGGACCTCTGGAATCCCCACGGAACATTATTTTTTTTGCGGCATCTCTATATCAGGAAATCGACGCATTGTCGATTATTCATTACGATTAATTGTCGGCCCGTTCCGCTCTCCCGGGAAAATGGCCGCAGTGTAAAAATATTATATAGTGTATTCTTATGATAAATATGTCGATACTTGTAATGAAAATATTTATATTAATATCGGGAACATCGAAAATTAGCGGCCTGTTTTACGGCCGGCCCGGCGACACGGCGGAAGTTCACCGCGAGGGCCCCCTGCCCGGGCGATGGTAAAAATTGATTGATTTTTATTGAGTACGCGTGTATAGCTGATTATGTCGCGTCTTGAGGGCCAAATACCGGTACCGGGAACAAGAATGGCTGAAGTCGAAGAGATATCATACACCTCCGAAGAGCTCGAGGAGATCGAGCGGATCGTTGACCTGGTCGCGCGGAGCGGGAGGAAGCCCGTCGCGGCGCGCGAGCCGGCGCCGGCGCATACCGAGGCGGCCGTCAGCGAGCGGGAGGAAGCGCCGCCGCGCGCCGTCGCGGAAGAAGACTATCACCCCGCGCCCGACTCCTTCAGCGAGCCGGAAGACCTCGCGCTGCCCTTAACCGATTTCGATCACCTTGCAGCGGGTAAAACACCGGCGGCCCCCGCAGGAGAGGGCGCCGTCCCCGTCGAGGACATAACCGGCCTGCTCCACGAGGTGGAGGAAAAATTCCCGGGGATCAAGGGAACGCCGGCGCCCGAACCGCTCGAAGACCTCTCGCTCGAAATGGAGGAAGTCCCGGAAAAGCCGTCACCCGGGCCCGCGCAGGCCGGGGAGGAGAGGCTTACGCCGCTTGACGAGCTGGACCGCCTCACCAGGGACGAGCCGGAATCCCTCGACCGCGCGGACCGCGCGCCGGCCGATACCTTTGCCGGGGAGAAGGGCCCCGCGCGGCGCGAGACGCCGCGCTTCGACATGCCCCCGGCGATGAAGGGGGGCGCACCGGTCGCACCGGTCATCGAGGAAGAGGCACTGCCCGAAGAGATGGCGCTGCTGGATGATATTGAGACGGAGCCCGCCCCCGCCGCGCCGGCCCCGGATGCGGGTATCGGAAAAGAGATACCGACCGATATACCCGATCTTTCAGAAATATCGTTTGATGATAAAGTCGAGATGCCCGAGACGCGCGCGGCTGACGTGCCCGCCATCAATATCGAAGACGAGCCTGGCCCCGCGGCGGGGCCGTCCATGGACGAGCTCACCGACGAAGACCTGGCATCGATCAAGGACATGGGGGAATTCCGCGAGGAGCCGCTTGTCAGGCCCACCAGGGACATACTGAGCCAGGTAAAGCAGAAGGAAGAGGCCCGGGTGACGACAGCCGCGCAGGAGACGCCCGCGGCCGACGAAGAGCCGTTTGAGATAGAGATGCTCGAAGAAGAGGTCCGGCCGGAAAAACCCGCGCGGCCGGCCGCTGCCGCCGCGGGGGGAGACGGGATCGATCTCTCCGACCGGGACCTGAAGCGGCTGACGAAGTCGATCCTGCTCTTTTCACCGTCTGTCCGCCAGGCCGTGAAGGACACGGTGATAAATGATCTCATGTCACCCAGGGACACGCGGCAGCTCATCACCATGATCCTCTCCGGGGCGCCGGAAAGCGATGTCCGCCGTTTCCTCGAAAACAAGCTCAAGAAGGAGATCCCGGTCGGGCCGGGCCGGGCAGCCCCCGGGCGAAGGGTGATCACCGCCCGTCCCGAGTACACGGCGATGGGCAGGGACCGCCAGAGGCGCCTCTTCACCATGACCAAGATCGTCGGCGGGGCGGTGGCCACCGCCTGCATCCTGGCGATCGTCGGCTACCAGTTCATATACAAGCCCTTCATGGCGCGGCGCATGATACGCGAGGGCTCGGCCCTCATCCGCGAGAGCGGCGACTACATGAAAAAGCCGAAAGACTACGCGAAGGCGGAAAAGATCTTCCGCGACGTGGACGAAAATTACATCAAGGACTTCGCCGAGGGGTACACCGCGTACTCCCGCGCCTATTTCGACAAGAAGGAATACCTGTTCTCCATCCAGAAGCTGAACAGGCTGTATGCGATCCAGAGCGGCAAGGAACGGGCCCATGACCTCTCGCTGCTGAACGACCTCGGCTATTTTTACTCCAGGGTGCCGGCCGGAGTTCTACAGCGGCATCCGGCTCAACATCGACCGGTGGTATTATCCCGGCAGCGGGAAGAGGCGTGAGGAGTGGTCGCAGCTTGACGTGGCGATCGAGTTCTACCGCCGTGTCCTGACCCGGGACAAGGAGAACATAACCGCGCTCTTCGGCATCGGCAACGCCTATTTTTTCCAGCGCGACTACTTCAAGGCGAAGAAGTATTACGAGGATATCGTCCGGCTCGAGCCTGATTCCGAGGTGGGGTATTCGGGCCTGCTGAACCTTTACATCGAGCGCGACGTGTTTGAAAAGGTGGTCGATGTGCACGCGCAGCTCGCGGACAGGAACATGATGGAAAAGGCGCCGTCGGCGCTGCTGGCGAAGCTGGCGTCCTATTACCTCGATAAGCAGAAATCGGCAGACGCCAACGTGCGGATCGATTACGGCGTCCAGTCAACGCGCTTCAAGGACGCCGATGACAACATCTTCCCCGCCGTGTACGGGGTGCTCGAAGCGCTGAACAAGCGCGATGAGAACTACCCGCCCCTGCACCTGCAGTACGCGCGCCTGAACAGGGCGCAGAACAACCTGAAGCTGATGAAGATACACCTCGAGAAGGCGATCAGGCTTTCGAAGGACAACTACAACGCCGATTATTTCGGCGCCCTGCACCTCATGGGCGAGTACTATTACCAGTCGCGCGAGCCGGTGAAGGCCTACGAGACGCTGAACCGCGCCATCACGGCGGCGGGCAACCCGCCGGATTTCACGCGCGAGGATTTTTACAGGGAGACCGAGAGCACCGGCAAGTCGTACGCCCTTCTCGGTAACATCTTCTATTATTATTTTGACAAGGTGCGCATGCGCTACGGCGACCTGGAGGACGAGGAGACGGAACAGGAAACCGACCGGCTCGCCAATTTCCAGATCGCGCGTGACAAGTACGAGAAGGCCCTGCAGGAGGGATATGAATCGTCGGAGGTGCACTACAACCTCGGCCGGGTCTACTACCTGGGCAGGCTCTACCGGAAGGCCCTGGACCAGTGGCTCAATCTCTACGAGGACTTTGTGGAGAAGCCGGAGATCATGTTCGCCCTGGGGAACGCCTTCTACCACATGGGCAGCTACGACGCGGCCAAGGGCGAGTACCTGAAGCTCATCTCGGCGTATGAATACGACATGGACAGGATGAAGATCGCGCGGCGTGACCTCGAGGGGCACGTGAAGATGATACTGTTCCTCTCGGCGGCGTACAACAACGTGGGCGCCGTGTACCAGGCCCTGAACAACGAGGCCAGGAGCGACATCAGCTACTGGAAATCGATCGACTGGGCGCAGCAGATCAACACCGACAACGAGTTCGCCCGGGTGAACCTGGCCCGCTCCTTCAAACGGCCGGGAGAGGGCGGCGAGCCGGTCCTGGACGAATCCATCCCCTACAGCCTCGATTATTACCGCGAAGACCTGCGCAAGTAGCGGGCGTTCACTTCTTTTTCCTGCCTTCGGCGTGCAGGAGGACCGCGTACTCGAAACCGTCGATCAGCACGTTGAATGACGCCGCGTTGATGTTCTCGGAGAGCGAGTGCACCTTCCACACGCTGATCCCGTCGGTGAAAAGGATCGTCACCTCAACGTCGGTGCTGGTGCCCCGCTTCGAATCCATGATGACCGCGCGGAAATCGACGAGCTTTACCCTGGCGAGTTCCGGGAAGAGCGGGGTGAGCCCCTTCTTGAGCACGTTGGCAAGGGCGTCTACCGGGCCGTTGCCGGTGGAGGCCTCGTGGATGACACGGCCCCGGGATTCGATCTGTACCGTCGCCTCCGGCTCTATGCCGTTGTCGATCAGGCGGTAGCCGCCGACGATCTGGAACGGGGCCCGGTATTTCTTGAGCGACCGGGCGATGGCCAGGTCCCTGGAAGCGTCTTTGATGTCGTAATTCAGCATGCGCGCACCCCCCGTGTCAGTGTATTGCGGTCCCGGTGAGAGGAGATATTGTTTCGCTCGCGCCCGAGCCGTATTTCAGGAGTATCCGGTCGGAGCGGAAGCTGTATTCGCACAGGTCGTCGTGTATGCGGTGGTACCAGATTTTCTTCCCGTCCGCACAGTCCACCTTGATTAAAAAAAATTCTTTGTTCCCGTCGGTGAAGATGAGGTACAGGTGTCCCTCGAAATGTATCTGGAAATACGCCTTCCCCGGTATGAACCATACGGTCGCCCCGGTTGACTGCGCCAGCGCAAGGAAATAGCCCCTGACGTCATCGGTTTCGCATGCGAGATAATACCTCGACGCGTCCTCGGTGACGGTGTCGATGAGGCTGATGTCGGTTATCTTCTTGATCCAGAGGTTCTTGCCGTTATTCGGCCCCCTGCACAACAGGACCGATTTGCCGCTGTCGTAGCAGAGGGTGCCGCTTTCCATCTCGAATATCTGGGAATAGGCCTGTTCCATCTATTCCGTTCAGCGCGAATGCTTTAACTTCATTCCTTGTATGATAAGATCGGCAACACCCTTGTTGGTGATGTTCGCGAGGTTGATCACCAGGTCGTAGTTGTGGGGGTCGGTCACGTCGAATTTGACGTATTCCCGGATATAGTTTTCGCGGCGCGCGGTGTTGTCGATTACCAGCTTTTCCGCCTCCTTCTTGGAGAGGCTCTTGGTTTTCATCACGTGGCTGACCTTGTATTCCATCGGTGCAACCAGGTGCACGTGAAAGCCGCCCGTCATCCCCCTCGTGATGACGTTGGAGGCGCGGCCCACCAGGACGACGTTGCCGTGAGCGGCGAGGATGCGGATGGTCTGCGCAAGCTTCTGGTACACCGCGACCTGGGGGGGAAGGTCGCTTAACATGCCTTTCAGGATATCGGTCAGGTCGCGGAGCGCATCGTCGGTAAGGGTCTTTACGAGCGAGGAGGAGATGTCCATCTCTTCCATGACGCGGTCGAGCACCTGGCGTTCGTACGCGGCCCAGAGCGGCTCCGGGGTCTTGTCCGCGTTGTTCATTATCGTGGCGATCTCCTTCGCGATAGCATAGCCGGAGCAGCCGTATTCCCGCGAGATGGTGATAAATTGCCTGAGGCCTTTTTTTTCATCCGGCGCGGTGAGTGAATTTTTCTGCTGCTGCCAGTACTTTACCTGAGCGTTTATGTACTTGTCCATCGTAGAGCTGTTCATCACGAAACTCCTTGTTCAGCGGCGCGTGTCCGCCACGGGTATTGTATAATTGCGTTACAATTCAGCGCCAGAGGTTCACTTCGGGTGCTGGTGCCAGTTTCCGATAAGAATTGCCGTCGTCGACTCCTGTGTACGAAATTTATACGGGTAGGCAAAATATCAAGAACTTTTCATCGATTTTTTTTCAAAAATGATCGCTATGTATCTTCAAATTTGCGCAGTGTTCCGATCCTGCTTCCCATTCGCACCCGGTCCCCCGGCGTGAAGCTGTCGAATTCAATTGCGCCTTTCTGGAAGAGCAGTATCACGGTCGATCCGAGGTGGAATACGCCGATTTCATCCCCGGCCCTTACCGGGACCCGCTCGCCGGGCTGGAAGAGCACCTCCTTCCTTCTGCGAAACGTCCGGTTGGTCTGTAAATCGCAATAAGAGAGGCGTATCTTTCCGACGTTCAGGGCGCCGACCTTGCAGACCGCAACGGTGCCCGCCGGCGAATCGATATAGGTGATCACCCGCTCGTTTTTCACAAAGAGGCCGGAGAGCTTCCGCACCATCCAGTCCTGGACTGTATAGAGGGTCCCGGGGAGATTGTAATATCCGGCGACGGTGCCGCTGACCGGCGCGTGAATCCGGTGATAATCGGACGGCGAGAGATAGAGGGTCATGAAGCTGCCCCAGAGAAATTTTCTGAACATGTCGGACGGAACAAGGTTCTGGAGCGAATACCCGATTCCCTTTGCCTGCATGATGGTCATGTCGCGTATCTCTCCGTACTGGTCGACGCGGGCGTCGACAGGGGA
Source organism: uncultured Spirochaetota bacterium (assembly GCA_963827275.1). Taxonomy (GTDB): domain Bacteria; phylum Spirochaetota; class UBA4802; order UBA4802; family UBA5550; genus RBG-16-49-21. The sequence continues at coordinate 277,060 of CAWHAA010000004.1, forward strand.
GACGGCGAAGTCGCCGGAGCGGTCGACCGGGTGGGAGCCTTCAGCCATTTCCCTGGTGAAAAACTGGTCAAGGTTTCTGAATCCGCCGGCCGGGACGATGTATTCTTCCCGCACGGCGAAGGCGGCCTTGTACCAGCGTATGATGCGCTGCAGCAACGGCTGCGGCAGGGGGACCCCGGCGATGTATCCGAAGAGGCGTGAGATCAGGCTCAGCGGCAGTAGCTTGTACAGAACGATGGTCAGTGCTGCGGGCAATTTCATGGCGGTACTTCCGGTACGGGTATGTTTCGAATTTTCAGATAGTTTATCTGGTATGTTGCGCGTGGCGTTGTGTCAAGTATAAAAGATAGTTGGAGCTTATTGCCGATACCTGCCGGTCCGGTAACTCCTGCCGAAAAATTACCTGCTGTCATTTGCCCCGTGATGGCCAACTATATCTTGACATTAATGCGCGAATGAATAATTGTTTGATTTAATTGATATCAGGTTGCGCAGGATGATGAAACGGGCATTCATCTTTATGTTGTTAATGGCAGCGTGCCGGTGCGGCTGGGCGCAGGAGCGGTTCGCGCCCTGGGACGCTGACGTCGCCGTCGGCGACGAGGCCCTGCGCGCGGCGGAGGCCTGCCCGGCTTCTGCGGCCCATTGCCGTGGAATGGCCGGAGAGCCGGCGGCGGGGATATATGATTCATTCAGGGGCGGCGCCAACCTGATGATCCGCGTCTTCCAGCTCTGGATCTCGCCGCTTGACGGGCCGAGCTGCCGCTTCAGCCCCACCTGCAGCGCGTACGGGATTGCCGCGGTGCGGAAGCACGGCGCCGTCCTCGGCGGGTTCCTGGCGGGGGACCGGATCCTTCGCTGTAACCCGTTCACAAAACCCGGCAGGGACCCGGTGCCGGACATCCTGTTTGACAGATAACCCCCGCATGAAATATGTCATCATAGCTTCGGTATTATTGCTCCTGGCCCTCCCGCCTGTCCGCCGCGGACGGAAGCGCCCTCGCCGGCAGGCAGAAAAGCTTTGTGATGGACCTCTTTTCGCAGAAACGATATTTCGACGCCATCGCCGAGACGCGGAGGCTCATGGCTTTTGATCCCCGGATCGGCCTCAACCCTGATTACGAATTCTTCATTAACGCGAATTATTTCCTGGGCGGACAATACGGGACCGCGGTGAAAAACATCACGGCAAAGCCCGGGCCCCTGGATCCCCGCGAGGGGATACTCCTTTCGCAGTCGTATCTGAAGCTGGGCATGAACGCCGATTCCCTTGCGGCCGCGTGTGCCATATCGTACAAACGGGCGGAGGCGTCGGCACGGTATGCGCTCCTTGCACGCAAGGCGGAAGCGTACCTCGAGTGCGGGAAGTACGGGGAGCTGCTCGATGAGATAACCGCGGCGGAGCGGTACGTCGGGGAGCGGGAGAAGATCGCGCGGCTGCGGGACGAGGTTGCGCGGTACGGGGGGCTCCGCCGCCGGTCGGTGCCGCTTGCGGTCGCGCTCTCGGTGTTCATCCCCGGCGCGGGCCAGATGTACGCGGGCAGGTACCTTGCGGGCGCCATGAGCTTTCTCGGCGTTGCCGCCGCGGCGGGCGGCGCCTGTTATTTTTACCGCCGCGAGATGAATGACCTCGCGTACGTGTTCATCTTTTTGTCGTCGCTGCTGTATGCCGGCAACATCTACGGCGCGTTCAACGCCGCCCAATCGGCGAACCTTGAAGCCGGCAGCGCCTACAGGGAGACGGTACGGAAAAAATGCATTCCTGAATATGACCCGGCGGCCGACGCGCGGATCGACTCGCTCTTCCCCCGGGGGCAGGGAGGAGATGTGCCGTGATGAGCGGAAGGAGCAGGGCGGGGGCGGCGCTCGCGGCCGCCCTGTTGGTCGCGATATGCGGCAGTGCCGCGCGCGCCGGCGAGGCGGATATGCTGGACCTGGCGGAGCGGTATTATAAGAGCGGCGACTATTACTCGACGATCACCGAGATCATGCGGTACCGCTTCATCTATCCCTCGGGCAATCATACGCCGCGCGTAATGCTCCTGATGGGCAAGGCATACTGGAAAGGGAACAACATCAGGAAAGCGGCGGAACTCATGAATGCCTGCCACGCCGGCTTTCCCGGGTCTGCCGAAGGCGAGGAGGCGCTCTACCTGGCCGGTTTCATCCCGCTTACGGGCGGTATGCCGGTGGAGGCGATGCAGGCGCAGGACGCGTACCGCGCCGCCTACCGGCACGGCAGGTTCATGGAGGAACTGGCGCGCGACGCGTGCGCCGCGCCCGCGCTCGCCATGGACCTGCGCGGCGCCCTCAGCAACATCGGGGCCTACCGCTGGCGGTACCCGGGCGGGAGATACGCCGGGGACATGGACCGCCTGGAGGGGGCGATCGCGGAGGAGACGCGCCGGCCGCGCCGGCACCTGTGGGCCTCGGTGCTCGGGTCGGTGTTCATCCCCGGCTTCGGGCATTTTTACACGGGGAATTACGCTACCGGGGTCCTTACCTTGTTCACCAACGCGCTGTGCGGGTTCATGATATACAACGCGAGCCGGCGCCATGACACGTTCCAGACCGTCCTCTTCAGCGTCGCCGGCGCGGCGGTGTACCAGTACAACATCTTCAGCGCCATCAGGGTCGTGGATGAATACAACGGGAAGCGGGACCGGGAATTTTTCAGGAAGGTGCGGCTGGGGATCAGCTCGGCGTTCTGAGCGGTGCGCAATGGACAACGCAATATCTGGCAGGCGATTTTACAATAAATAGTTGATTCCCGCACTGCCCGGTCATCTACTGTCCGGCACGGAGGAAGCCATGAATATGTTCGATGAAGATGTCGCGGTGGTGGAGACTGGCGCCGGCGTGTTCGAGGGAACGGTCTCCGGCAACTGGTCGGTGAACGGCAATCCCAACGGGGGCTACCTCATGGCGATCCTGGCCGGCGCGATGACGGCGCGCTCCGAAAAGAAATCGACGCCGATCGTGACGGCAAACTATATCGCGCGGTGCGTCCCGGGAAAGGTGGAGGTCCGCCTCGAGGAGGTCTCGCGCACGGCGCAGTTCAACCGCTACGACGCCAGGCTCCTCCAGGACGGGAAGGAGAAGATCCGCGCCCTGGGGACGTGGGCGGTTGAAAAAAACGACTGCGCCATGGAGCGCTACGAGACCGGCGCGCCGGAACTCGCGCCCGTGGCATCCTGCGTGCAGATACCCGAGATACCGCTGTACACCCTCTTCCACAACCTTGACATGCGCCTGGACCCGGCAAGCGCGTTGTGGATCCAGGGGAAGACGGCGGAGAAATCAGAGCAGAAGGGCTGGGTGAAATTCAGGGACGGCCGCCGCTACGACCTCCTGTCCCTCTTCCTCATCGCGGACTCCATCCCGCCGGCGATCTTCGTGAGCCAGGGACCGGCGGCATGGGTGCCCACCATCGAGCTTTCCACAAACATCAGGAACATGCCGCAGACCGAGTGGCTCAGGTTCAGCCTCCGGACCCGCTTTGTCACCTGCGGGCTCCTTGAAGCGGACGGCGAGGTGTGGGACGACGCGGGTAACCTCGTTTCGATTTCACGGCAGATCGCGCAGATACGGAAGATCTGAGCGCCCCTGCGTCCTTTGTGATGAACAATGCAATCGGTTTGTATGCAGCATTGTCAAGATCAACCACGGAGGATACAGAGCGCCGGTCGTTTTGCTAAGGCTTGAGGATACAATCTCATATTAAGTCATACTATAAAAGTTACAAGCGTAATTGAAAGAAATATCTGAAGAAAACAACCGATCCTCTGTGTCCTCTGTAAACTCTAAGGTGAATTATTGATGAGCATGTTGCGCGGGCTGAATATTTTTATTGCAATCTGCGGCGCCGTATGCTATACTATTGATCGAGGTACGGGGAATGGATGATCTTCTTGAAGAAAGCGGCGGCCTCGCCGACCCGGTTGAAGAGGAGAGCGCGGTCAGGCTCATAGATTTTGACGACCTCCTGAGGAACAATGACATCGAGACCGCGGCCCAGCGTCTTTCCGAGGGCGCCTTCGAGATCGCCGACTTCATGAAGAAGGACATTATCGACCGCTTTCTCGAATTCATATTTTTCAAGATATCCACCGGGAGCATGGACATCCCGAACATGGCGTATCCCACAAAGCGCATGCTCGACAGGGAGCTGGAAAAAAAGATCATCGAGCTTATCAATAACCACCTCTACCCGGAAATAATATTCAGGCTCCTCAAGTTTTTTACCCGTAATGTCCATGACGCGGACACGAACCTGTATATGGCCAACCTGATTTATTCGGAAGATATCATCAAATCGATCTATGACACCTATGCTCTTTTCAAGAAGGATATTTTCAAGGATGACCGGGACCGCCGGACCCTGAACGTCAAGCGGATGCAGCAGTATTCGTCCCGCTCCGACAACAAGCTGTCGTCGCCGCTTGACGCGGCAGCGCGCCTGAAGTATATCCTCGAGTTTTTCCTGGTCAAATACGATGTGTCCCACCTGTATACGAAGGAAGACCTTCGCCTGTGGCGGCCGGGGCAGGTTTAGTAGTTCCTGTGGCCGTGGATCTTCTCGACGACGTCGTCATTGCTCCGCTCCACCTCGTTGAGGTAGATGTTTTCAAAACGCTGTGAATCCCTGAAGGTCGTCTCGTTATAGCGCGGCTCATAGGTGCGGATAAGCCAGTACATGATGTCCTGCACGTCCTTCACCGTGCCTTCGTCCACGATGGTGAACTTGAAATAGAGCTGTGTCAGGTCCAGCTCCTTGATGATCTCGGGATACTTGGTCGAATACGGGTCCATGAATTTCTTGAACCCGACCCTGCAGCCGTCGCGGTGGCAGCTGTAAAAGATGAGGTAGTCTGTCCGCGACTGGTTCATGTACAGGAGCGCGATGATGCCGCCGAGCTCCGGCATTTTCCTCATCGCGTCAAAGCGGTCGTAGGGATGGGGGGCGACCATGCCAGCGTATAATACACTTCGTTGCCGATCACTGTTTTTTTCATAGCCATCCTTTCCTTCAGCGGTTATCTGTATTTGTTCCCGCGATATTTGTCAACCGGTATATGCGGCGGAAACGGCGTTCGGGCCTACTGCGCCTTGATGCTTCCGATCCTGGCAATAACCCGGATGAAGTAAAATCCGAAATTGGACAGGTTCTCACCCTCGCGGAGGTATATCCGCTTGATGATGAAGGCGCAGGCAAACTTTTTCATGTCCATGCTTTTTATGATCTTGAAAAGAGCGCTGAAGCTCTCCTCGAAGAATATGGTGAACATCATCGTGAGAAACTGCTCGATCTGTTCCTGGTTCTGGCCCGAGTAGAATTTCGAAAAGCTCTCCTTGCGGTCGAAGTAAAGAAATTTTTCCGCGAAGGTCTTCACCCCGTAGTCCTGGACCAGGAGATAGCTCACGACATATACGGCCTCCGCGGCGAACTTGGCCATGTCGGTCCTGAGCTTGAACGACTGGAAGAGCAGGGCCGTCTTTTCTTTATCGATTCTTCCGGGATGTCGCGCAGGGAGGCGTGCCCTTCGGGCTCGAATATGGCGCTGATGGTCCGGTCGATCATGCCGCCGTACTGCCTGCCGAACGGGGTCATCATCATGCGGTCGGTGAAGGATTCGGAACGCGGGTGGTGCGGGGCGAAGTCCGGGCCCGGTGCCGTTTCGGCCTGTACCGCTTCGCGCGCCGTTTCGCGCGTTGTCTGCATCTTGTTGTACATCACCGCGTGGAACCTGTCCAGCGTCTCACGGACCCTGACGCCGATCTCGTGGATCGAGAGGCGCGGGGCCCTTTTGAGGAGGAGGACTTTCTTCTTGGAGATGTCGTCCTCGTTGAAGAAAAATTTGATGTAGGTGCGGTCGTTGTAGAAGTCATGGCGGTTGAGCATGGTGCTGTAGGCGTCGTGCAGGGAGGCCGCAATGATGCCGTGCTGGGCCTTGGTCGATATGGCGAGCCCCATCTCGCTCAGGTCCATGAATGACTTCACGTGGCCCCTGAGCTCGTTCAGCGGTATGGCCAGGGTGGTGTTGTTCTTGCCCATGTTCACGTTGTACTGCTGGACCTGGTGCGTGAGGCGGTTTTCCAGCACGTTTTTCAGGTTGATGAATGACGAGATGCCTTCCGGGTTTTCAAAATCTGAAAAGATCAGGGATATGTATTCCACCTCGAGGTCCTTGGAGCCCTTGAGCGCCACGTTGTATATCCGCGTTATGGCCTGTATGTTCTCGAGGAGCTTGACGACCATGCTTGTCTGGTGGCTGTTGAGCCGGTAGTTGAAGTTGATGAGGCCGGAGATTTTTCCCTCGTTCAGGATTTCGGCGTAATCCGTCAGCTTGTTTATTATTTTGTTGAAGACGTTGTAGTCGATGAAATTTAAAATTTCATCCAGCAGCCCCTCGGGCTGAACGTCTTCCTGTCTTTTCTCATCCGCCATGTCGCCTTTCTCCATGCAGGTACACAGCATTATACACGGATCGGACTGTTATGTAAACAAAAAAATTGGGCGGCGACGGCGGGTAAAATCTTCTTGAATATGCGGACCGGGCATGTATGATGTCCCACGTAAATTTTTGTACCGGCGGAGTGCCGCATGATCCTTCGCGTAGAAAATATCCGGAAAGAGTACCGGATTGCCGGCGTCAGAAAAAACGTCCTGTCCGGAATAGACCTTCTTCTCACCGCGGGCCAGATATGCGCGATAACCGGCGCATCCGGCTGCGGGAAGACCACGCTCATGAACGTCATCGCCGGCATTACCGCGCCGGACGGCGGAACGGTTTCGATCAACGACCGGCGGATGCGCTATGCGCTGGACATGCTATCCTCGCGGCGCCGCAACCGGGAGATCGGTTTTATCTTCCAGACCTTCCGGCTCCTGAACGACGAGACGGTGCTCTCCAATGTCCTCCTGCCGGCGCGGATACGCGGCCGGGTCGGACGCTGAGACGAGGGAGCGCGCCGATGAAATGATCGGAGCGCCTCCGGATCTACAAGTTACCGGAAGACGAAGGCGGCCATCCTCTCCGGCGGGCAGAAGCAGCGGGTCGCGATCGCGCGCGCCCTGGTGAACCGGCCCGGCCCTGATCCTCGCCGACGAGCCCACCGCGAACCTCGACAAAAGGACCGCCCGGGAGATATTCGATATTCTGTTCGATTTGAAAAAGGAGGGGAAGGCGGTGCTTATCGTGACGCACGACGAGTATTGTTCATAGGAAGGCGGACCTGGTGTATGCCATGGAAGACGGGAGACTGAAGGCGGCCGTATGATACAGAAGCTCTACCTTCTCGGCAAGGAGCTGGCGGGCAACAGGTTTATCAGCGCCATCGTGCTCCTGTCGGTGTTCCTCTCGGTGTTCGCCGTCGGCCTCTACCGCGTCGCGGGCGACGGGCTGGCGCGCTACGTGCAGCGACCGTTTCGCCGCCTCGATACCGCCGAACACCATCAGGGTGTCCACCCGGCAGCCGCGCTCGCTCTTCCTGTTCGAGCTGGAGCGGCCGAAGGCCGCGGGCATCGGCGACGGGACGCTGCGGGCGATCGTCCGCCTGGGCGGGGTCACTGAAATCAATCCCGTGGCCGCCCTGCGGATCCCGGTCCAGGCGCGGGTATCGTACATGGGCTACAATTACCGGAGCGACATCCTTGCCTTCGGCGTGCCGTACCGTCTTGTCGCCGGCGACCTGGCCGGGACACGATATCGCAGGATGTGGAACGACCCCGCCCGGGAGAAGGTGATACCCGTCCTGGTGCCGCGCACCATACTGCGCTCGTTCAACGACGGCATGGCGGCGGCGAACGGCCTTCCCCGCGTATCGGAGCGGGGAACGGTCGGCTTCGGTTTCAGGCTCCTCGTGGGAAAGTCGAGCATCAGGGCCCTGGAGGGACACGAGGAATCGGACGCGGTCGTCGCGGGGTTCACGGACCAGGTCGATTCCTTCGCCCTGCATCCTTCCGCTGGACCTGGTTACCGCCTACAACGCCAGGTTCTTCCCGGGCCACCGCAACGAATACCAGTACGCGTATGTGAAGGTGAAGGATCACGCGGCGCTCGTGAGGGTCACGTCCCGGGATACAGAAGATGGGGCTGGTCGTCGAGTCGGAGAAGGCCGTTTCACGGCAGATACTGAAGCTCAGGGAGACCATCGCGCTGGTCATCGGCATGCTCCAGGCGGTGATCATCATCATCGCGGTCATCGCCATCTCCTTGGCGACGATGATTGCGACCATGTTCAACCGCATCGAGTATTACCGCATCCTGCGGGTCCTCGGCGCGTCGAGGACTCTTCCTGACAGCGACCATCGTGATAAAGTACGCCCTCCTCGGGCTTGCCGGCGCCTGGGGCGGGCTGCGCTCCTGCTGGCAGTATGTCACGGGGCAGGTTGCGGAGTATTTCAACCTCACCGGCATCATGGTGCCGGCGGCCGTGCCCGACGATACATTTCGCAGATCCTCTTCTACGGCACGCTGGTCCCGGTGCTCTCCGCGGTCCCGGCCCTGGTACGGCTCTATTTCAAGGGGTTGAGCGGGGACTTAGCGCCTGCCATGTGTCACGGGGATCTTTTCTTGCGGCAGTAAAAAATACATTGACGAAAATAATTGGCGGCGATGTAATAATTCTCGAATTCCATCTATTGATAGTATTCAGGAGAGTATCATATATGTTTAACCGTATGGTTTCGTGGCTCTTTTTTGTCTTTCGTGGCAGTGACCTCGATATCTTTTCTATCTCATTGCCGCTGCTTATCAGGCTCGTTACCTATCCCTTTGACCGGCGGCTCCGGCTCCTCCATCTCTTCACCTGCTTCTGGGCGTCGCTCTATACCTGGATCATGCCGTCCTGGCGGATCAAGGTCGAGGGGAGGGAGAAGGTCAGGAAGAACGCCACATACATGGTCGTGTCGAACCACCAGTCCCAGCTCGACATCCTGGTCGCCTTCAGGCTCTTCTTCCATTACAAGTGGGTGTCGAAGATCGAGATGTTCAAGGTGCCGCTCATCGGCTGGAACATGACCTGAACCGCTACGTCAAGCTGAAGCGGGGCGACAAGGAGAGCATCGAGCAGATGATGAGGGACTGCGAGGAGCGCCTCGCAGAGGGGAGCTCCGTGTTCTTCTTTCCCGAGGGGACCGGTCGCCGGACGGCGTCGTGAAGTCCTTCAAGATGGGCGCGTTTCAGCTCGCGAAGAAGATGAAGATCCCCATCCTTCCCATCGTGATCAGCGGCACGAACAAGGCGCTCCCGAAATACAGCGTCAATTTCCACGGCGTGCAGAAGATCTATCTCAAGATATTTCGCCGAGATCTCCTACAAAACGTTTGAAAATCTGTCTGTTGAAGAGACCGCTGACATGGTGCGGAATTTTATCATCGAGAAACTGAAGATCATGGACCGGTATACCCTGGGGAGTGATCCCAAATGAAGGAGCGGGTGTATTTCCTTCCGGCCGATGGCCGGCCCGATGACGCGGCGGAGAGCGCCCGTCTTGCTGATGCCATCCGGTCCGGGGGACTGTTCGATTTCATCGCTGAAAGGGACATGGTCGCGGTCAAGACGCATTTCGGCGAGGGGCCGAAGACCGGCCATGTGCGGCCCGTCTATTTGAAAATGCTGGGCGAGGCCGTGCGTGAAAGAAAGGGCTGCCCCTTCCTCACCGAGACCCAGACCCTGTACAAGGGGAACCGGACCGACGCCGTGCTGCACCTGAACCACGCCCAGTCCCAGGGCTACGGGTACGAGCACACCGGGATGCCCATCATCATGGCGGACGGCCTTTTCGGCGATGAGGAAATTGAGGTCCCGGTGCCCGGCAGGCTCTACCGCTCGGTGAAGCTCGCCTCCGGCATCGTGAAGGCGAACGCGCTGGTGGTGGTCTCGCATTTCACCGGTCACCTCGGCACGGGGTTCGGCTGCGCCCTTAAGAACATGGGCATGGGTTGCTCGAGCCGCAGGGGGAAGATGGCCCAGCATTCCACGGCGAAGCCGAAGATCAAGGCGAAGGCCTGCACCCGCTGCGGCGTGTGCGTCAAATGGTGCCCGGCATCCGCGATCACCATGGAGGAAAAGAGCGCCGTGATACGGTCCGCCTCGTGCATCGGCTGCGGGCAGTGCCTGGCGGTGTGCCGCTTCGACGCGGTCGCCTATAACTGGGGCGCGACCTATGAAGATCTCCAGAAGAAGGTTGCGGAGCATGCCTGGGGCGTTGCACTGGGGAAGAAGGACAAGATGGTCTGTATTAATTTTCTCACGCGGATATCAAAGGACTGCGACTGCATGACGGGCTTTGATCCCATCGCCCCGGACATCGGCGTTCTCGTTTCACGCGACCCGGTCGCGGTCGATGCCGCCTCCCTTGACCTGGTGGAGGAGCGCACCGGGAAAAAGCTTTCCGAGCTTGCCTACGACATCCCCTACCGGTTCCAGGTGGATTATTCCCGTGAAATCGGCTTCGGGAACACGGAGTACGACCTGGTCACCCTGTCCTGACGATACGGAAATACCGCATCCCGCATTAATTTCTTGACAATATTGATGGTTTAAAGGATTTAACCATACGGTTAAATCCTTTAAACACGCGGTTAATCAATGGAGAGGAAAGCAAAAAAACCCCGGTGCGCCGGAAAGGACCCGGAGCGGGCAAAAGACCGCATATTATCTGCGGCCAAGAAGGAATTCGCCGAGCAGGGTTTCAGCGGCGCCCGCATGTCCGCGATCGCGAAACGCGCATCGGTCAACAAGGCGTTGATCCATTACTATTTCAGGGACAAGGATTCCCTGTACGAGGAGGTCCTCCGGCGGATTTTCAGGGGCGATGACGCCTCCGCGTCCCTGCCGGAATACATAGGGAAATGGGACCTCACCCCCTCGCAGAATCTGTATGTGACCATATTTTTCATCGTGAATATCTTCACGAAAGCGATGGACCCGGAGGCGATGCGGATCATATTCTGGGAGGTCGCCGAGGGAAAGAGGTTCCTCGAAACGCTCACCATGGAGTACGATATCCCCCGCAAGAAGCTCCTCACCGCGGTGCTGGAGGAAGGGATAAAAACCGGCGAGTTCGAAACGGAATATCCGGCCCTGGCCGCGGCGAACATTACCTCGTTTATTTCGTTTTACTGCATCAACAAGGAATTCTACCAGGGCAAGCCGCTGTTCCGCGAAATGTACGGGGACGCGACAGATACCGACGCCTTCAACTATGTCCTTGAGCTGGTGTTCAAGTCCCTCACGCCGCGCGGCAGCGAGTTCTCCATACCGAAGATCCCCGACGACCTGCAGCGGATACTGGATGAGGTGTTGAACTTTTTGATAGAAAAAAAGAACGGAAGCATCAACGAGGAAATCTTCCGGCGAATAGATTCCATTTTGCATGAGTGATGAGGTTACTATGTTTCTGAAGAAGACGATGAAAGCGATTACTGTGCCGGCCATGGCGCTCTGCCTGGCCCTCGGGTTTCCGTCCTCGCCGGGCGCGCGGGCCGAGGAAAAGAAGGCCGCCCCGGCTTCGGGAGCCGCGGCGTCGGCCGATAAGGGCGAGAACGACCGTGCGGCGCGGGAAAGCAGGCGGATAAAAATTGAATACGCTGACGAGCCCGCCATCGTGCTGGGGCCGATGAAGATCACCCTCGGACAGGCGATCGAGTGGGCGGTGCGGCAGAACTTCGACCTGCTGGCGGCCAGCTACGACGTGGCCATGGTGGACACGGCGTACAATTCCTTTCAGAAAAAGTTCGCGCCCGTGCTCTCGGCCGACGCCGGCGTTTCCTACGCCCAGCTTCCAGCCTCACAGCGCACGTTTGCCGGTAAGAGCGCCACACAGGCAGGGGCGGGCGTCGGGATATACAAGAACTTTTCAAGCGGGACCACGGTCGCGGCCGGGTACAAGCATGAATACCTCGCAAAGAAGATGAGCGGCGGCATCACGTCGCAGCTCTTTTCCGGGATGTCGGGGCCCACGAACCCGCACAAGCCGGAGATATTTTTCATGGTCCAGCAGGAGCTCCTGAATAACTCGTTCGGGATAAACGACAGGAAAATTGAAAAGATACTGAAAAACGCGACGACGATGCAGAAGGAGGGGATGATCCTGATGCTGTCCGTGGTGGTCGTCCAGGTGGTCGGTGAGTACTGGGAGACGGTGGTCGCGAAGGTGTCGCTCGAGAACGCGGAGCTGCAGGTGCGTGAAACGAAAAAGGTGAGGGACATCACGGCCAGGAACGCGGGATACGGCCTGGCGGACGACTTCCAGCTCAATTCGTACAACATGATGCTGGCCGTGGCGGAGGCGAAGCTTGCCATGGCGCGCCAGGCATACCGCGAATCGCTCAGGAGCTTTCTTTCAACCATCAACATGGATGAAAATCTTGACGTGACCGGGACCGCGGTCTTTTCTAATAACTACCGGGCCGTCAACGTAGAAGAGGCGCTGAAGACCGCGTATGAGAAGCGTGCCGATTACCGGGCAGCGGTCCTCTCCCTGGAAAACGCAAAAATGTCGCTTGAAATGGCGACGAACAATACGCTCCCGTCCCTCAACGCCATCGTACAGGGGAAGGTCTCGGGGGAGAACAATAATTTCGCCGGGTCCTATGGCGACATCGCGCAGTTCAAGTACCCCGCCATCGAGGGAAAGCTCAAGATGTCCTATCCCATCGGCGACAAGGAAGTGTACACCAGGCAGCGGAACGCGCGCTTCAAGGTGAAACAGAGCGAGATCGAGCTGGAAAAATCAAAAAGAAAGATCAAAGATGACATCATGAACGCGAGCGACGGGATTGATACGAATTACCGCTTCTACCAGAAAGCGGTGGAGGCCCGGAAGCAGGCGGAGCTGGGCTACCAGGGGATGCTGCGCGACCTCAGGCTGGGGCGGTTGAATTCCGCGGTCGTCAAAAACATGCTCGACGGCCTCATCCAGACACGGGACATGGAGCTTGGCGCCGTGGTGATGTACAATGTTTCCCTCCTCTCGCTGGATGTGGCCAGGAATAATTTATTTGAAAAATATAATATCGACGTTGACAAATATATCCCGAAGGATATAAAAAAGAAGTAATGCAATGGCCGGGGACCCCCACGGCGAAAAATCCGATCCGGAGGGACGTAATGAAAAGTCCGGTTATTTCCCTGCTGCTGTCTTTTGCCTGCGCCGCGGCTGCGCTGCAGTGCACAAAAAAGGCCGCGCCGGTCGAGTACGTTGTTGATTTTCTCTCCGGAGAGGTGAGCCTCGCCGGCCCCGGTGAACCGGTGCGGGCGAATGTCGGCGACATCATCCGCGAGGGAATGACAATCTCGACGGGTGAAAGATCATTCGCGCGGGTCAGCTTCGGCGAGAACGTTTTGAAGATATACGAGATGACGGAGCTGGCCTTCCCCTCCCTGTCCCACGACCCGGCAAGCGGCGCGGAACAAACCGGGATGCGCATGGAGAAGGGAACGATTCTCTCCAGCGTGGCAGTGAAGCTCGCCAAGGGAGATTCACACAGCGTCTCCTCGGACACCATGATTGCCGCGGTCCGCGGCACGGAATACCTCTATTCGGTCGATGGCATCCTTGGCGTTGTGGCCTGCTACCGGGGCGCCATGTCCGTGCTTCGCGCCGGGAGCGATGAAGAGATCATCCTCAATGCGGGGGAGATGGTGTACGTAAGGAAAGGGAAGAAGATGAAGGCGGAGACCATACCCGCGAATTTCCGGTACAAGGATTTTACATACGGCAGGGACCCGGCGTCGCCGGACGCGGCGGGCATTGGTAAAGGCCGGGAACGGGTAACCGCCGCGGCGCACAAGCGCAGCGGAGGCGCGGGAACAAGCGTGGCCGGGACGGAAATGACCGGCAGCGCAAAAAATGCCGCCACCGCCCCTGCGGCTAAAAAGGCGGGCGCAGCAGCCGGCAGTACCGCGTTGATTGCAGCAAAAAAAGAGGCGCAGGGCGCCGGCGGGGAACGGGCAGTTGCATCGGAACGCACGGTGAGGAAAGAGACCGCGGCCGGGAAGGAGAAAGAAGCCGGTACGGATACCGCCGAGAAGAAACAGGCCTCCGTAGAGACGCAAAAAGCCGCGGCCGCGGCAGCGCGGCAACCGCAGCCGGGCGCGCTGCTCGAAAAGCCGAGGGTCGATGTGCCTGAATTGAAGTAGGCTGTTGTGGAAAGCGCCGCCAAACGGCGCGTTCCTTATTTCCCGATCTGTTTCAGCCTCGTATCGCAGTTTGTTACGCCCATCTTCGATCCCGCGTCATTGTAGAGGGGGCGCGCTTTTTCATATCCTTCGCGCGCCGCCGGGAAACGCTTTGAATAATAATCGATATCGCCCAGGCTGTAGATGCAATTTGCCTCGCCGAGTACCGACCCCGCCTGCCGGTAGAGCTCCAGGGCCGTGGCGTAGAGCTTGCCCGCTTCGTCATACGCGGGCTTTCGGAACAGTATCTCCCCGTGCATGTAAAGAGAATTCGCTTCGCCCAGCGCTGACGCCGCTGTGCGGTAGAGGCCGAGGGCCGCGGCAAACCGTTCGTGCGCCTCGCCGTACTTCTTTCCATTAAATTTCATTTCGCCGAGCCGGTACAGGCAGTTTGCTTCCCCGACCGGGGAGCCTGCTTTGCGGTACCGGTCGATCGCGGCCCCGAACCTCATTTCCGCATCCCCGTACTTTTTGCGGTTAACGTTGATTTCGCCGAGCCGGTACAGACAGTTTGCTTCGCCGATCAGGGAGCCGGATTTTTGGTAGAGGGGGATCGCCGCCTTGAACCGCGCCGCCGCCTCATCGTACTTCTTCCCGGATAATTTGATCTCGCCGATGCGGTACACGCTGTTCGCTTCCCCGACCGCGGAGCTCGCCTCCCGGTAGCGCGCCGCCGACTCACGGTAGAGCTTTTCCGCTCTGTCCAGGCTCCCGTTGCCCCGCGCGATCTCTGCGAGGCCGTAGAGCGCGTCAGCCGATTTTTTGCCTGTCGCCGACCTGTCGAGCGAGCCGATTGCCGTATCGGCGAGGCGCTCGGCCTCCAGACGGTTTTTTTTCTCTGAGGCAAGCTCGGCGAGCCGTCGGATGCATTCCGCTTTTTCCGGGAACGCGCCCCCGGTTTCATACCGTCGCAGGGCCTTCCGGTAAAGGTCTTCGGCCTGGGCGATGTCGCCCTTTGCGCGCGCCAGGTCCCCGAGGCGCATCAGGCAGTATGCTTCGCCCTGTGCCGATTTCACCTTCCTGTACAGGGCGAGGGCGTTCCGGAAATGATCCCCCGCCCCGGCGGTATTATTCTCGGCGAGGGAGATATCGCCCAGCATCCTGACGCAGTTTGCCACGCCGAGGAGCGACCCGGATTTTTTATACAGCGCGAGGGCCTGCCCGTACCGTTCCCGGGCGGGGCCATGCGACGCGGCGTTGAACGAGATGTCCCCGAGCCGCTTGAGGCAGTTCGCCTCGCCTAGCGGGGACCCGAGCTTCCGGAAGAGGGGGAGCGCCTGCAGGTAGTTGGTCTCCGCCTGCGCGTAATCGCCCATGGTGAGGGCGATGTCGCCGAAGCGCTTTGTGCAGTTTGCTTCGCCGAAGGAAGACCCGGCGGAGCGGTAGAGGAGGAGCGCCTCCTGGAATTGTGCCCGCGCGCGGGGGTAGTCGAACGTGCGGAAGGCGATGTCGCCGAGCCTGCTGACACAGCGGGCCTGCCAGATGACGCTGCCCGATTCCCTGGAGACGGACAGGGCGTCGGCATACGCCGCCCGCGCATCCCCGTACTTGTACTGGTAGTCAAGGAGAATGGTGCCCCGCTCATACAGGACCGCGGCGATGGCGTTCTTCATGTTGTTCCGGCGCGCGATCTCTTCGAGGGCGCGCGTCATGCGGACGCCCCTGTCATCGGAATAATTGCCGTCAAGGGATGAGGCGCGGGCGGCGCCGCGGAGCAGCCACTGCTCGGTGTTGACCGCGCTGTTGGCCGCGGCGATCTCCCTGCGCCTGCCGGCATCGCTTTCATCAGCGAGCTGTTCAAGTAGCGCGGTGTCGGCGGCGCTCCATGACGGCATGTCCCCCGCGTATCCCTGCATCCAGAACGAGCAGAACATTGTTGCCAGGAGAACGAGGGCGTGCTTCCCGCACCAGCGCTTTTGTATGGGGATATCAGTCATTGATTGATGCATGGTGTGGCTCCTCATAATAATATCAATGCGTACCTGCACGATAATAATTCTTTTTACTCTCTTCTTTCCCTGTTGTCCATTCATTTTTCATTATTGTCCGTGGCGCGGCCCTCCCGGTTTCCCCGCTGGAGGCGGTCTTTCGGGGGATGAATAAAATAATATTTTTATCGAAAAAAGTTGAAAAGATCCCCCCTGTTTTTCATGAAGATGATTTTTTTCTTGCTTTTATCAGCGCCAATTAAGCTTTATATGAGTATACACGGTTTCCTCTGTGGTGAATCTTTTAATGCAATATTATAGAAGGCGGCAACCATGAAACATATCTCTTTTTTATTGATGGGAATCATCGCCCTGTCAGGCTGCGGAAGGATGACCAGGGTCCCGGAAGAAAACCGGGCGGTCCGGAAGGTTTTCGAAGTCGCTCTTCCGAAAAAGGAGATATACAACCGGGCGCTGGAATGGTGCGCGAAACGGTTTGCCGACGTCAAGGAAGACGTTGTTGTAAAGGACGGCGAGAAAGGAACGATTATCGCGCGCGGGACCGGGAAATATTCGGAATATTTCGATTTCCTCGTGGACCGCGAATTCAGCTACAGCATGACTATAGAAACTAAGGACAGCCGGTACCGCGTCACCTTTGACAACTTTACCGTGTACTATGATGAGCGGCAGATGAAGTCGGGCAAGGCCGAGTACCGGTTCGAGCTGGATAAGATCTCCAAAAAACTGGACAGGGACATGGAGGCCCTCCGCGAGTACGTCTCCCGCGGCGCCGCTGAAAAGGAAAAGGAAAAGAAAGAAGAGGAATGGTAGGGCGGCGGCACCGCCGCGACCCTGTTACAGCTTCAGTGTCACAACACGGCGCCCTGCGTTCGTCCTGATCGCAACGCCGACGTTTCTTAACAATGCCTGTTCAAGCTCGTATTCAAAGTCCGTGCCCCACGCTTCGAATTCTTTATCTGAAAAATACTCCGCGGCGCATGAGAGCTCAATATCCGGCCCATTGATAACGACGCTGAATTTTTTTTCCTGCCTGGCGGGGGCGCCCATCGTTATTTCAAGTATATTCCCCGATGCGTCCGGACGCTGGATGTCCAGGGCGTCCATCTTCATCGTTTTCGTCAGCACCCCGATCACGTTCATGTAGTCATTGTTGGCCATCAGGCGTCTCCGGCATCACTTCCCCCCGGCCGCGCCCCGGGCGCCCCGCTTGTTCCCGCGCGATTTCGACCGTTCGCGTAACGCCCTGTCGAAACTGAGATACTTCGAATTGAGATGCAGCGGCTTGAATTCCTTCCTGTTGGCGAGTATTTCCCGCAGCAGGCGGCCGGGGCTCGTGGTTTCCGGGTCGAGACCGCTGACGGTTTCGTAGCGGGCGCTGCGCAGCAGCCTGATCACCGCTTCCGAGCAGGTGAGCTTCCAGGGGCTCTGGTTGATGTCGAGGGAGAAGCGGTTCCTGTGCCATGAAGAGAGCAGGCTTTTGATCCCGATGATGATGGCGCTGCGGTAATTGAACTTGGTCCCCAGGCGGTGCGCGATTGTCTGCAGCCCCCTCTCCAGCGGACGGGAGGCGGGCCTGAACTCTGCCACAAGAATGTTCTCCCTGGTCCAGCGGTTCCAGGGGCGGAGCTCAAAGCCCCAGGACTGGGCCTGCATCACCATGCGCATGTTCAGGTCCCTGTCGTAAAAGGCGATGAAGGCATGGCTGCAGGATGAGCGCGTGGCCCAGCGGATGATCCCGGAGATCAGGAGCCGGGTTGTCGAGAAACCGACGGTGATGTGTTGCTGTCTGTATGAGTTGTTCATGGTGTATCCCGAGATTTTATGGCTTCCCGCAAACAATATCTTTATTATGCCATTCTTGCAAGTAAAAACTGATACATGGGTGACTGGGTGGCCTGTAAGAAGGGGGTCAGAGTAAGCCAATAGCATTTTTTTTAGCATAAATCTGAATTTTTTTCCTTGGCACTTGACGTTTCTATGTAAGGCGAGTATATTTTATATAGAAATTGTTAGCACTCAATAAAGATGAGTGCTAACATAAAAAGGAGGAAGGCCATGAAATGGGGAGTAGCAAATATAAATAATAGAGATGTAATGCATCCAACTCTCTTTGATGATTTTTTCAAGCTTATGCCGGTTGATCTTTACGCGGAAGAGTTATATCCGAAAGTCGATGTCCATGAGGACGATAAAGCGGTATATGTTAAAGCTGAATTGCCGGGCATAGACGAGAAAGATCTGAACTTAACGCTGAAAGAAAACGTGCTTACCATCTCCGGAGAGAAAAAAGAAGAGAAAACCGAAGGTGATAAAAGCAAAAGCTACTGGTATTGCGAGCGTTCGTTCGGGTCATTCACCAGGACCCTGGCGCTGCCCGATGGAATCAAGAGGGATGATGTCAACGCCACCTACAAGAATGGCGTGCTGGAGATAGTATTGCAGAAAGCTGAAGCCGAACAGCCGAAGAAGATCACCGTGAATGTGAACTGAAAGCCCACGGTGGCAGGGAACAACGCGCAGCAAGGATAGCAAACAGGAAATAGAGCGACAGGAGCGGGCCCGGCCATGAGATAGATCGCCGGGCCCGTTCTTGGGCAGGAAGAAAAAAGGAGGAATACAATGAGCAAGATTATAGGAATAGATTTAGGGACCACGAACTCGTGCGTGGCGATCATGTCGGGCGGCGATCCCGCGGTAATTCAGAACGCCGAGGGACAGCGGACGACCCCGTCAATCGTGGCGTATACCGACAAGGACGAGCGGCTGGTCGGACAGGTGGCAAAAAACCAGATTATCACGAACCCGGTCAACACCATACGGTCCATCAAGCGGTTCATGGGCAGGAAATACAATGAGATCAGCGAAGAGATCCACACGGTACCCTACCAGGTCGTGGAAGACGGGAAGGGCGTCAAGGTGCGGACGGCGGCGGGTGATTTCACCCCCCAGGAGATATCGGCCAGGATTCTTCAGAAGATGAAGCAGACCGCGGAGGATTTCCTCGGCGAGAAGGTCACGAAGGCCGTCATAACGGTGCCGGCGTATTTCAACGACGAGCAGCGCCAGGCGACCAAGGACGCGGGCCGCATCGCGGGCCTGGAGGTGGAGCGCATCATCAACGAGCCGACCGCAGCGGCGCTTGCCTACGGCCTTGACAAGAAGGGCAAGAAGAACGAAAAGGTGGCGGTGTACGACCTGGGCGGCGGCACCTTCGACATCTCCATCCTTGAGCTCGGGGACGGCGTATTCGAGGTGAAGTCGACCAACGGGAACACGCACCTTGGCGGCGATGACTTCGACCAGCGCATCATCGAGTGGCTGATACTGGAATTCAAGAAGCAGACCGGCATCGACGTGTCGAACGACAAGATGGCGCTCCAGCGTCTCAAGGAGGCGGCCGAAAAGGCGAAGATCGAGCTGTCGGGCAAGTCGCAGACCGAGGTGAACATACCGTTCCTGACCGCGGACCAGAGCGGGCCGCGGCACCTGCTCGTCACCCTCACCAGGGCGAAGCTCGAGCAGCTTATCGGCGACCTGGTCGAATCCACGCAGGGGCCCTGCAGGCAGGCGCTCGAGGACGCGGGGCTCACGCCGGGCGATATCGACGAGGTGCTTCTCGTCGGCGGCTCGACGCGCATCCCGGCCGTGCAGGAGCTGGTGAAGAAGATATTCGGCAGGGAGCCGAACAGGAGCGTGAACCCGGACGAGGTGGTGGCCATCGGCGCCGCGATACAGGGCGGCGTGCTCGCGGGCGATGTGCATGACGTGCTTCTCCTCGACGTGACCCCGCTGTCACTCGGCATCGAGACCCTCGGCGGCGTCATGACCAGGCTGATCGAACGGAACACGACGATCCCCACGCGGAAGAGCCAGGTCTTCACGACCGCGGAGGACAGCCAGCCGGCCGTGTCGGTGCACGTGCTGCAGGGCGAGAGGGAGCTGGCGGTTCACAACAGGACCCTGGGGAGGTTCGAGCTTACGGGCATCGCGCCCGCGCCGCGCGGCGTTCCCCAGATCGAGGTCAGCTTCGACATCGACGCGAACGGCATCGTCCACGTCTCGGCGAAGGACCTGGGCACCGGCAAGGAGCAGAAGATACGCATCGAGTCTTCGGGCGGCGTCAGCGAGGATGAGATCAGGCGGATGGTGAAGGACGCGGAGTCGCACTCCGAGGAGGACCGGAAGGAGCGCGAGCTGATCGAGGCCCGCAACGAGGCGGATACGCTGGCCTACTCCACGGAGAGGATGCTCCGTGAAAACGGGGCGGCGCTCTCTCCGGAGGACCGCGGGAAGATCGAGTCCGCTGTTTCCGAACTGAAACGCGCGAAGGAAGGAAGCGACGTGAACGCGATCAGGACGGCGCGGGCCGGCCTGGAGCGGGCAGCGCAGGAGGCCGGAAGCAGGCTCTACAAGAACGCGGGCGGCCCGCAGGCGGGCGCACAGGGCCCGGGCCCGGAGCCCCGCCGCGCAGATCCGGAACAGGACGGCGGTTCGCCGCACGCGGCCGGACAGGGCAGCGGCGAAAAAGTCTATGACGCCGAGTATGAGGTCATGGACGATGAGCGGAAAGCCGGATAATATAGATGTACGGGATCCTTTAACCAGGGGCCCGCGGACCAGACCGCGGGCCTTTTTATTTTCCCGGTTTTTTCTACTTGCCAAAATTACCCGCATTATGTCTAATAACATGGGGAAGCGTTTATTACAGAGCCTGTTTTCGCGGCTCTGTTTTTATGGGTGGACATATATGAGCATGAAAAAGTCACTACTGGCGCTGTTCATCATCCCGGCGCTCCTCGCATGCCGCGAGGAGAAGCCGGGCGATCAGGACGGCCTGCGCGCGCTTTCGATCGAGCACGGCGGCAGGACGCGTGAATGCCTTCTCCACGTTCCCGCACGGGTCCCGTCGTCACCCGCACCGCTGCTCATCGTGCTTCACGGCGCTGGCGGCACCGCGAAGGGATTGGTCAAGCTCACGAAGAACAGGTTCAATGAGCTTTCTGACGCCGCGGGCTTTTACGCCGCATACCCGACAGGCCTCGGAAAAAGCTGGAACAACTTCGGGGGCAATGCGTCCGGGTATGCCCAGCGCGAGAACATCGACGACTCGGGTTTTATCTCGGCGTTGATTGACCGGCTCGCCGCCTCGTATCCGATAGACAGGGGCCGCATATTCGCCGCCGGCCTCTCGAACGGCGGTTTTATGTGCTACCGTCTGGCCTGCGAGCTCTCCGGGAAGATCCGCGGCATTGCCGCAATCGCCGCCACGAATCCGGTTGGCCAAAAGGAGCGGTGCCGGCCGTCCCGGCCGGTGAGCGTGATGATTATCAACGGTACGGACGACCCGATCGTGCCCTACAACGGCGGCGAGGTTTCCCTCCTCGGCAGATCGCGCGGCCGTATAACATCGACCGACGACACGGTGACGGACTGGGCGGGGATAGACGCGTGCCCGGAGAGCAGAGAGCTGGTTGAGCTGCCGGACAGCGATACCGCGGACGGCACCAGGGTAACGCGGCTATCCATCGGCCCCTGCGGCGGGGGATCGCGGGTGGTGCTGCTCAGGGTTGCCGGCGGCGGGCACACGTGGCCCGGCGGCGTGTCCTACCTGCCGAAAACGTTCATCGGCAGGACCTCGCGTGACATCAATGCCTGCGACGAGATATGGAATTTTTTCAGCACCGTGCGGTAAGTCCGGCGGGGAAAACGGCGAAAAAGCGCAGCAGGTCGATACAGTGAAACTATAGGGGAAGGGGAGCTGTTTTTGATAGTACTATTTCTCTTGCTCGTGTTATGCATTTCCATCATCTTTCACATCTATTACCTGCTCCGGTATGTCAGGATCAGGACACAATCCTACCTGAGAAAATATATCAACACGGCGGTCGTCAACCTCGTGTCAGCGGGGATCTGCGTCATCATCGCCATATTCAGGCCCCAGGACATTGCGAAGATACGGGGCCCGCTGCTGATGTGGATGCTGTCCGGCGTCCTCATGATCATGACCATTGCGCTCCAGGTGTCGATCTTCATCCGGTTGTACCGGAAGTCGAAGCTGCCCGAGCACTATCATTATAACTTTTTCGGGAAGAAGGTGCTCCACTCGTCAGTGGCGCACCCGATGGAGATAGCCCTCTTTTTTTCCTCGATCCCCATGTGTCTGGTCGCCGGCGCGTATTTCGTGGCCCGCTTTATCCGGTTTTTCCTCTGAGCCCGCGGCAAAAAATCATTGATCGCCCGGTCTTCCCGCGCTACGGTGGCGGCATGTACGATGAGACCTACGATGATGCCGGCATTGTCAGCGACTTCAGGGCCCGGTACGACGCGCGCATCCCCATGGACCGGGGCGCCGCGGTGCGGCGATTCAGGTCGATCATTTACGGATACTACCGGAAACACAGACGTGAGTTCCCCTGGCGGGACACGGACGATCCCTACCGGATACTTGTTTCCGAGATAATGCTCCAGCAGACGCAGACAGCGCGGGTCGCGGAAAAGTTCGTCGAGTTTGTCGATGCCTTCCCCACGGTAGAGGCGCTCGCCACCGCTCCGCTGCGCGAGGTGCTGACGGTCTGGCAGGGGATGGGGTACAACCGCCGCGCCCGCTATCTCCATGAGCTGGCGGGCAGGATCGTCGCCGCGTACGGCGGGGCGGTCCCTGATTCGCCCGAAGAGCTTTCCAAGCTCCCGGGCATCGGCAGCGCTACCGCCGCGTCCATCTGCGCCTTCGCCTTCAACCGGCCGGTGGTATTCATCGAGACCAACATACGCGCGGTATTTATTCATTTCTTTTTCCACGGCGAGGAGGGGGTCAGCGACCGGGATATCCTTCCCCTGGCCGAGGCGGCGCTTGACCGAAAGCATCCGCACCGCTGGTATTCGGCGCTCATGGATTATGGCGCGATGCTGAAGAAGCGGCACCCCAACCCGTCACGGAAAAGCGCGCACCATAAAAAACAGAAGCCGTTCACCGGGTCGCGGCGGGAGCTCCGCGGGGAAGCGCTCAGGGCCATCCTCGAACGGCCCGGGATCACGCTACTGCGTCTGGCATCGGCGGTCCGGAGGCCCGAAGGGGAGGTCGCCTCCGTGGTCGAAGAGCTGGTCCGCGAGGGGCTGATAAAAAAGGCGGGAAAGAAACTTTCTGTCTGACGGGAAGCGCGCGACCGTCACTTGTAGGTGACGGTGATGACCTCGTCGAGGCCCTCGCTCTTTTCCGGGAGCTCTATCCTGTGATGGAGCTTGTAGATGACTTCCTGGGGCGCGGGGTTCTCGTTTTTCGCGTTGCGCTCGAGGCACTCCTCGAGCGGCCGGTTCAGGAATATCGCCCCCACCGTCTTTTTCGACTGGCGCGCCATGTCAATGAACGGCTGGCGGGACCTTTTCGTGGCAAAGGTGTTGATGATGAGGACCTTCTTCTTTGTATGGAGGAGCTGCTCCACCGTCTTCCGCTCAATATGCTTGACCAGTGCGTCGTCCTCCTCGGTGAAATTTTCCGCTCTCCAGCGGTCTCCGAAGTGGGTCATCTCATAGATGTATCTGCGTATATCGGAGCGGCTGACGCGGCTGCGCTCTTTTTCCTTGAAGTATTTGACGGCGAACTCCGACTTCCCGGAACCGTACAGGCCGCATACAAGGATAATGTCGAGATAATCTATCTTGGCAAGGTCCATGGCAATCTCCTTTTGAAAAATATATGATACTATTCCAATAATGTCAATAACTATAATCACCGGGCACCGCAGTAATGATCAGTAATCTTCGGTGCCGGCCCGTCGTCTTTTTTCATTGACTAAATTCATGCGATGGGGTATCTTTCGTTTGATACAGATACAGTCGATGAAAAAGAGACGAACCCGCCATATTCTGAAGAAAGCATCGCGGATCGGGATATTTACGATAGCAGGCATCGTGCTTGGGCTGATCGTACATTATTCCCTCGTGCAGATGGAAAAAATTGCGCCGCATATCCCGGTGCGGGATGTGTCTGCCGTGGTAACGGATGCCGCCGCAGACGTGGTCGCTCAGTTCCCGCCTTCCATGCCGGTCAATGTCAGGTCCTTTAAAGAAAGAACATCCCTTGAAGGACCGTGGAAAATATTTCTCGGCGATGACAGTGGATACGCGTCTCCCGGGTACGATGATTCCGCATGGGACACGGTACGGTTACCCGGCTCTTTGATGAGGTATATATTCAAAAAGAAGGGGTTCCTTACCGGCGAGGTGGACGGCGTTCTCTGGATCAGGAAAACGATCGCTATCGGCAGCGACCTTTCCCGCGAGGACATCGGCTTGATCCTGGGAAGGATCGCCAACGCGGACGAGACCTTTGTCAACGGGGTTAAGGTCGGCGGCATGGGCGCGTTCCCGCCGCGCGAATTTTCGATGTGGAACCATCCCCGGTACTACCAGGTTTCACGGTCATTGATACGCTATGGCGGGAACAATGTCATAGCGGTGCGGATATGGTACCACACCTTCGGGGAATTAATGGATGTCCCCGCCGTGACGGGCCTCAGCGACTGGCAGGTCAGCAGAACGCTGTCGAATTTTTTTATTATCACGCTCGACTATATCATTATCGCCATGGGCCTCCCGATCTTTCTCATTTTCCTGGTGTTCTATTTAAGAAGGAAAATCTCGAAGGAATACCTCGTTTACAGTTTTCAGCTCCTGTTTGGTCTCGTGATCATCATGGAATTATGCAATTACTGGAACGTATATGGAGACAATCTTAACCGGGTAAAGGTGCTTATCTACTCCTGGGCCGCCATCAATGTCATGCACCCTGTTTTTCTCCACCGGTTTTACAATCTGGAAAGGAAAAAAACCGAAACTATGCTCTGGATCCTTTTTGCGATGGTCATTTTTCTCGGGATATTTTTCACGGATACGGCGTGGGTCCGGCCGCACGGGGGCTTTGGTATTTCAGCCCTGGTAATGGTAGGCTTTTATAACTTTTCATGCCATATTTCAGCCCTGTATAAAAAGAAGCCCTACGCGAAGCTTTTCGCTTTTTTCGGGAGCACCGTAGTGATCGGGGCGATACATGACGGGTTCTGCTACCTGTTCAAGATAATCGGCTATTATCCGGATTTCGGCGTACTGTTCAAGTTCATGATATTTCCCGCTACCGCGTTCGTCCTGTACATGGGAACGACCCTGGTAATGGTTTCGCGTATCATCAGCGGGATGGACGAGCTTAACGACTTGAACGAGAACCTCGAGGAAAAGGTGCGCAACCGTACGAATGAGCTCCATGCCGCTATGGAGGAGATGGAATCCATGAACGACCAGTTGACGAAAACGCGGGACGCTCTCTGGGGCGAGATGATGCTGGCGAAAAAAATCCAGACGATCCTCCTGCCGCAGAAGCCGGTAATAGAAGGATTCGAGATAACCGCGGTGATGCTCCCCGCTGAGAATGTGGGGGGCGACTATTACGACATTATCAATGCCGGCGGAAGGTCGTGGCTCGTTATCGGCGATGTGGCGGGCCACGGCGTTCCCGCGGGCATCATCATGATGATGGTGCAGACATCGATTCATACCGCCGTCATACAGAACCCCGACCTGTCGCCCGCGGAGCTGCTCTCGGTCATTAATCGCGCCATTACCGGGAACATACGGCAGCTCCATGAAGATACCTACGTCACCATAACCGTGTTTGCCGTGTTTGCCGGCGGGCAGCTCACTTTTTCCGGGCTCCACCAGGATATCATGGTGTACCGCGCCGGAAGCGGGACGGTGGAGGTCATTGAAACCGACGGCATCCTGATCGGCCTGAAATATGATATCGACGCCATGATCGGGAATTCGAATCTGGTGCTGGCCCCCGGGGATTGCCTGCTGGTATATACCGACGGTATCACGGAAGCCTGGAAGAAGGGATCGGTCAGTGGAATGCGCAATCCCGAGACCGACATGTACGGGGAGGAGATGCTCCGCACGGTCTTCATGAAAACGGGCGGCCGTTCCACCGAAGAGATAAAGAAGGCGATTCTCGACTCCCTCTCTGGATATGACTGTACGGATGACGTGACCATGGTAGTCGTGAAACGACTTCCGTAACGCGGGCGCCGGTGCATGACGTTTTCTGATTGATCAGATTTTAGCAAGACAGAAGGCCCCGGATCTGTTATAAAACCATATCTCTGGCTCCATCTCGCAAGTGGTTCTGCCATTCAAACAGATAGAGAAAATGGATGAGGGGAAAGGGATATGGAGAAATCGTCGGTGTGGAAATTCCCGCCTGTTGTCGATATCTGCCAGGTTTCGCTCTACCTGAGCGTCTTCAACAGGCTGTCTCACACGGAACAGATCGTCTTTGACATGAAGGAGATCGAAGAGATTCATTCGTCCTTCATCGGGTTCCTGGTCTTCTGCAAGGAGAGACTGGGAACGGACGGCGGACAGCTTGTCCTGCAATTGTCTCCATACCTGGAGCAGACCCTCGGGTTTCTTGGAATGGGAGAATACCTGTCCGAATAGTCCCTCCTGGCTCCGGTCAGCGAACCGGCGGTCCGTTCATGCGCGGCGTTGTATTGACCACAGGTGAATTTCCTTCAATTGACGCTTTGCGATGACAGCAGAAAAATGAGAACGGCTGACCTGCTCCCGGTTATTCACTCGACGGATGCACGGCGGTTGCGTATAAACGGGAACCCATAGAACATAAAGGATGCTATCAGATGATAATTAAATGGATTAGGCGGTTCCTGGCCCTGCCGGCTTTCGGCATGCTGAATATACCCGTCGAAGAACTGAAAGAGCGGTATGGGACGGATGAAGACAGGTACCTCGAGTACAACGGGCTGCAGATACGGTACCGCGATGAGGGCAGGGGCCCGGCGCTGGTCTTGCTCCATGGCGTGTGCGCGTTCCTCGAGACCTGGGACGGCTGGGCCCGTGAACTGAAAAAGCATTTTCGGGTGATACGGCTCGATGTCCCGGGGTTCGGCCTGACCGGGCCCGCGCCGGACAGGAGCTACTATCAACGCGAGAACATGATCGCCGTCATGGATGGCCTTGTCTCGAAGCTGGGCCTGAAGACGTTCTCCATCATCGGCAATTCCCTGGGCGGTTATATCGGGTGGAACTACGCGCTCGAGCATCCTGACAAGGTGAATAAACTCATTCTCGTGGATCCGGTCGGATATTCCCAGAAATTGCCGTTTCTCCTTACGTTTGCCAGCAATCCGCTTGTACGCCCCTTTGCGCAAAGGGGCATGCCCCGTTTTTTTCTGTACAATGCGGTACAACAGGTGTATGGCGATACAACGAGGCTGACCCGCGAAGTCAAAAACCGTTATTTTGCGTATGCCATGCGGGCGGGAAATAAAAAATCATACGTGGACATTTTTCTGGAGATGAAAAAACAGAACAAGAACCCCTCCCTGTCGAAGGACATCCCCGGCATAACGGTCCCCACCCTTGTCATGTGGGGGAAAAAAGACCGGTGGATACCCTACAAGTATTTTGAAAGCTGGAAGAGGGACCTGCCGCAGGCACGGTTCATAGCCTATGAGGGCGCCGGTCATGTGCCGATGGAAGAGATCCCTGAAAAAACCGTGGCGGACGCAGTAGCGTTTCTTGCACACCAGTCACCGGGAAGGCCGGCCCCGGCCCGATGACAGGCAG
Organism: uncultured Spirochaetota bacterium; assembly: GCA_963827275.1. Lineage (GTDB taxonomy): Bacteria > Spirochaetota > UBA4802 > UBA4802 > UBA5550 > RBG-16-49-21. The sequence goes on from CAWHAA010000004.1 coordinate 304,838, forward strand.
GGGGCCGGAATCCGCCTGCCTATTGTTCTATTATGTCATATACCAGGTTGAAGCCGGCCATGCACGCAAGGAGTGCCTTGAGCGGCATTCCCCTGGTCACGGAAATCATGTGATCGTTTTTTACTTCCCGGTATTCCCACGCGTTATTGTCAACCACGATGGACCCTGAATATTCCATCGTGTCCATGTCGTAGAGTTTGATCTCCATATTCATTTATTCCTCGCTTGTATCATGCTGATGATCGCGCGGAGCGCCGGTTTGCGTCAATAAAAATATTTGTCGAACAGCCTCGTCCGGACCGCGGAGACCGGAACGATCCGTGGCCGCGTATTTTTATATACAAAATGTCTTTTTTATTAATTGGTATTTTACTTGACGCTTTGTATTTATCATAATAATTTACTAAAATATATGTTTTTATCCGTGGGGCGCGTGCCCCGCCGCGGTCTGCTGGTGATTGGTCGTATCGGAGATATGCGCGTCATGAACCGCTCACCGGGCCCCGATGTGCTGAGCGCCGGGCCGGAACGCGCAACAAAATGCGGTCAAATGCTAATTATTTGATTATCCGGCGTCGAAATTATAGTAATAGGAAAATTTATTACTGAAAGGTTCATGAATGAAGAAATGGTCGATTACCGGCGGGACAGTACTAACACCAGAAAAAACCATAAAGAACGGCGTTATTCAGCTCGATAACGGAAAGTTCGGGAAGGTAGCCGCGGGGGCCGCCGGGGCGTACGGTGAACCTGGACGCGAAGAAATGCGTCATCGTCCCCGGGCTCATAAACGCGCACGACCATCTCCTTGGCACCTATCACCCGAAGATCGGGAACGGTCCCTATGTCAACTGGCTCCCCTGGGACAATGACCTGAAGAGCTCTCCCCTGTACGAGGAGCGGTGCCAGATAGAGAACCGCGATCTCTACCTCCTCGGCGCGTACCGCAACCTGGTCTCCGGGGTCACCCTTGTCTCCGACCACATGCCGCATTTTGTGGGAGACCCGTTCTATGACTCGCTTCCCACCAGGGCGGTCAGGAAGTTTGCCCTGGCGCATTCCGTAACCTCGTTCGCGCTGGCATGGGGCGACGGTATAACCGTTGAATACAAAAAGGCGGTCAAGGAGAACATCCCCTTCGTGACGCATATCGCCGAGGGCTTTGATGAAGAAACGAAGCAGGATATATCGGTCATCAACCGGCTCGGCGGTCTCGGCGACCATTCCGTGTTCGTGCACTGCATCGCATTTTCCGACGCAGACCTGGACCTGGTGATAGAACGCGGCGCGTCCTGCGTCTGGTGCTGCGATTCCAACATGTTCATGTACGGCAAGACCCTTGACGCGAAGAAGTTCCTGAAAAAGGGCGTGAACCTCTGTATCGGCACCGACTCGTCCGCGACGGGGGGCGAAAACATCCTCTATGAAATGAAATATGACAAGATGATATACCACCGGCTGTACGGCGATGAACTTTCAGACGAGATGATTTTGAAAATGGTCACGGTCAACCCGGCGAAGGCCTTCTGGAGGAAGGACCTTGGACGGATCGAGGAGGGCTGCACCGCCGACCTCTGCGTCGTCAGGGACCGCGGCGGCTCGCCCGCGGGATCGGTGGTGAACGCGCACCTGCGCGACGTGATGCTGGTGGTCATCGACGGCATGCCGGTGTACGGCGACGCCGCATACGCCGACGTATTCGATGAGCTCGGCGTCGCGTACCGCCGCGATTGAGATGGACGGGGTGAGCAAGGTGATCATCGGCGATCCGGAAGGGATGCTGAGGAGAATCAGCAGGGCGGTCGGGTTCAAAAAGGAATTCCCGTTCCTTCCGATCGATTTTGATATTTAGTACACGGGGGTCGCGCGATGTCTAACGGCGCCGGATCAGGGCCATCGGGGATAATAACCAGGACGTACAAGGCCGGGTCCATCATATATTTCGAGAACGACAAGAGCGAGTATATATACATACTCAAGGCCGGCAAGGTCGTCCTCACCTCGATCAAGCTGGATACGGGGGAGGAAACAAAGGAAGAGGTCCGGCAGGGCGAGTTCTTCGGCGTCAAGTCCGCGCTGGGAAAATACCCGCGCGAGGAGACGGCCCAGACGATGGGAAACACCATTGTCCTGGTGCTCACGCCGGCGGACTTTGAGCGCCTTGTGCTCAAGAACGCCAACGTGGTCAAGAAGATGCTCCGGGTGTTCAGCAACCAGCTCCGGCGCATCGTCAAGATGGAGCGCTCGGTCCTCGGCGAGGCGGAGATCGTGAATCCCGATGCCGAGCTCTTTAAAATCGGCGAATATTATTACAAGGCCGGCGTGGTGAAGCACGCGCAGTACGCCTACAAGCGTTACATGGAATATTACCCGGACGGGCCGAACGCGGCCCTCGCGATGAAGCGCATCCGCGGCATCGACGCGGGCGAGCCGGCGCCGTCCGACATCGGCGGCCCGGACCCGGGACCGGCGGAATCGCCGGCGCGGCCCGCCAGGGCCGGCAGCGATTTTTCCATCGATGAGCCGGGCGGCGAGAGCGACATGATCGATTTCGACGACGACCTCGCACGAGGACGATCCGTCGCGCGGGAACTCGGACAGCACGCTGGCGCTGTCCGACGAGATGGACGATTTTCTGTCGGACAAAAACGCGCCGAGCATGGATGATTTCTCCCTCGATGACGCGGCCGCGGGCGATTCCCCCGCCGAACTGAACAAAGCGGCGGACGCATCCTTTTCCAGGGGGAATTACAGCACCGCGCTGGGGATCTACCAGAAGATCATCGCCCTCAACAGGACGGCAGGGAACGACGAGAAGAAACTGCTCGAGAAGGCCCACTTCGACGCCGGGCGGTGCCTCATCGAGATGGGGAAACCGAAGGAGGCCCTCGACATCCTTTCGAAAATCCTGCGCAGTTTCCCCGGCTCGCCGTACGTGAAGATGTCCATCTACCACATCGGATTGATCTTTGAATCGGTGAACCAGAAGGACAAGGCGATCACCTATTACAACAAGGTGCTCAACATGTCGCCGAAGGACAGGCTCAACAGCGAAGCGCTCAACAAGATAAAACTTCTGCAGGGTAAGTAACATGACGGCACTGGCTCTTGATGAGAGATTTTTCGAGAAATTCGGCGTGGAGTATTCCCCGAACGAGATAATATTCTGCGAATGGGAGCCGGGCAACGAGTTTTATTTCATCCAGTCCGGCAACGTCCGGATCGTCAAGCTGATCCAGAACAGGGAGAAGAACCTGAGCGTCCTCACCGACGGCGACGTGTTCGGCGAGATGGCGATACTCGAGGAGCAGCCCCGCTCGGCGACGGCGATCGCCATCGACCACGTGAAGCTCCTCAAGTTCCACCGTGACAATTTCGACACGCTGATGTCGGGAAATCCCGCAGCTGGCGTACAAGCTCCTGGTGATCTTCTCCAAGCGGATCTACGACGCGAAGCGGCGCCTCATGATCCTCCTGCTCGAGGAGCCCCAGCTCAAGGTCATGGACGTCATTGTCATGCTCGCCGAGCAGGACCCGCACCTCGACCTGCAGAACGAGATAGCCCTCCAGGTGACGGCCCAGGACGTCGCGCGGTGGGCCGGGCTTTCGGAGTCTGACGCGCAAAAAGAATTGACACATTTGAGCCGCACTGACAAGATTGAATTGTTCGGCGACAAGATCGTTGTCAAAAAGATAAGGGAATTCCAGCGGCTTGTTGCTTCAAGACGGAAGAGCATGTACCAGTAACACCCTCAACGTATCGTTGCCGATCCAGACAGTATGCCAAGATAGCAATTCAACAGTGCTCCCGTAGCTCAGGCGGATAGAGCAGCGGTTTCCTAAACCGTGTGCCGGAGGTTCGAGTCCTCCCGGGAGCGCAGATAATACAAGCGGTGGCAACCGCTCTTTTTTTTCATGCGAGGATTATGGATAGACAAGCTGAATAAAATAACAGAACGGTTCCGCGACCTGGAGCTTGAAATGAGCAAGCCCGAGGTCATCACGGACCAGAACCGGTTCAAGGGGCTCACCCGCGAGCGCTCCCAGCTGGCGCCGATCGTCAACGCCTTTGACGATCTGAAGAAATCCAAGCGCCAGTTCGAGGACTCCTCTGCGCTTCTCAAGGATGAAAAAGACCCCGGCATGAAGGAGCTGCTCCAGACGGACGTGGATGAGCTCGGGAAAAAAATCAGCGATCTGGAGGGCAGGCTCCTTATCATGCTGCTCCCCCGCGACCCCCATTCGGGAAAGGACGTTATCCTGGAGATCCGGGCCGGCACCGGCGGCGAGGAGGCGGCCCTGTTCGCGGCGGACCTCCTGCGCATGTACAGCCGCTACGCCGACATCAAGGGATGGAAGATTGAATACCTGAGCGTGAGCGACACCGGGCTGGGCGGATACAAGGAGGTCGTCATATCCGTCAGGAACCCCGAGGCGTATGACCGCCTGAAGTTCGAATCCGGCGGGCACCGCGTTCAGCGGATCCCCACCACCGAGGCCGGCGGCCGGATACACACCTCCGCCGTGACCGTCGCGGTGCTCCCCGAGGCGGAAGAGGACGAGATCGACATCAACCCGGACGAGCTCCGCATCGACGTGTACCGGTCGTCCGGGCACGGCGGCCAGTCCGTGAACACGACCGATTCCGCGGTCCGGATCACCCACCTTCCCACCGGCATGGTGGTCACCTGCCAGGATGAGAAGTCACAGCTCAAGAACAAGACCAAGGCGCTCCGCGTCCTGCGCGCGCGCCTCCTCGAAAAGGCCACCAGGGAGCGGATGGAGCGCGAGGCCGCCATCCGGAAATCGCTGGTCGGTTCGGGCGACCGGAGCGAGCGCATCCGGACCTACAACTTCCCGCAGTCGCGGCTGACGGACCACCGCATCGGGCTCACCCTCTATTCGCTCGAAAAGATCATGGAGGGGGACCTTGACCCGGTCATCGACGCACTCAAAAAACATGAAGTTGAAGAGGAATTGCACAAGATTGATATATAGCGGCGAGGTACCCCTGTGCGCGTTTCCCAGTTGCTGGCGGAAGTCGCGGCGCGGCTGAAGGCCGGCGGCGTCCCCGGGCCGGTCCTGGACGCCGAGCTGCTGGTGGCCCATGCGCTCGGCACCGAGCGGTACCGCCTCCGTATCGATGACGACCGGGAGCTCTCCCCGGCCGAGGAGCGCCTGGCCAACCGGCTGGCGAAGCGGCGGCTCGGCTTCGAGCCGGTGGCCTACATCCTGGGAAAGAAAGAATTCTACTCGCTCGACTTCATCGTGGGCAGGAGCGTCCTCATCCCCCGGCCGGAAACGGAGCTTTTGGTGGACATGGTTGTTTACCACGCGCGGCAGAACGCGCGCGTGGTCGATATCGGCACCGGCTCCGGCGCCATCGCGGTGTCCGTAAAGCACACCCGCGCCGACCTGGAGGTGCACGCAACGGACATTTCGGCAAAAGCCCTGGCCGTCGCGCGGAAAAATGCATCGCGTCTGCTCGGTACGAACGCCATCAGGTTCCACCGGGGGGACCTGTTCGCCCCGCTCCCGGCGGTGTCTTTCCAGGTGATAGCGGCGAACCCCCCGTACGTGGACCGGCGCGCTGCGGACTCGCTGCAGAAGGACCTTTCGTACGAGCCGGAGGAGGCTCTTTTTGCAGGCAGGGGCGGCAGGGAGACAATCGAGCGGCTGGTGACAGACGCGCCGCAACACCTCGCGGAGGACGGCGTGCTGATAATCGAAATCGGCGCTGATATGGGCGATTTTGTGAAGCGGGCCGGCGCTGAGAGCGGCTTCGCGGTGTCAGTGCTGAAGGACTATTCCGGGTTGCCCCGGATAGCGGTGATGAAAAAATAGCTCCGGCGGGAAACCATGGCTGCGACACCCATCATACGGAACCAGTTAAAGAAGATTACCACCTTCGTGTATATCCTGATACTGCTGTATCTGGCCAACATCATCTCCATCCTGAAGTTCAAGTGGGACGTCATCCCCATCATCGTGAATGTGTACCTGTTCGTGTTCTCGTTCTATCTCATCTTCAACTTTTCCCTGATCGAAATACCTCCTCTCAAGGAAGAATACCGCAGGCTCTATCCGCGGCTGGGAGGGGGAGTGATTCTTTTCTTCAAGACCAGGGTCTTCCCCTTCATGGTCATTTATGCCGCCACGGTCATCTATACCCTCATTAATTACCTTGATAAGGGGAACTGGCCCTGGTACCCGATTCTGGAACTGCTGGACGGCAGGTTTACCAACACCGTGTTCTATTCTCTCATTCTCCTCCTTATCCTTAAATTCAACCGCCGTCCCAGGCTGACCCTTCTCATCTTTGTGGCAGGGGCCGCCTTCTATTTCCTGATCTACCAGCTGGTGTTTTACCTGTCGCTCAGCGGGGCGGCAATGTCATTGATTAAATTTTTCCAGATAATGATAGCGGTCATGCTGATGGTATATGAATTCCTCGCCGACAAGATCGTCCTGGACAGGGCCATCATAAAAAAGGCCGTTATCGGGGGCGTGGTCATCGGCGTCCTCATGTATTCCACCTTCGTCGGATCGCACATGCTCCTGTTCCGCTTCAGCAGCTTCGCGTCGTACCCGCAGACCCGGTCCGGCCAGATACTCCTGCGCCTCGGCTATTCGTTTCCCCTTGAAAAGTTCAAGTCGCTGGTCACGGAAACCTCGGACCCCTACCTGCTGTATGATTACATATATTACTCGCGGGCCTACAACCGGCCCTACAAGATCACCCCCGCCGAATGGGAGAACCTTGTCCTCTCGGGCTCGATGGAAGTTTCGAACATCATCGCGTTTTACCTGGAGGTCCTGGACGTGACCGTATCGTACAACCAGGTCATATCGTACGCGGAACGCCGCTCCATCGATTCCGGCGAGGCCCTGCTCAATTCGGTGTATTACACCAGGTACATGTCCCGCTATTGCGAGGAGAACATCGACGACTTGATCGAGCGGTACCGGGGCGGCAACAAGTATTACAAGATATGGATCATCCGGGTCATTGCCGAGTCGAAGAGCATCGCCCCGGTCCCCTTCCTCATCACCCTCCTGACCGATATCGACCCGAAGCTTTCGCAGGAGGCCTACGCGTCCCTCGCCGGGATAACCGGCATTGACCCGGCGAAGGACCTCCGGGACAGGGTCAACAGCCCGGCGGTCATCACGAGGTTCAATGCGTTTTATCGGGACTCGCGCAATAAGGATTGACCGGGCACCGGTCGCAGAGCGGCCGCCGGGCGTGGCAGACGGCCCTGCCGTGGCGGATCAGGAGCAGGTGGGCGAGCGTCCATTGCCGTTCCGGGATGCAGGAGGTGAGGGCGCGCTCAACGGCCAGGGGATTGTGCGAATCAACATAGGCAAGCCGGTTTGCGATCCGCATGACATGCGTGTCCACCGCAAGGGCCGGTACGCCGAAGCCCATCGAAAGGATGACGTTCGCCGATTTTCTGCCGATGCCCGGGAGCCGCTCGAGCTCCCCGCGCGACGCGGGGAGCCTGCCGCCGTGCTCTTCCACCACCGCCGCCGCCATCTCGATAATGTTTTTCGACTTGTTCCGGTAGAAGCCGGTGCTGCGGATGACCCGCCGCACGTCGGCGGGGCGGGCCCGCGCCAGGGACGGAAAATCGGGATAGGCGCGGAACAGCTCCCCGGTCACGCCGTTGACCTGCCTGTCGGTGGTCTGGGCGGACAGGATGACCGCCACGGCAAGCTGGTAGCGGTTTGAATACATGAGATCGGGCTTGACGTCCGGGTAGTGCCGCTGCAGTGCGCGCATGATTTTTCGCGAGAGCTCTTTTGTCATGGTCATAGCGCCGGGCGCGGTCACGTGACCGCGCTTCCGCCTCCGTCTCCCTGGCTGCTCAACGATTCAAGTATCTCCCTCGCTTTTTCCAGCGCCTTCGCCCGGTGGCTGATCCTGTTTTTTTCATCAAGGGGCAGCTCGGCCATGGTCTTCCCGATGTCCGGAAGCAAGAAGATCGGGTCGTAGCCGAAGCCGTGTGCCCCGCTCATCGATTCGGCAATGGCCCCCTCGCATGAGGCTTCGGCGTGCCAGCTCCTGCCGTCAGGGAAGACGATCGCGATGACGCACACGAAGCGGGCGCTGCGCCTGCCCGCCGGCACGCCCTTCATTTCGCCGAGGATTTTTTGGTTGCGGTCGGTGTCGCTGGCACCCGGGCCGCCATAGCGCGCCGAGAATATCCCCGGCCGGCCGTCAAGGGCGTCCACGACCAGGCCGGAGTCGTCGGCCATGGATGGATAACCGGTGAATCGGGCTATCTCCCGCGCCTTTTTGAACGCGTTCTCCCTGAAGCTTGTGCCGTCTTCAACGACATCAGGGGCGCCGGGGAACTCGTCCAGCGGCGCCAGCTCAAGGGAAGCGACGGAAGCGAACTTGCCGCGGATTTCCGTTATTTTATTCCGGTTGTTCGTGGCTATGACCAGCTTCATATCGCGGTAACGGGGATGAAAAAATTTTTGTATTTGTTCATAAAAACAGATTGAAATACCCGCTTAATTTTATCAAATATAATTTAAGATCACCGCACCGCGCAGGGGCACATGAAACTCTCAATTATCGAATTTGTCTTCCTCCTCTTCTCGGACACGGCGGTGGCCGCGATCCTGTTTTACCTCTATTCCCAGTACCATATCATTCACAGCAGGATGGTTTACATCCTGATAGGGGTCATATTCCTGCTTATTATCGTCCGCGCCATGCTGTTTTTCATCGGGAACTGGTTTATCTACCGCCGGCGCATCAATATCATCAAGGAAGTGGTGGGCGACTTCAAGAAGGGGAAGTTCACCCACTCGCTCCCGGCCGCCAGGATCGGCAATGATCTTGACGAGATATTGAACGAGCTGATGATCGCGGGCAGGCACCTGGACAGCATCATGACGGCCCAGAAGAAGGAGATCGATAATTTCATCGAGCTGTACAACAGCATCATTTTTTCCATAAGCTCGTACTTCATCGTCCTGGGCGACGACGACCGGGTGCTGTTCGCCAACGACGGGTTCTACAAGAAGTTCCAGTTCCAGCGCGACGAGATATACAACAAGAGGATCGAGGACATCTTCTATTTCGTCAACGCGCGCCTCAAGGGGGGGGTCGCACAGGTGCGGCTGACCGGCAGGACCGAGGTGCTTGAAAAAACACACCTCCTCACCCTGAACAAGGTTTCCGTCATCGCCGACATCAAGATATCGAACATCGTCGTGAAGGATGCCAGCCAGATTATCATCATCATCGATGACATCACCAGGAAGATCAGGAATGATTACCAGATATCGCTGATGAGCCAGATATCGGAGTCGATCCAGAAGGACGACGAGATCGACCGCGTCCTGTTCACGATCCTGACGGGGGTCACCTCCGGCTCCGGCCTCGGGTTCAACCGCGCGATGCTGTTCCTGGTGGAGGAGGGTGTCCTCACCGGGAAGATGGCGGTGGGCCCCGATTCCTTCGAGGAGGCCATCGAGATATGGACAGCGGCTTCCACGGTCACCCCGGACGGGTCGATCAAGGAGATAACCTCCGCCGAGATGAAGGCGGGCCTGAACCTCCTGAACCGCGTCCTCGCGGTGCGGTTGCCGCTCAGGGGCGACGACGTGTTCATCAGCGCCCTGACGGGCATGGAGAGCATCCTGGTCGGCGACTCGTGGAACGACCCGCGGGTCACGGCGGAGATACGCGAGCTCATGGACGTCAAGGAGTTCATCGTTACGCCCCTGGTGGCGGTGAACAGGGGGATCGGGCTCATCGTTGCGGACAACAAGTTCAATAATGCGCCGATACTCAAGGACAGCATCGAGCTCCTGTCAATCTTCGCCTCGCAGGCGGCGATGTCCATTGAGAGCTATTCAAACCTGGACACGGTGCGCAGCGAGATGCAGAAGCTGTCCGAGAGGCAGAACGCCATCGTCGAGTCCGAAAAGCTCGCGGCCGTCGGCCGGATCGCCGCCCACATGGCCCACGAGATACGGAACCCCCTGGTGACCATGGGGGGGTACGCGCGCCGGATCATGCAGCTTCCAAAAGAGAGGTCGAAGATCAGCAAAAAGATCGACGCCTCCGCGGAGATCATCCTCAAGGAGTGCGAGCGCCTGGAGAAGACCCTCTCTAACGTCATGGATTTCTCACGGCCGGCAAAATTCATCAAGGAGTTCAACAACATCAATGACGTGATCACCGACACCGTGGCGCTGCTGAAAAACCTCTTCCAGGAGAAGAAGGTCGCCGTGGAGCTGCACCTCGGAAGCGACCTGCCCCTGGTGAAGTCCGATTTCAACCAGATGAAGCAGGTCATGCTGAACCTGCTCCAGAATGCGCTCGATGCCACGCCGCCGGGGGGCACCATCACCATCAGGTCCGGCAGCGACGGCGAAGTGATCAATATCAATATCAGCGACAGCGGCGGGGGGATCGACGAGGAAGACCCGAACGTGGTGTTCGAGCCGTTCTACACCACCAAGGTCACGGGCGTGGGCCTGGGGCTCGCCATCGTAAAAAAAATCATAAAGGACCACAACGGGATGATCAAGGCCGCAAACCGTGAGGAGGGAGGGGCTGAATTCGTCATCAGGCTGCCGGTCCCGGGGTAGAAATATTACCCGGGATGGAACCCTGACCCCGAGATATAATAATTTCAAACTTTGAACTCATAGTAGATATTCAAATTTATTTATTGAAAAAAATGGCGTGTTATTCTATATTATAAGAGTTGCAGGATGTATTACGAAGGGTGGAGGGTTGCCATGGCGCGGTTATTGATTGTTGAGGACGAAAAACACCAGAGAGAGCTCTATGTCATGGAATTCGAGGACGAGGGCTATGAAGTCGACCAGGCATCAAACGGGAAAGAGGCGGTGGACCTGGTGAAGGCGAACAAGTACGACCTGGTCATCATGGATATCCGCATGCCGGAAATGGACGGCATTGAAGCGCTGGGGAAGATACTCTCGCGCGACAAGAAGATCCCGATCATCATCTATACCGCGTATTCCAATTACAAGAGCAATTTCATGACCTGGACGGCGGACGCCTATGTAACGAAATCATCAAACCTTGATGAGATAAAGGGCAAAGTCCGGGAAGTGCTGGCGGCGCGCGCCTGAATCCCGCGAAACTCCTGCGACCCTGATCGTTTTTTGGGCAAAAAAAAAGGATGCTTGGAAGCATCCTTTTTCCATTCACGTGTGAATTAACTTACTTGGTTTCGGCCGGTTTGGCTTCTTCAGCAGCCGGAGCGGCTTCTTCAGTTTGTTCTACTGCAGGCTCTTCAGCAGGTTTGTCTTTCTTGCAAGCAACAAAGCCAGCGCTGAAAGCGAGGGCGAACATGGAAATGAAGATCATAGTAAAAATTCTTTTCATACTAAATACTCCTTCTATTTGTATTTTTAAATTTTTGTGCATCATTTGTATAATGCCATAAAAAAATCAATAAAAAAAATAAAATGACGCCTTAAAAAAGATAAAATTTATTATGTCGTTAACATAATAAATTATGACATATAAGACAAAAAAAGGTTGGGACGTCAATATTTTTTATAAATTTTTAATAATTTTTTCAAAATCTTTGAATAAATACGGCAATTCATACAGAGTTGCCTGAGGGTGCGCACGCTGCCTGTAACAGGCCGTGTGCGCGGCGGGAGCCTATATAAATCCCCCGATATGCTTGGAGATCTTTTCAATGTCGCGCCTGCTCAGTGTAGGATACAGCGGCACGGTGAACAATTTTTTCGATAAGCGCTCCGCATTCGGGAAGCCTGCGCCGCCCAGTTCAAGAAGGGCATGGAGCGGATATTCAATCGGCCTGATCACTTCGATCCGGCTTTTTCTCCAGTAGGCCTCGATTTTTTCGTTGGAAACGTTGAATAACACGGGAAACGACTGGTAGGCGAAGCGGTCGCCGAACTGGAACGGGGTCTTGTGAGAGGTTATCCTGACCGAATCGTGATAGATCCTGGCGATGTCCCTCCTGCGGCAGAGAAGATCGGGGAGCTTTGCCAGCTGTGACGAGCCCATTGCGCCCTGGAAGTCCGAGATGGCATAATCGTAATGCAGATGGTGTTCGCCGTTCCCGCGGAACTCCTTCATCACCGAATAGTGCTTTGAATTATTGGTCAGCAGCATGCCCCCGTTGCCGGTGGTGATAATGCCTGCGGGATCGAACGAAGCGACGGCAATGGCCGCATTCCTGCCCGCCGGCACCTCGTCTATTTCCGTCCCGATCGCGTGCGATATGTCCTCGATAACCGGCACCGCGATCTCCTCGAGCCCCTGGTACCGGGCATGAAATCCGAACAGGTGGCCGATCACGATGGCCTTTGTTTTTTCGGTTATTTTTCCCTTTATGTCCTCGAGGGAGGGAAAAAGCGAATCCTTCTCGTTGTCCACGAGGACGGCCTTCCCGCCCGTCATGGAGAGCGCGGAAAGCGGCGCCTGGGGAAAATAGGAGGGCATGATCACTTCGTCGTCGGCGCCGATTTCGAGCGCCTTGAACGCCAGGTGGTAGGCGGCGGTAAGCGAGCAGGTCGAGAGGGCGTATTTGAGGCCGATCATCTTCGCGATGCCGTTCTCGAAATTCCGCACCGATTCGCCCGCCACCAGCTCATCATTGATGAGGCTGTCAAGGACCGCTTCAAGCTCTTTCCGGGTGATCGTGGGCCGGTTCGATACGATTTTCATGCCCTTCCCCCTGGAATGTGTTTCGGGTAGTATGACTGCTGGATTATTCATGGCCTTTTCTATGTCACCACTATCTAAATTTATTCAAAATGGTCAAGAATGTTTTATGTCTCATTGATAAAATGATGAATTTTTAACGCCGCGGCTGGGCCGCGTGAAAACGGGCTCCGCGCCGGATTTTTGTTGTTAAGCCAGGGTGTGTTATGTCCGATATTTTATAGAGAACCTTATATGGATTGCTGCAGGATGGAGGTATAGCATGAAGTCAACAACCAGATGGACGGCCCCGGGCGCGGGCATGCTGGCATTATTATTTTTCGTGAGCTGCGCTGCTGAAAATTCCTTTGTAAAGACCCGCGATTACCGCAAGGCGGAATACAGCGCCGCAGCGGATGAAGGCGGATATGACGAGGAGAGCAATGATTTCGGCGCTGCCGGAGACGGCACAAGAGCCGTCCCCGCGGATAAAAAGGCCCGCACCAGTGAAGTTTCAGACGACATGGGTGCCGGCGAGACTTCTTACAGGAAAGAGTCATTTTACCAGACGGGACTGGCGTCCTGGTACGGCCGCGAGTTCAACGGAAAGAAGACCGCGTCGGGCGAGAAGTTCGACATGAACGGGCTGACGGGAGCGCACAAGACACTCCCCTTTGGCACGGTATTGAAGGTTAAAAATTTTGATAACGGAAAAATAGTCACCGTGCGCATCAATGATCGCGGTCCCTACAAGGGAAACAGGATAATCGACCTTTCCTACGGAGCGGCGAAAAAGATCGGCATGCTGCAGGAAGGCCAGGCCCAGGTGGGGATCAAGATCCTCAAAAAAGGTGGCGACAGCGGGGCATACGACGGCGACAATGAAAACACGGATGACGGCGATGTCGAAGCGGTAGCCGACGATTCAGACAGCGAAAATTCCCCGGGCAGCGGTTCCTACGCCATCCAGGCAGGGGCCTTTTACTCGAAGCGGAACGCGGAGAATCTGAAAAGCAGGATCGAGGGAATGACGAATAATTCCGTGGTCATCAGGCAGGATGGTGACCTCTACAAGGTGCGCATCGAGGGCATTTCTTCGAAAAGGGAGATCGAGACGATGAAACAGGCGCTCTCGGAGGACAATATCCCTTCATACACGATACAGAAAGATGAATAACGTGCGGGAACCGCCGGCCATCCGGCGGTTCCCGCATAGTAGTATATGCTGCCGATGGTAATCTGCCGCGGGCGCCGGGACCCTTTCAGGATTTCGCGCGCCTGCCCTGAATTTTCTTGAAGAATCCGTAAAAAATCCTTGAAATTAGAAAATATCAAAATTTTATTGACAAAAAGAGGGTGGTTTCTATGATTTCCACCTACCTCTGCCCACGTAGCTCAGTCGGTAGAGCATTTGCATGGTAAGCAAAAGGTCACCAGTTCAATTCTGGTCGTGGGCTCATAGTATGCGATAAAAGACTGAGCTCACAGTTCCGTATCCGCAAGGGGTAATTCCAATTTAAATTAAATTGGGCAACTGCAGGTTAACTGCAATTTTTATGTAATAATTTGTCATAATCAGAGGAGCATATGCGCGATATCATACTGTTGGCATGCCAGGAATGTAAAAGGCGGAATTATTCTCGTTACCAAGAATAAGAAGAACCAGACCGGCAAGCTCGAGGTGAAGAAGTTCTGCAAGTTCTGCAACAAGCACACTTCTCACAAGGAAACGAAGGCGTAGGTTCATCGTGAAAAAAATTCTAGAGGCCATCCGCGGGGCAGTTATATATGTCCGTGAGTCAAAAGATGAGCTGAAGAAAGTCACCTGGCCCACGAGGGACGAGGTCACCAGCTTCACTCTCGTTGTCATCGTGACGCTGCTCGTGATATCGTTTTTTCTCTGGTTTGTCGATCTGGGGCTTATGTCAATTACACAGAAGTTAGTGAAGTAAACTATGGCAAAAGAGTGGTATGTCGTACATACATATTCGGGCCACGAGAACAAGGTCAAACTTGCTATCGAGAAAGAAGCTGAAAAGCGCGGCCTGCAGGAAAAGCTGATCCAGGTCAAGATTCCGACCGTGGAGGTTCCTGAAGTCAAGGACGGGAAAAAACGGATCAGGTCGAAGAAGTTTTTCCCCGGCTATGTTCTCGTCGAGATGGAATTTGAGGATGAGACCTGGGGCCTGGTCAAAGGCATAACGGGCGTGACCAATTTTGTCGGCACGTACGGTTCAAACAAACCGAAGCCGCTGTCACGGGAAGAGGTAAGCTCCCTGTTCGACCAGATGGGAGAGCAGAAGATAAAGGAAAAGATCTCGACCGTGGTCGATTTCACCGTTGGGGAGCATATCAAGGTTATCGACGGGCCTTTCAATAATTTCAGCGGCGTCGTCGAAGAAGTGTATCCTGAAAAAGGAAGGCTCCGGGTCAAGGTCGAGATTTTCGGCCGCGGCACGCCTGTTGAGCTTGACTTTTTACAGGTGGGGAAAATATAGGGTATTTTATAAGCATCGAGGATTATCATGGCAAAGAAAGTTAAAGTTGTTGTAACCGAGATTAAGCTCCAGATACCGGGCGGCCAGGCGAATCCCGCTCCCCCGGTCGGTCCCGCGCTGGGCCAGCACGGCCTGAACATCATGGATTTCTGCAAGTCCTTCAATGAGAGGACGAAGGACCAGATGGGAACGATCCTCCCGGTTGTGATCACGGTATATAATGACCGTACCTATACGTTCATCATCAAGACCCCTCCCGCGGCGGTGCTGATCAAGAAGGCGCTGAAGCTGGAAAAGGGCTCGTCAGAGCCGAACAAGACGCAGGCGGGCACGATCACCAGGAAGCAGCTGGAGGAGATCGCCACGATAAAAATGCCCGACATCAACGCTAATGATCTTGACGCGGCGGTGAAGATTATAGCCGGGACTGCCCGGTCGATGGGGGTCGGGGTGATTGACTGACCTGACGGTCCGCTCCGCAGAATAGAATTCGAGGTACATACGAAATGAAACGTGGAAAAAAAATAGTGGCAGCCAGGGCCAGGATCGACAGGAACAAGCTTTACAATGTCGAAGAGGCCGTTACGCTGATGAAGGAATGCAAGTATTCCAAGTTTGATGAAACGGTGGACATCCAGGTGAAGCTGGTCCATAAGAGTTATCAGAACATCCGCGGCAGCGCGAGCCTTCCCGCCGGCACCGGCAAGACGAAGAAGGTTCTTGTTATCTGCAAGGGCGACAAGCAGAAAGAGGCCCAGGACGCGGGCGCCGACTATGTCGGCGCGGAAGACATGATCGAGAAGATCAAGACGGGATGGATCGATTTCCAGGCCGTGGTCGCGACACCCGACATGATGAAAGAGGTCGGCAAGCTCGGCCCGATGCTCGGCAAAAAGGGCCTCATGCCGAAGCCCAAGTCCGGGACCGTCACCGAGGACGTGACGGGCATCATCAAGGAGCTCAAGGGCGGCCGCGTCGAGTACAAATCGGACAAGACGGGCGTTATCCACATGGGGATCGGGAAGATCTCCTTTACCGATGACGCCATCATCAGTAATATAAAAGTGTTTTTCAACCAGATATTGAAGGACAAGCCCTCGGATGCAAAGGGAAATTATATCAAATCGGTGTTCGTCAGCTCATCGATGGGGCCCGGCATTAAACTCAATCATAAGGGGATTGAAAAGTAATGGTTAAGCAATATAAAGTAGATGAAGTGGCGGTCCTGGTCGCCAAGCTCAAGGAAAAAGGCAATCTCATCCTGACGAACTATTCAGGTATCCAGGTCAAGGACCTGAGCAAGCTCCGGAAGACCCTCCGGAGCAAGGGTGCGGAATACCGCGTGGTGAAAAACACGCTGTTCAAACGCGCGCTCAAAGAGGTCGGCATCGCGGGTCTTGACGACCATCTGAAAGGCCCGGTCGCTGTCGCGTTCGTGAAAAACGAGATCGGCGAGGTGGCCAAGGCCCTGAAGGATTTCGCGAAAGACGTGGAAAAATTCAGCTATTCGGCCGGCGTCATGGATAACGTGGTGTACGGTCAGGACCAGATAAAGCGGATAGCCGATCTTCCGTCACGAGAGGTTCTCCTGGCCCAGGTCATGGGGCTGATCAACGGGCCGGCGCGGGGCATCGCCGTCGGGATGAACCAGATAATGGCCTCGCTCGCCCGCGGCATAAAAGCGGTCGCCGAGGCGCAGAGCAAGTAGCAGCGGATATCGCCGGCCGGCGGGGATCTCCCCCGGGCGGCCCGGCAGAAGACGAATTAATAATAGAAAAGGTCCTGTTTCCAGTGTATATATAATATGCGGATACAATGCCTTTATAGGTTTCTGCGATGATAATCATTGCCGCCGCGCCGGGAGAACGGCAGGGCGGGACGATTGAAACGCATTAACTTGAAGAAATTCACTAAGTATAAAGGAGATTTACAATGGCTAACGTACAAGAATTATTGGATGCGATCGGCAGTCTGACCCTCCTGGAAGCGGCCGAACTCGTAAAGGCGATGGAAGATAAATTCGGCATATCAGCCGCCGCTCCGGTAGCGGTCGCCGCTGCCGCAGGCCCCGCCGCCGAAGCAGCCGATGAGCAGGTTGAATTTGACGTCGTTCTCGCAGGTTTCGGCGACAACAAGGTCGCGGTCATCAAGGAAGTCAGGACCATCACCGGCCTCGGGCTTAAAGAGGCCAAGGAACTCGTCGAGGCTGGCGGCAAAACGGTCAAGGAAAAAGTATCCAAGGAAGAAGCCGAGAAGATCAAGCAGCAACTGGCCGCGGCTGGCGCGACAGTTGAGGTTAAATAATCTGGCGAGTGATTATCATTTTTTTCCACAAGTAACGGGCAGCAGGTTTGGTTGTTATCAATCAAACCTTTTGCCGTTTACAAACATCCAGGTAAAGGTTTAACATCCATGCAAGAGTCAAGAAAAGTCGTTAATTTTGGCAAGATTAAGACCAGCCTCGAGCTGCCCAATTTAATTGAAATTCAGCTGAAGTCCTACGACTGGTTTCTCCAGCCGGACGCGGTCAAAGAAGAAACCGCAGGGCCTGCAGTCGGTCTTCGAGGAGATATTCCCGATCGAGAGCCCTCACGAGGACGTCGTCCTTGAATATCTTGACTATGAAATCGGCCAGCCGAAATACTCCGAGCTTGAGTCAAAGGAGCGCGATGTCACCTATGCCGCGCCGCTGAAGGCGACCATCCGGCTCATCAGGAAAGACAGCATGGAGGTCCGGGAGCAGTCCGTGTATATGGGCGATATTCCGCTCATGACGCCCCGGGGCACCTTCATCATCAACGGCGCCGAGCGGGTGGTCGTCAACCAGCTCCACCGGTCGCCCGGTATCTTCTTCTTTTACGAGGAAGCCGAGCGTATTTACAACTACCGGGTCATCCCCGACAGGGGCTCGTGGCTCGAGTTCGAGATGGACCCCAAGGGCTATATCATCGCCCGCATCGACCGGAAAAAGAAGTTCCCGGTGACGCTCCTCATCAAGGCCCTCGGGTATGAGACCGACGAGGAAGTGGTGAAGCTTTTCTACGACACCAAGATGGTGCGTCTCAAGGGCGATGATGACTATGTTGCCCTGAACGGCAAGCGGGTCGCCCGCGACGTGGTGAGCAAGCAGACCGGCGAGGTGGTCATCGAGGTCGGCGAGCGCATCGGCATGGACATGATCGACCGGCTCAAGGAAGAAAAGGTGCACGAGGTCGAGGTCATCGAGTTCCCGAACAATAAGGAAGATTCGTACCTGAGCACCACGCTCGAGATTGAAAAGGAATTCATCAACAAGCACGTCAAGTCGCCCGCGCTCAATGAGCACAAGAAGTCCGAACTGGCCCTCCTCACCATCCAGGCGATCATGTGGCAGAGCGAGCCGACGAACCTTGAGAACGCCACGGAGCATTTCAACCGCCTGTTTTTCGATCCCAAGACGTACAGCCTGGGCGCCGTCGGCCGCTACAAGATATCGAGCAAATTCGGCCTGGATGATTTTTCCACCCAGACCCTCAAAAAAGAAGACATCATCTATTCCCTGAAATACTTTTTATACCTCATCGCGGAAGCTGACGGCTATGAAACCGGTGAAAATGATCCGCGGATGAAGAACAAGAAAAAATTCATCCCCACCGTCGTGGACGACATCGACCACCTGGGGAACCGGCGGGTCCGTTCCGTCGGCGAGCTGATCATGAACCAGATCAAGGTCGGCTTCCAGCGTATGGAGCGCGTCATCAAGGAGCGCATGACCATCCAGGACCTCGACGTGATCACGCCGCAGGCGCTTATCAGCATCAAGCCGATCACCGCCGTCATCAACGAGTTTTTCGGGTCGAGCCAGCTGTCCCAGTTCATGGACCAGACCAACCCGCTCGCGGAACTGACCCACAAGCGCCGCCTGAACGCGCTGGGACCCGGCGGCCTTTCCCGGGAACGCGCGGGCTTCGAGGTACGCGACGTCCACCCGTCGCACTACGGACGGATGTGCCCGATCGAGACGCCTGAAGGCCCGAACATCGGACTCATCGTATCGCTCAGCACCTACGCGCAGATAAACGATTACGGGTTCCTGGAGACCCCGTACCGCTTCGTCGATAACGGCAAGCTGACTGACCAGATCGAGTACCTCACCGCCGACAAGGAAGATCTCTACTTTATCTCCCAGTCGAACCAGGAGCTGGACGACAAGGGAAATTTCGCAAAGGCAATGATCCCCTGCCGGCACCGGGGCAACTTCCCGTACAAGCGGCCGAAGGAGATCCAGTACATGGACGTGGCGCCGAGCCAGATATTCTCGGTCTCCACCTGCCTTATCCCGTTCCTGGAGCATGACGACGCGAACCGCGCGCTCATGGGTTCGAACATGCAGCGGCAGGCCGTCCCCCTCATGATCGAAGAGGCCCCGTACGTCGGGACCGGCATGGAGCCCAAGGCCGCCTATGACTCCGGGGTCCTCATGATATCCCTCCACTCCGGCACGGTCGATTCCGTTGACGCTGCGGTGGTGAAGATCAAGACCTCGAGCGGCGAGATCGTCGAGTATCCCATGATGAAATTCAAGAGGACCAACCAGGGCACCTGCTTCAACCAGCGGCCGGTGGTCCGCGAGGGGCAGAAGATCAAAAAGGGAGACGTCCTTGCCGACGGCCCCGCCACCGACAACGGCCGGCTGGCGCTGGGCAAGAACATCCTGGTGGCCTTCATGCCGTGGATGGGCTACAACTTCGAGGACGCCATCCTCATTTCTGAAAAGCTGGTCGAGAACGACACCTATACCTCGATCCATATAGAGCAGTTTGAAGTGGAGGCGCGCGAGACCAAGCTCGGACGCGAGGTCATCACGCGCGACATCCCCAACCTCTCGGAAAAGGCCTTCCGCGACCTTGACCAGGACGGGATCGTGCGGCGGGGCGCCTTCGTGCAGCCCGACGACATCCTGGTGGGCAAGGTCACGCCGAAGGGCGAACAGGACCTGACGCCGGAGTACAAGCTGCTCCATTCGATCTTCGGTGAAAAGGCGCGCGAGGTGCGCGACACGTCGCTGCGCGTTCCGAACGGCGTCGAGGGCATCGTGATCGACGTGAAGCGCTTCTCCCGGGAAAACGGCGACGAGCTGGCGCCGGGGGTCGAGGAGCTGGTCAAGGTCTATATCGCCGACAAGCGGAAGATATCGGTTGGCGACAAGATGGCGGGCCGCCACGGGAACAAGGGCGTCATCTCCAAGATCGTCCCGATCTATGACATGCCGTACCTGCCCGACGGCACGCCGATGGACATCGTGCTCAACCCGCTCTCCGTGCCGTCCCGGATGAACCTGGGACAGCTCCTTGAGACCGAGCTCGGATGGGCCGGCCATGAATTGAACACCATTTACGAGACGCCCATCTTCGACGGCGCCAAGGAGAGCGATATCCGGGAGCTCCTGAAAAAAGCGGGCCTCCCGGAAAAATCGAAATCGGTCCTCTACGACGGCAGGACGGGCATCCCCTTCGAGCAGGAGGTCATGGTGGGCCAGATCTACATGTTGAAGCTGGCCCACATGGTCGACGACAAGATCCACGCGCGGTCTACCGGCCCGTACTCCCTGGTGACGCAGCAGCCGCTGGGCGGCAAGGCGCAGTTCGGCGGACAGCGGCTTGGGGAGATGGAGGTCTGGGCCCTCGAGGCCTACGGCGCGGCCTATACCCTGCAGGAGCTCCTGACCGTGAAGTCCGACGACATGCTCGGGCGGGCGCGCATCTACGAGGCCATCGTGAAAGGGATCAACACCGCGGCGCCAGGCATTCCGGAGTCCTTCAATGTTCTCATCCAGGAGCTGCGCGGCCTGGCCCTTGACGTGCGGATCTATGACGACAAGGGAAAGGAGATCAGCCTCTCCGAGTGGAGCGAGGGATACGGGAAGACGAAGAAGAGGATAAAGATCGATTCATTGAAGAACATATAATAGTTATTCGCGATACACTATTTTCGAGGAAACAACATGAGGGATTTCAACGATTTCAGCTCAATCCAGATAAAACTGGCTTCCCCCGACCAGATACGTGAATGGTCATACGGCGAAGTGAAGAAGCCGGAGACCATAAACTACCGCACGCTCAAACCGGAGCGCGACGGTCTTTTCTGCGAGAAGATCTTCGGGACCACGAAGGAATGGGAATGTTATTGCGGAAAGTTCAAGTCGATACGGTACAAGGGCGTCATCTGCGACCGCTGCGGCGTTGAGGTCACCCATTACAAGGTCCGCCGCGAGCGCGGCGGGCACATCGAGCTTGCCTGCCCTGTGGCCCATATCTGGTATTACCGCTCCGTGCCGTCGCGGATGGGCCTGCTCCTCGACCTCACGGTCAACGTGCTGAAATCGGTCCTGTATTATGAAAAATGGATCGTCATCGATCCCGGCGAGGCCGCTGAGGAGGACGTCAAGATCGGTGACGCCCTGGACGAGGACACCTACACCACCCTGAATGAAAAATACGGCGATACCATGGTGTGCGGCATGGGCGCCACCGCCATCAAGGACCTGCTCACCCGCATAGACCTGGACGAGGAATCGCGGCAGATCCGCGCCGTCATACAGGCGAAGGCGAAGAAAGAGAAAGAAGTAAAAATAGACAAGAAGCTGATCAAGCGTCTTGAAATAATTGAAGCCTTCAAGGAATCGGGCAACGAGACCGACTGGATGATCCTGGACGCGGTGCCGGTCATCCCGCCGGAACTGCGGCCGATGGTCCAGCTCGACGGCGGTCGGTTCGCAACCTCCGACCTGAACGATCTCTACCGCCGGGTCATCAACAGAAACAACCGGCTCAAGCGGCTCCTGATGCTCCGCGCGCCGGAAATCATCGTGCGGAACGAGAAGCGGATGCTCCAGGAAGCGGTGGACGCGTTGTTCGACAACAGCCGGCGGAAGCGGGCGGTCAAGGGGAAAGGCAACAGGCCCCTCAAGTCCCTCTCCGACATGCTCAAGGGGAAACAGGGCCGGTTCCGCCAGAACCTCCTGGGAAAACGGGTCGATTATTCCGGTCGGTCGGTCATCGTCATCGGCCCCGAGCTGAAGCTCTACCAGTGCGGTCTTCCCAAGAAGATGGCGGTCGAGCTCTTCAAGCCTTTCATCATGAAGCGGCTCGTCGATAAAGACTATGTGCAGAACATAAAATCATCCAAGAAGATGGTCGAGAACGAGCGGCCGGAGGTGTGGGAAGTCCTCGAAGAGGTCATCTCCGAGCACCCCGTGCTGCTGAACAGGGCCCCCACGCTGCACCGCCTGGGGATACAGGCCTTCGAGCCGATCCTGGTTGAAGGCAAGGCCATCCGCCTCCACCCGCTGGTCTGCCACGCCTATAACGCTGACTTCGACGGCGACCAGATGGCGGTGCACGTTCCGCTCTCGCCGCGCGCGCAGATGGAATGCTGGACGCTGATGCTGGCGTCGCACAACCTGCTGTCGCCCGCCAACGGGCACCCGGTGGTGTCGCCGACGCAGGACATCGTCCTCGGAATATTCTACCTCACCTCCATCCTCGAGGGGGCGCCCGGCGAGGGCAAGCTCTTCGACGAGGAAACGGAAGTGCTCCGGGCGGTCGACAACGGCCAGATCAAGATGCGCTCCAAGATCAAGTTCATCAACAAGGACGGCGAGCTCATCGAGACCTCGGCGGGCCGCCTCATATTCAACAATGCTCCTCCCGGAAGGGCACCCCTTCGTCAACAGGGTTATCAACGACAAGGAGCTGTCCAAGCTCATCTCCGACGTGCTGCGCCAGTACGGGCCGAATGTCACGGTCAAGATGCTCGATGACATCAAGGAAGCGGGATACCGCTACGCGACGCTGTTCGCGCCGACCATATCGATGTCGGACATCATCGTGCCGACCGTAAAGAAGAGATTCATTGCGGAAGAGGACAAGAAGCTCGAGAAGATCGAGAACGAGTACCGTAACGGGTATATAACGAACGAGGAGCGGTACAACCGCGTTATCAATCTCTGGACCAACGCCAACGAGGTCATCGCCGACAGGATGTTCGAAGAGCTCTCCGGCAACGCCAACGGCTTCAACCCGATATACGTCATGGCGCAGTCCGGCGCGCGGGGAAGCAAGCAGCAGATACGCCAGCTCGCCGGCATGCGCGGCCTCATGGCCAAGCCGAGCGGCGAGATCATCGAGGTCCCGATCCGGACCAATTTCAAGGAAGGCCTCACGGTCCTCGAGTATTTTATCTCCACCAACGGCGCCCGCAAGGGTCTGGCCGACACGGCCCTCAAGACCGCGGACGCGGGGTACCTGACGCGCCGCCTCGTCGATATCGCGCAGGACGTGGTCATCTCCATGGAGGACTGCGGGACCACCATCGGCATCGATATCTACGCCATCAAGGAAGGCGACGACGTCATCGAGTCGCTCGGCGACCGCGCCCTGGGCCGGACGCTCCTCTACGACCTGCTGCACCCGGTGACCGGCGAGGTCATCTGCAAGGCGGACGAAATCGTCACCGAGGAAATCGCGGAGCTGATAGACCAGCTGAACATCGATTCCATCGAGATACGCTCGGTGCTCACCTGCGAGGCGAAGCACGGCGTGTGCGGCAAGTGCTACGGCAGGAACCTGGCCAACGCGATGCCCGTTGACATCGGCGAAGCGGTCGGCATCATCGCGGCGCAGTCGATCGGCCAGCCGGGAACGCAGCTGACCATGCGGACGTTCCACATCGGCGGCATCGCGTCGCGGGCGGTTGAGGAGAGTGAGATCAAGCTCAGCTACCGGTACGTACGTGAAGGAGATCACTTCAAAAACGATCAGGACCGAAGACGAGAAGACCGAGGAAAAGAAGACCATCTCGGTGCGGCGCGGCTATCTCATCATCCAGCGGGTGATCGCGGAGATGACCCTCAAGGGCGAGCCGGAGCTCCTCGTCAGCGAAAATGAGAAAGTGTATGCCGGCGTCAAGATCGCCAAGACCGACGGACGGCGAGGACATTATCGCCAAGAACTCGGGCCTTGTGAAGCTGGTGAAGAACAAGGTGTATATCCTCGGCGACCCGCACTCGATTCCGGTCAATGTGGGCACCGAGATCACGGGCGAAAGCGGGGAAGTTCTATGACCGGAACGAGATACCTGGCGGCCTTCGACCCCTGGTTCGAGCCGATCCTGACCGAGGTCACCGGCAAGGTCGAGTTCGTCGATGTCGAGCTCAACAAGAGCCTCCGCGAGGAGATCGACCCGTCGTCGAACGTGACCAAGCGGGTCATCGTGGAGTACAAGACCGAGAAGCTGCAGCCGCGGGTGGACATCATCGGCCCGTCAAAGCAGGTCATCACCTATCTCCTTCCGAAGGGCGCGAACCTGATGGTCAACAGTGACGACAAGGTGTACGCGGGCACCATTCTCGCGAAGATCCCGCGGGGCGCTGAGAAGACCAAGGACATCACGGGCGGTCTGCCGCGGGTCGCGGAGCTGTTCGAGGCGCGGACCCCGAAGGACGCCGCCACGCTGTCCGAGCTGGACGGCACCATCGAGATCGGCGACACGGTAAAGAACAAGCGGAAGATCATCGTCACCGGCGAAGACGGCACGGTGAAGGAATATTCGATCCCGGTTTCCAAGTTCCTCCGCGTCCAGGACCGCGACTTCATCGCCAAGGGCGAGCAGGTCGATGACGGCGCCGGTTGATCCGCATGAAATCCTGAAGATCAAGGGACCGCGCGAGCTCCAGAAGTTCCTGGTCAACGAGATCCAGGAGGTGTACCGGCTCCAGGGCGTTTCGATCAACGACAAGCACATCGAGGTCATCGTCCGGCAGATGCTCCGGAAGGTGAAGGTGACCGATCCGGGCGATTCGACCTTCGTCATCGAGCAGATCGCCGACAAGTTCGATTTCGTCGACGAGAACGAGCGGGTGCTGGCAGAAGGCGGCAAGCCGGCGACGGCAATCCCCATCCTGATGGGGATCACCAAGGCGGCCCTGAACACCGAGTCGTTCATCTCCGCGGCGTCGTTCCAGGAGACCACGCAGGGTTCTCACCGATGCGGCGATCAAGGGCAAGGTCGACAACCTCCGCGGCCTGAAGGAGAACGTCATCATCGGGCACCTGATCCCGGCCGGTACCGGCGTGCGCATGTACGGCAACATCAGCGTGTACGAGAACGAGCCGGGCGACCTCGAGGGGCCCGCGCCCGGTGAGGGCGAACCGGCCGAAGCGGATGAAGGGATCGCGGTGGATAACGAGTAGACCGGTCGCGCCGCGCAGGGGTGCGCGGCGCAGGCAATTAATATCAAATTAATAACTTGACAAAAAATCGTCATAATTCACAAATACCATTCAATGGTATCTGATATAACATGGTTGATTATATGCGATATTATCAGTAATCAGGAACAGGAGTCAGAATGCCAACGATCAACCAGTTAATCCGACAGGGACGGGAACAAAAAAGGAAGAAAACGAAATCCCCGGCCCTGAAAAGCTGCCCGCAGAAACGCGGAGTCTGCACCAGGGTCATGACCTTTACCCCGAAAAAACCGAACTCCGCCCTGCGGAAAGTCGCGCGGGTGCGCCTCACCAACGGCATTGAGGTGACGGCATATATACCCGGGAGTCGGCCACAATCTCCAGGAGCACAGCGCGGTGCTCATACGGGGCGGCCGGGTCAAGGACCTGCCGGGCGTGCGGTACCACATCATACGGGGTACGCTCGACACCCTCGGCGTTGACGACCGGAGAAAGAGCCGCTCGAAATACGGGACAAAGCGGCCCAAGGCGTAATCATTCGATAGTGAGGAATTAATATGCGGAGAAGAAGACCAGTCAAACGGGAGCAGCTGCCCGATCCGAAATTCGGGAGCAAGCTTGTTTCGAAATTCATCAACTGCATGATGATGCAGGGGAAGAAGGGGGTTTCCGAGACGAATTTCTACAAGGCGATGGATATCATCCAGAAGAAAACGCAGAAGGATCCGATCGAGGTGTTCGTCCAGGCGCTTGAGAACGCGAAACCCCTGGTGGAGGTCAAGTCCCGGCGCGTCGGCGGCGCGACCTACCAGGTGCCGGTTGAGATCAGGCCGGAGCGCCGCCAGGCCCTGGGTATCCGGTGGCTCATCACGAACTCCCGGGGCCGGTCCGAGAAGACCATGTTTGAAAAACTCGCGGGCGAGCTGATGGACGCCTTTAACAATACCGGTACTTCGATCAAGAAGAAGGAAGACACGCACAAGATGGCGGAAGCGAACAAGGCTTTTGCGCATTATAAATGGTAAGATGATTATCACGCCCCCGCATTCGCGGGGGCGTGCTGTTTAATAAGACGTTATTCGAAATACCAGGCATGCCTGGTATTTCTTGTTTATTACACGATCGATTTTTCTCTATACGTACATGAGACGGCGCTCATTTTGCAGAAGTCTGCGGCGGTTTCGGCGGCACATATCTCACTCGCTCCGCCTCGTATTTACCTCCGTGTAAGCACTCGGCTGTCGGCGCCTTCCGTGGCGCCTGCTCGTTGAGATATGGTGCCGCCTAATACACGTTTGTTACGTCAAAAGGTCATTGAAGGTCACTATGCCACGGGAACTGCCCCTAAACAGGACGCGCAATATCGGCATCATGGCGCACATCGATGCGGGCAAGACCACGCTCACCGAGCGCATACTCTTTTACACCGGCAAGACCCACAAGATGGGCGAGGTCCACGAGGGCACCGCGGAGATGGACTGGATGGTGCAGGAAAAGGAGCGGGGCATCACCATCACCGCGGCCGCCACGACCTGCTTCTGGAAGAATACGATAATAAACATCATCGATACGCCCGGGCCATGTCGATTTCACCATGGAGGTCGAGCGGAGCCTCAGGGTGCTCGATTCGGCCATCGCGGTGTTCGACGGTGTCGCCGGTGTCGAGCCGCAGTCGGAAACCGTGTGGCGGCAGGCGGACCACTATCATATCCCGCGCATCTGCTTCGTGAACAAGATGGACCGGGTGGGCGCCGATTTCGAGCGGTGCCTCGACGATGATCAGGGAGCAGCTCAACGCGGTGCCGCTGCCGCTCCAGATGCCGCTGGGACTCGAGGACAGCCACCGCGGCGTCGTTGACTTCGTCGCCATGAAGGCGTACGTGTGGGCGGACGAACTGGGGACGGAGATACGAGAGACCGATATCCCGGAAGAATACAGGGAGAAAGCCCGCAGCTACCGGGAGGCGCTCCTTGAAACGATAGCCGAGCATGACGATGCACTCATGCACAAATACCTGGAGGGGATCGAACCTGACGAGCAGGAGATAAAGGACGGTATCAGGAAGGCAACCGCTACCGCGGCGGTGTTTCCGGTCCTTTGCGGCTCGGCCCTGCGGAACAAGGGCGTCCAGCCCGTCCTCGACGCAATCGTCGATTACCTCCCGTCGCCGCGGGACATCAGGCCGGTCGAGGGGCATAATCCGAAAAACCCTGACGAGATACTTCACCGGGAAGCGAACGACAAGGAGCCCTTCTGCGGCGCTGGTGTTCAAGCTTATGAGCGATCCCTACGTCGGCAAGCTTTCCTACCTGCGCGTCTATTCCGGCCACATGAAGACCGGCGACCAGGTGTACAACGTCACCACCGGCAAGAAGGAGCGTGTCCAGCGCTTCCTCCGCATGCACGCAAACGACCGCTATGACATCAAGGAGGTGTACACCGGGGACATCATCGCCGTCGTGGGCCTGCGAAGCGCGCGCACCGGCGACACCCTCGCCGACGAAACGCAGCCGATCCTGCTGGAAAAGATGGAGTTCCCGGACCCGGTCATTTCGGTGGCGATAGAGCCGAAGACGAAGGCTGACCAGGAGAAGCTCGACGCGGCCCTGCAGCGCCTGGTCGATGAGGACCCAACGTTCCACGTGCATGCTGACTCGGAGTCGGGCCAGACGCTCATCTCGGGGATGGGGGAGCTCCACCTCGAAATCATCGTCGACCGTCTCACGCGTGAATTCAACATCCACGCCAATGTCGGGAAGCCGCAGGTTACCTACAAGGAGACCATCACGAAGCCCGTCGATTCTGAATTCCGTTACGAAAAGCAGATCGGCGGCAAGGACCAGTCGGGCCACGTGGTCATTCGCATGGAGCCGGGCGGTCCCGGTACGGGCTTCATGTTCAAAAACGCGCTCAAGGGCGCGGAGATCCCGACGAATTTCTAAAGGACATCGAGGCGGGCCTGTCTGACGCAATGCAGGTCGGGCGTTATAGCCGGGTACCGCATGGACGGATATCACGGTCACCCTGACCGGCGGATCATATGATGAGGCGACCTCGATCGGCATGGGGTACAGGATCGCCGCAGGCACGGCCCTCAGGGAGGGAGCGCGGAAGGCATCGCCGACCCTCATGGAGCCTGTCATGAAACTTGAGGTCGTATGTCCCGACGAGTACATGGGGGATGTGATCAACGATATCAATTCCCGCCGCGGCAGGATCGAAAATATCAATATTCGCGGCATGATGAAGGTCATCGACGCCTTCGTGCCGCTTTCCGAGGTCTTCGGGTACTCGACGAGCGTGCGCTCCATGAGCCAGGGAAGGGCGACGCATACCCTCCAGATATCCCATTACGAGGTGGTGCCGAAAGATATCACCGACCGGATTGTCGGGAGAATGACGGGAGCTTTCTATTGATTTTTTTGGTAAGAGGGCAATTTTTTTAAATTAATATCCAATTTTGAATAATTTTTTCATTAATTTGTTGACAGAATAAGCACATTTTTTTTAATTCAAAAACCCGCAATTTATATGGGCAAAATTTACTGGCACGCCGAAAAGTTGCTTTTTTCGTTCAATTTTCAAATAGAAAAAAGCTTTTTTTTCCTTTTATAAGTGCCACTAGGGAAACATCCTAAACAGGTATTATCAAGAGTTTCCTTAATAATATTTATAATTTATATATAAATATTTACTGTCACTATTTACCTGAATTGGTGATCAGTAAGATAAAACATGAAGGAATAATAATTAAGGAGTGAAATCCAATGGGTAAAGAAAAATTTCAACGGACAAAACCGCACGTAAATGTTGGCACGATTGGTCACATTGATCATGGCAAGACTACGTTGACATCAGCAATCACGAAATGCTTCTTCCTGAAATATGGGCTGGGCAAGCCTGTTGAATTTGACCAGATCGATAATGCTCCGGAGGAAAAGGCCCGGGGTATAACGATTGCCACTTCGCACCAGGAATACGAGACACCGAAGCGTCACTATGCGCACGTCGACTGCCCGGGTCACGCTGACTATATAAAGAACATGATCACCGGCGCCGCCCAGATGGACGCCGCCATCCTCGTCGTGGCCGCCGGCGACGGCGCCATGCCGCAGACCAAGGAGCACGTCCTCCTCGCGCACCAGGTCAACGTTCCGAACATGATCGTTTTCCTTAATAAAGTTGATATGATAGACAAGTCCGAACGCGACGAGATGATCGAGCTTGTTGAAATGGAGATCAGGGAGCTGCTTTCCAAGTATGAATTCCCCGGCGACGAGGTTCCCATTATCCCCGGCTCGGCCCTCAAGGCCCTCGAAGAAGCCGAGGCAAAAAAGACAGACGGCGAATGGTTTAACAGCGTTATCAAGCTCGGCGAAGCCATGGATGCCTATATCCCCGAGCCGAAGCGCGCGACGGATAAACCCTTCCTTATGCCGATAGAAGACGTTTTCTCCATCACCGGCCGCGGCACCGTTGTGACCGGCAGGATCGAGCGGGGTATTGTCAAGACCGGCGAAGAAGTCGAGATCATCGGCATCACTGAAACCAAGAAAACGGTATGTACCGGTGTCGAAATGTTCCGGAAGATCCTGGACGAAGGTCAGGCCGGTGACAACGTCGGCTGCCTCCTCCGCGGTACCGGGAAAGACGAGGTCATGAGGGGCCAGGTTCTCGCGAAACCGGGTTCAATAACGCCGCATAAAAAATTTCTTGGTAAAGTTTACATTCTGAAGAAAGAAGAAGGCGGACGTCATACCCCGTTCTTTGGAAACTACCGGCCGCAGTTCTATTTCAGGACAACAGACGTGACCGGTATAGTCACGCTCCCTGCCGGAGTCGAGATGGTCATGCCCGGAGACGACATTGACATGACCGTCGAGCTTATCACCCCGATCGCCATGGAAGAAGAACTCAGGTTCGCCATCCGTGAAGGCGGGAAAACGGTGGGCGCCGGGGTCGTTACCAAGGTCATTGAGTAACGATCTCTCCAGCGTGAATTGAACAGTGCAATCAAAGGTCAGACCATCATACTGATGGTCTGACTTATGTATTTTAATGATAAAATAATCTATCAGGTATAAAAAGTGGCAAAGCCTACAGGACAACGTATAAGGGTAAAGCTAAGATCGTTCGACGCGAAGTTGTTGGACCAGTCAGCCGAAAAGATCGTCGCGACCACGAACAGAAGCGGCGCGAAAGTCGCGGGTCCAATACCGCTGCCGACAAAGATCGAGAAGTTCTGCGTTCTCAGATCACCTCATGTCAACAAAAAGTCCCGTGAGCAGTTTGAGATACGGACACACAAGCGTTTGATCGACATTATTGATCCGAATTCAGATACGGTTGAAGCATTGATGAAGCTTGAGCTTCCGGCCGGCGTTTCGGTTGATATCAAGTCCTGATCTTGCATGTTCTCAATCTTAGTATCCTTGTCAGCTATCATTTAATGGATGGAAACGGGTGATGAAAAAGGCGCTTATAGGCAGAAAAATCGGGATGACCCAGTTTATACAGGAGGACGGCACGACGCTGCCCGTAACCGTCTGTGAACTTGGCCCCTGCGTCGTAGTGCAGAAAAAGAACGTCGAGAAGGACGGATACGCTGCGCTTAAACTGGGCTTCATTGATGTTAAAGAGGGCCGCCTCACCAAGCCCATCCTCTCTGATCTTAAAAAGAAGGGGATCAGGCCTCTCCGGGTGTTCGGCGAAGTAAACGTTTTTGACGATACGCTTGATGTCGGGAGCGAGATTAAATGCTCCATCTTCGCGGAAAACACCATGGTGAACGTCACCGGCATATCGAAAGGAAAGGGCTTCGCGGGCGTTGTCAAGCGGTATGGCTTCGGCGGCGGACGTGAAACGCACGGTTCGACCTTCCACCGTGCGCCCGGTTCGATCGGCGCATGCGCGTTTCCGAGTGAAGTATGGAAGGGCCAGCGGATGCCGGGCAGGATGGGTTTCCGGACCGTCACCACGAAAAATCTTAAGATTGTCAAGGTGTTCGAAGATAACAATATAGTGCTCATATCCGGTGCCGTACCGGGCAGGAAAAATACACTGATTACTGTTTACGAAAGATAGGTAGGCGGGCGATGAAAGTTGATAAATATTCGATAGACGGTAAGGTCGTGGGGTCAGTAGAGCTGTCCGACACTGTTTTCGGGGCAGAGGTGAATGATAAGCTGATCTACGAATTGATAAAGGCCGCAAATGCGAACCAGCGCCAGGGCACGCACAAGACCAAGGAGCGCGGGGAAGTGAGCGGCGGCGGTATCAAGCCATGGAAACAGAAAGGAACCGGCCGCGCCCGCGCGGGATCGAGTCGCTCCCCGATATGGAAAGGCGGCGGCACCGTGTTCGGTCCCCGTCCGCGGAGCTACCGGATCGACCTCCCGCGTTCGCTCAAGCGGTCGGCATACCGGGCGCTCCTCTCTCTCAAGGCGAAGCAGGGAAGCATAAAGGTGCTCGAGGACTTCAGCTCGAAGGGAAAGACCAAGGAGGTCGCGGGTATCGGCAAGGCGCTTTCCGTGTCGAAGGGCGTCCTGATTGCCGGCGGCGATGATCTTCTCCTGAAGCGCGCGGTCAAGAACATACCCTGGCTCCTGTACAACAACGTGAACAGGATATCGAGCAGGGACATTTTCAGCTCGAAGGCGCTTATCATAACCGAGAGCGCTGTCAAGCTCCTGAATGAACGATATGCGGAAGGCGGCAAGTGATGAATTCGAACGATATCATTTTAAAACCGGTGATTTCAGAGAAGACCACCGAGTTAATGGGAATAAACAAGTACGTGTTCCGGGTTTCAATGAAGGCCAACAAGCTCATGGTTTCGCGCGCGGTGAAGGAGCTGTTCGGCGTTGAACCGGAGAAGGTGAATGTTCTCACGGTGCGGGGCAAGGACCGCAGGCTCAGGTTCCGGACGGGAAAGCGGAGCGCGTGGAAGAAGGCCATCGTAACGCTCAAGCCCGGCCAGAAGATCGAGCTCTTTGAAGCGCAATAACCGGCAGCGGGAAGCGGATTTTCCAGTTTAAAGGTAACGATTATGGGATTGAAAAAATTTAGACCGATAACGCAGACGACACGATACAAGACCGTGCTGGATTTCTCCGAGATCACGGAGGAAACGCCGCACAAGCCGCTGACGAAAGGGCGGACCGAATACTCCGGCCGCGGCTACAAGGGCCATATTTCCGTGCGCCGGCGCGGCGGCGGCCATAAGCGCCGGTATCGCAGCATCGATTTCAAGAGGGACAAGTACGGCATTGCCGGGCGTGTTGATACAATAGAATATGATCCCAACAGGTCGGCAAATATAGCCCTGGTCACCTACATCGACGGCGAAAAGCGCTACATCGTAGCGCCCGAATCCCTCAAGGTGGGGGACGCGGTCATATCCGGCGACAATGCTGAGATAAAAACGGGGAATGCGTTGCCCCTTAAGAATATTCCCCTCGGCACCAATATATACAATATAGAGATGACCCGCGGCAAGGGCGGCCAGCTGGTGAGATCGGCCGGCGTATCAGCCGTAATCACCGCGAAGGAAGGCGCCTACTGCCTGATAAAGCTGCCTTCAGGCGAGATACGGAAAATTCACCAGGAATGCTACGCCACCATCGGTGAAGTCGGCAACAAGGACTTCGGACTGGTGACGATAGGCAAGGCGGGAAGGTCGCGCTGGCTGAACAAGCGGCCCAAGGTCCGGGGTGTTGTCATGAACCCGGTAGACCATCCCCTCGGCGGCGGTGAAGGAAAATCATCCGGCGGCCGTCACCCGTGTTCGCCGACCGGGATGCCCAGCAAGGGATACAAGACGAGGAAAAAGCACAAGATCAGCGATAAATATATTGTTAATCGAAGGAAGAAGTAATGGCTCGGTCAGTAAAAAAAGGTCCGTTCGTAGACATTAAGTTGTTCAAGAAGATTGAGGACATGAATTCCTCAAATTCGAAAAAGGCCGTAAAGACATGGTCGCGGCGATCGACAATATTCCCGGAAATGATCGGCCATACGCTCATGGTCCACAACGGGAAAAACTTCATCCCGGTTTACGTCACGGAGAACATGATTGGACACAAGCTGGGTGAATTCGCGCCCACCAGGACCTACCGTGGCCACAGAACCAAAGATGATAAAACAGCCAAGAGGAAATAACTGATGGAAGCGCTTGCTTTTTCTAAAATCAACAGGGTATCAGCCTCCAAGGCGAGGCTGGTGGCGAATGAAGTACGGGGCGAAGAGCTCCCGTACGCCATTGAAATTTTGAAAGCGATGCCGCAGAAGTCGGCCCGCCTCATTCTTAAAACGCTGTATTCGGCCGGCGCCAACGCGAAATTCAAGAAGCCTGACATAATGGACAAGAGCCTGTATATAAAGAAAATCACCGTGGATGTCGGGCCGACCATGAAGCGGTTCCGCCCCCGGGCGCGCGGCCGGGCGAACCGGATCAAGAAAAGGACGAGCAGCATCCTGATTGTGCTGTCTGACGAAAGCTAGAAATACGCCGCGGTCATGAGGGCGAAAGAATAGAGCAGCAAATAATTTAACAAAGGGTATCAATTTATTATGGGCCAAAAGGTTAATCCAGTAGGATTCAGGGTGGGAGTCAACAGGACGTGGGACTCCATATGGTATGAAGACAAGAAGAATTACGCCAAATACCTTCACGAGGATCTTGCCATAAAGCAATTTGTCGAGAAGGAGAAGAAGTCCGCGGGGATATCCAGGGTCGCCATTGACCGGTTCCCGGACAGGGTGAACGTCAACATCCACGCGTCACGGCCCGGCGTGCTGATCGGCAAGAAAGGCTCCGATATCGAGGCCCTCAAGGAAAAATTGCAGAAGATTGCCACTAAAAATGTATATATAAACATCATCGAGGTGAAAAAGCCGGAAAAGAACGCCGCCCTGATAGCGCAGCAGATAGCGCAGCAGGTCGAGGGCCGTTTTCCTTACCGCAGGGCGGTCAAGCAGGCGATCACCAACGCTATGAGGACCGGCGCCCTCGGGATCAAGGTGGTATGCTCGGGACGTCTGAATAATGCTGAAATGGCGCGCCAGGAAGCGTACAAGGAAGGGCGGATCCCTCTCCACACCCTCCGCGCCGATATTGATTACGGGTTTGCAGAGGCATTGACCACGTTCGGTTTGATCGGTGTGAAGGTATGGATTTACAACGGGAACGTGATGTCGCAGGACCTGGAAGATGAGGAAGATAAATACACCGTCAAACGTAAAACAAAGTGAGTAAGGGATAGCCGCCATGTTAATGCCGAAACGACAGAAATTCAGGAAAGTGCAGCGTGGAAATATGCGCGGGAAGGCGATGCGCGGTTCCACGATCGCCTTCGGGGAGATAGGACTCAAGGTCATCGAACCCGGCGAGATTACCGCACGGCAGATTGAGGCGGCCCGGGTCGCCATTACGCGTAAGGTAAAGCGGGGCGGGAAGCTCTGGATCAGAATCTTCCCCGACCGCCCGTTCACCAAGAAGCCGGCGGAGACCAGGATGGGCAAGGGAAAGGGCAACCCCGAAGGGTTTGTCGCCAGGATAAAGCCCGGCAAAGTGATTTTTGAAATCGCCGGTATCGACCAGGTCCTCGCGAAGGAAGCGCTGACCAATGCAGCGTTCAAGATTCCCTTGAAGACCAAGATTGTCACGATAAACGACTAGATGACGCGAGGAATCGAACAATGAAAGGAAAACTCGAAGAACTGACAACTGAAGAGCTGGAGCGCAGCCTCAATGAAACGAAGGAAAACCTCCGCAAGGAGCGTTTCAAGGCAGTCACCAGCAAGGTTGATAATCCGAAGAAGATTAAGGAACTGAAAAAGCATATAGCGAGAATACTGACCTTGAAACGGCAGTATGCGCTCGGAATCAGGCAAAAAAAGGCATCGAGATAATTTAACGGGAGAGCCGATCGAACCATGGCAAAGAACAAAAAGCAACTAATCGGGAAAGTAGTAAGTGACAAGATGGACAAAACGATTGTCGTCGAGATCGAGAACCTTGTCATGCATCCTCTCTATAAAAAGTCGGTCCGCAGGACAAAAAAGCTGAAAAGCCATGATGAGAAAAACGAGTGCGCGATCGGAGACATGGTCAGGATAGAGGAAACGAGGCCGTTATCAAAAGAGAAGAGATACAGGCTGATTGAGATAGTAGAAAAAGCCAGGTAGAGGAAAAGCAATGATCCAAGTTCAGACGATGCTGGAAGTGGCCGATAACAGCGGCGTAAAGCGTGTTCAGTGCATCAAGGTGCTGGGCGGCACGAGGCGGCGGTACGCCACGGTCGGCGATATCATCGTCGTGGCCGTCAAGGACGCGCAGCCGTCATACGGTCTGAAAGACACGATGGGGAAAAAGGTGCACGGCAAGGCGGTCCTCAGGGCCGTTGTTGTCCGCACGACGAGCCCGGTGCGGCGGAAAGACGGGTCACTGATCAGATTTGACGATAACGCGGTCGCTATCATCGATGCCAAGGGTGAGCCGAGGGGCTCCCGTATTTTCGGCCCGGTGGCGCGCGAACTGCGGGACAAGAATTTTCTGAAGATCGTTTCCCTGGCGCCAGAGGTTTTATAGAAGGATATATGCCATGAAACAAGAAATTAAAGTCACACGCATAAAGGCGAATGATAACGTAGTCGTGAATACGGGCGCCGATCGCGGCAGGCGGGGCAAGGTGCTGAAGGTCAGCACCAAGAACGGACGCGTCATTGTCGAGGGTATCAATAAAAAGAACAAGTATCTGAAGCCGGGACCGGAACAGCCCAAGGGCGGAAAAGTGAACGTGGAATTTCCTATCGATATATCCAATGTCATGATATTCTGCGATAAGTGCAAGAAGGGCGTCCGCATCGGCATTCAGTACAAGGATAAAACCAGGATCAGGGTCTGCAAGAAGTGCGGGAAGAACCTGGACTAGTCACAAACAAGAATTGAAAAAGGACACGAGCGATGGCCGCAAGATTAAGAGAAGATTACAATAAGAATATAAAAAAGAAGCTGATGGACCAGTTCAGGTACGGCTCTGTCATGGAAGTTCCGAAACTTGAAAAGATCGTCCTGAATGTCGGCATGGGCGACGGACATGCCAACCCGAACGGCATGAAGGCCGTCATCGAGGAGCTGACGAACATCACCGGGCAGCGCGCCGTTAAGACGCTATCGAAAAAGTCGATCGCGAACTTCAAGATCAGGGACGGCATGGAAGTGGGGTGCAGGGTCACCCTCCGCGGCGACCGGATGTATGAGTTCCTTGACCGCCTTATTAACGTGTCGCTCCCCCGGGTGCGTGACTTCAAGGGGCTTTCGCCGAAATCATTTGACAACTTCGGCAATTATAACTTTTCCGTCATGGAACAGATCATTTTCCCTGAAATAGATTTCGACAAGGTCGAAAAAATTCACGGTATCAATATAACCATTGTGACAACAGCGAAAAAGAAAGAGGCTGCTAAAGCGCTGTTGGATGAATTCAAAATGCCATTTAGATCATAGGAGATAACACTGTGGCACGGACAAGCTTATGGGCAAAACAGGAACGCGGACCGAAATACAAGGTACGGTGGCACAACAGGTGTAAAATATGCGGAAGGTCCCGCGGATATTTGAGAAGGTTTGAAATGTGCAGGATTTGCTTTCGGAAGTTGGCGAGCGAGGGCAAGGTCCCCGGCGTCATTAAGTCATCTTGGTAAAAAATTAACTGTTCAGGATAGAACACATGAGTGCTATTACAGATCCAATTGCTGATATGCTCACCAGAATACGGAACGCCGTCAAGGCTGGGCATTTGATCGTCGATGTTCCATCTTCGAAAATGAAGGTATCCATCGCGAAGATATTGAAAGATGAAGGATTTATAAAAAATTTCAAGTTGAATGATGATAACCGCCAGAAGGTTTTGCGGATATACCTCAAGTACACCGACCAGAACCAGCCGGCAATTCTCAATCTGACGAGGATAAGCAAGCCCGGACGGAGGGTTTACATACAGGCAGAGAATATTGTTCCGATTTACAACAATATCGGGATCTGGATCATATCGACATCGAAAGGGATAATTACAAATAAAACCGCGAAAAAACTGAATGTCGGCGGTGAAGTTCTTTGCGAAATTTCATAACAGGATAGTAGCGGCAATGTCACGAGTAGGGAAAAAACCGGTTCAATTACCGAAAGGCGTAACAGTCGATTATAAAGACCGGGTGCTTGCAGTTAAGGGGCCCCTGGGTGAAGAAATTTTGACCCTGACGGACGGCGTTGAACTTGAGATCAAGGACAACATCCTCACTCTTTCCGCGAAAAGCGCGGATGAAGATCAGGCGATTAATGCTGCATCGGGCCTCATGAGGGCCCTCATCAGCAATATGGTCACCGGCGTATCAAAGGGGTTCGAGAGAGAGATGGAGATCGTCGGGGTCGGCTACCGCGTGGCCCAGCAGAACAAGGACGTTCAGTTCCAGCTTGGATATTCGCACCCGATCGTTTTTTCACCGCCCGAGGGGATATCGATCGAGGTCATCGAGGCGACCAAGTTTAAAATCAGGGGCGTAAACAAGCAGCAGGTGGGACAGGTGGCGGCCGATATACGCAAGCTCCGTCCGCCCGAGCCCTACAAGGGGAAGGGCATCCGGTATAAAGACGAACGTGTCAGGAAAAAAGCGGGAAAGACAGGTAAATAGCAATGGATAAGATCGCTTTAAAAAAGAAACGGATCACAAGAAGAAGATTCATCATCAAAAAGAAAATACGGATGAACAAGGACGTCCTGCGTCTTTGCATCAACAAGTTCAACAGCAACATATATGTCCAGATAATAGACGATGGGAAACAGGCCACGGTCGTAGCGATGTCCACGCTGGCAAAGGAATTTCCCGATATGAAAAACAGGGCGAACAAAGAAGCCGCGAAGGTGCTTGGCAAGCTGTTTGCAGAAAAGGCCGTTAAGGCGGGATTCAAGAAGGTTGTTTTTGACAGGAACGGGTTCAAGTACCACGGCAGGGTGAAAGCGTTTGCCGACGCGGCGAGAGAAAATGGCCTGGAGTTCTAGGAGACGCTATAATGAAAATTAAAAGAAAGAAAGTCGCTCCCACTGAATTGGAGCTCGCGGAAAAAATCGTGACGATAAACCGGGTCGCCAAGGTCGTTAAGGGCGGGAGGCGGTTTTCCTTCAATGCGCTTGCGGTCCTGGGTGACGGTAAGGGGCATGTGGGGATAGGTTTCGGCAAGGCCAATGAGGTCCCCGATGCCATTGACAAAAGCAAGGAAGACGCCAAGAAGAACATCTTCAAGGTGAACGTGCATAAAAACACGATCCCCCACCAGGTCATTGGCAAATTCAAATCAGCGAAGGTGATCCTGAAGCCGGCCGCACCCGGTACCGGGATCATCGCCGGGTCGTCGGTGAGGGCGGTGCTGGAACGGGCAGGCGTCAGCGACGTTCTTTCAAAAGCGCAGGGCTCGAGAAATCCGGTAAACCTGGTGAAGGCGACGCTGGACGGGCTGCTCCAGTTGCGGAGCTACGAGGAAGTCGCGAAGATGCGGGACATTCCTCTCAGTAAGTTATGGGAATAGTTGGGTGACATCATGGCAAAGAAGCTGTTAGTTACGCAGATAAAAAGCAGTATCGGCACTCTGCCGAAG
Organism: uncultured Spirochaetota bacterium; assembly: GCA_963827275.1. Taxonomy (GTDB): domain Bacteria; phylum Spirochaetota; class UBA4802; order UBA4802; family UBA5550; genus RBG-16-49-21. Next base: position 343,902 of record CAWHAA010000004.1, read on the forward strand.
CAGAAGGCGACACTCAGGGCTCTGGGATTGCGCAGGATATCCGCCGAGCGACTTCATGATAATACCGCGGTTGTCAGGGGCATGATCGACAAGGTGTGCCACCTGGTGCGCGTGAAAGAAATTGACCAGTAGAGAGATGTAACCATGGAAGAGATCTATACACTGAAAAAACCCGAAACATTCAAGAAAAGAAAACGGGTAGGACGCGGGAACGGCAGCGGGCGTGGAAGCCAGTGCGGCAAGGGACATGACGGCCAGCTCAGCAGGGCCGGCAAGAAGCACTATGCATGGTTCGAGGGCGGGCAGATGCCGCTCCAGCGCCGGATCCCCAAGCGCGGATTCAATAATTACACGAAAAAGGATTTCCAGGTGGTGAATATCGCCACACTAGAAAGATTGGGCGTTTCAGAAGTAAATCCCGAGCAGTTGAAAAAAGCCGGCCTGATTGCGAGAACGGAGCGGCTCATCAAGGTCCTTGGCAAGGGTGAGATCGGGAAACCGGTCAAAGTTGTAGCCGACGCCTTTTCCGCTAGTGCCATTGAAAAGATTAAGAAAGCCGGCGGTGAGGCGATTGTACGCAAGTTGCCGGTTTCGGAAGAGAAATAAAAGGGTATTGCCAGGGTAAATAATGGCCAACGTTGTCGTAAACATATTCAAAATTCCCGATTTAAGAAAGCGGATCCTGTTCACCCTGGTCATGCTGGTTGTATACAGGATCGGCGCGCATATACCGATTCCGGGGATCAATGTTCAGGCCCTTTCGTCGTATTTTACGCAAGCGCAGAGTTCAGGGATGCTGGATTTCTTCGACCTGTTTTCGGGCGGAGCGTTCAAACGCTTTACGATATTCGCGCTCGGCATAATGCCCTATATATCGGCATCTATTATAATCGATCTTTTAAAAGTGGTGTTTCCCGCCCTGGAACGACTTGCGAAGGAAGGGCACGAGGGCCACAAAAAAATTACCCAGTATACCAGGTACGGAACTGTGGTACTGACCGCCGCACAGTCCTTCGGGCTCACCTTCTGGATGAGATCAATGAAGACCACGGCAGGCGGGTCCGTTGTTCCGGATGATGCCGGCATCGGTTTCATCATCATTGCGGTGACGACCATAACGACGGGCACCATGGTCCTGGTCTGGCTCGGCGACATCATTACTGAACGGGGCATCGGCAACGGGATATCCCTTATCATCATGGCGGGTATCGTCGTGCGGGCGCCAAACGCATTCCAGGCGACGTTAAAAAAGATCGGGGACACGGGTGAGCCGATCGTCGGTGTCATAATGCTGGTCCTATTTCTGGGTGTCGTGGCAGCGTCAATACTATTGACTCTGGGGCAGCGGAGGATACCGGTACAGTACGGGAAGAAACAAACGGGCAGGAGCATGGTGCAGCGGAGCGCGCAGTATATCCCGCTCCGGGTCAATGCAGCCGGCGTCATTCCCATAATCTTTGCTGCCGCGATCATAACGTTTCCGGCGCAGATAATAAGCTTTGCCGGCGGCACCAGTTCGGGCGTATTGAATAAGATCCAGTTCTGGCTTTCGCCGGGGCACGTGCCGTACATGATTCTGTACAGCGGACTTATAATATTTTTCTGTTTTTTTTACACGGCGATCCGTTTCAATCCGACCGAAATAGCGGACAACCTGAAGAAATACGGCGGATTTATCCCGGGCATACGGCCGGGTCAGAGTACCGCGGAATATATAATGAGCATATTGAACAAGATCAACCTGTCGGGGTCAATTTTTCTGGCATTCATCGCAATCATCCCGGACCTGGTCCTCGGCATCTGGCCGGAACAGATAGCGCCGGAGATGGCGCATCTCATGGGGGGCACCTCGCTGCTCATCATTGTCGGGGTTGCCCTTGACACACTGCAGCAGATCGAGTCACAACTGCTCATGAGGCATTATGACGGCTTTATGAAAGGGGCCCGGATGAAGGGCCGGCATTAAAAGGCGCGGGGTAATAACATTAATCAGTACGTGAGTATATGGCAAAAGAAGAACCGATTGAAGTAGAAGGTGTGGTGGTTGAGCCGCTCCCGAACGCTATGTTCAGGGTGAAGCTCGAAAACGGGCATGTGGTGCTCGCGCATATCTCGGGAAAGATGAGGATGCACTACATCCGGATACTGGCGGGAGACAAGGTCACTGTTGAACTATCGCCCTATGATTTAAGCCGGGGCAGGATAATATACCGCTCTAAAAACTAGGATGTCACAACGGGCGTTTGCAGAGTACGGTAACGGGTCATGAGAGGAAAAAGATGAAAGTACGAGTGTCGGTAAAAAAAATATGCAATGAATGCAAGGTCATCAAACGTCATGGCGTTGTGCGGGTCATATGCTCCAACCCGCGTCATAAACAGCGCCAGAAAGTGCGGACCGTGAAAAAACATTAAGGTAATAGTACCACGAGGAAAATATGGCACGTATAGCGGGCGTTGATTTACCAAGTAATAAAAGAATTGAAGTCGGATTGACGTATATTTACGGCATCGGCCCGTCGATATCAAAAAAAATTCTCGCGGATGCCAAGGTGGACCCCGACAAGAGGGTCAAGGATCTGGCGGATGAAGAGATCAATGATATACGAAAGGCTATAGAAAAAACTGCAAAGGTTGAAGGCGATCTGCGCACGGAAATCGCCATGAATATAAAACGCCTTCAGGATATCGGTTGCTACCGGGGAGTCCGGCACCGGAGGGGCCTGCCGGTACGGGGGCAGAACACGAAGAACAATGCACGCACCCGGAAGGGAAAACGCGGCACGCCGGTGGGCAGCAAGAAGAAAACTCTATCTAAATAAGGAGTAGATTGTGAAAGGGAAGAAAGTTAAAACCCGGAAAAAAGAGAAGCGGATAGTGCCGATAGGCAAGGCATTTGTCCAGGCCACATATAATAATACAATAATCACGCTGACCGACATGCAGGGGAATGTCATTGCATGGGCGTCCTCCGGTGGAGAAGGCTTCAAGGGCTCCCGTAAATCCACCCCCTTTGCCGCGCAGATGGCGGCCAAGACAGCGGCGCAAAACGCGATCAGTAATGCCGGGCTGCAGAATGTAGAGGTGTTTGTCAAGGGTCCTGGAATCGGCAGGGAGGCTGCTGTCCGCTCGCTGTTTCAGGCCGGGTTGAATATTACCAAGATTAAGGATGTCACCCCGGTGCCGCATAACGGGTGCAGGCCTAAGAAGAGAAGAAGAGTATAATGGAGTGATGCAGTATGGGAAGATATACCGGTCCACGGTGCAAGTTGTGCCGGCGTGAAATGACGCCGCTGATGTTGAAAGGCCAGAGATGCCTGACTGATAAATGCCCGATCAAGGGCAAGAAAAAGTATCCTCCCGGCCCGCCGCGGAAGAGACGCGCCAAGTTGTCGGACTACGCGGTCCAGCTGCGTGAAAAGCAGAGGATCAAGCGGAGTTATGGCATGCTTGAAAAGCAATTCAGGCTTGTCTTCCATGACGCCTTGAGAATGAAGGGCGTAACGGGCGACAACCTCATGTCTCTTCTCGAGCGGCGGCTGGACAATGTCGTATACCGGATGGGGTTTGCGTCTTCGAGGACGCAGGCGCGCCAGCTGGTGATGCACAAGCATGTGACGGTAAACGGCCGCGTGGTGGACATCCCGTCGTACCGCGTTGCCGAAGGCAATGATGTCGCCATGAGAGAGAATTACGCGAGCAACGTAATGCTCGAGGATTCTATAAAACTGGCAAAGGCGATCGATTCGATCCCCGGCTGGATCCAGGTCGATTTTGAAAAACGAAGCGGAAAAATTGTCCGCATGCCGTTACGCGAAGATTTGACTTCGAACTTTAATGACCAGCTCGTCGTTGAGCTGTATTCGAAATAGCATTCTGCCTGGCGTGGTGCAGCCACTGATCAGTTTGTCCGCGCAAGAGCGGATGCCCTGATCGCTTGCGGCTGCGCCCGGAAGGGAGCACTGTACAGTCTGTCTGTTCCCTTATTTGTTTTGCATTGAAATGGAGGTGAAAATGGCCCCACGAAACCTGCTCAAGGGCTTTAAAAGACCAAGTAAAATTACATTCGAACACGATGAGTTACAGCCGAATTATGGTCGCTTTGTCGCTGAGCCTTTTGAAAAGGGCTATGGGTTGACTATAGGAAATTCACTGCGGCGCGTATTGCTGTCGTCGATAGAAGGCGCGGCGATAACCGCCATCAAGATTGAGGGCGTTCCTCATGAATTTTTCACCATCCCCGGCGTGTTCGAGGATGTCACGAGGATAATACTCAATCTGAAAAAGCTGCGGTTCAAGTACGCCGGCGAGCTTCAGAAGGTGCTGCACGTCAAGAAGACGGGCCCCGGGGAGCTGAAGGGGGAAGACTTCAGCGTGGATTCTGAAATCGAGATCATGAACCAGGAACAAATTGTCGCCACCCTCAACGATTCAGGCGTGATCGACATGGAAGTGCAGATCGAGCGCGGCAGGGGTTATGTCCCGGCCGAGGTGAATAAATCCAACACCGAGACCGTGGGCGTTATCCCGATTGACTCCATATTTTCACCGGTAAAAAAGGTGAACGTGAAGGTGGAAGATACCCGCGTCGGACAGCGGACCGACTTTGACAAGCTGATCCTCGAGATATGGACTGACGGCTCCATAACGCCCGATGACGCGCTCGCGCACGCGGCGAAGATAATCAAGGACCACATGACGATCTTCATCAATTTTGAAGAGGAAGTCGAGGAAGAGATAGAGGAAGTAGATGAAAATATCGAGAAGATGAGGTCCCTCCTGGCCAAATCGATCGATGAGATAGAGCTTTCGGTTCGGTCGTATAACACGCTGAAGAGCCAGGATGTGTCCACGCTGGAACAGCTGGTGAAGAAGACCGAAGATGAGCTGAAAAAATCAAAGCATTACAGTGATCTGGTTCTTCATGAAATTAAATCGAAGCTGGATTCACTGCATTTAAGCTTGGGATTAAAGGATTAAACGGGAACGGACATGAGGCACAAGAATAGCGTAAAACAGCTGGGTAGGACGCATGCGCACAGGAAGGCGATGTTTGGCAACATGGTCACTTCCTTGTTCAGGCATGAAAGGATCGTGACGACGAAAGAAAAAGGGAAAGAGCTAAAGCGGATCTCGGAACGCCTGATCACCAGGGCCAAGAGAAACATGGACCTGCCCGCCGCAGAAGACGGGAAGAAGCTGCATAATAAACGCGAGGTCATGAAAGTGGTGAAGGACAGGGAAGTCCTTACAAAGCTATTCGAGGACATCGCCCCGCGCTTCAAGGACAGAAAAGGCGGTTACACGAGAATATACCTTCTCGGCAAAAGGGCCGGTGATGCGGCGGAAATGTCGATTGTTGAGCTGGTTGACAGGAAGATTGTTGAGAAAAAGCCGGCTGAAAAAGAAAAGGACAAGGACGCCAAGAAAGAGAAAAAGCCGAAAAAAGAAGTGAAGAGCAAAGAAGAAAAAAAAGAGAAACCGAAGAAAGAGCCTAAAGAAAAGAAGGCAAAGAAAAAAGAAGATAAATAAAAGCGAGAGAAAAAAACCGGGCATTCAGCCCGGTTTTTTTTGCTGTTCTCCTGTCATCCCTCGCCGGTTCCGCCCTGGTTCTTTTTGAGTTTACGCAGTTCAACTGAATGGATGAGCCGCATGTTGTCGTTGGCGTCAACCTTGTATTGCTCCGGTATCCTGTCGTCGAAAACCGGGATGATTGAGCCATGGGAGGTATTGTATTTGAGCATGCTTTTGCCGAGCTGGTTTATGTTTTTGACCCGGTGGATCTCGATCCCGGTCTCCTTTGCCTCGCGGCAGAGAGTCACCACCCTTGAATAGCTGTGAATGATGTAGTTTATGTTCTGCGTGGTGAGGGTTGTCTTTTTCCTCAAAATCGCCGTCTCCGGGTCCTCAAAGATATTTTTCGCGGCGTGATATTTTTTGTATCCCTCGCGGAGGTATGACTCTATCTTTTCCCTGTCGTGGAAAAGGTGGTATTTATCAGGGTCATAGGGCTTGATGTCTTTCATCGGGTCATAGGGCCTGGCGAAATACATTGCAAGCCCGCTTTTTTTACTGTATTCGATGAGGTTGTCAAAGGCGTCCTTTGACGTGGAGTCGAGTATATCTTTTGTACGCTTCAGATAAATGTCATCGATAGTTTCGAGGAGCGATATCATCTCCATCTTTAATTTTTTAAATTTCGAGGTGGAAATGGTGAAATTCTGTCCGTAATAATTTTCTCCCGCATCCTGAAATTGTACCTTCAGGTCGGAAAATCGTTTTTTTAACGCCTCGTCGCCGAAATTTTCGACCATGACCCTGATTTCCCGGAGCTTGGTCATGGTCAGGCCGTAATCCTGGTAGGACTTGACCGTCGGGGAGATAGCGTGCAGGGCCCCTGGTGAAAGGGCCATCATAAAAAATGTACTTGCCAGTAACAGCGTTAATCTTTTCATGACATTTTCCTTGATAATGTATTAGGCATAGTAGCATGCTATTCAAATCAGATCCGGCCCAGAATTTAAGCAATCTGCAACCCCATATAAATTTTCGACAGGAAATATTGAAATCTTTACGATTATATTGGCCCGTTCAGGAGGGACGGAATCTTGATTGAGGGCACGGGCACACGAAGAAAATATATGACGCATTTTATCCCCATTATTAAAAAGGTTATTGATTAATTTTAATTACATTTTATAATGATATTGTTGGATGGTCAGAACAGTATTCGGAGTGCGGCATGGATAAAGATTTAAAGTTATCATTCCGGCAGAAGAATCCGTCGGTTTGCCCGGTATGCTCATTTGAGTTTCATCGTGAAGAATTGCTGTCGGGCGGCGGCAGATTGATCGCGGGCAAATTGACGGATGAATTGAAGCGAAATTATGATGTGAGTAAAAAATACGGCAGGGTATACCCGCTTGCCTATGTGTTGACCGTATGTCCGAGTTGCTATTATTCGGCCTTTCCCAAGGACTTTGAGACGCTGGACAATGGCGAAGTCGACAAGATCCGCGAGCTCACTCCGGCGAGAAAAAATGTCATAAAAAAATTTTTTGGCGACCTCGATTTTAACGGGAACCGCGAGCTGAAAACCGGCGCCGCTTCGTACATGCTGGCGGTCGACTGTTACAGCTACAGGAACAGGAAAATCGCTCCCACGTTCAAGATCGCGCTGTCGTCGTTACGCGCGGCGTGGCTGTTCAACGATCTTGCGAAGGAGCAGCCCGATGGCTCCTTTGGAAAAATTGCGGTGTTTTTCTATAAGAAGGCGTATCAGTCATATGTTAAACTGATCGATATTTTGCAGACCGGCGCTGAGCCGGTCGAGGCGGCCGGCAACCTGGGACCCGATACCGATAAGAACTGGGGCTACGAGGGGGTCCTGTACCTTACTGCGGTCCTGACCCTCAAAGTCGGCGCCAAGGAAACAGACCCGAAAAAGAGGATGGAAGACTTCGAAAAATGCAAGCGCTACCTCAGCCGCCTGTTCGGTTCCGGCAAGACATCGAAGTCGAAACCGAGCGAGTTGCTGGACAAGACAAAAGACGTGTATGATAAAATAAATCAGATGATAGATGAATGGAAACAGGGAGAGGGACAGACAACAGAAGGCTAGCCCTCGAGGTACAGTACGACGGGACAAGTTTCAACGGGTGGCAGGTCCAGAACGGGGGAAGAACGGTACAGGGTGAAATTGAAAAGGCGATCCGTATATTACTCAGGGAGGAGAAACGGGTTGTCGCGTCCGGGAGGACCGACACCGGGGTCCATGCCATCTGCCAGATCGTTCATTTTGATACCACCAGCGAGATCGGGCTCCAGCGCGCCTGCATCGGGCTGAACGGGATTCTGCCCCGCGACGTATCAGTGAAAAACGTTTATCATGTCCCCGGCGATTTCCATGCGCGTTTCGGCGCGGTTGCGAGGAGGTACCGCTATTGTATATACAACCATCCGTCGAGGACCCCGTTCATGCAGCACCGCGCAATGTGGGTTCATGAACGGCTGGATGTCGAATACATGAAGCGGGTTGCGTCGCACCTGGTCGGGGAGAGGGACTTTTCCTCGTTCTGCAAAAAGCGGGAATCAAAAAAGATCAATACCGTCAGGCGGATCACGGGCATCGACATACGAAGGAAAGACGCCCTCATTATGCTCGACATCACGGGGAATGCGTTCCTCCATAACATGATCCGCATCATGGTCGGGACGATGGTTGACATGAACAAGGCGAATGCGGACCCAAAACAGATCATGGATATCCTTGCGAAATGCGACCGGGTATATGGCGGCAGCACCGCGCCCCCCTACGGCCTTTACCTGATGGAAGTCTCGTATGATCCCGGTCTTTCCACAATGGAATCAGCTTTTTAACCGGGGTCCGCACCCGGCGGGCAGGCCGCACCGGGTACCATGAAAATAGTATTTAATTTATTGACATAAATAACCCTTGGTAAACTATTACCAGATATCGGATGTAACAATTTCCCGGCATCTTTTACAAATTATTAAAATCATTTATGAAAAAAACCGGTTTATACAGTGCGTTGACTGTCGTGATATGCCTGCTGTTCCAGGACATAACCTATGCATATAAGGAGCGGAAGGATAATTTTTCGAAACCGCAGGTCGGGGCGTGGTTCGGACCAGTCACGCCGCTGGGCGAAACCGGGAAGCGCGTGGAGACAAACCTCGGGGGAGGCGGCTTTGCCAGATTCACCTTTCCCTGGCCGTTCCTGAAAATCGGGGTGGATGCGTCATACCAGAAATTCAAGTCCAAGGGCGTGAATGAATTGCAATTTGTCCCGGTATATGGAAACCTGCTCTTCCAGATCCCGGTCGATTTTCCTGTCAGGTTCCAGTTCAAGGGCGGCGCCGGGGCCGGCTGGCTGTCGGTGAAGCCCGATAATAAAACACAGTGGGACCCGATTTTTATGGCTGGTTTTGAGGTCTCGTTCCCGGCGGGGAGGATCGTCAATATCGGTTTGCGGATCGATTACATTTATATATATGAAGGGTATATAAAGGGATCAAAAAACGGCGGTCATATCCTCAATACGGGTATACAGCTCTATTTCAATATATAATAATACGCGCTGCCTTCCGCAGCAGGTTGAGTATGATGATAGTTAAACGCATCATGGCATTCATCGGTATTTGCACCGCTTCGCTCATTATGGGGTGCGGTACAGATCCGCTCCTTACCAATATCGGGACAAACCAGCTCCTCGTGGTGCTGAAGGGCACCTATGAATCAAACAGCCCCATGCCATGGTCGATGCCTGACCCCTGCCAGGCGTATGCAGAGCGTGTACCGGGTGATCCAGCCAGCGTTGCCTGTTCCGCATACACGGCAGCCCACACGACCACTGTCCAGGATGATTCGGTCATCGAGTGCGACGGCAGCAATCCCGGACCGTACGGAAAGGATGACACCAATCCCGGCGCGTTCCTGATGGACATCTCGGAAATAAAGCTCGTGGATTATAATGGGGATACCCATAAATTTGCAAATTATCGCCAGACCTATGCGTTCGGAATGAATGAAGTCGATCCGTTTTTCAGCGGGGTCGGCTATCTTCTTGATAATGATGATGCGCCGTCAAAGGCCTACGCGGCCATCCTCCTGTATGTCAGAAAGATGCTTGTTGACGGCGCGAAAAGATACACGCCAGATGCAAAGGGCTGGCGGTCGGAGCTGGTGTGGGATGTTTTTTCAGAAACGGAATTGCCCACTTTCAATTTCAACAAGTTCCAGATGCATTCCTATTACGACACCCTGCGCTATGAAAGCGCCTACCTGAACAGGGTCTATCCTATCATAATTCCGATCAGCGACCTGAAGGGAATGATTTTTTCTAACGAGTTCCCCTATACGGTCCTCGAAATACGGATTGTCGTAAAAAACTTCATTAAAAAGTACGAGCAGATAGGGGTCAACGGCAACCTCACCACTGCGACGCATTATTACGCGCTTTCCGATTGGCTCCAGGATGTTCAGCCGGGTGACAGCGTAATCGGTGGGAATATACTTACCGTTGCCAGATCATACGTGCCCGGACTTGTCGGAAGTATCAGCGGCACAATCCCGCTTGGGTCCGGTTCGCCCGGCCGGCATGTCATTGCGATACCAGAAGGTGCCAGTATTAATGAATACACCATCCCGTTAAATCCGCGGAGCCTGAACAACTGCAATCTGCCGACCGCCCCCGGGCTCTCCCTGTCGACGAACATCGTTGACATGATGGCATATTACCTGAAACTTGAAAAATTCAACAATGACTGGAACCTGTGGGTCCCGGGCATATGCACGACGTTTGACACCTTTACAACAGAGGCGTCAAAGGCCCATACCTACATACTGGAGTGGGACAAGTTTGCCGGCGAAATAGGTATGTATAATTTTAAGATACCCCACTACGCCGTTTTCGCCGGGATCGATCCGGCCGCCACTCCCCCGCTTACCGGCGCGTTCACCATCGATAATGTATCGCCGGGGTCATATAACCTCTACATCGCGAATGTCGCCCCTACCTACGGCATGCTTTACAACGACGGGCAATTTACGCCATATTCGGGCAATCCCGTGGCCGTATCAATCGGGTCGAATACCGTTGTAACATTCCCCTGACGGTTTTAAAAATTTATCGTTCCCGGCATTAATGTAATTGACCTTGCCGCCCCCTCTCCTTAATTAGGATTGACTACCATAAACCACGGCCGCGCGCCGTTGTATGAATGTGCGGGGAGATCCTATGTCAAAGCTGAAAATCATCGTTCAAAAGTATGGCGGGACAAGCGTCGGTACGCCGGAGCGCATCAAGGCGGTGGCCGAGCGGATCAAGGGCTACACGGGCAAAGGGTATTCAGTCGTGGTGGTCGTATCCGCCATGGGCAAGACAACGGATGAGCTGATTACGCTCGCGGGGCAGATAACAAAAAACCCGAATAGCAGGGAAATGGACATGCTGCTGTCCACCGGGGAGCAGGTGTCGATATCGCTCCTGGCGATGGCGCTGCATGATATCGGCATCGACGCCATCTCCTACACCGGCTCCCAGATCAAGATGATGACCGATGGGAATTTCTCAAAGGCCAAGATCGAGAGCATCGCGACCAACCGCATCATGAAGTCGCTCGAAGACAACAAGGTCGTCATTGTCGCCGGGTTCCAGGGGATCGATACGGACGAAAACATCACCACCCTGGGACGGGGCGGGTCGGACACCTCGGCGGTCGCGCTCGCCGCAGTGCTCGGAACGCGGGACTGCGAAATATATACTGACGTAAACGGAGTATTCACGGCAGACCCGCGCATCATAGCGAACACGGAAAAGTTGAAGGAAGTCAGCTACGATGAGATGCTCGAGCTTGCGCGGCTCGGGGCGGCGGTGCTCCACTCCCGTTCCGTCGAGTTTGCTAAGAAATACAATATTCGACTGCATGTCAGGTCGAGTTTCAATTATGAAGAAGGCACAATCGTGATGCCAAAGGAGGAGATGATGGAGAAGTATGTTATCAGCGGCGTGACCGCGAAACGCGATGAAGCGAAGATCACCATATGGGACATACCCGACCATCCGGGCATTGCCGCGCGGTTGTTCAGCATAATGGGACAGAACAAGCTGTATGTCAACATGATCGTGCAGTCCACCGGCAAGGATAACAGGGCGTCCATCTCCTTCACGGTGCTGAAAAGCGACCTTGATAAAGCGATGAAGCTGTGCGACGATTTCAAGAAGGAGCTCGGCGCGAGCGGCGTTGAGGCAAAGAAGGATATCGCGATCGTGTCCGCGGTAGGGGTCGGGATGCTCTCTTCCTACGGCGTCGCGGGCAGGATCTTCCAGGTGCTCTCGGACCAGAAGATCAATATTGAAATGATCTCCACTTCCGAGATCGGCATCTCCTGCGTCATAGACGACATATACGCGGAGCTCGCGCAGAAGGTAATCCACAAGGCGTTCATCGAAGCGGAGCAGAAATAATGCTGACCGTCGGGGTCCTCTTCGGCGGCCGCTCGGGCGAGCACGATGTGTCGCTCTGCTCGGCGGCATCTGTCGTTTCCGCGCTGGACCCCGCGAAATACGCGGTCGTTGCGATCGGCATCGACCGCGACGGCCGCTGGTACGTGCAGGACAGGCCGGTCATCGTCGATGACAGGGACTTCGGCCGCGTTTTGAAGCTGGAGAGAAAGGGAAACTGGCTCGTCAACCACTTCGAAGAGAACGGCAGACTCGTTCTGCATGACATTGAAACCGGCAAAAGCGTTGCCGTGGACGTCGTGTTCCCGGCGGTGCACGGCACCTACTGCGAGGACGGCACGCTCCAGGGCCTGCTCGAGCTTGCCATGGTCCCGTATGTCGGGGCGGATTCAGTCGGGTCGTCGATCGGCATAGACAAGGACGTGACGAAGCGCCTGCTCCGTGACAGCGGCATACCGGTGGTCCCCTGGGAGACGGTTGCCCGGGAGGACTGGGACCGCGATGCGCCGCAGATCCTCGACAGGATCGGGAAGGGACTGCGCCTGCCGCTGTTCGTCAAGCCGGCGCGGACCGGTTCCTCGGTCGGGGTGATGAAAGTCAAGGCGGCGGATGAGCTTGCCGGGGCCATTGAATTCGCCTTTCAGTATGACACCCGGCTGCTGGTGGAAGAGGGGATCAACGCGCGGGAGATCGAATGCGCGGTCCTCGGCAACAACGACCCCGAGGCTTCGGTGCCGGGCGAGATCATCCCCCGGCATGAGTTCTATTCCTACGAATCAAAATACATCGACCCGAACGGCGCGGAGCTGTCGATACCCGCCCGGCTCGATGAAAAAATTGCCGCCTCGATCCGGGACGCTGCCGTCAGGGGCTACCGGGCGCTCTGCTGCAGCGGCATGGCGCGTGTCGATTTCTTCCTCGATAAAACCACGGGCGACTACTACCTCAATGAAATCAACACTCTCCCCGGGTTCACCAGCATAAGCATGTATCCAAAGCTATGGGCGCATACGGGACTTGAATACGCGCGCCTGATCGATACCCTGATCGATCTTGCGCTGGAGCGCCATCGCGCCAGGATGAAGATCCGGACCGATCGATGAGACTTCATGCCGTTCTCTTCGATATGGACGGGGTCGTCGTCGATTCCATGAGGTTCCATGCCGCGGCGTGGAAGCAGGTCCTCGGCGAGCACGGCCTTGCGGTGGAGGAAATCGAAATTTACCTGCGCGAAGGGATGTCCGGACGCCAGTCCATCGAGGACATTTTTGCGGATCATGGCCGGCCGTTCCCCTGCGAGGACCGCTTCCAAAAGCTCATTGCAAAAAAACACGCGCTGTTTGAACGGAACACGATCGGGCTCTTCCCGTCGGTTGTCCCCATGCTTGAGTGGGTGAAGGCGAGGGGCGCGTGCGCGGCCCTGGTGACCGGCTCGGCACGGCGGTCAATCGACCACATGATGCCGGAAAGGGTCCTTTCCCTGTTTGACGCGGTCATCGGCGCCGAGGACGTTGCGAAAGGGAAGCCGGACCCCGAGCCGTACAGGCGGGCCCTTGAAAAGCTCGGTGCGGACCCTGCCGCGGCCCTCGCGATAGAAAACGCGCCGATGGGAATCCGCTCCGCAAAGGGCGCCGGCGTCACCTGCTACGCGATCGAGACCACGCTCCCCCGGCAGTATCTTTCCGCGGCTGACCTGATTTTCGGCGATCATGCCTCGCTTTTCGAGTATTTCAAATCATGCGGCGAGACCGGGAGGCGGTGACCCCCCCGGGCGGCCATTTTTTTATTGACACTGCCCGTTTCATCGCATTTATATGATTATCCGTACAAGGTCCTTCCGGGCAGCATGCGCGGTACGGGCGGTATCCTACAAAGAGTCAGGTAAGCATATGGCGACACGGCCTTCGGAAAAACGGATCCAGAAAAAGGCGCAGCGGCAGATGGCGCGAAGCGAGAAACGGGCGACCCGGCACGGGCGGTCGGGGAAAACACGCCGTGCGATCGGCGACTTCATCATCCAGAAGCGGTCCATCGTGCCGAACATGATCACCATGTCGAACATGACCATGGGGTTTTTCGCCATCATCATGGCGAGCAGGGGCGACAATTTTTCCCTGGCGGTTGCGGGGGTGATGATTTTTCTGGGCACCATTTTTGACGCGGTGGACGGCGCGGTGGCGCGCGCAATGCATGTGGCGAGCCCGGTCGGGGTCCAGCTCGATTCGCTCGCCGACGGGATCGCGTACGGGATCGCTCCCGCGGTAATCGCCTACCAGGCGTATCTCAGGAAGCTGCCGTCAGGCGTCACCATAATCGACTTCGGGATGCTCATCGCGCTCATCTACCCGATCTGCGCAATATACCGGCTCGCGCGCTTCAACGTCGGCGCCGAGGATGACGACCACACCAGGTTCAAGGGCCTCCCTTCGCCTGCCGCGGGCATAATCATCGCCTCCATACCGGTGTTGATGGTCCCCGATTTTCTTTCCGTCCTGAAAACGACGATGGTGATTCCCGGGGAGATTTTTATCGCCATCTACGTTCTCGTCAGCATCCTCATGGTGTCCCGCGTCGATTACAGCAAGGTTTTCCCGGATATCCAGCGCATAGGCGGCAGGCCGGCACTGGTGGTGTCGATGATACTGGGTCTCCTGTGCCTGGGGCTCTTCAGCGCATGGTTTGTATTCGGCTTCATGATGACCTACATGATCATAGGAATCATTGCATACGTTATAAAGCTGGCCAGGCGCAAAAAAAAATCCTCCGCTAGCGCGTGATGGTTATTTCATTCATACAGGATGGTGCAGATGGCTACCAGCAATATTATCATAATCGGCGCTTCGGCCGCGGGCATATCGGCAGCGCGGGAGATACGGGCCGTTGATGGCGCCATACCCGTCAGTATCTTCACGGAAGAAATGCATTATCCCTATTACCGGCCCATGCTCACCGAATATATCGGCGACAGGGGCGTTGAAAAAAAAGCCAACTTCCTCCTCAATCCTGAAAAATGGTATGAGGAAAAGAAGGTGGAGCTCCTCCTCGGCACGAAGGTCGCGTCGATAGATCCCGCGGGGAAGTCGATCCAGACCGTTTCCGGCGACACGCACCGGTTCGGCGCCCTGATACTTGCAAACGGGAGTTCGCCCTTCGTGCCCTTCAAGGACGCCGCGGGGAAGAAAAATGTTCATTCCGTAAGGACGCTGGATGACGCACGGGCGGTCGAGTCGCAGGCGGAACATATTAAGAACGCCGTCGTTATCGGCGGGGGGCTGCTCGGGCTCGAGGCGGCCAATTCGCTGATGAACCGGGGCATCGGGGTGACGGTGATAGAAGGGAGCGACCGCATCCTGCCGCGCCAGCTTGACCCGCAGTGCTCGGCGATCCTGTATGATTTGATTGTGAAAAAGAACGTTGCCCTCATGCTGGGCAAATCGATAGAAGGGATCGCGGGCGGAGAAACCGCGACGGGCGTCAGGCTCGCGTCCGGGGAAACGGTGCCGGCCGAGATGATCGTCATATCGATCGGCGTGCGCCCCAATGTCGACCTTGCCAGGCAGTGCGGCGTGCAGGTGAACAGGGCCGTCGTTGTGAACGAGCGCATGGAGACCTCGGTCCCGGGGATCTATGCCTGCGGCGACGTGGCGGAATTCAACGGGAAATGCATCTCGCTCTGGATGCCGGCGATGCGCCAGGGCAAGGTGGCTGGATCAAACGCGGCGGGAAGGCCGGCACAGTTTGCCGACGAGGCATATCCCGCGGTGCTCAATTCGTTCGGGACCAGGATCTTTTCCTCCGGCGATCTCTGTCTGGAAAGAAAGGAGGGGGAATACCGGACGCATTTTGCGCAGGACGAGGCCAGGGGCAGCTACAAAAAGCTGTTTTTCGTCAATGAACGGCTTGCCGGGTTCATACTGATCGGCGATATCGCGGAATCGCAGAAGCTGAACGCGGCATTGAAGGCCGGGACAACGTTCTCTGAAATCGTTAAAGAATGACGGAGAAACAATGATGGAATTTTCCCATTATTCAAAGGACGGCACCCCCGTCATGGTCGATATATCCCAGAAGAAGGTGACCATGCGCACCGCCAGGGCCGCCGGTTTTGTCCGCCTCCAGCCGGCCACGCTCGACCTGATTGAGAAGCGCCTTCTTCCCAAAGGGGACCTTTTCCAGATCGCAAAGGTTGCCGGTATCATGGCGGCCAAGAGGAACGCGGAGCTGATTCCAATGTGCCATCCCCTGGCCCTTTCATTTATCGACGTTACCATTGTCATGGACCGCGGAAAGGGCGGCGTGGCGGTCAATTCCGAGGTGCGGCTCGAGGGGAAAACAGGGGCTGAAATGGAGGCGTTGATGGCGGTGTCAATCGCCGCACTCACTGTCTATGACATGTGCAAGGCGGTGGATAAGACGATGGTTATCGAAGATATTAAAGTGACAGAAAAAACCGGCGGGAAATCTGACCCGTCACTGCGCCCTGATGCCAGCCAGAAGTAGTTAGCTTTCACTCAAATTCCCTTGATTTTACCAAATCGTTGAAAATTCAATGGATTGGTATTTTAATTTAAAATAATTTTTAATAATTGACAAAAAAAGGCTATAATTGAACTTGATTAATTGTAAAAATATATATATTAATATATTGTTAGCACTCTTTTTAATGAGTGCTAACAATAATATAAAAAATATATTTTAATATATTAATTAAAATATATGTCTATTCTTCAATAATTAGAAGAATTTCCTCTTTTTACGAGGAAAAAAATAATCACTGAGTCCATAAGGAGGAAGGAAGTGGCATTAAAACCTATAGGCGATCGTGTCGTCATCGAATTACTGGAACAGGAAGCGGAGAAAGTCGGGTCAATCTATGTTCCTGATACCGCGAAAGAAAAGCCCCAGCAGGGAAAAATTATCGCAGTCGGTCAGGGCAAACGTGATGGCAAGGATCTCATTCCCATGACGGTAAAGGTTGGAGACACCGTTCTCTTCAGCAGGTACGGCGGAATGGAAGTCAAACATGGCGGCAAGGATTATCTAATCCTGTCAGAAGGCGACGTGCTGGCTATCGTTGATTAATTCCGGCGTCCAATTCAGTTACGACAACAAAATATTTAAAGAGAGGATCATACAATGGCTAAAATTTTACAGTATAGTGAGGAAGCAAGACGCTCCATACTGGAGGGTGTCACCAAGCTGGCCAACGCCGTCCAGGTAACCCTGGGACCGAGGGGCAGAAATGTTGTTATCGATAAAAAATTCGGCGCTCCGACCGTCACGAAGGACGGTGTCACGGTTGCCAAGGAGATAGAGCTCGAGGACCCGTTCCAAAACATGGGGGCCCAGATGGTAAAAGAGGTCGCCACGAAGACCAACGATGTCGCGGGCGACGGCACCACCACCGCCACCATCCTGGCGGCGGCTATCTACAAGGAAAGCCTCAAAAACGTTACCGCCGGCGCGAACCCGATGAGCCTGAAGCGCGGCATCGACAAGGCCGTGGAAGCGGCAGTGGCCCATGTCGCCTCGGTCGCACGCGAGATCGTCGACAAGAAGGAGATCGCGCAGGTGGCTTCGATCTCAGCGAACAATGACACCGAGATCGGGAACCTGATCGCGGACGCAATGGACAAGGTCGGCAGGGACGGCGTCATCACCGTTGAAGAGGCGAAATCGATTGAAACGCACCTGGAAGTGGTCGAGGGGATGCAGTTCGACCGCGGCTACCTCTCGCCCTACATGGCCACGAATCCCGAAACCATGGAAGCGGTGCTCGATGATGCGTACATCCTCATCCACGACAAGAAGATATCCACCATGAAGGACCTCCTGCCGATTCTCGAAAAAGTTGCCCAGGCGGGAAGGCCGCTCCTCATCATCGCTGAAGAGGTCGAGGGCGAGGCGCTGGCGACCATCGTCGTCAACACCCTGCGCAAGACCATCTCCTGCGTCGCGGTCAAGGCCCCCGGCTTCGGCGACCGCCGCAAGGCGATGCTCGAGGACATAGCGGTGCTCACCGGCGGACAGGTGATTTCCGAAGACCTCGGCATGAAGCTCGAGAACACCACCATGCAGATGCTCGGCCGCGCCAAGAAGGTGATCGTCGACAAGGAAAATACGACTGTCATCGAGGGCGCCGGCTCACAGAAGGACGTCAAGGGAAGGATCGCGCAGATACAGAAGCAGATCGAGGACTCTACCTCGGATTATGATACCGAGAAGCTGCAGGAGCGGAAGGCCAAGCTGGCAGGCGGCGTCGCGGTCATCAATGTCGGCGCAGCGACCGAGATAGAGCTGAAGGAGAAGAAGGCCCGCGTCGAGGACGCGCTTGAGGCGACCCGCGCCGCGGTGGAAGAAGGGATCGTCGCCGGCGGCGGCAAGACCCTCATCAACGCCCAGAAGGCGGTCAAGGCCGTGGCCGAGAAGCTTGACGGCGACGAAAAGATAGGCGCGAACATCATCGTCAAGGCCATCGAGGACCCGATGCGGATGATCGCGTGCAACGCGGGCCTGGAAGGCTCCGTCATCGTTGAGAAGGCGAAGACCGAAAAGGAGAACATCAGCTTCGACGCGAACAAGCTCGAGTGGGTGGACATGATCAAGGCCGGCATCATCGACCCGGCAAAGGTGGTCAGGTCGGCACTGCAGAACGCGGCATCGGTGGCCGGCATGCTCTGCACGACCGAGGTCCTCATAACGGAAAAAGCGGAAGAGAAACAGCCGATGATGCCTCCGGGAGGCGGCATGGGCGGCATGGGCGGCATGTACTAAGATACTGCCAACGCCCGAACCATTATTCGAGTCAAACCTGCGGCCGGGGCCCATATCCCCGGCCGTTTTATTTTTCACCTGCCCCTCACCCGCCCGGCGGCCGCGGCGGTCCCGCATGCTCACGGAAAACATGGCGTCGCTGTCAAAAAAGAAATAATTCAGATAAATGAGCGATATTCCGATCATTGATACGGGGAATCGTGAAACATTGCAGGCGGAGTCCCCGGGGAAGCCGTGTGCAAAAAAAGTCAATATGGATGTATGATGGATACCGTTCCGCTCGTGCTGCCGAACAGGCTTAAAGACACGTATGATTTTGAATACGTGATAGATATGCAGGACGCAATATACGGCCAGGCCGCAGGGCTTGACCTGTCGCGCATATCCTTCATAGAGCCGTATTCAATGCTCTCGCTGCTGCTTCTCGGCAGGAACTATTTGAGGAAAAGCGGCAACAAGCTCAGGCTGACCGGCATCCCGATCAATATCCACCAGTACCTTCACCGGATGGATTTCTTCAAAACAGGGGTCTTCGACGTGCCCGAGCGCCTTAACGAGAAGCTCCTGCTGAAGCGGAGCACGTTCAGCAACCGGGTGCTCGAGATCACCGAGATCCCGAACAAGGAGCGGGAAAGCGTCCGCATCATATCAGGGATCGTCGGCGTTTTCAGGAAGCGGGCCGAGCACATATTGAAGTACTGGCTTTCGGACCGCATTACGGATTATTTCGTCACGGTGATCTCCGAGATCTGCCAGAATATATACGAGCACAGCCTCGACTCGGGCTACCTCGCGATGCAGACGTATTCGGTGGGCAAGGAAAATATCGTGCGGCTGTCGATCGGCGATTCGGGCATCGGTATATTGAAGAGCTTTGAAAACAACGGCGTGCGGTATGACTCGCCCGCCCACCTGATTGAGCTGGCGGTCACGACGCCCATATCGAGCAAGCGGGAGTTCGGCTACGGGCTCTGCCAGGTGAACGCCATCGTGGAGAAGCTGAAGGGGTCGATATTTTTACGGTCGGGAAACGCGTCGGTATCGACGCTGTATCAGAAAAAGTCGGCAGGCTCTTCCTACCTGTTCCAGAAGAACGACCTGCGTCCCTTCGACGGGACGCAGATTTCAATATCATTGACGGGATAGAGAATATTCAACATGGTAATCAGCATAAATAAAAAAGCTCAGGAGCTCAGGCTCAAAACCCCGGACCTGATCACCCGGCATGTCGGCCGCGTCATGTATGATTCGATCAGGAAGACCGTTGAGGCCGTCAATGACGGCGAGACACTGGTGCTCGATTTCGGGGGGATCAAGGTCATTGATTCGTCGTTTATCGACGAGATGCTGGTCAGGCTGATACTCGATTCGCGTTCGCCGGAGCGGCCTTTCTTCGTGAGGCTGAAGAACGTATCTGAAATCGCTGAAATCAACATAGACCTCGTGTTCCGCTCCTATTCAAATTATAAAAATAAAAAAATAGTTGTAATAACCGAAAACATCTGTCAGAATAATTCGTTCTTTATCGGGCCGCTGTCGGACCGGGAACGGGACATTCTGGCATACCTGAGGGTGAACAAGTCCATTACCGTGGATGACGTTGCCGCTTTTACCGGACGACCCGGGGAAGAAGCAAAAAAAATAATGGACGAGCTGTACGCGATGCGCGCGGCGAGGGACCTCGACGGCGTGTATTTTTCGGTATAGCCCGGTGCGGTCCGGAGCATCCCTTACGAAAAACGGGTGGAGCAGCGGATGAAGCCGCAAGAAAAAAACATCAGCAGGGTAAAAGACGACAGCCTCTACGGGCTCCTCTCCTCCTATAAATCAAATTATACCTATTTCCGGATCCTTGTCTCCGAGGCGGATGATTCGATCCTGGTCCAGCTGACCGACAATCCGAAGAATTTCGAGCCGGCGCCGGGAGAACGGTATGTAAACTACCGGCCGCTCAGAAGGCTCGAGGTTGGCGTGACGAGGCTGTTCCTGAAATACCTGGTGCCGGCAAACCTCGTCGCGGTACTGGGCCCGCTCCTGGAATTCAACATCCCGCCGGACAGGGTCGTGATCACCGACAGCATCAGGAAAAGCGGCATCTACGCCATTGAAACGAATGTGAAGCACAGGATGAAGATCATTCAGGGGGTGCGCAAAATCCTCAACATGAGCCCCCAGAAAAAATATGAGATAGTGGAAAAATATCTTTCCGGCAACCAGGAAAAACACCATGACCGAACAGAACGATTCATTTAGCGAGAAATCCCGGCAGGTCGACAGGGCGATGAGGTATACCCACGGGGACATCATCAAGGCCAAGGAGATGGTTTCCGGCCAGTACCTTGATGTCATGGTGGTGAAGGGGAAATTCCTTATTGAAAAGAAGGGGATATCCGGCATGTTTCTGGCGTTTTTCAACTATATCCAGGAGTATATCCCCTGCGTGGAAGCAATCATATCGTCCAAGCCGGTACTGTTCGAGAAGACGCGGATCTTCGACGACTGGAAGGTCCTCAACAAGGACATCGAGGCCTACAAGGGCAGCCCCGACATGATGGATTCGCATAATTTCACCTATTTCCTGATAGATTCATTCATCGGGTACGACGTATTTCCTGATGTGCAGGAGAATAATATCGCGGGCCTGACGAAAACAATCACGGAGATCATTGCCAGGTCGTTCAATGCCGCTGCCATCAAATGCCAGGTCGAGACGGAAACCTCCAGCTCGCTTGCGCTCGACCTTGCCGGGGTGACCATCGAGCTGCCCGGCGCCGAGGCCCAGGAGGAGAAGGTCCTCACCGAGGAAGACCAGCGCATCGTGAATATCGAGAAGGAGGCGAAGTATGTCGTCGAGGGTAAGGCCATCCTCTCGCCGGTCCGCGGGAAAAACGCGAGCGACCTGGCCCCCGGTGACAAGATCAGGGTCATGCTTTCCGGGAACGACCTGGTGACGGCAAAAATTCTGAAGCTGCTGAATGCGTATGATCCAGACGGCTCGCGCCTTCCGATCACCGGCAGGATAAAGGCGCGGGTGCCGATGGAAAAGGGAGGCTACATGCTGTACGCGTTCGTGGCCAAGGGGGCCCTGGCGAAGATATTCGAGGAGGAGAATGTCAAAATTATGGTCGATGCCCCGCAGGATGAATTCGCGCAAACCACCCCCCGGTTTGACAGGTGGCTGATATATGTCCTCGCCCTGCTGCTCGGGCTCATCGTGCTGAGCGGAATAGTCCTCCTGCAGATACTGTGAGCATGACCATGGACGGGAAGGCCGCGCGCGCACTCCTGTTTTTCCTCCTTCCGGCGCTTTTCGCGCAGATGCCGGACTGGAAGTACTTCAGGGACCGGCAGGGCAACGCCTATTTTTTTGACCAGGCGGGGAAGATCCATATCACCGATGCCGTTGAGTACAGGTACCGGCCGGTATCTCCGGCGGGCATCGATTATTTCCTGGAGTATGCGACCACCCTCATCAATGAGCACCGCCCCGCCGAGGGGATCTCCGTGCTCAAGTCGATATGCGCGCTCCCGGCCGGCAACAACCGGATCGTGCGGGCGCAGAAGCGGGCAGCGGAGCTTCTCAACGCCTTGAAAAGGAGAAATGGCCCGCGGTTTGACGCGATGAATGAATCGTCGTCGCTGATCCTTTACAGCCTTGACGGCGCCACCACGGTCATCAATGACCGGATGCGGTATTCATTCAGGGCCCCCGAACGGATCGATGTCGTCCGGAAGCGCGACCGGCGGCGCCTTGAATACCGGTACTCGGGGATACAGTTCGGCGTCCGGACAGCGGGAAATGCCGCCGCGTCCGGCGGCGCCTATGATTTCCTTGTTGCGGTGGACAGCGAGAAGTTTTCCGTCCCCCTGCGGGACCTGTCCGAGGCGGTTGACGTGTGGAGGGGAACTATCGGGCACCAGGGCCTTACGCGTGAGGTGCTGGAGCAGGCGGCGGACCGGGTCCTGTACCTCTTCAAAAGCGGCGATCGTCCCGATTACGCGGGTATCGAGGGGATTATTTTCAACGGGAAGTACAGCCATTACGTCCGCATCATCGCTTCCGGTCCGGGCTACCGCGAATACGGCGGGCTCATGCGGACAATGATACGCGGGTTCACAACCGTTTCCGGCGAGCGGTGAGCGCCCTATGCGCCGGTATATTCAAGCGCGCTCTCATTGCAGGTTTCCTGCCTCGTGCAGTTGATGCAGTCCTTCCAGATTTTTTCCGGCAGCGTGTCCATGTTGATGGCGGAAAACCCGTTTTTTTCGAAGAACGCGGGCGCGTAGGTGAGGACAAAGATTTTCGGATTGTTCCCGCCCGTGAGCCCCGCTATGAGCCTGTGCAGAAGCGCTGACCCGATGCCGCGCCGCAGGTATTTCTTTGCAACGGCGAGGGAGCGGACCTCTTTTAAATGGTCCCCGTAGTCATAAAACGTGATAACGCCTGCGACCGCCCCGTGTATATCGGCGACAAGGTAATTATGCAGGTTGTCGTGTATATCGTCAATGCTGCGGGAGAGAAGAATGCCTTCCTCGGCGTAGGAGTCTATGATCCGGTATATGGAATCGATGTCCCCCGCGACGGCGTTCCTGACTGAGACGGTTGATTTCAATAATGATCCCTTCGCTTGTTTTACAGCGTCCGCCGGCGGGCGCGGCCGGCCACTATTTTCAGGTCCGGTCGAGGCCGGGCAGGAGCATCGCTCTGAAAATGAGTGATGCTACCTTTTTATAATCAGGGTGTTTTCCGCAAGCGAATATTTCTTATAACCGGAAATTTTTTTGAGGGCTTCTTTGGCGTCCTCCCCGCTCCGGTAGGGACCGACATATATGCGGTAGAGGGACTTGTTCCTGGAGAGGATGACCGTGTGGCCCCTGCGGCTGAGGAACCCGGCTATCTTTTTGGACATGTCCCTGTCGTGCTCACTGGTCACCCGGATGACATAGGGATAGCTCGTTTTGGGGAAGAGGTTGTCCTGCTGCGCCGGTACGGAGGGCGCTTCATTCGCGAGGAGAGAGAAGTTTCTGCCGATGTCCGCCACCGCATTGAAGGTCTTCTTGTCGACAATCTCGCGCTGGGCGCCGCCGGTGAATTTGATGCCGATCACGATACCGGCGGTAAATGATATGATGCAGAGCGCCGTGATGAAGAAGAACGTCCTGCTTGCCTTCTTCCTGATCCGTTCCGCCTCCCGCGGGGTGTTCTGGGCGACCCGGGGAAAATATTCCGGGTCAAAGTCGTCGGCGAAATGCGGCGGTACGGTCCGTATATTTTTTCTTTCATAAAAGTCGATATTTTGCATGATCATGGCCTCATCAGGATGATATCCGGGCGACATATTCTCCTTTAAAATTCGACATTGTTGGATAATTGCATAAGAAATAAATTTCTGTCCCGGACAAAATGACTGGCGCACGGCGGGAAGCGGGTGCGGTATAAATTCCAGGACACAGGTTTTTTTTCTTGATTCGCAGGGGGTTTGTTCTATAAGATTGGCGTCATGATTGAAATTACCGATAACGGCTCATATTTCACGATATCGATCAAGATCGAGGAACTGGATTTCATCAAGACCCCGAAGTTCTCCGACTACATGAAGGAGAAACTGAATGAGATGAGCTATCCCAACATCATTCTCGACCTCGAAAAGCTGTATTATATCGATTCGACGGGATTGAGCTTCCTGATCAATATCAGCCGCAAGATCAGGGAGAGCAGCAATGAAATGGTGGTGGTATGCTCCAGCGCAAAGATTCTGCAGCTTTTTGATATAGCGAAAATAGGCATGTTTTTTAAAATATTCGACACAATTGAAAACGCGGAGATGTATCTGGTTTCAAGAAAGGGGATATAATCAAGCGTTCACCCCGCCTGTCGTGGTTACAGTCCCGCCATTTTTCTTAGCGTCCTCAGCTCGGCTTCAGTCAAAACCCGGCACGATCCCTTTCGCAGCCTGCTCATCCTGAGAGAACCATACGCGGTCCGTTCGAGGCTCTTTATCCGGTACCCGAGGTTTGAGAAGGTGTAGCGTATCTGACGGTTTTTCCCCTCGGTCAGCACGATCCTGACCAGCAGGCGTCGCTCGTCAACGCATTCCGCCTCGGCCGGCCGTGTCTTTATGTCAAGCTGGGGGATATAGATTCCCTTGCAGATGGCGAGGCGGTCAGCGTCCTCGAGGGGACGGTCAATCTCGGCCAGGTACTCTTTTGGAATGTGAAAATCAGGCTTCGTGAGGCGATAGGCGAGATCGCCGTCGTTTGTCAGGAAGAGCAGCCCCGAGGTGTCGCGGTCAAGCCGCCCGACCGGATACACGCCCGAGCGCTTGAATTTTTCCGGGACCAGGTCCATGACCGTGGGCCGGTTCTTTTCGTCGCTGACCGTGGTTATGTAGCCGCGCGGCTTGTTCAGGAGGAGGTAGTGGCGCCGCTCGAACGGCGCGACCGGAGAGCCGTCCAGCGTGACGCGGTCGCCCGGGAGGACGACCGTCGACAGGACCGCCTTCGCGCCGTTGACGCGGACCCTGCCGGAGGTGATCAGGGCCTCAACATTCCTCCTGGACCCGAGGCCGCACGACGCGAGATATTTATTCAGGCGTGTTTCCATTAACGGTGGCCCCCTTTTTCGGCGGGGCCGTCTTGGTTATTTCAGGCTCCGGGCTGACCTCCATTGATATCTTGGTGAACCTGAGCTCGAAGTCCTTCATTCCTTTCTTTATGATAAAATCATTACCGCGCTTCACCAGGTCAAGGTTGCTTTTGAATGAAGTCCCGCCGGAGAATTCGATCTCGTTTTTTTTGAAATTGACCTTATAAGTGCCAGTGAGTTGCCGCTCTTCGCCGCCCTTCAGGTATGACCGGTACGCGCCACTGTCGTATATCTCAAGGCAGTGCTCGGTGAAATCGCCGAACTCGTTTGTGCTCCACCATTTTCCCGCGAGGTAGTGCCGGATCCTGGTCATCTCGCCTTCCATGAAACTGGAGACTTCCCGGTCCATGGCGTCCCTGCCGGCGGAATAGTGTATCGAGATATTCTGGCCGAAGACCCATCCCGTGCTGCTGTCCTTTACGCGTATCCTGTACCAGTAATCACTTGACCGGCCGACCCAGCCCTTTTCCCTGGATTTCTCGAGCACCTGGACGCTTGTTCCCTTGCCAAGCGTTGTGACGATACCGGCGAAGATCATCGGGTCGATCCTTACCGCGGTGTTTTCCTTCAAAACAATGCCGTAGGTGTCTTTTGTGATTACAGCGTCCCTGTTCCCGCAGGAAAGGGAGAGTACGAGCGCAAGCAGCGCCGTGATCGCTATCCAGTTTTTTCCGGTTCTCATGGTGTTCACGTCCTTTTATCCAGCCGGTGTTTATAAAAATCCGTGTCAGCCTAATTTTCAAGTATTTTCTTCCAAGCGCTCTTTTTTATTGATTAAAATGGGAGACCGGGATTTTTTATTGCGGGCGGTCAATTATGGCATGTCCCTGTTGAAATTCTCTTGACGACTGGCGCTCATGTTGTACATATAATCAACGGGATGTACCATGCGCGCGGCATGACGCCGGTGCGGATACGACTGTTATCATCTGGGGGAATGGATAGATACGGCAATGCAGGTACGGGAAATTTTCAAGGACAGAATCTTCACCATCTCGAATATGCTGACGGCGCTTCGAATTGTTTTGGGGCCGCTCCTTGGATATTTTATCTACAAGGAATCGGTCACCGGCGATCCCTTCTATCTCAAATGTGAAGTGGCGGTGGTGGTCGGCATCATCCTCTCGGATTTCTTTGACGGAAAGCTCGCACGGTGTATGAACCAGGTGACGAAACTGGGACAGTACATGGATCCCATTGCCGACAAGTTCGCCGCGCTCATAGCCATGACGTTCCTTGTCCTGTTCAAGGGATTCCCCCTCTGGGTATACATCTTCGCCCTCGCGCGCGAGATTCTTGCCGTCATCGCAGGGATATTGCTCTACATGAAAAGGGACATCGAAGTCAGGCCGAATATTTTTGGCAAGCTCTGCGCGGGCGCCCTGGCCTTTTCCGGCGCCGTCTATGTGATGAACCTTGACTACGCGGTCGGCGGCGTCACCCTCAAACAATTCTCCATTTTTCTGGTCGTCATGTTTTACGTGCTTGGAGGGGTCCTGTACGTAAAGACCTATGCGCGGAGCCGTCGTGAAAAAAAGGCTTAGAAGCGGTTTCTTCCTGGCGCTTTTTTTCCTTCTCGCACTCCCGGCATATCCCGAATCGGAACGTATCGGCATCATACGCTTCCAGAATCATGAGTACCTCGCCCTGGATGAAATCGTAGCGCGATCGGGATTCGAGCATTCATTTGACATGATTTCCGGGAAGGGTCGGCTCTACCTGAAAAATCATCACGCGGTGTATGGCGTCGGGCTGTCGGTGGTGCTGGTCGATGGCGGCCTGTACAAGTCCTCCGTGCCGGTGTGCCGCAGGGCGGGGCGTGTCCTTATCCCGGTGGATGCCGCGCAGGAGATACTACAAAGCTTCCGGCCGGGGGTCCGGGTGAGGCGGGACCGTTCGGCATTATACGCGGATCTCTTACAGGAAGAGAAAGCGCCGCAGGGCGGGAAAGAGGAGAGGGCCGTCCCCGCATCAAATGACCGGATCCGCTTTATCGTCATCGACGCGGGCCATGGAGGCAAGGACCCCGGTGCGGTCGGTAAGGGCGGCCTCAAAGAGAAGGATATAACCCTTGCGGTGGCGAAACTCGTTGAGAAAAAAATAAAAAAGGATTACCCGGACCTGAAGGTCGCGGTCACGCGCCGGGATGACCGGTTTGTGGAGCTTTCACGGCGGACGGATATCGCCAACAGGCTGCTGAAGAAAAGCGATAACGGGCTTTTCCTGAGCATCCACGTCAATTCGTCCCTCTCAAGCCGCATAGCCGGCTACGAGACATATTTTCTCTCCCAGAACCCCACCAACGAGGAGGCGAGGAATACGGCCGCACTGGAAAACAATGTCATTGTCCTCGAGAAAAAACCGGTGGGGAAAAAATCCCGCGATGACGTCGATTACATCGAGGCCATGATGATCACGACCCAGATCCAGAAAGAAAGCTCGGCCCTTGCGGCATCCATACAGAACGGCCTTGCGAAAAAAATAAGGGCCTTCGGGTCGCGCGGGGTGAAAAAGGCCGATTTTTTCGTGCTGCGCGGTGTGCTGATGCCGGCTGCCCTGGTTGAAATCGGGTACATCTCAAACCAGAAAGAGGCCCGCTATCTGAAAAAGGACGCGCACCGGCAAACGGTCGCTGACGGGATCGCGGAGGGCGTGGGGCTGTTCATTAAAAAATACAACAGCCTTATAAGGGTAAATTGAACGATGCCGCCGCAATCCCGTCCGCCCGTAACAGAAAAAATCCTTGATTCCGGAGGGGGAGTTTCCTACAGTACCGGAAACAGGTGGATGGAATGACATTTGACAAGAACAGCATGCGCGCCGTCGCGGAAAGGATACAGCAGGCGGCGTCACGAGCGGGGAAACGGGCCGTCGTTTTTTATACGGGCCAGGTGAAGACCCGCGTCGGGCGCCTGGTTGCCCTGGTGCGGGCCGGGATCGTCGATTACCCGGATAAAAGGGAACGCACCCGGCGGGTAATACTCCTGTTCGCCTTCCTGTTTTTTTTCGATTACCTGATGTATTGCCTCCATACCGATAAAAACGTCGTCGATATTTTTCCGGAGATCACGCCCCTTGAGCAGGGAAAGAAGGTCAACGTGTATCTGCCGGACCTGGACGGCGTTACCATCCTTACCGAGCGCCGGTGGATCCCCGCGTACGACAGCGATGAGAAGACAGCGCGGGCGCTGTTCGAAATAGTGGTCAAGGGATCGATATTCGACAACACGTCTATGGCGGTACCGGGAGGGCTGTTCCTGAGAAAGGTCTGGATACACGGGAAACCGAAGGGGAAGGACCGGGCCTGCATCTTTGACCTGGAACCGGTTGAGCTCGGCGTGAAAGCCGCGGTCGTGCAGAACTCGGAGGCGCTGTTCCGCCGCGCACTCGAGAAAACGGTCAGAGAAAACCTGCCATCAATACAGTCTGTCGTGCTGCTGGAAAAAGGCGTCCCCGGGACGCCCCTCTGGGAGCTCTAACCCGGCCACTCGCCGCTGAACACACTCATCGCCGGGCCGGTCAGATAGATGCAGTTGTCCCCGTCCCGCCATTCGGTCTTCAGGTCGCCCCCCCTGAGATGTATCAGGATGGACCGCTCGGTCAGCCTGTTCATGATGCATGCCGCGGTCACTGCGGACGCGCCGGTGCCGCACGCCAGGGTCTCGCCGGTGCCGCGCTCCCATGTGCGCTGGACGACTTCTTTCCGGTTGAGCACTTTTACGAATTCAACGTTTGTCCTGTTCGGGAAGAGCGGGTGGTTTTCCACCAGGGGTCCGTATTTTTCAATCGGGAATTTTTCTATCTCCTCGACGAAGATCACCACGTGCGGGTTGCCCATGGATACCGAGGTGATCACGAACTTGGTGCCGTCGTCAAGGTGGAGGGTCTCCCCGATGACCATCCCCTGCTCGCCGATCATCGGGATCTTGTCGCGCCGCAGTATCGGCTCGCCCATGTTGATCATGACGCCGGTGACCTTCCTGCCCTTGACCATGAGGCTCAGCTTTTTTATCCCAGCGGCGGTTTCGATTTCAAGCTGTTTCCTGGCGGTTATCCTGTTGTCATACAGGTACTTGGCGAAGCAGCGGATGCCGTTTCCGCACATCTCCGCCTCGCTCCCGTCCGGGTTGAATATCCTCATCCTGAAATCCGCCTCTTTCGAATCGAGGAGAAGGAGAATGCCGTCAGCGCCGATCCCGAAATGGCGGTCGCACATCGCGACCGCAAGCTTTTTCGGTGCGGTTATCTTTGACTTCCTGCAATCGATCATGATGAAATCGTTGCCGGTCCCGTGCATTTTGGTGAATGTGATCATGGCTGGTTACCTCTTGCGGGCGGATGAACCGCCGTCCGACGTTGCTCCTCTGCGCCCTGTCTGAGGGGAGCGGCTGTTAAATTTACATAGACGTACCACACGGGGCATAAAATGTAAAGCCATAAAATTCGATTTCTTACCGCATTTAATCGTTGAGTTGACGGGATGGATTGTACGATAGGAATAGTAATGTATACCGCGCTATGAAAAAGAACATGCTCATACTCATGGCCTCGCTCTCCCTTTCGCTGGCGGCGGCGCTCTTCCTGCTTCTCGATGATTCCGGCGCCTTTTCACGGAGCACGATGGTCTGGCTGCACAAGGACAGGGAGACCAGGTCGCGCCTCCTGGCCATCCCCATCCTGCTCTACCATAATATAGACGGCAAGGGCCCCTTCTCCATCGACGCCGATGTCCTGCGACAGCACTTTCAGCTTATCAGGGAGCGCGGGATACGGGTCATTCCCCTGCGCGAGCTGGTCGGGCGGCTTGAGCATCCAGCGCCGTACAGGGACCGGGTGATCGTGATCACCTTCGATGACGGGTACGGATCGATGCATTCAAAGCTGCTGCCGCTGGTGCGTGAGTTCGGGTACCCGGTGACCCTTTTCGTTTATGCAGACATAGTATCGACCAGGTCCAGCAAGAACCTGACCTGGGACCGGGCGCGGGCGATGGACCGCCTGGGGATAGACATCCAGGCGCATTCGATATCGCACGCGGACCTTGCGGAGCTGTCCAGGCAAAATGATCCTGAGTCACGGAAGCGCCTGTTCGAGGAACTCTACCTTGCAAGGAGATTGATGGAATTGCGCATGAATAAGAAGATCGATTTCTACGCTTTTCCCTACGGCAGATACAATCTCGCTGTCGTGGACATGGCACTCAAGGCAGGATACCGGCGGGTATTCTCCACCGACTATGGCTCGAATGTCATAACACGGGATAACTTCTGCCTGCGGCGGCAGCATATTAAAAGCAGCTATTCGATAGATTATATAGAGACGCTGATCAGATAACTGCGAAAAGGGGCGTCTTGTAACGGCGGTCTTTAGCCGTGAATGTTCATTAACACGCGTAATTGTCGTGAATACAATATACAAGACAAAACATGATTGACGGCCTCATGGTGGTAAATCGATTGTATCGGCGATATTTTTTTATTGACAAATACGTCAAATGTTGATTAATATTGTCATCTTCGTCTAGTTTGTCTTCTGCATATATAAAAAATAAAAATAGAAAGACGTAATCAAGGAGTGGACGCAGCAATGAGAAGCATATTCGGCACGGCTATTTTATTATTTTTTTTATGCGGTGCTTCCTTTGCCGAGGAAGTGATACAGGTTGATAACCAGTATGTCCAGGAATATAAAGGACGCCTCGGCGCATGGACCGTAGTTGAATCCCAGGCAAAGCTCAATTCTTTGATCAGCAGGTCGGGGATTACCCTGAAAGAGGTGCAGGACCTGAACGGAGCGACGATCAGCTGGGGTTCCTTTGTGTTTATCCCTTATTCGGAGAAATACATCCAGGAACTGGAAGCCCAGGGGGTCAAACGCGACACCGTGGTGAGCCAGAAAAATGATTTCATATGGCCCATATCACGCGTGACAAACATCTCGTCCGCGTTCGGACCGCGCAACGGCGGCCTTCATACCGGCACAGACATGCCCGCCACGAGGGGGATGCTCATCGTCGCCGTCATGGACGGGAGAATACTCTCAACCGGCTGGGCAGGGGGCCTCGGTAAATGCATCCTGATAGAGCACCGCGATAACTTTTACACCCGCTACGCGCATTGCGATCAATTGCTGGTGAAGTCTGGCGATTACGTCAAGAAAGGCCAGGTAATCGGCATGGTCGGGAATACGGGCCATTCCACCGGCAACCACCTTCATTTTGAGATCAGGTACAATGATATACCGCTTAACCCGCTCGATTTTCTGCCGTTCAAGCAGAACCTGGTCCAGCCGCACATGTTCAGGAACTGGAAGTGACATGTTCCAAATGGCAAAAAAAAGCGGCTTCGAAAAGAGCCGCTTTTTTTTGCTGCAGGGTTAACCGGTTCCGGTCCGATTATTTTTTTCCGCTTGTGCCCCTGTTGTCGATCCCCTCTTCAATGTTTATGTTGTTTTTTTTCAGGAACCGGGCCGTTTCCGCATCGATGTTGTACAGCGTATCGATCATCGAGTTTATTTTATCAGGCGTCGGGAAGGTTTTCTTTATGATCTGCTCTTCTTCCGGGGAGCCGTTGTACGCGAGGTTCGTAAGCGTCCCGATGATGTTTTTAATGTCTTCCTGCGTGTTGCGCAGTATGCACACGACGTTGGGCCCGGACCTGAATCCCCAGTTGAACCCGTCGCTGCAGTTGACGGTAAAGGTTTCGGTAACGCCGTCTCCGTCCGCGTCCTCTGCGTAGTAAACAGTGCCGCCATCGGGGGTCCGCCCCGATACCGTGGTGGTATACCGCACCTGCTCGCCGTCGGATATTTTCCTGGGCTGCCGCTTCCGTTCCACCGCGATCTCGGCCTCCCTTCTGTTGACAATCAATGAGAGAAAAATGGCGACATGCCTTTTCAGGAACTTTTCCCTCACGCTTGCGTAAAATTCCTTGTAGTTGGAGGAGACCCACTCCTTCGTCGTGTTCTTCTGTATCTCGATTTTGCGGTCGGTAACGACGATGTAATCGGGAACGGCGTCGATCTTGTTCGTCCAGATATCGGGCAGGGACTGGCCCCCCTTGTCGTATACGGCCTTGTTCATCATTGCCTGCTCGGCGCTGTCATAGCCGTCCCTGAAGAGATACACCTTCTTGTCCTTTACCACCATCAGTGAGGCCACTGAATTGTCCTGCTGTTCGTCCGAAAACTCGCTGTGCGGTGTTTCTATGTGCTGGTACATGACGCGGTCATCGTCATACCTGCTTAATTTCGTTATGTTGATCGTCATGTATTCAAGGTCGCGCGAGTAGAGGGCTGGTTGAATGAAGAAAGACAGGGCAATGATGTATGCCAGCGATCTTCCGATTTTGTGTTTCATTGAAGTTCCTCCGTGAGTGGGATGGGACAGAAGGGCGTCCCGCCAGTATGTACCGCTGGAAGGATAGCAGTTATCGGCAATTTGTCAAATGTTTTTCACGGCTCGTCGTTTTTGTCCCTCTGTTTTCTTTCTTTCCGCCAGCGGGCCTTGTCGAGCTTGGTCCAGCTCTCCACCGCGTGCCGGGACAGCGCTTTTTCCTTTTCGGAGCGGGTCGGGGGCGGCGCTTTCGGCTTTTTTTTGACATGCCTGAGCCGCGCGCGGAGCTCCTCCTGTTCCTTGGCGGTAAGCGAGTACTCGGATCGGATGAATTCGCCGGCGAGCCGGGAGGCATCGGCGTTCGCGCGGAGCGAATCCGCAAGCATGAGCAGCTTCTTCCGGTTGACGAGGTTTCTGAGCAGCCGGTCCGGTATCACGGATTCATGGCAGCAGGCGCCGATCGCGCCGGCCAGGGCGGCGAGCGGGGCGGTTGACCCGCCCTGGGCCACCGCGTGAAAGAGCAGGGTGGCGCCGTCCCCGTGGAACGCGCAGATCGCCAGGGCGAAGGGGAGCAGGGCCCCGGGGAGGCCGACCGTGGCCCGCGTGACCGGCGTTGCGAGCCCCCTGTTGACATGCGCGCAGATCGTGCGCTCGGCGTCCTCGAACGATCCGGCGCCGGCCATTCCCGCCAGCAGGCCGGCAAGGCCGCGCAGCTCCCCGGCCAGAGGACCCGGATTGATGCCATGCCCGAACAGGCCGGCAGAATTCGCTTCGACGTCTCCGGCGAGCGCGCCGGCGGTTTCAACGGACACCGGCAGGAGGGCGGCGGGTGACGCGCTGCGTTCGATGAGAACCGGGAGGAGGGACGCGAGAAACAGGCTCATGGCCATGGTGGCGGGATCAAGGGTGAAGAGGCGTATGACCGGAATGATATCCGCCATCAGCTCCCCCGGGGCTTTGTTCCTGAGCCCCAGCACCGCCATGGCGGGAAGGATCCTGGCCGTGGGGGATAGCGCCGGTCCCGTGAGGGGGGTGCCGGCGTTTACCCGCTCAATAAAGCTTCTTTCCACTGCGTCAGGGTTGCGGAAGATGCCGTACCCGCTCCCGCCGATGGCGGCGGCGCAGTGCCTGAGGAATTCGTCCCTGCAGGGGCCCCGGTGTAAGCCGGCCAGGGCGCAGATGAGCATGAATTGCGATATCGAGGAATAGAGCCCCGGCTTGCGCCATCGGTCCATCTTTCCTTTCAGGGCCGGTTCCGGATCGATATAATCGTCGATTGTCCTGAAGTGCGTGCGTATATGCCCCTTGCCGAGGCCGTCGACCGGGGTCCCGAGCGCGTCCCCGACCAGGGCGGCGAGGATTATGTTTCGGCTGCTTCTGTCCATCATGTGTCGGAAAATGCGCCATAACGGGTTCAATAGATCGCGAACTGGCGCAATTAATATGTATAAGCCGCGCCGTGCTCCTAAATTTCAAATAATATTTTTTAATTTTGTTGTATTATCGTCCGTTTTATATGTATATTCAGACTGTTGTATGCCGGCCCGCGTAGTACCCGCGCTGGATGTCGCATGTAAAAGAGGAGGTATGGTGACGATGAAGAAGTTAATCCTGGTAGTGATTGCGGTAATGGTGTTTCCGTTCGGCTGTACCCGCGAGACAGTTGACGAGTATTCGATGATTACGTTCATGATCGGCAATGTCACGAAAAACGGCGGGCAGGCCCGGATTGGGGATATATTAAAGGAAAAGGACGTCATTAAGACCGGGAAGGACTCGTTCTGCGATGTCAAGATCGGGGATTCTCTCATCAGGGTAAAGCAGATGACAAACGTTGTCCTCTCCGTCCTTGTCAGGAGCGGCAACCTGGACAATACGACACTCGACATGGATTCCGGAAAGATGCTCTGCAAGCCGAAAAAGCTCATCAAGTCAGAGACCTTTTTCATAAAGACGCCGACCGCGGTCGCCGGTGTGCGCGGGACCCAGTTCACAGTGGAGGCGGACACGAAAGGCACGTCGCGCATAAAGGTGTTCGAGGGCAGCGTGAAGGTCGCCAAGAGGGTCAAGCAGCTTGACGCGAACACCCTGGAGGTGTTGAGCTACGCTCCCGAGGTCATCAAAGAAGAGAAGGTGGTCATTACCAGAGATGATGCGGCACAGGCCGAGCAGGCCGTGCGGCGGATAATGAAGACCGAATCAGCGGGAGGACGGCAGGCCTCTATCGAAGCGGTCATAAAAAAAGCCGGGAAGGACGTGACGGTGAACAGGAAGAACGTTGAAAAGTTCGCCGTCAAGGATTTTGAGAAAGATAACAAAGAGATCATAGAGGTGAAGAAGAGGCCTGACGCGGTCATCAGGGAGATCGGCAGGATACTGGATGAAGAGAAGGCCGCGCCGAAGCCGAACGGGCGTCTCCTGGTCACGCAGTATGAAGTGTACCTGATCATGAACGGCACCATCGCGTGGGAGGGCCAGGTCGTTGAGGAGCCGGTGCGGCAGGGCGACAGGCTCTACGTTGCCTCGGGCGACTTCGTCTTCTGCGCGTCCGCTGACGGTCCGGTGATCTGGAAGCAGCAGGTCGCCAATGACGGAAGGCTCGAACTGCGGGAAAATGCGCTCGTTGTTTCCGGGCAGGAAGGGGAGACGAAGCTGAACCTCAGGACCGGTCGAAAGCTGTAACACGAATAACGCGCGGCCTCCCGGCCGCGCGTCGCCACGCTTGTGTTCATCCCGCAATTTCAATGATCGACAGGACCGTCATGGTCCCGTTGACCAGATCGCGCACCATGACGTACTCCTTCGTGCTGTGGACGTTCCGCATGCCGGCCGACAGGTTGATCGCGCTGATGCCCGCCCTGTTCAGTATGTTCGTGTCGCTGCCCCCGCCGGAGACCTCGAAGCTGGGGAGATGCCGACGCGCTCCATCGCGTCCGAGGCGATGCGCGCGATCCTGTCCTCGCGCCTGATCGAGAAGCCCGAGTATTCGAGAGTGCGCTTGATGGAGCAGCGGGCGCCCCATTTCGCCGCGGTCTTTCTTCGCGGTGTCACGGATCTGCGCTTCCTGCGCCTCCATCTTCCGGCGGTCCAGCGACCTGACTTCGAGCACGCAGGCGGCCTGTTCCGCCACAATGTTGGTAGCGCGCCCGCCGGAGATGGTGCCCACGTTCGCGGTCGTCTCCCTGTCGATGCGCCCGTTCGGGATCCGCGTGATCAGGTCGGCAGAGGACATTGATCGCGTTGATGCCGCGCTCCGGCTCCATGCCGGCGTGGGCCGCCCTGCCCCTGACCGAGATGGTCATGGTCGCGTGGTAGGGGGCGCGGAGTATGATCTTCCCCACCGGCCCGTCGCTGTCGAACACGAACCCCTGCTTCGATTTCAGAAGCGATGTGTCGAACTCCCGCATCCCCCGGAGCCCCACTTCCTCGGCGCAGGACAGCAGCAGCTCCACCGGGCCGTGGGGCATGCCGGTTTCGGCGATGTGCCGCAGCGCTTCAATGAACATGGCGATGGCCGCCTTGTCGTCGCTTCCCAGTATCGTTGTGCCGTCGGCGGTGATCTTCGTCGGCGTCACGACCGGCCGTACGTTCTCGCACGGCGTCACCGTGTCCATGTGCGCGGAAAAGAGGACGGGCCTTCCTTTTCTGCTCTCCCTTCAGAGTGATGAGCAGATTGTTCGATTCGCCGCAGGGCACTTTCCTGGTGGTGACCCCGGGGAGCGCAACAGCGCGGAGGATATAATCGAGAACTTCCGTCTTCTTTCCATGACGGCGATGATATTTTCGCCATGTCGGTAAAGGTTCTGACCAGTCGTTTCGTGTTGATTCGGTACATTGCCGGGACCTCGTCTCTACAAGCCGCTCATGAATTTTCGTATCTTGGCGCTGTATTCCTCGATGATGGCGTCGCGCGCCTCGGTTGAATCCCCGTCCCCGTACAGGTGGAGCGCGGGTGGGACGCATCGGGGAGCACCAGCACCCAGGCATGCTCCTCGTTTATCCGATGCCGTCAATCACTTCAACATTTTTTTGGCGGCGTCCTCGGAAAGCGTCCGCATGACCGCGGCCTTTTCGTCGGTGGTGCAGTATATGGAGGTGTGGAGATGTTCCCCTTCGGGAGGCGTCGGCTTTATCTCGTGCAGCGAGGCGTTTTCCAGGGTCGAGGAATTCAAGCAGCCGGAGGAAGACGATCATGGGATCGTACCGGAGCTCCAGGAAAGGGAATGCTTCCCCGTGGCCGTCCAGGAAAATATCGCGTCACGCCTCCGGGCGCCCGGAGGGCGGTGCTCGGTGCGCGCTCCATCCTGCCGCCGCCGTCCCGTGATCATCCGCTCGAGGGTCATGGAGGCGTCACGGGCACGTTTATGATCCGGTCTCGTTCCGGTGTTTCAGGTGGTAGCGGCAGAGGATCGCGATGATGTCCTCGTCGGTGAGGATCTGCCCCGTCTCGTCCACCACGATGATGTGGTTGCTGTGCGGGCCCACGATCACGCCGATCTCGCGGTTCATCCGCGACATCTTCGTGATGTTTTCTATTGCGTCGCGGGTGTCGGATTTCGTCTCTTCCTCGCTCGTGAATTCCCTGATCTGCCCGCGCAGGACCATCGTCTCGCAGCCGTAATCAGTCAGGAGCTCCGGGAAGCACGCGCGAGGCGGTCCCGTTGAAGCAGTCCGCGATGACCTTGCGCCTGTTTCCCGCCGGGAGGGCCCCGCGCAGGTAATGTCGCGCGTTCTGTATGTAGGATTCCACGTGATGGCTCGGGTAGACGAGCTTGCCGGTGTCGAAGGCCTCCTTGCTCGGGTAAGTCGCCGCGGAAGAAGATGTTTTCGATCTTTTTCTCGTCACCCAGCGATACCTGGAAGCCGTGCCGGTCGAAGAGCCGTATCTGGATGAACTGGAGTTCGGTGAGCGGCGCTATCTGGATGTAGGCGCCCATGTCGGCGTTCAGGAATCTGGTGCGTATAGCGGTTCACCGGCACGGACTCGATTTCCATGTCGTACACGTCGACGCCCATGGAGAGGAGCCCGGCGGTGAAGGCGCGCATGATGAGGCGCGCCGCCGATCGTGGTGTCGCGGCTCACGGTGATCTTTGCGTTCCTGCCGAGGAATGCGCCGATGGCCGCGCCGAGCTTCGAGGCGAATTCCGGGGTGATCTTGACGTTGAAGGTGCCGACGATGCCCTCTGCGCCGAAGAGCGTCTTCTTCTCGCGCTGGCCCCATACGATGTCCTCGGAGAGCTTCGTCCCCTGCTCGATGTACTTGTCGGGCCATATCCGGATGCCGCTCGCGATCTCCACTCCCTCCGCCGATGCGGCAGTCGTCGCTGATCACGCAGCCTTCGTAGACCGCCACGTGCTGCTCCAGGACGCAGCGCTTCCCGATCACGGCGCCGCGGAGCTCGCATCCGGGGGCCGATGACGGTGTTGTGGAGTATGATCGACTTTGCGGACTGACGCGTTCTCCTCGACCACGCAGTTGTCCCCGACCACCGATGACTCGGAGATTTCAGCCCCCTCCTTGATCTTCACGAAGTCGCCGATTATCACCGGTCCCCTGATGACCGCGCCGGGATGGATCTCCACGTCCCTGCCGACCCATATGTCAGGGGCTATTTTTTTTCCGGGGAATTCGATGCCGACCCTGCCCCCGAGGATGTCGTTGTGGACGTCGGTGTAGGCGGAGAGGGTGCCGATATCGCACCAGTATCCGTCGGCAATGTAGCCGTACAGTGGAATGCCGATCCCCTGGAGACGGGGGAAGAGGTCAAGGGAAAAATCGTACTTCGTTTCATCCGGCACATGCTCGTGGATGACGGCGGCATCCACGATATACAGCCCCGTGTTGGCCGTGTCGCTGAACACTTCGCTCCACGACGGCTTTTCAAGGAAACGCTCGATCCGGCCGTCCTCCGCGGTGATGACGATCCCGTATTCGGTGGGCGTGCTCACCCTCTTTAAAACAATGGTAAACACTGACCCGGTGCGTTTATTGAATGCGAGGATGTCCGCGAGGTTGAAATCGATGATCCCGTCGCCGGACAGCACCAGCACCGTACCGGAAAAATCGCCGATCGCTTTTTCGACGCCGCCGGCGGTGCCGAGCGGCGTCTCTTCCAGGGAATAGGATATCGAGACGCCCCATTCCGAGCCGTCGCCGAAGTAGTTCTGTATATTTTCCGGCAGGTAGTAGAGGCTGATGACGATGTCTCTGATGCCGTGGCGTTTCAGAAGATTTATGGTATGCTCAAGCACCGGCTTGTTGATGACCGGGACCATCGGCTTTGACCGGTTACAGGTGAGCGGCCTGAGCCGCGTGCCTTCCCCTCCCGCCATGATGACCGCTTTGACCATTAACCCGCTCCTCGTCAGTGTAGTGCCGCGTATTGGAACCGGAAGCCGGAAAGACCGTGACATGTTCATGCAAAGGACGCCCTGACAGGGACGCACGGTTTGTGCAGGACGCAACGCCTGGAGAAATTAGTCTGTCAGGTTGATACGGAATGTCAACCAGATTCTTACGCTGAAAACGCGCGGAACGGGGGACCTCAGTACCGGTATACCACCCTGCCTATCACGGCATCGCCCGGTATCGCACCGAGGGCCCGGCTGTCAAATCCGCCGTCAAGGGTATCGCTCAGCACGAAATAGCTGTTCCTGGCCATTTTCACGGCCGGCATGTTGTCCCTGAAGGTAACATTCATCGGGAACACCCGGCTGTCAGCGGACCTCGTTTTCCAGGGGAAATTGAACCTGCTGTTGTTGACGAGGAACGCCTTGTTCCTGATCTCCACCGTGTCGCCTTCCGCGGCGGCGATCCTCTTGATGAGCACGCGCCCCGGCTCAGCCGGGCTCTCGAGCAGGACGATATCGCCCCGCTTCGGCGTGATGTGCTTGAGGATTATCACCCGGTCTCCCGCTTTCAGGTTCGGCTCCATGGAGGAGTCCGCGACCCGGAAGGGCATGAAGAAGAGGCGGCAGACAAGGAAGCCAGCGATGATGCCGCCGGCCGCGGAGAGTATCTTGATGAGTATGCCCGTCCCCTGTTGTTCCTTCTGGTACATGTCTGCTCCCGGTGCGAGTGGTGGTGTGAATATGGATAACGATAACGGCGCCGTGAAATAAATCAATACAAAATCAGGAGAGGATTATGTCATGATACATAATGCAACATGGTCACCGGCAGTACTATATCCCAAGAATGCACTCCCTTATACATTAATTTCTTGACAAGTATGCCAAAATTATATTATTTATTATTCAAATAGCTGATTATTTTTACTATTCATAACAGGATAGTACATCCGATTTTTTATGGCCGTACCGGCTCCATACTTTATATTTTATACTAAATTTTAACTATATTAGTACCGATTATTAATCAAGTAACGCTGTGGTGTACTTATCTAAATGATATTATACTAAAGAGAATATCAGTTTCAAAGGAGTGAGCGATGAAAAGGATTACCAGGTTAAGTACATTGTCGTTAGCAATCGGTATAATGATGTTGTTTTTCGGCAGTGGAACAATAAATTTGAAGGCCCAGCAGGATTCTAAGGCCCAGGGTGAGAAAAAGCAGAGGCAGGACGGGTTAGTCGTTGACTGGATTAATGATTTTGAGGACTGCGAAGACTGGCGGGCGGTTTCAACCTGCCCGATCGGGGATACCAAGACGCGGAAGATCCCCGGCAAGCCCAGGCCGGTAAACGACCAGGGCCAGTCGGTAAACGAGGATGGACAGCCGGGCGAGTTCCAGAACGAAATAACCGATGAAAACGGGATATCCCATAAGAACGAAAATGTCCTGGGCATCAAGACGTATTTCATCGACCGGGGCTTCGACCGGGTCGAGGCGTTCCCCCCGAACGAATATATCATCAGGGGAAAGGCCCGCGAGATGAAGTTCTGGGCGCTCGGAAGGAAGTTCAGGCACACCCTTTTCGTCAAGCTCAGGGACTACAAGGGGCACATCCACAAGCTGAAAGTGGGCCGGCTCGATTTCTGGGGCTGGAGGGAGATGTCCGTTATAATTCCCGGCTGGCTCCCCCAGTCGGCAAGTTATGCCCTCCTCGACAAGAACCTGCATTTCGTTTCGTTTTTCGTCGAGAGCGACCTGTATGAGATACCCGGTACATTTTATACCTACATCGACCAGTTCAGGGTCGTCACCGATCTCTCCGAGTTTACCGGCGACGAGACCATCAAGGACACCTGGTAGAATTTAACGTTAGGATATGCGAGATAGGCTGAGAAGGGAGGCTTTTAATGAGATCATATAACAAGAGAAGCGTTGCAATAATAACCAGTATTACCATGGCCGTATGCCTGGGCGTGCTGGGCGCGAGAACGGCGCAGTCAAAGATAATAACAAACGTGCCCGCGGACGTCAGCGGGGACGAGCTGAAGGCCATTGTCATCGAGGATTTTGAAAACTCGGTCATAGGCGATAACGGATGGGTGGTGGATTCGGTGCCGAAGAAATTCGTGAAGGCGGAGACCGAACAGAAGCTGAAGCTCAAGAACCCGATCAACAGGCTGGAGATGAAGGTGATCGGCGGCGGCCCCAACGACATGAACGTCGAGGAATGGTCGCTCACCGACAAGGGCAAGAAAAAGGAAAAATGCCTCGGGGTGGCCTTCCAGTTCAGGTACCCGGGGAAGAACGAGGTCCATATCATTGCGCCTCCCCAGGTCGACTGGAGAGACAAAACGCCGAAGCTGACGAACAATCCCTCCACGGGAAAAGACGAGCAGGAGCGGGGTATTGAGCTGCCCGGAAAGTGCAAGGGCATATCGATCTGGGTGCATGGCCGCGGGCACCCCTATGATCTGGAAGCATGGGTCAAGGATTACCGGGGTTCGACGCACATCATCAAGCTCGGTTCGATAAATTTTATCGGCTGGAGACCGATGACCGGCTGGATACCGGTCTCCGTTCCCCAGGAGTTCCAGTCGTTTCCGCAGACGCGGGTCACCAAGATCACGCGGTTTGTAATCCGCGCGGTCCCGAACGCACCGCGTGAAGAGCTGATGGAGATGACGTACTTTTTCTTCGACCAGCTGAAGGTCCTGACCGACACCTATGAGGTCAACTTCGACGGCAACGAGCTGCACAAGATATTTGACGGCGGGTCCAAGGGCGGAGAAAAGAAACAGAATTAAGTAGCTACATTTTACATAGCAGCATTTCTTTTTAGACCGGGAATACCCATCGACTTCAGTGATGGGTATTTTCTATTTTTGAAATATTTAATTTTCGGTTAACAGAGCGGCGCGATGCGCTCCCTGTACCGGCAGTGGATTCGATGCCGGCGCGGCCAACACCCGCGCCGTTTGTCTCGCCGCCGGTGTCAGGCGGATACGGCGGTGAGCAGTCGGGGGATCCGCCACAGAATATACAACGAGGTCGATGGCATGTCAAAACAAAAGATAATGGAAAAACTTGATTCGCTTTTCAAGGAGGAGATGTGGGGAAGGATCGAGCCGAAGGATATCGGCATCTCCAAGTTCAAAATCCTGGATGACCTGTTCAACTCCGTGGTCTCGGAGGACGCTATCCAGGAGACGGTGGAGGCGTGCAAAAAGCACATGGAGGACCATCCCGAGTCGATCACCTCGATGTATCTCCTGGGCGAGATCGGCAACCACCTTGACCGCCCCGAGGACGCGAAGAAGCTGCGCGGTCTCATTGAAATATTCACCGGCTACCACAAGTGGGCGGTGGTGGAGCTCATCGCGGAAAAGATCCTCGAGTACGGCGAATCGAGCGCCGCGCTCCGCGCCCAGGCGCTGAGCCTGGAGCGGCTCGGGCGGAACAAGGACGCGATACCCGTGCTCGAAAGCCTCCTCAAGATCGACCGCTTCGACGCCGACCTCGCGAAAAAGCTCGCCTTCGCTATTGTGGACGAGCAGCCGGAAAAGAGCATCTACTACATGAAGCTGTCGATAGAGGGCTTCATCAAGAACAAGAAGTACGAAGAGGTAAGCAGCCTCTGGAGCAAGCTCGTCTCCGTGTCATGGGGCGATATCGCCTTCTTCGAGAGGATCGAGCGCTTCCTGGTTGAGGCCAAGCAGTTCGACCTTGTGGCCGCCCTCATCAAGATACTCCTCCAGAAGTACCGCGACCAGGAGAACCCGGACCTGTCGATAGAGCTGCTGAAGAAAGTCTTGAAATACCGCCCGGATGACGCGCATGCGCGCCGCGACCTCATCAACCTCTACCGGGTAAAGTACAAGGACCATACGCAGTTCGAACAGTTCATGAAACTGTCGAAGCTCGCCAATTACAAGACGCCGGTCAAGTACGCGATACAGGATTTCGAAAAGAATATCGTGTTCGACGTCGGGAACCACGCCTATCATAACACGTGGAAGCTGGGAAAAATCGTGGCGATGGACAATGAAAACATCGTGATCAACTTCAGCGGCAAGCCCGACCACAAGATGTCGATACAGATGGCGCTCCAATCCCTGATGCCGATACCGAATGACCACCTCTACGTGGTGCAGTACGAGGACCCGGATT
The DNA here is from genome assembly GCA_963827275.1 of uncultured Spirochaetota bacterium. Classification (GTDB taxonomy): domain Bacteria; phylum Spirochaetota; class UBA4802; order UBA4802; family UBA5550; genus RBG-16-49-21. The sequence continues at coordinate 387,165 of CAWHAA010000004.1, forward strand.
ACACGAAGAACCTTTTCAAGGACGATTTCATGCAGTTTTTCGAGATCCTTATCAGGTCGTACGGCGGCAAGATCCTGCTTGAGGACGTCAAGCGGGAGCTCATCCCGGCCTATGTAACGGAAAAGGGCTGGTCGAAATGGTGGAGCAAGGCGCGGACGAAGATCAAGCGCGATCCGCATTACGGGTTCTCCGAGAAGAAGAAGGACCTGATCTTTACCCGCGACAAGCCGGTGACCTTCGCCGAGGAGCTGCTGGAGAGCTTTACCGGGTCGGATTCCTTCAGCAAGAAGCTCGACATCGCGATTGAGTTCGTCAACAATATCGACACGAACGACGGGCTTTCGGTCGTTCCGTATTTCATCGATTATTTCACCGACGAGATGAAGGGAGACTCGGAGACGCGCCAGGTGCTCTCCTACATGATACTCAAGGACATGACAAAATACGCCGATCCGGCAAAGCTAAAGCTTGACGCGCTGCGCCAGAAGGTCGTCGATTTCATCAAGGAGAGCAACGAACTGCCCCTCCTTTCGATGAAGATCTCGTCGTACGATTACAAGAAGGACCTGGTGAACCTCATCGAGGAGTCGCGCGAGGACTGGCCGCAGGTAGTCTCCGAGCTCCTTTTCGAGACGCCCGTGCGGATACACAAGTACATTATCAACAACCTCATCCGCGCCCACGCGTACAAGATACATCAACGGCTTTATCGACCGGGTGGTCACCGGCATGAAGCAGTACCCCGAGATATTCATCTGGGTCGCGCGGAACCTGTTCGGCAGGCAGTGGGACTATGACTGGCTCGATTATTCCCGTGAGCGCCTCGCGGTATCGTACTTCCGGCTCATGAACGAGCTTAAAAAGATAGAGATGGAAGGGAACCGGCTGAAGAACATGACGGTCGACCTCCTGTTCGACAACAATTCCGCCGTTCTGCGGAACATCGTCGAGCAGTTCGACCCGGTGCTCCTGGGAAAGCTGCATGACCTCTTCAGCAATGTCTCCTATGTCGATGAGCCGCAGAAGGAGTCGTTCCTCGCCGCTTATCCGGGCGAAGTACGCGGACTTCCAGCCGGTCAAGGCGCAGCCCGACGAGGGATGGGAACAGGACGTCGAGAAGCTCATCGTTTCGCGCGAGGGATACGACAGGATGAAGGCCGAGCTGGACCGGCTCGTCACCGTCGAGATCGTGAACAATCTCCAGGGAACTCACCAAGGTGGCGGATGTTTCGGGCGACATCAGGGAGAATGTCGAGTACAACGCCCTCATGGAAAAGCAGGCGACGCTCGAGCTGTCAATTTCGAAGCTCGACAACGAGATGAAAAAGGCCCAGGTGCTGAACCCGGACGAAATCTCGACCGATTCGGTGACCATCGGCACCCGCGTCATCCTCCAGGAGGAGGACACCGGCGAGGAGTGGGATTACACCATCCTCGGGCCCTGGGACGCGGATTTTGAAAAACGGGTCCTCTCGTACCGGTCCCCGATCGCCAAGTCGCTCCTCGGCTCCAGGCCGGGCGATACGGTGACCCTCGACATCGAGGCGGGCCACAAGAAGTATAAAATCAAGGAGATACAGAAGTACCGGGTATAAATTATAAGGTGTCAGGGCCATCCCGCTCGCCCGCCTCGTATAACCTCCTGTTGACTCGGCGGGGGCGGCGACGTCCGTGTCGCCTACTCGCCGGGATGGCCCCGACACCTGAAATATATATGCTTGGACACACCTCTTTAAGGAAAAAATTAGAATTTATATTTGACAAATACCGCTCTTAATTCGTATGAGTTAAACGATACGAGCCGCGATGGTGGAATTTGGCAGACACGCAAGATTCAGGATCTTGTGGGCATTACGCCTGTGAGGGTTCAAGTCCCTCTCGCGGCAATTTGCAGGGCGGGGTCACGTGACCCCGCCTTTCTGTTTTTTAAAATTTTTTTTTACGAGCACGCTCTCCCGATCGTATCCCCTGGTAGAAATGCTATAACAGGGGGTTCCCATGCAAAAATATTTTGCACTCATGCCGCTGTTTGCGCTGCTGGCATCAGGGTGCGACACTCCGGAGCAGTTCAATCCGCTGTTTCAGCCGCTCTGGCAAAACAACACGCGGGGGCTGGAGGTAATCCTTGCTCCGGTGAGCATTCAGGAACAGGGAGCGGCGCGCGCAACGGCGCTTGTCATACTCGCCGATGGAAAGAAAAAGGAGGCGGAGAACGCCTGCTGGGACGCGCCTGACACCGGCATCGCGACGGTGGACCGGGAAGGGACCGTGACCGGCATCGCGCCGGGGAGGGGGCGCATCGTCGCCAGCGTCGACGGTATGACGGCGACCGCCGAGCTGGAGGTGCGGCGGAGGATCGACTACTCGCGCATACGGATCAGCGAGGTGTTCTATGACGCGGAGGGGAGCGATGAGGGGACCGAATTCATCGAGCTCTATAACGACGGCGATTATCCCTGCGATATCGCGGGAATGTCCGTAACGGACGGCTCATCCGCGAGCCGGGCGTTTGTCCTTCCCGGGGGGAGCGTTATCGGGGCAAAGGGGTGTCTCGTGATAGCGCAATCAGAGGGCGGGTTTTTCAGCCTGTTCGGCATGTCTCCCGGGTGCGGGTATTTTACGTTCAGCCTGAACAACAGCGGGGAGACCGTTCTCCTCTCGGCGCCGGACGGGGCACGGGTCGATGCCGTGTACATCAAAGGCGGCACGGACGAGTTCAGACCTGACGCGGCCTGGGGAAGCGCAGCCGGGCCTTCGGCGCCGGCGGGGAGCTCCGTATCCAGGACCGGGCCGGGCGACACTGATACGCAGGCGGACTGGGCAAGCGGTCCGCCGTCGCCGGGCCGACTCTGAGCCGGAACGACGGCCCGCGGTATGCCGCAGCATCAGGACTTCTTTTTTTTTGTTCCGGTCTTCTTCGCACCGGTCTTCCCGGGCACCGAACGGTAGAAGAAATAACCTATGACAATGAAGGTAATCACCGGTGATACCCAGTGGGGCACGTGAAAACCGAAGCTCTCCAGGAGCATGACGGTACCGAGCCCCAGGATCGAGTACATGGCGCCGTTTTTCAGGAACTTGTATTTTTTTACCCGTTCTATGTTGCCCACGGTGAGCTGCCGGACTATGACGGCGCCGATGCCGTTGCCGAGAAGGATCAGCGGCACCGAAAGGGTGAAGGCGAAAGCGCCGAGGACCCCGTCGATCGAGAAGCTCATGTCGAGGACCTCGAGGTAGAGGATCTTGCTGATATCTGAGATGTTTTTCGCCGTGAGGCTTTTCTCCTTTTCCTCCGCGTTATGCCTGAACCCGTGCGTGATAAAAAACGCGGTGGACCCCACGATGGCGGCAAAGGCCATCATGTTGTTCCTGCCCATTGCGAACCATGTGATGATCGTCAGGAGCACGGATACCACGGCATAAAACCAGACCCCGTGCCTGATAAAAAACGGCTCGAATGGGAACCCGATGTTCTTTTCATCGAGGAACAGCCAGTGGATGAACAGGAAGACCAGGAAGACGCCGCCGCCGGCAAGCAGTATGGGCGCCGACTCCTGTATGGCGGTAAGTACCTTGGGATCGTTTGAAAAAGTCGCGGTGATCGCATCGACCGGGCCGAGGCCCGGAATGGTGGCCCATACAATGAACCAGGGGAGGAGGCCCCGCACCAGGAACACGGCGATAAGTATCCCCCAGAGCAGGAACCAGCGCCGCGCTTTTTTCCCCATCGTTGAGAGGACTTCAGCGTTTATGATGGCGTTGTCGATGCTCGATATCGTCTCAAACAGGATCAGACCCAGCACGATGAGAACCATCGATACTATGTCCATGTCGGCCTCCGTGATAAAGAAATGCACCCGTGCTATGCTGCGGTACAGTCCACTACGCATACCCGGCCCCACGGGTCAAATAAATTTTGCATTATCCGGCCGCCCCGTTCGTTACCGCAGTGTACGACGGCGCGGTACAGGCGCATCACGGGGCCTACGGGCCGCGCTAATCAACATGAGGAGGAAACGCATGGCCCGCAGTATGAAAAGAAGATCCGCTGACGTTATCTATGAAATCAACGCGCACTGTCTCGATCTCATCGAGCTTTCCGGCTTTTTTTCAAAATTCAGGAAGAAGAAGCTCTTTGAATCGGTCATGATGGGGATATCGAATTCGGCACTTGATATGTTCGATATCGACACCTTCTGCTTCGGCCTTTGCGACAACCATTTTCACATCCTGCTATGGACCTCCAGGGACGATAACAGGATGGCGCGGGCAATGCACTTTGTCCGCGAAAGGTTCGCCGAGGGAGTGAACCGCTCTCTCCGCCGGAACGGCCCTGTCTGGGACGGCCGGTGGTCGTGCCAGGTCAGGCGGCCGCCTTCAGACTGAAACGGCGGATTTCCTGAAAAATATATCCATTAAACCGCCCCGGATTCCGAACATAATATTAGGCCTGCCGTTCGGGATTCTCCCCCTGAAAGGGGCGGCGGAAGGCCGGAAAATCGTCCCGGTCCGGAACAACCCCGGCAAAAGAGGCATACTATGGCACAGACACTTGCATTCCGCGATATCATCGAGGAGACCCGCCAGGAGCTCATCTTCGCGATCAAGGAGCGTATAACGGAGCTGACGCGGGGGACGAGCGCGCCGGTCCAGTTGAAACGGGTGGTAGTGCGTGACGCGCCAGCGGCGCACGGCGATCTGCCGCGCCAATACGAGATAAAGAACGTGTATCTCGACGACCGCAATACGCTCTGCGGCGACCTTGCGGGCAGGGATGACCGGTACGACGCCGGGGTGCTGTTCGGAAAAAACATCGAGTCCCTTGCCGCCGACGACCTCAAGGTGCTGCTGGATTCCCTCTACGGCACCGGCTATAGCGTCAGTTGCGCGGATTATGAAGAGATCTTCCCGGAGCGCCAGGCCGGCCTGTACGAATTCCTGATGACGCGGAAAGCCGGCATCTCGCGCATGCTTCGCAGGTAACCCCCGCCCTCCGTCAACGGTCGTTTTTCATGGACAGCGGCTGTCCCGTCGCGCTCATCACGTCATACAAAAAACGCGACGAGGGGTCGATCGTTTTCCTCTTTGAGACCGCGAGCTCGATGGGCACGTGGGTGTAGATGTTGTTCCAGAGCCCTATGGCCATGTCGGTCTTTCCCGCCATTCCCGCGTGGACCGCGTACTGCCCCAGCTGCGCGCAGAAGATGGAGTCGTTGGGCACCGGGGGCGCGCTCCTGATGAGGTAGCTCGGGTCGATATACTTGAGGTTTATCTCGATCCCCTGCCCGCTGAAGAACCTGTTGATGGCCGATTTTAAAAACACGCCGATGTCATCGAGCTTCACATTCCCGGAGGCGTCGTGCTGGCGCGCGGCCCGGTCATTTTCAATGAGGTCCTGCCCCGCGCCCTCGGCGACGCAGATGACGGCATGGTGCCGGGCCAGCATTCTCTTCTTTAGATGGGCGAGGAAGCCGTTTTCGCCGTCGAGGTCGAAGGGGACTTCGGGCAGGAGGACGAAGTTGACGTCGCTCATGGCAAGGCAGGCGTGCGCGGCGATAAAGCCCGAATGCCGCCCCATGAGCTTCACGAGCCCGATCCCGTTGGGCGCGCCCTTCGATTCGACGTGCGCCGCGTAGATCGAATCCACCGCCTGCGAGTAGGCGGTCTCGAATCCGAAGGTGCGCTGTATGAAGCTTATGTCATTGTCGATCGTCTTGGGGATGCCCACGACGGCGAGGTCAAGGCCGCGTTGTTCTGCGATCGCCGCGATTTTATGCGCCCCCTTCAGGGTGCCGTCACCCCCGATGGTATAGAAGATGTTGATGCCGAGACGCCCGAGGGTGTCGACCAGGGTCTCCATCTCCTCGGTGCCGCCCCGGGAGGACCCGAGGATGGTGCCACCCTCGAGGTGTATGTCTTCAACCAGCTCGGGGTCCAGCTGCACCGGCTCATACCCGTTGGCGGGGTCCAGGCCGCTGTAGCCGTACCGGAACCCGATGATCGACTGCGCGCCGTAGCGGTGGAACGACTCCATGACGATGGAGCGGATGACCGCGTTGATGCCGGGGCAGAGCCCCCCGCATGTCGCGATGGCGGAGCGCGTCTCTTCCGGCCTGAAGTGAATCATCCTTCTCGGGCCTGCCTGCTCGAAGCTGTGCCCGGGCTCAATGCGGCCGGCGTTGTAGTCCGTAATCATCGGATCGTATATGATCCTGACGTCGTCGCTCACGAAGGACCCGTCGGTTAACAATCCTTTCTTCGATCAGCGGCGTCTGCACGGCTGATCGCCCGAGATTTTTGATCGTGAAATCCATCATGTTCCTCCAGGTCGGAAATGGGCGTGTCCCGGCCCGCGCAATCACGCGGCGGCGGTTCGTATCACCATAAGAAAGAGTAACGAGGAGCGCCAAATAATCAACAAAAAAACAGGGGCCCGCGTCAAGCTGAAACGACGATTATGCTTGACAGGGCCGGTCTTGGGGTTAAAACTACAAACTAATTTTTTCGAAAGCGGGTCCCTGCCGTTCACGGGGGGGAGGGAGATTATGAAACCGAAGTATAACAGGGTCGGCATCCTTTTTTCCGGAGGCCCGGCGCCCAGCGCGAACGCCGTCATATCGTCGACCGCGGTCAATTTTCTCGACAACAACGTGCCGGTCATCGGGATCATGCGGGGGTACGAGTTCCTCCAGGATTTCAACAAGAACTACCCGAAGCTACGGAAAGAGCTCCATTACGGGACCATCACCCACGAGATCACCAAGGCGCGGAACAGGTGCGGGATTTTTCTCCGCACCTCCCGGGCGAACCCGGGAAAAGATATCAGGACTATGGAAGACCTGAACAACCCGGAGAAGAACGCGCGGCTCAGGAACATCCTCGACGCCTTCGAATACCTGGAGCTCGGCGCCCTGGTGTCCATCGGCGGTGACGACACGCTCAAGACGGCGAATTATCTCTGGCTGATGGGCTTCCCGGTCATCCATATACCGAAGACCATCGACAACGACTATTACGGCATCCCCTGGACCTTCGGCTACTGGACCGCGGTGGACGTGGCGCAGAAAATCCTGCTGAACCTGAAGGCCGACGCCCAGGCAACGGACAGCTTTTTCATCGTGGAGCTCATGGGCAGGAAGTCGGGGTGGATCACCTACGCGTCCGGGATAGCGGCCGAGGCAATTTTAATGATATCCTCCGAGGACATCGAGGAGGACGTGGTCAACCTGGGGCAGCTCGTGGAGCGGATCACCGACGTCATCATCACCAGGGAAAACGACCACAAGCCGTACGGCGTGATCGCCATATCCGAAGGGATCGTGGACAAGCTGCCGGAGGAGCTCAAGCCGAAGGGGACCGACAAGCACGGCAACCTCAGGCTACGGCGAGGCGAAGATATCCACCATACTGGCGGAGCATGTAAAGGACCGGTACAAGGAGAAGACCGGCCTCGATGTGAAGATAACCCCGAAGCAGGTCGGCTACGAGATCCGTTCGGCCCATCCCACGGCGTTTGACGTGGTCATGGGGAGCATGCTCGGCTACGGCGCCGCCAGGTATTTCTGGACGACAATTTCGGGGTCATGGTCTCGGTCACGGACAATTTCGACCTGAAGGCGGTCCCCTTTTCCGAACTCATCGACAGGGACACCCTCCTCACCAAGCTGCGCGACGTCCCGCGGGGGAGCGATTTCTTCAATCTCAAGAACAAGCTCCAGTATTCGGACATCTTCGATTGAGGAAAGGGGCGGCGACAGATGAAAAAACTATTCCTTTCTCTCCCGTTACTCGCTCTCGTCATCACGGCCGCGGGATGTTCCCGCGACCGGGCGCCAGCGAGCTTTGACGGCGTGTTCGAAAAGCTCATCGCGGCCAGGAATTTCGGAGAGGCGAAGGGCTTTTATACCGGCGGCACCATCGACGCCATTAATCGACGCCGTCAGCGACGGCGTCATCGCGGAAAAGGACCGGCTGCGTATACTGCCGCTTTTCAATGAGAAGACGAGATGGGAAGAGTTGTCAAGGAAATCGGACGGGTCGAAAGGGGAGATCAGGCTCCGCTACACCGAGCACCCGGTGGAGAACAGGACCGGGCAGGAGATGGTGTTCCGTATGGAAAAAGAGGGCGGCTCATGGAAAATCGACCTTGAGGATGAGATCCGGCAGGCCCTGAAGGGCCGTGAAAAGGGCAGCGCCGTGGATTATATAAAGCGCATTACCAGGAAATATTAATACATCGAGATTGCGAGGTTGAGGATGATCTCTTCCATGAGCTCTTTCGCTTCCTCGTCATCGGGAAATCGCTCGATGAAATTGAGGCATGATATGTACGCCATGTACAGGGCGCCTGTTTCGATGTAGAGGTTTATCAGGTTGAAATGGATCTCCTCGATGTCCTGGCTTGACCTCGAGGGACCTGCTATAGTGGTAGATTGCCTGCTCGGGCTCCCCCATTTCCCAGCATACCCCGGCAAGGTTGGCAAGGGTGACCGCGTCATTCGGGTTCAGTCGTATGGACCGTTCGAGGACCTGTTTTGATTTTTTGAATTTTCCCAGCTCGCACAGGGTGATGCCGAGGCCGTTCAGGATGTCGGGATCGCTGCTGTCGAGCATGGCCCCGATGCTGAACAGCCTGAGGGCCTTGTCGTAATCGCCCATCTCGACATATTCGTAGCCGGTATCGATGAGAAGGGACGGGTTCTCTTTCAGTTCGATGAGGTCTTCCATCCCGATCTGCATCTCCCTCAGGATAAGGGAGTTGATCTTCTTCTGGGCCCGCTGGCTCGTTCTTTGTTTCTCGGTAATGGTCATTGCGTTATGTCTAATAGACGTATTTTGACACTATTGGCGGAGATGCTTTATGTCAATAAAAAATATAAATTTTAATTAATCGCGCCCTCCGGGGCGCGGCTGGCGGGCACGGGCTTCCCGCCCGGGCCGTCCTCCGGGCCCGCGCCGATGGTATGAAAAAACTACTTGACTGTTTCCCGGTATTATTTCTTATTGAAAAATTCTGGTACAAAACCGGAACATGTTCGTCCGGTCTCCGGTTGATTGAGAAGGGATGATTGCGGCACATCCGGGTAACGGGTGCCCGCCGAAAAACGTTCACTGCAACATGTTCGTCACACAGTAATACACCAAGGAGTTATCGAATGTCAAAAGAGAAGATATTTTGCGCCAATTGCCAGTACTGCATCGTCATACGGCAGTACGAATCCGAACCGGACCGCTATGTTCTCAGGGTCAAATGCCTCAAGAAAAAATGGGTGAAGCGTTCCGGCGAGGAAAAGCTCTACAAGTTTTTTACCGTGGCGCGCAGGATTATGGACGATTGCGAATATTACACGGAATCAGGCGAGCTGTTCCCGTACATCAAAAATTTAAGGAAAGAACTCCCCATTAAGGATGAGATATACTCCACCAAGGATGTATAAGAATGTTTTCACGCTTTGGCGGAGGGATCCATCCGCCCGAACATAAAAGCATTACTGAAGAACTGAAATTTGTAAATCTTCCTATACCCCATACCTGTTATATCCCGCTCCAGCAGCATGTCGGAGCGCCCGCGAAGCTGGCCGTGAACGTCGGCGACCTCGTGACCGAGGGCCAGCTTATCGGACGCGCCGACGGGCTGATCAGCGCAAATGTCCATTCGTCGATACCCGGGAAAGTGGCCGCCATCGCCACGGTCCGACACGGTGTACGGGCCGCAGGAGTCCGTTGTCATCGAGGCCGAGGGATCGTTTTCCTCATCGGCCATGCCCCCGGCGACCTGCGACTGGACGGCCCTCTCCCGCGACGGAATACTCGGTAAAATCCGGGAGGCCGGCGTCGTGGGCCTCGGCGGCGCCGCGTTCCCCGCGGCGGTAAAGCTCTCGCCCCCGCCCGGGAAGAACGTCGACACCCTCATCGTCAACGGGGCGGAGTGCGAGCCGTACCTCACTGTTGACGACATGCTGATGAAGACATTCCCCGACGCCGTTATCGAGGGGACGCGGATTGCGATGAAGGCCCTGGGCGTCACGCGGGCCGTGATCGGCGTGGAGGACAACAAGAAGGCCGCCATCGCCGCGCTGAAAAAGGCGGCTGAAGCCGTGCGCCCCCCGGAGAGCGTCGCGGTCCGGAAATTGAGGACGCGATACCCGCAGGGCGCGGAAAAACAGATGATATACAGCCTGCTGCGCAGAACGGTGCCCTCCGGCGGCCTGCCGATGGACGCGGGCGTTGTCGTGCACAATGCCGGGACCATCTGCGCCGTTCGGGAAGCGGTCCTGTACGACCGCCCCCTCTATACGCGGTACATCACGGTCGCGGGGAACGCCATCGCGAGGCCCGGTAACTACAAGGTGCGCATCGGCATGAGGATCGCCGACATCGTGGAGGAGTGCGGGGGCTTCAGGGAGCGGCCGGCGAGGATCATCATGGGGGGACCGCTGTGCGGCCAGAGCGTCCACTCGCTCGACTTCCCGGTGGTGAAGGGCACCTCGGGGCTGCTCTTCCTTGCCGGCAAGGACGTGGCGGCCAGCGACTATTCCTCCTGCATACGGTGCGGGAAGTGCGTATCGGCCTGCCCCGCCGGGCTCCTGCCCTGCGACCTCGGCACGGCCGTGGAAAAGGGGAGGTTCGACCTCGCCCGCGGCCTGAACCCGCTCGATTGCATCATGTGCGGCTCGTGCAGCTATGTCTGCCCGGCGCGGAGGCCGCTCAGCCATTATATAAAGCTGGCCCAGCAGCATGTCAGGGCCGGGCAGCAAGCGGGGCGGTGATATGGCCATAACAGAAAATAAAAAAGAGATGCTCCTGGTGTCCCATCCGCCCCATGTCAGGTCCGGCGAGTCCGTTGCGAAGATCATGTGGTCGGTGGTGGTCGCACTGGCGCCGGCGGCCGCTTTTTCAGTGTACCTGTTCGGATTGCGCGCCGCCATGCTGATCGGCACGGCGATCATCGCCGCGGTCGCCGCGGAGGCGGCGGTCCGGGCGGTATTGAGGAAGCCTGTCACCGTGCAGGACGGGTCCGCGGTCGTTACGGGGCTCCTCCTGGGGATGAATGTCCCGCCGCAGGCTCCCTGGTGGATCGTCGCCATCGGTTCGGCCTTTGCCATTATCATCGTCAAGCAGCTCTTCGGCGGGCTCGGCTTCAATATCTTCAATCCGGCGCTGGCGGCGCGCGCCTTTCTCGTGGCGTCCTGGCCGGTGCATATGACGCTGGGGTGGCACCGGTTCGGCGGGACGAACATCCTGTCGCCGACCGTGCCGAACCCGGGGCTCCCCCCCGCAGCGTTCGACGCCCTGACCGGCGCGACGCCGCTCGCGCTGCTCAGGGAGGGTCCGCGGATCCTGGCGGACAGCCATATCGATCCGTCGCGGGTCTACGACCTGTTCCATTCGCCGGACATGCTCCTTTCCCTGTTCATCGGCAACAGGGGCGGGTGCATCGGCGAGACGTCAGTGCTCCTTCTTCTGGCAGGCGCGCTCTTCCTTTTTGTCCGGAAAATCATCACCTGGCACACGCCGGTCTCTTTTATCGGTACGGTGGCCGCGGCGGCCGCGCTCCACGCCTGGCTGACGGGGTCTCCCGCGCCGCACGTGACGGCGCTCTATCACGTCCTGTCCGGCGGCCTTATCCTGGGCGCGTGCTTCATGGCGACGGACATGGTCACCTCGCCGGTTTCAGCGAAGGGCATGCTCCTCTTCGGCGCCGGGTGCGGCCTTATAACCTTCGTCATCAGGACCTGGGGCGGTTACCCTGAAGGCGTGTCCTACTCGATACTCATCATGAACGCCTTCGTGCCCCTCATCGACCGGTTCATGAAGCCGAAGGTCTTCGGCGCGGCCCGGAGGGCAAAGGGGAAAGCCGCATGAAGCTGACGACCGACATCCTGAGGCCGACACTCATCCTTACGGCAATCACCCTGGTATGCGTCCTGCTCCTGTCCCATGTGCACCGGCTGGCGGGCCCGGTCATTATCAAGCGCGCACGCGAAAAGCAGGAAGCGGCCCTCGCCCTGGTGCTCCCCGGGTTCACCGTGCTGGGGCCCCGGAAAGCGGTCGTCGACGGTGCTGCATTCACCTACTGGGAGGCGGAAAAGACCGCGGACAACGGCACCGTGCGGGGCTACGCCTTTATCGCAAAGGGCACCGGCTACGGCGGCGACATCGACATGATGGCGGGCGTGGAGGAAAACGGGAAGGTCCTGGGCCTGTCGGTCATCGGCCAGTCGGAGACGCCGGGCCTCGGCGACCGCTGCGTCGAGGTGGCGGACCGTGAGACCCTGTGGGACCATCTCCGGGGCGGCGTCCCGGAGCGGGATTTCAGCGATGAGACCCGGATCCCCTGGTTCCTGAACCAGTTCAAGGGGCTGGACGCTAATTCGGCGATACGGGTAGAGAAGCGCGGCGACTGGTCCCCCGCGATGCGGGACGACCTTCTCGAAATGAACGCGATATCGGCCCTGACCGGGGCCACCATAACCTCTGCCGCAGTGGTGCAGGGACTTGAAGCGGGCATGAGCCGGCTTAAAAAAGCGCGGGAGACGGCCGCGCCTGATGCTACCGGAGGGGCGCGATGAGGTACTGGAAGGAATTCGCCAAGGGCCTGTGGGAGCGGAACCCGCAGCTCGTGCTCGGCCTCGCTTTCTGCCCGACCCTGGCGGTGTCCGTGTCGGTGTCGAATGCGCTCTGGATGACGCTCGCCGCCACCTTCGTGCTCGTCTGCTCGAACCTGCTCGTCTCATCGATCCGCACCATTGTCCCCGCGCACCTGCGCATCCCCATCTTCATCACCATAATCGCGGCCTTCGTGACCGTGGTCGACCTCCTCCTGGAGGCCTACCAGCCGGAGGTGTACCGCTCGCTCGGCATATTCATTCCCCTGATCGTGGTGAACTGCATCATCCTGGGGCGGGCCGAGGAGTTCGCTCAGAAGAACGGCATGCTGGTATCGGTGCTTGACGGGCTCGGCATGGGACTCGGCTTCGGGCTGACCCTCACCGTGCTTTCCACGGTACGGGAGGTGCTCGGCGCGAACAAGCTGTTCGGCTACACCCTGGTCCCCGGCATGGAGCCCGCCCTCGGCGATGGCCCTGGCGCCCGGGGCGTTTTTCACCCTCGCCTTCATGCTCTGGGCGATGAACGCGATCAATTCACGGAAGAAGGGGAGGTAGGGCATGGAGATCAGGGCCTTCGTAACGATACTCCTCAGCACGATATTCATCAACAACTACGTGCTCTCGCGGATGCTCGGGCTCTGCCCTTTCCTGGGCGTATCGAAGAAGCTTGATTCGGCGCTCGGCATGGGGCTGGCGGTCATTTTCGTAATGACCCTGACGTCGTTCATAACCTATCCGGTATACAAATACCTGCTGGCGCCCAACGGCATTGCCTACCTGACGACAATCGTCTTTATCCTGGTCATTGCCGCGCTGGTGCAGTTCGTGGAGATGGTGGTCAAAAAGGTATCGCCGGCGCTCTACCAGTCGCTGGGGATATTCCTCCCCCTCATCACCACCAACTGCGCGGTCCTCGGCGTCGCGGTGCTTAACATCAGGTCGGGCTTCATGGACCCCGGCGCGGGCCTCGGACTTTTAAAAAGCGTCGTGCAGGGATTCGGCGGCGGCGTGGGATTTACCCTGGCCCTTGTCATCATGGCGGGGATACGCGAGCGGCTGGAGGTCGCCGAGATCCCGGAGAACCTGAAGGGCGCTCCCATCACCTTTATCGTTGCGGGGCTGCTCGCGCTGGCGTTCTACGGCTTTTCGGGGATGAAGATATAGGCCCTTCAGGGTTCAACCTGTCTCCCCGGGCGGACTTTATGCAAATTTGATAAGACCCCCCTATCCCCCGCCGGGGGCACGTATGAGAGGGTTTATTCTAAGGGTATATGAATAACGGCATTAAAACATCCGACTATGTTGTTCAATTGGCGAGTGTCATGCGTAATAATTTAACAGCAAGTGAAAAATTATTATAGCACAGTTTGAAGAATAAACAGGTTGAGGGATACATTTTCATATGCCTGCATCCACTATATCGCTATAGCCTTGATTTTTATTATGATGACAAACACCTGGCGATTGAGTTGGATGGAAATGTCCATATAGAAAGATTAGACTACGATGAATACCGTGATGATTTTATGAGAATTCTTGGGATAAAAACATTGCGATTTGACAATGATGATATAATGAATAATATTGATTCAGTTCTCGATAAGATAAAGAGGGAATTATCAGAAAAAGCATGATCCCGCGTGCCCCCTTCGGGGGACAGGGGGGATTTAATATGAATTTGTCGTGCCCCCTCAGGGGGACAGGGGGATCAGGCAATATGGAAATTACAAAACCGACAGTAACGCTCCTGGCGATAACGCCGGGCGCGGAGAGGCTTATCGAGGAAGCGGGCCGGACCTGCTACCTCTCGCTTGACCGCATCGCCGAGGGGAGCGAACGGAGCTTTATCCGGAACTGCATCAAGCGCGGCCACCATTCCATACTGGAGCACGCGTCCGCTTCGTTCCGCATCACCGGCGCATCGCGGGCTTTCACCCACCAGCTGGTGCGGCACCGCCTGGCGAGTTTTTCACAGCAGTCCCAGCGCTACGTGGACGAGGCCGGGTTCAATTACATCATCCCCGCCGCCGTCCTTGAGGACGAAGGGGCGGCAGCGGTCTTTCGCGACGCCATGGCACGGGCGGAAGAAGCGTACCGCGCCCTCAGGGAGCGCGGGATCAGGAAGGAGGACGCGCGCTTCGTGCTCCCCAACGCGTCGGAAAGCCAGATCGTGTTCTCCGCCAATTTCCGGGAGCTCAGGATGATATTCAGCCTGCGCCTCGCCCGCGGCGCACAGTGGGAGATCCGCAGGGTGTGCGCGGAGATGCTGAAGATTTTGCAGAATGAGGCCCCGGCGGTGTTCGGGGATTTCGTCCTTGACGAAGGCTCGATGACCGCGCAGTCGGACCTGGTGTAAATAGCACCGATAGTTATCGGTAGTCAGAGCGATAGTTATCGGTAGCACCGGGGGTCAGAGTAAAATTTAGAGTGTGAGAACCTGCCATAATTTGTATATTTGTACAAGAATACAAAAATACCGGGGGTCAGAGTAACGTTAAGACCGATAGTTATCGGCAGTCGCGCCGATAGTTATCGGCTAAGCAGGCTGGGCCGGAAACCGAGAAGGAGTGATTATTTCAGGGCCACGTTCATTTCAAGCTGCCCCATGGGGCTGTAGAGGTTGATCCCCAGCGTCGTCTGCTTGATCAGCGTGATGGTGAAGTCTTTTCCCACGACCACGGTGGGAGTGGTCATGTTGATGCGCTTGCCGGTGGTGGCGAAGAGGTTCATGGCGTTGCCGGTGATCATGTTCGCCATTTCACCGATGATGTCCTTGTATTCCTGCTGCACCTGGTCCTCGGTAAGTCCGGGCACCAGCGCCTGGGCGATTTTGTACACCATGTTGAATCCCATGCTGTACACGACCTCGCCGGTAACGCCGCCGGTTATGCCGATCAGGATGGCCACGTCGAGGGAAGGGATGGGGCTGTCCTTGATTACGAGCTTTCCGCGTCTCAGGTCAACATTGAGGATCGACTTGAATACGGCGCTCGCCGCCTCGAGAAACGGATTTACGAATTCGGCATTGATGTTCGGCATATAATGGCTCAACCCCTACAGGATCTTATGGTGCAAAGATTAGCAAACCGCCTGATATATATCAATCAGTTTTTAAATTTTTTATTATTTTTGAATTTTCGTACAATTTTTGCATCATGTTGGACGAGAGCATCCTGATGCCTTCCTGCTCGAGCCTCGATGCCATGGCCGCCCGGTCCTTCTCCCGTCCGGGCTGCGCTTCTTTCCTGATGTCCTTGAGCACCGGCGTGTAGATGTAGAGGCCGGAGTCGGCGCTTATGACCCGTGACGACCTGTTTTCGGCAAGCTGGATGAATTCCTCGAGGAACAGCCTGGAGGAATTGATGCTGGAAATCGGCTGGCCCCTGTCGTCGGTTATGTTCTCCCCGGCCTTGAATATCCTGGACATGGCCACGTTCCCTTTCAATACCGCCTGGGCCTCGTCGAACGATCCGCCCTTCAGCGCGATGGCGTTGATTCTGTCGACGATCTCTTTTTTCAGGCGGGCCATTTTCGATGTCTCGAGCTTTTTCCGTATGCGCTCGCGGTCCGTTGTCGGGTCCTTTATCTCTTTCTTGTTTTTTTCGATTTCAGCGGACACCTCGGCGTCGGTCACCCGCGCCTGTTCGCCGAGCATCGCCTGCAGGGCCATCGTGCTCAGGAAGGCGTACTTGATCTGCGCCCGCGAGCTGTCCGCCGCCATCTCCGCAGTGACTTCGTCAGACGGGACCGCGAGGCCCATTCTCAGGAACTGGAAATAACGCTCCCGGAGGAGGTCTTTCCTGATTGTCTTCTGGAAATCGTTGAAGCTGAAGTTGGTCCGCTCCAGGAAATAGTTCAGCCGCTCGGCGTCCAGCGCGCCGGTTGACTGGTCGCGCAGGCCCGGTATGTTGAGGATGTATTCCTTGACCGCCTCGTCCGACACGTAAAAGCCGGTCTTGCGCGCCTCTTGAAGGAGCAGGACGTCGTTGATGTAGTAGTTGAGGATCATCTCGTCCATCTTGCCGTCGCCGCGCATGTCGCCGAACCTGCTGTCGCGGTAGCGAAGGTAATCGTACCGGTCGACCTTCTCCCCGTTAACGATCGCGATGACGCTCTGGTCGAGCCCCATGCGGGAGATGAAATCGGGCATCCCGAAGGATATGACGATGATGAGGACGAAAAAGCCGGTTATGGCGTAGCTGACTATCTTTACCACCGGTGACTTTGAATCAAACATGGCTGTCTTCCTGTTCTGTCTTTTTTTATATATCTTTTTTCGCGGGGGAATTTGTCAACGAGATTAATCTATTCTTTCGGGGCCTCGGCCTCATCCACGAGCATGACCGGGATGCCGTCCTTCACCGGGTAGCGGCGGCCGCACTCCGTGCAGACGATCTTCTCTTCCTTTGTATTGTACTCGACGTCCCCGCGGCATGCCGGGCAGGCGAGAATCTCAAGGAGCTTGGTGTCTATCATACGATACCTCGTTTTCTGGGTGTGGCACGGTTATGGAGGGGAAAAGGATTTCCGTCAATAAAAAAATAAGCCTGAGGGGAGGGTCAGGGGTGCGTCGGCAGGGCGTCCCTGGTAACCACCGTTAGCCGTACGTTGCTCATTAATGTTATATTCCATGTCTGTGTGCCTGACAGGTTTTTCCCCGCCCGGTAGTAGATGTTCGATGCCGCCGGCATGGTCCCGATCCGCATCACGTCGTAGATATAGGGGCCGTAATAGTAGGAGCCGGACTGGTAGGTATACCGGTATTTGTGCATGTCAATGGACCCGAGGGTATACTCAATTGAAGAAGAATCGCTGTAGAACCAGTAATCAATCAGGTCATCATATAAATCCCTGTTGTACTCGTAATATTGATAATATGAATCCGTGTCATCCTTGTCCGAGAGCAGGGTCGAGGCGGCCCATTTCCTGAGAACGGAGCCGAATTTACCATTTCCAACAGGTAGTGCGGGGGAGACCTGGCTCAGCGCGTACTCGATCGCGCGGTAGTCGGTATACCCGTTCCACACTACGTTCCTGAAAAATTCAGCGCCGCCGTAGTTCCGCGCCAGGTACGCCCCCAGCGCGTAGTTCAGGGAATAGCTGATGAGCCTGTAGCTTCCGCTGTACCAGGCGGTCACGGAATATTCGTTGAAGTAATTGGCGATGGGGAGCCTGCCGTATGTGATGTACCCGCCAGGCACCAGGTCATCCGGGTCGGGGATACATGCCGCGCTTTCATAGTCGGCCCCACGGGGCCCGTTCACGCCGAGCTTGTCTCGACACCAGGTCTTCGGTCGCCAGCGAGCACATCTCGTCGATCCAGGTTTCGGTGCCGCTCGACCCGTCGGTGCGCGACACGGTCTTCTGGTAGAACTGTATCATGTGCTGGAACTCGTGCGCCAGCGTGGAGATGATCTCCGAGGGCCATCGGTCCGTAATGTCCCAGGTGCCGACATTTGTCGCGAAGAGGACTGCGTCCAGGTAAAACATGATCCGCTCGTTTGAATGGGGGAGGGCCGATGCCTTGAAGTTGTCCTTGGCCCAGAAATAGCCGAGCACCCCGCCGCTGGTTGAGTTGTCGTTGTCGATATCGAACAGGAGTATCGTGATCTCGTTATCGGGAGTGATCAGCATGGCGCGGTCCTGTTCTGTAAGGGGCGACGAGAAGGGGACGTCCCCCCATTCCTCTCCGTATATCGCGGTGACCCAGTCGTAGATGTCATTGGTGAGGCCGTCCTTGAGGAATTTGTCCGCCATTGCATCGACCATGGCCTGGCTCACCAGTTCCTTTTTGGTTCCGGTGCCGGTCCAGCAATTGTCCGCGACCCAGATGTTAAGCGTCTTGTTGTTGTCAGCGTCGCCAAAGGAAGATGCAACGGTTACCGTGTCAGCGAAACGGCATGTTGCCTTCACGCTCGTGTATGCGTCAATTTTGAAGTAACCGGTATCGTTCGTGGCATCGTACAGCGGCTCGATCGAGGGCACCAGGTTGAGGAGCAGTGACACCGGGTTTTTGCTGTTGAGGGACGCATACGGGTTCCTGTTGAATTCGGTCGCCTCGGGCTTCCCGCGGGTGCCGGACGCGTCGGCGGGGACCGCGTCCGCCTTCGCCGGTGCGCCCGCCGCGGGGACGAGGCCCTGCTGCACGCTCAGGCCCGGATCGCTCAAAGACGGATACGTTGTGCCGGCGGAGGGGCTGACATTCGTAAAAATAAAATACACGTCTTTAGGTGCATTCAATATGTCCAGGGAAAGCTCCAGGTTGACGTTGGGAACAGCGCTCTCCTCGGTCAGGGGGTCCAGCACTTCGCCCTTGTTGTCATACAGCGTATACTGGGAGGGGTCGAAATGCGCTATGGTATACTCATCACTGCCGTTAATGGCATAGTCGAGTGAGCCGTCAGTGTATACTGGCAGGAGGCTGAAAAGCAGCGGGTCGCTCTCCTGGGAATCAGCTCCCGATACGCAGCCGGTAATACTACCCGCAGCGAGAAGCATTGATGCGATGATTCCCGTAATGCGAATGCTCATTCTATTCATCGATACCTGTGAGAAATTGCTATAGTTTATAAAAAATCAGCGGCCTTTTAATAATACAATATCTTTACGGTCATAGCAAGTTTAAATACCGTTACCCATCTATAATAATGTGCATTATTTAAGGAATTAATGACAAAAAATAATATAATATATAAAAATTGTTTTCAATTAAACATAAATCATGGAATTCAGATGATAAATTCATAAAAAAGCAAATAGAACGGAATTGATTAACAGATTTTAGCTGGACATATTTTTATTGTTTGAGTAAATTTGTTTCATAAAAATTACCGTCCATTTGGACGGTAATTAGATCCATTTAATCTTAAAAAAAAAGTTTTAACTTACGTCTGCTGATAAAACAAGCAGGGGAGGATTGTTTTACTTCTCATGTTCCTGTAATAGTCTTCAGGAGTGGTGGTTGTTTCCACTGCTATGAGAAATAAAAAAATTCAGTAATAGTGCGTGCCGGCGGCGCCTGCCGCGGTACGCAAGCGTGGGCCCATAGGGAAATCTCTTATCTGATTATTTTATTTATAAATGGAGTTTTCCTTACTATATAAAAAAAATGGGAAGAAAAAAAGGGAGACGAGTCATGTTTAAAAAATTAGCGTTCCTGGTCCTGGTAATTTCCGCGTCTTTAATCATGTCATCATGTTCAGATTCCAAAATGAAAGAGTTTCAGACCAATGACGTGGATGCGCCGTTCAACCTGTTTCATCTTTTCGATAACTATCCGTCCCTCAAGGCCGCCTGGGACAGCGTTCCCGGCAGTACGGGAAACGCCAAGATGGCTGACATGCTCAATGAAGACATTCCCATCGGCGCGGAATTCATGCATATACTTTCCTACCTGATGGACCGGGCGGACGACCCGGGCCTCGGGCTACTTGGAGATTTGAGAACCACCCTGGGACTGGTGACCAGCACTGACCAGCGCCTGTACGGCCACAGCACTGACAACGCAGGCAACCCCATCGATTCTTTTTTCGCGACAACTCCGTCTGCTGACCTCATGACAGATTTTTACGCGCTGCTTGACGAGCTCACCAACCAGGTCGGCGGTACCACCCCGAAGATGGGCGCCAGCGTGATGGCGATCACCAACAAGGTGGCGGGCTACCTGACCACGAAAACCCCGGAGGAGATCGAGGACACCATGGGCGACCTCATGGAGGCCCTGACCGAGGACGTGGACCCGGCTGACGGGACCAGGGACTTCGCGGACACCTTCGCCACCCTGATGGACATCGCGGCCCCGATGATGTCCATGGTAGATTTCCCCATGTGGATCCACCACGGGGCGACCCCCGGCGCGGACTACCTCGAAACGGTTTATGGCAATATGAACGCGACTGACAGCGTCAATTCCGACCTGGGCAATGCCGCCAAGGGCGTGAACTACCTCATGTCCGGCCTGTTCGACCTGCTGAACGGCGAGACCATCGACCGCGAATTCATGTACAGCGCCATAGATTCACTGAATGCCATCCTGGCGGACCCGACGACCGCCGAGAAGCTCGTATGGAACCTGGTCAACTATTTCACCGTGGGCGGGTACCAGTATGAAAGGGTCGATGCCGTGGTTTCGCCGACAGCGCTTGTCGATACCGACATCTACAAGACGAACAGCGCGTCTCTGTATTCCGACGCCGACATGACGAAGTCGCTGAAGGAATTCCTCGCCGCTTCCGGCCCGCTCTTCATGCGGGACGACCGCCGCGGCTCGTTCGCGTGGAAGTCGGACGGCAGCGTCACCTCCACCGACTACCCGCTGACCGGCTTGCTTGAGAACGTCAAGAAGATATACATCAACTGGGACACGACACAGCTCTCCGAATCGGTCTATGACCTGATACGCTACGACATGTTCGGCCGCGACCGGAAGAACAATACGAGCGCCTATTCCGCGAGCATCCTTGAGCACCTGCTCTACCTCGGCGCGATCGCCGGGAACATGGGGTGGGCGCATTTAGAGAACGCGAACGAGGTCAATCATGACGCGGGTGCCGACTCTTATGAAGGTCAGATGGCGATACACGGCCATGGGGCGTTCTGCGGCAACCTGACCCTGAACGACTCCCTCTACTCGATCCAGGGAAAGAGAGACGCTATGGCAGCAGCCGGCACCTATGAGCTGGGGTTTGATTCCGGCAATGGCTACAGAAACAGGGGATATAACAGGACCTATCGAAGCAGGAAGTTCTTTGTGACGGACGATCGCGCAAACTACACCTTCAATTTTAACGTGAATTACCCTGCCCTGAAGTTCCTGGCTGGCGCGAGCGTGGGTGACTACGGCGTCGCCGCCGGCGGGAACCCCTCGGGCGGCGGGGGCAATGATTCCAACGAGTACATGCCCTATTCGGCGAACGGCGTCATGACCAAGGACCTGTCGTCCTGGACCTTTGCGCATGTCATCCGCGCCTGCTGGGAGGGTGAGGGTCCCTACTACTTTGCTGATCCGGGCGCGCCCACGGAAACGGTCGACACCAGTACCGGCACCTTCACTGGCACAAAGTACCTGAGGCCGGACGGCCGCGTCTATGCCTACGTTAATGGGGCCAGCTATTACTACCCGGTAGATAGCGGCAATGATGCCGTCGATGATACCGATGATGATAACAATGGCGTCCTTGATTTCAACGGACAGCGCTATAACAGGTACAAGGCAACCTGGCATTCCGACTACTACATGATTGAGACCCAGCATGATGGACCCGACTACTATGTTCCTCTTGACGCCAATGGCGACCTCGAGGCTGATGTCACCACCACCGGTCCCAAGTACCGCGAGTATACCGAGCTTATTTCAGAGGCAGATGCCGGCCGTGCATGCGCAAGCCAGGAAGAGGCGATCTTCAGGAATTTCCAGTGGGTCATGAACGAAAAGAGAATGGCCCTGATAATCCCCCTCTGGCTCGCAGGCGAACCCACCGTTCTAGGTTGCCCGGCCGGCGTGGCACAGGCGGGAATTGAATCTGTGCTCTATCAGATTATCGAGGGGAATGGGATCACCGGCCTGTCGAACGCGCGGAAATTCCGCGCCAACAGCGTGTGGGCCAAGCAGAATAATGATGCTGACCTGTCAAACGTACCGGGCGATTACCGTATAGTTGTGCTGGCAAACCCGATAAGAAGTCAACTCCGGGTTTTCGGCATCTGGTCGAACGATGCGTTGGGTCTAACCGCTGTCGATGCGGATAAAATTTACGTGGATACCATTGGCCGAGGCACCGCGACACCGGGCGGCGTGTCGCACAATATCTTCGCCCTGTCCCGGTTCGGGTTCCCGCGGAGCAAGGCGGTGACCCTTGGCACCAATTACACGCATACTCTGCTCGGATCGCGCAACGTGAATAATGCAAGCGAGACGTCTGATTCCGGTTTCACGACCGCGAACAGCATATGGACCAAGAGGAATTCGCTCCTTCCGCTCTTTATCGCGCTCCTCGCGCCGCTGCATGAAAGGTCCTACTACATCAGCAGCTCGAACTGCAACAACGCCCTGGCACGGCAGCTCGAAGGGCTCAACCTGCTCCTCAAGCCGATGGTCTATTTCAACTATAACGCCGGGTCCGCGACCGGACATTCAGCGGCGTGGGGCAGAACGGCTGGCTCCCGCGGATCAAGGGGGACGGTAGCTGGAGCGATGAAGAGTACGAAGCGACACATTCGCGCTCCCTTATGTCAGACTGGGATGTTGACGGGTTTGTTAATTCGGGCTCCGATCCTACCGGTTGGCATGGCGGCTGGACTACGACCAATTTTTATACGCCAGCGAACCTGACCACGCTCCTCTCCGCGATGATGGATTCGGACACGAGCTGGAACCGGGCCGACCGGCTCCAGCGCGCGGACGGGCTCCTCGGGAAGATGCTCGAGTACGACGCGAACACCTCGACGCCGAACGAGCCTGACCGGCCCGCGGTGACGGAAACGCCCCTGAACTGGACGCTGACCGCGAACAGCGAGGCCGCCATCGCCAGGATGCTGGCGGGCCTGGAGCAGGTCGGCCTGAACATGAAGTTTAACAAGCCGAAGGGGATCGAGATCCTCGAGGACCAGAGCACGGCCGGCGGCACGATCACCGCCACCACCAAGCAGATCGACCCGCCGGAGTGGAATTTCCAGAAGCGGGTGCGCATCGACGACGCGTCGAAAGTGATCGACCTTGATCTCGACGACCTCCTGACCAAGTTGATCGGCGACGAGGGCGACGACGGCCTGAACAAGTTCCAGGACAATGACGCCAACTACGCGAACGGCGGCACTAACACCGTCGGGCCGTGGACCTGGACGGAGGAAGACGGGTTTGAAGATACCATTGACGATCTGTATGACCTCTCGACCAAGTTCCTCGCGCAGAACGGGCCGAACGTCATATCCGACCACCTCTTCGATGTCATTGACGTGATGGCGCAGCACCGCCTTACCCAGCCCCAGATCAAGGGGATGCAGTACGTGCTGGGCAAGCTCCTCGCATACTACGATGACGCCGGCAATGAGTGGGTACTGCAGGGCGAGGGTTCGTTCAACTTCCTCCTGCACCTCCTGACCGAGGTGCTGCCGAACATCGACAACGAGATGGGCCTGTACGGCGACGCGAACCACGCCGACGACCTGTATCCGAAAGGACGGACGTACCTGAACCTCATGACCGCCCTCAGGAACTCGACCAAGGAGGGCGGCTTCGTGCCCTGGATCGTCGATACCGTGGGGATCAGCCCCTACACGGCCGCCGACTTCATGCGCGACCTGGTGCTGTTCCTCGACAGCGACCTGATCAACGCGCCGAACACGAAGTTCTACTCGACGATGGCGCGGCTGCTCGGCGATATGGGCGACCAGATCGAGGTGGCGCCGTCGGAAGCGGGCCTGCGTATGATCTACGAGTACTATGGCTTCGAAGGTTTTTAACCGGGAGGCGGCCGGTGCTATCCGGCGCTGAAAGGGTGGTGTTTTAGCAAACTACAATGCGCATCATATACGGGGCGCGGCGCAGGCCGCGCCTCTTATTTTGCCGCGGCGCGCTTATTGGGCGGCGCTGTTTACCGGGCTTGACCAGTCGCACTGCGAGCATTTATACCCGTTGTATTTACGCGCGCCGGTGTCCTGCTTTTCGATCCTGGCCAGTACCAGCGATTGGCATGCCGGGCAATGCTTTGCCACCAGCTCAAACTCGTCCTTATTTTCCTTGCTCATGATGTCCCCTATGTGAAATCCCCTGTGATGACCAGTGAATTAGAAATTTACAATATAATTTAACTATCGTCAACCGTGCCGGTTGGAAAAGTGAATATTTTTATTAAAATGCTGGTTTTTTGCAATAAAAAAGGGAGGGTACATGCCCTCCCTTTTCTGCGCTCCCGTCTGATGTTCCCCGGGCCTGTTACTCGTGTGACGGCAGGCGCCGCCGCAGCCCCCGGTGTGAGCGGTTATTCGCCCTGGAATACGTTGTTGCTCCAGGCGCCCTTCAGGGTCCTTCCATCGACATAGTACATGACGCCCTGTCCGTTCCGCTGGTCGTCCTTGAATTCTCCCACGTACTTGTCGCCCGATTTCCATGTGTAGGTGCCCTGGCCGTTCATCTTCCCGTCTTTGAATTCGCCGTCGTATCTGTCCCCTGAGGCCCAGGTATACACGCCCTTGCCGTTTTTCATGTTGTCTATATAGTAGCCCTGATAGATGTCGCCGTTCGCCCAGGTGTAGATACCTTCGCCGTCGCGCTTCCCGGTTTTATACAGGCCAACATATTTATCGCCGGATTTCCAAAGGTATTCACCTTCCCCGTTGCGCACCTCGTCTTTTACTTTTCCGACATATTTATCGCCCGAGGGATAATTTACCGTGGTCTTGCAGCCGGCGGCGACAAACGCCACAGCGGTGATGATAACAAACAACAGTGCTATTTTTGTTTTCATTATGACACTCCTTTTGTGATTTAATACTGTAAACATGCTATTGAAGATGCATCGGTGAACGCAATCCCGCCTGCGGGCCCCGCGCTCAATGATACACGTAACGATACGTTATTATATCTATTGCATACTTACCATCCCGTTTGTTATATGTCAATGATATAAATTTAATTCCGGGACTGTTTCTTGCTACCTGAAAATTATATCGAATGTTTAAGAAAAAAAGTTATTGGTATAATTGATAAATCTGCTTATATTCATTTCTGTGGGAGATAAAATGAGTAATAATGGAAATAATTTATTATGTCTGATTGCTTCTCTATCCATCCTGTTTGTACTTTCCCCGTTATATGCAGAAACTGCATTTGAGCCTATTGACGTCAAGGTCGGAGCGCGTCCCCTGTATGGACTGGTGTTCGGCGAATATGGCCGCCACTATCGCCACGCGCCCGGGGGGCTTATTTACGCACGGGGATTATACGGGCTCAATGTATCCGGCAGGCTAAAGATCTACCCGGAGTTTGCCTGGGGGGTTCTCTATCTTGGTCATAAATCCGAGCACGGAAGAAGTCTTTTTCTCTTTCCCTTTTCGCTCAACTTCTATTTTGATGCGCCCGTGCTTAATTTTAACACCGTCGCAGGGACGTTTACCCTCACGCCGTATATCGGACTGGGCGTGTACCTGAACCATTACCGGAGCCGGCGGACCACATCGACCGGGGGCGATTTTGGATACCAGGCGGGCATACAGCTGGCATATCGGCATATCAAGATGAGAAACTGCCATGTTGAGGTCAGCGTGGACCATATGTTTACAACAAATTTCAAACGCCACCTGCCGGTGCTGGCCTTCAGCGCCGGCGCCGGGTATGCGTTTGAATACCGAGGCGTTTCCCCCGCTCAATCGAGCGAATAAACGCCTTCCCCCTGAAGAGGTGATAATATGCGGATCCGTTACATGAAAAAATTACTATGCTTCGCCTGCGGCTGTCTTGTCTGCGCCTTCTCTTTCGATGGGTGCAAGGATGATCCGCTGACGCGTGCAATCGGCGACGATGAAATCCCGGCGTATATATATCTGCTGTTTTACCCGCCTTCGGGCCCCGGGATTTTGAACATCCAACCTGCCGACGGTTCTTCGGATATTCCGGTTTCATCAAATATAACAGTAACATTCAATACGGTCATGAACCCGGCCACGGTAACGATTCAGCCTGCAAATGGCCCCTGCGCGGGAAGCGTGCAGATAAGTTTTAATGACTTCGCCACCTGTATCGGCGGCACTATCGGCACAATAGACAATACCGCTTTCGCAATTGACCCGGCGGCCGATCTGTATTCCTGTGAATCTTTCAAGGTGCGTATCACCACCGCAGCGCAGACCGCAGCAGGCGCTCCGCTCGGGGCAGACTACACCCAGCCGAACGGCTTCGGCACCTATGGCGATACAACAGCGGACTGGACCGAAGACGCGGGGAACCCGATGATCCTTGGCGGCAACACTGACGGTGTCGACAAGGCGTATTATCCTTTTGTGCTGAAGGCTGGCGCCCTGTATCATATATGGTATGGCGACGGCATCAACACCCGCCACGCATCCAGCCACTACCATGACTTCAATGACGTGACGTTCCCCGCGCCGGTAGTCACCGGTCTCGCGGCCACCGGACCGTACCATCCACGGGTATTATACAATGCGTCCGGATGGGACATCGGCACGCCTTCGGCGCATTACGCGGGGCCCTTCCTCATGTATTATACTGATGGCGCTGCCTGGACAAATTCGCCCCGCGCGGCCCATTCAGCCGACGGTAGCTCATGGACCGACATCGGCGCGTGCACAGGGATCAATTTATATGGCGGCAACACGACCGTGTACAATCTCGCTGTCCTGCATGAAGGGGGCACGACCTGGAAAGGGTACGCTGATAACGGCCTCGGGCATATCCAGTATTACACTTCGAACAATGGCCTGGATTGGACCGGTCAGGCCATGGATATAATGGGCGCCCCCTACCAGACATGGGAGAACAACGGAGCACAGGGAAATATCGCGCCATTTATTATAATGAACGGCACTACCTATGTGCTGTATTACAGCAGCGGAGATGCGCGGAATGACAATGCCTTCGGATTCGCCATATCCAGCGACGGGCAGAGTTTTACAAAGGCAACGGGTAATCCAATATTTTCCATTTATGACGGCATCGCGTGGCGGGATGTGCGGACGTATACCGCGAGCATAGTTCAGAATAACAGGATGTGGCTTCTGTACTTTACCGGCAGGACCAATACGCCGTCGACAAGTTATTCAGTCGGTTTTGCCAGGAGATGCGGGTCCATGTATTGATTCTGAAGGGGGTCAGAGTAAAACAAAACTGCCGATAGTTATCGGCAGGTCACATCAATTCCCATGAAGTGTTCATAATTCATTATTAAAGAAGAAACAGTAATTGCTTTATTTCTAAACCGAAAAAATCCCTTTTTGAGCGTACCCGCCAATTAATTGCTTGAAATTATGTCCCTTCATGAAAAACATAGGGGCATGGATTTTGTGCATCTCCACAATCATACCGACTATTCAATCCTGGATGGCGCGATAAAGGTAGACAAACTGGTGAAAAAAGCCATGTCGCTGGGCATGGACGCCGTTGCCATAACCGACCATGGCAACATGTTCGGCGCCATCGACTTTTACCAGGCGGCCCGCAAAGCGGGCATCAAGCCCATCATCGGCGAGGAATTCTACATGGCGCCCGGCCCGCGGACGGTGAAGGAGTCCAGCCGGAGCAACGGCGATGATAAATCCTACCATCTCATCCTCCTTGCGAAGAACAACACCGGCTACCAGAACTTGATGAAGCTTTCGTCAATCGGCTACACCGAGGGCTTTTACTACAAGCCCCGCATCGATTTCGAGGTGCTCGAAATGCACCATGAGGGCCTTGTCTGTTCTTCCGCGTGCCTGGGAGGGCAGATCCCTTCCCTGATCTTAAAGGGGAAGGTCCGCGAGGCGCGGGAGCTGGCCGGCCGGTTCAAGGAGATCTTCGGCAAAGACAACTTCTACCTCGAGCTCCAGTACCACGGGATCAAGGAGCAGGAAACCGCCAACCGGGAGCTGGTGAAGATCGGCGAGGAGATGGACATCCCCCTCATCGCCACCAATGACGCGCACTATGTCGACAAGGACGATGCGCGCTCGCACGAGGTGCTCCTCTGCGTGCAGACCGGCAAGCTCATGAAGGACACCGACCGGATGAAGTTTCCCTCGGACGAGTTTTACCTCAAGTCGTACGATGAGATGAAGGCGCTGTTCAAGGACTATCCCGACGCGATCTTCAACACGCGCAAAATCGCCGAGATGGTGGAGCTCGAGCTCGATCTCGGGAAGCCGATACTGCCCAACTTCGAAGTCCCCGATGGCTTCAACCTTGACACCTATCTGCGCCACCTGGTCATGGAGGGCGCGCAGGCGCGCTACGGCGCGCACGTCCCCGACGAGGTGCGGAAGCGCATCGATTACGAGCTCACCGTCATAACCAAGATGCGCTTCTCCGGGTATTTCCTCATCGTGTGGGACGTCATCAAGCATGCGCGCTCAAAGGGGATACCGGTCGGGCCGGGGAGGGGCTCCGCCGCCGGGTCGATGGTGTCCTACTGCCTGGGGATCACCGCGCTCGATCCGCTCCGGTACGACCTCCTGTTCGAGCGGTTCCTGAATCCCGAGCGGAACGAGATGCCTGACATGGACCTCGATTTCTGCGCCGACCGGCGCGACGAGGTCATTGACTACGTGCGCGCCAGGTACGGCGATGACCACGTGAGCCAGATCATCACCTTCAACAAGATGAAGGCGAAGGCGGTCATCAAGGACGTCGCCAGGGCCATGGACATCCCGTTCCAGAGGGCCAATGAGATCAGCAAGCTCATCGAGGAAAAGGAGCTCCAGGAAACGCTGGCCAAGTCCAAGGAGTTCCAGGCCCTGTACAAGGACCGGGAGATGGGGAAGGAGCTTATCGACACGTCCCTCAAGCTGGAAGGGCTGAACCGCTCCGCCGGCCGCCACGCCGCGGGTATCGTCATCTCGCGGGGCCCCCTGACCGACTACGTGCCCCTCTACATGGACAAGGACGGGGTGGTGTCGTCCCAGTTCGAGAAAAACGCGCTTGAAAAGGCGGGCCTGGTGAAGATGGACTTCCTGGGCCTTAAGAACCTGACCATCATAGATAAATGCCTGAAGCTGATACAGAAGACGGCCGGGGTCGACCTCGATATCGAGACGATCCCCCTCGACGATAAAGAGACGTACCGCCTCCTCCAGAAGGCGGACACCAAGGGCGTGTTCCAGCTTGAGAGCGGCGGCATGCAGACCCTGCTCCGCCGGCTGGGCCCCACCTGCTTCGAGGACATCATCGCCATCGTCGCGCTCTTCCGGCCGGGCCCCCTGAATTCAGGCATGGCCGACGATTTCATCAAGCGGAAGAGGGACCCGAAGCAGGTCCAGTACCCGCACCCCTCGCTGGAGCCGGTCCTCGGGGACACGCTGGGCGTCGTCGTGTACCAGGAGCAGGTCATGCGGATTTCGCAGATCATCGCCGGCTTCACCATGCCCGAGGCCGACAAGCTCCGCAAGGCCATGGGCAAGAAGGACATGGCGATCATTGACGCCCTGGAGGACAAGTTCCTGAAGGGGGCCCAGAAGAACAGCATCAGCGCGGACCTGGCGGAAAGCCTCTATGACATGATAAAGAAGTTCGGCGAGTACGGCTTCAACAAGTCGCACTCGGCGGCGTACGCCCTGGTCGCGTACCAGACCGCGTACCTCAAGGCGCACTACCCGCTTCAGTACATGACCTCGCTCCTCTCGGCCCAGCCGGACCGGCAGGACGACGTGATCCAGTACATCAACGACTGCCGCAACGCGGGGATCGAAGTCCTCCCGCCCTCGGTGACCCGGAGCAGCTATGACTTCACCATCGAGGGCAGGTCGATCCGCTTCGGCCTCTCCGCCATCAAGGGGCTCGGCGAAAAGGCGATCGAGTCCATCGTGGAGGCGCGGGACCGGGTGGGGACGTTCAGGAGCATGAAGGAGTTCCTCGAGAACGTGGACTCGATGACCGTCAACAGGGGCGTGCTCGAATCCCTCATCAAGGCCGGCGCGATGGACTCGCTGCACGAAAACAGGGCGCAGCTTTTTGCCTCGATAGATGTTATTCTGGAAACCGCGCGGCGGCTCCAGGAGGACCGGGCGTCGGGCCAGGGCAACCTCTTCGGGGGCGAGCCGGCCGCCGGCGCGGCCCCGGTCAACCACCTGGATTACCAGAATGTCCCCGAGTGGCATGACAACGAGAAGCTCTTCCACGAGAAGGAGGTGCTGGGCCTGTACATATCCGGCCACCCGCTCGCCAGGTACGAGAAGGAGATACGGATGTTTTCGTCGGTCTCGATCGCCAACCTGACCACCGAGCATAACGGCAGGAGCGTGTCGATCGTCGGGATACTCACGAACCTGCAGGTGAAGCGCGCGCAGAAGACAGGAAAGCGCTACGCGCTGGCGGATCTTGAGGACATGGAAAGCTCGGTCGGGGCGATCTTTTTCGACAAGGTCCTGACGAAGCACGAGGCGGTCATCATGAGCGGCGCGCCCGTGATGCTGACCGGCGTGGTCGAGGCGGAGAGCGACTCGGTCAAGAAGATCATCGTGAACGGGATCAAGTCATTGAAGGAGGTGCGGCAGGAATCGATATCCGCGCTGCACATCAGGCTCGACGCCCTCGGCGTGGATGATGATATATTGAAATCGATGGAGAGCATTTTCAGCCGTCACAAGGGCGACTGTCCCATATATTTCCATGTGAAGGCGAAGGACGGGGATAAGGTCATCAGGGCGCATCCGACATTTAATATCAGGCCGTCGGACGGGCTGGTGAAGGACCTTTCACAGGTCGTGGGGCAGGAATCGCTCGGGTTTTCGATACACCATCACTAAAGGCGACAGTCCGGATCGCCGCCTTTCTTATAATGAGGAGGCACGCCATGGAAGAGCCACGATGCGTCATCTGCGGCAGCGACAAGCGCAGGCCGATGTTCCGGAAGCCGTCGCGGGACGGTACGCCTTTTACCCTGGTGAAATGCGTCCATTGCGGACTCGAGTATGTCTCCCCGCGCCCCGGGCCGGATGAAATCGGCGCCTATTACGGCGGCGACTACTTCACCCGGCGGTCGGACCGGGGGTATGATAATTATTTTTCCGAGGCCGCACGCAAGGAGATCGAACGCGTTTCGTTGCTCAACCTCAATGATCTCGGCTTTTTCGATTTTGAGGGTTCGCTCACCGGGGAAAAGCGGGTCCTGGACATCGGGTGCGCCGCCGGCTACTTTCTCAACTTTATGCGCGACAGGGGCTGGGAAACCACCGGCGTGGACATCTCCCCGGCGTGCGTGGAATTCGCCCGCGGGGAGGGGCTCGCGGTGTACGAGGACGACTACCTGGAGATCGCCTTTGCGCATCCGTTCGACCTCATCACCCTCTGGGCCTCGATCGAGCACCTGCATTACCCGGACCGTTTCCTCAGAAAGGCGCACGACGAGCTGAAAAAGGGCGGGCGGCTCTACCTCTCCTCGTGCCGCACCGGCGGGTGCAACTTCAAGCGTCTGAAGGGGAGCGGGTGGCGTTACTACAATTTCCCGGAGCACTTATACTTTTTTTCCCGGACGCTGATGGAAAAAATACTTGAGCAAAACGGCTTTAGAATTACAGAGTACTCCACCTATGGCAGCGGTTTCGGATCGTCCGGCTCGATCGCGCGGAAAGCGGCGGACCGGCTTGCCCGCCTGCGCCTGGGCGATATGATGCTCATCGCTGCGGAGAAGGCGTGAGATATTCCCCATCCCTTGATGGGAGGGGGTTGGGGAGGGAGATGCGAAAGGTGATACAATCATGGAAATAGTACAAACCATCAGCGAGGTCCGCTCTCACGTGGCGGAAGCGCGCAGGGCCGGGAAGCGCATCGGCTTCGTCCCCACCATGGGTTTTTTACATGCGGGGCACCTCTCCCTCGTGGAGGAATCGAAGAAGCATACCGGGTACCAGGTGATGAGCATTTTCGTGAACCGGATCCAGTTCAACGACCCGAAGGATTTTTCGAGCTACCCGGTGGACCTCGAGCGGGACTTTGAGCTCGCGCGCGGGGCCGGCGTTGACCTGGTCTTTGTGCCCGGCGAGGGTGAGATGTATAAAAACAACCTCACCCGCGTCGATGTCGACGTGCTCACGAAGAACCTCTGCGGCGCCAGCCGCCCGGGCCACTTCAAGGGCGTTTTCACCGTGGTGAGCAAGCTCTTCAATATCGTGCAGCCGGACGTGGCCGTGTTCGGCCAGAAGGACATCCAGCAGGCGGTGAGCGTCGAAAAGATGGCGGCCGACCTTAACTTCCCGGTGCGGGTGGTGATCGCCCCCACGGTGCGGGAGGACGACGGACTTGCGATGAGCTCGCGCAACAGCCGCCTGGGCCCTGACGAGCGGAAGCGCGCGGTCGCGATCAGCCGGGCGCTCCGGCGCGCCGAAGAGATGCTCGCGTCCGGCGAGCGCTCGGTCGGCACAATCGTTGCCGCGATGACAGCCATCATCAGCGCATCGGGCCCGGGAAAGATCGATTATATCACTGTGGCCCGCTACTCGGACCTGGCCCCCGTGGACGCCATTACGGAGCGGTCGGTCCTCGCGGTCGCGGTCTTCTACGGCGCCACACGGCTCATCGACAACATGATCATCGAAATTGAAGGGGGGCGGGCGCGATGCGTCTACTGATGCCGGCATGGCTCCTTTTCGCGCTCCTGATCGCTTCCGCGGGGTGCGCGCCGCAGGCCGCGCTCACGCCGCAGGCGGCCTTTCACGATCTGAAGAACGCCTTCCGGAAATCGGACGCCGCGTCGCTTGAGCGGCAGCTATCGGCCGGCAGCATACGGAAGGCCAGGGCGGCGATCTCGATGTTCTCGAAGATGGAAGACCGCCAGCTCCGGGCCCTCTCCGAAAAATTCGGCGTCGAGCCGGAACGGCTCCGCCGGCTTTCCGTGAGGGACTACTGCGCCCTCATCCTTGCGCTGGACCGGGGGAAGAGCGTCATCGGCGCGGCCACCTCCCGCGCGGTCACCGGCATTGACCGGAAGGGGGACCGGGCCGCGGTCCGGGTTGAGAACGGTATGGAGCTGGTCTTCGTCAAGGAAGGGCCGTACTGGAAGTTTGACATGGCGGGACTCTGAATCCCCGTAATAATCAAGAACAACACCATGATTGATTTTGAAACATTGACGATGTTCGTCACCGCGTCGTTTGTGCTGGGCCTGGCCCCGGGCCCGGATAATATTTTCGTGCTCACGCAGTCGATTGTGAACGGCAGGAAGGCCGGGTTTATTATCATACTCGGACTCTGCACCGGGCTCATCGTCCACACGACCATCGTCGCCCTGGGCGTCGCCGTCATATTCCAGACCTCGGCGCTTGCCTTTGGCATATTGAAGTATTGCGGCGCCGCGTACCTGCTTTACCTGGCATGGAAGGCCTTCAGGGCGTCGGCCGCGCCGATAGAATTGAATGAACGGGTACGGCTGACGTTCCCGCAGCTCTACCGCCGCGGCATCATAATGAATATCACTAATCCGAAGGTCTCAATATTTTTCATGGCCTTCCTGCCGCAGTTTGCGGACCCCTCCAGAGGGCCGATCATGGTCCAGCTGGCGCTCCTGGGGGCGATTTTTATCCTGGTAACGCTCGTCGTCTTCAACCTGATCGCCCAGCTCGCGGGAATCATCGGGAAATGGATATCAAAATCGGAAAAGGGAGAAAAGATACTGAACCGGGTCGCCGCGCTCGTCTTCGTGTCGCTTGCCATCAAGCTGATACTGACCGGGCAGAGATAAATAATCAGGGAAGGAGCAACGCCATGACGCATGCGGGGAAATCAATATTCTATTTCGGCTTCTGGGTGGTCATCTGCGGTATTTCGCTCCTCGTGTTCCCGGAATTCAGCCTGGGCGTTGCCGGCATCACGCTGAACGACTACCTCCCGGTCAGGATCTTCGGCATGGTCCTTCTGTATCTGGCCGTCTATTATTTCGTCGCCGGCCGCAGTCCCGGCTTCCGGCCGCTCTACGTGGCCACGGTGTTCACGCGCTCATCGGCCCTGCTTTTTGTCATCATCGCCGTGCTCCTCGGCATGACGGAGCCGAGAGTTATCGGCTTTGTCACTGTCGATGGCCTGGGGGCCCTCTGGACGGCCCTGGCGCTCAGGGCGGACGGGAAGACCCTTCCGGCCCGCTGAGAGGGAGTGTCTGGTCACTGCCGATGGGGATTCAATATGCAGTCAGGGAACTGCCGGAGGTTTTTGCATGAAACAGGACACATCACTCTTCAGTCCCATCACCATCGGGACGATGGAGATAGCGAACAGGATCGCCATGGCGCCCATGGCGACCGATTTCGCCGAGGGCGACGGCACCGTGTCGCGCCGCATGATCGATTATTACGAAGCGCGCGCCAGGGGCGGCGCCGGTCTGATCATTCTCGAGGTGTGCACGATCGACGGGATGTCGCCCTATATCCCCCGCACGCTGGGGATTTGGGACGATTCGTTCGTCCCGGGACTGAGGCAGCTTGTCGACGCCCTCCACGCGCACGGCGCGCGCGTCATCCCGCAGATCGCCCATCCCGGACCCGAGTCGCTGGGCCCGCTCTTTACCGGGACGGAGGCGGTGGGGCCCTCGGCCGGCATCGTGAACAACCTTACCAGGATGAAGTGCCGCGGCCTGTCGGCGGAAGAGCTCCCCGGCATCATCGGGCAGTTCGGCCAGGCGGCCCGCCGCGCGCGCGAAGCGGGCTTCGACGGCATTGAGCTCCACGCGGCGCACAGCTACATGCTCGCCGGCTCGTTCCTCTCCGCGCTGCGCAACCGACGCGTTGACGGGTACGGCGGGGACATGGAGGGACGCCTCAGGTTCGTGAGGGAAGTCATCGGCGCCATGAAAGAAGAGGCCGGGGACGATTTCCCCGTCACCATGCGCATTTCCGCGGAGGAGCAGGTCCCCGGCGGCCGGGAGATCCGGGAGACGGAGTACATGGCGTCGGTCCTCGCCGCCGACGGCGTCAGCGCCTTTCACGTGTCAAGCGGCGTGTACCCGGACCTGTCCTGGCGGGTGATCCCCCCGACCGGCACGCCGTTCGGCCTGAATGTCGAGGGCGCGGCCCGGATCAGGAAGGCGGCGGGCGTCCCGGTCATGGTGGTGGGCAGGATCGTGGACCCGGGCATGGCCGGGGACATCGTCCGCCGCGGCGACGCCGACATGGTGGTGCTCGGCCGATCGCTCATCGCCGACCCCGCGTGGCCGCGCAAGGCCGCGGCGGGCGCGCGGGAGGACATCGCGCCCTGCATCGGCTGCGGCCTGGGGTGCGTGCGCAACCGGGAGCGCGGCGGCGACATGACCTGCATCGTGAACCCGGCGGTGGGCCGGGAAGCGGAGATGGCGATCAGGCCCGCGGCGCGGAAGAAGAAGGTGGTCGTCGCAGGCGCGGGCCCCGCGGGGCTCGAGGCCGCGCGCGTGGCGGCCCTGGCCGGCCATGATGTGTCGCTGTATGAAAAAGGCCCGGTCGCGGGCGGGCAGTTCAACCTGGCGGCGGTGCCGCCGGGCAAGCAGGAGCTGTGCAAGGTCATTCGCTACCTCTCGCTCCAGGCCGAAAAGGCCGGGGCCCGGATATCGTATAACGCACCGGTGACGGCAGCGCTGCTGGCGCGGGAGAAGCCGGACGCGCTGGTCATCGCCACCGGCGCGGGCCCCCGCCGCCTGCCGGTCCCGGGCGCGGACCGCGGCAACGTGTTCACCGCCCACGAGGTGCTGGCGGGGACCGCGGACATCGGCCCGGGCAGGGCGCTTGTCATCGGCGGGGGGATGGTGGGGTGCGAGCTTGCCTCCTTTATCGCCAACACGGGCGACAACATCACCATCGGCAGGACCGAGGCGACCGTCGTGGAGATGACGGACGCCGTGGCCTCGGACATGTTCAGCGAGGGACGGGAGCTCCTCATGGAAAAGCTCCGGCGCAGGGAGGTCAGGATCATCACCTCCGCCGCGGTGAAGGAGATCACCGCCGACGGCGCCGTGGTGGCGCTCCCCGCCGGGGAGGAGACGATCACCGGCATGGATTACATCATCCTCGCGACCGGCGCGGAGCCGGTGAACGGGCTTGCCGGCGAGGCCGCGGGCGTACCGGAGGTGCACGTGATCGGCGATGCGCGCGAGCCGCGCCAGGTGCTGGACGCGATTCGCGAAGGGTCCGAGACGGGGCTGGCGCTGTAGCATGCAAATAGAAGCATATACTGATACTAAAGAAAATGTTCCGTACAAGGAGAATCCCATGTCGAAATTTCTATCAGACGAATGGTTTGCGAAGGTCGATGAGCTCACCGCGGCTGCCGCAGGGCTTGATATACCAAAGGCGATGAAGGACGTGGTGGTCAACCTGAACGTTGAAAGCGGCGGCTCGGAAATCCCCATGTGCATGGACGGCGGCATCATCAAAAAGGGGCACGCGCTGAAGGCGGACGTGGACATGTCCATGCCGGCGGAATACGCCCTCTCGATAATCGTCAGGGGCGATTGGTCCGCGGGGATGAAGGGATGGGTGGCGCGCAAGATCAAGGTCGCGGGCAACATGCGCAAGCTCATACCGCTGCAGGTATACAGGGCGACCGCGTCGCAGGAAGCGCTCAGGAAAAAAATTGAAGGGATGACCGAATAACTGTTTTGCAAGACGCGCGCAGGGGCGAATAATCATTCTCCCCTGCGCTGCGGGCTATCGACGCTTTTTTATGAAGTTTACGACCGCAAGGATGATGAGCGCGCCCACCAGGGCCGCGATGATCGACCCGATCCATCTTCCGCCGATATGGATCCCGAGGACACTGAAAAGCCATCCTCCCAGGAATGAGCCGCAGACGCCGAAGATGAGGTTCCAGAGAAGCCCGAAGCCGCTCCCCTTCCAGATGAGGCCCGCCAGCCATCCTGCGATGAGGCCGACAATCAGCAGAACGATGATGCTTTCAGGTGTCATATCAGTACGCTCCTTGTTTGATGTTGGTGCTGCACATTATGCCGTAACGGCAATGATGGCATATTAACTGATAAATTTCAATTAAAAAATATTATTAGCACGGGTCAAAACTGAACGGCGGGGGGATTGCATGCGCGTCCCGGCCCGGGGGCCGGGACGCGCGCTGTTATGCGAGTTTCTTTTTGTGTGACTGGATCAGCTTTTCCGCTTTTTTATACTCGCCCTTGAAAATGTAGAGCATGCTGAGCTTGGTGAGGTCGAGCACCTTCGCGTCCCTGTTCGCGAGGTCTGCTTCGAGGTCAATGATCTCTTTCTCGAGATCGCCGATCTCACGCATCTTGTGCTCGTAGGTCAGCTTGTCGAGGTATTTCTTGAAGCGCGCATATTCCGGCCTGCATTCGAGGGCCTCGGTCAGGTACTTGACCGCATCGTCATAGTTGCCCATGTAGAAATTGCAGAACCCGTAGTAACGGTTGATGAATGACCTGTCCTCCGCGAGGTCCTTTATGCGGTCCAGGCACTGTATCGTCTTCCCATACTGTTTCCATTCATAGTAGATATGCGACAGGAGAAGGTTGGCTTTGACATGGCGCTGGTCGAGGCCGATGACCGTGAGCAGGTATTTTTCCGCCTTCTTGAATTCCTCCTGGTCGTAGAGGACCAGGCCGGCATAGTAGTTCCCCTCGAGGAACTGCGGCTCCCGGGCTATCGATTCGGTAAAATATTTGAGCGCCTGGGCGTAATTTTTTCTATTGAAATGCTCGACGCCGAGGTTCAGGAGCACGCGGTAGTGCGTGTCGATTTTCAGCGCCTCGAGGTAGGACATGATGGCCTTTTCGGAATCGCCCCGCCGCGCGTGGATCTCGCCGATATTGTTATACGCGGCGACAAAATCCGGGTACGCGTCTATCGCCCTGCGGTATTCGCTCAGGGCCGCGTCAAGATCTCCCCTGTTGGATAGCTCTAACGCGTGGTTGTAGATGACCACGACGTCTCTGGGCACTGAACTGGTTATCATAATGGTCCCTCTCGCATGGAATGTCATGACGCGTCCGGAATGGCACGTCTATATAAATATCGGACATAACGATGAGTTTTTCAAGTAAAGTTTTCAGAATTTCTGACCTGCGGATGTTTAGTACCGATAACTATCGGCCCGGAATCGGGCCGTACAAGGGTCAGGGGGGCCTTGTCCGGCCCCTGGTATCAAAAATTTCCCATCCTCGCGACGCCGGGCCTCCTGCATGGCGGCTGGTTGTAAGCCCCGCGGAGTTACCGATAACTATCGGCTGGAAGTTACTCTGACCCCCGGCGTTGTGTCCTTTTAAATGGCGGGAATAAATGCATACTCTGATCGTGAAATAATGCAACTATACGCAATGAAATCTGTCTATTCACATGGGACTATCTGCATGTACAATAAGTATTGCAGGCATACCATGTTCAGCGGAGAGTGAATTCATGCATTATACAATCTTCAATATGCCGATTATAAAAAATATATTTTGGGGAATTTCAATTTTATTAATGAATCTGCTGGGATGGAAGAAAAGCGGCTCTCTGCCTGATATACCGCAATATGTCCTTATCGTCGCACCTCACACATCAAACTGGGACCTGTTCTACGGCATCATCATTGCGTTCTCCATGAAACTGGATGTATGCTTTATGGCTAAAAAGGAGCTGTTCCGGCGGCCCTTCGGCCCAGTCATGAAATGGCTGGGCGGCATACCCATCGAACGATCGGTCTCGGATCACACTGTTGATCTGGTGACACGCACATTCCGTGAGAGCGGAAGGCTTGTTCTCGCCATAGCTCCAGAAGGCACGCGTTCGAGAGTAACGTCCTGGAAAACGGGCTTCTATCATATCGCGACAGGCGCCGGTGTCCCCATCCAGCTCGGTTTTCTCGATTATTCGAGCAAGACGGGCGGCACGGGCCCTCTCATTGTGCCAACGGGGGATTTCGAAAAGGATATGAAGATCATACGTGAGTTCTACCATAACGTGAAGGGAAGATCCGCTGACAAGGCCGGCCCCGTTTCAGTTACGAACCACGGCATCGTCTCCTGAATGTAAGCCCCCCGTCCCGCGCTTTTTGTGTTAAAGATGCGTTGCGTTGCCCGATGCCGGGGTCCATTGTGTCCATCGACCGATACTGAACAGATCGCACTTAACTATATATTAACCTCTTGACAAACTACCAGCCCGCACTATTTTCTTTGCCGTATATGAATGTGAAGAGACGATGAAGATGAAAATCGCAACATTTAACGCCAATTCAATCCGTGCCCGCCTGCCTGTGCTGGAGCGCTGGCTTTCCACTGTGCGCCCCGATGTGCTCTGTCTCCAGGAGACCAAGGTCGTGGACGACGACTTCCCGGTTTCGGAAATCGAGGCCCTCGGCTACCGCGCGGTGTTCCGCGGGGAGAAGTCGTACAACGGGGTCGCGGTACTCAGCCTGCATGAGTTCGAACAGGTGTCGCGCGGCTTCGACGGTGAGGGCGCGGACGAGGGGACGCGGCTGATAGCGGTCCGCGTGAAGGGCGTCGATATCGTCAACACCTATGTCCCGCAGGGGACCGCTCCCGATTCGGACAGGTTCCGGTACAAGCTCGAGTGGTTCGGCCGCCTGAAAGAATATTTCAGCCGGCGGTACGGGACCCGTGACCGGCTTATCTGGGCGGGCGATTTAAACGTCGCGCCCGAGCCGATGGATGTGCACGACCCGAAGCGCCTCCTGGGCCATGTGGGGTTCCATCCGGACGAGCACCGCGCCCTGGCCGCGGTGAAGGAGTGGGGGTTTGTCGATATTTTCCGGAAGCACCGGCCCGGCCCGGGCGAGTTTTCGTTCTGGGACTACCGTGTCAGGGACAGCGTGGCGCGCGGACTCGGGTGGCGCGTTGACCATATATGGGGCACGGAGACCATGGCGGCCCTTTCCACCGGCGCCCTGATAGACCGGGAGCCGCGGCAGTGGGAACGGCCGTCCGACCATACACCGGTAGTGGCGGAATTTTCATTATGAAAAGGGCCCGCCGGCACATGGCAGGGAGAGGAACGATAGTGCCGTGCCTCCTCCTTGCGGCCGCGTTGCTCCAGGCCGTCCCGGTCGCGGCAGAACCGGACGGTACCCGGATTCAGGCGCCGCGGGAGCCGTCTGACCCGGCGGTGGATGCGGGAGGGAAAAGAAGTTCCGCCGCGGAGGCCGATGTTACGGCAACCGTGATCACCGCGAAGGGAGAGCCGATGACCGGTTCGCTCCTGCTTCCGTTCGACACAATAGAGGCGGAGACGGCGGAAAAGGGGCCGGAAGGGAAAAAGTCGTTTCCCCTCGCGTCGATCAAAACGCTGGAATTCACGCGATGGCGCGGCACGCTCCGGCGTAAGAATGAATACGCGTTCTATCCCATACTGGTGAAGATCACCCTCAGGGACGGGAAGGCATATCAATGCTCGCGCGTCACCCCGGCCCTGAACAGGCTCCTTTTTAAGGATTACCGGGGGAGACGCGTTCTGTATGCGTATTTTTTCGATTACCGCGACGGGAAGAAATGGAAAAACTCGGGTGAGGCCGACATGGCGTACCCGGACACGAGCCCTGCCGCCGGCACGGTGGTGCGGATTGAATTTGCGGCTGCCGGGATGAAGGGACCTCTGGATTGGCTGTTTAAATAAAAGAAATATTATTGTTAATGCAGGGAATTGTCCCGCTCGCCCGCCTCGTACGCCTCGACAAGCTCGGCAGCCGTCAGGCTTTAATCATCCAAAAAGGCTTAACGGTTGGTGAGCCCTTCGGCTTCGCTCAGGACAAGCCTGACGAGCCACGGCGTAATTGGCGATAGATGGCAGGATGCCTACATGCATGCCGCGACAGGATGTCGCAAAAAGGCATGCCCTCCTGTCGCCTTCTCGCCGGGACAACTCCCTGCCGGACTTGATCATAGCTGCTTTAATAGTAGCCAAATACATGCAAAAACATCTTGACAAAAACCGTCTCTATAAATTTATGTAATAAAGTTTCCAGGACGCCGTATGACCTTTGAAAGAAACAATCTCGGATACCTGCTCACCTTCATGCTGGTGGGCGCGGTACTCGGCTCGGCGCTGGGGACCCTGATTGCGGGGTATGTTCCCGCCCTGTCGGTCATCCAGAAGAGCCTGACCGGCCCCATAGGGTTTAACCTCGAGATCATCAGTTTGCATATCAGGATAAACCTTTCGTCGATCGTCGGCCTGGTCATCGGGGCGGTGATCTTCAGAAGGATTTAGGCCGCACCCGCGGCTATCAAGCAGCGTCACGGACCGGGGTCCGCGGCGCGAAGTATAAATCGGCGAATGCCGGTTGCCTCCTTCCATCGTGAAAAGGCAATTGCATATCGGAGCGTATTTTGCGGGAGCGCCGCGTGGCGCGACTGCTTATCATATTTCAACTTCTGCGCGCATGTCCGCGCGCGGCGTTGAAGGATAGATACAGATCCTCTCCTGCCCTGCGGGGGAGGTGAAACCATTTAACACAAGAGAGGGGGTACTATCAGTGTCAGTAGTATCGATGAAAGCATTACTGGAATCGGGTGTTCA
Organism: uncultured Spirochaetota bacterium; assembly: GCA_963827275.1. GTDB lineage: Bacteria > Spirochaetota > UBA4802 > UBA4802 > UBA5550 > RBG-16-49-21. The sequence goes on from CAWHAA010000004.1 coordinate 428,921, forward strand.
TTTCGGCCATCAAACGAGGCGCTGGAATCCCAAGATGTCGCAGTTTATATTTACTGCGAGGAACGGAATCCACATTATTGATCTGCAGAAAACCATGCAGCGCATCAAGATCGCCTACGCGGCCATGAAAGACGTGGCGGAGAAGGGCGGCAAGGTGCTGTTCGTGGGCACGAAGAAACAGGCGCAGGCCGCGATCGGGGAATATGCCCAAAAATGCAACATGTTCTATGTGTCCGAACGGTGGCTGGGCGGGCTCCTTACCAACTTCAAGACGGTGAGCCATTCGATCAAGCGGCTCAAGGACCTGGAAAAGATGCGGGACACCGACCACTGGGAAGCGGAGACGAAGAAGGAACGGCTCGACCTGAACCGCGAACTCGAGAAGAAGAACAAGGTGCTCTCGGGCATCAAGGATATGACGAAGATGCCGGACGCCCTTTTCATCATCGATCCCAAGCGCGAATCGATCGCGGTGCAGGAAGCGCGGAAGATGGGGATCCCCATCTTTGCGGTCGTCGATACCAACTGCAATCCCGATGAGATAGATTTCCCGATCCCCGGCAACGATGACGCCATCCGGGCAATCGCGCTCTTCCTGGACGTTATGGCGCGGGCGGTCCTTGAGGGCCAGTCAGGCGGCATGGTCGAGGACGTGGCGGAAGCCGCCCCGGAGGGCGCCGCCGAGGAAGGAGCGGAGCCCGGAGCGGCCGCAGAAACACCGGCGGAAGGGTCGTCCACGGAAGTATACGAAGAAGACGACGAACTGTATGAGCCGTAGGACCGCGGCTGCGGCATGTTAACTACTGCATAATCACGGCCCGGCGCCGCGCGGCACATTCAGCGTGCCCCCGGCGGACCGGTCTGTTATGAATCATTCTAAAGGAGCTATGACGTGGCAGAAATAACGAGCGATATGATAAAAGAGTTACGGGAGAAGACACAGGCCGGGATGCTGGACTGCAAGAAGGCCCTCGTCGAAATGAACGGCGACATGGACAAGGCAGTCGAGTTTCTCAGGAAAAAAGGGCTCGCGTCCGCAGACAAGAAGATGGGGCGGCAGGTGACGCAGGGGATCGTGGCGTCCTACGTGCACTCCAACAAGAAGATCGGCGTCCTGGTCGAGCTTTTGACCGTAACCGACTTCGTGGCGCGCAACGAGGCCTTCGAAGAACTGGGCAAGGAGCTGTGCATGCAGGTAGCGGCGGCAAGCCCGCTCTATATCAAGATCGAGGACGTGCCCAAAGATGTAATCGACAAGGAACGGGAAATATACCGGGAGCAGATGAAGGACTCCGGCAAGCCGGCCAACGTGATCGAGAAGATCGTTGACGGCAAGCTCAACAAGTTTTATACCGACGTGTGCCTCCTGGAGCAGGAATTCATCAAGGATTCAAGCGTCCGGATCAAGGACCTGATCAAGCAGAAGATCGCCACGTTCGGCGAGAATATCGAAGTGGGAAGGTTTGTCCGTTACCAGATAGGCGGGTAGCATGAAGCCCAAGGAACCGACATCAGGGCCCGGGTACCGCCGCGTTTTGCTGAAGCTCTCCGGCGAGGCGCTCGCCGGAGACGCCAAGACCGGCATCAATGCCGCGATACTCTCCGGGATCGCCGATGAGATACGCGAAGTCCGGGAGATGGGCGTTGAGGTCGCGGTGGTCATCGGGGCGGGGAACATCTTCCGCGGCAACATCGCCGAGAGCCTCGGCATCAGGCGCGTCACCGGCGACCACATGGGCATGCTCGCCACGGTGATGAATTCCCTGGCCCTCCAGAACGCGCTTGAAGCGATCGGGGTGCAGGCCAGGGTCATGTGCTCCTTCTCCATGAAGGAGATCGCGGAGCCGTACATCATCAGGAAGGCGCTGGACCACCTGGACCACGGGCGCGTGGTGATCGCCGCGGGCGGCACGGGCCATCCCTTCTTCACCACCGACACCGCGGCGGGCCTTCGCGCGGTCGAACTTGACGCACAGGTGCTTCTCAAGGCCACCAGGGTCGACGGCGTGTATACCGGCGACCCGGAAAAGGACCCCGCCGCGAAAAAAATTGACGCCATATCGTATATCGACGTGCTGAAGGGACGGCTCCGCATAATGGACTTCACGGCAGTTTCCCTCTGCATGGACAACAATCTGCCTATCATCGTTTTTAACCTGTTCAAGAGGGGCTCGCTGAAGGAGATTGTCACGGGCGGCCCGGTCGGCACAATTATTTCCTGAGGGATAGAAATCATGACAGAAGATATCATCAGCGATGTAGAAGACCGCATGAAGAAGAGCATCACCGCGCTGCAGAAAGACTTTGCGGCGATACGCACCGGGAGAGCGAACCCCGCCATGTTCGACGGCGTCAGGGTGAGCGTGTACGGCACCGAGATGCCCCTGAACCAGGTGGCCACGGTCTCCTGCCCGGAGCCGCGCCTGGTGGTGATCCAGCCGTGGGACAAGGGCAACCTGGGCGAGGTGGAGAAGGCCATCCTCAAGTCGGACCTCTCGGTCAATCCCTCCAACGACGGGAACCTGATCCGCATACAGATCCCGGACCTCACCGAGGAGCGCCGGAAGGAGTACGTGAAGCACGCCCGCCACAAGGCAGAGGAGTGCAGGGTCGCCGTCCGGAATGTCCGCCGGGACGGCAATGACATGATCAAGGAGCTGGAAAAGGAGAAGGACATTTCTGAAGACGAATCCAAGAACGCGCTTGCCAGGATACAGAAAATCACCGACAAATATATCGATGATATCCAGAAGATGACGGACAACAAGGAAAAAGAGATTCTCAATATATAGCGCAGCCGCATTCACCCATAATGAAAGACTACAGCCGCCTTATCGAGAGGAAAAATATACCGTCGCATATCGCGATAATCATGGACGGCAACGGAAGGTGGGCGAAAAAAAAGTCCCTGCCCCGCTCGGAAGGCCACCGGCGCGGGTCGGAGATAATCGAGCCGCTCATGGACGCGGCCATCGACATGGGCATCAAGGCCGTTTCCCTCTACGCGTTTTCCACCGAGAACTGGATCCGTCCCAAGACCGAGATCCTGGGCCTGTGGAAGCTCCTCGATTATTTTTTCAATGTGAAAATCGAATCGATAAAGGCGAAGGGGATCAGGGTCATGCACTCCGGCTTCATCGACCGGCTCCCCGGCGCATCGAAGCGGAATATCCAGAACGCCATCGACGCCACCAGTGACAACAAAAAGCTTGTGCTCAATTTCTGCCTGAACTACGGCGGCCGCCAGGACATCGTCAATGCGGTGAACGACTGGGCCCGGGGGCGCGGCCCGCGGGAGCGGGCCAGCGCAAAGGACATTGAGAAGCGCCTCCTGACCGCCGGGCTGCCGGAGGTCGACCTCCTGATACGCACCGGCGGCGAGTGCCGCATCAGCAATTTTCTGATATGGCAGATCGCGTACGCCGAACTCGTCTTCATGGACGTCCTGTGGCCCGATTTCAGGCCGCGTCATCTATATAAAGCGGTGTATGAATACCAGCAGAGGGAGAGGAGGTTCGGCGGACTATGAGTGATGTTAAGAAAAATATCCTTACCAGGGTGCTGATGGCGGTCGTGGCGCTCCCGGTCTATGTCTTCACGATCGTCACCGACATGGCGCAGTCGACGCCGATCCTGGCCTGCTCGCTCATCGTCACCCTGGCGTGCCTGTATGAATATTACCAGATCACCGACCGGGGAGGGGATGAACGCGCCTACTTTAAAACCGGCATGGCTTTTGCCGTCGCGATCAACGTCATGATGTATTGCTTCGCCTTCGGCAAATTATACGGGTATGACAAATATCTTGCCGTTTTCGACGCGCGGGCCGTCCTTGCGCTGGTGGCCCTCCTGCTCTCCGTCATCCTGGCGCTCCAGCTTTTCACGCGGGGCATAAAGGGCGCGTCCTATTCGCTGGGCGTCACGCTCTTCGGGCTGGCATATATCGTGTTTTCATTTTCCCACATCATTTTAATGAAGGCGCTGACGGACGGCGTCTATTACATCATCATCCTGAACGTCGTGGTCATGCTGAATGACTCCATGGCGCTGTTCGGCGGCGTCCTGTTCGGGAAGCACAAGACCGGCTTCCCGGTGTCGCCGAACAAGTCGTGGGAGGGGTATTTCTCGGGGCTCCTCTTCAGTATCCTGGCGATGGTCATCACGAACCAGGTGTATATCTCTTTTTTTGATACGCGCCTGTTCGGCATGCTTGAATCGGTGTTCCTGGGGATCGCCCTGTCGGTGCTCGGCAACCTGGGCGACCTCGCTGAATCCGCGATCAAGCGCGACGGCGCCATAAAGGACTCCGGCTCTATCATTCCGGGACACGGCGGCATGTGGGACGTGTTCGACGCGCTGATCTATACATACCCGCTATTTTATTATTACCTGGTCCTGAAAGGAGTTGCCTGATACGATTTCGGGCGTATGAGCAGGACACTGTCAATACTCGGGTCCACCGGATCCATCGGCGTGACCACCCTGCGGGTGGCGCGCTTTCTGAACAGGGAGTTCCGCGTCTATGGCCTCGCCTGCGGCGGGAACATACGGCTCCTGGAGGAGCAGATCCGGGAGTTCCGGCCCGAGGTGGTCGCGGTGGCGTCCCGCGGGGCGGCAGCGACCGGCGAATACCGCGACCTGGTGAAGAAGTTCCCCGGCACGGCGTTCCTCGAGGGAGAGGACGGGGTGGCGGAGATGGCCGGGCACAGCGTCGATGTCCTGGTCTCCGCCATCGTGGGAGCGGCGGGGCTCAGGCCCACGCTCGCCTCGATCGGCGCGGCGCGGCGGCTGGCGCTGGCCAACAAGGAGACCCTGGTCATGGCCGGCGACATCGTAAAACGGAGGGTGAGGGAGTCGGGCACGGAGCTCATCCCCGTTGACAGCGAGCACAGCGCGGTGTTTTCGCTCACGCGGGGGCTTGCGCCCGGCGAGATCGAGCGCATCATCCTCACCGCCTCCGGGGGCAGCCTGCGCGACGTCGCGGTCGGCGAGCTGCCGGCAGTGACCCCCGAGCGGGCCCTTGCGCACCCGACGTGGGACATGGGCAGCAAGATCACCATCGATTCGGCCACGCTCATGAACAAGGGACTGGAGGTGATCGAGGCGCACCATCTTTTTGACGCGGGGTATGACCGCATCGGCGTCCTGATACACCCCGAGAGCATCGTGCACTCGATGGTCGAAACGGTCGACGGCGCGATGTACGCGCACATGGGAGTGACCGACATGGTCTTCCCGGTGCTGAACGCGCTCGCCTACCCTGAGAAGCGGCAGAACCCCTTCGGGAGGCTCAGGCTCGAAGAGGTCGGCAGGCTCACCTTCAGGGAGTGCGACCGGGGCCGTTATCCCGCCCTTGGCCTCTGTGTCGCGGCGGGCCGGCGCGGCGGCACCTGCCCCGCGGCGCTGAACGCCGCGAACGAGGTCGCCGTGGCGGCCTTCCTTGACGGGACAATATCCTTTACGGACATCGTCAGGGTGGTGGAGATGACGGTTGAGAAGCATAATGTTGTGGACAGTCCGGACCTTGGCGATATTGTTAACGCGGACAGCGAAGCGCGCGGCAGGGCGGAAATTATAATAAAAAGTGTAACGAATCGCGGGTAAAAAAGTCTCTCTTATTATAGAATCGATGGAGTAATGTAATGCAATATGTGATCTACGTAGCAGCCGGCATCATCCTTCTCGGCCTCTGCATCTTTGTGCACGAGCTGGGGCATCTCCTTGGCGGCAGGATGGTCGGCATAAAGGCGAAGACCTTTTCGCTCGGCATGGGGAAGGGCATCATCAAGAAAAAGATCGGGGACACCACCTACCAGATAGCCCCGTTCCCGTTCGGCGGATACTGCCAGTTCTACGGCGAAGACCCGTCAGAGGAGCGGACGGGCCAGGGTTTCGAGTTTCTGTCGGCCCACCCGCTGAAGAGGATCGTGACAGTGGCCATGGGTCCGCTCTTCAACCTCTTCTTCGGGATCATTATCTTCTTCGTCATGAACCTGGTGGGGTATTCGAAGGACACCAACCAGGTCAACATACCGGAGCAGCTTCAGACCGGCAGGCAGGCTTCCCCGGCCTATGAGGCGGGCGTCCGCAGCGGCGACCGCATCGTGAAGATCGGCGACGATACGGTCATGAGCTTTTCAGACATACAGGTAGCGGTCATGTTCAGCGAGGGCCGGGCCCTTGATGTCACGCTTGACCGCGGCGGAAAACAGCTTCAGCTGCCGGTGACCCCGCGGCAGGGGGCGGGCGGCCGCTATGAAATCGGCGTGATGCCCTACGGATCGCGCATACTGGTCGTGGAGCTGGTGGAGGGCGGCGCGGCAAAGGCCGCGGGCCTCAGGGAGATGGATGAAATCGTATCTATGGACGGGAACGCCGTCAGGAGCGAGGCGGAATTCTCCCGCTATATCAATGGCCGCGCCGACAGGCCGGTGAAGTTCAGCATCATGCGGAAGGGCGCCCTCATTGAGAAGGTGATCACGCCCGCGCTCAATGACGTCGTCAGGTTCCAGGCTGTAGACAAGAAAGGGAACCGCGGCGAGGCCCTCTCCATCATGAAGTCGAAAAGCCTCCAGAAATACCTCGACAAGGGGTCGATCAAAATTAACGGCCGCACGATAACCGGCTACGAGGGGCTCGTGGCCGCGGTCGGTGAAAACGCCGGCAGGCAGATATCGTTCCAGATCGACAATGAACAGTACACGGGGACCGCGCAGATCGAAAAGGTGGGCCTCATCGGCATCTTCCAGGCCGTGGCGCCGGACCAGGTGCTTATCCGGTACGGCGTCGGGGACGCGTTCGTCCAGTCGTTCATCGAACCGTACGAGTTTATTGTCATGAACCTGAAGGGGATCGGCATGCTTTTTACCGGGAAGATGAACGTGCGGGAAAACCTTTCGGGCCCCATACGGATCGTGCAGATCGCGGGGCAGGTGGCGTACTACAAGGGCATCCCTGATTTCATCCTGCTCATGGCAAAGATATCCATCATCCTGATGGTGATGAACCTGCTGCCCATCCCGGTGGTTGACGGGAGCCATCTGATCTTCTTCACGATAGAATGGATCAGGAAAAAACCGCTGAGCCAGAAGATCATGGAGCGCATCCAGACCGTGGGGATCGTCCTCCTCGTGATGCTCATGGCCTTTGTCATTATCAATGACATATCCATGCTTCCCTTCATGCAGAATTTTTTCAAATAGAGCGGGGCTGGTATATCCGGCGTGTGCAATTTTGAGAGCTCCTCCCCCTCCCGCGACGGGAGGGAGCGGAGCGGCCCGCGCCGGCGTTGTGCCGGGCGCGGTTGAACGGCAGGGAGCTACTTGCTTTTTACCGTCGCCTTCAGTGCGAGCTCCTTGTAGCTTTTGCTGAAGGTGAACTTCGGGACCTTCGTCGCTTTTTTCGCCGCTATCGTGATCTCTTCTCCGGTGAGAGGGTTCCTGCCGAGGCGTTCTTTCGTGGCGGGCTTCACCTTGATGAACAGCTTTCCGAATTTACCGACCGGCACGCGCTCTCCCTTGATGACGCCTGCATTGATGACATCAAACGTGTCGTCGATGATCTCCTGCGCCTTGGAACGCGGGATATCGTGCTTCTCGGAGATGTATTTGACAATGGTCTGGGCTGTGTACCTTTCGGGATAGCCGATCTTCGCCTTGACGCTGCTCTTTGCAGCGGTTTTTTTACTGTTTTTAGTTTTTTCTTTAGCCATCATAGCTCCTTCTAAGTATGTTATTTTTTTTCAGCCAGGGAATTTTCGATCTCCTCCGCAACGAAAGACCCCCGGTAAAGCATACGGCGTAATATGGCCGTCTCGCCAACAAGGGATTTCTGTAACACCCCCCCTTGTTCCTTTGCCGGGCCTGTGCGCTGTCGGAGAAGTTCCGCATGATTGAAGTGATAGATACTATCACCCAATACTAATTGAGTAACGTAGTTCCCGCTAAAACGTCAAGCATTTTATATATGCCGGCGCCCTATTTGCGGAACCCGCCCAGGCGTTCCGCCGTGTCGTTGATTTCGAAATCGCTCGTGAATTCGAGCGAGAGGCTCTCGTCGAGCGTCATCGACTCGTTCTCGTTATAGAGGCGCTTGTATGCGGCGACCGATTCAGCGCTGTTGCCCATGATCTTGCCGGCCAGGTCCCGCAGCGCGTCCTCGAGCGCATCGGCGGGGACCGCCATGTTCACCAGCCCGATACGCGCGGCTTCCCGCCCGGTTATCGCCTCCGCCGTGAAGGAGAGCTCCTTCGCCTTGAGGAAGCCGACCCTGCGCGGCAGGCGCGCGCTCATTCCCCACGTCGGCCGGAGCCCCCACTTCGCGTGCGTGTCGCCGATCTTCGCCTGTTCCGACGCGATCACGAGGTCGCACGCAAGCGCGATCTCGAGGGCGCCGGTGAAGCAGAAGCCGTTCAGCGCCGCGATCACGACCCTGGGGGCCTCCCGGATGGCGCGGATAAGGCCGCGCGCGGGCAGGTCCAGGATGTCGCCCACCTTGCCCCGCTCGAGCGCGCGGTCTCCCAGGGACTTCAGATCGACCCCTGCGCAGAAGGCCCTGCCCGCCCCGGTAAGCACGATGACGCCGACATCGGGGTCGTTCCCGGCCCCGGCCACCGCGCCCGTCAACTCGGCGAGCATCGTCGGGGTGATCGCGTTCATCGCCTCCGGGCGGTTCATGGTGATCCTCGCGATCCCCGCGTTGTTTTCAGAGGTGATTGTTTCGTATGGCATGTTCGTCTCCTCGGGCGAAGGGCCGGCGCCGCCGGGCGGCGCGGGGCCATGGCGTTCTCAGAATTCAAGCAGGAGCAGGGTGATGTCGTCCTCGATCGGGTTCTTTGACGAAAAGGACTTCACGTCGTCATAAATGCGGTCCACGATGCCGCCATCGTTTTTTTCGATGAGTCCCCTGAAGGTGCTCTTCAGGCGCGCCTCCGAATACATTTCTCCCCGCGGGTTTTTCTGCTCGATGATCCCGTCGGTGAAAAAGAGTATGCGGTCGCCTTTTTCAAGGCGGTATTCGACCTGCCCGAAGCGCGGCTTCTTGATGAGGCCCAGCCCTGTCCCGGCGCAGTTGATTTCGACGAAGTCCCCCGTACGTTTTTTCCAGAAGAGAGGGTGGGGGTGCCCTGCCTTTGCCAGCTTGATGCGTTTCTTCTGCATGTCCACCAGCGCATAGTAGCAGGTGGCGTAGAGCTGCGGTATGGCGCCCAGGAAATGGGTGTTGAGGAACTTCATGAGCCGGGTCGGCTTTTCGCCGAGCTCCTCCATGGAAAGCGAGTAGGCGCTTTTCAGCACCCCGGTGCCCAGCGCGGAGGTGATGCCGTGACCCATGATGTCGGCGATGATGATGGCGGCCCGGCCGCGCCTGAGCGCGGACACGTTGAGGAAGTCGCCGCCGATCTCGATGCAGGGCCGGTACAGGTAGGAATGCCTGACACCGGGGAGAATGGGGTCCTGCAAATCAAGGAGGTCGCGGTTGATGAAATAGCTCTGTATCTTTCTGGCCAGGGAGAGGTCGCGGCTCAGCTCTTCCAGCCGGGTGGATTTCTGGCGCAGGGTGTGCTGCGAGAACGCGAAGTTCGAGATGATGCTCCTGAAGCGGGAGAAGGTGACCTCGAGGCAGTTCTTGTAAAAGGCGCCGGATATGGCGCTGTTTCTCGCCAGCAGGGCGTCAAAGTCCTTCTTCGACAGGCGGAACAGCTCTGTCTCTTCCGCGGTGACGACGTTGGCCGACCGCGGCATGTTGTCGACCAGCGAAAATTCGCCGAAATAGGAGCCGGAGTAGAGGGTCTCGAGCAATATCTCCTCGTTTGCCTCGTCGGTCTTGGTCACCTTCACGGAGCCCCGAATGATGACACACATGGAATCGCCGTGCGATCCTTCCTTGATGATATACACGCCGGGCGGGAATGACTCCTGGCGGAGCAGGGGTATGATGTCAGCGTAATCGGCCGCTTCCAGTCCCTGGAAGATCGGGATATTGCCGAGGATGTTGATGATGTCCCTGTTCTTGTGTGCGGTCATGGCGGGGCCGGGCTTACCTGTTCAGGCTCGACAGCTCCTTTTTCATCGAATTGAAGCGGTCGAGGTACATATTATATATCTCCGGCGTGGTCAGGAATTTCTGCTTCCCGTTTACGTTGATGAGCCGGCGCTGCGACTTCTTTTTTTTCAATATGAGGTATGCCGCTTCGAGTATCCCGAGGGCCTGGCATACCAGGGTCGTGATCTCGACGTAGGTGTAATTCAGCTGGCCGAACTTCGCCAGCCCGCCGGTCTCAAGGGCCACCGCCTCGTCGGAATCGAGGCCGGTGCTCATTTTTTTTTCATAGTAATAATCGAGCAGGAAAAAATAACTCGGCTTCATCGCGTTCAGGATGTCCCATGCCGACTGGTAGAACCGCTCCAGTTTCCGCAGGGGGCTCTCCTCGGCTTCCGCGTCGACGATGAAGTCGTCCTTTATCAGGTTAACGTTGTCTATCTGGCTGATGAAGGTGCCGGCCCCGGGATAATACGCGTGCAGTGTGATGCGGTATTCATCGACCTGCGGGAATATGTCCTGATAGATTTTATTTCTCTTGAGAAAGTTCTTCCATACGCTGCCGAGCCATTTCATTACATCGTCGGAGAGCACCAGCTGGCCGCGCTGCTTGAGGTTGTACAGAATATTGGAAAGAAAGAAGAGGACATAATTGCTGCCGGAGGATTTCAGGTGGTCCTCGCACTTTTTGCGGTTCGCGGGATGATCCATGATCTCCTCGATGGCGTTCATCATCGTGTCGATCATGTCGAGCGGGTACCGCTTGTAGGCGAGCGAGGCCATGACGGCATCGCCGATTTCCTCAAGGGTCTTGGGGATGTTGAGTTCAGCGGTATCGCGCATCCGCTCTGTTCCTGCGTTACGTTTTTTATGAATACATTACTATGTTGTGAGCCGGATTTGAAGGTCTACCAGAAAATTTTATCTGTCAAGTATAATTCCGCGGCAATGGCCGCGCGCAGGAATACGCGGCCCGCTCAGGCTGATTTTTTTTCCGCGTACCGCGCCTGAAAATAATCATTGACGACATGGGAGAGGACTATAGTGTTGAGGCATATCGGCGAATAGGTCGGCACATGGATTGTCTTCTCGTAAGAAACAAGAGTATCGTCCTTATATCGGAACTGGCGCGGGAATATGTCTCTGTCCCGGCGCACAATGAATGCACTGTCATCCAGGCCCGCGATATACGATCGGAAGTGCGCGCCCTGCTCGGAGCGCGGGGCGAAGACCATATCCTGGCGGTGCTGTTTGTCCGCGTCGGCGAATACCATGATTGCGATGCGATACTCGGCGCATGCTCCTTCGGCGAAATATCGTACCAGTTTGTCGTTTTCGGCAGCGAGCAGGAGGCCCTCCGGCTCGATTTTAATACGCTACGGGAAATATCGGAGTTCCGCCTGGCCCCCCTCTCCGGGCCCGAATTCACCATCGCGGTGCGGAAGTCCCTGCTGGCCATAAACGAGCTCTACATAAGCCGCTCTCTGCAGGAGTCCTACCTGGCGAAGCTGATAGATATGAAGAAGGACCAGGAAGACCTGGTCAACATCGGGCGGGCCCTCTCCATAGAAAAGAACCAGGAAAAGCTGCTCCGGCTGATCCTGTTCCTGAGCAAGCGCATCACGGGCGCGGACGCCGGGAGTATTTTCCTCGTCGAGGAGGGCCCCGAAGGAAAAAAGCACCTGCGGTTCAAATACTCGCATACCTATTCGCGCGACATCCCCCTCGAGGAGCGGGTCATTCCCATGGACAAGAAGTCGATCTCCGGGTATGTCGCCGTTACCGGCCAGGTGCTGAACATTCCCGACGCGAGCAGGCTCCCGGCGGGTGCGCCCTATTCCTTCAACACCTCGTTCGATGAAAAATACAGCTACCGGTCAAAGTCGATGCTGGTGGTCCCGATGAAAAACCACGTGGATGAAATCATCGGCGTGATCCAGCTTTTGAACTGCAAGGAGAGCCTGGACGTGGTCACCAACGGCGGGTACGAGGCCTTCAGCATCAAGCTCGAATCACCGGAGGACTTCGACCGCTACGTGGTGACCTTTGATAAGAAATACGACAGCCTCATGGAGGCCGTGGCGGGCCAGGCCGCCATCGCCATAGAGAACAACCGTATGATTATGCAGATCCAGAACCAGTTCGAGGAGTTTGTCAAGGCGTCGGTGTCCGCCATCGAATCGCGCGACCCCGCCACCTCCGGCCACTCCTTCCGCGTGGCGGAGATATGCGTCGCGATGGCCCGGGCGGTGAACGATACGGATGAGGGCTACCTTAAGAATTTCAATTTCACGGAGACCCAGATCAAGGAGCTGGAGCTGGCCGCGCTCCTGCACGATTACGGCAAGGTCTACATCGACCTGTCGGTATTCAAGAAATCCAAGAAGCTCTACCCGAAGGACTTCGACAGCCTGTGCCTCCGGCTGAATTACCTCTACCGGTTTCTGGAGATCCAGTACTCCGGCCGCGAAGCGGAGCTGCTGAAATCGGCGGGGAATAACGGGAACGCCGACACGGCGTACGACTCCCTGGTCAGGGAGAAGAGGGACCACCTCCGGAGGATCGTCGCCATCAAGGAAAAGCTGTGCGAGATGAACGAGCCGGCGCTGATGTATGAAAATCTTGAGGAGACCCTGGGGCGGATAATATCCGAGATAGAGGAGGTCGAGTGCATCACCATGGACGGAGACCGCCTGCCGATCATTTCTCAGGCCGATAAAATAAATCTTTCGATCAGAAGGGGCAGCCTCAACCCGATGGAGAGGAAAGAGATCGAGAGCCACGTGACGCACACCTACTGCTTTGTGAGCAAGATCCCCTGGCCGCCCGAGTACCGGAACATCCCGGAGATCGCGCTGCGGCACCATGAGAAGATGGACGGCACCGGGTACCCTGACGGCCTCAGGGGGCGGGAGAGCACCCTGCTGCAGTCGCGCATCATGGCAATCGCGGACATCTTTGACGCCCTGACGGCCGGCGACCGTCCCTACAAACAGGCGGTGCCTCTCGAGCGGGTGCTCGGCATCCTGGAGGATGAGGCCGCGCAGGGGGTGCTTGACCGCGACCTGGTGCGGCTTTTCATTGGCAGGAAAATATACGAGATGGCCGGTACGCACATGTATGGAAACGGGTTGAAAGAAAATGCCGGTTAACGGGAAACGCATCACCGCCCGGTTGCTGAAGGAGATGACCGTGCTCTTTGTCTCGGCGTGCGCCTTCGGCGCGGCCGTCAACCTCCTGCACCCGCGCGGGTTTGTGCTGGTGAGCAGGCCGGAGATCGACGAGCGGTCGATAGTGGCGATATCGGTTGACGAGGCGCGGGTAAAGCGCGACGCAGGCGCGCTTTTCGTTGACGCGCGGGAGCGGGCCGAATACGAGTATGCCCGCATACCCGGGGCGGTCTCCGTCCCGCTGCTCGATCTGCTTGAGCCGAAGGGCGCGGGTCCCGACCTCTCCTTTCTTGACCGGCGGGACGAGGTGGTCATTTACTGTGAAAGCGCCGCCTGCGGCGCGTCCCGCACCCTGGCAAAGCTGTTCAGGGAGCGGGGATACGGCAGGGTGCTCTATATCATGGAAAAGGGCTTCACGGAGTGGCGATCGCAGGGATGCCCCGTGGAGCGGGGTGAATAGATGAATGGTGAAAGCGGGATACGGCGGGCGATCGGCGGGGTGCTGTACGGGAATTGGCTCACGACCGCGGTGCGGTTGCCGCTCGGCGGGCTGATGCTTTTTTCCGGGGCGGTAAAGATGGCTGACCCGTCGCTCTTCGCGGCGGCGGTCGTTCAGTATGACATCCTCCCCGCGCTCCTCGCTCCCTATGCCGCGTTGGTGATCCCGGCCCTTGAATGCATCATCGGCCTCTCGCTCCTCGCAGGGTTCAGGGTGAGGGCATCCTCCGCCATCGCCGTCCTGCTCATGGCCGTTTTCATGATCGCCGTATCGGTCAACCTGGCGCGCGGGCGCCTGATCGATTGCGGCTGTTTCCAGCCGGCCTTAACCGGCCTGGGTTCTGCCGGGACCCTGGGGCCCTGGCTCCTTGTCCGCAATGCGGCGTTACTCGCCGGGTTTGCGCTGCTGTTCCGCGCCGACCGGCACCTCCTGTCGCTCGAACATTCGATCGAGAAGTCAAAACTAAAAAACCTGGAAAAATCGAAGTACGAGTAGCGCCGGGACGGCTCCGGACCCCCTTGTATCCGCATATTCATCTTTCAATCTGGATCGGACAAAATTGAGGTTTGACAAATTTTAACCGATTTTTAATAGTTGCCCCTGTTTAATGAAAGTATAGATAATGTAAAAAAAGGATCAATCATGAGCGGACAGATAATACAGTATGAACATGGCAAAATCACCGTGCCGGACAACCCGGTGATACTCTTCATGGAGGGCGATGGTACCGGCCCGGACATCTGGCGCGCGACAAAGATAGCGCTCGATGCCGCGGTTGAGAAAAGCTACGCCGGCAGGAGGAAGATCGACTGGAGGGAGGTCATGGCCGGCGAAAAATCGTTCAAGGAGACCGGCAGCTGGCTCCCGGACGCGACCCTTGACGCGATCCGCACATTCAAGGTGGCGATCAAGGGGCCTCTTACCACGCCGGTGGGCGGCGGGATCCGGAGCATCAACGTGACCCTGCGGCAGAAGCTGAAGCTGTATGCCTGCGTCAGGCCCGTCCGCTACCTGCAGGGCGTGCCGAGCCCGGTCAAGCAGCCGGAGAAGGTGAACATGGTGATCTACCGGGAGAACATGGAGGACGTGTACGCCGGCATCGAGTGGAAGCAGGGGAGCCCGGAAGCGGGCAGGGTGATCGGCTTCCTGACGAAGGAGATGGGCGCCGACATCCCCGCAGACGCCGGCATCGGCATCAAGCCGATCAGCATGCAGAACTCGAAAAACCTGGTGCGGCGGGCGATCGAGTACGCCATCGACAATCACCGCGCCTCGGTGACCCTGGTGCACAAGGGCAATATCATGAAGTTCACTGAAGGGGCGTTCCGCGACTGGGGATACGAGGTCGCGCGGGAAGAATTCGGCGGGCGCACGATCACCGAGGACGAGCTGTGGAAGTCCCATGACGGGAAGGCGCCAGCGGGAACGATCGTGGTCAAGGACCGGATCGCGGACGCCATGTTCCAGCAGATCATCCTGCGCCCCGACGAGTATGATGTTATCGCCACGCCCAACCTGAACGGCGACTACCTCTCCGACGCGCTTGCGGCGCAGGTGGGAGGTCTCGGCATGGCGCCGGGGGCGAACATCGGCGACAGCGAGGCGGTATTCGAGGCGACCCACGGCACCGCGCCGAAATACGCGGGCCAGGACAAGGTAAACCCCGGCTCGCTGATCCTTTCCGGCGAGATGATGCTCCGTTTCCTGGGATGGAAGGAGGCCGCCGACCTGCTGATACGGGGCCTGGAGAAGACGATACAGCAGAAGAAGGTCACCTACGACCTGGAGCGCCAGATGCAGGGCGCGACCCTGCTGAAATGCTCTGAATTCGGCAGGGCAGTTTCTGAAAATATGTAAAAAAAATGAGAACCGGGCGGCCACTGCCGCGGTCTCTCTATGATGTATTTTATTATGGAAGGAGCTTGTCAATTGTCATGAAAACCGGTGGAAAAACCGTTATCTTTATCCTGTCATTATTTCTCGCCCAGGCGTTCTCGTTCCGCGCCGCTGCTGACAACAGCTGGAAGCTGCAGAAGAACAAGGACGGTATTCGCGCCTATCTCAGGGACGTTCCGGATCAGAATCTGAAGGAATTCCTCGGCGTGATGCTTGTCAGGGGGATCCGCCTGTCAAGCATGGTCGCCACCTTCGATGATACCGCTTCGTACACGAGGTGGATGCATAATTGCACGGAGTCGAAGCTGCTCAGGTATATCAACATACAGGAGCGGATCACCTACACGGTCACCGATGCACCCTGGCCGGCGACCGACAGGGACGTCGTCGTCTATTCCCTCATGAGCCAGGACCCGGAGGACAAGTCGGTCACCATCGCCATCACGGGCAAGCCCGATTACCTGCCCGCCCAGCCGCGCAGGCTCAGGATCCCCATGATGAAAGCGACCTGGACCTTCAGGCCGTTGAAGTCGGGGGACGTCATGATTGCCTACCAGACGGTCACCGATCCGGGCGGCCCCCTGCCGCGGGAACTCCTGAACCTCTCCGTGGTCGATCTTCCGTATTTCACGATGCACAAGTTCAGGAATGTAATTAAGGAAGATCGATACGCGGCGGCCGCCTACCCGGTCATCAACGAGCCGGCGATACACTGACCCCATGACGGCATAATCATTTATCAACCTGGGCCGCCGCCCTGCGGGCCGTGCGCGCGGGAGCGCGTGCGCAATCAACGGTTCAATGGAACCCGCTTCGTGCGCTATCGCCCGTGAGGAGCAGGAGCAGGGGCACTTCGCAGGCAAGGATGGCCGTCCTTGTCAGAAGCAGCGGCAGGGAGGCCGGATCGATCGGCGCGGCCTGCGCCAGCGCATAGAACAGGAACCCGGCGGCGAACGCCGCGTGCAGGTCGATGACGGCAAGCTGGAGTTTCCGGTGCAGATCGCTTCCCAGGTAGAGCCGGATGATATGATAGGTCAGGAGCAGGGTCAGCGCAGATCCGGCCATGATGGATACCGCCTTGCCATACAGGAAAAGGAGACCGAACATGAGGGCTATGATCTCCAGGTAGTAGAGCGTGGCCATGTAGGCGGAAACTTTTCCGGCCCTGTTTTTAAAGAATAATACCGCTTCATGCGTAAATGCTTTCATCCCGCTCCCGCTCCGGTGATCACAGATCATCCCGCTTTTCTGTTGTTGCTGTCAACCAGATTATCCTGCCTGCTGTCGCCCGTCTGCCCTGCCAGGGCATAAAACGCCGCCTACCCGTTAAATTGTTGTGGACAGGGGCAATCAGGTGTGCTATATATATCAATGATCAGGTTTTTTGCGATACTACATCTACCAGAAGATACCTTTTATGAAATATTTATTGATGACATGTTTCATTTTCTGCGCCGGTTTTGCGGCGGCCGCCGCTGAAGCGGATTGCACGCGGTATGTGGACCAGACCTATCGCTACAGCGTCTGCGTGCCGGAGAAATGGAGTAGATCCTACAGGGAGGGGGACGTCGCCAATGTCCTCCGGCTGTCTCGGCGTGACGGCGCGAAAATCACCGTCTCCGCTTCCCGCTATGAGGGCGACAACAGGACCAGGTGGGAAAATCCCAGGCGGTGGCATGCGCGTACAATCGGGACCGGCTACCTGAAGGTCATTGATTCAAAGGAGATAGCGGTCGGCGGCAACGTCTCCATCCGGATACATGTGGTTGACTATCGCACGCGCGCGGGGAAGATCCTCCAGCGCACCATGCTCATGAAGTACGGGGACGCCCTGCTGTCCGTCGAGTGCCGTGCGCCGCTGAAGGTCTTTGCCAGGCATACGGAAAGGTTTAACGCATTTATGTCGGGCGTGGACGTGTCCGGGGATCTCCAGGGTGAACCGATGGAGCTCCTGAAATCACCGGACAGGAAGCCTGCCCCGGCGGCGCGGAAACAGAGGGGAAGCCGGAACGAAGCCGGAACCGAAGCCGGAACCGGAAGTGATCATACAACCGGAGCCGGAAGTGATCAAACAACCGGAACTGAAACCGGAGCCCGTACCGGCGCCGGTAGAGGAAATGAAGCCCCTGGTTGAAGAGGACCCGAACGGAGAAAACAGGCCTGACGCACAGATCAACAGGATTGATGATAACAAAACAGACACCAAAATGAAACCGGAATCCGGGGCTGAAACCATGAAGGCTCCGGAGCCCGAAGCCGTGACTGATCCGGCGACCAAATTGTACATGGACGATGAGCGCAACAAGATACAGAAACTTGAACAGGATGGTATTATCGAGAAGATAAACGAATAGCTGGCGTCGCCGCCATGCCGGGCCCCTACCAGGCGTTGAACCCGAACCCGGCTTCTCCGGCGATCGAGTGGAAATATGAACCGCTGGCATGGATATACATGTACCGCGCCTGGATGAAGATCGAGAACACGCCCCACGATTTTTGGTATCCGAAAAGGGCCTGCCCCGCGAAGTTGATGCCGGATGCTTTGCTGCCTCCGAATCCCGGAAATGAACCGGGCACGTTCACTTCAAGGTACGTCGCGGCGGGTATGAGCGCAATGATGAAGCAGCCCCAGCTGTTTTTCATGGAGGGGAGGGCCCACATGAGCCCGCCTCCGGCGATGTAGCCCGTCACTGAATATGAACCTCTCTTGAAAGAGAGATAGCCCCCTTCAAACCTGAGGCCGGGAATGCCGGGCTTCCGGCCGCCGGACGTGAAATCAAGTCCCTGGTCGAGCGCGAAATATCCCGCGTACCCGTATAGCGTTGAGCCGCTGCTGGACCCGAGGTTGTAGTGAAAGGCTCCTGACAGGGAGATCCTTCCGCTGTTCCAGTGGTCGCCCGCCGGGGCCACGGCCCTGCGCTTCTCCGCTTCTTTCTCTTCGGGCACGGCAGGCTTTTCCGCTTCCTTTTCTTCCGGCTTCTGCTCTTCCTGCGTTTCCGGCTCCCTGATCGGCCGGGACCAGGTTCCATCCTTTTTCGCCTGCCCGGCGAGATAGTTTCTCCTGATGCTCTCCTCGTTGTACGGGAGGCCCAGTTTCTGGTAGAGCGCGATATCTTCGGTGTATGAACCGGTCGCGTAAATGTCGTCGATCTTGATCTTTTTGATACGGTAGGTGCCGTAGTAATTCGCGAGTACGATTGCGGCCTTGTCTTCACTGATGATTTTACCCGTCATGACCGACCCCTGGTACAGCATGATGGTGTCGGCCAGCAGGTCGGTGCCCGTGGTCAGCATGAGGCAGATTACGGCCGAGATGAGTAAGAAAACCTTGATTTTCATTGCAGTCCACCGGTACATGATCTATGATTGCGACGCATGTCTATACGTGCGTGGAATCGGGCGCCACGACGGGCTCTCCTTCCCCCGTGGTCTTACATCTAATACTATCGAATTGCCCGAACTTTGTCAAAACAAAAATAACAGTGCGGGCATTCGGTGGAATGGGGCCCGGGAATGATAAAAAGGTTGCTATTTTATCCCGCAGAATTATCGTTACACGCATAACATGGCACACGAAATAATCGAAATAATCGTACCGGAAGAAAACAACCTGGAGCGGGCGGACCGGTTCCTCACCTCGTCACTCGAACTTGACCTGTCCCGGAGCTATATCCAGAAGCTGATAAAGGGAGGCGCTATCAGGGTCAACGAGGCTGCGATCAAGCAGAATTACAAGGTCAAGACGGATGACCGGATCATGATCGATATCCCCGAGCCGGCGCCGCTGGAGCTGGAACCGCAGGACATCCCCCTGGAAATTGTGTACCAGGACAGCTCGATCGTGGTGGTCAACAAACAGCCCGGCCTCGTGGTGCACCCGGGGCCCGGCAACTGGGACCGCACCCTCGTGAACGGCCTCCTGTACCATGTGCGGGACCTTTCCTCCATCGGCGGCGTGGCCCGGCCGGGGATCGTGCACCGCCTGGACAAGGACACCTCCGGGCTCATGGTGATCGCCAAGGACGATGCGTCCCACCGCTTCCTCGCCGGGGAGTTCGGCGACCGGCGGGTGCGCAAGAAGTACACGGCGGTGGTGGTCGGCAAGCCGGGTACCGACCACGCGCTGATCGAACAGCCCATCGCACGGCACCGGAAGTACCGTCACAAGATGACCGTTGACGAGAAGGGGAAAGAGGCAGTCACCGAGTACCGGGTGCGGCGTGTCTGGAACAGCCGGCCTGGTGTGTTCACGCTCCTCGACATCGACCTCCATACCGGCAGGACCCACCAGATCCGCGTCCACCTTTCCGCGGCCGGCATCCCCATCGTGGGCGATCCGATCTATTCCAAGAAGTGGGAGAAATACCGTGTGCCGTATCTCCTGCTGTCGTCCGTGGAGCTTTCGTTCACGCACCCGGCGAGCGGCGAGACGATGACGTTTCGGGCGGAGATGCCGCGGCATATGAAAGATTTTATCGAGAAGATCGAGCGGCTTGGCGTATAACACACACCCCCTGTCCCCCGTCGGGGGCACGTATGAACTCACGGAAAGTTTTTATCATTCGCATACTCAAATCGTTCTCCTCTCATGTACCTGCGAACAAGCGATATCGCGCCGTCCTACCGGCCGGGCATGGATATTGCGAGGAGAAGAGGGCTTCTCGCCCTCTTCTCCTCGCGCTCCTCATCACCCACGGTCGCTCAACGCCGCGACGGGCTATTGCTATTGTCGGTTATTATTTCCAGTCTTGTGTGTATTTTGAATCCGGTTGTTTTTTGAAGGCTTGCCAGGAGTGAAAGGAGCTGTTTCTGGCTTTCGCTCCGGAAGCCGCCTCCTGCGGCATCCTCGCATCGCCGGGCCTCCTGCCCGGCGATTTATCAACAAACCCACGATGTTCTTGATAACTGGATTTTAAAAACCTGGCCACGTCACCTTTACCCTGCCCGGGCCGGTGGTCCGGGCGCTCTTCGAGAAACGCTTCCCGTGCGAGGACCTCATCACCGCTCCTGAATTATCGCAGAATGCGCTTTTCATGGATGGCCCCTGAATAATCATATCGCAATGTACCGCACAGCGCAAATGGAAAATACCATCCCCCTGCCAGTGGTATTTATTCCACTAAATTTCTTGACACATTATTTGTTTTGTGCAAGATATTCTTTCTTAATTCAGTGAGCGATAAAACTGACAGGCACGCAATAGTACCGGAATCACCGACATGGATATATCATACATCACGTATCCGACCATATTCCTGAGCTTTTTAATGGCCATCGGGCTGCTCCTGCGGCCATGGCGCTTCAGGAACGTAGTCCTGGCCATCTTTATCGCCGAGCTCGGCTATCTAACGCTGTTCATTTACCTGCTTCACACGAAGCTTATTTTATCATATCCTGATTACTTCCTGCTTCTCATCCCGATCGAAATCAGCATGGGGCCGCTGCTCTACCTGTATGTCCTGAGCTTTATCAAGAACAAGCAGAAATTTTACTATTATGATATCGTTAATTTTATTCCCCTTATGGTTGTGGTAATCATCATCATACCTTTCGCCTTCGCTTCGGACGACACAAAGCGAGAGATGGTGAACATGCTTCTTCTGCAAGAAGACGTCAAATTTATCCAGATACTCATTTCAGCCGCTGCGGCGATCGTGCTGCCGATTTTTTACATTTCGCTCTCCATCTGGCAGATATGGTTCCGCAAGCCCAGCGAGAACATGGCGTACCAGCCGCTGATATTGCTGATTACCCTGCTCATCATATGGCTTTTCCTCGGCGTCGTCGGCATCGCCGGGTCGGTAACGCTTTCAGAGAAGCTCCTCATGCTTGACAATGTCATTATCAGCCTTATAATAGTAAGCTTTTATCTGATCTCCTCAAGGTATCCCTACCTGATGCAGTTCGGGTCGATACCGCCGAAAAAAAAGAAATACGCAAAATCATACCTCGACAATATAAACCAGAAGAGCATTAACAGGCAGTTGAAAATTATAATGGAGGAGGAGAAGCTGTTCTGCGATGAGGACCTGTCTCTGGGACGCCTCAGCGAAGCGCTCGAGCTGACGAAAAACCAGCTTTCCCAGTTCCTGAACACGTACCATGAAAAAAACTTCAACAATTTCGTCAACGGTTACCGCATCGATGAAGCGAAGAAGATGCTGCTGGAACAGCCCCGGAGACAGATCATCTCCATCACTTTCGCCGTCGGGTTTAACTCATACTCCGCATTTCATTCGACATTTAAAAAGATGACCGGCATTACGCCCGCTGAATATCGACGTAAACACGAGCAGGAACTGCTTTGATGAGGGCGCCGGCCGCCTTTTTAAAGCGGCGCGTCGATGTTCATCCCCGAGTCCCGAACGGCCTTGTAGTTATAGTAGTTCCAGAAGAGATTGATCGATGCATTGACCACGCTCCCCGTGTTCATGAGGGTCTTCAGGCTCCGCCTCAGTGACCGCACCGGCGATGATGTCTCGCTGTACACATTCCGCCACCCCGCCACCAGCTCGTCGATCGTCATGTTGCGCGGCTGTATTACCGCTTCATAGGCGTTGTACTTCACCCAGTCTTCCGGATAGTTGGTGAACAGCAGACGGCCTTCCTTTTCAACCTGGTTGTAGAGACGGGTACCCGGGAAAGGCGTCATTATGGTAAACTGGCTGCCGTCTATTCCGGTCTCATGGATAAACTCGATCGTCTTATCGAAAATCTCCTTCGTATCGCCGTCCGTACCAAGGATGAAGCCGCCGATCACGCCGATTCCGTGATCATGAAATTTCCTGATCGTGTTTTTATAATTCTTTATCATGGGACGCAGGTTCACGTTCTTGTTTACGGATTTGAGTGATTCGGCCTCGATCGATTCAAACCCGATATAAAAGGTGTTCGCCCCCGCCTCGGCGGCCGCCTTCAATAAATCATCATGCTCGGCGATGGTTATGCATACCTGCGATCCCCATGATTTTCCAAGGCCTTTCAGGCTTTTAAATAGCCGCTTGGCGTGGTCGATCCCCTCGGGGCCGAGGCCGACGATGCTGTCATCCGCGATGAAAAAACGCCGGTCTTCAATCTCTTCAATCTCCTCAATGACATCGGGTATCGAGCGGAACCGGTAGCGCGCGCCGTTAAACCTCGTAACGGAGCAGAAACTGCAGTTGCAGGGGCACCCGCGCGAAGTCTGCACCGAATGGATCATGTATTTCTTCGAAAAAAGCTTTCTGTTTATTTTAGGGATTTTCTCCAGCGAGGGAAAGGCCTCGGCCCGGTAGACCTTCTTCATTTTTCCTTCTTCAAAATCCTTTACTATGACCGGCCATAATTCATCCGCCTCTCCCACCGCGACCGAGTCCGCGAACCTGACCGCCTCTTCGGTCATAACCGAAGCGTGTATTCCGCCCATGATGGTGGGGACTCCCTTCTTTTTGAATTCCTGGATGATCTGATACGCCCGTGGCGCCTGTCCGGTCGTTGCGGTTACCGCCACAAGGTCGGCAGGCGTGTTGAAATCAATGGCCTCGAGGTTTTCATCAATAATGCTAACCTTATAATGCTCGGGCGTCCTGCTCGCGAGAACGCCGAGTCCCATCGGCGGCAGGGCCAGCATTTTCATTTTCCCGAATACGGTATTGTTTATAGTCGGATTGATAAAGAGAATTTTTTTCATGGCGCTAAACCTCGGTATGAATAATTGATATGTTGCAAAACCCAATAATCAATAATATGCGCCCCCGCAATCAAAGGGGAGGGGGTAAATAGAAATAATTATGAAGTATTTGGCAGCAATTAGAATAGTTAATAATAGCATATTTTGCGGAAAAATCTTTCCGGAATATGATTCTGGAGAACGACCGACCTTGTGAATTACATCCGGAAAAACTGCTGAATAATATTCTGCAACCGCCTGCCCGGTTATGGACCATCAATATTCCGTTTATGCCCGTGGTCCCGCACCCCGGTTTCATGCAGTCTCCGGGCCGGAAATCAGTCCTGAAATGGCGAAAGAATCGATCAAGGAGTCGGGAGCGGACAAGGGGCTTCAGGGCATCGGGTTTTCCCTTGTGGTAGACGTTTCAGGCGAAAAATTTTAAGCCCCCTGTCCGGTGCTTTTTCTGTTAGAGGGGGCCTCATTTGAGAGAGAACAATTGCAGATGCTTCGACAAGCTCAGCACAAGAAAAACGCATTGTGTCACCTGGCCCTTTACCTGAAGGGGCGCAATTTCTTAGATAATAAATATAACTGATAACAGAGCAATTACTATAGCAAAAATTATTTATTTCATTATTGTCTTTTTATGTCACAAAGCACGTTACAAGACATGTTAAATTTTAGCCTCCAGTATTATATTGACATTTTATTATCATTTTATAATATTATCATTAATAATAAAAAGAAATCCTGCTTCTTCAATTAAAAAAAAGTCAAACTTGATATTCGTATTGAGGATCAGGTTATCTGGATATGGAATTGCACAAAAAAATACGATGAAATACATATTATCAACAATACTTCTCATTTTGATATTTTCGACCGCTGGTGAGTCGCAATCGGATTATTTAGTCCCCGGCCTTAAGGTCAATACAGCAAAAAAAGCCATAATGGTAAATTCATGGGCTGTTTCATTCGAAAATGCCTCATCAAAAGAATCCCTGTCGGCCGAAACGTTATGGAAGGATGCCGAGATCCCCGGGACCTTCAAGTTAAGCAATGCGGCGCCGACCACTATAAAATATATATGGATCAAAGGCCGATTTAGCATAGACAATAATCCGGAGGACTATTACGGCATATCCCTGGGCAGGATATATCATTCGGACATAGTATTTATCAATAATTACCAGGTGGGGAATAAATCATCAAAGGATTTTTTTGAACTGCATTATCCAAGAAACTATGCAGTCAATCCGGGGATATTTAAAAAAGGAATTAACGAGGTATTGATACGCATCGGAATTTTCAGCGATCAATTTGGAGGGCTGACCAACAGGGTCCTGGTTTTGGACCGGCAGGCCTTTGAAGAGAAACTGGCGCAGGATAATTTCTGGTTTTTCCTTTTTCCCTTCGGGCTACTTACTCTCTATATTGGCTTTGCAGTACTCCTCTATCTTCTTTTTTATTACAACCGCGTTGAACGGAAATTGATATATTGCTCCATCGGTCTGTTCTTTTATATCCTTTTGATACTGATCCTCTTTTTCCCCTATCAATCGCCCTTATTCAATGTGCCACTGGAAATCCAGCTTTCCATTCAAATTATCATCTTAAAAGCTATGATTCCAATCTTTATCATTGTCCTGATTTTCGTGATCCAATCACAATACTGGATCAGGCTCGAGCGATATAACAAGATCGCCGTTGCCTTTATTTCGGTTATTCTGGCGTTGATTATTATAAATATAAGTTTCTTTTCCAATCCGCTGAAAACTGTTTTTACCATACTCCTTTTGGTGCTCGTTATCATAACCGGTGTCCCCTATCTGGGATTCATGACCTATAAACTAAACTCATTGCAGCCCGATAAATTCAAGGTCAGGATGATCGCGGCCATGCTCTTCCTTGCTGGTCTGACTATCATATGGGAAGGGACCTCGTACGGGATCGGATGGTGCTCATATGGCATTTTCGCCGTATTTATTTCACCTGCGATAATAACGAATTTTTTAATGCTCTTTGCAAATGATTACATGAAAAAACAGATAGAAATGGCCCTATTGTACGATAAATTAAAAAAACCAGCGGCGCCGGAAACCGGCTCCGGCGGTGAGAGGCCCGTGATAACTGAATCCTCAGAGGAAAAACTGAAAAGGGTGATTTCCTTTATCCAGGAAAATTTCACCTATGATATATCAAGGGAGGGGCTGGCTGCCGCCGTTGATATGAACCCGAACTATATGAGCAGGATTTTTATGTCCTATACCGGGAAAAAAATAAATGACTATATCAACGAACTCCGGGTAAAAAGAATTATTGAAAAAATCGAAAAAGGGGATATGCTGATCCTTGATATTGCCCTTGAAGCCGGTTTTGAAAGCATGTCTACCTTTAACAGGGCCTTTAAAAAAATTACCGGCACCACACCCTCGGAATACAAAAAAACCAAATAATATTGAATTAATCCCCTACCATTTCGTTTAAGCGTCATTTCAGCACATGCAAAAATGACATTATCAAAAGGATAGAACCTATCCGATTGAAAAGCCGGATAGCTGGAAAAGGCTTATATTAATCCCGAGTTCAAAAAGATAAAGGAGATTAATATGAATGCCATAGTCGGAGCAATTAAAGCAGGAGGGGTCGTATCATTCCCCAGACATTACATTAAAACCAGGCTCGGACTGAATACAATAACCACCGGGTGGGAATTTTTACGGTTAAAATACGCCAAGCACTTCGGTTTTGGTATTGAAGTAAGGGGAACCGCTCCGGATTTCAAAAGCCCGGATGCCATCCGCAGCTCAGCCATGGAAGCAATGCGTCTGGCATTAACTCATTACGGCGACATGCTCATTGAGGCGGACGTTCAGGTGAAGGAGGGACGCCTGTTTTCAGATGACGATATAGTTAGCGGTTACCATATTGATTTTAATCTTTCCTGGGACTTTTCAAAGCCGGTATTGATTGAAATTGACTATGATAGAAAAAACCGGTCGTACAAGATTATGGGTGTAGTATATAATCATCTCATTGACGGCGTGCCGCTGGCGCTGTACATCCATCTTGTCCACAACCACCTCGTCATGGGAGATGCTTCTTTTTTAAACCAGAGCACGAGAACATTCACCAATCCCTACAGGTTCCATCTTGCTCCCGCCGCAACAAGGCCGAATAAAAAAGGGTGGCTGAAGTTAAATCATTTCGATGACTCCCATCTTCTCCCTGTAGGGAGCCAGATAGACGTAACCAACAGCAACATTCTCAGGCTCAGAAATAAAATAGTCCGGGACACCGGCCTGAATGTCTCGATTTCATCCATTGAGACAGCCCTTCTCGGTATGGAAATGGGGATAACCCGGGCCACGGAGTATATCGCCCAGGGGCACATGAATCCGGAGGGGCGTGTCGACATTCAGAAAGGATACAATGGTCTTGGCATCGTGCGGACGCAGTATAATGATATCATAAAAAAAAGCGACCCCCTGACTCAATATAGATGGATCTGCAATGTCCTGAAGGATTCATTTGGTGAGATGAAACTCGAAAGGATCGGGATGGGACGTTCCAGCAGGTTTTACGAAAAATATAGAAGAATCTCAACGTTTTTCGTCGATTTCTTTGACAGGAGAATAAGCTATGATAATGTAATGTCGGTTGCAGGCACGCAGTTGTTAGCGTCGAATCTAAACGGCATAGATTACGGCGTACCCATCTTTGTCGGAGGGATCGGTCCGGACGATACAAAGTTTATTTTTATACCTTCCCACGGTGAGCACAATAAAAAGACGCAAATCGAGCGGGCGAAACGCTCGCTTGAGACCCATGTCACTGAAGTCTCTTTTTCCTGCGCCCCTAAAATAAGGGAAAGCAACGGCCGCTCAGTGGTCTATAAGTCGCTTAAAATTTCAGCACGAAAGGCCCATGACATTCTTCTGGACTGGGGATACGATCCCGGGAAAATAATGTCTCTATCGCCCGGGGAAAGGATCAGACAAGTTTTCATGGATGCGTACAGGCCTGATGCTCCCAACATGGGTCGGATTGAAAAACGGGCCGCGCTGTATTTGAATTTTAAGCACCCTGTCCAGCGCCTTTTGTATTGAAAGATGCATTCAAATACGATATGCTGGTACCGATAAGGTTCATTCAGGTCCGTTCTGTAAGCTGTCGTTTGCTCACTGGTGAAAGTCCAGCCCCGATAAACGCCAGAGAGTCGGGTAGCTATCCTCGGATGCATCGGGTGACTGAATGTGTCTAAGGGAGGAAAATAGTTCGAGAAGAACGTGCGAAACAGCAGTCCGTAACATAAAGTGAATTCTGCAGCGTCGTAAGTTTAACCGGTAACAACCGGGCAAGAGGGTGCCGAGTCCGTCACAATGGGACGAAGGCAGCAGAAGGGATGAAGAATCTGGGAATGCAGTCCCGAGGAACCCTCCGGCGTAAGGGAAACGGAATGTTGTGAAAGCAGACGACGGAACAGAAGAGATCTCCGCAGGTCGCCGGCTACACATCCGGTGAGACTGTCTGTATAAGTCGATGAGATGAATTCAGACGGGACGCCTGCGGAGAAGTCGGAGGAGGTCATAGTACCGATGAGTGCCGAGACAACATAACTCGGCATAGGGAAGGACCTCTGCTTCAATCAAACGGGAGTAAGAAGGTAAGTGACAGTGCATGATGAAAAATCAACAACACCGCTGGCGACAGTGATGAAAAAGTCACAAGAACTTCAACGAACATTATATCTGGCAGCCAAGAGGAGCAGGAATCGAAGATTCCATGCGCTCTATGACCGAATTCACCGTCCCGATGTACTGTGGCGGGCGTTGCATGAGGTAAGATCGAACAAGGGCGCGGCGGGCGTAGACGGTATCAGCTTCGAGGATATCGAGAAAGAGGGAGTGGAAAACTTTCTCAACGCGATTGAAAAGGAGCTGAAGGAAAAGACGTATCGTCCCAAACCGGTTCTCCGGGTAACGATACCGAAGACAGATGGAGGAGAAAGACCGCTGGGGATACCGACCATAAAGGATCGGGTTGTGCAACAAGCGTGTAAGATCGTAATTGAGCCGATATTCGAGGCGAACTTTCAGCCGAACTCGTATGGCTTTCGGCCGAAGAGAAGTGCAACGAACGCGGTGAACGACCTCAAGGGAACGCTTGTGCGGAGCTGGTGGGTGGTGGACATGGACATCAAAGGGTATTTTGACTCCATTGATCATGACACACTGCTTGCGCTCCTTCGAAGGCGCATAAGCGATCGTCGAGTGCTGAAGCTGATCACGCTCTGGTTAAAATCAGGGGTGGTGGCTGAAGGAAGATACACGGCAACGAACACTGGTTCTCCGCAGGGAGGGGTTATCAGTCCTCTACTTGCGAACATATATCTCCACGTCTTTGATATGCACTGGAATAGCCGGTTTAAACACGTGGGGCGGTTGATTCATTACGCCGATGACTGCGTCATAGTATGTCGCTACAGAAGTGAGGCGCAAAAAGCGTACCGTGAAGCATCCAATTTTATGCAACGGCTGAAACTTACGCTGCATCCGGAAAAGACCCGGGTGGTGGGCATTAATGAGGATGGCTTCGACTTTCTGGGGTTTTACTTCCGGAAGAGTCGGTCTGCGACCAGCGGTAAAATTGCGCCGTACTGCTGGCCTTCTACGAAGGCAATGAAAAGTATCAGAGTGAGAATCAAGGAAATAACCGACAGAAAGTATGTTTCGACTCACCCCGGAAATGATTAAGGGGAAGCTTAATCCCTTAATGCGGGGATGGAGAAATTACTTTAAGACAGGCAACTCGACCATGAAATTCAAACAATTGGATGAGTATCTATTATTCCGATTATTTCGGTTTCATGAGTAAACAGGGTGGAAATCGTCACCGGTTATCGAAGGAGAAGTTCAAAAACTGGTATTACAACTATAGCGGCATAGAAAGATTTTACCTGCCGGGGACAGTCGGTTGCAGACCTTGAACGCTGCGGAAAGAAGATTGTCGGTAAGCCGTGTGCGGGAGAACTGCATGCACGGTTTGATGAGGCAGGAGATGGAAACCGGGGTGATGCCAACGGCGCCATCTCCTGACCCTACTCCCATAGGCCGCAACCTATGAGAGAGCACATTCCTATAGAGTAGGGTAAAATTGTTGTTGCAATTTTAACAGATGGGTTGTCTGATTTATTGTGTACCAATGTATGCCATGATCAAACAATTACCCGCACCACATACGCGATCGCATAAGGCCTGTATTTCCATCGGCTTCCAGCTGGCGATATTGTTGATTATTTATATCCCTTCCAGCGCCGGGGCCCGGACAATTCCCATAGACAAATCAGTCAACAAAATACCGATCGGCACCAGTATCGAGTATTATGAGGACCGCGGGGGACGGCTCGGCATCAAAGATATTGCCGGCGCCGCTATGGCGGGTAAATGGGAAAAATCGGACACGGCAACCCCCAATTTCGGATTCACCACATCGGTATACTGGGTCAGGTTTACTCTTAAGAACAGATCCGGGGAGGATGTTGACCTGTACCTGGAGCAGGCTTATCCGCTCATCTCCCACCTCCGGCTCTTTGTCCCCGACGGGAAAGCCTATGCGTCAACCGAAATCGGCCACGCAAAGCCGTTCAGCATCCGCCCGGTGGACCATCGCTCCCTTGTTTTTCCGCTGACGCTGAAAGCGCGCGCGTCCCTGACCTGTTATCTCGAATACCGGACAGAGAGCGCGGTGAATATTGAGCTCGTCATCTGGTCGCGGGAAGCATTCAACAGCCAGGTGATCAAGGAGGCCCCGATCCTCTGGATGTTTTACGGCATTCTTCTCGTCATGTTCGCGTACAACTTTATTATATTTCTTTCCATAAGAGACCAGAGCTATTTATACTGCGCGCTCTATATCATATCGTTCTGCCTGTTCATGATGTCCCTGACCGGACTGGCGTACCAGTATCTCTGGCCGAACTGGCCCTGGTGGTCAAACCTGGCCGTGCCCTTTTTTATGGGAATAATCATCATCTCGATCATCCAGTTTGCGCGCTACATGGGCGAGGTGCCGAAATATGACCGTGTCATCGACACCATTCTCAAGGTGATTATCGCCGCGGGCATTGTGGTCTCCTGCCTCACACTGGTCATAAACAACTACCGGATAAGCATCATATCGGCAACCGCGCTGACGGGAATTGCCGCTGGATTCGGTTCAATCGCCCTTATTATTTTCGTGTTCAAGTACAAGCAGCGCGCAGCGCGCAATTACCTTATCGCGTACATGCTCTTTCTGGCCGGCGTCCTCCTCTACGTGTTCAAGACCTTCGCGCTGCTTCCGGACGTGTTCATCACCAACTACGGCATCCAGATCGGTGCCGTGTTCAACGTCGTCGCCCTTTCGCTGGGGCTCACCGACCGGATCAACGTGATGAAGAACAACCTCCTCGAGCTGAATATCCACCTCGAGGACAAGGTCAGGGACCGGACCGAGGAGCTCGAGGAGGCGATGAAAGAGCTCGAGGTGGTGAATGAAACCATATTGAACTTCAATCAGACGCTCGAGGATGCCCAGCGCCGGGCCGCCATAGACATGGAAATGGCCGCAAACGTGCAGGCGGGCATGCTGCCGAAGCAGGCGCCGCAGACCGGGGACATGGACATCGCGTTTGCCTACAAGCCCATGTCCAGCGTATCAGGCGATTTTTATGATTTCTACGAAATTGGCGGGAAGCTGGCCGGCGTCGGCATCTTTGACGTGTCAGGCCACGGCGTGGCCTCCGGTCTCATAACCATGATCGCGCGCTCCATTTTCTTCAGAAACATACGGACTGGCGCGGGAAAGCCGCTTAACCAGGTGCTCGACAAGTCGAACAGGGAGCTTATCAACGAGATCGGCGCCATCGAAAACTATCTGACCGGGATACTGCTCCGCTTCAACGGCCCCACGGTCGAATATGTCAACGCCGCTCATTCCGATCTCATCTGCAAAAAGGGAGAAACCGGAGAAGTCGGCATTGTCAACAGGAAGGATAACGACATCAGGGGATTCTTCATGGGAGTGCGGGACGTTGAAGCACCGTATGAAACCCTCTCCTTTCAGCTGAAGCCGAACGATGTTCTCCTTCTCTACACGGACTGCCTGTACGAGGGGAAAAACCGGGAGGGCGAGGAATACGGGCTGGCCCGTCTGAAACAATCCTTGAAAAACGCCCCTGACGCCGGCGCCCGGGAGATACTCGACTGCCTGTTGAATGATTTTGACAAGTTCATAGGCCTTGCAGAGCCCGCCGATGATCTTACGGTCATTGTAATAAAGAAACGGGCATAGAGCGGACGGTCCCCGGCAGCCCCGAATGGAACTTGCAACAAACAGCCCGTCGGAAGATGGGCTGTTTGTTGTAAGCGAACCGCTTTTGAGTAATTATCAGTACGCGTATGCCTTGATCAGCGAATCTGAAAACTCACCGCTTGCGTCAGAAACAGAAGCAGTGGTATTTTTCATGCTGGAGGTGCGGTCCGCGGAAACGACGGCGATGCGTCCCGACATGAAGCTCCCCGGTAATTTTTCCATCACCTCGATCGCGGCCGAGAATGGTGTAATGCGTGGCGCCGGTCCTCCGGTCCACGCGCGGCATCATAAATTTAAAGCCCCCCTCCGGGGGGTTGGGGGGCGCGCAGCCGATGGGGGTTTCTGATATGATGAGTTTTAATTCGGGAAGCTATTTCTTAGTATAGGCGAGCCCCGTGACCTCTTTTACCCGGTCCATGGTCCTGACCGCGACCGCGCGCGTCTTCTCCGCGCCTTTCGCGAGTATGCGGATCACCTCGCCCTTGTCTTTGGCGAGTTCGTCACGCTTTTTCCTGTAGGGCGCGAAATAATCCAGCATGAGGCCGAGCAGCTCTTTCTTGACCTCGCCGTAGCCGACTCCGCCCTTGAGGTAACGGTCCCGCATGGTTTCGACCGCGTCGGGCGCGGCGAAGAGGCGGTACAGGGCGAAGAGGTTGCACTTCTCCGGGTCTTTCGGCTCCTCGACCGGCGTGGAGTCGGTCACTATCCTCATCACTTTTTTCTTCAGCGATTTTTCATCCTCGAAAATTTCGATGGTGTTGTCGTAGCTCTTGGACATTTTCTGGCCGTCGATGCCGGGGATCACGGCGACGTCGTCGGAGATCCGCGGCTCCGGGATCGTGAAGATGTCGCCGTAGATGTTGTTGAAGCGGATGGCGATGTCACGGGTTATCTCCACGTGCTGCTTCTGGTCCTTGCCCACGGGGACGATCTGGGCCTGGTAGAGGAGTATGTCCGCTGCCATGAGGACCGGGTAGGTGAACAGGCCGGTGTTCGGTACGATCCCGTGGGCCACCTTGTCCTTGTAGCTGTGGCTCCGCTCCAGCAGGCCGAGCGAGGTATGGCATGAAAGTATCCATGTCAGCTCTGTCACTTCCGGGACGTCCGACTGCACCCAGAAATGCGCCCGGTCCGGGTCGAGCCCCAGGGCGAGGAAGTCCATCGCCGCCTCAAGGGTGAAGTTCCGCAGGCGGTCCCCCTCCTGGTTCGAGGTCATCGCGTGGTAGTTGACGATAAAGCAGAAGAGCTCGTTATCGCGCTGGAACTCGATCATCGGCTTCATCATCGCGAAATAATTCGCGATATGCAGGGTGCCTGACGGTTGTATGCCTGACAGTATTCGTGCCATTGGTCCCTCTATAATAATAAATTCATGCTAACAAATGATAGAGCAAAAAAAATAGTCAATAATAAAATTTTTGTTGCAGATTATAGGGGTTTTTCAATAGTTAAAACATCATTCGTTGATGAAATTGGTTTCTGTCTGGCAGAAACCGGCCATGCCCCCTCTGCTGGTCGGGGCCACAATTACAAGAAAGGGGATCACTATGGAAATGAAAAGGAACGTCGGCGCCTCTGATCGGTATATCAGGACCCTTGTAGGCCTTGCTTTTATTTTGAACGTATTTTCACTCGATCCTTCCAGGCTCGGCATGTTCGTGCTCCTGGCGATAGGGTTTCTCATCCTGAACACCGCTTATACCGGCTACTGCTTCATGTATGATATTTTGAATATCGACACGTACACGAAGAAGACCCCGCCCCCGGCGGAACCGACCGAGCAGGCGCATTCGCATTAATCCTGTTCCATTCCGGAATAAAAAAAGCGGCCCATCGGAGCCGCTTTTTTTATTAAACATGCAGGCGGGTCACGTGACCCCGCCTGCATGTCTTTTATCGTTTGTTCAGGTAATTATCTCTTCAGGCTGAGCAGCTCCTGCAGCATCTGGTCCGAGGTCGTGATCGACCGCGAGTTTGCCTGGAAGCCGCGCTGGGTCACGATCATGTCGGTGAACTGGTCGGAGAGGTCCACGTTCGACATTTCGAGGGTCCCCGCCACGACCTTGCCCCTTCCCTGGGTATTGGCCGCGCCTTCATTTGCCATCCCCGAGTTGTTCGATACCTCGAAGAGGTTTTCACCGGCCGCGTGGAGGCCCTGCGGGTTGGTGAAAACCGCCATGGCGACCTGGCCGACGCTCCGCTTCGTGCCGTTGGAATAGACGCCGGTGATCACCCCGGAGTTGTCTATGTTGAAGGATTCCATGTAGCCCATGTTGAAGCCGTCCTGCTCGACCGCCCTGGTGGTGGCCGGCGAGGCGAACTGGGTGACGCCTTCCATAAGCCCCGCTTTGCCCAGGTCAAGGAGTATCGTGCTCATGTTCGGGTCCCCGGCGACGCGCCAGTTCGCGTTCACGATGAGCGATCCCTGGTTTGACTCGTCGGGCGACCCTTCGTCCGCAACCGACACGAGCCTGCCGTCGGGGCTGAAGCGCATGTTGATCCTGCTCGACGGGTTCGCGTTGTTCTGCTGGCCGGCCCCCGCCTGCACGTCAAGGGCGAGCGGCACCGACGAATCGGTTATCGCGCCCGACGCGGTCCACTGGTTGGCGCCGGTCTTCCAGAACACCATGGTGAGCCGGTGCGTGTTCCCCTGGTTGTCATAGGCGTCGATGTTCGTTGTGACGCCGGCCGAGGCCCGCATCCGTCCCGTGGCGTTGGGAGGAACGATGGCGTAGCGGGAATCGAGGTTACACTTGTATTTTATGTTCGCCGTCTCCTGCGCTTCTACTTTCCCGTAAATGGGTATGATCAGGTCTTCCGTGGAGCCGCTCGGGTTGGTGACCATCTCGCCCGTCTGGTTCCGGGTGGCCATCCAGCCCTGGACCTTGAGCCCGTTCGCCGGGTTTACCAGGGTGCCGTTCTTGTCGAGCCCGAAGTTGCCGGCCCTGGTATAGTACTTCCTGTCACCGTCGGATATGACGAAAAACCCGTCGCCCGATATCGCCAGGTCGGTCTGGTTGCCCGTTGTCTGCAGGCTGCCCTGCGTGAAAATACGGTCGATCGACGCGACGGTCATCCCGAGCCCCACCTGCCGAGGGTTCACGCCGCCCCGGTTTTCCTCGGGTTTCGCGGCCCCGGAAAGGGTCTGCGATATCATGTCCTGGAACGTGACGCGGCTCGTCTTGAAGCCGTAGGTGTTAACGTTAGAGATGTTATTGCTGACAACATCCATCCTGGTCTGGTGATTCTTCAGACCGGCAACGCCTGAATAGAGTGCACGCATCATAGTGGCTCATCTCCTCTAAAGAAATTATTTTACCTGGACGGCTTCCTGTTCCGTTCATCTGGTTTATCAGAGCGTTTTGCAACGCGTTGTTGATCGTGTTCATTTTTATTGTGCCGGCGGTCGCGTTCGGCGCGCCGGGGACTGCCGGCTCGGTGTTGCGCACCGAGCTTATATCGCCGATCCTGACCTGCTCGTTGCCCACCATCAGGACCTGCTCATCGCCTTCATAGCGGACCGACGTCACGACGCCGGATACGCGGCGGTTCGTCGCAGGGTTCAGGGCGTCGATCTCCTTTCCCAGGAGCGAGAAGGCCTCGGAGGAGCGGGAGCTCTTCAGCAGCTTGACGACTTCCTTGTTGAGGTTGGTCATCTGTTCCAGCGTCGAGAATTGCGCCATCTGCGCGACGAATTCGCGGTCCTCCATCGGGCGGGTCGGGTCCTGGTACTTGAGCTGTGTGACGAGGAGCTTCATGAACATGTCCTTGTCCGCAGTGCCTTTCCTGGCCTCTTTGCCGTTGTTGATCTTCTTGTTTATGAGCTCGGCTTCCATCTTCGCCGTGAAGAGTTCTTCGGATGTCATTTTCCCGATCTGCATTGCTTCCTCCTATATGACCACGTTGATATGGCCGTCATGGTATGGGGCGGCGTTGGACGCGTATTCCTGCTCTATAACGTCGGCCTGCTCCGCCGGGACACCGGCGTAGCGTTGTTCCGCCTCGCGGTCGCGAAGAAACTCGCCCCGCCGGTCGTTCACGTTGACCTGGAACTCGCCCACCTGGACGCCGGATTCGCTCAGCTGCCGCCTGATGTAATCGAGGCTGCTCGTGAGCAGCTCTTTCGCCTCCTGGGTGTCAACCAGGAACTTGCCGATAACAACGCCGTCGTGCAGGTCGAGGTTGATGTTTATGCTCCCCAGCTCGCGGGGGTGCAGGCGCATGGAAAAGGAGGCGTTCTGCCCGTCCTTTACCGCCACCCTGGCATTCTGTATCATGCTCTCCAGGTTCTCCCTGAAGAGGATGTTTGTCCTCTGTGCCGCAGGCGCATCGGCATGCCGTGCGTTCGTTTCGGTCTTGAATTGATGTAAAGCTGAAAATGGCGCCGCTGCCCTGGCCGTCCCTGCCGGCATGCTGTCCTGCGCCGTCCCTGCCGGCCGCCTCGATCGCGGCTTCAATCCTGGCAAGGAGCTCTTTCACCGCGTTGAGCGGCAGGTCCTGCGCGGGTGCGGCCTTACGGTGCTGCGCGTCGTCCCGGGCTTCCTTTATTCTGCTGCGCTGCGATTTCATCCCGGCGAGGGCGCCGGCAACCTGTTCGGCGGGCGATCCCTTCATGCCGCCGGTTTCAAGGGCGCGGATCGCGTCTGAGAGTTTTTCAAGGGCCTTCTTCAGCGGCGTCCTGTCGCCGGGGGCCTTCGTATCGCGAAGCCGGTCATGCAGCTCCTGCGCGGCGAGTTTTACGTTGCGGAGTTCCGGCTGGTCTTTTCCTTTTAAGAATTCAATCATCCGGTTGAGCCCGTCGATCATATCGCGCATATCAGGCTCGCCCTGTTTTTTTTCTTTCCGCTCCGTTTTTATCCGGTCGTTTGCCGTTTCTTTGGCGCCGGCTTTTTTCATCTGGTTTTCAACATCAGGCCTGCTCTCAGCCGCTTTATTTTGCGCGTCTGCATTCGCGGTTTCCCTGGCCTGGTTCCCGAGCGCTGCTTTCTGTCCATGTTCGTCCGCCCTGCCAACAGCCGATGTCGTTTCGTCAGCGCGGCGGTCCTGTGTTGAGAATTCACGGGACGTTCTTTCTGTGTCATTCATGGAAACGGGAGTGTCAAATTTTGGAGATTCCTGCCGTATCGCAAACGGATCAGCATACTGACGGTCTGCCTGGAGCTGGTTTGTCAGCAGGCTGAAGAACCCGCCTGGTGATAAAAGATCCCGGGCGCCATTCGATGCGTGGGGAAGCGGTGCAGGGATGTCAGGCCCGTTATTCCGCATAAATTTTATGTTTTCGATATGAAGCATGTGCCTCTCACCCGTTTCGTTGTTTGGCTTATTAATATATCGAGAGGTGAATCAATAAACTGAATGGAAATTTAGGGCAGGGGGTATTAATTCAGCGTCTGGCCGGCCCGTTTTTGCTGTTATGGGACATAACGAATGATACGGATGAATCCTGGCAAGTGTCAGAGTAAACTGATGCCTGTCAGCTGTGGATAGAGTGCCCAATCGGGTGTCAAAGTAAGCGGAGAAGAGGTGTCAGAGTAAAAAGTGTATTATTGGAGATTGCTTGTTATCAGAAAATTATAAAATACACAAAATAATATTATTGCATATATTAATATATAGTCAGTCTGTTGTTTTTAACTTGTTATATAAATAATTGTTTTTACTCTGACCCCGACGCTGTTCAATTACTGATCTGTCAGTATTTGATATGATACTCGCGTAATAAAGTAACATATTATTATTGAATCCGTCCCGCCGGTCTGTAATGATGATTGAATGTTTGCTTAAAAAGTTTTTGTGCAAATCTATTCCAGGAGCTGGATCATGAGTAATTAT
Source organism: uncultured Spirochaetota bacterium (assembly GCA_963827275.1). GTDB lineage: Bacteria > Spirochaetota > UBA4802 > UBA4802 > UBA5550 > RBG-16-49-21. Next base: position 466,362 of record CAWHAA010000004.1, read on the forward strand.
CTACCTAAGTATTCATCGTTGTTAGGAATCATACTCTGCGTTGTGCTGATCGTTCTCCCCGGCTGTGAAAATAATTCTGACGATTCGCTGCTTTCCCTCCTCGGCCTCGGCACCGGTCCGTCTAATCCCTATAATGGGACCGGCCAGGGGGCGCTCCCCGGAGTCCCGGCTTCAGACGGCGGGAACGTATACCTCGTCGGCACCGGCATTTATGATATTACCGGTCCTGCCGCAGAGATAGGGATGATGGGGTACGCCGATATGAACCAGAAGACCTCCGGTATCCACACGCGGCTCCGCGCACGCGCGTTCGTCATCGGCGACGGGAGAAGCAGGATGGTTTTCGTGAGCGCTGATCTCGGGATGATATTTCAGGTCATCAAGTCAAAGGTGTGCGAAAAAATAAGCCGGAACCCGGAGCTTGCGCGCTTCTACAATGAGAAGAACGTGATCCTCTCGGCAACGCATACCCACAGCGCCCCGGGTGGCTACTCCGGCTACCTGCTGTACGATGTCACGATAGCCGGGTTCATCAGGGAGCACGCGCAGACCATCATAGACGGCATATACAAATCCATACTGAATGCGCATAACAACGTAAAGCCGGGGAAGGTCCTGCTTGCGAAAGGGACGCTGGACAATTGCGGCGGAAACCGTTCCCCGCTCGCGTATGACAACAACCCGGCGGCGGAGAAAGAGGCATATGGCAGCACGACCGACAAGTCCTTCACCCTGCTCAAGCTTGTCACCCTCGACGGCGAAGAGATTGGGATGGTCAACTGGTTCGCCGTCCACCCCACCTGCATCGGCCCGGTGAATACGCTCATCAGCAGCGACAGCAAGGGGTATGCCTCGTACCTGTTCGAGAAGGACAGGGGCACCGATTACCTCGCGACCCGCACCTTCGTGGCGGCGTTCGCGCAGGCGAACGCGGGGGACGTTTCCCCTAACGTTGATTACGGGCAGGCGCCGGCCTACGTGGATTTTGCCCATAACCCGAGCCTGAAAAACGCCGTCCTCGGGCAGTATGCCAAAGCGAAAGAGCTGTATGACGGCGCCAGCAATGAACTGGCCGGCCCGGTGGAATTCCGTCACGAGTACCTTGACATGGGCAGCGTGTTGGTGGAAGAGGCGGGCTGCACCACCTGCGCCGCCGCCATGGGCGCGTCGTTCTCCGCCGGCAGCGTTGTCGATAATCCGAGCCCCGCGCCGCTCTTTCCTGCAGGCACCACCGTCGACAGCCTGAACTGGAGTGATAACGCCGCATCCACCTTTCTTCAAACGTTCCTGAGCGGGATATTCGCCCCCTTCTGGCCTGCAACGCAGAACGCGGCATACAAGGCCTGCCACGCGCAGAAGCCTATCCTCATCCCCACGGGGCTCGTGTCCGTGAACCTGAAAAAGATCCCCATGACGCCCGAGGTGATGCCGCTCCAGGTCGTGAAAATCGGGAGCCTCGCGCTTGTTGCGGTTCCCAACGAGGTCACGACCATGTCGGGAAGGCGGCTTAAAAAAATGGCGCTTGATGAGCTTAAGACCGCCGGCGTTGATTCCGTGGTCATCGCTGCCATGGCAAACGCCTATACCTCGTATCTCGCGACCCCGGAAGAATATGCGACGCAGTCGTACGAAGGGGCCTGCACCCAGTTCGGTCCGAATGAGCTTGCCGCGTACCTCCAGGAATACAGGAAGCTGTGCCGCGCGATCGTGGACGGGACCGATATCGCCCCCGGCCCGGCGCCGCGGGACATCTGGAATGAAACAGTTGATTTTTCGGCGAAAGTCGTGCTGGACGATAAACCGATCGGGAAAAAATTCGGGGATGTCGCTACCCAGCCGAACGCGGCCTACACGCGCGGCGATATCGTGACCGTGCAGTTCTGGGGCGGACATCCCAATAACGATTACCGGACACAGGGGACCTTCCTTGTCGTTGAGAAGATCGTTAACGGGAGCGCCGTTGCGGTGGCACGGGACTGGGACCCCGAAACCACCTACCAGTGGATGAGGAACGGGGTGTCCGCCTCAAAGATAACTATTACGTGGGACACCGGAAATGCGGCGCCGGGGACCTACCGGATCCGTCACCTGGGTAACTGGAAATCGGGATGGACCGGGATCATAAGCCCCTACGAGGGCGTGTCGAATACCTTTGCGGTGAAGTGACGCAGGGCCGCCTCCTGAATCGCGGGCGGGGGACCGCCCGATTATATTAATGTATTCAGCCACTCAAAACCCCCGTGACAGGGGGTTTTTTTATTAATTAAAAAATTAATCTTTCATTTTTTAAAATACTCCTGTAAACAGGGAATGTACCCGGCCCCCATCCGCTCCCGGCCACCGGGGCCGGCACGCGCGGCTGATCAGCGGGAACGGGACGCGGCAGTTACAAGAGGTGTGCGATGAACTGGCTCTCACTTCCGCCGGCGCTCATGGCGGCGGTTTCAACCTATGTTGGCGTGTATTATCTCTGGCTGCATGTCAGGCGGCGGTCAGAACCGGAAAACCTGGCATTCGCCGCCGCCAGCCTTTCCATCGCCCTCTACGACGTGTTCTGCGCCGGGCTGTATAACGCAGCGAGCCCGGGCCAGGGTATCTTCTGGCAGCGGGGACAGTTCGCGATCCTCGCACTGTTCGTGATCTCCGTCTCCTGGTTTATCTATCACTTCATTTCATACAGGTCCAGGGCCCCGTTCATCGCAATAACCGCCGTGATGTCTGCCTTCCTGCTGACGGGCCTGCTCGTCGATGGCGAGCTGACGCTGTCGCCGGCGCACCCCTTCGTGAAGGTGATCAGCCTCGGAATACTGACGGCGACCTATAACGAGGTGGATCCCGGCATCATCTATACATTGCAGTATGGCGCCATGCTTTGCACGGGAGGGTTCCTGTTTTATCAGCTGGTGAAAAGTTACCGGCAGGATGAACAGGTGTACGCGAGGCCCATACTGGTCTCGATGGTCCTGATTTTCGGCGCCGGCGTGAATGACGTCCTGGTCGGCGCCGGCGTGTATCCCTTTGTGTATCTTCTGGAATACGCCTATCTCTTCATCATTCTCTCCATGGCATACGTCCTCCAGGAGCGCTTTATCATGCTGAACCGCGAGGTGGAGGAACTGACGCTCCAGCTCGAGGAGAAGGTGGACGACCGCACCATGGAGCTTTTTTTGAGCGAGATCGCCCGCGACCTCTACGCGGGGATCTCCGGGGACGCGGGGGACCAGGCAGGGAAGGATGGAGCCGCCGGGACGTCTGTCCGCACCCTCAGCCAGGACGTCAGCATCATCATGAATTTCGACAGGCTGCTGAAGCGCTCGCTGGAAAAGGCGGTTGAAATATCCGGTTCGGACGCGGGGTGGCTGTACATGGCGGGCGGCAGCGGGCTGGATCTCGCGGCGCAGACGGGAGCCGAAGCGCCGTCCCCGTATATTTCGTCGACAGCTGCCGATGTCATGAATGCCAACCGGTATCGCATTGACGCCGGAAACACCGTCACGGGCGTGATGTGCCTCTTCGTGCCGGTCAACGTTCGTGAACGGGCCTTCGGGGTCTGCTGCTTCCAGCGGAGCGCCGCCCGGGGGGTTTACAGCGAGCGGGAACTGCGGGTCGTCACGGCCTTCATCGGCCAGGCGTCATCCGCAATGGAAAACGCGTACCTGTACCAGCGCATGGTCGACCGGAACGAGACCGCGCGCCGGCATGCCGTGACCCCCGGCATAGAGGAGAAGATGAAAAAGGCCATGGCCTATATAAATGAAAATTACAAAGCGAATATATCGCGCGAAGGGCTGGCGGCGTCGATCAACATGCACCCTGATTCTTTCGGCCGCTTCTTTAAGATATACACCGGCAGGAAAATCAGCGAATATATCAACGAGCTCAGGGTCATTGATACGGCTGCGAAGCTCCGGGAAACCGACCGGAGTATCATCGATATCGCGTTTGACGCGGGGTTCGAGAGCCTCCCCACCTTCAACAGGGCATTCTTGAAAATCATGAAGGCGACGCCGACCCAGTACCGCGAGAAGGGAAAATAATCCGGCGGTCATTGCGGCGAATCCCGTTTCAACCGGGATGATGAAGTACACCGGCCGATTCCGGTAACGGTTAAATTGATAGTTCGGGATCAGTGTCCGGTTTTTCCTGTGCTGCCGTAATTGATGGTGACGGCATGTTTCAATTTCTGATCCATCTGTTTTTGATAGGAAGCGGCCTTAAAAACCGCGTATAGTTGCTCTCGAGGATATACCAATGACCGAAACGTATGTTGTCACCCACGATGTAGGGACCACGGGAAACAAATCGTGCGTTTTCCGTATCGGCGAAACACTCGAGCTTGTCGACTCATGCCTGGTGGAATACCCGCTCTATATCACGCCCGGCGGCGGGGTGGAGCAGAAGGCGGACGAGTGGTGGGCCGCGATATGCTCCGCAACGAAGACGATCATGGCGCGCTCGGGTATCAGGCCGGCGCAGGTCAGCGCGATGACCTTCTGCGCGCAGCTCCAGGGATCGGTGTTTGTCGATGAATCGGGCCGGCCGGTCAGGGACCCGATGAACTACATGGACGGGCGCTCGACAGAACAGATCGCACGCTATCTTTATAACGGCCTGGTCAGGATAGACGGCAAATGGAACGCGCTGACCGCGCTCAACTGGCTCCGTATCACGGGCGGGCTTGCCGCCACCGCGAAGGACCCTCTCTGGAAATACCACTGGGTGAAGGAGAATGAGCCCGGGCTCTTCGGGCGCGCGGTGAAATGGCTCGACGTGAAGGACTACCTGGTGCTTCGGTGCACCGGAACGTACGGCATGACGCACGATTCGGCGCACCTCACGTTCCTGTACGATACCCGTCCCGGAAGGCAGGGCTGGCACCGTGGGCTGTGCCGGAAGTTCGACGTGGACATGGCTCTCCTGCCGCCGGTGGTGGATTCCACCGATATCGTGGGCGGCCTGCTCCCGGGCCCGGCGGCGGAGATGGGCCTCGCCGAGGGCATCCCCGTGTTCGGCGGCGGCGGCGATACCACGCTGACCGCCATCGGCGCCGGCTGCCTGGAGCGGTACGACACCCATATCTACGTGGGCACGTCCGGCTGGGTCTGTTCGAACGTCGACCGGCGCATGGTGGACATAGGCAATTTTCTCGCGTCGATCCTCGGGGCCATCCCCGGTTTGTATAACTATACCGGCGAGCAGGAGACCTCCGGGGCCTGCCTGAAGTGGGTGCGGGACCATCTGGCGCTCGACGAGATCGGTATGTACCTGGAGGCGCAGCATGTCGTGGAGAAGACGAAGGAATACGACAGCCTCTTTGAGTTCCTGAACAGCGTCATCAGCCGTACCCCCGAAGGCGCCGGCAACGTGCTTTTCACGCCGTGGCTCCACGGGAACCGGTCGCCGCGTGAGGACCCCAACGCACGCGGCATGTTCTTCAACCTCGGGCTGGACACCGGCAAGCGGCAGATGATCCGCGCGGTCCTGGAGGGGATGGCCTTTCACAAGCGCTGGATCCTGGAGGCCATGGAGCGGAAGATCCCCCGGCGCGAATCCCTCCGTTTCGTGGGCGGCGGCGCACGGTCTGAAGTAGGCTGCCAGATCATGGCCGATATCACCGGCCGCGCCATCGAGACGGTGGCGGACCCCCAGAACGCGGGCACGGTCGGCGCGACGGTGGTGTGCGCCGTGGGACTCGGGCTCTTTAAGACCTTCGGCGAGGCGAAGCGCCTTATCCCCGCGGTGAAGACCTACTGGCCCCGGAAGGAATTCCGCGGCCTGTATGACAAGAATTTTGAAGTATTTAAGAAATTATACGATGCAAACAAAAAGCTGTTCGCGACCCTGAACGGCTGAGGAGGAACTTCGTGGGAAAATATGATGAATACAAAAAGATGGTCTATGACTGCACCATGGATCTGGTGCGCGAGGGCTATATACAGGGCCTCGGCGGAAACGTGTCGATGCTGGTCGAGGGAGAGGACGTGGCGGTGGTCACGCCGTCACAGCGCGAGTACCATACGATCACCATTGACGATATCTGCGTTGTTGACTTTGACCTGAAACCGGTTGACGACAACGGGCTCAAGCCGTCGGTTGAAACGGGCATGCACATCGCCGTCTACAGGAACCGGAAGGACGTAAGCGCGGTGGTGCACACGCACCAGGCGTACGCGAGCGTCTTTGCCATTATTAACACCCCGATCCCCGCCCTGTTCGACGAGGTGGCGAGCACGATCGGCCCGCTGGTCGAGGTGGTGCCGTACGGGCTGTCGGGCAGTCCCCAGCTCCTTGAAAACGTCGTGTCGAAGCTCGGCAACCGGGGGAACTGCTACATTATCCAGAACCACGGCATCCTGGCGCTCGGGGCCGACCTCCCGAAGGCGAAGCGCGCCGCCGAGCTCCTGGAAAAATGCGCGAAGGTCTATTGCCGCGCCCTTGCCACCGGCAAAGAGGTCACCCTCCTGCCGGACAACATGCGGGAGCTCATGGGGAAGATCGTCATGAACAAGCAGGATGCGGAGATCAAGCGGAAGGAAGAGATGAAGAAGGGGTGATGTCCCTCTCCCCCGGCCCCTCTCCCATTAATGAAAGAAGAGGGTGCGCGGCAGCGCGGGTGAGGGCGATCAGCTTCATGACATTAAAAAAATACTTTATCAGCAGGAGTTTATCATGAACACCAAACAGCAATACTCGATATCATACTGGCCCGATACTGAAGAACTTCAAAAGCGGCTGTACCACCTTGCGAACGAGCTGCCCATTCATCAGATAAAGCGCGACAAGATGGATGAATACCTGAAGCACTTTGACACGAAGTGCGCGGGATCGAAAAAAATGACCGACCGCGCCAAGGAGCTGATCCCCGGCGGCGTGCAGCACAACCTTGCGTTCAACTATCCCTTCCCGCTCGCGATCACGAAGGCGGACGGCGCCTACCTCTGGGACGTGGACGGCAACCGCTACCTCGATTTCCTGCAGGCGGGCGGCCCCACGCTGCTGGGAAGCAATTACCGGCCGGTGCAGGAAAAGGTGATCGAGGTGATACGCGAGAGCGGCCCCGTGACCGGGCTTTTCCACGAGTACGAGCTGAAGCTCGCCGAGCTGATCCACCAGCACGTGCCCTCGGTCGAAATGTTCCGCATGCTGATGAGCGGCACCGAGGCGGACATGGCCGCGGTGCGCGCGGCGCGCTGCTTCACCGGGAAGAAATACATCATCAAGAACGGCGGCGCCTATCACGGCTGGAGCGACCAGTTCGTATTCGGCATGCGGGTGCCGGGGGTCGGCCCCCTGGACGCGCACGGCATACCGGCAGGGTGCTACCAGTTCACCAAGGAAGTGTTCCCGAACGACATCGACGCGCTCCAGAAGCGCATGGAGGAGAACGAAAAGGACGGCGGCACCGCCGCGGTATTCGTGGAGCCGCTGGGCCCGGAGAGCGGCACAAGGCCGGTCCTCCGCGACTATAACAAGAACCTGAGGGAGCTGTGCGACCGCTTCGGCGCGCTCCTGGTGTTCGACGAGGTGGTGACCGGGTTCCGCGTGGGCCTGGGCGGCGCCCAGGGCTACTTCAACGTGAAGCCGGACCTCACGGTCTTCGGCAAGTGCGTGGCGGGCGGCTACCCGGGCGCCGGCGGCGTGGGCGGCCGCAAGGACGTCATGTCGTGCTACGCGGCCGGCCTTGCCGGCGGGCCGGGCGGGAAGCGCGCCTTCGTGGGCGGCACCCTGTCGGCCAACCCGCTTTCGCTGCGCCGCCGGGTATTATCGCCATCAAGGCGATCGAGGAGACCGGCGCTCACCTCAAGGCGGGCGCGGCCGGCGACCGGCTCACGAAGGGGCTCTCTGATATATTCGAGCGGAACAAGCTCCCCTTCGTGGCCTTCAACCACGGCTCGATCTGCCACATGGAGACCGGCGCGGCCATGCTCATGGACATCAAGAACCCCAATATCTTCAAGGAAGTGGGGGCCCGGAAGAAGGTCATGGAGGAGATGGGCGCGGCGCTCACGGCGGAGGGGATCATCACCCTCGCCGGCAGCCGGCTCTACTGCAGCATGGCGGACACGGACGATGTGATCGACGACGCGCTCGAGCGCCTCGACCGCATCTTCAAGAACATCGAGGTGAAGCAGGGCTGAACGAATATATGCCCGGATGCGGGGCTGCCGCGCGGCGCCGGCGCGGACAGGGGTGATTTTGTTATGGACAGGCGGGGCCTTGCGGGGTAAAGATTGAATACTGCCAGGGGGGAGGTGCAGATACGATGAAGGAAGAAGCTCAATACAAAGTTTACGGTTACCGGTGGGTCGTCCTGCTGGTGTTCGTAGTAATCACGGTAATAATCCAGATGCAGTGGCTCACCTTCGCGCCGATCGCCAGGCAGGCCAGGGCCTTCTACGGCGCCACCGCTTCGCAGATCGACCTGCTTTCCGAGATCTTCATGTATGTGTTTCTGGTGGCGTGCATTCCCGCGGCCTATATCATCAACAGGTTCGGGATCCGCGTCGGGATCGGGATTGGCGCGGTTTTTACCGGCGTGTTTGGCCTTACCAAGGGGGTCTTCGCTGACAGCTACTCCATGGTGGTCGCATCGCAGATCGGGCTGGGGATCGCCCAGCCTTTCATTATCAGCGCTGTGACCAAGGTGGCGGTGCACTGGTTTCCCATCAATGAGCGGGCGACCGCCGTGGGCCTTGCCACCCTCGCGCAGTTCCTGGGTATGATTATCGTGAACATCGTCACCCCGTTTATCGTGACCGTGGTAACGACGGCCGGCGTTGAGCGCTACGACCTGCAGGGCATGCTCCTCGCGTATGGCATCGTGTCGGTTGCGGGCGCGCTGCTCTTTCTGGTTTTCATGAGGGAAAATCCGCCGACGCCTGCGGGCCCGGAGGGAGACGAGGAGCGCTTCCTTACGGTCGCGGGGATCAGGCATATTTTCAGGCACCGGGACATGCTCCTGGTCATGGTCCTCTTCTTTCTCGGTCTGGGGATGTTCAACGCCATCGCGACCTGCATCGACCAGATCAGCGAAGCCAAGGGTTTTACCAGCGACCAGAGCGGGATGACCATGGGGCTGATGCTCATCGCCGGCATTGTCGGCGCCGTTGTGGTGCCCCCCCTCTCCGACAAGCTGCGGAAGCGGAAGCCCTTCCTGGTCGTTTCCCTCGCGCTCCTCATTCCGGGGATCATCGGCATGACCTTTGTGACGGAGTACCCCCTGATGCTGGCGTCCGCCGGGGTAATGGGGTTTTTCCTTCTCGGGGCGGCAGCCCCCATCGGCTTCCAGTACGGCGCCGAGGTCAGTTTCCCCGCACCGGAGTCGCTGTCGCAGGGCATCATCCTCTTTGCCGGGCAGATATCGGGGATCATCTTCGTTACCGGCATGAACAGCCTCGGTATGATCGTGTCCCTGAAAATATTCATCGTCCTGGCGGCGGTGAACCTGTTATGCTCCCTGCTGCTGAGAGAATCGCCCAGGATGCTGGCCGGCGATACGCAGCGGAACCCGTGATCTGCGGGATTGTCCGTTATTGGAAGAAACAGCTTCAGTATTGATTGCAGGGACGCAGCGCGATTAATGTATTGATCTTTTGCTTCATTACACTTATATTGTATATAACCATATTCACCCCGGTAACGGGGTGAATATGGTTATAATGCCCTTTCGGGCCCTTTCAAGGCACCGGCGGGCTTTACAATCTATATCTTCAGAGGGCGCAATGATATCACGCATTACCGGTTATTTTTTCAAGGCCTATGAAGACAGAGATTACGTCCTGCAGCAGAAATCCAGGATCATTTTTGTCATCAGCATAATAATACTCTGCCTTGTGCCGATCATTATCGCGATGAACATTGTCACCGGGCAGGTGGCCTTTGAGCTGATTTTCCCTCTTGTCATGGCCATGGCGATTATCCTCATTGCCCTGTATTTTCTCAGGAAAGGATCGTACAGCATCGCCGCGCACATGATAATGGTAATCACCCTCCTGGCCGCGTGGTCGACGCTTTTTTTTGATGCCAGCAAAGACCCGGTCATGGTCCTGGATTCCATCGTGTATGTGCCGGGGATCCTTGTGCTCTCGTCCCTGGTCATTGTGGAAAAAAAATCAGCGATCCTCGTGTACACCGCGGCAAACACTCTCCTGCTGGGGGTTTTTATCTCCACCGCCGCAGGCAAATTCGCATTGAGCCAGGACGCGATCCTGGATTATCTGGTGGACAACGGCGTTGCTATCATATTTGTCGGCCTCATCTCGTACCAGATATTCAAGATCAACAGGGCCGCGCTTGCCCGCTCGGAAGAAGCGGCCAGGAAGAACCAGGACCAGTACCGGGTGATAAAGGGCCTGTACGATTCGATCGGGGGCGTGACCGGGAAATTGACCAGCCACTCGGACGCATTGTCCCAGGAATCGAATTCCTACTCCACCGAATCCCAGAGCCAGGCGTCGGCGATTGAGCAGATAACCGCGACGACGGAAGAGGTCTCGAGCGGGATGGACCTGGTGGTGGAGCATGTGGCGCGGCAGAACGCCGGGGTGCGCTCCCTCCTGGCCAATATAGAGACCCTGTCCGGTTCCATGCGAGGAGGTGGCGAAGCGGATACAGCGCTCCCGCTCCATAGCCGACGAGGTGTCGGACGTCGCAAACCGCGGCAGCGAGCTCCTCGGCGACATGAGCCGGAGCTTCTCCAAGGTAAACGAGAGCTCCGGGAAGATGACCGGCATCGTGGGCATGATCGGGGACATCTCCGACAAGACGAACCTGCTTTCGCTGAACGCGGCCATCGAGGCCGCCCGCGCCGGCGAGGCGGGCCGGGGCTTTGCGGTGGTCGCCGACGAGATCTCGAAGCTGGCCGACCAGACCGCGGCGAGCATCAAGGAGATCGACGGGCTCATCAAGTCGAACGTGGAGGAGATCGGCCGGGGCATGACGAACGTCGAGGCGACGGTGAACACCATCATGCAGATCATCCAGGGAGTAACCAATATCAACGAGGAGATTGACGATGTGTCGCGCCAGATGGAGTCCCAGACGGACATCAACCGCAAGGTAACCGGCGAGGCGAAAGAAGTCGCCGGCATGTCGGACGAAATAAAGGGATCGATGCACGACCAGAAGACCGCCATCGCGGAAATAGTGAAATCAATTACCAACATTAACGAGATTACCCAGGTCTATTCTAATGGGGCCCGCACGCTGTCTGAAAAATCCAGGGACCTGGACCGGATGGTGCACGAGCTTCATGATATCACAAAAATCGCAGATGAATGAGTTTTTCCTCCTCGCGCGGTAAATTTCTTGAATTATAACGCGCTGTTCGTCATATAGGCATGTCTCCGGACGTTATTTCAGCACATGGCCACGAGTATGGACAAGACCGATTTTACTGTAACACTGCCAGACGCCGCTATCGCCTTTTTTGACCTGGATGAAACCATCACGGATGAGGACACGGACAGCCTCTGGGCCGTCTGGCGGTCGCACCGTGACCTCCGGGGGTGGGCCGAACGGGCATGGCTCATAAAGCTGTATGGCGATTTCCGCGGCGGGCGCCTGAGCATCAATGCCTATATGAAGTACCAGCGCTTCCGCATCGGGTCGCTGACGCCGGACCAGTTCCGCGCGATGGGAAAGGAATTTTTCGAGGACACGGGCCGGGCGCATGTCTACCGGGCCGCCAGGGAGCTGGTCGGCGCGTACCGCGAATCGGGAAAAACGACCGTGCTCCTCACCGCGCAGAATGAGTGCATCGCCGGGCCTTTTGCCGAGCACCTGGGCATGGACGGCATCATCGCGAACCGGTTCGCGGCCGACGGGGAAAGATTCACCGAGGCGCTGGAGCCGTACAGTTTCGGCGAGGGGAAGGTCCTGCTCGGCAGGAACTACGCGGAAGCGCGCGGTGTCCCGCTCGCGCGGTGCGCCTTCTACGGCGACAGTATTTATGACGCGCCGCTGCTTGAGCTCGTCGGCTTCCCCTGCGCCGTCAATCCCGATCCCATGCTGGAGGCCAGGGCCCGGCGCATGAACTGGCCGATCGCCCGCTTCAGCGGCGTTTCATCGCGATAAATAACTTCCGGTACGCAGGGGCCTGTCATGCCGCGTGAACCAATCAGGAAATTGACCGACCAGGAGCTGAAATCGGCGCGCCCCGCGCCTGAAGAGGTGCCGGGCCTGCCGCGCATCCCGGTCTCGGTGCTGTGTGAAGACATACGGAGCCTCTATAATGTCGGCTCGATCTTCCGCACCTCGGACGGCGCCGGGATCGAGAAGCTCTACCTGTGCGGGTATACCGGGTTTCCGCCCCGGGCGGAAATCGACAAGACCGCCCTGGGGAGCGTTGCCGCCGTTCCATGGGAGCGCCGGCCGAACCAGTTCGAGGTCCTCCGCGGGCTCAGGAAGCGGGGGTACCGGGCCGTGGCGCTGGAGCACACCAGCGCCAGCGTCCCCTTTGACGAGGCGCGCTACGAGTTTCCCCTCTGCCTGGTCATAGGAAACGAGGTAAAGGGCGTTACGGAGGAGCTCCTTTCCCTGTGCGATATGGCAGTGGATATCCCCATGCACGGGAAAAAACAGTCGCTCAATGTCTCGGTTGCCTACGGGATCGCGATCTATCACCTTGCCGGGGTTTTTCGGGCGGGTAATGGATAAAAAAATAATTTTTACCATTGACGCCGGGTTCGTAACAATAGTATTTGTATAGATATATCCCAATTACATTCATTGTCCGCACCGGTGCCAGCGGCCTCCGCCAGGGAGGCCGGCCATGACCCGGCTGCCGATTATTACAGAGGTACCATGAAAGGAATCATTCTTGCCGGGGGGTCAGGCACGCGGCTCTATCCGATAACACATGTTCTGTGCAAACAGCTTCTCCCGGTATATGACAAGCCGATGATCTACTACCCGCTTTCCACGCTCATGCTGGCCGACATCCGGGACATCCTCATAATTTCGACACCGGAGGACGTCCCCCGCTTCAGGGAGCTGCTGGGCGACGGCAGCCGGTTCGGCATATCCCTCTCCTACAAGGTGCAGGATTATCCCCGCGGGCTCGCCGACGCGTTCATCGTGGGCGAGGAGTTCATCGGCAGGGACCCGGTGTGCCTCATCCTGGGGGACAACATCTTCTACGGGCATGGGCTCCCCGAGATGCTGCAGGACGCCGCTTCCTCGAAAACCGGCGCGACCGTGTTCGGCTATTATGTGAATGACCCCGAGCGGTACGGTGTGGTCGAATTTGACGGTACCGGTAAAGCCATCTCCATAGAGGAGAAGCCGAAACAGCCGAAATCGAATTACGCCGTGGTGGGGCTCTATTTTTACGACAACGAGGTGGTGTCGATAGCGAAGTCGATCAAGCCGTCGGCGCGGGGCGAGCTGGAGATTACCGAGGTCAACAACCAGTACCTGAAACGCGGCAGGCTCAACGTCAAGCTGATGGGGCGGGGCTTCGCATGGCTTGACACCGGCACCCATGAATCGATGATCGATGCCGCGCAGTTCGTCAAGGCGATCGAAGACCGCCAGGGACTCAAGATAGCATGCATCGAGGAGATCGCCTACCTGAAAAAATTTATCACCGCGGACCAGCTCCGCTCAATCGCGGAGCCGCTGAGAAAATCCGGTTATGGAGACTATCTGTTGAACATGCTGAAGCAGGAGTCCCGCTGATGCCGTTTATATTCAAGCGGCTCGATATTGACGGCCTGGTGCTTGTAGAGCCCCGGGTGTTTCCGGATGACCGGGGATTTTTCCTCGAGTCATACAAGGAGTCGGAGTTTGCGAAGGGCGGCCTGCCGCACCGGTTCGTCCAGGACAACCACTCCCTGTCGAAAAAAAATGTCATACGGGGGCTCCATTTTCAGCGTGACCCGCGTTCGCAGGGCAAGCTCGTCCGCGTTGTCAGGGGCGCGGTGTGGGACGTTGCGGTCGATCTGCGGGAAGCGTCCCCCACTTATAAAAAGTGGCTCGGCATCGAGCTTTCAGCCGAGAACTGCCGGATGCTCTATGTCCCCGCCGGGTTTGCGCACGGGTTTATCTCGCTTGCCGATGATACGCACCTTCTTTATAAATGCACCGAGGAATACGATGCCGCGCTCGACGGGGGCATCCGGTGGGACGATCCCGACATCGGGGTCGAGTGGCCGGTCCGGGAGCCGGTCGTATCGGACAAGGACAGGGTCCTCCCGTATCTGAAAGACCTGGTGAAATGATGATCTGGCTTATCGGCAACAGGGGGATGCTTGGTTCGGATGTGGAGATGCTGCTGAAGCGCCGTTCGGTCCGCTACGTCGCGACCGACGCCGAAGTCGACATCACCGATCCCGCGGCGCTCCGCGATTTTGCCGCGGGACGCGGCGTCACGCGGATCATCAACTGCTCCGCCTATACCGCGGTCGACAGGGCCGAGGACGAGCCGGACCGGGCCATGGCGATCAACGCGGACGGCGTGATGAATATCGCGCGTGTGGCGGTCGGGTGCGGCGCGGTCCTGACGCACGTATCCACCGACTATGTCTTTGACGGCGAAAAAAACGGCGCGTATCTCGAGGACGATCCCACGGGCCCTGCCGGCGCCTACGGCAGGAGCAAGCTCGAGGGCGAGCGGAATATCGCCTCGGCCGCGAATGAGTATTATATAGTGAGGACCGCGTGGCTGTACGGGACGCAGGGCAATAATTTTGTCCGCACCATGCTCCGGCTCTTCAGCGAGCGCGACGAGGTGCGGGTGGTGGCGGACCAGTGGGGGAGCCCCACCTTCACCCGGGACCTTGCCGCGGCGCTCGTCACGATTACCGGCGGCGCACTGGCGCGGTATGGCATCTATCACTATACCAACGAGGGGCGCACCAGCTGGTTCGAGTTCGCGAAGGAGATATATGCCCTGGGCAGGCGCCACGGGATTGTCAGGCGCGATGTGGCCATTGTACCGATCCCCACGTCCGGGTACCCGACGAAAGCGAAACGTCCGATGAATTCATATCTTTCGAAAGACAAGATCAAGCGCGAGCCGGGTATCGAGTGCCGCGGCTGGAAAGAGGCGCTGGAGGAATGTATCCGGGAAATGGCCTGAGGCCTTGAAATTTTACAACAGGACACTATAATGCGTAAACTCACAAACATCATGGTGACCGGCGGCGCCGGGTTCATCGGATCGAATTTTATCAAGTACCTTTTCAACGATGCCGGCTTTAAAGGGACCATCGTCAATGTTGACTCCCTCACCTATGCGGGCAACCCGGAGAACCTGGCCGACGTGGACGCCGCCCATGGCGGAACCAGCTATTTTTTTGAAAAGGCGGATGTATGCGATTTTGACGCGATAAAGCGCGTTTTCGAGAAATACGGCATCGACACCGTGATACACTTCGCGGCCGAATCGCACGTTGACCGGTCGATCTTCGGGCCGAAGGAATTCATCCAGACCAACATCATGGGGACCTTCAACCTGCTGGAGGTGGCGCGGGAGTGCTGGCCGGGACGAGACGACGTCCTTTTCCATCACATCAGCACGGACGAGGTGTACGGCTCGCTCGGCGACACCGGCTTCTTTTTCGAGACGACGCCCTATGATCCGCGGAGCCCCTATTCCGCGTCGAAGGCCTCCTCGGACCACCTGGTCATGGCGTACAACCATACGTACAATCTCCCGGTGACGATGTCAAACTGCTCGAACAACTACGGCCCCTACCAGTTCCCGGAGAAGCTCATACCGCTGATGATACAGAATATTAAGGACGAAAAGCCGCTCCCGGTTTACGGCGACGGGAAGAATGTCCGCGACTGGCTCTACGTGGACGACCACAACAGCGCGATCTGGTCGATCGTGAACAGGGGGAACAGCGGCTCGACCTACAATATCGGCGGGGAGAATGAATGGGAGAACATCAGGCTGGTGCACGTCCTGTGTGAAAAAATGGCCGCCGCCCTGGGAAAGGATAAGGAGTACTACAAGAAGCTCATCACCTACGTCAAGGACCGGCCCGGCCACGACCGCCGCTACGCCATCAACTGCGACAAGATAAAAAAAGAGCTTGGCTGGCGGCAGAGTTACGATTTCGACAGGGGGCTTGATAAAACGATCCGCTGGTACCTGGACAACCAGGCATGGGCGGACCGCGTCAGGAGCGGCGAGTACCGGAAGTGGATCGACAGGAATTACGGCGCACGATAGCTGCCCCTGTAAAACCTGTTAAAAATATCCGGCGCCGGCCGAATTATCACTCGACAGATTAAGTATTTTAGATTATATTAATGTATTGGCGTGCCGGCCCGCGGGAATATATTTGACAGTTGATTCGCCGGCTGCCATAGTGCTCAGCTGATTCCGAGGAGGATTCCTATGTGGGATTATACCGATAAAGTGAAAGAACTCTATACGCATCCGAAAAACGTGGGCAAGCTGGAGGACGCGAACGCGATCGCGGAGGTGGGGAGCATCGTGTGCGGCGACGCCCTTAAGTTATATCTTAAAATCGACGAAAAGCAGATCATCCGGGAGGCCACGTTCGAGACGTTCGGCTGCGGCAGCGCCATCGCGTCCTCCTCGGCCCTGACGGAGATGATAATCGGCAAGACCGTCGAGGAGGCCCAGAAGATCACCAACAAGGACATCGCGAAGTTCCTTGGCGGCCTTCCCGAGGAAAAGATGCACTGCTCGGTCATGGGCAACGAGGCCCTGGAAAAAGCGATCAGGGTCTGGCGCGGCGAGAAGGTGACCGACCATGTGGACGTCGAGGGGGAGATCATCTGCCACTGCTTCGGCGTCACTGAAAACCTTATACGGAACGTCATCCGGGAAAACAACCTGAAAACAGTGGAGCAGGTCACCAACTATACCAAGGCCGGCGGGGCGTGCGGCTCCTGCATTCCGAAAATCGAAGACATCCTGCATGAGATGGCGGGCGAGGCCGTCGCGGCGGGGGCGAAAGCCGCGGAGAAGAAGCCGCTGACCAATATCAAGCGCATGCAGCTCGTAGAAGAGACAATCGCCAACGTCATCAGGCCGATGCTCCAGAAGGACGGAGGCGACATCGAGCTCATCGACGTTGACGGCAAGAACGTGCACGTGGGCCTGCGGGGCCACTGCGTCAACTGCATGGTGTCGGACGTGACCCTGAAAAACCTGGTCGAGGCCAAGCTCAGGGAGTTCGTCGAAGAGGACATCACCGTGCACGAGGTGAAATCATAGGAGCGGACAGCGCTGGGGGCATTATATGAATAGAACCGTGTATCTTGACAATAACGCGACCACGATGATCGCGCCGGAGGTGCTTGACGCGATGATGCCGTTCTTAAAGGAACGCTACGGCAATCCCTCGAGCATGCACGGCTTCGGCGGTTCCGTTGCCAAAGAGCTGGAACGGGCGAGAGCGAACGTGGCGCGGTTCATCGGCGCCGATAATGATTACGAGATAGTCTTTACCGCGACCGGGACCGAAAGCGACAACATGGCCCTCCAGGGGGCGATCGCATATTACCGCGACCGGCGGCACGTGATCACCTCGCGGGTGGAACATCCGGCGGTCCTCTCCCTCTGCAAGAAGCTCGAAAAAGACGGCTACCGTGTCACCTACGTGCCGGTGGACCGGGACGGCAACCTGGACATGAATGTCCTGAAGGAGTCGGTTGACGACGACACCGCGGTCGTCTCGATCATGTATGCCAACAACGAGACCGGCGTCATCTTCCCGGTGGAGGAGATCGGCCTGTTCCTGAAAGAAAGGGGCGTCCCGTTTCATGTCGATGCGGTCCAGGCGGCCGGGAAGATCCCGATAGACGTTAACAAAATCCAGTGCGACATGCTGACGATATCCGGCCACAAGTTCCATGCGCCCAAGGGGATCGGCGCGCTCTATGTGCGCAGGGGCACGAGGATGCGCCCCATCCTCTTCGGCGGCCACCAGGAAAAGGGACGCAGGCCCGGCACGGAGAACGTCCCCGGCATTATCGGCATGGGGAAGGCGGCCGAGCTGGCGCTTTCCCATCTTCCCGAGTACGCCGGCAGGGTCAGCGCGCTCCGCGACCGGCTGGAGAAGGGGATCCTGGGCGCATTTAAAAACTCCGGGCTGAACGGCAACCGCGGCAGGCGGGTGCCCAACACCACGAACATCGGGTTCGAGTATATCGAGGGCGAGGCGATCCTCCTCTACCTTGACGCGCAGGGGATTGCCGCATCGTCCGGGTCGGCCTGCTCGTCCGGGACCCTTGAGCCGTCCCATGTGCTGCGCGCCATGGGCGTGCCCTTCACCTCTGCGCACGGGTCTATACGCTTCAGCCTGAGCCGCTTTTCTACCGACGGCGATATCGACCATGTGCTCGCGGTCATGCCGGGCGTGGTGAACCGCCTGCTCGAGATCTCCCCCTACTGGGACAACGAAAAGCAGGAAGGGCGCCCGATCACCCTGTAAACGCTTCAAATTAAGAATTGAATAATAACGGTCAATCTGTAGAATGCCGCCATGGCCTCCTCACGATCCATCACGATAGCCTGTATCGCCGCGGCCTGCGCCGTGGCGGCCCTCTTCTGTCTTGCCGCGGGGATCGTTTTTTACGATGAAGGCGGGACGGCAACCAGGGCCGACGCCGCAATTGTCCTGGGCGCCGCCTCGTGGGGCGACGTGCCTTCGCCGGTGTTCCGCGAAAGGATCAATTACGCCGTAGCGTTGTATAAAAGCGGCATGGTGAAAAAAATAATATTCACCGGCGCACGGGACAGTGCTGACGAGCCGCCCGCGTCTGCGGTCGCTAAGCGGTACGCGGCGGGCCTGGGGGTGCCGGAAGCCGATTGCCTTGAAGAGGCCAGCTCGCGCACCACGGAGGAGAACCTCTACTTTGCGCGAGAGCTGGCCCGCGCCGGCGGTCTTGCGACCTTCCTCGTTGTAAGCGATCCCCTCCACATGAAACGCGCCATGACCATGGCGCACGACCTGGGAATGAACGCACGCCCGGCGCCGACCCCGACGACGCGCTATCGCGGCCTGGGGAGCAGCGCGCGGTTCCTCTTCCGGGAGATGTATTATTCCCTGACCTATCGAATAAAAAGATTTTTTTCCGGAACGGCCGTGGGAAAATCCGCCTGACCGGGGCATCAACACGGAGGGAGCCCATGTATGTCGCTTTTTTTGACCTGGACCATACCATCCTCAGCACCTCGAGCGGCCGGATCATGTTCAGGGGTTCGTACGAGCGCGGGATCATCGGCAAACGCGAGGTGAGGCGGGGCGTCGTCATCAATGCCCTCTACCGCACCGGCCTCATGAGCGCCGGGGCCGCGGTCGGCCACTGGATGAAATGGTACGGCGGTCTTGAGCTTGCGGAGATCGCGCCGCTGGGTGCGGAGTGGGCAGGGGAGCTTCTGGGATATGTGCGTGAGGATGCGCGCAGGGAAGTGGCCCATCACAGGGAACGGGGCGCCCTCACCGTGATACTTTCCGCGTCGCCCGCCTTTATATGCGAGCGGATGAAAGAGCACCTGGGGATGGACGATGTCATCTGCACCGAGCTCGATGTTGCGGACGGCCGTCTCACGGGGAGACTGAAGGGCGAGTATTGCCATGGCAGGGAGAAGCTGGCCCGGGCCCTGCGCTATTGCGGGGAGCGGAGGCTCCGCATGGAGGACGCATTTTATTACGCCGATTCAATCCATGACCTGCCGGTCCTGGAAGCGGTGGGAAACCCGGTCTGCGTAACGCCGGAGCGGGCCCTCGACCGCAGGGCGCGAAAGCGCGGCTGGAAGATCGTCAGGTGGTAAGTCTCTCCTGCAATTTAGCAAACTCCCGCCGGGTGGATTTTTCGATCATGCCCGCCGTGGTGCGCAATTTTTTGAGAACCGGAACCGGCCGAAACCCTCTGATTGCGAGACAGATAAAGCCGCCGGCAGGCGAATTAGACTGATTTTTTCCGGCGATCGGTCCGATTAATATGATGGACGCTCATGGATGAGGAGGTTGCCATGTTGAGAAAAAGCACCGTCATCCATATCATGGATGCCAGCGACAGGATCCTGTTCACCAGGGATGATGCGGACGATATTCATGCCATCCTGGCGGGTTCCTCGGAAGAACAGGTTAACCGATGTTATTCGGCGTATCTGAAAGAGATAGTCCGGCAGTGCCGGAGATAAGCCGGCATCCCGATGCCCGGCTATCCACAACATCCACACAATGATTTTTTCCTTTCCTTGCCGGGAGAGGGTATGCGGTGATTATAATCAACCTCCTCCACGCTGTCCTCTATCATAAGTGGAAGTGTTGTCCCTTGTCGCGGGATCTTCTCCTTGTCCTTCCGCATAATAAAAAGTATTGCAAAATATAATCCACGTATGTATTATATGGCATCATATATAAGGAAATTGCCATGTCTGACAAAGAAACAAGCGGGGCATTGCACAGCCCCGAGCAGATCATCGAAATGGCAGCGGGGTATCAGAAGAGCAGGATAATCCTGACCGCGTTTGAGCTGGAAATTTTCACCGCCATCGGGGACGGCGCGCTCACTTCTTTTGAAATTGCGGAACGGATCAACGCGAAGCCCCGGTCCACCGAGCGGCTGCTGAACGCGCTATGCGCGCTGGGATTTATTGAAAAAAAAGAGGGCCGCTATTCCAATTCAATGGTCTCTGCGCGTTACCTTGTGAAAGGATCAAAAGAGTATCTGTCACGGATAGGCCATATGATCGGCCTCTATGCCTCCTGGGGGACGCTCACCGGCGCGGTGAAGGCGGGAGCTTCCGTACACGTGCGTGAACATGACCCGGTTACCCTCTCGCATTTCATCGAAGCGATGCACTATCGGGCTAAAAAGACCGCCGGAGAACTCGTGTCGCATATCGACCTGTCGGGCGTGAAAACGGTGCTTGACGTGGGCGGGGGATCAGGCGTGTATTCCATGGCCTTCGTGAAGGCGAAGCCCGGCCTGAAGGCAGTGGTTTTCGACCTGGCGGATGTGACGGCGCTCGCTCGGACCTACATCGCGGAGAGTGGCCTCTCCGGCAGCATCTCGACTATGGACGGTGATTACAACAGCGACAGCTTCGGCGCAGGATATGACCTCGTCTTCATGTCTGCAATCGTGCATATTAACTCGTATGATGAGAATGTCGCCCTCATGAAACGGGCCCGTCAATCACTGGCGAAGGGGGGCAGGATCGTGATACAGGACCACATCATGGACGAGGACCGTACCTCGCCGGCGCGGGGCGCTATCTTCGCGCTTAACATGCTGGTCAATACGCGCGGGGGGGATACCTATACGGAACGGGAAATGCGGGAATGGCTGGAAAAGGCCGGATGCACCTCGATTGAGCGCATCCCCACCGGCATGGAAAACGACCTCATGGTCGGCAGGGTCCCCGCCTGACCGGTCACGCCGTCGCGGGCTGGATCCGGGCGGGGAAGGTGATTTCCCAGGAGGTACCGCTCTCCCTGTCGATACGGTAGGTGCCATGGATCTGCTTGATCAGGACGCTCACCAGCTGCAGGCCGAGCGTCGCAGTCGTGCCGACATCAACGTGCGCCGGCAGCCCGATGCCGTTATCGCTGATGGTGAGAATGATGGCGTCGGTCCCGGCCCGCCGCATTGCCACCCTGATCTTATACCCGCCGCCGCCCGACGGGAATGCGTATTTAAGCGAGTTCGTCACCAGCTCATTCAGAATAAGCCCGCAGGGTATGGCCTGGTCGATGCCGAGAAAGATGTCCTGGCTGTCAATGATCAGCTCCGGCTTGTTCGGGCCTGATGCGTAGCTGGCGTACAGCTCTTCGGAAATCCTGCTGATGTAGGCGCTGAAATCAATGTCCGATATGCTGCTGGACTGATAGAGCTCTTCATGAACGAGAGCCATCGCCCTGATCCGGTTTATCGATTCATTGAAGAGACGGAGCAGGTTGTCGTCCGCGATGCCGCTTGACTGCAGGTTGAGCAGGCTGATGATGATCTGGAAATTATTTTTAACCCGGTGGTGGATCTCTTTGAGCAGTACTTCTTTTTCGCTGAGAGAGATGGTGAGTTGTTGCTCCGCCCTTTTCTTCTCGGCGATTTCGGTTTCAAGGTTCAGGTTGGTCTCGCTCAATTCGGAAGCGATCTCCTCAAGTTCTCTCGTCATTGACCGGGCCTGTACAAGCGCGGTCCGGTATTGCGCGGTAATGAACCAGATAAGCATTGTTATGCCGGTAAAGCTCGCGGTAACGATGATTACCCGGTTAAGAAACGCAGTGTCAGGGAAACGGAGCTGGGGTATGATCCCCATGACATGCCCGGTGCCGATCACCGCATATGTTGCCACGCACACTGCGAACATGATCCACTGGGCCCTCAGTCCCTGCAGGATGGCGGTCATGATGGTTGCCAGGGCGTATATCAGCATGGCGGGCGCGCCGGGCCCTCCTATATAACTGCCGTAGACGGCGGTGGCGTAGATGATCGCGGGAGGCAGAAATCCGGCAGGGCGCCAGTACCCCTTGTAGGTCAGCCACATGCCGATTGACATGATTAATGTTATGGCGCTCACTATGATGAATGAATCAAGTGGCAGGTAATCCAGAAGCCAGCCGAATAAGAAAATGATGCTGAATAATAGCGCGATGATGCCGGTGATAAGAATTATGACCCTCGTCATATATTCCCGGCGCGCTATGTCGGGATTATCCGCATGCGGAGCGGTTAGTTTTTTCCATAATTTGATAAGGCGGTAATCTTTCATCGGGATCACGTAATGGAAAAGTATTTGAATTATTTATTTTGTTCAAAATTATGGGGACAAGTCAAGTAAATAAAAGATTAATATGCGGGATCATAATAAAAGACCCCGGGAGCACCCGGGGTCAGAGTAAGATTCATTTTATGATTGTTATCGTGCAACTTCATTGATGAGCCTGCCGAGCTCGGTGTCATGGGTCTGTACCGCTTTCTGGTTGGCTTCATAGCTGCGCTGGACTTCGATCATGTCCACCATCTCGCGGATCATGTTGACATTCGACTTTTCCAGGAATCCCTGGACTACCTTGACATTTTGCGGAGGCAATGGCGGCCCGGAGTATTCCGTTTCCTTCCAGAGGGAATCCCCTTCTTTTTTGAGCTCGCGGATCTTTTCGAAATCCACAAGCTTCAGCCGATCAAGGACCACCGGCTGGCTCCAATCGTTGTTTGCCATGCCCACGACGGTATTGGGATCGACGGCGCTGTTAACCAGGATTTCGCCGCGCTCGTTCACGATGAAGTTGTTATGCTGGACCCGGACAATCCCGTTCTCGCCCATGACCGGATACCCGTTGTGGTTCATGAGGATGCCGTCCTGGTTGATGGTAAAGGACCCGTTCCGGGTATAGCGCTCGCCCCGCTCGGTCATAACGGTTAGGAAGCCGCGTCCATCCAGGGCCAGATCAAAGTTGTTCTCCGTGCGCTGGAGTGCGCCCTGATCGAAATCGGTGTAGACCTCGTTCACTTCCACGCCGGTTCCGAGCTTGCCCACGTTGGGCATGGTGTCATACGAGCCGGCAGGGGTCACGCCAAGCCCGTTGTCGCTGATCCGGCGGATCAGCATGTCGGGGAAGGCCTTGAATATGGCCAGGTCCTTCTTGAACCCGGTCTTGTCGACGTTGGCCAGGTTGTTGGCCACCACGTCCAGTCTCGCCTGTTGCGCTATCATGCCGCTTGCGCCGGTGTATATTCCTCGAAGCATACCGTGCCCCCTTGTACTATGTCGCTTTTATTATCGGCAGGGATGAATGAGGGGTATAATGAAAAATTTATTATACGATACGGGATTCGGGTAGAATGCGTGCTATATTGGGTGGATAGCCCCAGATGAATTTCCAGTATGTGATATTATCTATCATATCTTTTATTATAACATAATTTTTATAACGATAGTTATCGGTATTAGCCTCTTTTAGAATGCTATTTAAGTATTTCGATACAGCATATGAAAGAATCAATGAAACCGACATTTTAAGCAGTTTCCTCAAATCCAGCATGTACTCATAATCATCAACCCGCAGCTGGATATGAAAAATGCGCCAGTCCTCCGGGTTGCTTCGTTCCTGGTATCTAACCATAGAGCCGAATCGTCCCGGATCGGGAATATCATCCATAACCAGTTTTATGAGCGTAACAATTACATCCGACCGTGAAACACCCTTTAATTGTGCCGCCAGAGTGATCCTTTGTAAAGTCTCAGCATGAATATTAAGGGTTGTTTCCATGTCGTTTACATCCTCGATAATGGTTTTATGAGGATTAACGAATTATGCAGCAAGGCTGATAAAATTTTTTATCCGGTCTGTGATAAAAAACAAGAAAGCGGGATGTTGCCATCCCGCCTTCTTGTTTTTACTGGGATAAAATAGGTAAGGATGAATTACAGTCCGCCGCCTTTCACGCGCGATATGGAAGCGCCAAGGGACGTAAGCTTTTCGTCGAGCCGCTCGTAGCCGCGGTCGCAGTGATAGATGCGCCGGATCTCGGTCTCGCCCTGCGCGGCAAGGGCGGCCACCACCAGTGCCGCGCCGGCCCTGAGGTCGGACATCATAACAGGGGCCGACATGAGTTTTTTTACGCCTTTTACTATGACGACGCTCCCTTCGATTGTTATATCGGCTCCCATGCGGCGAAGTTCCGCCACGTGGGTGAAGCGCCGCTCAAATATGGTCTCTACAATAACATTGATGCCGGGCAGTATCGTCGCGAGCGCCATGATGGGCGCCTGGAGGTCGGTAGGGAATCCAGGGTATGGCATGGTGCGCACCATCGCGCCTTTGAGCGCTTTTGATGGTTTTACAGAGACCCAGTCCCTGCCAGACTCGATGATGAACCCCATCTCGGAGAGGGTGGTCATGCACGCACCCACGTGTTCGGGCACGGCGCCGGTTATGGTGACCGCCCCCCCGGTGGCGGCACCGGCGATGAGATACGTGCCGGCCTCGATCCGGTCGGGGATGATCGAATAGGCGACGGGCTGGAGCTTCTTCACGCCGTCTATTTCGATGCGCTCGGTGCCGAGTCCCGAGATTTTCGCGCCCATCTTCATCAGGAAGTTCCCGAGATCGACCACGTCCGGTTCCATGGCGCAGTTGTCAAGAACGGTCTTTCCCTTCGTGAGGACTGCCGCCATCATGAGGTTCGCAGTGGCCCCGACGGATACCGCCCTCATTTTGAATTCGTTTCCCTTCAGCGAGGATGCCCTGGCCTTGATATACCCATGGTCAAGGGTGATTTCCGTGCCCAGCGCCTCGAAGCCGGAGAGGTGTATGTCCATCGGCCGTTCGCCGATCGCACATCCGCCGGGGAGAGAGACGTCGGCCTCGCCGATGCGGGCAAGGAGCGGACCCATGACGTAGTATGACGCCCGCATGGTCTTGACCAGTTCATAGGGGACTTCCGCGTTTTTGATGGAATTGACCCTGATGCGGAGGGTGTTCTTGTCGGTATTGAATTCGTATTCCGCGCCGAGGCACTGAATGACCTCGAGCATCGTGCGTATATCCTTCAGATCGGGGACGTTCTTCAGGGTGGTCTCGCCGTCGGCCAGCAGGCTGGCGACGATAATGGGGAGGGCGGCATTTTTTGCCCCGGATATTCTAACTTCTCCCGACAGCGCCCTGCCGCCTTTTATCCTGTACATGTCCATGGACGTTCAGTCTCCCGCATTTGTTGTCACAGGTGTAACAGCGATGGCTTTGTTGACAAGATATTTTTTATATTTTTTGAATGCTTCCCCGGGGAGGAAGGCTTTCAATTCGGGATATAGAGTATCCGACCGGTTTTGAGGGTTCGAGCGTTTTTGATCCCGTTCAGCCGCAGTATCGGGCCTGTTTTTTTATTGTAGCGACGTGCGATTTTTGAAATTGTATCGCCTTTTTTAACCCGGTGCTCGATGACGCCGCCGAGCCCGTTTTTGTACAGGTCCTCCGCGTTTTCATCGATCTTGTCCCTGGCATCGGCGGGCACCCTGAGCCTGTATGGCTTCATGAATGGCGGGGTCTTCGCGGTGGCAAGTTCGGGATTCAGCTCCCGCAGTTTCTGTACCGGTATGCCTGAAAACCGCGCAACATCGTGGAGGTCCGCCGGGCGCCGGAGCTCAACGGTCGTTGTCGCACAGGTGTCCGGCCGAATGATATCATCCTGTATGCCGAAGAGGCGCTGGTTTTTGTAGATCAGCATGAGGGCGATGAATTTCGGGACATAGTCACCCGTCTCTTCCCTTATGAGCTTCTGCTCCGCCAGTTTCCAGTAATCAGAGACGCCGGTGCGGTTCATGGTGCGCTGCATGTATCCGGCACCGCCGTTGTAGGCGGCCAGCGCCAGGTCCCACCGGGGGAAGATTGTGCGCATCGTTCGCAGGTGCCGGAGCGCCGCCTCGGTCGATTTCTCCACGCTGCGCCGCTCGTCGATCCACCGGTCACACTTCAGCCCCAGGGGCCGGGAGGTGTTTTCCAAAAACTGCCACAGGCCGACGGCTCTGCTTACCGATACCGCATGGGGGTTGAAGCAGCTTTCCAGGAGCGGGAGGAGCCACAGCTCCTCCGGCAGGTCGCTATTATTTTTTATGATTTCGGCGATTGCGGCCTCATAGCGGTATGATCGGTTGATGGCGCGCAGCAGGTATTCACGCTTGGTTGTCAGGTAGAGGTAGAGATGTTTCCTGACCGCGCTGTTTCTGCAGATCGACAGGTCGCGTGAGGCCTCAAAAATGTCTCTGCCTGAAATTTCGGGAAGATAAAGGATATCGCGTCCGGGATCAAACGTGCCGGCCGTGTCCGGTCCCCCGGCGGGATGAGCCGCATCGGTGAATATATCGACGAGGCCCCAGGAGAGGAGCCTCGTGGCGGCGCCTGTTACCATCGACATTGACAGCAGGGCGATGATTATACAGCGTGATAGGGCGGTGGTATGTTTCATCTGCATAATGGAATTTTGGATAGCTGAACGCACGGAATACGTAAAAGCAAGTAAATTTTAATTTTCACCGGATCATGCCCGCTTCCGCGGTGAAGCGGGTTGAAATTTAATTATTGAAAAAAATCAATTTGATTTCTATCGTTGTCATTATTATGGAATGAAAGGGACGTGGCATGAATATCGCGGTCAAACTCCATATCAAGAATCACTGTATTGAGGCGGAGGCCCGGAAGGAGTATTCACGCCTGATGGATACCTATTTCAGCACTGACGATGTTGAGGGAGAACTTGATGAGAGGATCGTGCTGCTGAGGGATTTCCTTGAAAAAAGCGATTTCCGAAAACTGAGGTCATCGGACCAACGGCTTTCAGGGGAACGGGAATCCGAAGTCGTGATAACAAGGAACGCCGGGGGTTCAATCAATCTCGAGGTCTATTGATCGGCTGTGACGATCAACGGAGCAGCGTCTATTGCAGGCAAGGGCGGCAGTGCAGGCAAATATCGGCAGTCAATCCAATTATTCCAAAAAAGTAGTTGTAATTTTAATTGCCGTGAATGTATATTTCATATAAGTCAAGCGGTGGGGATATGGAAATGGAAAAAGTTACCATATGGTACCTTAAGGACAATGATACCGGTGCGAAGCTCTTAACTGCCATTACGGGACTCGGCCTGACGGTCAATGTCGTCGCCGGCCACAAACTGACCCACGCCAATATCATAGAAGAAGAGATTAATATCTTCATCTATGATATCGCCTCCACTGACCCGGAACTGCTGGTGGACGAAATTACGAAAGACGAGCGCCTCCGCAGCTGCCTGAAGTTCCTGATGGTGAAGAAAAGCCAGGTCAAGGGAATTACGCGTCTGAATTACAACCTGATGCACCTCGAGTTCCTTAACAGGCCCGTTGACAAGAGGGAATTCATGCTGCTTCTTGAAAAATCTATAATCGTCGAGCGGTATCGCGAAATAATGAAGTTCATATCACGAGAGGCTGAGTCGAGGATCGAGGCGTATGAAGGCCTGATGGATATTAACCGCAAAAATGTGTTTGAATCTGAAAAAGAGAAAGAAGCATTTGAAAAGATACTCGACTTTGAAAAAAACCTGATACGGCAGCAGTCCAACCTGAGTACGGCCATCCGGGACTTCACGCTCCTGAGGCAGATGAACCTTTTCGATATGCGCGATCGCATCAAGGCAGAGGAGATGCTCGCCGATCTGAGGCGCAAGGAGCTGATGGACGCCCGTGATGTCATTAAGGCCCAGGAATCGGTCATAGATTATTCCGCGCGCGAGCTCGACGATGCGAAGAAAATCATCGACGCGCGCGAGAAGGTGGAAGAATTATCGCGCAGCGAGCTTATTGAGCTGCATAAGGAGATTGATCGCCAGAAGGATCTCAACAAGCAACTGGCTGAACAGGTCAACCGCCTTCTTGCAGATGTCCGGAAGGACAAGGAGTAATACGGCGTCATCGGGTGAAATACCGGCATTGCGTTGACATACGCGGCGCCGTCCACGATCAAAATTTTTTCCGGAGTCTTCTCGCTATGCCGATGGAATGGGAAACGATATTAGCTGATTCCGTGCAGAACGGCAAGATCCGGGAATTGCATCTGAGCAAGATCCCGCTGCTCAAAACCACGACCAACTGGAAGAAAGTGGAGCTCCTCGGCTGGATCGACCACCAGTTGAAATATACACACTACCGGGGCGCGCTGGTAAAACTGAACGGCAAGCTGTTTTTCGTTAGGGAGAACACCATTAAGGCGCTTCAGGAGTTCATCAACTGGAAGGCCAAGAATGTCATACAGGTGATTAAGGATTAAAAACGAAACATGGCCGGCTTGACCGTTCGGACCGGCGTCAATCTTCTTCTTCAAGCTCGTTAAACAACGAAATGACCGCGTCTTTTTTCCTGCCGATTTTTATAATTTCATCAATATAGTCTTTGCGTACCAGGGCGTGCGTCTCGCCAATGCGCTCCACGATCCCTTCTTTTGCGATGCCCAGCAGCAATTCGTCGATGAATTCCGGGTGGCTCGTCGTAAGGAGAATTCGCTGAGAAATGTTTATGTTGATGGTCTGGCTCGACCATTCGCGGAGCAGAAAGTCGAGGTTCTGCGGCAGGTCGTTTTTCGAAAATAATTCCAGGGCGTTAAGGAACTTGGTGAGCGACATGCCGCGTTTTTGCGCCCTCACGATTGCGGATTTGCTTATGACCGCGTTGATAATGACGTCGTGCTTCGTGATATCCGTATGGGTGAGCAGGTGATAGAGCGTCTCCGATGCCAGCTCGTGCGCCGGAATGATCAGGCTGAAGTCCGGATTGATGTATATGTTTTTTTTCGGGGTGACCGACTCTTCTGCCGGGTATGTCTTCAGCATGTGGTTCGCGAGGTCCCTGCCGATGTCTGATAGCGAGATCCTGTCTCCGTCGATGTCGACAATGCCCATGATGCAGAGTAAATTCATAACGGTGCCGAAGCGCTCCATCTCCTCTTCCATGTCGATAAGGCTGTCGGCGAAGGACCGCTCGTCCGATTCGGAGAGAGTCCTGGTCAGTATGGTTATCTTCAGGTATGCGTGCGTGACCGACTTGAGCTTGTGCAGGAGCTTGATGATCGATTTGCTGAACTCGTAGGATGGTATTTCGAAGGGCGGTTTGAAATATGTTTCGTACGCGCCTGACCCGCCCACGCTTTTCAATACCCGTTTCAGCAGCATGAGCGGCTGTTCGATTTCATTCCTTATTTCAAAAAGAGATATGCCGGCGATGTCCTTGTTCAGTTTGAGGCACCCCAGCCGGTTTAAAATGAACATTGACAGCTGGGCCGATTCCTCGGGCGGCAGGTCGGCCCCGTTGATGTCCTTCAGGGGGAGCATTGCCTCGGAGATCCGCCTGATGTCGATTTTCCTGAATTCCTGCTGCTTGGTCAGGAAAAGCCCGAATGTTGAAATGATGTCAAAGGTGTTCAGGAGGTTCAAAACCTGGAAAAACCGGTTGCGGACCCGTGATTTTTTATGCGTGTCATCCTGCCCGGCCATCATTGCCACGGACGGGCTGATTTTTTCCTGTAAAACGAGGTATGAATTGAACTCCGGCCGGTAGCAGTGATACAACTGCACCAGGTTCTGCGCTATGATGCCATGCACTGTTTTTTCAGCGGATTTCTGCGGCAGCCGGTCACGCGCCGCGTCCAGGGTCACAATGCAGCCGGACGCTGCCATGAATTTCAGCAGGGTCTGCACGTCACGGTCGCGTACCGTTTTTTCCACCTCCTGGTTCTGCTTTTGCATCTCGAGGTGGATAAAATTTTTATGGAGCCGGTCTGTCAGGGTTTTCGGCTCGACGATGCGGAGAAGGTGGGCGATCTCCGATATCCCATGGGCCTTGTCCATCTTGGTGTTCAGCATCTGCCGGTTTTTTATCGTGTAGATGAGCAGGTTGCGGGTAAGGGTATCCGCCGTTTTTTCAATGACGGGAATATCAAGTTTCAGCTCCTTCTGTATTTCGACGAAGGTCGCCCCGTCCGGCGCGGCGTAGACCGCCATAAGGACCCGGTGACAGTTGGCATCCAGGCTCTTGAGAAGCACATGCAGGCCCGTCACCGTCGTGAGGGCGGCCAGCAGGTCCCTTTTTGATTTGTTCTTAAGATTGAGCCTTGCTGTCAGCTCACGGATGTCATCCGGAGTAAGTTTTTTAAACGCTTCGGTTATTTCTTTCATTGGTATAAAAAAATTGTAGACACTAAAATTAATCTATTTTATATAGACGCAGTAATTTTAGCAATACATTTTATTGTAAAATAGGGCCCGGGGCGAAATATCGTAAAAAAATCGTCTTTACCGCCCTGCCGGCTCATACTGACAGTGCAGAACGGGCTTTTGCACAGACCTGAAATCGGTTGAGACGTATCAGGCCATCTGACGTCCTTTTTTTTATATGCCGGTTAAAATTGAGGGCGAATAGCCGGATATCCTTCACCCCTTATCCCGAGATACTTTGCAAGGAGTTTCCCCATGATACAGTTTTTGCGTTTCGACGGTTCATCTATAGAAGACTCGCGGTTCAATATTATTACCGGCAAAGACGTGGCGCTCTTTTTCCTGAAACAGGCGGTGTATTTCGTGCTGTTCATCTATTCCACCCTGTTTCTTGCCGCTGCGATCCCCTTCGTCAAGACGCCGTTTGTCCCGATCTACTTCATCGGCGGTTTTGCGACGATGGTGCTGGTTATCCGGCTTGCCAATCACGCCATCAAGTACTTCCGTTATCGTAACGGATCGATCGCGGTCAGCCAGGCAGGACTGGAGCTTGCGGAGAAGGACGTGAGGATAAAGATACCCGGGTCCGAAATTACCTATATGGAGCGGAATTTTCTCGGGAACCTTCTCATCCGCCAGAAGTACGACAAGTTCTCGTTTCCCCTGATGCTCCTTTCGGGCGATGACCGCGAAAAGCTCGTTTCCCTCTTCCAGGACCTGGCGCCGCGCCGGAGTTACATTTTCGCCAAGACATGGGACTTCATCGATGCCATCGTCGTCGCGCTGGTGCTCGCGGTCCATATCATCCAGTTCATTATCCAGGCCTACTATATCCCTACCGGCTCCATGGAGGATACGCTGAAGGTGGGCGATCATCTCTTCGTGGAAAAGATCACCTACGGGCCGATGATACCCCGGATGA
The DNA here is from genome assembly GCA_963827275.1 of uncultured Spirochaetota bacterium. Classification (GTDB taxonomy): domain Bacteria; phylum Spirochaetota; class UBA4802; order UBA4802; family UBA5550; genus RBG-16-49-21. Next base: position 497,966 of record CAWHAA010000004.1, read on the forward strand.
TCTGCATGGATAAGCCGGTCCACCTCTCCTTCCTCGGCCTGCGGGGCATTGAGAGGGGGGATATCGTGATTTTCAGGCCACCCCATGACGAGGACAAGGACTATATCAAGCGCTGCATCGCGGTGCCGGGCGACCGGTTCGAGATGAAAAACGGCGCGGTCTATATCAACGACAAACCCGTCGAGGAACCCTATGTCAAGGGCATCACCAGGCCGTTCAATTTCGGCCCCACGCGGCAGAACGAGATCCAGGGCGTCGTCCCGCCGGGCAAGGTGGTGGTGCTCGGGGACAACCGCGAGAACTCACAGGACAGCCGCTTCTTCGGGTACCTTGAAATCGAGCGGATCAAGGGAAAGGCCTTTGTCCTCTACTGGAATACGGCGCAGGTTTTCAAGCTTGACTTTTCGAGGTTCGGCCTGATACGGTAAGGAGGGGCCCGTATGCCTTGTCGCCGGGACGGAACTGCCCGCCGCCCGCTTTCGCGGCGCCGTCGGCCCGGGTACCCCGCATAAACATACTCCGGGTTGTATATGAACCAGAAGGTATTCAAGCGGCGGGTTATAATCGCCGGTCTGCTTTTTGCCGCGCTCTCCCTCGTTTTCATCGTGAGGCTTTTTAATCTTCATTTTTCAGGCAGGATCACGGTGTCGGACGGTGACGGCAACCCGGCGCGCCGCGGGATCATCAGGGACCGCGGCGGGTACATCCTGGCCATTTCCCTTGAAAAGAACTCCCTCTTTGCCAATCCCGAGGAGATCACCAATCCGGAGGGGACCGCGCGCGCGCTGTCCGGGCCGCTGCAGCTTACGCCTGAAGCGATCCTGAAAAAAATTAAAAAGAAAAAGCGTTTTGTCTGGATCAAGCGGAAGATAGACGATGCTGCCGCGGAGCAGATCGGGAAACTGGACATGCCGGGCATCTATTTTAAAAAAGAGTACCGGCGCATGTATCCCCATGAGGAGCTCGCGGCGAACATCATCGGGTTCACGGGTATCGACAACGACGGCCTTGCCGGAATAGAATACGGCTTTGACCGTATCCTGGCGTCGCGGCCCGAGAGGGAGGCGGCCGGGCCGGGCGCGGGGAACTTCGGCGGGAACATCACCCTCACCATCGACCGGTTCATACAGCACGAGGCGGAACAGGAGATCGGACGCGCGGTCGCGCTTTACCGCGCCAAGCAGGGCGCCGTGCTGGTCATGGAAGTGAAAACCGGCCGGATACTCGCCCTTGCGAAGGCGCCGGGATTCAACCCGAACCGGTACTACGAATATTCTTCATTCGATCTCAGAAATTTTTCCTTCATCGATTCGTTCGAGCCGGGCTCGACGCTGAAGATACTGTCCCTGGCGTCCATGCTCGAGCACAATCCCCCGGTAGCGGACCGCCGCTATGATTGCAAAGGCGCGATCGACATCGCCGACGTGCGGATCAACTGCACCGGGGTCCATGGCTCCGTCTCGATGAAGGACATCATCCGTCATTCCTGCAACGTCGGGGTCATCGAGGCGATGCGCGGCGTAAAAAAGAAAAACCTCTATGACACGCTCGCACGGTTCAGGTTCGGCCGCAAGACCGGCATCGAGCTGCCGGGCGAATCGGAGGGAATTTTCCGTCACTGGAGCAGGTGGTCCGGGCTGTCAAAATACTCGATGGCTATAGGGCACGAAATCTCGGTGACGTCGGTACAGCTTGCGGCCGCCTTCTGCGCGGTCGCCAACGGAGGGGTGTACATCTCTCCCTCGATCATTGAGTCGATTGAGGACGGCAACGGCACGGTGCTGAAAAAGTTCAGCCCCGCGGTCAGGGGGCGGGTCATCAGCAGGGATATCAGCAGGAAGCTGATGGCAATGATGCGGGGCGTGGTCGAGGGAGGGACCGGGCAGCGCGCCGGGTCGCTCTACTACTGCGTTGCGGGAAAGACCGGCACATCGCAGAAGTTCGTGCGGGCGCGTGGATATTCCGACCGCGTGCTCGCTTCATTCGTCGGCATCGCGCCCTGCGAGGACCCCGAGGTGTGCATGCTCGTCATCATCGACGACCCGGCCGACAGGCTTTCTGGCGGCCAGATCGCTACCCCGGTCTTTGCAAATTTAATCGACAAGGTCCTGGTACGGCAGGGCGTGGTGAAAAAACGCCTCACACCGGCAGACCCGCTCCGCAGAGCCAATCCGAAGGTCGAATTCGACGGCGGCGCCATGCCCGATTTCAGGGGGCGGGGGCTGGCTGAATCGCTCTCCGCCCTTGTGGAGATGAAGAAACAAAATGATATCGTCTACTCGCTGCAGGGATCCGGCAAGGTGTATGCCCAGCAGCCGGCCCCCGGGGCACGGCTTGAAAAAGCGGGTGAGATAAAATTATTTCTGAAATAATTGCCCGGACCCGCTCCCCGGTGTCCTCTGCGGCCCTGGCGCTTTAAAATATTAAAATGTATGAAAGGAGCAGCCAATGCGCACCATGAGATCGGCCCGGATTTTCCTGCTCGCCCTGCCGGGGGCGGCCATTGCCACGGTGTGCGACGGGATCCATGTTCATACCCGGACGCTGTCATATCCCGATCCGCTCCTGTTTGGCCAGGCCTGGTGGGTTTTCCCCGGGTTTCTTCTGGTGTTCCTCTTCATGGGACATGCCTATCAGTTCATCGCCCGGCGTCTTCCTGACGGTATCCCCGTGCGGCAAAGCACTTCGAAAGGGAACCCGCGCGAAGTGGTTGAAGCCGCGGCGGCCTTTGCTTTTGTGTACCTGCTCAGCGGGTACGGTAATTTTGATCCGGTGCTGCTGTCGGTGGTTTTCTACTGTGCGTTCGCGGTGCGCTGGCTGTTCAGCTATGACCGTGGCTGGCTGTTCCTCCTCGCGGTCCTGATGGCATTCGGCGGGATGGCCGCGGAAGGCGCCATGTCGGCCGCAGGGCTGGTGACGTATCGCCATGTCGATCTGTTTTACGTGCCGTTCTGGCTGGGGGGCCTGTACCTGCACGGCGCGTTCGCGCTGCGTGAAGGGATGCGCTATTTTGCTTATTGATATTTTCATTGAAATTTCACGCCACTCATACGATAGGTAATCCATGGGGCATTTTGAAAAAAACATCTCCATCATCAAATCCCGCTTTCCCGCGGTGCATGAACTGATTTCCGCCTGCGCCGATGACGCTTCCATCGAAGCGGTCGAGACAAAACAGGGGGATTTCGTGCCGGCAGTGACGAAAGAGGGGAAGCGAATATTCGTCCACAGCAGGTTTGACCCGGTGAAAGAAGCGGCGCGTTTCCTCGGCGAGGTCGATACCGCAGCCCATGACCTGTTCATCGTGTTCGGCTTCGGTTTCGGCTACCACGTGGAGGGGATACTCGCGGGGATGGGAGCGGGTTCTCTTCTCCTGGTGATCGAGAAAAGCCCCCTCATGCTGAAGCGCGCTGCGGAGAGCAGGGACCTTGCCCGGGTCTTCGGTGACGAGCGCCTTCTGCTCCTTGTCGCACCCGGCGAAGATGCCATGGCCGGGGTGCTGAAGGGAAAGTCATCCCGGCGCACCAGCCTTGTCCTGCACCGCGGCTCGTTCCAGGCGGAGCCCGACTACTACGGCAACATGCAGGAGATCGCGCGCTCCTACCTCTCCACCAAAGAGGTGAACATCGCCACCCTGGCAAAGTTCGAAAGGATATGGGCGGCGAACATAGCCCGGAACATCGGCGCGTTCATTGACGCGCCGGGGGCGAACAGCTTCTTCGGCAGGTTCGAGCATATCCCGGCGATCGTCGTGGCCGCAGGGCCGTCACTCACGCATAGCCTTGGTTTTATCCGCGCGAACCGCGGCCGCGCGGTCATCGTCGCGGTTGACACCTCCTACCGCATCCTGATGAAACAGGGGATCGAGCCGCATTTTTGCGTCGTGGTGGACCCCCAGCTGATCAATGCCCGGTATTTCGAGGGAGCGGGTCAGAGCAGCACGGTACTGATCGCTGACCCGACCGTGCACCCCTCCGTCTTCCGCCTGTTCCGGGGCCGCGTGGCGATGACCGGCGTTGCGTTCGAACTCATGAAGTGGATCGAGCGGCAGTGCGGTGAAAAGGGAGAGATCACGCACGGCGGGTCCGTATCGACCAACGCCTATGATTTCGCCAAGCGTCTTGGCGCTTCGCCCGTGATCTTGGTGGGGCAGGACCTTGCCTTCACCGACGGCCTCGCGCACGCCAGGGGATCATACCTTGATGAGCAGGTGTTCCTGCGGACCGGGAGGCTCTATACGCCGGAGATGCTGAACCGGTTCCAGCTCACTGCTCTGCCGAAAATTATGGTAAAGGGGATCCGGCAGCCGGCCGTGCATACCAACCAGAAGATGATGATATTCCACTCCTGGTTCCAGAAGCGCCAGGACCGGGAGCTGGTTAACGCGACCCATGACGGCGCGTATATCGCGGGGATCACGCATGTCCCTGCGGGCGAGATCACCCTCCCGGCGCACGATACCGGCATCGACCGCCTTGTCGATGACATCTTCCGGGATGCGGCAGGCCATACCGCGCAGGACGCGCGGGAGCGCCTGAAGAGCAGGGTTGGCCTCATCCTGGGGGAAATCGATGCGCTTCTTCCGGTCCTGGGCAGGGCGGTGGGACTGGCCGGGGACCTCCAGACACTCATGCGGACCAGGGGCAGGGGGACGGGGGATGCCGGGGGTCAGAGCAAGCTTGACTATGTGCTGAAAAAACTCGCCGAAACCGACCGCATCGTGGAATCCCGGAAAAACGCGAAAGACATGATCAGCTTCACCATGCAGCGGGTGGTGCATACCATAACCGAGGGACACGCGATTGACGAGGACGACGGCGCCTGCAGCGAGGATGAGCTTGTCGCAAAGCGGTCCCGCTACCTGTACCAGGGCCTGCTTGACGGCGCCCGGTTCAACGCAAAGATCCTCAAAAAGATGGCGCGCCTTCTCAATGGACGCTGATTCATTTTTTTTCTTGCTTTTTCAAATGAAAATATTTTTATACATGTATCAATACACCATGTGACTTGAACAAAAACGCACAAAAAGCAGTTTTTTTTGTCACATGGGCGTCATGCGTGACGCTAATCCAGTAGAACGGGTTGCCCGATACCATGTTTGCGAAAAACAGGGACTTTGCCGAGACATACAGCGACCTGTACCCGGTTGTCTTCAGTGCGGTATACCGCAAGGTGAGGAGCCGCGAAGACGCGGAAGACATCAGCCAGGAGCTTTTCATCAAGCTGTATGATAAGCTTGGCGAGGTCGAAAACAGGAGGAAATGGCTCTACGGCGCCCTGAAGCTGGAGGTGATGGCCTATTACCGGAAAAAGAAGCCGGGTGCCGTCGATATTGACGAGGTCTTTGACGATGTTGCCCTCACGTTCGTTAACGGCTTCCGCGACACGCGGATCATGATCAGCGATGCCCTCGAAGACCTGGATAATTTCAGCGACAGGACGGACCAGGCCCTCTTTGACCTTGTTGCGGTGCGCAGTTTTTCTTACGAGGAGGCGGGGGCGCAGCTCGGCCTGTCAAAGCGGCAAGTACGGTACCGGTATGGCCTGATCGTAGACCGGCTGGTTGATTATTTTAAGAAGAAGGGGATCAATAGCCTGGAGGAACTCTTATGAATGAAAGCCCGAACATTTTGCTGTTCGGCGAGGTCCTGCACAAGTACCGTTTTACGGAACCTGCGCCGGCGGACATACAGCACTTCATCAGGGAGAACAAGCGGAAGCAGTTTCAAAAGATCATGAAACGCACAGCCGGCTATTCTGTCCTGTTCGCGCTTATATCGCACATGTTTTTTACAATCAGGAAATACGGCATTGCGATTACGATCGTCAAGAGCGCGATACTTCTCGGGGTCCTCTCGCTCATCACGGCCGCCGCGGTTACGACAGGCGTCTACCTCTTTGTCGTGCGCGGCGCGCAGGACGCGGTCATGGCGCCCGCGATGGAATTTATCAGGGGCGCCGTCCGGGAAGGCAATGCCGGGGACCATGACGACTACCTGAAGGAGCCCCCGGCGGTCATCGAAGACCGGCTGGGCATACAGCCCTTTGCCGGCGTACATATGCCCGATGCGCGGGCAGCGCGCCTGTCCGACCGGATGGCGAAGACGCTCTCCTCCCTGCGCGGCAACGACCGCGTGGTGAACCTGCGGCTCGGCCGCGGCGGCAGGAAATCAGGCATGATGCTTTTCGGGAGCGTTGAATCGTCCGCCGGGACCTGGATTGTGTCCGCACGCGTTGCGAGCGTGAAGGATTCCAGGATACTGTTTTATGACACCGAGACGGCAGGCTCGGAGCCGGATCTGGAGGGTGCCTGCGACCGGCTGGCGCGCAGGATATATGATGCCATCAGGTAGAATCGCCGCATGCCTGGCGCTGGCCTTCCTGGCCGCGGGCCCCGCCGCAGCGCCTTCCGGCGCCGGGGAATCCGGCGCTGCCAGGCCCAGGATTGCCGTCGTCAGTTTCGCGGAGAATAACACGGACGCCGGCACGGGACGTGCGGTCAGGAACAGCGTCGAGATGAATTTTTTCAAAGACGGCTCATTCGTGATCCTGGAACAGAGCCAGATGGAAAGCATTATCCGGGAGCGCAAGCTCCAGACATCGGAATGCAGGGACGCACAATGCGCCGCGCGGCTGGGGCTGCTGATGAAGGCCGATTACGTCATCATCGGGAGCGTTGATAAACTCAATACCTATACCGTGACCATGAAGGTGGTGAACGTAAGGGAGGGGAGCATTGTCATCTCCGAATCGGGCGAAGCGCGGGAAATTGCGGACCTGCGTCCGGCATCCGAAGAGCTGACCCGCAGGGTCGCGGAGAGGATCAAGGGGATCGGCGGCAAACGGCGCAGGTTCGAGTATCCCGTGTACATTACCGCCAACTTCCAGTACGCGTTTCCCGTCGGCTACCTGCGGCGGCTCGCCGCTGCCGGGTATGGGGCTTCGGTGAGCGCCCGCCTCGAGGACATCTTCGTTAAAAACGTGCTCGCCGGCGTCGAGGTCCAGTTTCTTTATTTTACCGGCAGAAAAACCATGCACCATGCCATGATGGTCCCGGTGACGGCTCAGTTCGGGTATGCCCTGGACGTGTGGCGGTTCTCTTTCGTTCCCCTGGTCTCGCTGGGGACCGTGTACTCAATGAACTATTATTACGCGGACATGCTGCGGCTCAGGAAGACCCAGCGGAGGGGCTTCCAGTTTATGCTTAAGGCCGGGATGACCGTTGATTGCATGGTGTATAAGAATTTCCACGTAAGGATCGGTGCGGAGTACGGGAGTTTGTTTGAGAAGGGCGGTGACGCCCCCTTTATCTCATGCGGCGCCGGCGTGGGGGTACAATTTTAATGATGCCTGGTTCGCATGAAGAGCCCCGCGGCAGATTATGCGCCTGACGGGAAGAAGTCCCATGCCCTGAAGATAAGCTTCAGGGCGGCGATCGGCTCGAGCTTCGCTCTGGTGATGGTTGAGTCCGGCGAGCGGGTCAGATCAATGCCGAAACCCGACCTGAATCCGAATTCCACGCTTATCGTCATATTCTCTATGGTGTGTATGTTGGCTCCCACGACCGCGCCGAATTTGGTGTATAGTATCGGATCGTATATCCTGTTATTTTTGTTGATAAACTCATATGCGAGCGAAATCTGCGGTCCGGCCCAGAGCCTCAGGAAATGTGAGCGCATGAAACCAAAACCGAAAGTATTGGAAAATACAATAGTATTGGTGTCCCGGGAGCTATTCTCGTACAGGGTATTCAATCGTCTTGTAGTGGTATAGCATTCGAGATTTGCGCGATAATTGAAGAGCTGGTCCTTCGCCACCGCGGTATCAAACACGAGATCGATCCCCTGCATCTTCCCAATGAGTCTGTCCATGAGCGTGGGATGGGACGGCTGGAGCGGCCGGGCAGGCAAGGCCGCGACGGTCCTGTTCAGGCCCAGTCCGGCCGACGAGAGGGGCTGTCCCCCCAGGACCAGCAGCGCCAGCGCAAGAGTGCCATATGCCAATATCCTTTTCATAACCGCCCTGTTCAAGATCACGCCACAAAAATAATAGTGCATTTCCCATCGTCAAGTATTTTAGTGATTTTTGATAAAACGATTCCCGTGATTTCAGCCTGACCGGGTTGCTTTTCCGGTAGCGGAAGGGCTCGTAACAGTTGCTGCTGGACCCCTCATGAAATTTTTTTACAAAAATTTTGTCACTCCCGGCATGGTCCCGACGCGTCTCTATCAGGAAGCGATGCTTCATGCGGGCCGCGCCGGTGTTTTGCACTGACACGGTTCCGGGTATAATCTAAATCATTTTTCGGAGGAAATTTTATGAAACGGATTTTTTGTATTATTCTGTCCGTTCTCTTTCTGGCGGGCATGATGGGATGTAACGGCGACGGCGGGAGCATGCTGCCGTTGCTGGGATTGGGGGGGGCAGGAGAGTCGCCCGAACCAGATGCGTTGAAATACATGGAGTACATGTATGACAATCAAAACGGGAAACGGCTCAATGACCAGGCCGTGAGCGGCATGCCGGACTCGGATGAGTTCAAGGCTGAGCTGGGCGAATACATGAGCGCCCCCTTTATTGAAGAGCTTGGCAACAGCGGAGAAAATGCCGAGTCCGCCAACTGGTGGGAACGGCTCGATGTCAACGCCGATGAGGTCACTAATTACCTTGGTACAGCGGCAGGCCGGCAGGCGCTGCAAAATTACATGTCGCCTGATGGCGATATGAAAGCGAACATCATGCCCGGGGTTTCCATGGAAGGTCCCATGAAAAGCAGTGATGTCATGCTTGAGTGGGACACGTACAAATCGACCATCAGGCTTCTTAATGATATGCACGGGATATTGACGATGAACAATATCATCGGTGTGGGTTTGTGGGTATTCAGCCAGATAAATGCCATAAATCAGAAACTTGATACAATACAGGCGACCATTGAGCTTGGTTTTGAGCAGACCCTCTATAAGCTGGACACGATAGAGGCGTGGCTGAAGGAGCAGGACCTCGTTGAAGCCAAAAACACCGTCAATGCCAAGATAAAATCATTCGCGAATCTCGAGGGTTATGATGATTCCTACAGGCGTTCAGTGGTCAAGGAATACTTTGCCACCGAGCATCAGGTCCTGTTTGAGCAGGCATATAAATCGGCCAAGGAGATAACCGCCCACCTGAATGCGAGGGAATTCAGCGTTGATTATACAACGGTCCCGGGCAGCATGCTCTATTCTCACATGGTGTTCATGCGGCAGATGAGCGAACTCCGGCTCGCCTTCGCACCGGTGTTTTATTCGCGCCGCGATCTTCTCAGCTTCAGGGCCAACTGGGCCGAGTCGGACCTGGTGTGGCTGAAGGAGATAAAAGACGCCTTCCTGAGCGATCCTGATTGCACTGCGGACGCGACGTATTATTCCCAGGTGTGCATCCTGCTCGCTTCGTGGGAGATCGAGCTCAGGGCCCATATCGGGCTTATGGGCGGAAACGATATACGCGGCATCGACCTCGAAAACGCGAGCAACATCAGGAATGACGAGGCATTCGGGACCTTCGGTGATCTGGACGACATCGCGGACAGCGGTTCCTGCGGCGAGGCCCTTACCGGCAATGCAGGCGATTTCCTCTCGAAAATGTTTGCTCCGGGCGTATCACTTGAAGGCGTGTTCGATACCGGCAGGTCGGGGGAGCTGGCGGACGGCGCGTATCTCCGTATCGTGCACAGCGGCAGGAACCTCCTTTCTGATCTCAGGCTGGTGCCGGTCGTGAAGTCGCTGCTCAGGCCGATCGACCAGGTCGCACCGGCAAAGGGCCAGTTTTTCATCGATCCGGCGCTGGGGCGGTTTGTGCTTCCCCGGCCCGATTACTGGTGCAAGATGGAAACGGCGGCGAGCATGACCGAACCTGAGCTTCGCGGGGATGTGAAGCCGGAGGTGACCCTGACAAGCGGCGCACTGGCGGCAGTGGCGGGAAAGTTCGGCAACTGCATTGAGCTTAATGGCAACGCCGCAAGCATATGGGACCTCTATGCCTTCGGCAGGTCCGGGGTTGCTCCCGAGGGCACGCTTTCCGCCTGGTGGAATCCCGACGGCTCGCTTGATTACTATTTCAGAGTTTTTATCGGCGGGGCCAACAGTTACGTGGATATTAAAAATAATTATGCAAGGATCGTCATCGACGGATCTGAGCGGACAATAAAAACGGGCCTCGACCTGGACCGGAAGTGGAACCACATTTACGTGGTCTGGGACATCGCCCAATCGCTGTCAAACAACATCAAGACTGTCCGTGTGTTCATAAATGGTGTCGAACAGGCGTCGTGCTCTGATGTATTTACCCGCGGCGTGTTTTCTTGCAGGGCCGAGTCGCACATGGGGATTTTTGGCAGCAATAACAAGGTGGACAATATAAAGATATGGAAACATGTTGTTTCAGAGGACCCGAACTGGGAATATAGAAACGGGATCGGCCGTGAGAAGGCGCTTCATGTTATCTACGGCCCCGATGCCAATGCCGAATATGATTACCGCCCGAAGCTGACAGGGTCAGGAAATGGGGTCGGGTATTATTATATTCCGTAGCACTGATTGAAATCGATGGTTTTTTACATGATGGGTGGGGTGAATTGCCCCATCCATCTTTATTATATGCAGTCACGTTACTCTGACCCCGGTTTTTTATCGATAACTATCGGGATCGATCTACTCTGACCCCCCTATGGTACCGATAACTATCGGCCCGATGCCGATCCTTTCCGGGCAGCAAACTCCTTCTCTAACACTTCCTTGATTTTGTTCACATCCGGCGCCAAGGTGATCGGCCGGTTGGCATATCGACAGTTGACATCTTTAAGAGTGCCCTCGTGGTACCCGACCTTGAACTCGGAGAATTTGAGGCCGTGGGCGGTCGATATCACGATCGTGCGGTCCTTCTTCGAGAGCTCCTGTTTCTCGATGAGCTTTATCAACACCGCCAGTGCCACGCCCGTGTGCGGGCATGCATAGGTCCCGGTCCGGTCCGCGAGTGCCGCGGCGTTCGCGAGTTCGTCTTCGCTCGCCTGCTCGACGATGCCATCGAACTCCTTCAGGGTCCTGATCGCCTTCTGCACGGACACCGGGTCACCGATCTGTATCGCCGACGCCAGGGTCTTCTGCGGAGTGATTGGAGTGAAGTCCTTGAACCCGTTTTTATACGATAGGTAAAGCGGGTTCGCCTTCTCTGCCTGGGCCAGCACGATGCGCGGCTTCCGCGTGATGAGTCCCAGATCGTACATCATTTTAAACCCGTTCCCCAGCGCGGAGACGTTGCCCAGGTTGCCGCCGGGGATGATCACAACATCCGGCACCTCCCAGTTGAACTGCTGGGTCATTTCAACGGATATGGTCTTCTGCCCCTCGATGCGGAGTGAGTTCATGGAATTGGCAAGGTAGATGGTGTTGTCCCTGGTGATCTCCCGCACCACGCGCATGCACCCGTCGAAATCGGTATCGAGCGAGAGCACGATCGCGTTGTTTGCCATTGGCTGTACCAGCTGGGCAGTGGATATCTTGTTCGCGGGAAGGAACACGATCGAGGGGATGCCGGCGTACGCCGCAAAGGCCGCAAGGGCCGCGGAGGTGTCTCCGGTCGAGGCGCAGGCGACCGCCTTGATGTTCTTGCCCCGCTGCATCATGTCGTTCACGACGGAAACCAGCACGGTCATGCCAAGGTCCTTGAACGAGCCGGTGTGGCTGTTGCCGCACATCTTGATCCAGAGGTCGCTCATGCCGAACATCGCGCCGAACCGCTTCGCCCAGAAGAGGTTGGTGTTGCCCTCGAACATCGATACGATATTCTCGTTGTCGATATTCGGCACTACCCATTCCTTCTTGCTCCAGATGCCGCTCCCGTAGGGCCACTCGGTGGTGCCGGTGCGGCTGTCAAAAAGTTCGCGCCATTCCCTGGCGCTCCGGCGCTTCAACAGGCCGATATCGTGGCTCACCTCGAGGAGGTTGCCGCACTTTTTGCATTCGTACACAACCTCGTCGAGGGGGTACTCCTCGCCGCACCCGGCGATACAGCGGAACACGGCACGGTAGTCGCTCATTTCCCTTCTCCTGCGCTCAGTGAATCTTCGACGCGTATCAGCATGACCTCGTCATGGACGAAGTCGAATTTTTTAATCTCGCGGATGGCGGCGAACATCCCTTCTTCCACGGCCTCATGGGTCATGAATACCAGGGGCACGTGGCTGGTGCGTACCTCTTTCTGAATGACCGACGATATGGAGATGTCAGTACTTGCCGAGGACCCCGGCGATCTGCGAAAGGATGCGCGGCCGGTCATCGGTCTGCATCCGGATGTAGTAGCGGGACATCCGCTTCCCGGGCTCGATGAGCCGCGCGGCGCCGTCGGTGACCAGGGGGGACTGGTACGCGGCGCCCTGGAGGGCGATCTGCACGATATCACCGAGAACCGCCGAGGCGGTGGGTGAAGCGCCGGCGCCCTTGCCGGTCAGGATCACCGGATCGGTCATATCGCAGTCGAACATTATGGAGTTGTACTCGTTCCGGACCGATGCAAGGTGGTGCCCTTCCGGGATCATGGTCGGGTGCACCCGGATATCGATAGCCCCGTCCGTCTCCTTTGCGATGCCCAGGAGCTTGATCACGTAGCCCATGTCGCGCGCATACGCGATGTCGGTCTTGCCGATCTGGGTGATGCCTTCGACGGGGATCTCTTTAAACCGGATCTGCTTGTTGAAGGCGATCATGGCCAGCAGGGCGATCTTGTGCCCGGCGTCGAACCCCTCTATGTCGAAGGTCGGATCGGCCTCGGCGAAGCCTTTTTCCTGCGCGTCTTTCAGCGCGTCGGCGAAGGGCATATCGCTCTCCTGCATCCTGGTGAGGATGTAGTTGGTGGTGCCGTTCAGGATGCCCATGATTGATTGTACCCGGTTGCCCACCAGCCCATGCCGCAGGGCAAGGATACAGGGGATGCCGCCGCCCACCGACGCCTCGAAGCCGAGCCGGCCCGCACCGGCTCCGGAAGCGGCAAAGATGTCCGCACCCTCCTCGGCCAGGAGCTTTTTATTTGCGGTGACCACGCCCTTGCCCGCTTTCAGCGCAGCCAGCACGATGGACTTTGCCGGCTCGATACCGCCGATAAGCTCCGCCACGATATCGATCTCCGGGTCAGCGACGATCTCCTTCCAGTCGGCGGTCACGGCCGGGCCCTTCACGCTTTTCTTTACATGGTCAGCGCGCAGGTCGCAGATTGATTTAATCTCGAACCGCGCGCCGGTCCGCCGCTCGATAATGGCCGCGTTCTGCTCAAGGAGGCGGTAGAGCCCGCCGCCCACGGTGCCAAACCCGATGAGGCCGATGCGTATCTTTTTCATGGATAGTATCCCTGTACAAAATATCTATCTTGTAATAAAAACGCGCTGTCCTTTTGTCAATAGTTAATTTGACCGCGGCGCACCGATCACGCCAGGATTACTTTCACACTGGCGGTTTTTTCAAAACGTACTGTCCACTTTGCGGCCATATGTCAGTTGCACCAACTATGTATAATCAGCAGGGCTGTTATTTATTCTTGACTTTTTCATGCAAGGGGGTATCTGTACATGCACGCCATACTTTACCATCTGCAAGGGGAGGAATTTATGAAACGATTTTCATATGCAGCACTTATACCGTTGATCGTCATCAGCCTCTATTGTAAGAAAGAAACAAAGGTACAGCGGGAAGGCGTTGTGAACCTCCTGACAGGCGCTGTCACTGTCATCGACGGCGAAAAAAAGAGCACCGCCAGGGTCGGTGATGTTGTCAGGCAGGGGATGATAATCGAAACCGCGGACAACTCGTTCGCTGACATCTATTTTGATGATAGTGCGGTCAAGATCCTGGAAAACAGCGTGGTGGAAATCAGCGAGCTTGAATTAAACATACGTGAAGAATCAGAGAAGACGAGGTTCCATGTTACAAAAGGCAAGGTTTTCGCCAAGGTGGCGCGAAAGCTTTCCAAGAAGGACCGGTTTGTGGTAACCACACCGACCGCCACCGCCGGGGTCCGGGGCACGGAATTTCTTGTGGCGGAGGAGTTGAACAAAGGTCTGGTCGCCACTCTCAATGGAACGGTCGCGGTTACGAACGAAGTCTCCGCTGACAAGCAGGTTATAGACGTGACCGGTGGGAAAGAGGTAGTCATCGAGATGGATAAATTGATGACTCTGCAGGACCTGTCCGCGGAGAACAGGAGGCTCCTCGAGGGTATAACACGGAATTTCCAGGACGCGAAGAAAGAGATCCGGGAACGGTTTGAAAAAAAGCGGGAAGAGATCCGCAAGGCGGTGGAGGACCAGCGCCAGAAGAACCTCGATTCGATTGAAAAACAAAAATCCATTGACCTGCAGAATGTGGAGGAACAGAAGGCGCTTGATAAGGCCAATGTCGAAAAATTGAAGATCAATGCCGAGAAAACCGCCGACCAAGCAAAGGAAAGTGTCTCCAGACAGCAGGAAGAAGCAGAGCAGAAACTTGAAAGCGTGAAGCCGGATATAAAGAAGTTCAAAGGGACTCTGGAATAGGTTCTCTTTTCATCAGGCGCGGCTGAATGGCCGCATTGTTAATGCGATTTGTACGGTTTTTACTCTGACCCCTCCCGGGGATATTGAAAAGTAGAATTTTACTCTGACCCCCTTTGCGGGAATATTTAACAGGCAAAGTGTATGAAGAACGTTGGATTCATATCGACAAGAATATCTGGCACTGACGGAGTAAGCCATGAGATCGAAAAATGGGCCGCCGTGCTTGAGAAGAATGGCCTGTCCTGCTCCTATTGCGCCGGGGAAGTCGATCGGCCACGGGAACGCTGTCATGTTATCGATGAAGCCCATTTCAGGCACCCGGACATCGACACTATTAACCGGAGCGTATTTGGAAAAACAATCAGGCCGGAGAAGATAACCGACCTTATCCATGTGTTATCCGCACACTTGAAAAGCGAACTATCAAACTATATTCGGCGTTTTGATGTCGATTGTATAATAGCCGAAAATGCGCTTGCCATTCCAATGAATATCCCTTTAGGGATAGCGTTGACAGAGCTGGTTGCAGAGACCGGTATTCCGGTTATAGCCCATCACCATGACTTTGCGTGGGAGCGTGAACGATTCCTGGTCAATGCCGCTGGTGACTACTTGCAGATGTGCTTTCCGCCTGTACTGCCCTCCGTGCTCCATGTGGTAATAAATTCGCTCGCGCGGAGGTCTCTTGCGCATCGTCGGGGCGTGACAAGCACCGTTATTCCCAATACCATTGATTACGCCAATCCACCCAAACCGGCTGATCCCGGGGCAATTAAAGGGGTCAGAGTAAATGCGGGAGTGTCCGATGGTGAAATTTTTGTTCTCCAGCCCACACGCGTGGTGCCGCGCAAATGCATTGAGCGCTCAATTGACCTTGTGAGTGGACTTGCCGGCGCGGGCAAAAGGCTTGTAATCTCACATCCCTCCGGCGATGAGGGTGATGAGTACTATACACAATTGAAGGAATACGCGAATATGCGCCAGGTAAGTCTGGTCAGCATAGAATCGGTGGTATCGCCGGGCCGGTCGGTGTCAGAGCAACGGCCGTATACCATCGGTGAGGTATATCAGGCCGCTGATCTTGTTACATATCCTTCGGCGTATGAGGGATTCGGGAACGCCTTCCTTGAGGCAATTTATTTCAGGAAGCCAATTTTAATGAATCGCTACCCGATTTTCATAGCTGACATTGAGCCAAAAGGTTTTGAGTTATGTCTTATAAATGGGTTTGTTACCGTTGATGTGATCAGGTATGTAGAGCGAATTCTTTCAGATCCGGATGCTCGTAAGAAGATGGTAGATAAAAATTATAGTATAGCGAGCGAGTGTTTTTCTTATCAAAGGCTTGAAGATCTTTTAATGGGTGTGGTGGGCTGCCTCAGACCTCGATCTCCTTGCAGATGATCATTTCCGAGTCTTCTTCCTCCGGTCGAACTCGGTAGAGTATGCCATTTCTATCTGCTATTAAACTACGCGCTTGCAAGAAATTGCGAAATTCAGATTTGACACCGCAAACCTTGACGATGACCGCATTCGCCATCGCTGCACCCCGGACATAAATATCAAGATCACGCTTGAATTTTTCATCCGCAGATTCCTCTCTCCTTGGTGAAAAAGTAGGGGCAAATATTAGGTGAGTTCCCTGCTCGCGCATGAAATGAAAAGCATCGTCTTCAAATACATCGGCGCAGATAATCACTCCAAAAGTAATTCCATGTGCACTGAATACCTGATATAAGTCTCCTGGTGTTATCTTGCCCACTTCAGCAAAAAAGAGTCGTTTTTTACGATAACTACCCAATAGGATGCCATTATGAAACACAAAACAGGTATTGTAAGTTACCCCATTTGCAAGTTCTGGCATTGTCCCACCGATAACAACGGTTGACAGTTCCTTGGATAATTTTGATATTCGCTGCAATTGACGTTTTTGGTTGTGGGGCGTTTGGTTCTGTGTGCCCAGAGCAGTGTTTACGAAAAAATATTCGGGGAAACATATAAAGTGTGGCTTGAAACTTCGAAACAGGCTGGTGTCAGAGTGAGTTATAGGGACTCCAAGCGGTTTTTGAGATATTATAATTCGAAGTTTCATGACTACGTTTCCCATGCAACTAGTAATCTTTTATTTAATAATATCAAGAGATTTTAGTGTCAGAGTAACATTATTTTAGTACTGGAATAGCATAGTAGCAAAAATATCTAGTAATCTGGGATCTATGGACTTTAAAGATAATCAGAACTGATTTGAATTTTAAGGAGAGAAGGCTTAATAAAATAAGCTAAATATTTGTACTTCTGGAATTCCAACTGTTGCGATAACCAATTACCCAAACAGGCTTTCCGGGAAGATTCGCTTTCTATACCTTTCTTCGTATTCAAGAAATTTTCCGACCCGTTCCTCGAAGGTAGCCCCCAGCTTTACAAAATATTCATGCAGGGTGATGGTTACCGGCGGAATGAATTCCTTGCTCAAATAGCAGCGGATAGACCCATACTTGTAATCTCGGGGATCTGCGACAGTTTTGCTTTTTACCGGATTATAGGCCATATAAAGCAATATTACGAAAAACGTCGAAACCGGGTCGTCAGTAAGTTCAATAATGGTATCGCTGAAGCGCTCATTCCAGAAGGGGCCAATCCTGCCCATGATCCGGTTATATCGCCGTGCAAATTGTGACTTGATGAACTGCATGATACGAGAAATGGACTCGCCGCCATCAAGCGTACGGATAAGAAAATGGAAATGATTGGCCATGAGGGTATAGTTGATCAGCTCAAAATGGTATTTTTCAAGCGCCAGGTCTAAGACAAAAAGCATCAAGTCTTTCATCTCATCAGAATGCATGAGGTGTTTTTTCTCGATGCAGCGTGACATGGTGTGATAGGTATGTTCCGGCAGGCAGTTCCGTTGTTTTCGCGGCATGGCGTCCTCCTTTGCTTGTGGGATGTCTTGCTTGCGTTTGCTGTATATACGAATGGGAGGCCGCCTTCTGGTAATAATTTTATGGGGTCAGAGTAAAAAAGTTAAATATAAAAATAAATTTCATTCCAAGACTCTTTGCCGTTTATTCCCTCCCACGTAGCTTTCATTCCACAAAACGTAGCATTCATTCCTCTTGGCTTGCGTATTTTTAAAAGATTCGGTATTAATTATTACAACAATATGCTTCCTTTGTTCTGGTCCCGGGATGGCCGGCATGGAAGGCGTATTGTGATTTTATTGTTATGGTGAGGAGGGAATATGTCAGAATTAAATTATGCCGATGCCGGATTTGATGAGCAATTTTCCATTAATTATCGAAAGTTTTCTCTGGCGGTAGTGAGGTTCCTGAAAAAAATCATCTATGACAGAGACATCTGCGAGGAACTGTGTCAGGATGTATTTCTCAAAGTATACGAAAGAAAAGTTCGGCTTGATCCGGATGCGCCTCAGACGCTGAATTATTTATTTACCATGGCAAAGAATATGGCCATAGATTATCTGCGGCGCAGAAGGTCCGAAGAAGACAAATTGAAGTATTTGCGCCTTGATGAAGCGCACATGGACCGCCAATTTTATGAAAATATTGAAAACATATGTCTGCGCGGGGAGATTATCTCTACTTTAAGGGATACGATTGATTCTTTTCCTCAAAAACAACGGACTCTATTTATCGCTAAGAATTTATTCAATATATCAAAAGCCACACTATCCAAAGACAGCGGCATTTCTTTGTATCTATTGAGGCAGATGGAGGGTGAAATCGTTCGTAAGATAAAAAGCAATCTCGGGCATTTCTTTGGATATAATGATTAACAGAATAATCTTGACAGGAAAAACATAAAAAAGATAAAGAAAAAATTCGAGAACCGGGACTCCGCGTCCGTGGCGCGCGACGGCGGTACGTCCGTCTATCTATTTAAGAAGATAGAGCGTGAGTTCAACCGGCGGGTATGGGACTCCCTATGGCACTATTTTTCCGGCGCAGAATAATGTATTGACAAAAAAAGAGACCGGGATATGTTGACCGAGCGCTCGTTCGGTATTATATTATAATCATAAGGGGGGTCATGGCGCCCGCGCAAGGGGCTCCGGAAGCCATGGAAACAAAAAAAAGGGGGAAAAACGTACCGACACAGATCAAGAACCAGGACCTGGTCGCGAAGCGACGGCGGCAGATTATAGACGCGGCCGTGCGTCTGTTCATAGAAAAAGGTTTTCACAAAACGACCACCCGTCAGATCGCCGCCGCGGCCGGTCTGCCGATCGGCTCCATGTATGAATACGTGGCCTCAAAGGAGGACATCCTCTACCTTGTCTGCGACGCGATACACGCCGAGGTCGAGAAGGGCGTGATCGAAGCCATGGCCCGGGCCAGCAAGGGGAAGAACATCCTGGCCGGGGCTATCCGGGAATACTTCCTGGTGAGCGACCGTATGAGCGACCACATCCTGCTTATCTATCAGGAGACGCAGTCACTCCCCCGCCAGTGGCGCCGCAAGGTGCTGGAGAACGAGGTACGCATTACCGGGATCTTCATTACCCTGATCAAGCTCCTGATATCCTCCGGCGATCTGCCGCCGCGCGGTGACCGCGCAGTAGAAGTGGCGGCACACAATATCGCTGTGCTGGGACACATGTGGACCTTCAGGCGATGGTTCTTCACCCGGCACTACAGCATCGAGGAATATATCAAACTCCAGACCGAGTTCATCCTTGGATCGTATAAAATGAAGGAAAAGAAACAATAAAAAGACTTGATAAAAAATGGAGCGCTTCATTAATCAACGGGATTACGCAGGGAGAATATTCAGGCCATGAAACAAACGACCGCAACCAAAACTGAAAAAAGCCCTTCGGGGGCATCATCACATGTGCACGGGATATACAGGCCGAAGAACAGGGTCCGGGTCGTAACCGCGACGTCTCTCTTTGATGGCCATGACGTGGCCATCAATATGTTCAGGAGGATCCTTCAGGAAACAGGCGTTGAGGTGATTCATCTGGGTCACAACCGATCCGTCGATGAGATCGTAAGCGCAGCAATAGAAGAGGATGTGCAGGGGATTGCCGTTTCCTGTTATCAGGGCGGGCACGTCGAATTTTTCAAATATATAATCGATCTCCTGAAAGAGCGGGGGGGCCCGCATATCCGGGTCTTCGGCGGCGGGGGCGGCGTGATCGTACCGGAGGAAGCGAGCGAGCTCGAGGAATACGGCGTGGCAAAAATCTATACGCCTGAACATGGCGCGCAGATGGGCCTTCAGGGCATTATCAACCACCTTGTAAGTGAAATTGATTTTCCGATTCCGGACGCTGTCGCGACTGATATCTCTCTACTTTCATATGATAATAAAGCTGCGATCGCCCGGCTCATCACCATGGCGGAGACGGTTGATCCCCGTGGTTCTGATAATTACGCGTCGATTCGCCAGCTTGTCCGCAAGGCTGCCGGTGAAAGAAAGATGCCGGTCATCGGGATCTCCGGCACCGGTGGCGCAGGCAAGTCGTCAATAATCGACGAGATCATTGTGCGCTTTCTGCATGATTTTAGTGATCTGCGCGCGGCGGTGCTCTGCAGCGATCCTGCAAAACGCAGGAGCGGTGGTGCGCTGCTGGGCGATCGTATCCGGATGAACGCGATCACGAATCCCCGTGTATATATGCGCTCGTTTGCCGCCGGCCAATCCAATATTGATTTTTCTGAATCGCTGTCCGATGCGCTCGCCGTTGTAAGGGCGGCCGGCTTTGATCTCGCGATAGCGGAGACGGCGGGCGTGGGCCAGGGAAGCGCCGGTCTTACCGATCTCGCCGATGTGTCGGTCTACGTGATGACCAGCGAGTACGGCGCGGCATCGCAGCTCGAAAAAATCACCATGCTCGATTATGCCGATGTGGTTATCGTGAATAAATTCGAAAAAGAGGGCGCGGATGATGCCCTCCGCGACGTACGGAAACAGGTCCAGAGGAACCACAAGGCATTCGACAGGTCGCCTGATGAGATGCCGGTATTCGGTACCATCGCTTCCCGGTTTAACGACGACGGCCTTACCGCCCTCTATCATTTTCTGCTCGATTGTATCAATGAGAAAACAGGGAGCAACCTGGTTTCGGGCCTGCCGCGACCGGATCGGCGGACATCGTCATCCAAGACAATAATAATTCCGTCCCGTCGCACCCGCTACCTGTCAGAGATAGCCGATACGGTGCGTGACTACCATAAACGCACCGTGGAGCAGGCGGATATCGTGCGCGCCATATGGCACCTGCGGGAATCTGCGACGCGGCTGGCGGAACGGGGCGATGCCGCTGGTGCGGTTGAACGGCTTACCGAGGAAGCGGCGCGCATGGAACCGCTGATCGAAAGCGAGACAACGTATCTCCTGTACCAGTGGGACGTCATCAGGGAGGATTACCGGAAGGATGAGCTCGTGTATCTCGTGCGCGACCAGGAGGTCAGGACGCCCCTGTATTACGAGTCCCTTTCCGGCAAGAAGATCCCCAAAATCGCCCTCCCGCGTTTCACCGACCCTGGCGAGGTGTATCGCTGGATGCGCGAGGAAAATATCCCCGGCTGGTTTCCCTATACGGCGGGCGTATTCCCGTTGAAGCGGATGAACGAGGACCCCACCCGCATGTTCGCGGGCGAGGGAAACCCGGAGCGGACCAACGCGCGCTTCAAGCTCCTGTCCGCCAATTTCGCAGCGAAGCGCCTCAGCACCGCATTTGACTCGGTCACGCTCTATGGCCGTGATCCTGAGACAAGGCCGGATGTCTACGGCAAGGTGGGGACTTCCGGCGTGAGCGTGTGTACGCTTGACGATGTGAAGGTCCTCTACGGCGGGTTCGACCTTACAGCGCCCGCGACCTCGGTTTCAATGACCGTAAACGGCCCGGCGCCGATGATGCTCGCAATGTTCCTGAACGCGGCGATTGACCAGCAGGAAGAACGGTTCGCGTCTCAGACGGGGCGGCAGCCGAATGCGGAAGAGCATGCAAGGATACGCACCGATGTGCTTTCGAACGTACGTGGAACGGTGCAGGCCGATATATTAAAAGAAGACCAGGGCCAGAATACCTGTATTTTTTCTATCGACTTTGCCCTCAAGATGATGGGAGATATACAGCAGTTTTTTATTGATAATAACGTGCGCAATCTTTACTCCGTGTCGATATCCGGCTATCATATCGCAGAGGCGGGAGCAAACCCGATCACACAGCTGGCCTTCACGCTGGCCAACGGATTCACCTATGTGGAATACTATCTCTCGCGCGGCATGCCCATTGACAGCTTTGCGCCGAACCTCTCCTTTTTCTTCTCAAACGGCATGGACCCGGAATACACGGTCATCGGTCGGGTGGCGCGTCGTATATGGGCAGTTGCCATGAGGGAGAAATACCGTGCCGCGCCGCGGTCGCAGATGCTCAAATATCACATCCAGACATCAGGCCGGTCGCTTCACAGCCAGGAGATACAGTTTAACGATATCCGTACCACGCTGCAGGCACTCTGCGCGGTGTACGATAACTGCAATAGCCTCCATACCAATGCCTATGACGAGGCCATCACGACACCCAGCCGCGAATCGGTACGCCGTGCTCTGGCGATACAGCAGATCATCAACAGGGAATGGGGTCTGGCGCGGAACGAAAACCCGGAGCAGGGGAGCTTTATCGTTGAAGAGCTCACCAGTCTTGTCGAGGAAGCGGTGCTCGCGGAATTCGACCGCATCACGGAGCGGGGCGGGGTGCTCGGCGCGATGGAAAAGGGCTACCAGCGGAGCCAGATACAGGAAGAATCGATGCACTATGAACACCTGAAGCACTCCGGGGGGCTCCCCATCGTGGGGGTGAACGCGTTCCTTGACGGCGAGACGTCTCATGGCGGCGAGATAGCCACCGTTGAGCTCGCTCGCGCCACCGAGGAAGAGAAGCGCTCACAGCTCCGGCGCCTGGACGAATTTCACCGCCGCAATGCACATGAAGCGCCGCGTGCGCTGAAAAAACTTATGGAGACGGCATTGTCGGGAGGAAACGTTTTTGCAGAAATGATGAACACCGTCCGCTACTGCTCCATAGGCCAGATCACGAATGCGCTTTACTCTGTGGGCGGCCAGTACCGGAGAAGCATGTAGTCATATCCCTCTGTTTTTATGGTAAAATTCTCTTCCTGCTGTGAATTAAACTGAAGCTGGCCAGCCTGATTTGATAATAAGACTGCTCTGACACCTCGTTTTCAGAATATTTTACTCTGACCCCGGTTTCCCATTTTCAATTTACTCTGACACCAAATATTTACTCTGACCCCAGGCCTTTCCTTCGTGGCGGTTCAGATGTAGGCCAGAGTCTGTTTGAATTCAGTATTTTCTGATTAATGTAAATATCCATGAGCCTTTTTCGCAGACGCTTCATCACTGCGGGCTTCCCTCTCCCGGCAAGATTGTGCTCCTCCCGGGGATCGGTCGTGAGGTTAAAGAGATATTCTTTGCCGGTTTCGGAATGATGAATGTATTTCAATGGATATTCCACAATGCCAAGGAACAGGCCATTATACGGTTGTATCAAGTATACCGGTCCTGTTTTTACGCCAGGTGACACCAAAGATTGCCCGAGAAAATGCGTTTTCACGCCTGATATGCCCGCAATGTCGAGTATGGTGGGTGCGATATCGAGCTGGGAATAGGCCTCGTTGAGGATGCGTGGCCCAATTCTGCTGTTCCATAGTATCAGCAGGGGGGTCCGGAAGACCTCATCGTAGAACCCGACTTCATTGTGCGAGATTCCATGTTCATTAATTGGAAAACTGTGATCGCCGGTGATAATTACAGCTGTGTTGGCGTGTTGCGGTCGTTTGGCTATTCCTTTCAACAGGTCTCGAAGACCCTGATCGGATAAATGGATGGAATTGGCGTAGCGCTGATCGATCGTAGTGGGGTCAGAGTAAATCAAACACTTATCTTTCGGTACGTAATCGAACCACATATGGTTCGATGTCGTTGCCAGGAGAGCGAAGACCGGCCTGCCGCCGTTCCGCTGCCTGATGCGTTCCATCTGGCGGAGGCATAGTTTATAGAAGAGGCCGTCCTCGGGGCCCCAGCCCCATACCTGCGGGGCGTCCGCATCAGTCAAAAATTCGTAGGCGGAATGGATATGCCGGAAGCCGGCCTTTTTCATAAAGGCCCTGGTGTTATCGAAATCGAGCTCGCGGGCGGCCTGCATGAACAGTGTGTCATATCCGGCATCGTGCAGTAGCTCCGGGAGCGCCCTGAAGGAAAGCTCGGGGAATGACGTGAAGATTTTTCCGCGAATGCTCGGTAGCACGGACAGCAAGACCGCGGCCTGTCCCTTGCATGTCTGGACGGAATTGCCGTAGAAGCGCTCGACGTAGAGGCCGCGGGGGATGAGTGAATTGAATACCGGCGTTATCTCCTTTCCCTCCGGGGACTTCTTCCTGACTACATTGGCGTTATATGATTCAACCATTACCAGGACAATATCCGGCCTGGATGATCCCCTCGGAAGGGCCGGCGACGCGTTGAATGTTGTCAGGTACGGGTATCCGCTAACGCTGATGCCGGCCATGGGGTCCTGGAAGGGATAGCGGAGGATTCCCCGCAGGAGGCCGGTGAATTCATCATGGGTCTTGACCGGCAGCAGCAGTATCACCGCATAGAGCAGAGCGGCCACGACTGTTTTTTTCGCCGCATGCGGGTATTCTGGCGGGGATACCAGAATTTTTTTCCGCCAGTGAAGCATGAGCAGGAGTACGAGAGATATCCCGATTATGATGAAGAACCAACGGGGAAAAATTCCGATGATGGTGTACCAGGATTCCTTGTAAAAGCCGAGGGTGAAATTATCGATAATGATGGAACAGTTGAGCGGGATGTGTGTTATGAGATAGTAGGTGTGTATCATTGTAAACAGCGTTAAAAAGAGCATGTTGATGACAAGCCGTACCGCCCGCACCCTGCTGGCCGCAAGGTTGATAAGCTGGACCGCGACAGTGGCCGTGAATATGCTGTAACAGATATACAGTGCCGATGTTATGGAGAGATCGAAAGGCCGTATGCCGTAACGCCGCTGGAATCCGTATAAAAAAAATATCATGAGGATGACTGTCAGGGTATTCATGCAGCCAAGATCCAGGGGGAGCCACTCACGTACCAGCTCGCGATATCTGCGGGCTCTCTTTGTGATTATGTCTAACGTGGTGGTATCGCTCCTTGTCATGCGTATAAGTTAACATGGAATCATTGTGTCCTGTCAATAGTTTATCATGGATGCCGGTGGTTCCCGCGGGCTTAAAATTATCATTGACGGATAATGGGATGTTTTAAGATGATCATTGAGTGATGGACGTGATCCGCAAAATCCGCTGTTTGAGAGGGCTTATGAAACGATTGATTTCTGCTGCTCTTCCGACCCTCCTGCTTGTTCTCTTTTTTGCGATTTTATCTGCGAATCCTGCGAGTGCCGGGCCGGTCACGCTGGATCCATCTATCGATCAGTATGTTTTTACAAAACAGGTTGAATATATCGAAGACCCGGACAGGACACTGACCATTGAAGATGTATCGCAGGCGACAGGGCAGTGGACCCGTCAAACAGAAAACGCGTTTAACTTCGGATTTACAAAATCGGCATACTGGTTTAAATTTTCGGTGAAGAACCCCCTGGATTCCGCCATCAGCTGGTTCCTTGAAATAAATTATCCGATGCTGGATTCGATAAAGCTCTACATCCCCCTCGAGAAAGGCGGCTTTACCCTGAAGGAAACCGGCGACCACCTGCCTTTTTCACACCGGGATGTCGCTGATAAAAATTTCATATTCCTGCTCAACGAGGAACCGGGCACCCATACGTATTACATGCACGTCGATACTACCAGTTCTGCAAATTTTTCCATGATCATGTGGTCCACGAAAGGGGACCGCAACCGGCTTACCGCCGAGCTGCCCGTCATATGGATCTATTACGGCCTTATGATGATCATGGTCTTTTATAACCTGTTTATCTTTTTTTCTGTCCGGGATATCAGTTATGTGTTTTACGTGCTCTTTATCTCGTCGTGGATACTTATGCAGCTGACCCTGAATGGTTTCGCGTTTCAGTATCTCTGGCCGAACTGGATCTGGTGGGCCAACAACTGTCTTCCATTTTTTACTTCAAACATCAATCTCTGGTCCGCTTTTTACCTGCGTTCGTACCTGCAGACCAGGGATAATCATAAAATAATCGATAAAATAGCGCTCTATGGCATCGCGCTTCCCTCTGCTGCGATGATTCTCATATCACTCGTCGCGCCGTACCGTATAGCAATGATGGCGGCCACGATGTCATCTCTGGTCATAACTATCTTTTATTTTACTGTGGGGACCATACTGGTGCTGCGAAAAAACCGTGCCGCGCGGTTTTATCTGATAGGTTTTTTGGCGTTAATGATCGGCATCGTAGCATTTACCCTGAAGACCTTCGGGGTGGTGCCTTCTGTCTTTATCACCAACTGGGGCATGCAGATCGGATCGGCGGCCATGGTCTTCTTCCTGTCTCTGGGATTGGCCGACAGGATCAGCTCCATGCGTAAAAACCTGGAGGTGCTCTTCAAGGAGCAGCAGGAAAATGAAAGGCTGGCGCTCGAACGGGCGAAGTTCCTCGAGGGTGTTGTGCGTACGGCGAACTCCATTTCCGATGAATTCACGAGGATGAGCCGGGAGCTGGACTCGGTTAGCGGGACCCTTGCCATGCTTTCTTCCGAGCAGGCGTCAAGCAGCGAGGAATTCTCGGCAACCTTCGAGGAGCTGACGGCGGCGACGGAGCATATCCATAAATCATCGGTCCGGCAGAAGGATGAGGGCGACAAGTCCAGGCACATGATTGATGAATTGAGCGGCGCCCAGAAAAACATGGTTGACGAGAGCATGAAGGTCGCGGAGAGCGTCAGCGAGATTTCGAAGTCCGCCACCAGCACCGAGGCGAGCCTCAAGCGGATGAATGAAAAGATGACGATGATCAACGCCGGGGGCAATGAAATCAGCGAATTCGTCACGATCATCGATGACATCTCCGACAGGATCAACCTCCTCAGCCTGAACGCGGCGATAGAGGCGGCCCGTGCCGGCGAATACGGGCGGGGGTTTGCGGTGGTCGCGGACGAGATCGGGAAGCTCGCCCAGGCGACGTCCGATAACTCAAAGCAGATCGCGGAGAAGATCAGGAAGATCATCGGGGACATCGAAGAGGGTGCCACAATAGTCGGCAGCACGAAGCAATCGACCGATGTCATTTTCAGCATGCTCGGCGATATCCAGCAGCGTATCGACCAGGTCAAAAAAATCATGGAGGTTCAGTCAAGGGGAGTGCATATGGTTGTCAAGCAGACCGCCGTCACCGACGAGGTGTCCCGCGGTATTGCGGCCGCAACGACCGAGCAGATGACCTCAATGAACCAGTCCCTCAAGACGATTGAACGGCTTTCAGAAATGGCGGTTGAAGTGTCCAGGGTGAACGACAGGATAATACAGATGACCAGGACGATTATGCAGAAATCGGACGAGCTTTCTCGCGTTGTAAACGCATAACGAAATCCGCTCCTCCCGGCGCCGGGGTTCGGATCGATGTCAGCAGTATGCTCCGCGGTTGCTATTTATGGCATCCGGCGCACTGCGCCTGCTTCGGCGCCGCTGCAGCGGTCAGGTGACATTCGCCATAGCATTTCTTGTGCACGAGCTTTTCCGCCCCGGGCCCGAAGTGGCATCCCTGGTTGGAGCACTTGTCGTTGATTTTTCCTTTATGATGGCAGGTCTTGCAGGCCTTCCCCTGTGACGCGGCCTTTTTTTTATGCGCGGAATGGTCGAATGCCACGGCCTTCTGCTGCGGGGCGGCGGATAGTTTTGTAATTACAAGGGGGGCGTTAGTTGTTACGGCCTGCTGCTCCGGTTCCTTCGGGGCCTCCTCCTTCTTGCAGGCGACCGTGAGGGCAATACACGCGGTGATGACGAAAAAAATCGGAACATACTTTTTCATGGTCCTTCTCCTGGCGGCGCTTATATTGTAAACAATCATGCAGCCGTTTATTGATAAAAAGCAAGAGTTTTTTCGATCGGGCCGGATAGCGTGTGATCGTCTGTCGTGTGCGCGCGGCGGGTCCTTCTATCTCACCGGCAGGGTGAGACGCGCCTTCCATTCGTCCAGGACCGGCCGGGCAATGCCGTCCTGGTCATAGAAGCCGGTGTCCCGCCAGGCCTTGAGGATGTCTTCCGGGGACCCCAGGCCCCCCGGGACCGGAGTGGACCAGAGCACGTCATAGTCGCGTACGAGAAAATTTACCACGAAGAGCAGGTCGTGCTCCTGCGCCTCGTCCAGGAGGAGGTTGAAATAATAGCGCTGTTTCTCCGCTGTTCCGGCGAGAGTAATGTCGGGCTCGTAGGCGGTCATGGTGAGCTCCTCCGCCGGAAAGCTTGTCTCGGTGATGCACGCCGGTTTGGCGCTCAGGGCGAATATCCTGTCAAACATGTCCGCCGGCAGTGTCCCGCCGGAGACCTCGGCAAAAAATGGGTGGAGCGAAATGGCGTAGTAATCGGTGTAATCGATGATATCGGACAGGGCGTTCATCTGCTCCGTGTGGTCCGCGCCAGAGTAACCCTCAACGAGGTCAATCCCGGTAAGGGTGACGAAGATGGGGAGGGACGGGTATTCGGCTTTGAGAGTGGCATAGACATCCTGCTGGAGACTGACGTACGCGTTCCAATCATCCGCTCCCATTTTTTCCATGACCAGGTTCACCTCGACGCCTACCGCGATGTAATCGGGATTGAAATATTCGATAACGCGTCTGCAGTAATTGAGATACGCGGTTTTTACCTCAGCATTGTCGAAGGCGTATCCGCTCCAGGGAGCGGTGAGGGGCTGGTTGTCGCCGGTGGCATTCCAGATCGGCGCGAGCCCGTCGCGCATGCTGTTGATGGGGGTGATGGCGACGTAGAGCTTATGGCCGGCCGGCGTGCGGCTTTTGCGGATATCCCAGTCATCCATGATTTTCGTCGTGTAGGGATATGTATCAGTCAGGGCGTCGTCCCATGGAATGCCGTTGTCAAAGTGGTGGGCCATCAGGTCCGCGTCGGTCCGGATCTTGCTGTACACGTACTCAATTTTATCCATGCCCGATATATCATAGGGGAAGGGCGTCAGGCCCATGTAGTAGCTCCGGGACGCGAGGAGGAAGGGCAGGGCCCCTGAATCACCGGCGCCTGTTTTGCCGGCACATGATAGTGAGAAAAATATCCCGCAAAGAATAACGATGCATGATTTGCGCATACCGGCATCTCCCTTGATAATCCTGATAATAATACAGGAAATTTTATGTCAGGGCAAATATTTTTTGTCAAAATACCTCTTTTGCTCAGGTAATTCGCAGATTGACGTGGGCCGGGGTGCTTTTTTAAAAATACAATGCCCCCGTAACCGGATCCTGATCGGACATAAGGTGCCAGCGGGAAGTCGCATGGCGACATTCAGGTCTGAAAATTTCTTATTGAAAAAAATAGGGCATTTTATAAGGTGTGCCCTAACTTTAAAAAGGGCACAAACAAGAAAACATGACCAAAACAGCGGTAAAGCATTCTGTTAAGATAAATTATGAAATGTGCAAGGGGTGCGGCCTCTGCATCGCCTATTGCACGAAAAAAGTCCTCAGAGAGTCGGAGCACCTGAACAAGTCGGGCTATCATTATGCCGAGCCGGACGATGCGGCCCAGTGCTCCGGGTGCATGATCTGCACGATGGTCTGCCCGGAGGTCGTGATAGAGGTATATGATGAGTAAAGTATTCATGAGCGGGAACCACACCTTCGCCGAGTCCGCCATCCGGGCCGGCTGCAGGTGCTATTTCGGCTATCCCATTACCCCGCAGAACGAGCTTGGCGAGTACATGGCCGACCACATGCGGAAGGCCGGCGGCGTGTTCATCCAATCCGAAAGCGAGACCGCGGCCATCAACATGGTGATCGGCGCGGCGGCGACCGGGACCAGGGCAATGACCTCCTCCTCGAGCCCGGGCATCAGCCTGAAGCAGGAGGGCATCTCCTTCCTCGCCGGGTTTGAGCTCCCCGCGGTCATCGTGAACGTGATGCGCGGCGGCCCGGGACTGGGCAACATCGCGCCGGCCCAGGGCGACTACTTCCAGGCGACCCGCGGCGGCGGGCACGGCGACTACCGGACGCCGGTGTTCGCGCCGGCCTCGGTGCAGGAGATCGCCGACCTCACGCTGCATGCCTTCAACGTCGCTGACAAATATCGCACGCCGGTCATGCTCCTTTCCGACGGCATGATGGGCCAGATGAAGGAGCCGGTCGTGTTCCCCGAGCCGGTCAAAGAACTGCCGGCAAAGGAGTGGGCGCTGAAAGGAAGGGGCGAGGGCCCCAGCCGGTACCTCTGCTCCCTCATCCTTGACGCGCTGGAGATGGAGCGCCACAACTGGAAGCTGGTGCGCAAGTATAACGAGATCGAAAAGAATGAAGTGAAGTTCGAAGAATACATGATCGATGACGCCGAAATTGTCGTCATAGCGTACGGCACCACCGCGCGCATCGCCAAGGGCGCGATCAAGCGGGTGCGCAAGGACGGCGTCCGCGCGGGTATGATACGGCCCATCTCCCTCTGGCCCTTTCCCAAGAAGGTGCTGAACGATCTTGCGGGCCGGATCAGGCAGTTCATCGTGTTCGAGATGAGCACCGGCCAGATGCTGGAGGATGTCCAGATCGCCCTCGAGGGAAAGGCGGACATCACGTTCCACGGCCGGCCCGGGGGCACGGTGCCCACACCGGTTGAGTTCGCGCGGATAATATACCGTGAATACCAGAAAACAGCGAAGAAAGAAAAATGAAACTGAAAAACGCATGGCCCCGGTATTATAAAAAGGACGTGGTCACCCACTACTGCCCCGGGTGCGGCCACGGCATCGTGCACCGCATCGTCGCCGAGGTGCTGGAGGAGATGGACCTTGGCAAGCGCGCCATCTGCGTGAACCCTGCCGGGTGCGCGGTGCTCGCTTATCTCTATTTTGATTTCGACGTGATCGAATCCGCCCACGGCCGGGGCACGGCCATCGCCACCGGCGTCAAGCGCTCGCGGCCCGACCTGTTCGTGTTCACCTACCAGGGCGACGGGGACCTCTCCGCCATCGGCACCGCCGAGACCATACACTCTGCCAACCGGGGCGAGAACATCTGCGTTATTTTCATCAACAACGCGGTGTACGGCATGACCGGCGGGCAGCTCGCCCCCACCTCGCTCATCAATATGAAGACGACCACCACGCCCGCGGGGCGTGACCCGAAATATGACGGCTATCCCCTTCACATAACTGACGTTGTGGCGCAGTTCCCCGGCGTTGTCTACGCCGAACGGGTGGCCGTGGACGGCCCTGCCGGCATCAGGAAGACGAAGAAAGCGATCGCCAACGCCTTTCAAACGCAGGTTGACGGGCTCGGGTATTCGATCATCGAAGTCCTGTCACCCTGCCCGACGAACTGGAAGCTTTCCCCGGTGGATTCCTTCAAGTGGATCACCGAGGTGATGGCGAAGGAATATCCTACGGGCGTGCTGACCGACAAGAGGAGCAAGAAGGAATAATATGCTGGTAAGAATATTAGCGGCCGGTTCCGGGGGGCAGGGGGTCCTGACCATCGGCAATACCCTCGGTAACGCGGCGATGATGGATGACTACTTCGTGACCTACCTCCCATCGTACGGCGCGGCCATGCGGGGCGGAACGGCCAACTGCACGCTCTGCATTTCGGACGAGGAGGTGGCGTCGCCCGTTGCGTCTGCGCCGGACATCCTCGTGGCAATGAACCAGCCGTCTCTCATGGCCTTCATCACCAGGCTCGAGGCGGGCGGCCAGCTCCTCTATAACGCTGATCTTGTCGATTTTGTGCCCGAGCGGGGCGACATTGACATGTTCGCGGCGCCGGTGAACCGCCTGGGCCGCGAGCTGGGGAGCGAGCGTTCGGCCAACATGGTCATGCTCGGGGCCCTGGTAAAGATGACGGATATAATCAAGATCGATACGATATTCAAGAGCGTCGAGATGATGATGGGGTCTAAAAAGAAGCTTGCCGAATCGAGCATCCATGCTATAAAGGCCGGATACGACGGGTTTCCGTTTAAATGACCTCCGGCGATTAAAGCATTATTAAAAGGATACACACCATGTCAATAACCCAGGTCTCAATCGCGGTTGACAACGCACCCGGCAGCCTCTACCGGGCGAGCTCGATCCTCGAGAAAGAGCAGATAAACATTAAGGCCATCATGGCGGCCACTGATCTGAGCCCCGTGCAGGTGCATATGGTCGTTGACGATCCGGACAGGGCGGTGAAAGTGCTGGAGATGAACCGTTTCACGGTTACCACCAAAGAGGTCATCGCCGTGGCCGCTCCCGATCATCCCGGCGGGCTCAACGCCATCCTCAGGCCGCTCATCGAGGCGAAGGTCAACATCGACGCCATGTATCCCTTTATCTATCTCAAGGGCGATGAGGCGGTCCTGATCCTTGATGTTGATAAGATAAAGGAAGCCAGGGAGGTGCTGAAAAAGCACTGGGTGAAGACTTACGGCGGCGAGATATACAAGTCATAGGGCGGGTTGCCGATAGTTATCGGTACTGTTTAAGTATTAATTTACTCTGACCCTGCGACGTCACACATTAATTCCGATAGTTATCGGTAATAAAGTTACTCTGACCCCGCAATCACATGCAAGAATCCCGATAGTTATCGGTAAAAAGGCAGAAAACGCTGGTTCTATCTTCCCGGTCTGTCCCGCTCCACCGACCGCAATTCAGCGTATTATTTCGTTTCTGTTCCGCAGGGATTCAATCTCTCGGTTGATCATGGCCTTGATTTCCCGGTCCTTTCCCCCGCGCATGTATCCGAGCATCTCGATGATGTTCCTGGCGGACAGGACCCGCGGGACAAACACGTAATCGGCCCCTTCCGCGTACATCTTCAGGGCCCGCTCTATGCTCTCGGCGGTAACGATTATTTTCGCCTCCGGGCAGATTTCTTTCATATGCCTGATGATCCTCAGGTTATCGGTCCCAACGAGTATCGTGTCAGGTATGGTTGATATGACGATTTTCGCGTCATGGATGCCCGCGTGATGCAATGTGTCAGGGTGGCTGATGTCCCCGTACACGACCTTGATCCCCATGCTCTGGAGTGACTCGTGTATCTCCGGATTGAAATCCACGACTATTATCTTGTTCTTCAGCGGGATCCCGTCTGCGTCGTTGCCGGTTTCAATTATATCATGCAGCAGGGAGCTTGCGGTGCGGAAGAATCCGAGTATGGCGATCTCCCTGCTGTGTGCCGCTCCATCCTTCTCTTCCGCGGATTTGATCTCCCTGAATCCGATTTTTTTCAGCAGGGACGCCCCGCCTTTCTGGATGGCGTCGCTGTATTTAATCATGTAGGTCGATACGATCGAGGTGATGACGAAGACGAATATTATTATCGACATCGTGTCGCGTGAAATATGGCCGGCCGTCACGCCGAGGGCGGCGATGACCAGCGAGAATTCGCTGATCTGGGCGAGGTTGATGGGCGTCAGGAGGCTTACGCGAAGGCCGTTTTTCAATGAATAGAGTACGGGGAAGACGGCCAGGAACCGGGACGCTATTAAAAACAGCGATACAACCGCGGCCGTTGCGAGTATCGCGGTATTATCGAGCGGGTTGGGTATCTGCATGCCCAGCGACACGAAAAAGAGCGTGACGAAAAAATCCCTGATATTGACCACCTTCGCAATAACGTCGAGGTTGTAGGGAAAGGTTGATATCGAAACGCCCGCGATCAGCGCCCCCATTTCGAGGGAGAGGTTCAGGAAATTCGCCGCGCCGCAGACCAGGAAGCACCATCCAAGCGAGGAAACAAGCACAAGCTCCGGGACCTTTGCGACCGACTTGAATACCCGGGGTAATATATATTTGCTGATCAGCATGCTGACTGCGACGAGGAGCAATCCCCTGCCGAAGGAGAGCAGAATCTGGACAATGTCGGGGTTTGCCAGGTTCGGCTGTATGCCCAGAAGAAGTATTGCCCAGAGGTCCTGGAACACGAGGATCCCCAGCGTAAGCCTGCCGGCCAGCGTGTCCAGCTCGAATTTTCCATACAGAAGCTTGACGACTATCGCGGTACTGCTGAGGCCGCAGCACGTGGCCAGGTAAAGGAGGTCATAGGTGCCCGTGCCCAGAGTGTAACCCATCAGGAGGAAAAATCCAATGCCGAGGGCCAGCGTTAAAGGGAATTGGGTGAGTCCACCGATGATGAGTGATTTTCCCGATTCTTTCAGCTTCTTAATGTCTATCTCGAGTCCGATCAGGAAAAGGAGCAGTATGAGGCCGAAATGGGATATTGTTTCGATGTCATGAGCGTTCTGTATGAGCCCCAACCCCATGGCGGGCCCGATCACTATTCCGGCTGCCAGGTATGCCAGGAGGAGCGGCTGCTTGAGAAGGTGGCCGAGGTACGCCATGACAGTAGCCGCAAGTATTGCTATGCCGACGCCGCTGATCATGGTGTCGCCCCTGCCGCCCTCCGATTCGGCTGCGGTCAGTGATGCAGCCAGGGTCAGTAGCATTATTATTGTATATAAAAGGCAATAACGGATCGGTTCTGATGTTGTCCTCATGGTGCCTCCTCAATGCAGGTTCGGGTTTTCTTTTTGCTTCATCAGAAATGACTTGAATCGTTCAGATTGCACTATGGCCCTGCAGGTAAAGAGCGAAATGGTAAAGGCCAGGTAGAAATACCCGAAAAAAACCTGTGTTGCTGCGATGATCTTGCCGCCCATGGTCGCCGGTATTATATCACCGTATCCCACGGTCGTCTGGGATGTTATGCTGAAGTAAAAATGGTCCAGGTAGGAGGTCGTGTGGCTTAGTGCCGGCTCGCAGGTGTTGTATTTCAGCGATGGGGCCCCCTCAAAAAAGGGGAGCATCAGGTAATAGCAGAGTGAATAGATCACCGCTGTGCCGAGATACAAACAGATTACCAGGTATGTGCTCCGGGGATTATTGATGATATTCCACGCATTGATCTTCATGGTCATGCTTCCTGTTTTGTGGATTGTTTTCTATAGTATCTATCGTCAGGCGGTGAAAAGTGATTAATATACAAAAATAAAATAATAGACATTAATGTCCTGATATATTAATTTGTTTGTATGGCTTCCTTGTGTTAATGAGGAAGGCCATCTTGTCGCAATGTTCTCTTGGTTTTTCATGCAGCCGGTTCAGGTAATGATTAAAATCAATTACAAAGGAGCAAGCATGCTGCTGCCTCCGCGAAGAATCCTGCTCGCAACAGACCTGAGCGCTCGAAGCGATCGGGCACAGGACCGGGCCGTATCGCTCATGAAGATGTGGAATTCCGAGCTTGTGGCCCTCCATGTCCTGGAGGCGCCGAATGAAATCGGCGGAATCGCCCACATCCCTTTTTTCCCCTATCACAGGCCCAATGACCGGCGCATATTTAAGGCGCGGAATCAATTGCTTGAATCCATTGGCGATATCGGTCCGCGCATAACCGTGCGCATCGAGGAAGGCGTGCCGCATGAGGCTATCATCCGGATTTCAGAGGAGGAGGGGTGTGATCTCATCGTCTGCGGCGTCGCGCGCAACGAGGTCCTCGGGCGCTTCACGCTGGGGAAAACGGCCGATCGTCTCATGCGCAAATCGGACAGGTCTATGCTGGTGGTGACCGAGCGTGTTCTGGCGCCCTACCGGAAAATCGTGGCAATAACCGACTTGTCGGAAGAATCGAAAAGGGCGATCGAGGTCGCTTCGAACTGGTTTCCCGAGCAGATGCTATCGGTATTGTACGCGTATTCCGCTCCCCGCTCGTCCTCGGTTGATAATATCGACGACTATCGAGAAAAGATGCGTCAGGTGGCGCAGCGCGATCTCATAAAATTTCTTGATTCGGCTGACGTGGCCGTTGAACGGCGCGCGCGCATCACTATGCTGGTCGAATTCGGGAAGGCAACAACCCTCATCAATGGCCTGCTTCAATTTTCCGATGTGGGGCTGGTTGTCGCGGGTCTGCACAGACGCGGTTTTTTATTCGATGCCGTTTTCGACAGTGAGGCAAAGCGCATCATATCCTCCCTTTCCTGTGATGCCTTGATCGTCCGATGAAACTGCATGTGGAGTGCTGCTATACGGCCCATGCGTGGGTCTGTGCGCCAGCTGCCGATTGTAACGGTCGTCGGTCCAGGAAGCAATAATACGTTTTGCCTTTTTGCTGTCACGGATATAATCGGAATGACTATGAACGAATACAATGTATTGATGACATTCGTCGGAAGCCTGGCGGCCGCACTGGTTCTCGGATATTTGGCCCAGTGGCTGAAAATATCACCCATCGTCGGCTACCTCCTGGCCGGCATAGCCGTTGGCCCGTTTACTCCCGGCTTCACGGCACAGCAGGCGATTGCCCATCAGTTCGCGGAAATCGGCGTGATCCTTCTGCTTTTCGGCATAGGGCTGAGGTTCCATCTCCGCGAGCTGGCCGCCGTATGGCGGATCGCGGTGCCGGGCGCAATAATCCAGAGCGCTTTTTCAACTGCGGTGATGGCGGGCTTGTTGCACCTGCTTGGCTGGAGCTGGAGCTCCGGGGTCGTCCTCGGCCTCGCGATTTCTGTCGCGAGCACTGTCGTCATGGCCCTTGTGCTTGCGGAGCGGCACGACCTGCACGCGCCCATAGGACACATCGCCATTGGGTGGACGGTCGTTGAGGACATCCTCACCGTTGCATACCTTCTTCTCCTTCCGATTGTTTTTTCCGGCGATGGCGCTGGCGGCAGGGAGGCGGGATGGGCGCTCGCGATAACCGCGCTAAAAATTATCGGTTTGGCCGGCTCTGTTGTTGTCCTCGGCCGCTGGGTTATTCCATGGGCGCTGGAACGAATAGCGGTTACCCGTTCGCGTGAATTGTTTACTCTGTCAGTCCTGGTCATTGCCATGGGCATTGCTGTCGGGTCCTCGAAACTTTTCGGTGTTTCCATGGCCCTAGGGGCTTTTCTTGCGGGACTCGCGGTCGGCCGATCGGAATTCGCCGCCCGGGCCGGCGGTGATGCCCTGCCGATGCGCGACGCTTTCGCCGTGCTCTTCTTTGTTTCCATCGGTATGATGTTTGATCCCCGAAGTCTCGTAAACGAGGCGTTGGTCATTGTCGTTGTTCTATCGGTAGTGCTCGTCGGCAAGCCGCTTTCCACCTTGCTTACGGTACGCATCCTTGGCAGACCGCTGTCAACAGCAATTCCCGTCGGCGCGGCCCTTTCGCAGGTGGGGGAATTCAGCTTCATTCTCGGGGTCGTCGCCAGGGATCTCAACCTGTTGAGTGAAGCCGGCTGGAATGCAATGATAGCCGCGTCAATTATATCAATTGCTCTTAATCCATCAATTTACCGGTTTGCGCGGCGTATCTCTTCACGGGCGGCAAAAAGCGTGCCTCCCGCCGGTGAGCGGCCGGCGGTCGATCCCCGGAAGTGCATTCTGGTCGGCTACGGGCCGGTCGGCAAAACCGTGCACCGCCTCCTGGCCGAACGCGGCGCGGTACTAACGGTAATAGAATTGAATCTTGATACGGTCCGCCGCCTGAAGGCCGAAGGATGCAATGCTCTCTATGGCGACGTATTAAGACAGGGGACGCTGGAAGAGGCGGGCATAGCCGAGTCAGGAAGTCTCATTATTTCAGCCGATGTCGATGATGCGGCGGAGATCGTCAGACGGGCGTGCATTCTGAACAAGGACCTGCGTATTCTCGTGCGGTGCGCGCATCTCCGCGATGTCCCGGCTATCCGGAAAGCGGGGGCGACGGTTGTGGCTGCGGGTGAAGTTGAAGTGGCGGTTGCGCTTGCCGAAGCGGTTATCGAGGAGCATGGTTTGGATAACGGTGTTATGGCCGTGCGGCGTAAGGACATTCGCAGGGGCCTGTATGAGCCCTCTTCTGACTGATTATTTACTCTGACTCCCGCAATCACCTGCAATGATACCGATAGTTATCGGTAAGAAAAGCAGCAGTACTGTCATAAACCTGATTGTTTCGAATAAAATGTCGGTTATTTGGGACAGTTATAAAATACTTCTTGAAAATTCACCTTATACGCTGACCATCACCCCTGTCATTAAGAATCCATCAGACGGCCACGGCCGCGGAGAAAGCATGATCACACTCGGCATCGACATCGGTTCAATCACCACCAAGGCGGCGGTCGTAAAGGACGGGAAGCTCCTCGGGACGCGGGTGGGCTTTACCGGCTACAATATCGAAAAGGCCTGGCGGCACGTCACGGAAGAGCTCCTCGGCGGGCTGGGGCTTGAATTTTCCTCACTGGAGAAGATCGTCTCCACCGGTTACGGCAGGGCAAGTGTCGAGCCGGCCCACAAGTCTGTCACCGAGATCACCTGTCATGCCGCGGGGGCGCATTTCTGCGCGCCGCACATCCGTTCCATCATTGATATCGGCGGCCAGGACTCGAAATCGATCGTCCTCGACGAGAATGGGAAAGTAAAGGATTTCGTCATGAATGACAAGTGCGCGGCCGGCACCGGTCGCTTCCTCGAGGTCATGGCGCGGGCGCTGCAGATTGATCTTGAGGATTTCGGCGATATCTCCCTCATGGCGGAAAAGCCGGGGAAGATATCGAGCCTCTGCACGGTGTTTGCCGAGTCGGAGGTCATCTCCCTCATCTCCCGGGGGGAGTCGCGTGAAAATATCGTTGCCGGCATCCACGAGTCGATCGCGATGCGGATCTCGGCCATGGCCAACCGTGTGGGCGTGCGGCCGCCGCTCATGATGACCGGCGGCGTGGCCAAGAATGTCGGCGTGGTGAGGGCGCTGGAGAAGAAGCTCGGCATGCCGATTGAAGTGTCGGAGCACGCGCAGGTGATGGGCGCCATCGGCGCGGCGGTGCTGGCCAGGGATGTGTGATTACTCCGGGTACCCGGTGATTTCGTGGATCCTCCTGAAGAGCGGCTTCAACCGCGGGTATATGTCCCGGTACACCTTCCGGTAGAGCTCGTCGTAGAGGCGGTGGTTTTCCGGTATCGGATCGAACACGTCCCGGAGACGCGTCATGGCCCTCACCGCTTCCGGGAAGCCGGGATAGAGACGGAGCCCCACGGCCGCGTTGATGGCCGCACCCAGCGCCGATGTCTCGTAGGTGTGGGGGCGCTCCGCCGGGAGGCCGAATACATCGGCCGTTATGCGCATCGCCATGTCGCTCTGCGACCCGCCGCCCGAAACCCGGAGGCGTGAGATGGGCGTCTTCGTTTTCTTTACCGTGAACTCCGATCCTTCGCGCAGGGCGTACACCAGTCCCTCGAGTATAGAACGGTAGAGGTACGCGCGGTTGTGCACGTCGCCGAAGCCTATGATCGAACCTTTCGCGTAGGGGTCCATGTTCGACCCGGGCGACCAGTAGGGCTGGAGCATAAGCCCCATTGACCCGGCCGGCGTGTTCCGTATCAATTCGTCGAAGAGCTTTTCCGGCGCGACGCGCTTCTTCTCCGCGATCTCCTTTTCCCTGAGGCCGAATTCCTCCCTGAACCAGCTCACCATCCAGAACCCGCGGTATACCATAACCTCCGTGTAATACGCGCCCGGCATCGCCGCAGGGTAAGGCGGCACCATGGGAACAAGCTCGATATACCGGTTTGACACCGTGTTGAAGGTCGCGGTGGTGCCGAAGCTCATGCAGCCGATATCCGGCGTGAGGCTTCCTCCGCCGAGGATCTCGCATCCTTTGTCAGTCCCCGCGGCGAAGACGGGAAGGCCTGCCGGGATGCCGGTCTCGTGCGACGCGCGCCGGGTGATGCGCCCCATTTTCTCCGACGGCTTCACAAGGCAGGGCAGCTTTTCCCGCTCCACCTGGAAGAGCCGCCACTTGATGTCGTGCGGTCCGGCCCAATTGTATGTTTTACTGTTGAACGGCAGGTAGCCGACGTTGTTGCTGGTAGAATCGGTGTACTCGCCCGTCAGCATGTAGGTGAAGAAGCCGGAGAGGTAAAGGTACTTGTGCGTCTTCTCCCATATGTCCGGCTGGTGCTGGCGGATCCAGTTCGCCTCGCAGATTTCAGCAACGCCCTGGACAAGGTCAAGCTTGTTCACCGCGCGGAGCAGGGGCCGTGCGGCCGCGGGTATGATCCCGCTTGCGTCCGCCTTTCTCTGGTCCAGCCAGGTGATGGCCGGGCGGAGAGGCCTGCCGTCCGCGCCGAGATTAATCATCGTGGCGCGCTGGGTGGTAAGAGTGACGCCCGCTATCCGCTCTTTTGCCCGTCCGGCCTTTTTGAGGAGGCCGCGGCATGATGCGCAGAGCATGCGCCAGTAATAGTCAGGGTCCTGTTCCGCCCATCCCGGATGTTCGGCGTAATAAGGCACGATAGTAGTCTTTACAATATTTACGATGTTCCCGCCGGTATCGATCAGAGCCGCCCGTATCGACTGGGTCCCGGCGTCGATGGCGAGTATCAGTTCTCCGCTCGTGGTCTTTTGTCCCTTCATGGCATTCTCCTTATAATCCCTCCCCCTTGAAGAGGGAGGGCAGGGTGGGGGCGGGTCCACCTCGCTTTTTTTCACCCTCTCCCGGCCCCTCCCGTCAAGGGAGGGGAAACGGCGGCTTTAGCTTAATCGAGTCCGAGCGTGCCGCCCGGGTTCATGATTTTATTCGGGTCAAAGTGCTTCTTAAGTGTGCGGATCACGGCCATCTGATTCTTCCCGATGTGGGACTCAAGCCAGGGAGCGATCATCCTCCCCATGCCATGGTGGTGGCTCGGGGAACCGCCGTGCCTGGTGATGGCTTCTATCACGTTGCGCTGGAAGTCAATGTATGATTTCACGCTGTCCATCTTCATGATGAATATGAAATAGAGGTTCGTGCCCTGGGGATAGAAATGGGACGCGTGGGTCATGCAGATGGTGCCGGGCCGCTTCTTGATGAAGGCCCGCACCCCCTGGTGCAGCCGGTGCAGGTTGTCCCAGGTCACGGCTGTTTCAAGGGTATCGGTTACGATGCCGAAATCGCTTAAATCCTCCCGCATGTAGGGCTTGTGGAAGCGGGTCTTTTCCCATTTCTTTGTCGCGAAACCGGTAAGGGACATGGCGCCGTGCCTTGAACAGATTTTTCCTATCATTTTTTTCACATGGCGCGCATATCCTTTCTCGCCTTCTGCCGTGGCGATCAGCATGCACCGCTGCATCGGCTTATAGCCGCGCAGGCGCATGAAGTGGTCGATGGCAGTGCCGTGGATGCCGAAGAGCTTTAGTCCCACGTCGGTCTCTTCCGGGTCGGATATGCGGTACACGGCGGGCATGCCGAACTCGCCCTGCATCACTTCGCGGCTCGCATCGACCGCCGCCTCCCAGGTCGGGAACATGTAGGAGAGGCGCTGACGGTTCGCCGGCATGTACCGGAATATCTTCATGGTTACTTCCACCAGGATGCCGAAGGTCCCCTCGCTTCCTTTCATGACGTCGTTTACCTTGGGGCCCGTGGCAGTGCCGGGGTAGTCGAGGGTCCTGATATCGCCGACCGGCGTCACGTATTCGCCGCTCAGCATGATGTCGCAGGCATCACCGTAGTAGGTCGATGCCTGGCCTGAACCCAGGGTCACGACCCATCCTCCGACCGAGGAGTATTCAAAGGACTCGGGGAAGTGTCCGCAGGTGTAGGCGTGCTTCGTGCCGTACTGCTCGCGCGCCCGGTTCAGCGCCTCTTCGTATGCGGGCCCGAACATGCCGGCCTGGACAACG
The DNA here is from genome assembly GCA_963827275.1 of uncultured Spirochaetota bacterium. GTDB lineage: Bacteria > Spirochaetota > UBA4802 > UBA4802 > UBA5550 > RBG-16-49-21. Next base: position 539,321 of record CAWHAA010000004.1, read on the forward strand.
GCGGTGTGGTTCGTTTCGTTGATGCTGATGAGCTTGTTCATGTGGGTCCCCGTCACCAGGGTCACGCCGCCGCGCCTGGGCCTGAGGCCCAGTGTCACGGATGACCCGCCGCCGTAGACATAGACGGGGATCTTCCTTTTATTGCAATGGGCCACGATCGCGCGAACGTCATCCTTGGAGCGGGGATGGAGCACCACGTCGGTCACGGTGCCGATCTTTTTGCTGCGGAGTTCCAGGGCCTCCTCCATGGTCTTGCCCCGGCTGTAGCGGAGGCGGCTGTAGGCATCGAGGGCCACGTTTTCCTTTCCGACGATCCTCTCGAAGGCCCTGATGTCCGTCAGGGCGATCCGCATCTTCTGCGTGACCGATACCTGCTCCAGGCCCTCCTGCTTTTTTTTTCTGAACTCGTCGTCGGTCATGCCGAACTCTTCTTTCATCATGCTGTACCAGGCGTTGCTCGGGTGTTCGAAGCCGTCCGGCGCGCCCCATTTGAATATCGAGCGGTAGGACCCTTTCGGCGGCGCGGTCTCGGTCCAGTCCGGGATAAATCCATTATGCTTTGACATGGTTTGTTCTCCCCTATGTTAGTTTTATCAGGTGTGACAGCGGGTTGACCAGCTTCCCGTGTGTTTTATTCATGAAAGCCCTCGTCAAAAGGTAGAGCGATCGTAACGGATTGATGGGCGCGAGCTTCATGGGGTTCACTTTCATGAGATGGCACATCGATTCCGTGGTGGCGCGCAGGTCGTTGCAGACGCCGCTCCGGTACACGCGCCGCGCGCCGAGCCGCCGCTCCAGGCCTTCGGCCAGCTCCTCGATGGCGCAGTGGCCGGCAATCAGGACCGGCCCGCTGATCGAGTCGATCTCCCCGCGGTCGAATCCCTTGCCCATCACCAGCGTCCATCCCCCCCTGCCGTTAAAGTCTTTCACGAGGGACTGCAGCACGGCGAGGGGATTGTTGACGCACCCCTCGCGGCAGGCCATCTCCCTGCCGCGAATGATCCTGACGCTTTCCGGAAATTCCGGATAGAGATCGAAGGGGTATTTGCCGCCGAATTTTTTCAGGTCCCCGATGATGTCGATGTTCTTCATGTCCCGGTAATCGCCGCGCAGCGTTATATCGCCGGGCTTTTCCACGCCGTCACCCAGGCCGCGCTCGATGGCCAGCCTGAGGTGCGGCACGTCGGCGACGTCGTAGCCGAATACCTGCGCCCCGACGATATCCGCCGCGACCACGTTGGGGCTCCCGATGAGGATGCGGAATGGCTTGACGCAGGTATCGGCGAGCGCGAGGGCGTTGTAGTGGCCGTAGATGCTCCCCTCGACCCCCTCAATCAGGGTGAAGTCGGGCCGCACGCGCGCGAGCACGTCGACGAGCTTGCTGTGGAGATTGTAGTTGTGGTCGTAGCCCCGGTCTTCGTGGCGCGGGAAAGCCCACTGGTTCTTGATGCCCAGGGTCACGACGCCCATGGAGTGGGTCTTCAGCTTGGGGAGGTTGATGTAGAGGTTCTCATCGCGCTTCGCGATGAGCTTGTCGGCCACGGTTTTCGATATGCGGAGGGTGTTCCAGTCGTATCCGCGGGGCCGGTCCGTGAAGGTGGTCTCTGTCGTTTTTTCCTCGTCGAGGTAGACCGGCACCGCTCCGAGTTTCCTGCATATCTTCGCATAGCCCGTAATCGCGAAGACGAGCCGGGTGATGTTGCACTGGGTGGAATTTTCGAAGACGTAGATATTCCTGGCTCCCGCTTCCTTCCAGTAGCGAATCACCGCCTCCAGCGCTTCGGGACGTGTATGCGCATACGGCTTCGAATCGACCGCGTTTGGCTTGATGTACACGTCTCCGCTCGATTTCAGCATTTTCTTTCCGCCGTACGCGTCGAAGATCTCCTTCACGCCGGCGGTAAGCTCCTTTTTCATTAATTCGCCGAGGGGCCGGTATGCCTTGAAGGTGCCGTCACCGTGCGGGGCGGCGAGTTTTTTTATGTACACGCTTGTTCTGTCTTCCGGTGTCGTGCCGCTCATCGCGATCCTCCCTGCAAAAAGTGCGCGCCGCTCCCGGCGCGTTCCGTGTCCGCATTCCGCTTCATATAACGGGCAGCGTCAGCAGCGCGGACAGTTTCTCAATCTCCGCGGCTGTTTTCGCGCCGTCCCAGTTCAGTTCGCGCGCGGCCGCCTCCGCGGTCTTCCGTATAACGTCGACGCCGGGATGCCCGAGCGTGCCGAGCCCTGTCCTCCGGAGCATGATGTCCGGAAGAGTACGGGCCATTTCATGGCGTACCGCGTATACAACCTCCGCCAGTATCTCTCCGTCGTTGTTAAGGGGCCGGGCGAGGGTGGCGTCGTCCCTGGCGATATCGCAGACCAGGCGGTAGTCGCTTCCGTAGGCCATGCCGAGATAGTTCATCGTATTGCCGGGGAGTATGTTCTCCGTTCCGAGCGCCGAGGCGAAGGCCTGCAGGTCGGGGATTTCGCATCCTTTTAAAAATTCATCCGCCGTTGTGCAGTGTTTCATCTTTCGTCCCGATTTTTTCCGGACCTCCGCCATCACCTTCTCCGCGAGATTCCTGCTGGTGGTGTATTTGCCGCCTTCGACCGTGATCAGGCCGTCGAGTCCGTCAGCCGCGTTGTCGTATATCTCGTAGCGGCGCGACGAGCCGTAGGTGCCGGCGGTCTGTGTCTCAACGAGGGGGCGGAGGCCGCCGTAGGCATGGCGCACGTCGCCGTACCCGAGCGTGCCGCTTCCGAACGACTCGTTCACCTCGTCGATCAGCTCCTGTATGCTCTGTCGCGACACGCGGTAGCCGTCGGGCCCGCCGGTGTATTCCTTGTCGGTGGTGCCGACGAGGGTGTGCCCCCGCCAGGGAACGAAGAAGATGTGCCTGCCCCGCGTGGTCCTGAGTCCCACCATGTGGCTGTTGACCGTTTTGTCGGTAATGATGTGAATTCCCTCTGAGCGGGTAATATGACGCGCGGTGTCGCGGTGAAGGGCCTTTGCCAGGAGGATGTCGGCCCAGGGCCCGGCGCAGTTTATGACCAGCGACGCCCTGATCTTCAGCGTGGAGCCGCCCAGCTCATCGGTTACCACGACGCCCCGGACTGATTTGCCCTCGACGATGAAATCGTCAACACGGGCGTAGTTCGCGACCCTGGCGCCATGGTGCGCCGCGGACCGGATAAAGGCGAGGGTGAGGCGCTCCGGGAAGGAGCTCAGGCAATCGTAATACACAAACCCGCCGTTCAGCCTGGCGGGCCGCACGCCCCCCTCCGCCGCGAGCACCTCCTTGCCCGACATCGAGCGGTGGCCCGGAAGCCGCTTGGCATGGTCCCGCGTCCTCCCTTTATCGAAGGAGAGGATGTCGTAGAGGATCATGCCGGCCCTCATTACCTCTCTGCTGTTCATGAGGCCCTGGCCCGTGTAGGTCGCGATCAGGCAGGGAAGGGGGAGCACCAGGTTCGGCGCTATATTTTCCAGGATCCGCCGCTCGCGCAGCGACTCCCGGACCAGGGCCACCTCGCCGTTCGCGAGGTAGCGCAGGCCGCCGTGTATCAGCTTTGATGTCGCGGATGACGTGGCCGCGCCGAAATCGCCTTTTTCAACGAGGGCCACTGAAAAGCCCCTGCTCGCCGCGTCATAGGCAACGGCGGCGCCGGTGATGCCGCCGCCGATAATCACCATGTCGAATGTTTCTCCGTTGTACTGTTCGATAAATCGTTTCATTTTATTTTTCCCCTGTACGGTGTTCTGTCAGGTAGTGTATCGTTTTACGCTCGGCGTATACGAGGAGGTCATACATGATCCTCCTGGATTTTTCCGGTTCCTGGCCTTTTATCGACTCGTATATGTCCCTGTAGAAGTTCATGGTGCGCCTGACGTTGGCCTGCTCCTCGAAATAGTAGGTCAGCAGCTGTGCGACCATGCCGCTGTTGTTGAAGAAGTTCAGCACGATAAGAAAGGGGATGTTCCTGCTCGCCCGGGCGATGAGCCGGTACAGCATCATGTCCCTGTCATTCAGGGGAATGTCGTTGTCTTGTATGATGCGGTCCATCTCAACGAGGTCCTCCTCCGTCCTGTTCAGGGCCGCCTGATAGGCCACATCCGGCAGGATGAGCCTGCGGAGGTCAAGAAGGCCCTTCAGTATTTCGATATTGATGCCGCCGCCCGCGGTTGCCAGGGCCCGCAGGAGGTCCATGTTCCCGCTGTCAAGGTAGTCCTTGACATAGACGCCGTCGCCATGGCGGATTTCAACAAGGTCGAGCATCTCGAGTTTTTTGAATGCTTCACGCACAGTCGCTCTGTTGACGTTCAGCCTTTCGGCGAGGTCGCGCTCCGGCGGGAGCTTGTCCCCTTCCCTGAATTCTCCGGATAGTATCTGTTCCTGGAGCTGGGTAACGATCCCTTCGTGCAGCCTGGTTTTCTGAAGCGGGTTGAGTATTGCCATGATCTATTCACCTTTTGTGGTCGGGTGGTCCGACCAATTTTAATATACTCAATCCCGTCCAGTCAGTCAAGGCGGGAGGCAAAAAAAATCAACAACAGGGGAATTTTGTAAGGTGTCTGTTGATCGGGGGGAGATGGGTATGCCGGGATAATAATAAAAAAATTATATCAAAAAGTGGTTGAAATTTTTTATGTCTCATATATTATGTCTCTTAGGCTATAATTCAATACCTCCTTTTGATAACGTATATTTATCCCCCCCAGGGGCACGGGGGGATTTTTTACCGCTTATCCAAAAAAAAATCCGGTGACAGACGGTGGCTCCAGAAACGGATTCTTCGACAGGTGATTTTTTTTCCGATGAGACCGGGGAAGGGCCCGATCTTTTTGCGACGCCGGCGGCGGAGCCGCGCAGAGGGCCCCGTGATGCCGTCAGCGGCGCCGGCCATATCCTGGGGCTCATCAAATCGGCGATACCGGAATACAATCCCCGCTTCCCGCTCCGCGTGGAGGCGTACGCGCTCCAGCTCGCCTATTCCCACAACAAGATTCTCTCCCTGTCAAATTCGCGCACGAGGATACTCGCGCACCAGGTCGCGTGCGCCCACCGGGTCATGAGCGCGCTGAACCACCGGTTCCTCATCGCCGACGAGGTGGGCCTCGGAAAGACGATAGAGGCAGGCCTGATCGTCAAGGAGCTCGAGTACCGGCACCGCTACCGCCGCATGCTCATCATATGCCCCGCCTCCCTCATGTACCAGTGGCAGAACGAGATGCGGAGCAAGTTCAACGACCGCTATGTCATCATGGACCGGAGGGAGATGAACCGTGTCCAGGCCGCGCGCCCTGGCGCCAACCCGTGGGAGGCGCACGAAAAGATGATCTGCTCCCTCGATTTTATCAAGAACCGCCGCTACCTGAAGCTCCTCCAGAGCTCCTCGTGGGACGCGGTCATTTTCGACGAGGCGCACCGCCTGCGGCGGGATTCCCGCAGGGCAACGCTCGCCTACGAGGCGGCGCAGGTCATAGCGGAGCGGGCACGGGCGCTCCTTCTCCTCACGGCCACCCCGTTCAGGGGGAACCTCGACGAGCTCTATTTCCTCATCGCGCTCCTCGACCGCAACGTCCTGGGGCCCTTCCAGTCCTATTATAACGATTTCTGCGTCGACAACGCCGATCTTTCGCACCTTCGTAAAAAAATCGCGCCGGTGCTGATACGCCGCACCAAGCGCGAGGTGGGCGGGTTCACCAGGCGATGCGCGCGGACCGTACGGTTCGATCTCTACCCGGATGAGCGCGCGCTCTACGACGAGACCACGCGGTACGTGGCCGAGGAATTCAACCGCGCCATGCAGAGCGAGAACCGTGCCGTCGGCTTCGTCATGACCATATTCCAGAAGCTCCTCGATTCCTCGACCCGCGCCCTGGGGCGGGCGCTTGAGCGGCGGATGCGCCGGCTCGAGGAGCTTGCTGACCGCGCCGATATCGAGCGCCGGGTCGACCGTGAGGCCGCCATCGACGAGCCTGACATGATCGACGACGTCGATGACGTCGATGACCTGGTCTGCATTGCCGCAAGGAAAACGGTCGCCGAGATGAGGAAGGAGGTCGAGACCCTGCGCCGCCTTGTCGGCATGTCGGAGGCGATCAGGGTCAACAAGAAGGCGGAGAAGCTCGTCCGCCTTATAGGCGAGTTGAAGAAGAAAGGCCGCCGCAAGTTCCTCATCTTCACGCAGTTCAGGACGACGCTGGAATACCTGTCCGAGGCCCTGTGCGGGTATGACGTCGAGGTGTTCCACGGCTCCCTGAACCGCGATGAGAAGGAGCGCGCCATGGCCCGCTTTAAAAACGAAGCCGAGATCCTCATCTCCACCGAGGCGGGCGGCGAGGGGCGCAACATGCAGTTCTGCAATATCATCGTGAACTACGACCTGCCGTGGTCGCCCCTCAAGATCGAGCAGCGGATCGGCAGGCTCCACCGCTTCGGCCAGGCGGAAGATGTCTTCATCTATAATTTTTCCACCAGGGACACCGTGGCGGAGCGGGTCCTGGAGATCCTCAATAACAAGCTCCGGCTCTTTGAAGAATCGATCGGCGCGCCTGACGTGCTCCTCGGAAAGATGGAGGACGAGCTGAAGCTCGGATCGCTTTTCATGGAGATGGCGGCCGGCCTCAGGACCGGACCCGCGCTCGACGACGAGGTGGAGCGCCGGATCGAGACCGCCAGGCATGAATATGAAAAGATCTCGGAGCTCGAGGTGGCGGACCACATCGATTTCAACTACGACGAGTACTACCGGATCACCATGAAGGAGCGGACGTTCTCGAACATGCGGATTGAGCGGTTCGCGGCAGCCCTCATGCGGGAAGACGGCTCCGCGTTGCAGGTCTGCGCCCCGGAGGGGGGCGGGCTGTACCGCGTCCCCCGCGATGAAGGCGGGACCGCAGCCATGCGGCTCGGTACCTTCGACAGCGGCATGGCGCTGGAGAACGAGCAGCTCGAATTCCTCGCATTCGGCCACCCGGCGATCGACCGGCTGGCGGCGTCCTGCCGGGAAGGCTCCTTCGGCGGTTTCACCGGCATCCGGTATGTCCGGTCTGACCTTCCCGTGGAGGGCATGGTGTTCTACTTCATGACGACCTACAGTACGGTGACCGAGACCCGTGAGCTCGTCACGGTGGCTGTTATGCGCGACGGCGATCCGGACGGGGATTCCCTCGAATCGCTTGAATCGGAGCTCTGCTGCCAGGATTTCAGCGTGCCGCCGCGCGGGCCGGACCCGCGCGCAGCGGCAATCGCCGCGGACGCCGATCATTATTTCGACCGCGCCCTGGAGCGGCTCAACCGGAAGATCGCCGCGCGGAAGGAGTCCATGAGCGAGAACCTGGATATCGGCATTGACCCGGAGATGGACAGGGTCAGGGAGTCTTACGACAGCAGGATCGCGGAGCTCGAGGAGAAGCTCGGGCTCCTCGAGGCGCAATTCAAGTGGTACGGGAGAAACATGAAGGGCGTCATCACGCGCACGAAGAACCAGATCGATAAAGCGCGTTCCGAGCGCGAATCGCTCCTCAGAAAATACCGGGGCTACCTGGGTATCAGGCACGAGACGGGGCTCCTCTGCGCCGGCATATTCCTGTCGCGGCCCGTCTGAGCCCATGACGGCATCTTTTTTTTTATTGACATTATTCCTGACGGATATGTATTGCTTGTAATATTTTTTATGCAGGGGCGCCATGCATTTCGTATCCCTAAAATACCTGTTATTTTTCATCGCGGTCGTTTCGGTCTTCTTCGCGATCCCTCAGCGGTTCCGGTGGATGTTCCTCCTTGCCACGAGCTATTTTTTCTACATGACATGGGACCCGAAGTATGCCCTCCTCCTCCTTACGACGACCACCATCGTGTACGGCACCGGCCTGCTGATGCAGGACCGCCCGCAAAATCAGAAGAAAACGCTGGCCGCCTTCAGCCTGGTTGCGAACCTGGGCGTCCTTTTTGCATTCAAGTATTATAACTTTTTCAATAACAGCATCAAAGACCTGTTCGGCCTCTTCGGCACGACCTATGATGTGCCGGCCATGACGCTGCTCATGCCGGTGGGGATATCCTTTTACACCTTCCAGGCCCTCAGCTATACCATCGACGTGTACCGGGGCACGCGGAAGGCGGAGCGTAATTTCGGGATGTTCGCCCTGTACGTGAGCTTTTTTCCCGTGATCCTTTCAGGACCTATCGAGCGCTCGACAACGCTCCTTCCCCAGTTCTACGAAAAGACGGAATTCAACTACGACCGTGTCGTCAACGGACTTCTGCTCATGGCGTGGGGCTTCTTCCAGAAGCTGGTCATTGCCGACCGGCTGAACGCATACACCAGCCTGGTGTACGGGAGTATCGGCGTTTCGTACGGCGAGTTCGGCGCGCTCAAGGGTCTGCCCCTTCTGGCGGCAGCGTACCTCTACCCGATACAGATCTTCTGCGATTTCTCGGGATATACCGATATCGCCATCGGCACCGCGCAGGTGATGGGGTACAAGCTCCTCCCCAATTTCCGCCGGCCTTTTCTCTCGGTCTCCATCGGGGAGCTGTGGCGGCGATGGCACATGTCGCTCATCTCCTGGATACGGGACTACCTGTACATTCCGCTGGGAGGCAGCCGGGTCTCGCGGCTGCGGTGGTATTTTAACCTCGTTTTTGTTTTCACGATGAGCGGCCTCTGGCACGGCGCGCAGTGGACCTTCGTGACCTGGGGCGCAATGAACGGCGCCATGATAGCGGTAAGCCGGCGCACCCAGACGATACGGGAGCGGGTGCGCGACGGGATTTTCGGCGCCATGGGTGCGGTGCCTGCCGGCGCGTTTTTTGCCCTCTGCGCGGCCATGGCGCTCATCGCGGCGCTGGGCGGCAGGGCGGGGATAGCCGGCATCGGCGGCAGGGCGGCGGCCGGGGCCGGGGTGCTCCTGTTCCTTGCGCTGGGCATCATGAAGAAGCGGGGAGCGCCGTACCTGGCGTTTATTCTGAAGCTCAAGCGTTTCTGGCTGATGTTCGCCACCTTCAACCTTTTTGCATTCGGCGGCGTGTTCTTCAGGGCAAAGAGCATGTCGGACGCCTGGTATATCCTGACCCATTTCCTCGGGACGAATGTCCTGCACCTCTTCATTGCGGTCAAACCCCTGGATTTTTTAATCATGCTCCTGCTGATCGTCTTTCTTCTCGTTATCCACAACATACAGGAAAAGCGCGGGAGCATACGCGCGATTATACGCTCAAAACCCTTTCCGGTGCGCTGGGCGTTCTATTATCTCCTGGTCATGTCGATATTCGCCGGGATGCGCCAGACAGGCGGATTCGAGTATTTCAGGTTTTGAAAACGTGAGGACGGGAAATGATAAAATTAATATATAAATCCGCCATCCTCGCAGGGCTCGCGTTTGTTACGATTTTCGCCGTCATATACCTGCAGCCGGTTGACCAGAACAAGTATCTTGCGGCGACCATCGACAAGCACCGCCTCCTTGAAACGACGCCGCAGCCGCGGATCATATTCGCCGGCGATTCGAACCTCGCGTTCGGCCTCAACAGCGAAATGGTGAAAGCGGCGACCGGCTGCAATGTCATCAACATGGGGCTCCATGGCGGGCTCGGGCTCAACTACTACATGGACGAGCTGAAGCCGCACCTGAAAAAAGGCGATATCGTAATCATCGTCATCGACTACCAGAATTATTTCTTCGACGGCAGCGGCGCCAACACCCTGGTGGAGATCACCATCTTCAATCCCGGCATCATCCGCTATTATTCAACGGATTCGCTCTATAACTTCATCGTCGCGGTGCCGCTTGCGTTCCAGCGGCGTCTCCAGGGCGCCTTTTCCTCCGTGGGCGACGATATGGCGTTCATGCGCTCGGCCTTCAATGAATACGGGGACAACGTCGCGCACCTGAAGCTTCCGCAGCCGAAGCTCCTGGCGCCCGAGCGGCCGATGCCGGAGAAGGTGAGTGACGGAGTGCTCCGCCTCTATAACGGGTTCTATGATGAATGGCACCCCCGGGGCGTCCGCATATACCTTTCCTTTTCGCCCCTCCTGATACAGGACCGGGCCAAACAGGTGAAGGCCCTGGGCCTGCTCTATAAAGACATGGTAAACAGGGTGAAGATACCCCTGATAGGCCTGCCGACGGATTTCATGTATCCGGCGGATATGTTTTATGATAATATTTTCCACCTCAACGGCAGGGGACGCGAGCTCCGCACCAGGGCGCTGATCCGGCAGATGAAAAAGATCCCCGAGCTTGCCGCCGCACCCAGGAAGTAGCCGGTCACGAAGCGTCTGCTTCTGCCGGTCTGGCCCCCCCATCAGGGCGGCAGCAGGGCCCTGAAAATTAAAAATGAGAACTATATATGCTTTTGCGCGGTCAAAACCGGAGGATACGGCTCGCATGCCGCATGGAAGAAAAAATCACGCTCATGAAAAAAAAGTTTGCCTTGCCCTGTTCTTATTGTACAAGGAACAAACGGCTCTGCAAGCATGCCGGCAGGGGCCGGGTTCATGAAAAAATTGACGTACTGGTGTTGAAAGGGGAACGGTGATGAAGGGAAAAGCTGCCTCGAAATATCGCGTGCTGTATGTCTGCGCCGCCGTGCTGGCCCTGGCGATGTTGCCGGGCGGTATGGTTCGGCCCGGCGGGCCGTTTGCGGCTTCAGCGGAGGTGCCGTCGGTGCAGGCCGATGTCCGGCAGAAGAAGGACGAAATAGTAAAGAGGTACAGGGATAAAAAGGAAGAGCTTGTTCGCAGTCCGGATGAGATGAAGCAGATGCTCGCGGACATCCAGAAAAACATAAAAGAAAAGAACCTGCATTTCGTCGTCGGGATCAATGATATGATGAAGTACAAGATCTCCCGGATCACCGGAGCACAGGTGCCCGGGAACCTCGAACAGGACGCCAGGGTGCAGTCTGAGCTGGGCAGCAGGCTGTGGAATGATTTCATGAAAAAATACCGTGACCATCTCGGAAAAAAAGGCGATGACGGGGAACGCGGCCGGAACGGGACAAAGGGCGAAAGCGAATATTATGAAGATATCGACATGGACCGGCAGACAGAAGAGGACCGGAAAGAGGAATATCAAAAAGAGAAGGAAGAATCCGCTTTCAAAGAAGAAAAAAAGATAGAAGAGGAGAAAAAAGAAGGAAAACCGGAAGAAGTGCGGACTGACATAGAAAACGCGCCTTCCCCCGATTCCTCGGCGTTTAACTGGGTCAGCAGAAACGTGGTCTCGCCTGCCAAATTACAGGGCGTATGCGGAAGCTGCTGGGCGTTCTCCCCGGCGGCCGCCCTTGAGGCGAATTTCATGATCAGGAAAAACTGGAACCTTGACCTTTCCGAGCAGCACATGCTTGACTGCGCGGAGGTGGAGCAGCCGGCATACCGGGGCGGCAGGGTGGTGGCCATAAAGAGCAAAGCGGGGACCTGCGGGGGGGGATGGTACGGGCCGGTGTTCGAGTATTACCGGACGCACAGCGTGCCCCTGGAGAGCCAGGTGCCCTACCGGTTCAAGGAGTCGACCTGCGTCGCTTCCGGGACGTCAAAATATAAGATCGTCTCCTGGGGATATGTGAAGTCAAACGCGGGGATCCCCTCGGTCCGGGAAATGAAAGAGGCCCTGTGCACGTACGGCCCCATTGTTGCCTGCCTGAAGATAACCCCCGCGCTGCAGGCGTACCGGAGCGGAATATTCGATGAGTTCACCGAGTGCAACGGCGAGAGGGACATCAATCATGCCGTCACCATCGTCGGGTGGGACGATAAAAAGGAAGCCTACCTGGTGAAAAATTCATGGGGGGGCCTCTGGGGAGAAAAGGGCTTCTTCTGGATTAAATACGGGTGCAATAACATAGGCTACGGCGCGGCATGGGTCGTGGTCAACAGCATGGAGTAGCCGTGCTGCGGCGGACAGGCGGGCGATGATACTGCAAGGTGAATGGAGGCCATATGCGCGATAAACGGTTTGTGAAACATCTTCCCCTGCCGGCGCTTTTATGCTTTGTCTTCCTGTTCTGCTTCTGCGCCAGTAAGCCCGTCATGACGCTCACCGGCGCCGATAACGGGACCAGGGTGGAGATAAAAACAGGCGATGTCATCGAGGTGTCGCTGGAGGCGCAGCTCGGCACCGGATACGGGTGGGAGGTGGTCTCCCGGCACAACAATCTCGTCCTTGTTGGCGAACCGGTACAGGCGCCCGTTGGGAAAGCGAAGCCGGGAGGGCCGGAGCGCCAGACCTTCCGGTTTAAAGCGGTGGAAAAGGGCGAATCCGGGCTTGTGCTCCGGTATGCGCAGGGCTGGCGCGGGGATGCAGCGGCCCAGAGGGAATTCACCGTTACGGTGCTGGTAAAATAGCAATCAAAAAAATGCTTGTTTAATCCCGGCGCTGTACGAAAGATATGAATCGGGAGAAAAGAAAACGGCAATGAGGATCATTAATTTTATCATATTTCTCGGCATCGTTCTCAGCATCATGGGGGCGGTGAACTACTATATCTGCCTGCGGGGATGGCAGGTCCTTCCGAGGGACCCGGCCGTGCGCATCCCGTACCTCGTGCTGTTCGTGTTTTTTGCCGTTTCATATCTGGCCGGAAGGGTGCTGGAGCGCTTCTCCATCTGTACCGCCAGCGAATGCCTCATCTGGATCGGGTCGTTCTGGTTGGGCCTCATGCTCTACCTCTTCCTCGGCGCGCTCCTCTGCGACCTGCTGCGACTCGTCAACTGGATCGCGGGGATCGTGCCGGTGCCCTCCGACCACTACACGAGGGCGAAGCAGATTGCCGCGGCGGCGGTTGCCGCGGCCGCGGTCATTGCGGTGCTGGCGGGCTTTTACAACACGCTGCATCCCCGTATCAACCGGCTCGCGATCGACATACCGAAATCCGCGGGGGGCAGGAAGTCCCTGGATATCGCCCTGGTGACGGATGTGCACCTGGGCACCATCATAAAGAACGCCCATTTGCAGAAGATGGTGGACATGGTGAACGTGATCAGGCCCGACGTGGTGCTCCTCTGCGGCGACATCGTTGACGAGGACCTCGCTCCCGTGATACAGAACAACCTCGGCGAGCTGCTCCGCACTATCCGGTCCCGCTTCGGGACCTACGCGGTGACCGGGAACCACGAGTATATCGGCGGGGTCGATGCCGCCTGCCGGTACCTTGCCGAGCATGGCGTGACCATGCTGCGCGACAGCGCGGTGCAGATCGGCGGCACGATCTACATAGCGGGCCGTGAGGACCGGAGCATCGGCCAGTTTAACGGGGGGAGGAGGCTCCCCCTGGAGGAGCTTCTCAAACAGGTCGATACCGCGCGCCCCGTCATCCTGATGGACCACCAGCCGTTCCGCCTCTCCGATGCGGCAGGCCGCGGCGTCGACCTCCAGGTCTCCGGCCATACCCACCATGGCCAGCTCTGGCCCTTCAATTACCTCACCGGCCTGATCTACGAAGTGAGCAGGGGCCACAAGTTGATCAACGGTACGAACTTCTACGTGTCATGCGGCTTCGGCACCTGGGGCCCGCCCGCGAGGATCGGGATGGTGCCCGAGGTGGTGCACCTCCACCTGCGGTTCAAGAAATAGCGCCGCGCCGGCCCCGCGTGATGAACAGCCTGCATCGAACTATCGCCCTGGCATTCCTCGCGTCGCTCCTGTGCGGCGTCATGCCCCGCTGCGCCGCGCCCGCGGGCCGGGAAGGGGCTGACTACCCGCGCCGCTACGAGTTCCGCGAGGTCTGGGGCTACCTCATGAAGGGAGAGGAGAAGGAGCTGACCGGCAGCGAGCCCTTCACCGATATACTCTACTTCGGCGTCTCGGTTGACAGGGAAGGAAAGCTCTTCGGTTCGATCGCGCCGCCGCAGCTTCCCGTCGCGGGCGTAACGCCGCGGGTCCACCTGGTCGTCTTCAAGCTGGCCGATCCGGCGCTCCTCCATACCTGTCTCGCCAAAGAAGGAGCGGTGCGTGAAAACCTGATCAACGATATCGCCGTGTCCGCGGAGAATTTCGCCGGGATCCAGATTGATTTCGAGTCGCTCCTTCCGGAGGACGGCGAGGCCTTCAACTCCTTCCTCGCGGAGCTGAAGGTGCGGCTGCCGGAGCGGGTCCTGAGCGTGGCGGTGCCGGCGCGGCTGAACGGCAACGGCAACGGGAAAAAAGCGTATGACTATACGGCGCTTGCCGGCATAGCCGACCGGGTCTTCGTCATGGCCTATGACCAGCACTGGGAGACGAGCGCGCCGGGCCCCGTGGCCTCGCTGTCATGGTGCGCCGGCGTGGCAGACTACGCGGCGTCCGTCGTTCCCCCTGACAGGCTCGTCATGGGGATCCCCCTCTACGGGAGGGCGTGGCAGGAACGCAAGGTAAACCGGGCGGTGACCCACCGGCGGGCGGTTGAGCTCGCGCGCCGGAGGCTGAAAAAACAGGCCGGGCCCGCGGAGCACGGACCGAGCTTTGAATATGTCGAGCAGGTCACCGTGAAGGTGTTCTACGAGGATACCGGGTCGATCCACGAAAAGCTGCGCCTGTACGAGTCGCACCGCGTCCCCGCCGTCGCGTTCTGGCGCATCGGGCAGGGGCCGCCCGGGTTGTGGCGCACGATAGTTATCGGCGGCGTCAGACCTTGAAGAACGCCACGCGCGACGAAAGGCTTTCCGCGATGGCGGAGAGCTCTTCCGCGTTTGCGGACATCTCCTCCGAGCTGGCGGAGTTCTTCTGCGAAAGCTCGTTTATGTAGGATACCGCCTTCACTATCTCCTCCGCCGCGATCTTCTGCTCGTCGGTGGCGGCCCTGATGGTGTTCGCCATCTCCTGTACTTTTCCCGCCTCGGTGTTCACGATCTCGTTGCTCGAAAGCTGCTTTTCCATGTTCTGGAAAATAAGGTCCATCATGCGGGCTATCGTTTCGACCCCTTCGATGATGTCGCTCATGACCCGGCCGGCCGTCGATGCGCTGTCGATCCCCTTCCGTATCTCGTCCTTGTTCCCCCTGACAAGGCTGTCGATCTCCTTCAGGCTGGATGCGGTCTGGTCGGCGAGCTTGCCGATTTCATCCGCCACGACCGCGAACCCGCGGCCGGCGTCGCCGGCCCGGGCCGCCTCGATGGCGGCGTTCAGGGCGAGCAGGTTCACCTGTTCGGAGATGCCGTTTATTATCTCGATGATGTTTGTCATCTCCTCCGATCGCTTGCCGAGGGAAGACATGCTGAGGTTCATGGCGTTCAGGGAGGCCCCCCCCGATTGCGCCTTCTCGGATATCTGGCCGGTCAGGCCGAGCCCCTCCTTGACCCGTATGCCCATGCCGTTGATGGTGTCGGACAGCTCGTGCATCCGCTCGACGAGGGCGGAGAGGCTGGTGAACTGGTCATTGGCGCCGTCGCTCACGCTTTCCAGTCCGGAGGAGAGCTCTTCCACCGTTGACATGATCTCCTCAGCGGAGGCGGCCTGTTTCTGTACGTTTTCCGTGAAGAAGCCCGAGGAGGCCGACATCTCGCTTGCTGCCGAGGCGAGCTGCATGGATATGTCCATCATGTTCTTCACGATCCCCGAGATTTCATCGAGGAACTGGTCAAGGCTCTCGCCG
Organism: uncultured Spirochaetota bacterium; assembly: GCA_963827275.1. Lineage (GTDB taxonomy): Bacteria > Spirochaetota > UBA4802 > UBA4802 > UBA5550 > RBG-16-49-21. The sequence goes on from CAWHAA010000004.1 coordinate 554,881, forward strand.
ATGTCGCCGATCTCGCTTTTTTTGTCTATCCCGGTCCTGACCATGAGGTCGCCGGTCGACATTTTCCGGATGGTCGCGATGATTCGATTGATCGGCTTCATTGTTTTCCCGAAGGCGTAATAGACGACCAGCGCGATGACGGCCATGAATATCAGGGCGGAGACAAGGTAAAATGCCACCATCGCCCGTACCGACGAGAGGGCGTGCCTCCGGTCGACCTCGATGAGGAAGACCCACTCGAAGTAGCTGTACCATTTCCATATCCCGATGACCGTGTTGCCGAGGTGCCCGGTATACTCCCCGCTCCCGGCGGTTTTATCCGCCACGCAGCGCGACACGCCGTCGACCGGCTTCCCGGATTCAGGGTCGGCGAGGATGAACCCCCCGTCTCCGTTCCGGTATTCGAATTGGCCCGATGAAAGTATGAGACGGCCGTCCCTGTCGGATAGATACGCGTGGCCCCCCTCCCCCAGGTTTATCATGCTGATCGAGTCTTCAAGGATCGCCATGTTGATGAAGGTGACAACATGCCCGGTGATCGCGCCCCGCTCCCCGGGCAGCTGGTAGACCGGATAGCTGATCGGCTGGCTGACGGAACGGTTCTTCGTGCCGGTCAGTATGACCGGCGCGGCGATATGCACGTCGTCGCTGTTTCTGATCTCATTATTGATGCGCTTGACCGCGATGTCCGCCCAGAGGGCCGAGGTCGCGTGGCAGACCTTCCCGCCGCGGCCAAGGAGAACGATGCCGCTGTACACCCCCTGGTCGAGCATGATGCCGTTGATATAGTCCTTCGCCAGCGGGGCGGCACGTCCTGTTGCTGCGGTCAGGTTGAGGGCGGCGATGACGTCAGGGGCCCCGGCGATCTTCTCGGTGTTTTCAACCCGGAGCTCCATCCATTCTTCTATAAACTCGAACTGCTTTGTCGCGATTTCCATGTAGGTGCGCTTGGTAAGGGAGGAGATGAGGCGCTGGTTGATCGCATAGTTGATTGCCATGAAAACCATGAGGACCGCCAGGATGATTCCGCCCATGATGACATAGGTGTTTTGCTTTTTCAGACGGAAGCCAGGGACCTTCAAATTGAAAATTTTTTGTACGAATTCCATGACATGCCTCGCAAGGTGGTATCGAATCCGTGTCCCCCGGCACGGGAAGTGTTATATTTAATGATGATCTGAACAGGGGCGTTTGTCAATTCCCTTTTTTTTGCCGATGATACGAGAATTCCAGCACGGCGCCTATCGCCGCCGGGATTATGGTGAAGATAATGCCGCCCGCGATGATCTCGAGCGGCCCGGAGAATTCACCGCCTTCCTGTTCGGCCATGCCGATGATGAGCAGGGCCCAGAAGAGGGCGCACAGGGCGAAGATTGTCCTGGATATGACGATTTTATACCTGCCGCGTCCCGCCGGGGCGGCCTCCCGCGTCATGTCCTGCGCCGTATCGGGCCGCGCGCCCCAGCGGCGCGCGGACAATGCCGCCCCCTTTTTCAGACAGACGGCGCCGAGCGCAAAAATGGCGATCACCACCGGGACGACCAGGAAGGCCGCCGCCGTCCCCGACAGCACGAGGGTGTCGTACGCGCCGTGGACCAGGAAGGCGGCAAAAAAGCCGGCCGCTATCCTTCTCCTGCCGGCGGCCGGCGAGGGCGCGAACCGGGCCATGCCGACGAAGTATCCCATGATCACGCCGGTAAAGGTGTGGAGGGGAACGGCGGTTACCGCCCGCATCACGCCGGTGACAGGCCCGTTCTGCACGACATAGAGGACGTTTTCGACAAGGGAAAATCCGATGGCGGCCGCGCCTGCATACACGATCCCGTCATTCTCTTCGTTGAAGTTGGCGTTGTTCCAGATGAACAGGAGGACCACCGCGAGCTTGGCCGCCTCTTCGACCGGTGCTATCACCGCGAACGACCGGTACGCCGCGCCGGCGAGCCCCTCCGATGCGGGAAACGGTATCTGGATGAGCAGCGCTTCCGCGACCGCAACGGGTATCACCGCGGCCGCGCCCAGGAGGAGCGTTTTCAGGATCAGGCCGTGCGGCTCCGGCTCCAGCCTGTCGAGATGGTTGATGTAGAGTAAAAAGGCCAGGGGAGGGGTGACGGCAATGGTCACGAGGATCAGGAGGTCCATGCGGTGTTCCTTGCTTCAGTCTTTCAGCTTGTAGTCCCGTTCCCTGAAAAGGATGATGCAGGCATCGACCGCATCACCGTCATAGAGAACGCCCCGGTTGCTGTGAATCTCATCAAGCGCCCGCTCCGTGCCGATCGCGCGGCGGTAGGGCCGGTGCGATGCCATGGCCTCGACAACGTCCGCCACGGCCATGATCCTCGCCTCCGGAATTATTTTTTTTCCCGATATCCCGGCGGGATACCCGGAGCCGTTCATGCGCTCGTGGTGCTGGAATACCGTCATGGCGACCGGCCAGGGGAAATCGATGTCCTTCACGATGTCGTATCCCATCTGGGTGTGCGTCTTGATCAGCTTGAACTCGATATCGGTCAGGACCCCCGGCTTGCTCAGTATCTCCGCGGGCACGGAAATTTTTCCGATGTCATGTATCGAGCCGGCGATGCGGATCCCGTCGATCCTGTCGCGGGAAAGTCCCATGACGGACGCGATGGCGCGGGCCAGGTCGGCGACCCGGCGGTGGTGTCCCGCCGTGTAGGGGTCCCGCACCTCGAGCGCGAGGGAGAGGGCCTGCACCGTCTGGCCAAGGGCCTTGCGTATGGTTTTAAAGCTTTCCTCGAGGTCATGCTTGCGGCCCCGGTCGGTGATATCGCGGATGATGCCCCGGAAGCCGGTCGGGGTCCCCTCGGGCGAGCGGATCAGGGAGGCGGAAATCTCGACTTCGCGCACCTCGCGGTCCTTTTTCATAATCTCGTACATGGTGGGCTTCATCGAGGACCCGGTTCTGTACAGATCACCAAACAGTCTCTTCAGATTTTCGGCGGTTGCGGCGTCCATCAATTCCCTGTAGTTTTTTCCGACAAGCTCGCCCGGGGGGTAGCCGACTATCTGCCCCATGGCCGCGTTGCAGAAGGTATGGACGCCGTTGAGGTCGATTTCCCAGTAGCCGTCATCGATTTCGTCGAAGATGCGACGGTAATCGCCGTCAGTTGCGTGCGGGTCAGCGTGCGTACCGGGCCCCTTTTCAGACATCGGGGCTGCGCCGGCCCGTTTTTTGAGGGTTTCCAGCTCTTCGATAATCTCTTTTTTTGTTTTCGATTTATATGGATCCATGGACAGTAGTGCGTCATACTAACGGGATTGTTGGAGGATTTCAATTAATATTTGTATTTTTTTATCAATATGACATAACAGGAGGCGGTATCCGGCGGCGGGTGTTCCTGCCGGTAATAATCCCGTTGTAAGGCCGGGCATGATTTTTTATTTGACAATCCGAGAAAAAAATGCCACCGTCGGATAGTGCCATACTGTCAGGATGCGTGTAAACACCCCCGTACCACATCCGGAAAACGTTGCAGTGGATGATTGATTATGGAAAAAAGAAACACCATCAGGGTCCCATTTCATGTACGCTCGGTTGTCAAGCACCGGGACCGCGTCATTGAGGGAGAGGTGGAAAACCTGAGCACGGGCGGCATGCTGCTCAAAACCCCGAATGATATAGCCGCGGGCGAGTCAGTCTCGGTATCGATATTTTTATACGGCTCCAGCTCGCACCTTGCCCTCAATATCGCGGGCACGATCGTTCGTCACACGGGCGCGAGCGTGGCCATCAAGTTCACCGAGCTCGACCTGGATTCGTTCATACACCTGCGGAATATCGTGTCACGCAACGCGTTTGACGAGGAAAAGGTGATCAGGGAATTCCAGGAATTCAACGCCGAAGATGCCATGAAAGATCAATAGCTCGACCACGCGGTCTCGAGTCGCTTGTTCCGGGCGTTTTCCGCCACGCGGAGCAGCGCGCGGTCGCGCTCCCATCCGGTCCGTGTTTTTTCATCAGCGGTTATCCAGTATTCATCAAGCCCTTCAATGAGTGATCCCATCTGCGCGTGAAGGCCCCCGACGGCGATGTGCAGGGCCGGCGACGACTGGTCGTCGTGCGAGAGGGTACGCGCGCATGCGATGGCGGCAATGATCCGCTCTTTCACGGCGTGCGGCCAGCGAAACAGGCACGCGCAACGGAAGAGGTAGCCCAGGACGGCGCTCTCGACATGAAGGTCCTCGATGGTGCGGAAGGGCTTTATGTAGCCGGTGTAGCCGTCACCGGGGAGGAGGTCCCGGTCGGCTACGGCGACATCGCTAAACGCCACGGTGCCGTGGCTTATCTCCGGCACGAAGGTGAGGCCGGTCATCGCGTTGACTTCCACGCCGGGCGCGCTCCTGCCGACCAGCGCCATCCGGAGCATGTTTTTCCCGTCCGGCGACGTTCCCGTCGAGGCTGCCACGAGGAGGAGCTCGGCCTCCATCGCCATGGTGACGAACTTCTTCCCGCCGTTGAGCGTCCAGGACCCGCCATCCGCCTTTTTCAGCGATGCCCGTATCGACGACGGGTGTCCGCCCTTTTCCTCGGTGACGCAGAAGGAGACGACGGCGCGTTCCGGGAGCGACGGCACGAGCCGCCTGAGAGCGGTCTCGTAGCCCGCGGCGAACGCGTAGGCGGTACGGTCGGCAAGGAACCCGCCGATGACCGCGCGGTCGGCCGGGGAGTCCCATCCCGCCGCCTCGCCGTCGAAGCGTTTTTTCCAATCGGCGACCGATGCGAGCTCAGCCGTATCGACCCGCTCCTGACGTGCGAGGAGCCATCCCAGTATCCCGGACCCCGTGTTTGTTTCCATGGCGCTATCCTTTTGAAAGTGGTCTCATGCCGCCCGTTGCCGCATCCTGTATCAGGATGTAGGGCGCGTGCCGTTATTGTTCAATAACAATTTTCAACAATTTTCGCGTCCCGCTCAGATTACGAAAATTTCCATCAACACCTGGTAGGAATAGTTCAATTCCTTCATGAGGTGTTCCCTGCCGGGGTTCAGGTCGGGGTGGAAGGACCTGGCCAGCTCGTGGTATCTCGCCTGTATGCGCTTTTTCGTGGGGCGGGACAGGCCGAACACCGCCAGCGCCCGCTCGACCTCCCCCCGGCGGAGCGAGTAGATGACGACGCCCTTCATCAGTTTTTCGAGCACCGGGCTTGTTCCGAAAGAGATGTTGTCCGGGTTGGTGTAGAAATCGCGGAGGGGGTCAAACGAAGGAGCGGCCAGGACAAGGGGATCGAGGTGCTCCGGACAATAGCCGTCGTCACCGGCGGCGCGGCCGCAGTAGCGGCCGGTCCCGGGAACGTAATGCCTGCACGAGCCGGGCCCCGGCACCCGCACGAGCCTGATCCTCATCGGGTCAAGGTGGAGGTAATAGCCCCGCGCGCCCGCATCGGCTTTCAGGCGGTAGAGCGCGTGGAAGAGCGAGAAGTGGAGCTCGAACAGCCGCTCCCTCCCCGGGGGGATCCTCCGCTCTCCGGTGGCCATCTTCAGCAGGTCCGTTTCCGCCGCGGGCCCGTCAAGTCCGTCGAGCATGCTGAAGAGCGCGGTCGTGTCGAATTCTTTCAGGCGGGGCCCCCCGCCGCCGCTTCCGGCCGTCATAATCGCGCCGCCTCATTCCCTGAGGAGGACGACCGTCACACCGTCCCCCCCTTCGCCCGACTCGCCGGGCCGCTGGCCCGCGGCGTAGGGACTGCGCCGGAGGTTGGCCCGCACCGCCTCCTTCATCGCCCCGGTCCCGTGCCCGTGGATGACCACTGCCGCGTCGATCCCGGCGCGGACCATCCGGTCGAGGTCACGCTCCATATCGCGCAGCCCTTCCTCCACCCGCTTGCCCCTGAGGTCGATGGTGTTGTACGCGGTCTGGATCACCGGCGGAATTTCGCCGTCCGTCCGCCGAACCTCCTCCTTCGCGGGTTTGCGCGCGGCATGGCGCGCGGGGCGGTCCCCGGTCCGGAGCGGCCGGTGCAGGTCGCCGAAACCGAAGGTCGACCTGATGGCGTTCCCCATGAGCACCGATGCCTGCCGCCGCCCGCCGTCGACCGACTCGACCACGGCCTCCTGCTCCAGGGAGAGCACGAACACGGTGTCGCCTTTCTTTAGCGCGTCGGGGTCGATGGGAGCGTAGCGGTCCGGGAAAAGCTTGCCCTTGTCGCGGCGCAGGTCGCCGTGGACGGTGTCTTCAATTTTACGGACCTCCTGCCTGGCGCTCCCCGCCTCCTTCATGTTCATGCGCTGGAGCCCGGCGATACGCGCGGTCACGAGCCTGCGGTATTCCTTCAGGTCGTCCAGGAACTCGATCCCCTCCTTCTGCTTTATCTCCTGCGCGCGCTTTTCAAGGAGCCTCATCAGCTCGTCGTATTCGCTCTTTTCCTTCTCGAGTCCCGCGGCGAACCCTTCAAGGCGCGATTTCTTTTCATCGAGCTCCTGCTCGTAGGCCTGGACCTTCTCGATCAGGGCCTCCATGCTGATCTCCCTGCTGTCGAGGAGGGACCGCGCGCGGGAGACGACGCCGCCGGGGAGGCCGTAGTTTTTCGCTATCTCGATGGCATAGCTCACGCCGGGCAGGCCCGCGATCAGCCGGAAGGTGGGCCGCAGCGTGTCCAGGTCGAACGAGACCGAGGCGTTCCTGAACCGGGGATCGACGGACGGGAGGTCCTTCAGCTCGGTGTAGTGCGTGGTGACCACGATCCTGCTCCCGGTTTCGACGAGCGATTCGAGGATGGCCTGCGCCAGCGCCGCGCCCTGGCGGGGGTTGGTCCCCACGATGATCTCGTCGATGATGACAAGCGTTCTCTCGCTCGCGGCCGAGAGCATTTCGTTGATGACCACGATCTGGCCGGAGAAGGTCGAGAGCGACTGCGACAGGCTCTGGTCGTCGCCGATGTCGGCCAGTATCCTGTCATAGATGCCGATGCGCGAGTCGGGACCCGCCGGCAGGTGGAGCCCGAGCATCGCGAAGAGGACGCACAGGCCGATGGTCTTGAGGAGGACGGTTTTGCCGCCCGTGTTCGCGCCGGATATGATGAGGCAGCGGTACGATTCGCCGAGGTTGATGTCGTTCGCCACCACCGTGTCCGGCGACATGAGGGTCAGGATCGGGTGGCGGGCCCCGTAGAGGACGATCTCGCCCGAGTCCGCGACCTCCGGCTCGGAGCACCTGGTGTCGATGCTGAAGCGCGCCGCCGCGGCGAGAAAGTCAAGGGCGCCGATCACGTCGAGGTTCCCGAGGAGCGGGCCCGCGTGCTCCGCCGCCTTCGCCGAGAGGGCGCGGAGTATCCTGGCGGTCTCGGCCTGGAGCTCCTTTTCCAGCATGAGCGCCCTGTTGTTGAGCGGCGTTATTTCAACGGGTTCGATGTAATAGGTGGCGCCGCTCGAGGATATGTCGTGCACCGTGCCCCTGACGCGCTCCTTCATCCCGGCCTTCACCAGGATGACGTACCGGTCATTGCGGGTGGTGGAGACCTTCTCCTGGAGCACGGCTTCCATGTTCGGCGCGTGGATGATGCCGGAGATCTTCTTTTCCATCTCCTGCCGCGCGGCGCGGAGCTCGTCCCGGATCCTCCCGAGCTGCGGGTACGCGCTTTCGCTCAGCTCCCCGGTATCGGTTATCGAGCCGGTAAACAGGTCGGCGATGCCGGCAAGCCGGTCCATCCTTCCGTGCTCTTCCGCGAGGAGGGGAAACTCGTCCTTCGCCTCGCGTAAAAATTTCAGGGTCCTGCCCGATGCGATCATGAACGAGCGCAGCGCGGCCAGCTCCTCGAGCTTCAGGATGCCGCCCTTTTCCGCGATGGCCACGCACGGCCCGATATCGGTGATACCGGAAAAATCGGGCGCGCGGTTCCGGCCTGTCATTTCCTTCAGGTTGCTGATCTTCCTCATGCGCGTCCTGGCCGCCTCGGGGCGGAGGGGGGTGAGGCCGTCAACCAGCGCGGCCCCTGCCGGCGTCGCGCACCGGCCGCGCAGCGCTGCCCTGATAACGGGCCATTCGAGGACTTCAAGGACGCGTGGGGTGATATGCTCGTTCATGCCGTCTCGGTGTATGAAGGATTCAATCGTACGCCTGTCACTACCATGCTGTCGATATAAACGGGGGCCGAGTCAAGTAGAATTATTCATTTTTCGTCCTGCGGTGTATTGGCAGGATCAAGAATCTGTCCGGAGACAATCGGCACCGGCGCCATGTTTTATCATTTTTGTGATTGACTTATAGGGTCATCTGTACCTATTTTTCAAAAATTCAATTTTTCAATGATGTGATCGCTATCAATGCTCTATAATTCATTTGAATACATTTTTGTCTTTCTGCCGCCGGCCATGGTGATATTCTTTCTCCTCGGGCACCGGGGGCTGCCCGGCGCGGCCCGGGCATGGCTTCTGCTCTGCAGCATTTTTTATTACAGCTACTGGAACATCAGCCATCTTCCCCTCATTGCCGGCTCAACGGTCATCAATTTCGGCATCGGCTGGGCCCTGGCCGGCGGCATGGACGCGCCGGCGGGGATCTCCCGCAGGGCGCTGCTCCGGGCGGGCGTTCTCTTCAACCTGTTCATCCTGGGGTACTACAAGTACACCGGCTTTTTCATCGAGACGGCGAACACCCTGTTCGGCGCGGGGCTGGCCCCGCTGAACATGTCCCAGCCGGTTGGCATAAGCTATTTTACGTTTATCCAGATCGCCTTCGTGGTGGCCGCGTACCGGGGCGCGGGCAGGGAGGGAAGCATCCTGAATTACGGGCTCTTCTCCGCCTTTTTCCCCCAGATCCTCTCCGGTCCCATCGTGTATCACAAGGAGATGATACGGCAGTATGCCGACCCCGGCAACACGAGGGTGAACTACGACAATCTCATGAAAGGGGTCCTGATGTTCTCGATCGGGCTCTTCAAGAAGACGGTGATCGCCGACAGCCTGGCCGTGTGGGCGGTGCAGGGCTTTGACCACGCGCAGACCCTGAATTTTTTCGAAGCCTGGTTCACCTCCCTCTCCTTCACGTTCCAGCTCTACAATGACTTCAGCGGCTGCATCGACATGGCCAACGGGATCGCCCTGATGCTGAACATCCGGTTCCCGCTCAACTTCGATTCTCCCTACAAGTCCCTGAGCCTCCAGGAGTACTGGCGCAAGTTCCACATGACGCTGATACGGTTCCTCCGGGACCACGTGTACATACCGCTGGGAGGGAGCCGCAAGGGACAGGCGCGCCTCTACCTGAACATCATGGCCATCTTCATCGTCGCGGGCCTGTGGCACGGCGCGACGCTGCCGTATGTTGCCTGGGGCGCGGTGAGCGGCGTCGCGATGATCATCAACCGCCTCTGGAGCAAGTCCGGGAGGAAGATGGGCCGGTACCCGGCGTGGTTCATCACCTTCAATTTTGTCAATATCGCCAACCTGATCTTCAGGGCCCCCAGCCTGGGTGACGCCGGGAAAATACTCAAGGGCATGGCGGGGCTGAACGGCGTAATGCTCCCGGAAAAGCTGAGCGGGTTCACGTTCCTGGGATCGGCGGGCATCGGGTTCGGCAAGTGGCTTGACAACATCGGCGGGGAGAGGTATTACCTCATATATTTCCTGGTTGCCGCGGCGCTGATCGCCTTCCTCGGGAAGAACGCCAGGGAGCTTTCTGAAAAGATGAAGCCGGACCTGAAGTGGGGGCTCTTCGTCGCGCTGCTGCTGGGCGCGGGCCTGCTGCACATGACGCAGGTCAGGGTGTTTCTGTATTTTAACTATTGAGACTGCGCTCATGGACAACACAAAAAAATACTGGCTCGTAAAAACAGGGCTCCTGTCGCTCGTCATTCCCCTGCTGGTCATGGGCTTTAATTATTTCATGGACCCGCTCTGGTGCTTCCGCATCTCCCACAGGTACAACCAGCGCCAGATGGAGATCGACGAGCGCAAGCAGAAGACCAACTACATAACCTACCGCGATTTCAATTACCGCGGGCTGCTGATCGGCTCCAGCCGGGCCGCGTTCATCTCCCAGTATTCCTTCAGGGGCCTTCCCGTGTACAATTACTCGGTGAACGCTTTCAGGATAGACGAGCTTTCGCCCTTCACGAACTACGCCAAGAAGAGGAACGGCCGGGATTTCGACTACATCTTCCTCGGGCTTGATTTCGAGAATGCGGGCCGGTACGCCGCCGACCCGGCGACCCTGGCGGCCGCCGGTGCGAACATAGAAGAGAGCAACTCCCTCTTCTACCGTGTGAAGACCCTGCTCAGCATCGACACCGCCAGGCATTCCTGGAAGAACCTCGAGAACTACCGCAAGGCCCCCTGGCGCTACTATGACAGGAACAACGTGGAGCATACCAGGAAGCACACCGAGGAAGAGCTCGTCGGCATCTACACGATGCACCTCCGTGAATACACCGATAAAAAGACGTCACGCTACCGCAATTTCGTGTATAACGAGGAATACAAGGGATACCTGGAGCAATATAAAAAAGAGAACCCGCGGAGCTCCATCGTCGTTTTCGTCACGCCGACGGCGCTGCCGGTCATGGAGATGGTTGTGGCCTATGGCCTGCTCGATGATTATTTGCGGTGGCTCTCCGAAATCGTCGATGTGTACGGCGAGCTGTACCTCTTCATGTACCCGAACGCGGTCACCAGAGACTACTTCAGGTATTTCTTCGACCCGGGACACGCCTATCCCTGGGTCGGGGACAGGATGGTCGATGCCATCTACAACAAAAAAATCAACGGCGACACCGAATTCGGGATGCTCGTCACGCGGTCCAACTTCGCGGAGAAGCGCGCGCTCCTCGCGCGTCTCATGAGCGGCGTGCGCGATCCCCGTTTCGGACCGATGATCAGGGACTGACCGCCGGCCGCGCCCGCAGCGCGGCCGACCCCCGCGGCAGTCCGAAAATTCGTAACAAAGGCCCCGCCCGCGCACCATAAAATCAGTATAAAAATTCGATAAATTACTTGATATTTTTTTAAAAAATTTAATTTTGGATACTTACACGGGTTAATCCTGACCCGGCCCCGTTATTTTCGCAAACGGCTGGCACTAATCTACGATATAGTTTCGGGAGAACGACAATTGGGCAATGATGATTCACGCCGTCCCTGGGGTTTTTACGAAAATTTGACCGATGCGGCCGCCCACAAGGTGAAACGGATCACCGTGTATCCGGGAAAACGCCTCAGCCTTCAGAGCCACGCGCGGCGCTCCGAGCACTGGTTCATCGTTGAGGGCGAGGCGCTGTTTACGCTGAATACCGATGTCACTTCGCTCCGGCCCGGCATGGCCGTCGACATCGCGCGGGGCGACCGGCACCGCATCGAGTGCACCGGGTCGAAGAACCTCGTGTTCATCGAGATCCAGACCGGCGATTACTTCGGGGAGGATGACATCATCCGCCACGAGGATGATTTCGGCAGGGCATAATCTTACTACCAGGAGCCATCCATGATTACCGTCCGGGGAATAACGAAGCGGTTCGGCGATATCACGGCCGTGAACAACATCTCCTTCAGCATCAGGGAAGGGGAGATTACCGGCCTGCTCGGGCCCAACGGCGCGGGAAAGACGACGACCCTGCGCATGCTGACCTGCTACCTGAAGCCCGACAGCGGGACAATATCGATCGGGAAGTACAGCGTGGAAGACAGCCCGGTCGAGGTCAGGAAGACCATCGGCTACCTGCCCGAGTCCGCGCCGGTCTATAATGACATGCTGGTGTACGATTACCTCGCCTACATTGCGGAGGTGAGGGGGATGGACGCCCCCGGGCGCATCGCCGAGATCGGCGGCCTCTGCGGCATCAACGACGTGATGCACATGATGATCGGAGAGCTCTCGAAGGGCTACCGCCAGCGGGTGGGGCTCGCCCAGTCGATGATACACGACCCGGACATCCTCATACTCGACGAGCCGACGAGCGGCCTTGACCCGAACCAGATCATCGAGATCCGCAACCTGATCCGCGAGATCGGGAAGAGAAAGACGATAATTCTGTCGACCCACATCCTGCCGGAGGTCGAGGCGACCTGCGACCGGGTCATCATCATAGACCGGGGCTCCATCGTGGCCGACGACCGCACGGAGAGCCTCCAGGCCGTCATCGGGCGGCGAAAAGCGGGTCCTGGTGAGCGTGTCCGGCGCCGACTACCCGGCGCTCGCCGGCGCGCTTTCGGGCATCCCCGGCGTCATGAAGGTCGACGAGGTCCCCGGGACCGGGCTCGTCTCGGCGCGGGTGACGGCCGGCAGCGGCGCGGAGGTGCGGCCGGATATTTTTAAAATGGCCGGCGCCAACGGCTGGATACTGTATGAAATGACGCAGGAACAGCGGAGCCTTGAGCGGGTGTTCGGCGAGCTGACCGGAGGAGGTGCGAGATGAAGCTGCAGAACGTCACTATCAGGGAAGTGCTCATCGACGCGATGGCGCGCGTCAGGACCGGCGCCCGGGAGCCGCTGGCCATCATGAAAAAAGAGCTGATGACATACTTCTACACGCCGATCGCGTATATCGTGATCACCGCCTTCCTCGTGGTCACCGGGTTTTTCTTTTTCAAGGACTTCTTTTATTTCGGTCAGGCGGAGATGCGGGGCTTTTTCCAGTTCCTGCCCCTCGTCCTGACCCTGGTGGTCCCCGCCATAACGATGCGCCTCTTCGCGGAGGAGATCCACAGCGGCACCATTGAAACGCTCATGACCCTCCCGGTCACCACGCTGGACGCGGTGCTGGGCAAGTTCCTGGCCGCGACCGCCTTCGTGTCGATCATGCTGGCGCCCACGCTGATCTACCTGGTGACTATCATCATCGTGGGATCGCCCGACCCCGGCCCGATCATCGGCGGGTACCTGGGGGCGGTGCTCCTCGCCGGGGCCTATTCGGCGGTGGGGATACTGACGTCGTCACTGGGAAGGAACCAGATCATCGCTTTCATCGCGGGCCTCATCGCCTGCTTTTTCCTCTGGCTGATCGACAAGATCACCATCTTCCTTCCCTCGAAGCTGGGTTTCCTGGAATACCTGGGGACGGATTATCATTTCAGGAACATCTCCCGGGGCATCATCGATTCGCGCGACCTGGTGTACTTCCTGTCGATTATCGCGATATCGATTCTCCTGACGACAAAAATCCTCGAGGACAGGAGATAGAAGCGTATGAAGAGCAGGGAAATGTTACGCAGCATGTCGGCAGTATTCAGGCGCGCGGTCTCGCGGGTGCGCGCGGGCGGGAAGGACACGGGGCCGGAGCGCACCCGCGCCATACAGCTCGGCCTCACCATCGTCATAATAATCCTCATCAACCTCGCGGGCCTGACGCTGAATTTCCGGTGCGACCTCACGAGGAACGATACCTACTCCCTTTCGGACCGGAGCAAGGAGATCGTGTCGTCGCTGAAGGAGAACCTCAAGGTCAAGGTGCTTTTTTCAAAGGACCTCCCGGCCCAGCACATGTCGATTTACCGCTACCTCATCGACATGCTCGAGGAGTACGATTATTACGCGAACGAGTATTTCAGCTACGAGGTCGTCGGCGAGAAGGAGCTGGAAAAGCAGGCCGCCGATTACGGGATACGGCCGGTGCAGAGCCAGGAGTTCGACAACGACCAGGTCAAGGTCCGCCGCACCTACATGGCGCTCGTGATCCAGCAGTCGGACGTGGTCGAGAAGATCGTGGCGATCACCGACCCGACCGGCCTCGAATACAATATAACCTCCCTCATGCAGAAGATGTCAGGCAAGATAGACGGGCTCCTTCGCCTCGAAAAGCCGATCCAGGTGCTGTTCTTCATGGATTCGGCGCTGAAGGCGCTCCCGATTGACGGCATCGATACGCTCGGCGACAGGGTCGGGGAGGCGGTGGCGAAATGCAACACGGCCAATTACGACAAGCTCCGCCTCCAGGTGATCGACCCGTCCGCCGACAAGGACGCGGCCGCTTCGGCCGGCCGGTACGGCGTCGCCAGGCTGAACTGGAAGGCCGGCACGGACCGTACCGGAAGGTTTATCCCCGCGGGCGAGGCCTACCTGGGGATCGTCCTCAGGAGCGGGGACAAGGCCGAGCGCATAGAGCTTTCCGTCGCGCCGACGCTCATGGGGAAAAACGTGATCACCGGCCTGGACAAGCTCCAGGACCGCATCAATGACGCGGTCGGGAACCTGGTGAGCGCAAATCCGCGGATCGGCTACAGCACGGGCCACGGCGAGGTGGACCTGAACGACCAGCAGTCGCCCCAGGGCGGCGCGCTGCTGAAACAGGTACTCTCGGACGTGTACGAGATCCGCGAGGTTGACCTGACGAAGGAAGACATCCCCGCGGACCTCGGCCTCCTGATCGTTAACGGCCCCCGCAAGGAGTTTACCGAACAGGAGCTCTACCGCATCGACCAGTTCCTCATGAAGGGCAAGGGCGTCATCTTTTTCCTTGATTCTTTCAACGAGATCAACATGGGCCGGCAGAACATGTTCGGCGGCCAGCCGATGGTGCTGCCGGTGAACACCGGGCTCGACCCGCTTCTCGGATTTTACGGGGTCTCGGTGGACAAGAACATCGTCATGGACGCCAGCTGCGCCAGGGCCCCCGTGGCCGGGGCGGTCAAGGACATATACTACGTTCCCATCATCAGGAAGGCCGGCTTTGACCAGGACAGCGTCATAACCAGGTTCCTCAGGGGCATGGTCTTTATCAAGGCGTCGTCGGTCAGGGCCGACGACGCGAAGATAAAGGAGCGGAAGCTCGCGAGTGTCGACCTCGTGGCGACATCCGACGAAAGCTGGCAGATGACGGGACAGATAAACTTCAACCCGTTATTAATGATCCCGCCGGAGAACAAAAACGAGATGAAGAAGCAGGTGCTGGCGCTCCTCCTTTCCGGCAGGTTTGAGAGCTATTTCAAGGGGAAGGAGGCGCCCCGTCCCCCTGATGCCGGCGGCGCCGCGCCAAAGGAGACCTTCTCCGTCGGCAAGATGGACGCTACCGTGCCATCGGCAACCTCCCGCATCATCCTGGTGGGGACCTCCGAGATCACGCGGTCCGGCTTCCTGATGAACTCGAGGCGGATCCTCTCGAGCGCCATGGGAACGGGCGAGGAGCAGGACAGGGTGTTCTCCAACGGCTTTTTCATACACAGCATGGCTGACTACCTCCTCGGGAATTCCTTTGTCCCGGAGATGAGCAGCAAGAGCCTGGACTACAACCCGATCGACAAGACCGGCGACACGACAAAGATAATCTTAAAAAGCCTGAATATAGCGGGCGTGCCCCTCTTCGTCATCCTGGCCGGTCTCCTGATATGGAAACAGCGGTCACGGCGCAGGAAGGGCATCCAGGAGCAATTTGCTGCGGAGGCGCGGCATGAATAAAAAAATCGCGATCAGCATATCAATCATCGGGGTCCTGCTCCTCTACCTGATTGCAAGCAACATCAGGCGCTCCGGCGGCGTCCCGGACCTGCCGAAGCTGGAGGGGAGCGCAGACGAGATCATCGTAACCGGCGGCAGCGGCGTTGTGACCCTCGTCAAAAAGGACGGCAGATGGGCCACGGGCGAAAGCGGCTTCCCGGCGGACGCGAAGAAGGTCGGGGATATCGAGAAGCTGTTCGGCGATATCCGTATAACCGACCTGATCTCATCAAAGGGCTATTACGCGCGGTACGACCTGACCCCGGACAAGTACGGCGAGGTCATTATCAAGAGCAAGGGCGTTGTAGTGAGGAAATTCAAGATCGGGAAAAAGAGCCCCACGAACCGCCACACCTTCATCCGCATCGGCGACCAGCCTGAGGTATACCTTGCCGAGGGCACGTTTGACCCCGTCATGAACAAGACCGTGGACGATTTCAGGGAGCGTGAGATGCTGAAGATCGCGCCCGATACCGTTTCGGAGTTGACCGTCGAGCACCGGGGCATGACCTTTGCGTTTTACCGGGCGGCCGGTAAAACGACCGCGGACAAGAAAGAGGCGGACAATAAAGCGAAACCGGCCGCGTGGGGGAGCTGGTCGTGCCGGGGCTATGAGGGCGTCCGGCTTGACGAGGCCAGGGTGAACGCCCTTGTCAGCGCGCTGAATCCGCTCAGGGCCACGTCATTCCCGGACATGCAGAACGAACCGATGCCCCCGAAGATGTGCACCGTGAAGGTGAAGGCCCGTGAGAGGGAGGCCGTGCTTACCGTGCACAGGAAGGGCGACGCGTATATCGCCACCACGTCGGAGAGCCCCTACGTGTTCGGCGTGGAGAAGTGGAGCGTTGAAAAGTTTTTCGTCACCGGGATCGATGCGTTCAGGGCCCCGGGCAAGCAATAACCGGGCCTCCCGGGATTAAAAAAACCGGTTTCCTGAATGTAATTGACAGAAGATCAAACCGGCTATCTGGTAGATATGACCGCGGGCGGAGCGTCTCCCCGGTCCACGCGCCGGCAGCAGGCACTCTATAAAAAGGTCACAGGCTGATGGACACAACGAATAATTCCAACGGCAGCAACGGCAAAAACGGCGGACAGGACGATTCGTCCCAGCTCATCGTCGCGAAGGACATCCTTCCGGAGATCCTGTATGTCATACCCATATCGCACCGGCCGATATTCCCCGGCATGATGATCCCCATCGTCCTGACCGGCGATTTCATGATCGATACCGCGAACAAGATCATCGAAACAGAGAACAAGATCGGCGGCGTGGTGCTGGCGAAGGAGCTGCGCGAGGGCGGGGCGCCCCGCTCGGAGGACCTCTACGGCGTCGGCGTGGCGATCAAGGTGCTGCGGGTGACCCCCATAGATGAAAAGACGATACAGATGATGATAAACGCCCTGGGCCGCTTCACGCGAGAGAGCGTGGTGAGCGACGGCCCGGTGATCCAGTGGCAGGTGTCGCACCACACGGAGGAGGACCACACCGGCTCCGAGGTGATGAAGGCCTACTCGAAGGCGATCATCTCCTCGGTCAAGGAGCTCATCAAGTCGAACTCGCTCTTCCAGGAGGAGCTGAAGCTCTTCGTGAACCGCTTTTCAGTGGAGGACCCCGGGAAGCTGGCCGATTTCGTCGCGTCGATGACCTCGGCCGACACGGCGGAGGTGCAGGACATCCTGGAGACCTTCGACGTGCGGAAGCGCGTCGAGAAGGTCCTCGTGCTCATGAAAAAGGAGATAGAGCTGTCCCGGCTGCAGGAGAAGATAACCAAGCAGATCGAGCAGCGTATAACGAAGCAGCAGAAGGAATTTTTCCTCAAGGAACAGCTCAAGGAGATCAAGAAGGAGCTGGGCCTCGAGAAGGACGAGAAGACAACGGAGATAGAGCAGTTCGAGGAGCGTATCAAGAAGCTCACCCTGACCGAGGAGGCGGCGAAGAAGATCGACGAGGAGATCAACAAGCTGAGGCTCCTGGAGCCGCACTCCGCCGAGTACGGCGTCGCGCGGAATTACCTCGACTGGATCACCTCGATCCCGTGGGGCGTGTTCTCGACCGACAACTACGACATCAAGAAAGCCAAAAAGATACTGGACCGCGACCACTACGGCCTTGATGACATCAAGGACCGGATCCTGGAATTCATCAGCACGGGGAAGATGAAGGGGAACATTACCGGTTCCATCATCTGCTTCGTGGGCCCCCCGGGCGTGGGCAAGACCTCCATCGGCAAGTCCGTGGCCGAGGCGCTGAACCGCAAGTTCTTCCGCTTTTCGCTCGGCGGGATGCGCGACGAGGCGGAGATCAAGGGACACCGCCGCACCTATATCGGCGCCATGCCGGGCAAGATCATCCAGAGCCTGAAGACCGTGGGCGTGGCCAACCCGGTCATCATGCTGGACGAGATCGACAAGATCGGCGCAAGCTTCCAGGGCGACCCGGCCTCGGCGCTCCTCGAGGTGCTGGACCCGGAGCAGAACTCGAACTTCCTCGACCACTACATCGACCTGCGCTTCGACCTGTCGAATATCCTTTTCATCGCCACGGCGAACCAGATGGACACGATACCGGCCCCGCTCCTTGACCGCATGGAGATCATGAAGCTCTCCGGCTACATCATGGAGGAGAAGGTGCAGATCGCCACGCGCTATCTCATCCCCAAGCAGCTGCGCGAGCACGGGCTCCAGAAGGGCGATGTCGACATCGACAAGCAGGGCCTCCGCATGATCATCAACGGGTATGCCCGCGAGGCGGGCGTGCGGAGCCTCGAGAACAATATCAAGCGGATCATGCGGAAATCGACGCGCAGGTTCGCCGAGGGCGACAAGAAGAAGATCAGGGTCACGACCAAGAACCTGCCTGATTTTCTCGGCAACCCGCGCTTCACCGACGAGTCCCTGTACGACAAGCGGATGGCCGGCGTGGTGATGGGGCTGGCCTGGACCAGCATGGGTGGCGCGACGCTCTACATAGAGGCGACCGCGGTGCCATCGAAGAACAAGGGCTTCAAGCAGACCGGGCAGCTCGGCGACGTGATGAGGGAGTCGTCGGAGATCGCCTACACCTACGTGAGCTCACGGGTCAGGGACTACGGGATCGGCGAGAATTTTTTCAACGAGAACATGCATCCACCTCCACGTGCCCGCGGGCGCCACGCCCAAGGACGGCCCCTCGGCGGGCATCACCATGGCCACGGCGCTCTATTCGCTCGCGAAGAACAGGCCCATCAAGCTCCACATCGCCATGACCGGCGAGCTCACCATCACCGGCAAGGTGCTGCCCATCGGCGGGGTGAAGGAGAAGACCATCGCCGCCAAGCGCGCGGGCGTGAAGACGATCATCTTCCCCTTCGAGAACAAGAAGGACTACGACGAGCTGCCGAAGTATATCGTCAAGGGCCTCAAGGTGCATTTTGTGAATTATTTTGACGATGTGCTGAAGATCGTGTTCTGACGCGCCCCGGCCGCCCCGCGGGGGCTCAGGAATAGTGAACCGCCAGCCAGACCGTCATGGTGTCAGGGTCCGTCCATGTGACCCTGTGTTTTGTGCGAGAAGGAATGTTCAGATAATCGCCCTTTTGCAGAGTAAATTTTTCCCCGCTTTCGAAAATAATCCTGCCCGACCCTTCGAGCACAATGACCCACTCGTGTTCCTCCTGGTCGTACCAGCCCTGTTCCGGCGAGGCGTGTCCCCTGGAAATAATTCGTTCAATCCTGATGTTTTTGAGACTGAGCAGCTCATCGAAGGATTCGTGCGCCGGGTCGGCGGGTAATGAAGAAAATATGTTGGCCATGATTTTTGTCCCGTAGCAGAAATGTTGGCTCGGGATCCGAGCCTATATGTCAGTCTCGTCCCCGGCAACCATTTAATATACATGTCGCAAAATAACGAATGTATGACATTTATTGTCAAGACCCCCCCCGTCCCCCGTAGGGGGCGTGTGATAATCCGCCAGCAAAATTCAGAAGATTTTAATATTTAACCAAATTGAATCAGTAAAAAAATCTGTGAATCGTGCCCCCTGCGGGGGACAGGGGGGAATTCCTGTGGGAATGTTCGTTAGAAGAGCGTGGTTATTTCATGGGCACGTGACCGCCGCCGCGCTTGAGCGGCCCGGAGAGGGGAGCGCGAAGGGGAGAGGCCGGGAAGGCCTTTCCCCTCGCATGAATTACTCAGCCCCGTCCCAGCAATAGGTGCAGATCTTTTCTTTCGGAAGCCCGATGGCCTGGATGAGATTGACAACTGTTAGGCTTATATCACTTAGAAGTATGCCATGTGAAAAATAATTATTAAGTAAAATAAAACCCCATTTTTATACATATTCCTCTTGACATGTATAAAAAAAGCCGTTTTCTATACATATTATGGAATGAGGAATGTATGGCATTTATTCTCAAACCCCTACCCCCCATTATTGATCTTGAAACAAAACCTATATTAAAAAAGGCCGCATCTGCTCATCGTTTTCTGGCAGAACTAAAAGGCGTATCGGGTACAATACCGAACCAGGGTATTCTCATTAATACACTATCACTGCAGGAGGCAAAGGATAGCTCCGCCATTGAGAATATTGTAACGACAAATGACGATCTCTATCGTGAAGAGCTTTTTCCTGATTATGCTATAAATGCTTCGGCGAAAGAGGTGCGAAATTATGTCATAGCCCTGAAAACCGGATATAATCTTGTTCGGGAAAACGGCCTTCTTACCGCGAATTATATTGAGACAATACAGGCGGCTCTTGAAAAGAACCGTGCGGGATTACGTAAACTCCCCGGTACGGACCTCAAGAACGATCTTACCGGCGAGGTTGTTTATACTCCGCCTCAGGACCTCGCGTCAATCGTTTCTCTCATGACGAATCTTGAGCGATTCATAAACGATGACAGTTCCTATGACGCCGATCCGCTTGTGAAGATGGCGATGATTCACTATCAGTTCGAGAGCATACATCCCTTCTATGACGCGAACGGAAGAACGGGGCGCATTATAAACGTACTCTACCTTGTGCTGAAAGGACTCCTTGATATTCCCGTCCTGTATCTGAGCAGATATATTATCCGCAGCAAGAATGAATATTACGGACTTCTCCAGAAGGTGCGTGACGAGTCGGCATGGGAACAATGGGTCCTGTATATACTCACCGGTATTGAAAATACGGCCAGGCAAACTATCGCAACCATACAGGATATTAGAGAAGCATTGATGGACTACAAGCATCGGATACGAAATACCCATAAATTCTACAGCCAGGACCTGATAAATAATCTTTTCTTTCATCCGTATACAAAGATTGAATTCATTGAGCATGATTTA
Source organism: uncultured Spirochaetota bacterium (assembly GCA_963827275.1). GTDB lineage: Bacteria > Spirochaetota > UBA4802 > UBA4802 > UBA5550 > RBG-16-49-21. The sequence continues at coordinate 575,570 of CAWHAA010000004.1, forward strand.
AAGGTGAGCCGCCTTACCGCTGCAAAGTATCTCGACATGCTTGCCGAAGACGGTTTTTTGAGGAAAGAGAAAATCGGGAGATCCAACTACTATATAAATACATCCCTTTACTCTATTCTTACCAGAGAGTATGAAATATAATAATGGGTCTTTCGTATAACAGGCCGTTTATTTCTTGCCATATTTTATCCGTGTAATAAATTATTGATTGCTGTACGTCGTTGCGGGGGGATTGCCATGTTTTCATTTGATGAGGCGAAGTCGAGAATTTCCGGGCTGGTCGATGATTTTGACAGAAAGATTGATATCATAAAGAAAGGCGGCGCCTACAAGGAGGCGAATGTCGAGGACGAGTACATCAAGCCGCTGTTCAAATACCTCAACTGGAACATTTCAAATGAGGGGATACGCAATATCGCCGAGAGGGAATTCATCGTACAGGCCAAGGGCAAAGGCGGGAAGGAGCCCGACTACCTTTTGCAGTTGAACGGAAAGCCATGCTTTTTCATGGAAGCAAAACACCCGAAGTACGACCTGTTTAAACAGACGAAATACATCTGGCAGGCATATTCATACGCCTACTCGACCCAGTCGTCAAATGAAAGAAAAAAGGTGGACTTCGCCCTGCTGACTGATTTCGAGGAATTCAGGCTTTTCGACTGCACCTTCAAAACAGACCCCCACCTGGTGAATAACTTCGCGGTCCTGGACTGGAAGTATAGGGATTTCAGCGACAACTTCAAGGACCTGTGGAATATTTTTGAAAGGGAACAGGTAGCCAGGGGGAGCCTGAAAAATCTGTATCTCAACGAAAAGAAGATCAAGCAGAACAGGATACCGCCGGACAAGGCGTTCCTGTCGGACCTCGACGACGAGAAAACGGGCTGGCGCATCCTGCTGGCCAAGGACATCAAGAAATTCAACCCTGAATTGTCGGCCGATTATATCACCCGGGTCATCCAGCTCATCATCGACCGGATCGTTTTTATCAAGGTCCTGACGGACCGGGAGATCGAGGACGATTTTCTTACACAGGTCATCGCGCAGGTGGACAGGGCGGCGCTCAAGTCCGAGGAGGGCGCGATCAATGAATCGTGCAGGGAAATATTCGCCCGCATGAACAAGACGTACAACGGCAGCGTGTTCGAGCCGCGTCCCGAGCTCGACAGCGTCAAAGTCAGCAACAAAACCCTGCACTCGATTCTGAAAGACCTGCTGCCCGAGAATTCGAGGTACAATTTCAACGTCATACCGGTCGAGATACTGGGGACCATATACGAGCAGTTCCTGGGCAAGGTCGTCACTACCACGGAAAAACGCGCGCATATCGAGTACAAGCCCGAGGTGCGCAAGGCGGGCGGCGTGTATTACACCCCGCAGTACATCGTCGATTACATCGTGGAAAACACGGTGGGGGAAAAGCTGAAGCCGTGCAAAACGATCGACGACCTGCTCTCGCTGAAAATTTGCGACCCCGCGTGCGGCTCGGGCTCGTTCCTGCTCGGCGCGTATGACCAGCTTATCCGCTGGTCCGTCGATTTCTATTCCGTAAAGTATTCAACGGGCAGCCCGGTCTCAAAGAAGGACATGGAGCACGTGTACCGGGACTCCGACGGCCTCGTGCGCCTGAGCGGCAAGCTGAAACGCGAAATCCTGAAAAGCTGCATATACGGCGTGGACATCGACGAGCAGGCGGCGGAGGTGACCCGCATGAGCCTGTCGCTCAAGGCCCTTGAGGACACCCGGCACGACGAGCTGTACAGCGAGGTGAACCTCTTCCATGAGACGGTCCTGCCGGATCTGAAGGGCAACGTGAAGTGCGGGAATTCGCTGATAGGTACGGACTATTTCGACGGAAGGCTGGATTTTAGCACTGACGAGATAAAAGATGTTAAACCATTCGATTGGGAAAAGCACTTTAATGAGATATTTAAAAATGGCGGTTTTGACTGTGTTATAGGTAATCCGCCTTATGTAAGACAAGAAGTAATATCTGAATTTAAAAAATATTTTGAAAATCATTATAAAGCTTACCACAGCATTGCAGATTTATATGTGTATTTTATTGAGAAAGCACACAGGTTGTTAAAACAGCGGGGATTTTTCGGTTATATAGTATCAAATAAATGGATCAGATCAAACTATGGTAAACCATTAAGAGATTTCATCAGGTTGTCAGTTAAAATTGTTGAAATTATTGATTTTGGAGAGCTTCCTGTATTTGAAAATGCGGCAACCTTTCCTATGATTATAATAACAGAAAATATTACTGTGGAAGAACAACATTTTGATTATGCTCCTATTAAGACTCTTGAGTTCGATTCCTTAAATGATGAAAAAAAAGGTAGCTCATATAAAATTGATCCAAGTTCTATGAATGGAGATAACTGGACACTTGCTAAACATGAGGAAATTGCATTTTTTGAAAAAATGAGACTTAATGGAATTCCCCTTGGAGAATATGTAAATAATAAAATTTTTTATGGAATTAAAACAGGATATAATGAAGCTTTTGTAATTGATAGAGAAATTCGAGATCGTTTGATTTCTGAAGACTCAAAAAATATTGAATTAATTAAACCTTTTGCTTTAGGGGATGATATAAGAAAGTATAAGATTCGTCAAAAAGAAAGATATTTAATATGCATTCCCAGTGGTTGGACAGATATTAAATCTGGTGGAGTAAAAAATAAATTTGAATGGTTTTCAAAAAATTATCCAGCAATTTCAGACCATTTAAAAGAATTTGAAGAAAAAGCAAAAAATCGATATGATCAAGGTCAGTATTGGTGGGAGCTCCGTGCTTGTGACTATTACAATGAATTTGAAAAACCAAAAATTGTTTACCCTGATATTGCTAAAGCGAGTCGTTTTTCATTTGATAATAAAGGAATGTATTTTACCAATACTGTTTATTTTATACCGATCGATGACTTGTTTCTCCTTGGTGTTTTAAATTCAAAGCCGGTTTTTAGTTATTTTAAAAGAATTGCTGCGGTATTAGGAGATGCCGACAGGGGCGGTAGACTTAGATTTTTTACTCAAGATGTTGTTAAAATTCCAGTTCCCAAGAATAGAGATGAGAATATTGTTGAGTTAGTTAAACAAACACTGACAGTATATGATAAGCTAAATAATACTAATAATGAACAGGATAAGATAGCTTTAAAACAACATGCTGAAATGTTAGACAGAAAAATCGACGACCTTGTTTACAAACTCTACGACCTCACCGACAAAGAGATAGAGATCGTCGAGGGAGCGTAAACAGCCGCCCCCCCCGTCCCCCGTAGGGGGCGTGTGATAGCAGGCTGAGACCTGAAGGAGTTTTCTACAGGTAAAGCCGCCGCGCACGACGCGCGGCCCTGCGACAGGCTCAGGGTAAACGTCGCTTCGGTCAGCGCGCAGCGCTTCCGAAGCGAAAGGAAAAAAATCCCTTTATTACCGCTCATAGATAAAGTTTAATATTAAGCCAACCAGCGCTCAAAACGCCAAAAAGAAGGCGGGGTCATGTGACCCCGCCTTCTTTTTGGCAAACCAATCGGGCGTCTGTCTGAGGCGAGTCCCGCGAAGCGGGCGAGCCGAGTTACGCCCGAAGCTTCCATCGGCGATTGCTAATTCGACACGAAGTGTCGAATTTTCTTCTTTCGGCGGCCCGGAGAGGGGAGCGCGAAGGGGAGAGGCCGGGAAGGCCTTTCCCCTCGCATGAATTATTCAGCCCCGTCCCAGCAATAGGTGCAGATCTTTTCTTTCGGAAGCCCGATGGCCTGGACAAGGTCGTCTAGCTTCTGGTACTGGAGGGTGGTCAGGCCCAGGCGCGCGCGGATCCGCTCGATCATGTCGCAATACTTGTCCCCGCACCCGGCGGCATACTCGGTAAGGTTCGCGTCTTCTTTCCCTTCCATCTCCTTGATGGCCTTGCACGCCGCAAGATCAAGCGAGGACCTGGACCGGGAAAAATTCAGGAACTTGCACCCGTACACGAGGGGCGGGCAGGCGGGGCGCATGTGCACTTCCTTCGCCCCGTAATCGTAGATCCTCTGGATAGTGTCCCGCAGCTGTGTGCCGCGGACGATGGAGTCATCGCAGAAGAGGATCCGTTTCCCCTGTATCATTTCCCTTACCGGGATCAGCTTCATGCGCGCAACCAGGTCCCGGATGGACTGGTCCTGCGGCATGAAGCTCCTGGGCCAGGTGGGCGTGTATTTCACGAACGGACGCTGGTACGGCAGCTTTCGACTCGTTGGCGTATCCGATGGCATGGGCCACGCCTGAATCGGGAATGCCCGCCACCACGTCGATCTCGGTTGAATCATTCCGCGCGAGCGCCGCCCCGCACCTGTTGCGCACCGCCTCGACGTTGATGCTCTCGTAGCTTGAGGGCGGATACCCGTAATAGACCCAGAGGAACGCGCAGATCTGCATCCGGTCTCCGGGCTTCTTCAGCGTCTCGATGCCGTCTTCGGTCATGCGGACGATTTCCCCGGGCCCCAGGTACGTTTCGATCTCATAGCCCAGGTTGGGGAACGAGCATGTTTCAAAGGCCGCGGCGAAGGCCCCCGGCTTTTTGCCTATTACGATGGGAGTCCGTCCCAGGCGGTCGCGGGCCGCGTAGATCCCGTCAGCCGTTAGCAGCAGAAGAGAACAGGAACCTTCGATGGATTCCTGGGCGCGGGTGATCCCGTCGACGAAATTAGCTTCCTGGTTGATAAGGGTGGCCACCAGCTCCGTCGGATTGATCTCTCCCCCGCTCATCTCGGAGAAATGAGTAGTGCGTTTCCCGTAAGCGGCTTTTACCAGGGCATCAAAGTTTTTAATGACGCCGACGGTGACAATGGAATAAGCGCCGAGATGTGAATTGATGATAAGCGGCTGGTCCTCAAAGTCGCTTATGACACCGATCCCTTTCCGGCCCTTGAACTTCGGCAGGTCGTCGTCGAATTTTGAGCGGAACGGCGCGTTGGAAATATCATGGATGCTGCGCTTGAAGCCATTTTCACCAAGGACCGCCATGCCTCCCCGCTTGGTGCCCAGATGGGAATGATAATCGGTCCCGAAATAAAGGTCGTTCAAGCAGTCATCTTTGGAAACTACACCGAAAAAACCGCCCATATTGTACACTCCGATGCTGATTTAAAATCCATAGGACAGTGGGCCTCATCATTTCGTGCACGGGTGGAAGGTGATCAAATTGATGGAAATGTGCAAAAATATGCCCGCCACTGGTTTATTTATAAAAACTGGCGGCTTTAGATCAAGTAATTATTATAAAAATATTAATATTGGTAAATTCTTCCTGTCCGGTGGTTGCTCTGACCCCTGGGATCACCGATAACTATCGGTCTGGTGGTTGCTCTGACCCCCAATAACACCCAAATATAAAGCGCCCCGCAGTTCGAGGAACGTGCGGGGCGTTTCCAGTATCGTGTCCGGGGAGCGTTCGGATGCTCTATTCTTCTTCGTCCTCTGATGTATCTTTGGCCTCGGTTGTTTCCTCGATATTACCTGTCTGTTTCAGGTCCAGGCCCTTTTCTTTTTTTATCCTGTCCCTGCAGGTGCTGCACAGCTGGGTTATGTTCTTCAGCTCCCGTGCCTGTGCAACGGAACCGTTGAAAATTTCATCCGTCCTGTCCGTATTGATGCGGTAGCAATCCGAATAGAGATGGTACCGCGTCCCGGCTTTCGTCCAGTACACGCTGTTTTTGCCGCTCAGCGTCTCCACTTCCGATGTCTGCTCCGCGTATTGCTCCTGGGACGGCGGATTAAAATCGATGCCCGTGATGCCCGCAACCAGCAAGGCGACAATGGCAACCGCGCCGATAATGCCTTTTTGCTTTCCGTTCATATTCTTGTTGGTGAAGATAAGAATAACGAGCGGCAGGAAGGCAATGACGGCTATGATCACGCCCAGCTGGTTCTGGATGAAAAATTTAATTTTTTCCTTTTCAGAGGCGGGGTCAAACCTGTTCGCCTTTTTCCAGAGCAGTGACCCGATGACCGCAAAAATCAGATCGGCCACAATCAGGACGATGAGCCACGTATTGCCGGCGCTCCACGTGTCGCCGAATTGCGCTTTCTGAAGCAGTATAATGGCGCCTATTTCAAAACCGATAGCGGCGACCCAGGAGAGTATGGCAAATATGCGAAATTTCTTTGCCGCTGACTTGCTTTCATCGCTCGCCACGAAGGATTTTGTTCCTCTTCCTCCGTCTTCGGATGATGATCCTCCGCCTGTTACTCTGGTAACTTTTTTTGATGTACCCTTGTCTGGCATTTCATTACCCCTTGTTTATATGATAGTTTCAAAATACAGAAATCATCGGAAATATCAAGAATTTTTCTTGGTCAGCCGGCCGGCATCCGGTCCGGCGTGGCGCTACCGTGGTTCCATGCATTCATTGAAGAGCCGCACCAGGTCCTCCCTCGACATCTCGTCCGTCTCGTTGTAGAATGCCGAAGAGCGCTGCATCATCCACTCCTTCTCGGGCGCGTTCACGTTGTAGTACACCGATGGGAAAAACTTCACGCCGAGGCCGCGCAGGAACGCGATGGTGCCCCGCGCCTCTTCCACTGACTGTCCCGGAAGGCCGAGGATGAAGTAGGCGCGCACGTTCATGTCCAGGCGCCGGGCGGTGCGCGCGATACGGGCGAACTGTTCCGAGCTGAACGGCCTGCCGTGCGCCTCCTGGAGGTCCGCCGAGCGGGTCATGAGCGAGATATTGATCTCCCTGAAGCCGGCCCGGCGCATGAGCGCGACGATGCCGTCATCCATATGCTCGAGCGATATCCCGTTCATGGCGGCAAGGTCAAGACGCGCGCACGAGGATTCCTGGAAAGCGATGAGACCTTCGAGGAGCGCGGCGGCATGCTCCGGGGACGCGAACAGGTTGTCGTCTTCGAAATTGACCATGTCCGCGCCGTAGCGCTCCGTGCATTCGGCAATTTCGTCGAGGACGGCGCCGACGCCCCGCGTGAGGTAGCGGTCCCCCCATATCGTGCGGACGGCGCAGAAGGAGCAGCGGTTGGGACAGCCGCGCGACGTGATCATTGAGACGGCCTTTCTCCGGTAAGCGGCGAAGTCGCGGTCACGGAGGAGGTCGCGGGCGGGAAAGGGGAGGGAGTCGATGTCTTCCCCGACGCTCTGCTCCGTCATGAGAGTGCTCCCGCCGGAGCGGTACGCGATGCCGGGGACCACCGCCGGGTCGTTCCCTTCAGAGAGACAGGCGAGCAGCGCCACCGAGGTCTCCTCGCCCGCACCCCGCACAACGAAGTCCGCGCCCCCTTCTCCAAGAAGGCGCTCCGCGTACAGCGCTGCGTGGTGACCGCCGGTGACGATCGGTGCTCCCGGCCTGGTCCGTTGCGCCATGGCGATGATTGAATCGCTCACGTCATGGTAGGGGGTGAATTGCGAGGGTATGAAGAAGACGTCCGCGGCCGCGCGCGCCATCCTCTGTCCGATCTCCTCGAGGCTCAAACCGAAATGCGAATAGCTTTTAAAAGGAAAGGCGAGAGAGGGGCCCGGATCCTCCATGAATTTTTTCAAGTATGAAAAGCTGGCCGGCAGGGGAAGCGGCCGCCGTTTCGTGGAATGCCCGTTGATAAAAATGACGTCATGGCCCGCGTTCCGGACAGCTGCCATGATGTAGAGGAGCCCCAGGGGCTGGCGTCGTATCGATGTTGAGTAAAAATCCTGGATGGGCGGGTTGATGAAACATGCCCTGAGAGCGCGGCTGCTTTTATTTGGCCAATTATTATATAACTGATTATTCAATGTGAATTTACATTCTGCCGGGAAAATCGGGCCATGATGGTTATGGATAATATAGGAATGTTCACGATAAAATTGTCAAGAATAATGACATGGTCCGTACATTCCATGGCGTGGACGTTTTCTGATAATCAGGAATCGTGCGAGACATCAGGGGTTTCCCGCTGTTATACTAAAAATCAGTCCAGCCGGAATGGAAATAATCTTGACGTAATACCCGGGACATGATTCCAGATATATGCAGGCTCAGGGAATATCCAGGGAGGCCCGGATTGATGGATAAAAAAAAGATGGTGGCAGCGGCAGGGATTGCGGTGCTGGTAATCCTTGTAGTCGTGCTTGCCGTGAGAAAAAAAGGCGATGATCATTATATAATCGATAAGAGTTATAATATCAAGCTGAAGGACATTGAAGCGTATTACAAAAATTTTGATTTTAACCGGGAGTCGATAAAGGAATGCTTCTCGAACGGGGTCATTAACCAGTATACATTGAAATTTTTCCTGACGCTTGACAAGCGTTTCAAGGACTCGAAGGACATGGACGACCAGATGGAAAAAGCCCGCCAGTATCTTTACTCCGTCATGTCCGCCGATGAGGCCGATAAACTCCTCGAGGTGTATTCGACGTACCTGAAATACCAGAAAGGCCTGCACGAAAAGTCGAAAGAATGGGGAATGCCGATGAACGCGGAAGATTCCATCACGCTGCTTCATAACCTGCAGGAATACCGCCGCGAAGTGTTCGGGAATGAGAACGCCGATATCCTGTTCGGTGCCAGCCTGAAGGCGCAGGAGTATCCGATCAGGCGCGGCGTGATCGTGGCTGACGGGAGCCTGTACGGAGCGCAGAAGGAGGAGCGGCTGAAGGACCTCAATCGCGACATGTGGGGCAGCGAGGCGAATGACGTGGAAGCCTATGCCAAGCCCTACATCCGCTACCAGGAAAAGCTCCAGATCTACCGCCGGGACCTGTCCGAGATGAACGCTGAGGAGAAGCAGGCGAAAATCAGGACGTTCCGCGAGGAATTGTTCTCCCCTGACCAGGTGCAGCGGCTGGATGACGTTGACCGGTCCATCAGCGAAGAAAAGCAGAAAGAGGAAAACTACCGCGTTCTTGAGAGCAGGATCATGTATGATCCCGACCTTGACCAGGAGGAGAAGGAACAGAAAATTCGGGAGCTTCAGGACCGGATCTTCGGTGAAGACGCCGAGGCGTACCGCAGGCGGCAGGCCGTGGAGAAGAGCATTGATATAACACAGTTCAAGAGGAAATAACAGTATCGGGAAGGGAGACCCCATACCCTGGAGATGCACGGCATGCGCTGCGGCACGCGCCGCGTTGACCGGGCCGGGCGGCGTCCCTCGCAATCATTCAAATGGTATGAGTGGAAAGGAACCTGCAAGAATGAGCCGGCTAATGAAATTTGTTTTGGCGTTTATACTGGTGTCGTGCTTTTCCGTGTGCCTTTACGCGGGTGAAGCGGACCATGCGGTCAGGGTCAAGTCCCTGCAAGAGCGCACCTCCCTCGACGGGGTGTGGAAAATTCAGATCGGGGACGACGCCAGGTATGCCGCCCCGGATCATGACGACCGTTCATGGGGGGAGGTCCGGCTGCCGGGAAGCGTCATGCCGCTGGTCAGCAAAAAGACCAGGGGAATAAAGGGCGTGCTGTGGCTCCGGAAGACCGTCTCTTTCGATCCGGGCCTTCCGGTGAAGGACCTCGGCCTTATCCTCGGGCGGATCGCACAGGCGGATGAAACATATTTTAACGGGGAACGAATCGGCGGCATGGGCAGTTTTCCGCCGAACGAGCACTCGATGTGGAACCATCCCCGCCATTACCTGATCCCGAAGGCCCATATCCGCTATGGCCGGCCGAATGTGATCGCGGTGCGGCTGTCCTATTACATCTACGGAGAAATGCTGGGCACGCTCGCGGTCACCAGCCTGGAAGACTGGAATAGCGACAGGACGGTGATGAATGTAATATGGATCATTTTCTGCTATCTCGCCATTGCCATGGGCATCCCCCTTTTTATGATATTCTTTTTCTTTTATATCAGGCGCCGCAACTCGCAGGAATATCTGTTTTATTTTCTCCAGCTGCTGTGCGGTCTTGTAATCCTTGTGGACCAGTGCACGTACTGGAACCTGTACGGGAGCATTTTAACACGCTTCCGGGTCCTCGGGTGGGCCTGGGTCGCGTTGAACGTTACGCACCCGATATTCCTTCACCGTATCTACGATTTAAAGAGAAAAAAAACGGAGATATTTTTATGGGTCGCCCTGGGAGTGGTGACGTTTATCGATATATTTTTTACGGATGAGCAATGGCTTCACTTCCACGGGCTGCTGCTGATAGGAGCCACCACCCAGATCGGCTGGTACAACCTCTCCTGTCATATTTCAGCACTCGTTAAAAAGCGGCCCTACGCGAAGATATTCAGCTTTTTCGGAATTGCCGTGGTACTCGGCGCCATACATGACGGCTTTATATATTTTATCAAGTTCATGTTCCTCGACTCGGATATCCTCGGGCCGGGTTTCGAGAACATGCTTTTTCATATCACGGTGTTCCCATTGTACATGGGAACCACCCTGGTGCTGGTGAGCCGTTTTGTCAAGATGATGGACGAGGTGGAGGACCTCAATACCAGCCTTGAGACTTTCATCATTGAAAATGCCCTTTTAAACGAACAGCTCAAGGAGACGAGTGAAACCAGGAAGAAAGGCCTTTACCCGTCAATGAACGGGAAGGGGGAAGAGAAGATCCAGCGGGTGGTTGATTACATCAATAAAAATTACACCTTCGACCTCTCCCGCGAAGGGCTGGCCGCGACTGTTGACGTGCATCCGGACAACCTCGGAAAGTTGTTCAAGATCTTTACCAACAAGAAAATGGGCGATTATATCAATGAGCTCCGGGTCAAGGACGCGGCACGGAGACTCGCCCAGACCGATGAAAATATCATAGATATCGCGTTCTCGGTCGGTTTTGACAGCCTGAGGACCTTTAACAGGGTATTCCCGAAATTCATGAAGGTTACCCCTGAAAAATACAGAAAAATAATACGGAAGGTGTAATCCTCCGATACTACAGCGCCGAAGGATCCATGAATCCCGGAATGATTGTTGCCGGCAGGATAAGATTATCTCCGCCCAGTTTTTAAATCATGCCATTTGGTATGTAGCTGGTGCCAAATTCTGGCGTACCCGTTTTTGGCATTATGTCCCACGTTTTTCTATGTTACGTTATTTATGTCATTTCCAGATGCACCCGCTATTGGCGAGACAATAAAACATGCAGTATGGTATATATTTTACATACCGTCTGGCTGGTTTGTGTTATTTCGTGCGGTAAAAAAGGTTCCAGCGTATGCTATCTTGTATTTTAAGGAGGGATTCATGAAAAAGCTTATCGCATTTGTTATCGGTCTGACTGTCATGGCTGGTACTCTTCCGGTGCTTGCAGTAGGGGATACCTCTCCATGTAAAACAAAATACGCAATCGTCCTTGTCCATGGTGCGTTTTTCAAAGATGAAAACATGCTGGGGATCAATTACTGGTGGGGAATTCCTGACGCCCTCGAAGATGAAGGCGCCACGGTGTATGTGACAAACCAGGACACCTTTAACGGGGTCGCTGAACGCGCGGCCGAGGTCGCCAATGAGCTGGGGCAGCTGTTCGCCCTCAACCCGACCTGGAAAAAGGTCAATCTCATCGCCCATTCACAGGGCCCGCTCGACTGCAGGTACCTGGTCTCCAACCTGAGCATCCCGGGGAAGGGCGCGGCGAAGAACTACGTGGCCTCAATAACGAGCATCAGCGGCACACACCGCGGATCAGAGGTGGCTGACGCCCTGTGGGCGCTCTATACCGGCATTCCCTACCTGGGGCCCGCGGTGGGCGATCTCATCGGCGCAGCGGTCGACGCTTTTGCCAGCGTGTTTTATTATAATGAAGAAGACCAGAACTGCATGAAGCTCCTGTATCAGCTGACATCGAATTACGTCAAGAATACGTTCAACCCCGCAACGCCGAACGTAACGAGCCCTGCCATATACTATCAATCGTGGGCAGGGAAGGTGAAATATATCGGGCTGCATGCGGATGATCTCATCGTCGGGCCGCTCTGGGCTCTCATGGTTGCAATGGGCGCGGGCCAGAACGACTGCCTGGTATCGGTGGAAAGCGCCAAGTGGGGCACCTTCAGGGGCGTACTTGACAGCACTGCTGACGGGGTAAATCACTTCAACGAAATAAACCACTTCTTTGGCCTTACCCCCGGTTGGGACGCCAAGGATTTTTATATCGATGTGGTGAAAGAGTTAAAGAAAAAAGGCTATTGATGCGCGTCGCATAGCAGGCGTCCCGGACCTGACCGGGACGTAAACAAACAAGAAGGGAAACCGTCACGGTTTCCCTTCTTGTTTGAGTTCCCCCTCCCGCACGTACCCGCATTGGTCATGATCGGGCGTATGTGAAGTATGCCCCTCCGGGTCATTATGAAAATATCAGTAGTGGCAATCAGGCAGAAAAATAATCTTCCATGCCGAGCATGGTGAATGTCTTTTCAACATGGGGTGAGACGAGAAAGGCGTATGCTATCCCGTGTTTTTTCAATTGTTCTTTGGTATATATCAGGAACCCTATGAAGGATGAATTGATATCAACAGTGTCAGTCATATCAAAGACGATCTCTTTGTGCTTTTTGATTTTGATGAACAATTGCAGGTATTCAGGTACGTCAAAGATCTTGATAATCTCGGGGAATCTCCATATATAGCGCTTCTTCATCAATCCTCCCTTTACAGCGATTCGGCCTATTCATATGGCGGCCATGAAACAGCGAAATGTCGCAATTAACAATATTTGTAAATATGCATGAAATTTGCCCATTTGTCTGGCACGTATCTGGCCTATCAAGAAAGCGCCATACTGCCGCCGGTTTGACCAGCCACTATCTTATGAATTATACGATGGATAATATTAGGTACATCAGACATATGCCAGACAAATCTCGCAGAATATACGATATTAAATTAAGAATACCGTCTGGACGGTAAATAAAAAATCCGTGCCAGCCTGTTTAAGTGACCTGCTCGAAGGATTTATAACATTAGTGTTGCAAGATGGCGGGAATTAGGCGGGCGCACATGAGCAGTAATGTCATGGGTGCCCGCCATTCTTTTTTATAATACCTATCATTTATACCACTACTCTGACCCCCCTTTCTGTTGCGGCGCATGCCCTGCGGCCCTTTGCTTCAAGGGCCTCGATTTTATCCCGATGCACGGGTCCGGCAGGAAAAAGTGGTTGCTGGGACATGGGCAAGACGATAGGGAATAGATTCATGCATTCCTGGCGGCGAATGGAGTGTCTATGATCATGGGCGCCAGAGGGGGGTTGCTATGGGAAAAAAGGGAATTATGTTGTGCGTCATGCTCTGTTTCTGCGCTAACGCTGCATGCGCTACCGGAAGCGGTATTGCAATCGTTCACAATGCCGGTGAATTGATAGGGCGGGAAGGGACACACGTCGTCATCGAAGGCAAGGTGGCGCAGGAGATATGGCAGCACATGATGGCGCCGACCAGCTCCAATCCGCATGAGACCTATTTTGACATGGGGAGGGGCCAGATCGTCATCTACACAAAGTCCCCGGTGGAATGTACCGGAACGGTCCGGGCCGCTGGAATGGTTGTCAAGATAGAGGGCGCATCCAAGAACCCGCGTCGCAAGGAAACCTGCACCGAGTATCATGTCAGGGCCGATTCGTGGGAATGCTTCCGGTAATTGCGCCGCGGGGCCGGTAGCGGGAGATTATTTCCCTCGTGCCCGTGAGGCCCGGAGCGCAAGCTGAACGGCAAGGGCTATAATGATCAGAATTGATGCCAGTGCGATCAGCCATTTTAAAAGTGATGTAAGCCCGGCAGCTATTACCAGTGTGTCTGTGAGGTTGAAGCGCCGGTCGATAATTTCTATCTCAAGGAAATTTTCCGCACAATCGAAAAAGGCCGCCACAAAGGGAAGGTAGACATATTTTGGCACGGCCGTGCTGTCTTGATAGCGCGACAGTTTTGTTTTAACAAAGAGCATCGTAAAAAAAAGGAACGCGCCGTACCAGAGCGGATGAAAAAAATCCAGATAAAAATGTTTTTTAAACGTTTCTATTCCCCCGTCCCCCCATGAATTCAATAGTGCGGCCATGCTTTCCCTGTTGAAGGTCAGCTGAAATGATATAACACTATCACTGCCGATGGGAGAGAGGATCGACGTGATGGCCAGTTGTGAAAATATATATATAACACCGCTGATGATCATGGCATAAAATATTTTTCGCTCGGTGATCCGGATTTGTATCATGATGATGATTCCTCCTGATGAAATTCTATGTTGCTACGGTTTGACGGGATTGTCAACACAATAGAACATCATCATTGCCGGTACCGATAACTATCTGTCCGGGAATTACTCTGACCCCCGAATTCACCGATAACTATCGGTAAATTGCGCTATTTCCTGACATGAACAAACCTTAAATGAAAATGAAAAGCATATAAACTGGACAAATAAAATATATTGAACATTATTTAAAAGTACTCCAGCATGGGGGAACAGCATTTATACTTGTTTGAGTATTAATTATTGACACATTGTATCTATTTTGGTATACATTATACATGGTTATGGGTTACCACATTTACTGTTGCACCCGGAATCATCCCGATTGCTACCCTCATTTAACTGAAGCAGGGTAGTGCAAAGCTTGAATATTTCATTCCCCATCATAAGCCTTATAATGCTTATTGCGACTGTATGTGCGCTCATACTCGCCCTGTATGCGTTCAGACATCGCAAGCTTTCTTCCGTCAGCATACCCTTTGGCTTCCTCATGGTTGCGATAGGTGTGTGGGCCTTTGGAGCTGCACTTGAAGCCGCAGTGGGAAATTTCAGCTATAAAATAGTCTCCGCGAAGATTCAATATCCGGGAATTGTCGGTGTCCCCCTCCTCTGGTTCCTGGTGGCCATGGAATACAGCCACACGGTGAAGTGGATCACCCGACGGCGGATTGTGATACTCTGGATCGTGCCCGGGATCACTGCACTGGCCGCCGTTACGAATGAGTTTCACTATCTCCTCTGGAGCGATATTTTCCCCGGTCCAGCGGTATCAGCAATGATAAGCAACGGGCCGATTCCTGTCTACGGGCACGGGATCCTGTTCTGGGTCTACTTTGCGTACAGTTATATATTGCTGCTTATCGCAACCTGTTTCATGATCAGGACGGCGCTCCGTTCCCGTGATCTGTATCGTTCCCAGGCGGCGGCGATGGTCACCGGCGTTGCCCTTCCCTGGATCGGTAATATGGTGTATATCCTGGGCCTCTCTCCCGTCCAGGGCCTGGACCTGACGCCGATCGCGTTCCTGTTTTCCGGCATGGCCGTGGCATGGGCGGTACTCCGTTACCGTCTTCTGGACATCGTGCCGGTGGCGTGCGATGTGCTGATCAAGAACATGGCCGATCCGGTCATGGTGATTGACGCGAGGAACCGGATCGCCGAGGTCAACCCGGCGGGCTGCTCGCTTCTCGGTACTGTCGTTGAATCGGCAATGGTCGGAGAGACCCTCGAAAACGTCCTGTCGTTCAGGCCATGGCTCAGGCTTACCCTGCCCGCAGACATGGACGCGGTGTCGCAGTCCGTGGTGCGCACCGACATGGACGCGCACGGCACGTACGACATGAGGGTCACCCCGCTGCGCGACAGCCATGGACGGCTGGTCGGTCGCCTTATCGTCCTCCATGACATCACCAAGCAGAAGCAGATAGAGGAGGAGATCCGGGCGTTGAACCTGACGCTCGAGGACCGGGTCAAGCAGCGGACGGACATGCTCGAGCGCGAGATCGCCGAGCACCGGCAGGCGCGCGAGGACCTCCTGAAGAGCGAGGAGAAGTACCGGGTCCTGGTTGAGGACATCAATGATATTATTTTCATGGCAGATACCCTCGGTTATTTTACTTACATAAATCCCGTGGTCGAGCAGATAGCCGGGTATCATCCCGATGAAGTGATCGGGAGGCACTTCACTGATTTTGCCCACCCGGAGGAGCTGGTGCCGCTCGGGTCCGTGTTCACACGGGTCATGTCGGGCAAAAACGTCCTGTACGAACTGTGCGCGATCGATAAAAAAGGGAACGTGCTGCACCTGCGGACGTCATGCAGGCCGATTACCGAGGAGGGCCGTATTGTCGGCCTGGTCGGCACCATGATCGATATCACGGAGAGGCGGAAAGCGGAAGAGGAGCGCCGGCGGCTTGAGCTGCAGCTCCAGCATACCCAGAAGCTCGAAAGCCTGGGGGTACTGGCGGGCGGGATCGCCCATGATTTCAACAACATACTCACCGGGATCCTCGGAAACGCGGACCTGGCGCTCATGAAGCTCACCCCTGAATCGCCCGTGTGGATGAACATCAAGGACATCTTGCAGGGATCATACAACGCGTCCGAGCTCTGCCGGCAGATGCTCGCCTATTCCGGAAAGGGCAGGTTCGAGCTCAGGCCGATCGATATCCGCGAGTCGGTGCGCGAGATCGTCCACCTGCTGGAGGCCTCGATATCGAAAAATGTAGCACTGCGTATCGAATTCCCCGATCATCTTCCCGCGATTTACGGTGACGCAGTGCAGGTGCGCCAGGTAATCATGAACCTTGTAATGAACGCGTCCGAGGCCATCGGCGAGGAGCCGGGAGCCATCATCCTGTCCGCCGGGACCGAACACTGTACGCGCGGGTTTCTCGCCGCGACCTATCTCGATGACAATCTGGCTGAAGGAGATTATGTGTTCCTCGAAGTGAGCGATACCGGCTGCGGCATGGATGAGACTACCAGGACGCGTATGTTCGAGCCTTTTTTCACAACGAAATTCACCGGCAGGGGCCTGGGGCTCGCCGCGGTCCTTGGCATCGTGCGAGGGCACCGCGGTGCGATAAAGATCAGCAGCGAACCGGGGAAGGGCTCGGTATTCAGGGTGGTCTTCCCGGTATCCGACCTCGCGCATGCACCGGCCGGGGTCAGGCAGGACCGGGAAGGGCACTGGCGCGGGAACGGGACCCTTCTCCTGGTTGACGACGAGGATTCTGTCCTCTCGGTGGGGAGGCGCATGCTCGAGGAGCTCGGGTTCAGGGTGCTCACCGCTTCGAACGGGCGTGAGGCGGTCAATGTGTTCACCGAAGAAAAAGGATCTATACAATGCGTGATTCTTGACCTGACAATGCCGCAGATGAACGGCGTTGAGACGTTCCGGGAGCTGAAACGCATCATGCCCGATGCATGCGTGGTCATTTCAAGCGGCTACAGTGAGAATGAAATATCCGAACGATTTACCGGGCATCGTATCTCGGGGTACGTGCAGAAGCCCTACCGGCTCAAGGATCTCGCCGCCATTCTCAAGGAGCTTGTCTGATTATGGTCTTGTGGCCGTCGTCGGCGCGCCGGCCCTTCCCGACGGTCCGGCATCTCCTGCACGGTCCGACCTGTGTACTGACGGGGGCTCTCCCTTCTCGATCTCGGCCCACCCGCGCGCGATGATCGACGCGGCCATCGCGGAGCGCCATATCTCCGATTTGTCCGGGTATTTCAGCCTGAGCATGGCTGATAGCACCATGATCTCCATGAGCCGCAGGGTGTGGTTCCGTCCGGCGATTGTGAACTCGAGCACGGTGTCGTACCGCCGTTTCATCGGTATGATGAACGAGGTGCCCAGGTCCCAATCCAGTTCGCACACCTCCACGATATTGCTGGTCGGATTTCTGTTAACTTTCACCGCGCCGCGCGAGAAGATGAGCTTCCTCCCGCGGAGTCCGAGCTTCAGGACAGCGCGGTAGATGAAATCGATCAGTCCGAGCGGCACCCCCTGCGTGAAGTAACAGGCCCCTTTTACCCGGATGAGGCGCTTCACTTTTTTCACCACGCGTTTTCTCTCAAGCTGCGGGACGAGGATGTATCGCTCGGTATCATCGATCCATGTGATGGAAACAGTTTTTGAATTGCGTTTCTTCATACTTTTGTTGTCGCGGAGGTGCGTGGCGCGTCATCACCCTTGCGGTCTTTATCAGGGTGCCGAGTAAAGGTAAAAGAAGCAATAAAAAAATACTTCCCAAAAATCTTTTCGTGCCATTAATTGAGCATGGAAAGACCATGGACCCATCATTCCTCAAATTTCTGGCGACAGCCGCGTTCATATCGCTCTCCGGTGTAATGGCGCCGGGCCCGCTCCTGGCTATGACAGTGGGAAAAGGGAGCGAATCACCGCATGCCGGCGTACTTATCGCGCTGGGCCACGCCGTGGTGGAATTCCCGCTCATGACCGCGATCTTCCTCGGGTTTGGCTGCCTGTTCAGCCTCCCCTATGTCAGGGAATCAATCGGTATGGCGGGCGGCCTGATCCTGCTGGTGATGGCGGTCGGCATGTTCAGGAGCATCAATGGCGATGTGGCCGCCGGCCGGCTGGATCGACGATCGCCGATGATGACGGGTATGGTGCTGTCTGCGGCAAACCCTTATTTCCTGGTCTGGTGGGCGACCGTGGGAGCGACCCTGGTGATGCAGGCAGCCGGCTTCGGTACCGCGGGGCTGGTGATTTTCATGATTGTGCACTGGCTCTGCGACCTGGGCTGGACCTGGTTCATGTCCGCACTCTCCTATCGGGGCGGCCGGTTTTTCGGGAAGAACTATCAGAAAGCGGTGTTCGGCGCCAGCGGAGCGCTTCTCGTCGTCTTCGGCGGGAAATTCATATATGATGCGGCCGTGACGCTGTTTTGAATGTCACCGATCTCCTTTGCCGGATATCGGTCGGGCCGCGGGTTTTCCCCGCGCGGAGCCTGAAGGGCCTTTCTCGCGTTTAAAAGTCGTCCATCAGGCAACGGAAACTTCCTGTTTTTCCGCAAAGATCTAATTTTTCTTGCATAATTTATACACTCTTCTAAAAATAGCTCCTTAAATGCCATGTCAATTATCGATCTGATCATCATATTCGCCACGGGTCTATCCATGGTGATGGCACTCGGGCTTATCGTGCGGCCGCTCTATTTCCGCAACGTGGTCCTTGCCATCATCCTTGCCCTGATGGGGTTCGTTACCTTCTCGATCTACCTGCTCTATTCGCAGAAGGTATACGATTATCCCATCCTCTTTTTCTTTCAGGTGCCCGCGTACCTGTGCCTGGGGCCGCTTCTCTATTTTTACGTGGAGAGCCTTACCGGGGACAAGGACCATCTCAAGAAAAATGATATTCTGCATTTTATCCCGCTCCTCGTGGTGACGCTGTATCTGCTCTCGTATTTTTTGTATAATTCGAATGTCCAGAGGGAGATCGTCTATGAACTGATCAACCAGAACAAGCATATCATGCTCCGGGTGATATTTACCGCCAGCGTGTTTTCTCCGGTCATATATATTGCCGCGCCAATGGTCCGTATCGTCCTGCAGATGAAGAAGGGGAATCCTTCGGAGAAGAAGATCGTGCTGCTCCTGTCGTCTCTCATCTTCTGGGTCATAACGGGCATCGTGGGCATTGCCGGGAACATCGCCCTTTCCCTGTCAGCCCTCAAGGCGATAAGCCTTATGGTCAGCATGGTGATCTTATGCTTTTATCTACTGAGCCAGCGGTATCCCTATTTCATGCAGTACGGGACCGTCCATGTAAGCAACGAATCATATTCCAAGTCGCATCTTAACGGGATGAATCTCGATAACCTTGCCAGCCAGCTGACAGGCATGATGGTCAAGGAGAAATTATACTGCGATGAAGATATTACATTGCCGCGCCTCAGTCAGGCGCTGGGGATAACGCCGCACCAGCTGTCGCAGTTTCTCAATCAGCACTATAGCAAGAATTTTAACAGCTTCGTCAACGGGTATAGAATTGAAGATGCTAAAAAACTGCTGGTAGATGAGCCGGACCGGAATACGTTGTCAATCGCCCTTGCGGTAGGATTTAATTCCTATTCGGCCTTCCATTCGGCCTTCAGGAAGGCAAGCGGCATTTCACCGGCGGAATATCGAAAGAAGAATACTGGCGGGACAGGTAAATAGGATTATAAAATATATATAATCATGTTTTTGTATCAGTATTTGCCATGCCATGGTCTTTATTCTCTTGTTTCTCCCACCCTTTTCCCCATTCTGTTGCAGATTTATAAATCAGAAACACTAAATTGTTCCATATTTATAACCTCACGAGACTAAATTGCCGCTATCTGTTATGTTCTTTTTTAAATTAGCCTTTTTAAAGCTGTGTATTTTAGGCAAATCCTCCTAAAATATGTTTAATCACTATTTCAGCTTATATGTCAGGAGTTATCCCGGCATATTTAAGGTAATACTTCTAGACGGGCTGGCGCAATGTCAGCCCTTTTTTTTTCTTTGCTGTATTCTTATCATTTTTACTCTGACCCTCTTTCCTCACCATTCTCCATCGCCATTTTACTCTGACCCCGGTGTATATAACTGAATCGTAATGCCTGATAGTTATCGGTACATTCTGATCTACATTTGCTCTGACACCATTCATTCAATTGTCTGTCACCATACTTCTATTGTGGAGATAGTTATCGGTATCATAGCATGCAGGGGTCAGAGCAAAAGAGAGATAGTTATCGGTAATCCATGTATAAAGTTACTCTGACCCCCGGCCTTTTTGACGATTTTTATTCTTGACAATATAGTCTGGTCTAATAAGTAGGTTCCCTGTGCACCACGCAGAAGCCCAGGTGGTGGAATTTGGTAGACACGCATGGTTGAGGGCCATGTGGGAGTAATCCTGTGCGGGTTCAAGTCCCGCCCTGGGCACATCAGAAGAGCCCCGTTGCTGGGGCTTTTTGGATTTTTATCTCTCAGTCGAAAAATCGTACCTGCGGGAAGGGGCCCGCAGTGATCATTCATAAAAAAGGGGAATGACAGTGGCAATAGAGCAGACACTTGTGATTATCAAACCTGACGGGCTGGTCAAATCGCTGACCGGCAATATCCTGTCCCGGCTCTCTGAGACGAAGCTGGTCATAATAGGCTCCAAGGTGGTGAAGGTAACGGAACAGCTCGCCAGGGAGCACTACAAGCACTTAAGCGATAAACCGTTTTTCGGTGAGCTGGTGGAGTACATCATGGGCGATGTGCATAACACCCACCGTGTCATGGCGCTTATATACCAGGGAGAGGACGCCATAGCAAAGGTGCGCGAGATTGTCGGAGACACCAACCCGGAAAAGGCAAACCCGGTATCGATACGCGGCGCCTATGGCCGGATCACAACCACCGGCGTGTTCGAAAACGTGGTCCACGCCTCTTCCAGCACCGAGGACGCGGAACATGAGATCAAGCTCTGGTTCAAGCCCGAGGAAGTGGTTGGCGATATTTACCCGACAAAAAAAGTAGAAAGAGCAACGGTCATCGAAAAAGACTGGGCCTAGCCCCGGACGACAACATGGGAAGGATGTATTTATGCGGATAATACTGCTGGGTGCCCCGGGAGCGGGGAAAGGGACGGTCGCGGAGATCCTGATGCAGCGGTACGGGATCAAACAGATATCGACCGGTGACATGCTCCGCGGCGCGGTGAAATCGGGGTCGGAGCTGGGGACCGCCGCGCAGGGATACATGAACCGGGGCGAACTTGTACCGGACAGCCTGATACTGGATATCATGGAAAAGCGCCTCCAGGCGGAGGACTGCCGGAAAGGCTTCATCCTTGACGGGTTTCCCCGCACCATCGGCCAGGCCGAGTCGCTCGCATCGATGCTCGGGAAGCTTGATATGAAAATTGACGCGATCGTAAACCTTGAAGTGCCGGAAGATGTGATCATGAGGAGGCTCGGCTCGCGCAGGACCTGCTCCAATGCCGATTGCCAGGCGATCTACAACATATACACCAAACCATCGCTGAAAGAGGGGATATGCGACAGATGCGGCAGCCCCACTGTCCAGCGGGACGACGAGACCGATGAGGCAATCAAGAAACGGTTGGCCACCTACGCGGAAAAGACCGCTCCCCTTATCAATTTTTATAAAAACGACCCTGCCTTTGTAACGGCGCCTTCGCTCAAACCTGAACCGGCCGTCGAAGCAATTGCGGCTCTCGTGGGCCGCTGACGCTTTTCCATGAGAATATCATGGAAAAAACACTTTACAAATAACCGTATGTCTCACTAAAAGTTATTATGGACCCCGGCTGACGAAGCACGAATGTTCGCCGGGGTGACAATTGCGGATCAAAAATGGAGAGATGCCCGAGCTGGCCGAAGGGGACGGTCTCGAAAATCGTTGTGGGCTTTGCTCACCGAGGGTTCGAATCCCTCTCTCTCCGCAGGATGATGCGCCCGCACATGTCTGCGCGCGCAGTTGCTTATAACTGGAGAGGTGTCCGAGAGGCCGAAGGAGCACGGTTGGAAACCGTGTGTAGCGTAAGCTACCGGGGGTTCGAATCCCCCCCTCTCCGAACCAGTTGCGTTCTTGCCGATTCCGAAGCCCTCCCGGCCCCGGCGGAGAAGCGGGCGGTGCGTGTTCATTGAGCAATCCGCCTCATCGGGGGCGGAGGCTGCAATAATTAATCAGGGGATCTCTTATACACCAATGTCATACCAGGTAACTGCCAGAAAATGGCGGCCCCAGCGCTTCGAAGAGGTCGTGTTCCAGGACAATGTTTCAAAGACATTGAAGAACAGCATAGAGAAGGGCCGCATATCGCACGCATACCTCTTTTCGGGGCCGCGCGGCACGGGCAAGACCACCATGGCGCGGATACTGGCGAAGGCGGTCAACTGCGAAACGGGGCCGACGCCGAATCCATGCAATGAATGCAATAACTGCCGGGAGATCCGGCACAGCACGTCGTTCGATGTCATCGAAATCGACGGCGCGTCCAACAACAGCGTCGAGGACGTCCGCGAGCTGCGGGAGAACGTGAACTTCGCCCCGATAAAGTCACGCTACAAGGTGTACATCATCGACGAGGTGCACATGCTCAGCACGGCCGCTTTCAACGCCCTGCTGAAAACCCTGGAAGAGCCGCCGCCCCACATCGTGTTCGTATTCGCCACTACCGAGATACACAAGATACCGGACACGATACTCTCCCGCTGCCAGAAATATTTTTTCAAGAAGATCCCGGTTGATCCGATCGTCAGCCACCTGAAGAACATCGTCCGGCACGAGGGGCTCCGGATATCGGAAAAGGCCCTCTACCCGATCGCGCGCGCCGCGGAGGGCTCCATGCGCGACGCGCAGTCGCTCCTTGACCAGGTCATCTCGTTTTCGGACCAGAGCAGGGGGGGCGATGCCGAGATCGGCGAGAAAGACGCGCTCTCCATACTCGGGATCGTCCCGGTAGAAAGCTATGTCACGCTCCTCGGAGCCATCGCTGACGCCGACGCGGCCGCGCTCATGGAAGAGGTCCACCGTGTTGCGACAATGGGCGTGGACATCCCGCGTTACGTGAACGGCTTTGTCGACATCCTACGGACCGTCAGGCTCATGCGTAACGGCGTTTCGGTGCATGAGCTGCTCGGCCTTTCCGCGGAGGAGACCGGCATGGTCCGCGATATGACCGCCGGTTTCTACGACGAGGAGCTCTCCATGATGTTCCGCATCGCCGGGGACCTCCAGTCCGGGATCAGGTATTCCAGCAATGAGCGCATCAACCTTGAGATGTCGCTCCTGGACATGATCGCGGTGAAGAAGGCGCCGACGCTGTCGTCAATCATCGGCAGGCTCGAGGGGGCGTCCGGCGCCCCCGGCGCGGGGCCGGCCGGGCCGGAAGCCGGAGGAGGCGGCCAGCCGAAAAAGAGGGCCGCCGCGGTGAAGCCGGCGGAGCCGAAGAAGGAGACCGTACGCGAGGCGGTCGCCGCGGCCGATCTGCCCTCCTCGAAACAGATCTACCGGCACTGGGAGGATTTTCTCTCGGCCATCAAGGACAGCAAGCAGTACCTCCACTGCATCCTGAAGCCGTCCACCGTGCGCCTGGTCGAGGACACCCTGCATATCAGCTACCCGGGCGGCGCAGACCATGCCTACTATTCCCGCATCCTGGAGTCGCGCAACCTTGATTTCATCAGGAAGGAGATGTCCGGGCTTTTCGGTAAGAACATACGGGTCGTCGTCGGGCCGGAGTCCCCGGGGCAGGCCGGCGAACAGAGAGCCGCGGGGAGCGGCGCACCCGGCGGCGGAAGGGGAGGGGAGAACCTTCCCGATGATCCCGGGTCCATCCCGCCCCCGGAAGAGGAAATGCTGAAGAACCCCGGCGTATCGGAATTCAAGCCCGTGAACAGCACGGTTGAAAAAATAAAGAACGCCTTCCACGGCCAGATTATTGATAAAGGAGATGCGTGATGCTGAAGGGACTTGGCGATATCGGGAACATGATGAAGCTCCAGAAGGAGTTCAAGAACATACAGAAAAAGATCACCGACTCCGTGCTCGTGGGGGTGAGCCCCAACGCGAAGGTGTCGGTTGAGATGGCCGGCGACTACAAGGTCAAGGAGATAACGATCGACCCCGCCTACCTGAAAAGCGTCGACCAGAAGGAGCTCGAAAAGATGCTCCGCACCGCGTTCAATAACGCCGTCGATGCGGTGAAGCATTTTTCCACCGAGGAGATGGAAAAGCTGGCCGGCGGCCTCGGCCTCCCCGGCCTCGGCGGCATGTTCAAGTAGGCGGCGGGATCGCATGAA
Source organism: uncultured Spirochaetota bacterium (assembly GCA_963827275.1). Classification (GTDB taxonomy): domain Bacteria; phylum Spirochaetota; class UBA4802; order UBA4802; family UBA5550; genus RBG-16-49-21. The sequence continues at coordinate 600,065 of CAWHAA010000004.1, forward strand.
ATCCTCGGCCTATCTTGATGCGCTCATAAAAAAAATAGCGAAGCTGCCGGGCATCGGGCCCAAGAGCGCGTCGCGCATCGCCTTCCACATACTCGGCATGCACCGGGACGATGTCGAGGGGCTTGCCAGGGCCATGATAGATCTGAAGAAGAACACCTTTACCTGCTCGGTGTGCGGCGGCATTTCGGACGGCGAGGTGTGCTGGATATGCCAGGACCCCTCGCGGGACAGGGGGCTCCTCTGCGTTGTCGAGGACGCGAAGGACGTGCTCACCATAGAGGGGACCGGCGAGTTCCGGGGGGTGTTCCATGTCATCAACGGGCTGATATCCCCGCTTGACGGGATCGGGCCGGATGAGCTGAATATCGGGGCGCTCGTCGCGAAATGCGGGGAGGGCCCGCTCCGGGAAGTGATCCTGGCGCTTAATCCCTCCATTGAGGGTGACGCGACGTCACTCTATATCGCGCGCCTCATAGGCAGACCGGGCATCACGGTTTCGCGGATTGCGCACGGATTGCCCGTCGGTTCCGACCTCGAGTTCGTCGATACGGCGACAATCATCAAGTCGTTTGAAGGAAGGATAAAAATCTAGCGGCGGATCAATCTTTAAGCTTCTGTTCGATATATTTCGATATGATGATGTTCCTGTTGTCATCGGGGCTCAGGAACTGGCACCCGTACCGCCACTTGGTCATAAGCCTCTGCGAGAATTTTACCTGTAGCTTGTCTTTCCTCATCTGCGGACCGATCTTGTAGAGTACGTTTATGATACTGTTGTCAAGATTGTCCCGCTCGCTTTCAAAAGCCATGCCGCCCACGGAGATATTGTTGAACCAGCATTCATTGGCGTTTGATTTATCGTCGCTTTCAACTATGAAATATGACGGTTGATAAAAAGCCGCGCGAGGAAACGTCCGGTGGTTTTTTTGTTTTTTTCTGAAAATCATCATCCCCCCCCCAAAAAAAATGATACATAATTTCAATTATATAAATAATATACAAATATAATGATTTTTGTCAAACCAAGTTTTTTCATTTTGGCGTTAAAAAGACCATAAAGTCGGGCTTTTTTTTTATTTTCTCCCGCCTTTCTGCCCTTTTTTGCCTTCGATCTGGATGAGAATGGGGACCCCTTTCAGGTCCAGCTCCTTTTGGAGGGATTTTTCAAAGTATCGGACGATGTCCTTCCTGAAGTGCGCCGGATTGTTGACGAAGAACTTGAACCGGGGAGGCACGGTGTCCGTCTGTGTCGCGTAATATATCTTGATGGTGCTCTGGAGCTGGGGTATGCGGTGCGACGACAGGAGCTGGGCGATAAGCCTGTTCAGGCGCGGGGTTTCGATCCTGCGCGACGCGCGTTCCTTGAGCTCGAAGGCGGTGTCGATGATCCGGTGTATCCGCTGCTTGTTTTTTGCCGATATGGATATGATGGGAAAGTCCCCCGCCTTGTAAAACTTGAATATCAGGCGGTCGGTGAAATTCGCGAAGGTCTTGTCGTCTTTTTCTATAAGGTCCCACTTGTTGATGGCGATGATGACCGGCTTGCGGGCGGCCATGATCTCGTCGGATATTTTTTTGTCGGTCTCGGTGAGGCCGGCCTCCGCGTCGATCAGGTGCACGACGACATGGCTCCGCTCGATGGAGTCGATGGTCCTGGTCATGGAATAGTATTCGATGTCGTCCGACACGCGGCTTTTCTTCCTCATGCCCGCGGTATCGATAACGGTGATCCGCATGCCGTGGTACATGTAGTCTTCGTCGATCGAGTCCCGGGTCGTGCCGGGGATATCGGACACCACGGCGCGGGTGTACCCGATGAGCGAATTCAGGAGCGTGGATTTCCCGGAATTGGGCCTTCCCACGATGGCGATTTTAAGATCGGGCTCGGGCCGTGCGGTCTTTTTCACCGGCAGCATGTCATGGATCTTGTCCATGAGCAGTTGGAGGTTGAAATGGGTCTTCGCCGAAATCGGCACTATGTCCTGGAACCCCATCTCGTAGAAGTTCGTCATGCTCTCCAGCAGCTCCGGGCCGTCCATCTTGTTCACGGTTATTATGACCGGCACCGAGAGCTTCCGGAGCATTTCGGCCAGGTCCATGTCGTACGCCGATGGCGCGGGGTTCTCCATGAGGAGCACGACGAGGGACGCCCGCTTGAGATACTCGCGCGCATTGGCCAGTATCGGCTCGGACAGGACGGAGGACTCGGGCAGGTCGAGGCCCGGGGTATCGGCAAGCGTAAAGACGGCCGATTTATAATCGACGTTATACGAAAGTACGTCCCGTGTCAGGCCCGGGACCGCATCGACGATCGCCTTCTTCTGCCTGATCACGGCGTTGAAGAGGGTGGATTTGCCGACATTGCGTCTTCCGACGATTGCGACTATTGGTAAATTACTCATTGATGGCTGCCTTTCACGGAATAGGGCAGTATCATTTCCCCGCCCCTTGAATTCAAGCACATTCCCGTTCTAATGAGACATAAAAATTCCTTGAAAATATTCGATTGATGTTTTATACGTAACCGTGGCGGTTCAGCCGCAGGTCCGCACGCTGAATTACTATTTGAAAATGCGGTAACGGGGAGCCTGCGGCACGGGCAGAAATGGTCAAAAAAGTGATGCCGTGCGCTTGCCCGGGTACCGCTTCGCGGGTAATTTAAAGGGGGGGCCGCCATTCACTTCCATTATAAAATGATTAATTAATTCATTCGTTTATTCGATAATATAAACAGGCATCAGCAGGTGCTGGCGCCTATACCATTGCTATCAGGGGCCCGGTTTTGATCCAGGTAAACCAGAGAAAAAACAGGGACTTCCAGGAGTTTGAGACGCTTGAGGATGTCATCAATATCCTGAAGTCCCAGTTTACCAACAGAAAACTCTACATTAAGTACGCCATCGATAAAACCGAGGTGAGTATCAACGAGTACCTGCCCGATGGCGCGCTGATGCTGGTTACCGATCCGAATTACAAGAACGAAGGGAACGGCATTATCATATACGGGCTGTCGGACAAGTATCTCGAGATCGACCTGGACATCATAGAAGAGCGCGGGCCCGGCTATTATCTGTGCAAGGTCAAGAGCGCCCGGCGGGCCATGCGGGGGAGGCGGGACCTCCGGTTCAAGGTCGCCCCCGATGACGTGGTCGCGACGAACTTCCGCATTTCACGCCATACCATCGATGTTTCCAACTTCAGCATCCCCACCAGCATCAAGGTCGTGCTGGAGCAGTTCCAGTCCCAGAATTCAAAGATGAGCGATGTCGTGCGCCTGGACGTGTTCAAGCCGGATGACAGGGACCGTCTCCTGCTGCAGATGAAGAAGACCGGGAAGACCCTCTGGATCGCGAATACCGCCGAACCGGAGTCGTACAAGGCGATGAACGATGACTTCGTGGACATGGGCGAGCTGTATGGCGAAGACCTGACTGCCGTGATGAAGCGGTACATCGAGCGCGGCTACCAGTCGATACTGGCGGTGCCTATCATATACATCACCGAATCGTCATCGACGGTCCCGTTCGCCTACATCCAGCTCATATCCAAGAGCAGAAATTTCACGCTCGACGATGTGCTCGAGCTCAAGGACCATTCGTTCAAGCTGATCGACCGGATCCGCGACGCCAATACCCACCTCATCCCGATGCACCAGCGGGTGATCGATATCAGCCGCGGCGGCGCGAAGCTCAAGATCACCGACAAGAACCTCCAGAAATATATCATGCGCTCGAAAGGGTTCATCTTCGACCTCGTCTTCAAACTGCAGGCGCCCATAACCATTTTCGGGGAAGTGAAGGTGTCAGTGATTGACGACGAAGGGAGCCTCCTCGTCGGCGTGGATTTCGGCGGCAACTCGTCCCGCAAGGATGAAATGAAGCGCTACTACTCGATCCTGAAGCCCCTGGAAACCGACTACAAGGCGCGGCTGATAAAGTCCATGAAGGACCGGAAGAAAGAGACCCAGCCGCCACCCCCGCAGCAGTAAGTTCACGGATTTTTCCCGCATCTCCCGCGCCGTTTCCGCGTCTGATTTCCTCGCGTAATTCGGAACGACGCTGTTGTAATCGCCGTATCGCCCGGGGTCTTTCCGGTACGCTTCGACCGCCAGCTCGCAGATGGCGTTACCGTCCGGAGTGAAGCCGCTGATCATGTTCCGCCGCACGAGCGCTGACAGCGCCTGCGCGTATTTTTCCACGCCGTTCCCCGCGCAGTGTATTGCCCGTGAACCATCCGCACCGTCTATGAGGTGACCGATGTCGTAGTCGCCGGGCGCTATGATCTCGAGCGGCGCCGGGGGCGTGCCGCCTTTCCGGTAGAGGGCGCCGAAGACCCGTCCCTTTTTCGCGTCGAAGGCGACCAGTATGCCGTCGCCCTCTTCGGCCGGGATCGAGACGGCGTAGAGAAGGTGGGTGGGCAGTCCAACCAGGGGCTTCCCCAGCACCTGCGCCAGCATGCGCGCGGTCGAGACGGCGATCCTGATGCCGGTGAAAGACCCGGGGCCCACCCCGACGCCGATCAGGTCAAGGTCGCCCGGCGTAAGACCGAGGCGCGCAAGGCACCGGTCGATGGCTGACAGGATGGTCACCGAGTGCGAGGTCTGCGACAGGGCCGATGTCTCGGCCCTGCCGTTTCCCGCGCGCGCAGCGATGATCTCGAGCGATGAAGCCGTGTCAATCACCAGGACGTTCAATGGTTATCCTCCTGCTGGTGTCGCCGGTGCGCTCGATCATGATCACCGTGCGGTCGCGGGGGAGCCTGCCGGAGGCCCTGTCCGCCCATTCGATCACCGAAACGCCCTCGCCCTCCCAGTATTCCTCGAAAAAGAGGCTGTCCAGTTCCTCGCTCCGTTCGATGCGGTAAAGGTCAAAGTGGTACAGGGGCGGGTCCCCCTCGTATATCTCCAGGAGGGTGAACGTGGGGCTGGTTATCTCCTCATCAATGCCCATTCCTTTCGCGATCCCTTTCGCCATGATTGTCTTTCCCGCGCCCAGGCCTCCCGTAACGGCGAAGACCGCCCCGGGACGGGCGCTCCTCCCGAGGCGTTCGGCGAATGCCCGCGTCTCCTCTTCCGAGTGTGAGATGAATTGATCGGTCATGACGGTGCATTCTGTACGCCCGCGGCCGGCGAAGGCAAGCAAAAAGCGGGTTTGGCCCGAAACCGGCCTAAATAAAAAATTGATTGTAAATTTTTATTGATTATTTTATCATATATTTCAAAATTATGCCTCTTATATATACAGGGGGAAGTGATATGGTTGCTGTCCCAAAAGAAGAAAAAGCAAAAAAGAAAAGAAAGATCATCATCGAGGCACTGAAGAGGCTCCTCGACAAGGATGTCTATTCCCGCATAACGGTACAGGAGATAGCAGACGAGGCCGGCTTTTCCAAGGGAGGCGTGCTCCATTATTTTCCCACAAAAGAAGACATCTACCTCGAGCTGATAGAGGAAATCTTCACGGAATTCGTGCAGGCGCACAGTTCCATACTGGAATGGGAGCTGGCGACCGATGAGGTCGCGCCGATCTCGGCGCTGGTGGGCGCGGAAAATTTCATTATCGACAAGCGGAACATAAAGATCATCATCAATATCATCCTCTATGCCTTTGAAGACGAGAAGATAATGAAGATCATCAGCAAGTATATACGGTTGCACCGGAATTTCTACGATAACATCATTCATGATCTGGCAAAAGGGCCCGGGACCCGGGGGAGGAGAAAATCGGACATGTCGTCGAAATACCTTTCCCGGATCACGCAGACCATCGTCCTTTTTGTCGGCCTGCTCGAATCTATCGATCCGTCGGACCAGGGCGAGATGGATTATCTCGAAATCGTCAAATTTGTCACGTCGCTGCTCAGGGGATAGGCACAAGGCCGCGCGGTCTTTTTTCATGTCCGCGCCGCGATGTTTCCGCCTGAACTGGCGGCGGCGCCGCAGCGGCCGGAACGGCTGAAGCCATGGTAGACAGGGATCAACTCTACAAGAACCTCAACGAAGGAATACTGGCGGAGCGGCTGAGGACATTCAGGCGGAACCTCGGGAAAAATCTGGCGTCGATACAGCGCTACGGCGGGCTCAAGAGGATCGTGCCGGACCTGGACGGCCGCATGGCCGTGGTCATCGGCGCGGGGCCGTCGCTTGAGAGCAATTACGATGCGCTGAGAAAGCTGCAGTACCGTGACGAACTCGTCTATATCGCCGCGGACATGGCCCTCGGGCCGCTCATGAAGCACGGCATCCGGCCGCGCTTTGTCATTTCGTGCGAAACCAGCCCCGTCGATTTTTTCGGGGACATCGATACCGCGCGAATGCACCTGATCGCTTTCAGCTGCATGTCGCATGCCAATCTTCTGAGATGGCGCGGCGATATCAGTTTTTACAACTGGCTGATTCATGACGCGCCCTACGGAGACCTCTGGGAAACGGCGGGGACCGGCCTGGGGTTCGTTGCCACGGGGAGCCTCGTCACCACCCAGGCGGTTGCGTTCGCTCTCGGGTGCGGCATCAGCGGCCTCGTGCTGGCGGGCAACGACCTCGGCTATTCCGACCGCTTCTATGCGCGGGGGTCGGTCGCGGGACGCGCCGCGACGGCGTCCTCGTGCCGGCTTGCGACCCCGGAGACGAAGGAGCGGGAGCGCTCGCGCCGCGCCAGGGAGTACGTGATCAGGCGGGGTGGGCGGGACTTTTACACCACCAGCCAGTTCCTGGCGGCGAAATTGTGGCTCGAGGAGCTCTTCCGGGGGGGGCGGGCGCCGGTATACGATTGCAGCGTGCCGGGCTGCTCTGAAAAATATGTGACAAAGATCCAATTGCGCGAATTTTTCGATGCTCTTGACGGGAGAAAAAAGAGGAAGAGGAGAAAATGATGATAACACTGCACAGGCTCAATGGCAAGGAGTTCACGCTTAACGACCATCACATTGAAACCATAGAAGCGACACCCGACAGCGTCATCACCCTGACGAACGAAAAAAAATATGTTGTTGCGGAATCGGTTAAGGAGATCATCGACAGGATCGCCGAATACCAGAAGGAGTTGAAAAAAAAAGCCGGAGATGAAGAGTAGGTTTCAATAATAATTAAATCTTGACAGATGGCAGATTTATTTTCCTGATGTAAGGGTAAGGAGACAACAATGGTATCGATTTCATGCGAGAACCTGGGCGCCATTACCGTTATGACCATCGACGGTGAATTCTATATAGAAAGCATTGATCAGGCGGAAAAGATATGGAATGAGCAGTTGTCGCGGCGCCCCAGGGTGATTGCTATTAATTGCAAGAATATCAAGTATATCGATTCTTCAGCGGTCGGGATACTGGTGAAATTCCTTAACAGCGCCATGAAAGTCAAGACGGAGCTGATTTTTTTCGATCTGAGCGAAATCATATTCAATGTGTTTAAGACCGCAAAATTGAGCAATTTTTTCAAAATAATGTCCCGGACACAATTCGAGATGGAATATCTTGAAAAAACCAGGAAGAACGGCTGATAATTAGAGGCTTTTATCATTTCCGGGCTTGTTTTTAATCTCTTTTTTTCTTCAATTTTATCTCCGGTTAATCCGGGTGTACCGCCTGTTTCCAGGTTATTCCTCCTGCCGCAAAAAATAATTTCTTGCCGCATCTGTTTTTGCCGAAAATAAAATAGGTACCTTTGTCGCTCATTGAAATAAATGCACAGAATGTTGCGGAAAAGGGATGCAAATTTAAGTGCAATTTTTTGTATATTACATTTTTCTAAAAATGAATAAATTAATTGACATAAATAGTCAGATGTGGTAATTATGTCACATATTTCTACATTAATTTAATTATATTTTTATTTTTGCGGTGTTTATAATTAAATTAATAACAATCTGATGCCCTTGATTCGTGGTATGGAAATTTTAAAAGAAAATTTTTTTACTGCAGAGCCTACTATTGATATAAAACAGATTTTTTAAAAAAGGAACCGACATGGGCGAAGAAGAAAAAGAAGAGATAATCGAGGAAGAAGAGGAAACGCCGAAGGAAGAAGAGGGGGGGCGACGCTTCGAGGCTTCGAAGATCGTCAAGATCCTGCTCTATGTCGCGGGCGGCGTGCTCCTTGTCGTGCTGGTGACCGGCATTTCCTACCTGGTGGCCAAGTACGTCCAGGAGAGCAGCTACCAGAAACGCCAGGACATCGTGGCGGCGCCGCCGCCTGCGCCGCTGGCGAGCTTTGAGCTGCCGGATTTTTCAAAGACCACGGCGGACGCGGAGCCGCATTTCATCAAGATGAAGATCTCGCTCGCCTATGAACCGAATGTCGAGTTGAACAACGAGCTGGTCCAGCGCCGCGACCAGATACAGCACGTGGTGAACATCATTCTGCAGGGGAAAAAATACGAGGACCTTGATTCGGTGAGCGACACCGTCGCGCTCGCGGAGGAGATCAAGGCGCATGTGAACGTCATACTGATATCAGGCAAAGTCAAGGAAGTGTATTTCAAGGAGCTGGTGGTCAACTAGGCGCAGCCGGCATTTCGCAACGAGTCTAAGTATCGCGGGAGGAGCATATGGGTGATGGATCATTATCACAAGACGAAATAGATGCGCTATTACAGGGCGCTGAGGAGATGTTGCAGCCTTCCGGCGGGGCCGCGGCCGCGGATGCGGGCCGCGGGAGGGGCATATTCCCCCCGGGCGAAATGAATGTCATCCGCGACGCGCTCAACTCGGCGGTCGGGTCGGTGGCGCCCTCCCTGTCGGGATACCTCGGGGGGAGAAACCTCCGCATATCGCGTCCCTTCATCGAGGTGAAGAGCCAGGACGCCGTACGGGCCGATTTTTCGGGCCGCTACGTCCAGGTGGCCATGGATTTTTCAGGCGCGCTGAACGGGCGCAACCTTGTCATATTCAACTTTTCCGACGCCGGCTCGATCTCGTCGCTGATGATGGGAGACGACCGGGGTGTGCCGCCCGCGGAAATGTCCGAAGCGCACCAGAGCACCATACAGGAATTCACCAACCAGCTGCTCTCTTCAATGGCGACGCAGTTCAGCGGATCGCTGGGCGGCGGCATCAATACCACCCCGGCGATGCTGTCGCTGGCGGGCGGCGGCGGCGACCTCCAGTTGCCTCCGGGCGGTGAGCTGGTCAAGGTCACCTACGACTTCGCGATCGACGGGGTCATGAATTCGAAGCTCTACCACGTGATGGACATCGGCATGGCGCAGGGGCTCTCAAACGCGACGGGCGGCATGACCCAGCCGGTGAGCCAGCCGCAGCAGTTTCCTGCGCACGCGGGGCAGGTCGGGATAAGCCCGGTGAAATTTCCGCCCCTTGACGAGGGCATACCGCCCAGCGTCGGGGGAAACATCTCACTGATACTGGACGTCCCGATGACCCTGACGGTCGAACTGGGGCGGACGACGCAGCTCGTGCAGGACATACTGGGACTTGGCGAAGGATCGATCATAGAGCTCGATAAGCTCGCGGGCGAGCCGGTGGACCTCCTGGTCAACGGCAAGCTGATCGCGAAGGGCGAGGTCGTGGTAATCGACGAAAATTTCGGGGTCCGGGTCACGGACATCGTCAGTCCTGCCGATCGGCTGGCGGGATTGCAATAACATGGCGGTGGCGAGCATCGCCATATTTTTTTCTGTTTTTTAATGAGACATAACGCAGGACGGATAATGAATACTAACAGGCCCTATCGTGTCGCGGTGATCATGCTGGCGGTGTTTGCGCTGTCCGCCGCCCTGTGCCCCCCCTCGCTTCTCGCCAAGCCGAAGCGGCAGGCGGCAAAGCAGGAATCGGTGAAGAAGGAGAAAAAGGAAGAGCCGCAGGAAGAGCGGGAGAGCGCCGTGCAGGCCGACGCCGAAAAGGATGCGGGCCGGGAGGAGGTCGCCGCCGCCGGGAAGGAAGCGACCGAGGGAGTCCCCGCGGGCGATTACAAAGAGGATGATTTCAGGCCGCAGGTGGAGGAAGAATCGGCCGCCTGGATGTTCATAAAGATGCTGCTGGTGCTGGGGATGTTCGCCGGCGGGTTCTATTATTTTTACCGCTTCGTCACCAGGCGGGCGGGCGGCTCTGTCTTCGGGGGCGAGGCGATCAAGGTGCTGTCGGTCGCCTCCCTCGGGCAGAACAAGTTCCTCCAGGTGGTCGACCTGGCGGGGAAGGTGATCGTGGTTGGGGTTTCGGACAACGCGATCAGCCTGATAACCGAGATAACCGAGAAGGACCAGATAGACAGGATCCGCATCCTCTCCACCAGGACGCCGCCGCAGGCCGGCGCCGGGGGGTTCCAGGAGCAGATACTGGGCGAGGTAGGGAAGATCATCGGCCGCGTGAAAGAGCTCAGGAACCGCGGCCGCGGCCAGAGCAGGGTGGAGGTCGTGGATAACCCGGCGGACATTGAATACCTGCGCCGCCAGCGGAGCAGGCTGAAAGAGATGGAAGGGCGGGACAATGAATAGAAAGACCGTTTTCATGGTCATGCTCATCATTCTCGCCGGCGCGGGCGCGGCCTTCGCGCAGGACGTGGGCGGACTGCGCATGCCGATCCCGCGGATCGCCTTCGACATACGGGAGGCTGCCGGCCCGAGGGAAACCGCGCTCTCGCTGCAGATACTCTTCCTGCTGACGATCCTCACGCTGGCGCCCGCCATCATCATGATGATGACGGCCTTCACGCGCGTGGTCATCGTGCTCGATTTCATCAAGCGGGCCCTTTCGCTCCAGCAGATGCCGCCGAACCAGATCATCGTGGGGCTGTCCATCTTCCTGACCTTTTTCATCATGGCGCCCACCTTCACGCAGGTAAACGAACAGGCCCTGCAGCCGTACCTGAAGGGGAAGATCGACAGCGAGGCGTTTTTCAACAAGGGCATGGAGCCGATGCGGGGCTTCATGTTCCGGCAGACGCGCGAGAAGGACATCGCGCTGTTCATCAAGCTGGCGAAGATCCCGAAGCCGAAAACGCAGAAGGACGTGCCGAGCTACTGCCTGATACCCGCCTTCATGATCAGCGAGCTGAAGCGGGCGTTCGAGATCGGGATATACATTTTTATCCCCTTCATTGTCATAGATATGATCGTGGCGAGCGCGCTCATGGCCATGGGGATGATCATGCTCCCCCCGGTCATGATATCGCTGCCGTTCAAGATTATTCTCTTTATCCTTGTGGACGGCTGGAACCTGCTCGCGTATGAGCTGGTGCGGTCGTTCAGGTAGCGGGGTGGCACGGTGACTGACGCGACGGTTATTACGATGATGAGGGAATCGCTGATGACGATCATGATCGTCTCGGCCCCCATGCTGGGCGTGGGGATGTTCGTGGGCCTCATCATCTCGATTTTCCAGACCACCACCTCGATCCAGGAGCAGACGCTCACGTTCGTGCCGAAGATCGTCGCGATATTCGTGATCATGATTGTTTTCGGCGCGTGGATGATACGGACGCTGGTGAATTACACGAACCATATGTTCATGATGATAGAGAAGCTATAGCGGGACGCCTTCAAACAGGCGTAAAACAGGGGGCCGGCAGGCACGATGTACTATTTCGTATACCATTTCCAGGTATTCATGCTGATCATGATGCGGATGAACGCCATGATCATGATAGCCCCCTTTTACTCGAGCGACGTGATCCCGTTCAGGATCAAGGCGCTCATATCGTTTCTGGTGTCGCTCGTGATCTTCCCGGTCGTGGTGTCCAAGGGGGCTACCAGATACCGGGCGACATGGGCGGGTACGCGCTCCTGGTCATGCAGGAGGTCGCGATCGGCCTTTTCATCGGGTTCCTGGTCTCGCTGATCTTTTCCGCGTTCCAGCTCTCGGGCGAGTTTTTCGCGGTGCAGCTGGGGTTCGGCATCAACGAGGTGCTGGACCCCGTCGCGCAGGTCAGCGTGCCGCTGGTGGGCCAGTTCAAGAACCTTATCGGGCTGCTCGTGCTGCTGGCCATGAACGGGCACCACATGATGCTGCAGGGCGTGTACCGGTCCTATGAGCTCGCCCCTATCATGAGCGTGCAGAAGGCGTTCCTCGGAGGGCTCTTGAAGCACGTGCTCTATACGTTTTCGGGCATGTTCGTGGTGGCGCTGAAGATCGCGCTGCCGATCGTGGGGATCGTGTTCCTCCTCGAGGTGAGCATGGGCGTGCTCTCGAAGGTGGCGCCCCAGATGAACATCATGATGCTGGGCTTCCCCTTCAAGATCACGGTCGCCTTTATTGTGATGATAGGGATCACCCCGCTTATCGTGCGGATCATGTGGGTGTCGCTGGAGCGGGTGTTCGCGTTTATATTCAAGGTGCTGGCGGCCTGGCCGGGGTGAGGTCCTGAAGAGAAAGAGTATGGCGGAATATATCATACATACATTCGGCAAGTACGACCGGTGGAGCGGTGACCCGTTCTTCGGCCGGCTTCCCTTTGACCTCCAGCTGTTCGCTGCCGAGGACGAGGGGCGCACGGAAGAACCGACCGAGAAAAAGCTCCGCGAGGCCCGTGAAAAGGGGCAGGTGGCCAGGACGGTCGAGCTGCCGCAGGCGGCCGTCGTCATTTTCGGCTTCATGGTGATCCTGATCTTCGGGTCGTGGATCTACGACATCATCGCCAGCCTCACGAGGTATTACCTCTCCTCCTTTTCCCGGTTCGCCGTGACGGAGCGGAGCCTGTTCCTCGAGTTTGTGAAGGTCTCGTACGAATCGGGAAAGATTCTTCTCCCGATATTCATTGCCGTCATGATTGCGGGGGTCCTGGGCAATATCATCCAGGTCGGGTTCCAGGTTTCAACGCACCCGCTCAAGCTCGACTGGAACAAGATCAAGTTCGATCCCGCGACCGTCATGAAGCGGATATTTTTCTCGAAACAGGTGGCGATGAACCTGTTCAAGTCGGTCTTCAAGGTCCTCGCCATCGGCTTCGTGGCGTACCTGATCATCATGGCGGACCTGGACGACATACTCAAAACGCCGGACGTCTCTGTCGCGATGGCGCTCAGGATCATCATGATGACCGCGTTCAAGATAATCATCTGGTCGGCGGTGCTGCTCCTCGTCCTCTCGGTGCCGGACTATTTTTTCCAGAAGAGGGAGTTCATCGAATCGTTGAAGATGACCAAGGAAGAGATGAAGGAAGAGTTGAAGGAGACGATCGGCGACCCCTACATCCGCGCGCGCCTCAGGGAGATGCAGCGGCAGAATTTATTGCGGGCGATGATGAGCAAGGAGGTCCCGAAGGCGGACGTGATCGTCACCAACCCGACCCATTACGCGGTGGCCCTGAAGTACGACCGGGCCATGATGCCGGCCCCCACGGTCGTGGCAAAGGGCGAGGACAGCATCGCGCTCAGGATCCGCGAGCTGGCGAAGGAGAACGGCGTTCCCATCCTCCAGAACCGGCCGCTGGCCCAGGAGATGTACAAGAGGCTGGAGGTCGGCGATATCATCCCGGAGGACCTTTTTTACGCCGTGTCGCTGGTGTACGGCGAGCTGTACCGGAGCTATCCGGAGCGTTTCAGATACCTGGGAGAGGCGATATAGTCATGAGGTGCTGCAATGGCAGATAGGAAAGGCGGCGGGTTCAGATCCCTGTTCGAAGACACGCAGTGGATGCAGAAGTCCGATATCCTGATGGGCATCGGCGTCGTTGCCGTGGTCGTCATGCTCATCATCCCGCTGCCCACGTTCCTGCTCGACTTTTTCCTGGCGGTGAGCATCATGTCGGGCATGCTGATCCTGATGATCGTCATGTTCATCGGGCGGACGTTCGATTTTTCAGTGTTCCCGTCCCTGCTCCTTATCACGACGGTCTTCCGGCTGGCGCTGAACGTCTCCTCGACCAGGCTGATCCTCCTCCAGGGGGCGGCCTTTGACGGCAAGATCATCCGCGCCTTCGGCGAGTTCGTCGTCGGGGGGAATTACGTTGTCGGCTTTATCATCTTTATAATCCTGGTGGCGGTGCAGTTCATCGTTATCACCAAGGGCGCGACGCGGACGGCCGAGGTGGCGGCCCGGTTCACCCTGGACGCGATGCCCGGCAAGCAGATGAGCATCGATTCCGACCTCTCCAACGGCCTCATCACCGAGGACGAGGCCCGGACGCGGCGCGAAGAGATCCGGCGTGAAGCGGACTTCTACGGGGCGATGGACGGCGCCTCGAAGTTCGTGCAGGGCGACGTCAAGGTCGCCATCGTCATTACATTCATTAATATCATCGGCGGGTTCATCATCGGCATGGTGATGCGCGGCGAATCCTTCGACGTCGCGATCAGGACCTACACCCTGCTGACCATCGGCGAGGGCCTGGTGGCCCAGATCCCGTCGCTGCTCATAACGACGGCGACCGGTATCATCGTGACCCGGGCCGTCTCGAATGAGAACATGGGCAAGGACCTCGGCGACCAGCTCGGTTCGCAGCCGCGCGCGCTCCTCCTCACCGCGGCGACCCTGGGCGTGGCGATCATCATCCCGGGCTTCCCGAAGATCGCCCTCCTGATACTCTCGGTGGGGCTCGGTGCCCTCGGCGTGGTGCTGATCCAGGCACAGAGCGAGGAAAAGGATAAGGTGGAGCGGAAGGAGAAGGAGGCCGCCCTCAAGGAGCACCGGCCCGAGGAAGTCACCCAGCTCGTGCAGGTCGACCCGCTGGAAGTGGAGATCGGCTACAACCTGATACCGCTGGTCGATCCCGACCAGGGCGGCACCCTGCTCGAACGGATCACCAACATCAGGCGGCGGAGCGCCCTCGACATGGGGCTCATCGTGCCGCCCATACGCATACGGGACAACATGGAGCTCGAACCCGAGGTGTACTCGATCCTGATCAAGGGCGTCGAGGTGGGCCGCGGCTCGCTGCAGGTGGACAAGCTCATGGCGATGGATTCGGGCGAAGTGACGGAGAAGATCGAGGGGCAGGAGCTGACCGAGCCGGTCTTCGGCCTGAAGGCGATATGGATCAAGACGGACGTACGCGACATCGCGGAGAGCCGCGGGTACACCGTGGTGGACTGCCCCACCATCATCGCGACGCACCTGACCGAGATCATCAAGCGTCATGCCGACGAGATCCTGGGACGGCAGGAGGTGCAGAAGCTGATCGACTCGGTGAAAGAGGACTACCCCGCGGTGGTGCGCGAGCTTGTCGAAGAGCACAAGATGAACCTCGGCGAGATACAGAAAGTGCTCCAGAGCCTGCTGCGCGAGCGCGTTTCGATACGGAACATTGTCACGATCCTGGAGACGCTGTCGAGCTACGTGACCTACTCCAAGGACCCGAGCTTCCTCGCGGAGTACGTGCGCATCGCGCTCTCGCGGCAGATCACCAAGGACTACCTGGACAAGTCGGGCACGCTGTCGGTCATAACGGTGGACCCCGAGATAGAGACGATCATACGGAACTCGATACACGAGGACCCGATAGAGGGGCCGGTGCTGGCCATGGACCCGACGACCCACCAGACGGTGGTGGATTCGCTCCTCGATGCGTTCCGGAGGTCAAAGGCGATGGGGCATTCGCCGGTGTACCTGGTGTCGCCGCAGATACGGCGGGTCACCTTCGCACTCCTGGAGCGGGAGATGCCGGCACCGGTAGTGCTGTCGTATAACGAAATTTCAAGCTCGGTGAAGGTGGAAGTGGTGGTGTCCGCGCTGCTGTCGAGCGCCGCGTAGCGGCGCTCGACAGCAGCGCGGGTGAGATATATTCAATGCTATGACGAGTTTTGCGTTTGTCCCGGGCATCACGGTCCGCTTGCACGCCGCGTATATACATCCTTGTATAACGCGGCGACCGGCGGCCTCCGTGCCGCCTGCTCGCCGTACCGTAATGCCCGGGACTGATGCCGAGAGAATTATTAACAGGGGTGTATGAAATGAGATACATTAAAATCCGGGGTAACAACTACAACGAAGTCATGATGAAGCTGAAGATGGAATACGGCGATGACGCCATCCCCATCAGCCATAAATTTGTAAAGGAAGGCGGGTTCTTCAACTCGAAGCTCTTTGCGCGCGAGGTGGTCGAGCTCACCGCCGCGGTACAGGAGCGCAAGTTCAAGTCGAGCCTCCTCAGCGAGAAACGGAAGATCGATTTTACGGTCGATGATCCTGTCGAGAAGACGGCCGCCCAGCCCCAGAAGAGCAGGCTCGGCGATATGTTCGAGCGCGCCGCTGCATCGGCGCCGAACAGGCCCGCGGCGCCGCCGCGGCCCGCACCGGAGAAGAAATCGGCGGGTTCCAGCTTCAACGAGAAGCTGAACGAGGTGTATGAGGGGATAGCCGAGCACGCAAAGGCGTCGCCTGCACCTGCGCCGGAACCGGAGCCGGAGCCGATACGGGCGGCCGAAGCCGAGATCGCGGCGCCGGTCAGGAGTGCCCGGGCTGACGCGGTGCCGGAAGGGGACGTGCGTTTCGAAAAGGAACTGGACGAGATAAAACGGGCGATCTACAAGATGACGACGGAGCGGACCGCCGCGGCCGATACCGCCTCCGGTGAGGACGTTACTATCCGCCCGTTCCGGGATGCCCTGAAAAACAATGACTATGACGACGAGCAGTGCCGGGCGATACTGTCCGAGATGAAGAATTCCATCAGCAAAGAGGACCTGAAGGACAAGTTCAAGATCGAAAAAAGCCTGAAAGATTTATTGAAGAGCAGGATCGTGACGACCGGCCCGATACAGAAGGGGAACAGAAAGAAAATTGTCATGTTCATAGGGCCCACCGGCGTCGGGAAAACGACCACCATGGCCAAGCTGGGTGCGATCAATTCCCTCAGGGAGGGGAATTCGGTCGCCTTCGTGACCATCGACAATTACCGCATCGCGGCGACGGAACAGCTGAAAAAGTACGCCGAGATCATGAATATCCCCATCTACGCGGTGAACAACCAGAAGGAATTCAAGGAGATCATTACCAGCGACAAGTCGGATATAATCATGGTGGACACGTCGGGCAGGAGCCACCGGAATGACCTGAAGATATCGGAAATCAAGAGTTTCGCGGATTCCGTGGAATATGACTGCGAAAAGATACTCTGTGTCAGCGCGAACACTAAAAAAAGCGATCTGAACGATGTCTTCAGGGCCTTCGATACGGTCCATTTTGACAGCGTAATTATCACGAAAGTTGATGAAACTTCTTATATCGGCAATGTCATTGATATTGCCGATAAATATAATAAGCCGATATCATATTATACGAACGGGCAGGAAGTGCCCAATGACATCATTATCGCCGATCCGGATAAGATTGTTGACATGATGATCGGGAATGTTTATAATTAAACCAGGCAGAAGAGCGTAAGGAGGTCCCCCGTGGATCAGGCTGCAAATCTCAGAAGATTGGTGCTCGAGTCCGACGCCAAAAAACAGAAAAAAACAAGGACGATCGCCATAACGAGCGGCAAGGGCGGCGTGGGTAAAACAAGCGTGGCGGTGAGCCTGTCGATCGCGCTCGCCCGCGGCGGCTCATCGGTGACGCTCCTCGACGCGGACCTCGGCCTCGCCAACATCAATGTCATACTCGGCATAATACCGAAATACAATCTCTACCATGTCATAAAGGGCCAGAAGAAATTAAAGGACATAGTCATCGAGGTGCCCGAGGGGATCAAGATCATCGCCGGCGCCTCCGGGTTCCACCAGCTCGCCAACCTGGACCCCAAGCAGCGAAACGAGTTTATCGGGGCGGTTGCCGAGCTCGATTCGGACGACTACATGGTGGTGGACACCGGCGCGGGCGTTTCCCAGAACGTCCTCTCCTTTGTCATGGCCTCGGACGAGATCATCGTCGTGACCACTCCCGAGCCGACCGCCATAACCGACGCCTACGGCATCATCAAGTCGATCGCCGCCCAGTCGCCTGACAAGCTCATCAAGATTATCGTGAACCGGGTGCAGTCGGTGGCGGAAGGTAACCGGGTCGCGCAGCGGGTGATCAACATCGCCGGGCAGTTTCTCAATATTAAGGTCGAAAATCTCGGCTTCATATTCGACGACCTCTACGTCCCGAAGTCGGTGAGGAACCAGAAGCCGTTTATCGTGAGTTATCCGAAATGCAAGGCCGCCGCGTGCGTATCGATCATTGCTGACCGGATCAGCAACAGGTCGACCGGCCCGATCAAGGGCTCCGGCCTTGCCACCTTCTTTAAAAACCTCTTCGTATCGCATGATGACGGGGAGAACGAGGAATAGAACAGGGTGTACCCATGAAGGATGGGTGAAAGTTTAGAGCGGCGCGAAGGGGTTTTACGGAACGAAATGATCAGCCTTGATAAAATAACCATTGAATATAAATCCACCGTGCTGTTCGGATTCACGGCGCTGTTCCTGTCGTTCATCATCGGTTTTCTCGCCGGCGTCAGGTGGAACGTCGTTGTCCTGCGCTCGGTCCTCCTGATGGCGGTGTTCTCGGTCATCGGGTACGGCATCTGCGTCATCCTGAAAAAGTTCGTGCCCGAGGTGTACGGGATCCTGGCTTCGCACCCCGCGCATGTGACTGAAGGCGCGCCGGGCGGCGAACCCGACATCGATATGCAGGATGGCGCACAGGCGGAATACGCCGGCGAAGAGGGAGGGGCGGAAACGGCACCGCTTATGGAGGGCGTTGAGCCGCCGCGCGGGGATGAGTTCAGGGAGCTTGAAAAGGACGGGCTCACCCACTATTCCACCGCCGCGGGCGGCGGGAGCGGGGTCCATACCCCGTCGGGCAAGCTGGGGAAGCATATACTTGAAAAGGAAAAGCTCGCGAAATATGAGCCGAAGATCATGGCCCAGGCGGTACGGACCATGATGGGCAAGGACAGAGAATAACACCCGGGAACAGGACATGAACAATAAAAAATTTAAAGAGCTGGATACCGTCGGGGAAGAGAAGCTGTGGGAGAAGTTCATAAAGAACAGCGACCAGGACATTCGCGACTTCTTCGTGGTCAAGTACGCTCCCCTGGTGAAGTACGTTGCCGGGAAAATATCGATGGGGATGCCGTCGAACATCGAGTTCGACGACCTGGTCTCCTACGGGATCTTCGGCCTGATCGACGCCATCACCAAGTTTGATCCTGACCGCGGGATAAAGTTCAAGACCTACGCGATGACCCGGATCAGGGGGGCCATCTTTGACGAACTCCGCTCGATCGACTGGATCCCGCGGTCCATCCGCCAGAAGGCGAAGCAGGTGGAGCTGGTCATCACCGAGCTCGAGAACAAGCTGGGGAGGACCGTCGAGGACGAGGAGATAGCCCGCGAGCTCGGCGTGTCGCTCGATGAGTTCCAGACCCTCCTCTCGAAGCTTTCGGGAACGTCCATGCTTTCGCTGAACGACATATGGTACCTGGGCGACGACAGCGACGAGCTTTCCATACTCGAGACGCTGGAAGCGCCGGAGAACATGAACCCCGATGTTTTGATTGAAAAGCAGGAGATCCGTGATTATATTATAGATGCGATAAAGAAGCTCCCTGACAAGGAGAAGAAGGTCATCGTGCTCTATTACTATGAGGACCTTACGCTCAAGGAGATCGGCGATGTCCTGGAGGTCACGGAGAGCAGGGTCTCGCAGCTGCACACCAAGGCGATCATGAGGCTGCGCGGCCGGCTTGGCCGCATCAAGCAGAACATCGTCGGATAACGGCAGGCCGCACACCGAGGTTTCGATGGCGAACATAAAAGACGTATTAATGACCCTGGACGTGTCGGACGACCGCTCGGATGAAAATGCCGTCGAGGTCTACGCTGATTCGGTGGCGCACGCCCTCGAACTCGCGTCAAAGGACCTGGGCATTGACGTGACCCTCCTTGATTACCAGATCATCGAAAAAGGGACCAGGGGCATCATGGGGATCGGGCGTGTCCCCTATCGCGTCCTGGTGACCCCGCTGGCTGACCGTGCGGAGCAGGCGGAGCTGAGCGCGCTGGAGCGCAAGCTTACGCGCGAGCACACCGCGTCCATCTCCCCGAAGGCGGACGCTGACGGGACGTTCCATGTCCGTGTCATCCGCTCGGGCATATGGCTTACCGTGACCCCGCCCCGCGGCAAGGGGGCCCCGGTGACGCTCGGAAGAGGTGAACAACAAGCTCTATTCAATGAAGATCACGCTCCCTGACGAGGGAAAAATAGCGAAAGAGACCGCCCGGCCGAGCGGCAAGCCGATCAAGATAGGCCCGTGGACCGCCAACCCCGACAATGACGGCACCATCAGCCTAGAGGTGACCGATGACGAAATGAAGGTATTCGTGCACTTCAACCCTCCCCGCTACTCGGGCAAGCACATGGAATATGACGAGGTCATCGACGCGCTGAAGAGGGCCGGCGTGAAGGTGGGCATACGGGAAAAGGAGATCAAGGCATACCTGGAGGAGATGGACTACACCAGGCCGCTTGTCGCGGCCGAGGGCGTGCGCATGGTGAACGGCAGGGACGCCTACATCGATTACAAGGTGCGCATCGAGAACAAAAACGTTTCCTTCGAAGAGGACGAATCGGGCAAGGTGGATTTCAGGAACCTCGAGCTCCTGGAGAACGTCGTCGTGGGACAGGTGCTGGCGGTCAAGGTCCCGGCGAACCAGGGGGTCCCGGGGCGCACCGTCACCAACCGGATCATACCCGCCAGGCCCGGCAAGGACGTGAAGATCCAGTACGGCAAGGGGACCATCCTCTCCCAGGACGGCACCGAGCTCACCGCGGAGATCAACGGGCAGGTGACCTTCAAGGTAGGGAGGATCAGCGTCGAGCCGATATATGTCGTGAACGGCGACGTTTCGCTTGAAACGGGGAACATCGTGTTCCTCGGATCGGTGATCATCGCCGGGAGCGTGCAGGACAATTTCGAGGTGAAGGCGGCCGGGAACATCGAGGTGCGGGGCACCGTGCAGAAGGCGTTCATCGAGGCCGAGGGCGATATCATCGTGTTCCAGGGCATCACGGGGCGCGAGCAGGCCAAGATCGAGTCCACGGGCGGCTCCATATTCGCGAAATTCATACAGAACGCGACCGTTATCGCGGAAGGCGACGTGATCGTGCCGGAAGGCATCATGCACTCGAACGTTGACGCGGGCGGGCGGGTCTGCACGATGGGGAAGCGGGCGCGCATCGTCGGCGGCTTTATCCGGGCGGGCGACGAGGTAAACGCCCGGTTCCTCGGGACGGACGTCTCGACGAAGACCGATATACGGGTCGGCATCCATCCGAAATTGCTGCAGCAGCTCTCCGATCTCACCGGCATGAAGGAGAAGATCGTGGAGGAGCAGACCCAGCTCAAGCTGAATTTAAGAACGCTCGAGACGCAGAAGAGAAACGCCGGCGGCAAGCTCCCGCCCGAGAGGGAGAAGCTCCTCAAGGACCTGCAGGCGCGGAACCAGAAGCTCAACGACCGGATGGAAGAGATCAAGGGCGAGCTGGAAGAGGTGAATTCCTACATCGGCATGATCGAGCACAAGGGCAAGGTCTGCGCGGAGCGCACGGCCTTTCCCGGTGTCGGCATCTATATCAAGGACAAGAGCTTCATTTTAAAGGACCCGTACAAGCATGTGAAATTTTCCATGCAGGGGGACCAGATCCGCATATCGGAATACGAGGCGCCCGAGGGCGTTGAGGGCAGGATGATCATCACCCGGCGGAGGCGGTGAGGTCAGGCCATGGCCATCCGACCGATAGATCTTCAGACGAACATGTCCCAGGTCACCGAGGTGGGGAAGGACGCCCAGGCGCGTACCGAGGCCGTGGTGCAGCAGCAGCATGGCCTCGAAAAGGAATCGGGGGAAAAAGCGCGCCTGGTGAACGAGCGTCTCGACGAGATGAAAAAGGGCGACAGCACCGTGATCAAAGACCAGCAGAAGAAGGGGGAGAAGAAACGGGAGCGGCAGGCAGAGGGCGCCGACACCGCGGGCGGCAAGAAAGCGCGCCGGGCGAGAAGCAGGGACGAACGCATGGGCAACATCATAGATATTCTGAAATAAATGTTCTGCCGCATTATGTGACATAATACCGGCCGGTCCGTCACCAGGGGAAGGAGGACGGCAGGCGACATTTCCCGTGCGTCACGGGTAATAACGAGGGACCATCATGCAGTTTTTCTTTTTACTTCTTTTTAACGTTTTTCTCGGCGCGGTGCTCTATCTGGTTATCAGCCTGAAGCTGGAACGTTCCGCAACGGAGTTCAGGCAGCAGAGGCTCCGCAAGGAGATGGATGAAATAATCAAGGAGTTCAATGTCACCGCCGAGCGCAACATCACGCTCCTCGAGGGTAAAATCCGGGCACTCCGCCTGCTCCTTGAAAAGACGGGGGACATCCCGTCGCTCGACATCACCATAGAGGAACGGGAGACGGCCCAGGAGACAGAGCGCGGCGGCGCGGAACAGCGGGCAGGCGCCGGCGTGGCCGCCAACCTGATTGGACCAGGCGCCAAAACGAGCGCGCATGAAGGAGAGAACAATGCCGGGGCGCTTATAAAAAAAGGCTTGCTAATATTGTTTGATAAGGTTATATCTATTCCATTCAGGAGAACCGGCCCCGCCCCGCGCCTGGAAGAGCTTCCCGTCGGCAACGGAAGGGACGGGGTGGTATGGGAGCCCGAAGCGGCGCCGAAGGATGTCATGGCCCCGGGAGCCAACGCCATTATAGAAAAGGACCTGGGCGCTCCGCGGACCGTCAGCGCGGTCCAGCCGGAGAATAAAAAACTGATGACGGAAAATGACATCCTTGAAATAGTGGCCATGGCGGAAGACCGGTACCAGCTGGTTTCACTCCTGTCAGAGAAGGGCTGCGACATCGAGGATATTTCCCGGTATTCCGGGATGCCTGCCGGTGAGGTCCGGCTGGTGCTGAATCTCAGCAGGGAAGCCCCCGGGGGCCCCTGTTAGTATTGCCCCGGGAAAAATAGTTTGCCATGCGCGGCGGGGACCGCGCATCGTCAGCGGGAACCATACATGCCCATGCCGGCCCGGCGCCATGACGGTTTTTCGCCATGCGGAACGACGGGGAATATAAAAACAGATCATGCGATATCGGTGATAGACAGATATGCCATTGGATAATAATGTTTCGTTCAGGAGCGATTTCGGAGCGGACTCCGGGATCAAGCGGCTTACCGAGGAAGAGTTCAGCAAGTTCTCCAAGCTCATCTATGACGAAAGCGGCATCTACCTCAAGGACACGAAGATCACCCTCCTCTCGAACCGGCTGAGGAAGCGGCTTGTCGCGCTCAATATCCCCGAGTTTTCCGACTATTACAAGTATATCAATTCCCTCCCTCAGCGGGAAAAAGTCATCGAGTATGAAAAGATGCTGGACGTTGTCTCCACGAACGAGACATACTTTTTTCGAAATGAGCGCCATTTCGATGCGATGGTCCAGGAGTGCCTTCCGGAGATAGCGAAGATCAAAAAGGAGAAGAAGCTCCGCATCTGGAGCGCCGCCTGCTCAACGGGGGAGGAGCCCTACACGATCGCGATATGCGTGAAGGAGAACATGCACCTTTTTCCCGGGTGGGACATCGAGATACTCGCGACCGATATCGCGCAGTCGGTCCTCGAGTACGCCCATGTCGGGGAATACTCCGGGAGAAGGATCGAAAAGGTGCCGCCGGAAATTCTGAAAAAGTATTTCACCGAGAAGAAGGACGAGCCGGGCGTGTTCCTTATCAGGGAAGATGTGAAAAAGCTGGTGCGGTTCTATTACCATAATTTTTTCAAAAGCCAGTTCCCCAAGGATATTGACATCATTTTCTGCAGAAATGTGATGATCTACTTTGATAAAAAGCACCAGATGGATCTGGTGGCGAAATTTTACCAATCCATCCTCGATCACGGGTACCTGTTCATCGGCCATTCGGAGACCCTGCATTCGATATCCGAGGATTTCAGCTATAGAAAAATCTTGGAAGCGCCGGTGTACGTGCCGAACCCGAGGAGATGACAGATGGAATTTAAAATGATCAATGTTGGCATCGCCGATTTAAATGTCTCCGCATCTCCGGACATATTGCGGACCATCCTCGGCTCCTGCGTGGGGATCTGTCTCTATGACCGGGCCGCCGGGATCGGCGGGATGTCCCATATCATGCTCCCCTCCCTGAATGACAATTCCATGTCTGTAAAAAAGTACGCCGATACCGCCATACCGATGCTGGTCGAGGAGATGGAGAAGCGGGGCGCCGTGCGGGGCAGGATCACGGCAAAGATCGTCGGGGGCGCGAAGATGTTCAATGTTTCCGAAAACAGCATGATGGGCGAGATCGGCAGCAACAACGCGGCGAAGGTGCGCGACGTGCTGCGGGGCCTCGCCATCGAGATCCTTTCAGAAGACACCGGCGGCAATTACGGGCGCACGATCGATTTTTATCTTGAAACGGGTGTCGTCAGGATAAAGTCGATGGGCAGAGAAGAAAAGACCATCTGACCGGCCGCGGTCCAATTTCATTCAGGGTGATGACGCATGGAAAGCATGACTGGCTACGCATTCGCGGAAAAGAGCACGGAGCAGTTTTCGTATTCGGTTGAGTTAAAGTCGCTCAATTCACGCTACCTGGAGATATACGTCAATCTCCCGAAGATCCTGAAGAACGAGGAGAACGGGCTCCACAACCTGCTCAAGCAGCGCTTCGGACGGGGCAAGCTGGAGCTGAATATCGACATTTTTGACTGGATCGTGACGAAGCCGATAGCCGTCAACTCGGACATGATCAGGAAGTATTTCCGCGAGCTCGAGCGGGTGCACCGCGATCTCGGCGTGAAGGAGCCGCTGCGCTTTGAATCGGTGCTGACCCTTGACGGCGTCAGCCAGCGTGAGCGCTCGGTGATCTCCCGGCAGTCGAGGTCCGACATATTCGAAAGCATCGACCGGGTCATTGAGAAGGCGATCGAAATGCGGGGGAAGGAGGGCGCCGCGATAAAGAAGGACCTCGCGTCCCTGGCGTCCGCCATCGCCGGGCACATCGGCGCGATCAAGACCCTTTCGAAGAACGCGGCGAAGGATAAGAAAGAAGCCCTCAGGACGCGCATCGAGGCCCTCGCGGGGGCAAAGGCGGACGACGTGCGGCTTTTTACCGAGATCGCCATCCTTGCCGACAAGCTCGATATCAACGAGGAAATCGTCCGCTTCAAGGACCACATACAGAAGTTCAACGCCCTTCTGAAGAGCGGCGGGCAGATCGGGAAGAAGCTGGACTTCCTGGCCCAGGAGCTGTTCAGGGAGATCAACACCATCGGGTCAAAATCGAACAATGCCGAGATAGCGCACGTGGTGGTCGATGTGAAGAACCACCTTGAGATGATACGCGAGCATTGCAGGAACGTGGTATGAAAACAACACTGATAAACATCGGCTTCGGCAACGCCGTGGTCGCGGAGCGCGTGGTGGTGGTGATCACCCCCGCGTCCGCCTCGGGAAAGCGCCTGCGGGAGGAAGCGAAGGAAAACAGCCTCCTCATCGACGCGACCCACGGCAGGAAGACCAGGGCGATCATCGTCATGGACAGCAACCATATCATCCTGTCGGCCATGCAGCCAGAGACAATCGCGAACCGGTTGATGAACCTTGAAAGCGAGTAGCCCGTCATTCGTCATAAGCGCCCCGTCCGGGGCGGGAAAAACGACGCTTATCAATAAACTCCTTGCCGCTGATGAGCGGTTCGAATTTTCGATTTCGGTTACGACGCGGCCGTCGCGGCCGGGGGAATCGGACGGGAAGAGCTATTATTTTATCGGTGAGCCGGAGTTCAAGAAAATGATCGACGAGGGCGCCTTTGTCGAATGGGCGCTTGTCCACGGGAACTATTATGGAACTGCGAAAAAAGAGATTGACAGAATTCGGAACGCTGGAAAAATCCCGATATTCGACGTGGACGTCCAGGGCGCCGCTTCCCTGAAAGGCAGGCTTGACCGCGCGGTGTACATTTTTATCGTGCCTCCCTCCCGGAAAGCGCTTGAAACGAGGCTTCGCAACCGGAAAACCGACTCTGAAGAACAGATACAGATACGGATGCGGAACGCCATCAGGGAGCTGGCGGAGTACGCCAGATATGATTACGTCGTTATCAATGATGACCTCGAAACGGCCCTGGGGCAGTTGCGGTCGATAGTGACCGCGGAGTTATGCAGGAAAGAAGATGCGCACAATATAATTACCGGAATTCTGGAGGAGAAAAGTGATAATCCCGCTCGATAAATTGCTCAGATACAACAAGAATAAATATATATTTACCCGTGCCATCATGGAGGCCGTTGAAAAGATCGGCAACATGAAGACCTTCCCGGAAGACGAATCGAAATGGAAGGTCGTTCCCCACGTATTGAAGCTGATGCTCGACGAAGAGCGTGAAGTTTGAATACCACGAGGAACCAGAGAAGGAAAAGGAATAGGTAATTACTACCCGCGGACAGGAACATATCAGGTATGCGGTCCTGGTGGGACCAACGGCAGTCGGCAAGACCGGCGTGTCGATGGAAGTCGCCGATGACGGACCCTTTGAGATAATCTCGGCTGATTCCGTCCAGGTTTACAAGTATCTTGACATCGGCAGCGGAAAACCGTCGCGTGCCGATCGCGAGCGGGTGCGCCATTATCTCATTGACCGGGTCGAGCCGGACATTCCCTTTACCGCGGGGGATTTTTGCCGCGATGCGGCGGCGGCGGCGCGGGAGATCGTTTCGCGGGGCGCGTTGCCGCTTGTTGTCGGGGGAACGGGCCTCTACATCGATTCGTTTTTCCAGGGGCTCTCCGAGATCCCGGAGATCTCCCCGGGGACCAGGGACCGCGTCCGCGAGGAGCTGTCCTCGAGGGGCCTGGAGAGCCTGCATGAGGAATTGGTGCGCGTTGATCCCGGTTTCGGGAACCGCATACATCGCAATGATACGCAGAGGATAACGCGCGGGCTGGAAGTGTACCGCGAGACCGGCAGGCCGCTGTCGAGCTTTTATGAGAACAAGCGGCGTTATGGTTCGGACGAAACGCTGTACATCGGCCTGCGGGAGGAGCGCACGGCGCTGCGCGGGCTGATCGACCGGAGGGTCGACCGGATGATGGAGTTGGGGTTCGTGGACGAGGTCAGGTCCCTGAGGCAGCGGGGCTACGGTCCCGAACTCAAGTCGATGAGCTCAATCGGGTACGCGGAGATCAATTCGTACCTCGATGGCGGCATGGGCCTTGCGGAAGCGGTCGCGGCGATAAAGAACGTGACCCATAAATACGCCAAGCGCCAGATGACCTGGTTCCGCAAGAACAGGCGGGTCACCTGGTTCAGGTCCTCCGAGCTCAATGACATCCGTGGCCTGATACGCCGTTGGCGCGAGAGTGGCTCTTAGTAAATATAAATATAAAGAACAGGTAAGGGTTAAAACAATGGCAGCTCAGTACAACAACTTGCAGGACCTATTTTTAAATACGGCACGAAAGGAAAAGATCGAGATAGGGATCTACCTTGTCAACGGCGTGCCGATCAAGGGGAAAGTGCTCAGCTTCGATAATTTCACTATCCTCATGGAAGTCGAGAAGAGGCAAAACCTCATCTACAAGCATGCGGTATCCACGATCGTGCCGTCGAGGCCGATACCGTATAAAGATGAAGATGATAAATAACCTCCCGGAGTGAAGGCCACAATGAAGAATTTTTTATTGAAAACAGTGCTCGTCGTTGCCATTTTCGGGATCGCATACGTCCTGTTTTTTTCGATAGAAAAGATCGGTGCGGCCCGGATCTGCGCAGTTGAAGACCTGCGCAGCAACAGGGTCGTGCGCCTTGTCGGCCCCGCCGTGGGCGATTACGCCTTTGTCTGGGAGGGGGCCCTGCCCTGGTGGTTCCTGGTCAGGGAGATCCCGGCGCAGCGGGTCGCGCATATCAGGGTAAAGGTCCCGGTCCCGGAACTGGAGCGCCTGAGCCAGGATTATTATCACGCCTGGGTCCCCCTGCGCGTGGCCTACCGGATCGACCCCGGCTCGTTCGCCGACGCGGCGCTCCTGGGAGACGGCGGACGCGGCGCGGACGACCTGGTGACGCGGTTTTTCCGGGACGGCCTGCAGCGCGAGCTGCAGCCCCAGCTTTCGCCGGTGTACCAGCGGGAGGCGCTGGTCGCCCGCAGGGACGTCCATCATCGACGCCGTGCGAAACGGGGTGGAGAAGGACTGCGCCGCGGCCGGGATACGCCTGGTTTCGGCGTCTCTGTCGGGCCCGCTCCTGCTCCCCGACCCCGCGGTGTACAACGAGGGGAGGCTCCATGCCGCCGAGTTGCGGAAGATGGACAGGGGCATCGAAGTGGGCATCATCGAATCAAGGTCAAAGGCCGAGAAGGACCGGCTCGTAAACGAGCAGTTTTATGGAAGGCTGAAAGAAATATCAAAGATCATCAGCGCCAATCCGGACATTTTGAAATATATTTATATTGACAAATTGGGGGGCAATGTAAACGTGATACTTTCCTCGGACAGTACCGTCGTCCCCCCCCTGTTTGACAGGGACACAAAACCGGGGAAGGGAAAGCCCCGGGAAATAGATAATTTAAAATAACGCACCTGCCGTTAACGGCGCGCGCCGGGCGGGTGTCAGATATTACAAGTATGGAGATGAAGTAAGGAGCTGCTTATGCCCTGTGGGAGAAAGAAAAAAAGAAAAAAGATAGCTAATCACAAACGGAAAAAACGCAAAAGGGCGAACCGTCATAAAAAGAAGCTATAGCATGAAGTGAAAGAGATTGGGACAGCCCGTAACACGCCAATCTCTTTTATTTTCACTGGTATCACATGTTAAAGAAAAAAACCGCCAATATTGTTCTTGATACCGCCAGGCATTCATGGAAAAAGCGTCCGTCCGAAATTCGGGGATATCAGAGGACCTATTATATCACCTCTGATGACGACGATTATATCCGCGTCGACTATAACCTGAAGGAAAAGCGCGTACGCCTTTACATCGAGATCGAGGCCGAGGGGGGGAATTCGTATTACGCGGTCATCACCAACGGGAAGATCACCGCTGAGCGAAGCGTCTCCACGGGAAGAAATTACGGGTTTGCCGATAAATTTCATGACCGGGCCGACGTCTTTTCAACGTTGCCGAACAGGGAGGTCCTGAAGCTCATCAACCAGAGTTACGGGATCCGCCAGTTCAAGACAACGGTAAAGGAAAAGCAGAATACCGAAAAAGACAAGCTCCTCAAGGAGACGAAAGAGCGGTATTTCAAGCGCGATTTTTACCAGGATGAGGGCGCCGCGGCGGGGGCGGGGGCAAAGGGCTTCGGGAGGCTGAAGCTTTATGACCTTGTCGATGTCATGATCGGCCTCCTCATCGCCGGCGCGATTTACATTTATTTCCAGTACAGCTACCTCGCCATGGGCGCCGCCGCCGCTTTTTTCGGGGTCATAATCGGCTTCGTTGATATGTTTTTCCGCGGGCGCTCACCCATGTTTTTCAAAGTCATTTTTTTCCTCGTCGCCGGCGCCGCTTCTTACATTTATGGTTATTTTCTATAGCGTCGTCCCCGGTATGACAACAGCTCTGCCGGCCTATTATTTTCCTCGTTATTATATATTTTATACTTGAAAAGTATATTTGATTAATTAGTATAGTTCATGGAGACCTGACAGCACGGGCCGACTCTACAATATAACGGGTAGTATCCGATATGGAAAAAAAAGAGAATTACTTTTCCTCGTTGCAGATCGTCTGTTTTAAAATTGGAAACGAGGAGTACGGCATCGATATTCTTCAGGTCCAGGAGATTTTGAAGCTCCCCAAGGTCACCAAGCTGCCGAAGTCCAAGCCGTATATAATGGGGGTCATCGACCTCCGGAGCAAAGTGCTCCCGATCGTTGACCTGAGCAAGCGGTTCGGCATCGAATCGAACAAGCTGACGGAAAACAGCCGCGCCATCGTCGTCAATATCGACGGCAAGAAAGTCGGCCTTGGCATTGATTCGGTCAGCCATGTCATAAAGGTCAATTCGACCGATATTGAGCCGCCGCCCCCCGTGGTGCGCGGGATATCGGGGAAGTACATCGTCGGCATCGCCAAGATGGCAGACGGTTTCGTGGTCATTCTCGACATCAACCAGATGTTTACCGTGGAGGAGCTGTACGCGGTGTAGGCTCAGTACGCGGCGATCAGGATCGTCTCAATCTCGTTCGTATTGACTTCGCGGGGCGTGTTGTCCAGGAACGGGTAGGAAACCGCCAGGTCCGCAACTTCCCTGAAAATCGATTTTGATATGTCATAGCTCGACAGCCGCTGCGGAATGTCGATGTCCGATTCGAGCTTCCGTATCGCCTCGACGGCCTTGATCGCTGCCTCGATGACCGTCACTTCGCGCACCTCTTCGCCCATGACCTTCGACATCTGCACGTACTTGCCCGGCGAGGAGGTCAGGTTGAACTCCATGATGTGCGGCAGGATGATGCTCATGGCGCTTTCGATGTCAAGGTCGGTCTTCGACACCAGGGCCAGTGATATCGATAGGGTGATCGACAGGTATGAGACGGCGAAGGCGATCCCCGCCATGACCGACGCGGTGGAGAGGGGGGTCCGGGGAACGCTGTTCTGCGGCTCCCTGAAAGAAACCGGGGCGTTCCTGAATATCATGTCGATCGATTTCAGCGCGTAGGTGTTGATGATCTCGTTGTTCTTTTTCGATATGACCGATTCGGTCGCGATGGCCAGGGTGGCGATGGCGCTTTTTAGTATCTTCTCCTCCGGGCAGAGGAGCGTTATGAGCGGGTCAACGATCGTCGCCTCGGGATAGAGGTCGGGATGGTGGTAGATTTTCCTCGTCAGGTCGTGGATCTCCTGGAGATACAGCAGGGGCGCGATTTCGAAGCCGAACATCGGGCTCCCGGGGACGGTGATGAAGTTCATGGGACGCGCGGTGATGTTCGGGCTGGCGAAGAGGTCATGGCAGAAGAAATAATTCGTCGCCAGGATGGAGAGCGCCTTGGCGGAGTTGATCGAATCGATCCCGCCGAAGCCTATGATCAGGTCGCAGTTGGTTTTCTTGATGTATGCGGCGGCGGTGTCTATCTCCTCGGTGTTCGGCGGGGACGGGATCTCGTCATAGACGATGCACCCCATGTCGGCGTCCTTGAGCTGCCGGGAAATCATCTCGATCGCGGCGCTGTATAATTCCAGGTCGTGCGCGGTGGTGATAAGGATCGCGCGCGATCCGAACCGCGGCAGTATCTTCCCGATGTCCTTGATGATGTCCTGCCTGATGAAAATCTGGCTGGGAAGGTGGAAATCTGGTCGTATGTCTGTCGTCACCTGCTCTCCCGCCCCATGTCTGCCGGCCGTCGTCCCGCCGCTTCCGGCCGGGTCAGGCCGTGTAATCTATTCGCATAAAAAAAGCGGACATATGGTGTTTATCTCCGCTTTTTACCGGTCCGCTGATGAAAAATCCCGGGTTACTTTCGTACAAGAATTCCGGCTATCCTGTCGGCAACCTTCTCAAGTATTTCCGGGCTGTTGAAGTCATACGTCCCGTTGTCGATCAGCTCCTTGATCTGCCTCACGCGGTCTATGCGTATGTCCGGCGCGGCCTTGACCGTCTGCGCCAGCTTCGCAACCTCGGCGGCATTTTTCGCCTCGGAGGAAATCTGTACGGAGTCCTTCTTCCTGGTCTCTTTCGATGAAGAAACCGGACTGGATTTCTTGGGCTCGATGATGTTGTTGATGTTGCCTATTTTATCGATAACCATTTTGTTAACCCTTTTTAAATCTACTATATCTATCGGCAATTTTTGTCAAATCTTTAATAAAAATGCATATTATATAAAAGAAAAATGACTTTTTTCGGTGAATATGTCATGTCAGGCGCCATGTCTGGTCCATTATGTCCATTAAAGTATCAATCATCGGGGCCGCTTTCAACTTTAATCGCATCCTGGTCGTTAAAAATCGCGATGGCGAATTCCCCCTTTTCCTTTACAGTATCGGGCTTTGCCGTCAGGTTCTCGATGGTGTCGTAGATGAATTCTTCATGGAACTTGGTCATTTCCCTGCCGATCAGCACCGTGCAGCCGGGAAATGTTTCATGGACGGCATTGAGCAGCTTCCTGACCCGGTAGGGGGATTCATAGAGTATGATGACGCCGTTGAACCCCTTCAATGAAAGGAGCTCCTTTCTGCGCCTGCCCTCCTTCTTGCTCAGGAATCCGGCGAAGGCCGCTTGTTTGCCGTGGTAGCCCGAAACCGAGATGAGCGCGGCCAGGGCGGAAGGCCCCGGCAGGGGGGTGACCGGGATGCCCCGGTCCCGCGCCGCGGCCACCAGCCTGCTTCCCGGGTCGCTCAGGCCCGGGGTGCCCGAGTCGGTAAGGTAGGCCACCGATTCCCCTTCAAGGAGATGACCGATTGCGCTTTCGATTTTATGGGACGGGGAATGGGTATGGAGCGACTGTGTCGGCGCGGTTATCCCGTAGTGATTGAGGAGCTTCCTGGTCTGACGGGTGTCTTCGCAGTAGACGATATCGACCGCTTCCTTTAGAATTCTGACCGCGCGGAAGGTGATATCCTCCAGGTTGCCGATCGGTGTCGCTATAATATAAAGGGTGCCAGAATCCATATGGGAATGATGGTAAGTTTGCCGGTTTTGTAAATGAATTTATGGGCCGGGCCGGATTTTTCTTTACATATATAAATTTATAGCTTGATAAATTTGTGTTTATTACAAATAATACGTTAAAGCATGGTAACGGTCCTGTTTCATCACTATGCGGAAGCAATAATTCATAACTATCCAAGGAGCGTGCAGGCTATGAATCTCGATGGGATTAAAAAGTATTTTACCCGGGAAAAAATGGTACGCGATGCGATCGCTTGCTTTGTATGCCTCCTTGCGGGAATTGCCGTGCTGGTGGCCTTCTTCCTCCTGGCGCTTATACCCGAAAAGGGGAGCGCGGTGTATCACCTCCTCGACAACCTGGGGGTATTCTTTCTTTTCGCGGGCGTCATTCTCGGGTATTGTGCAATACATCGCGGTAACGCCGTTGCCGGCGGGCATACCGTCCGCTCGCTCCTTGTGGCCACCTTTCGCCAGGCGCATATCGTGGTCGGGATCCTGCTGGCGTCGATCATCATCCTCTTCGTGGCCGCGTTCGCCGAGCTGGTGCCCTCGTTGTTCGGCTTTATCCCCTACGCCGGGCCGGTGATCGTGGGGCTCCTCTCGGTCCCCCTGTTCCTGGTAAACGTGCTCCTCATCGCGGCGGTGGTGCTGATATGGATCGCGGTGCCCCCCATGGTGACGGAAGGAGTGCCCCTGAAGCGCCTCCCCTTCGATTTTCTCGCGCTGGCCAGGAAGAGGTGGCTGGTGATCTTCGGTTACACGATACTTTCGGTCCTGGTCTTCGCAGCTGTCATGGCGGCGTTCCTGATGATCGTCAGGTATGCGGCGGGCATTACCCGCTCGGTGCAGTGGAACATAAGCCCGGCGTATCCCTCGGTATTCAAGGCCATCATGCGGCCGTCGTATATAACCGACATCATAGGCAAGGTCGCGCCCCAGACCGACCCGATCGCGGCGCTCCAGCAGTACGGCAGCAGCATCTTCAATTACGTGCAGATGCTCGGCAATCTGTTAAAGGCGTTGTACGGCGTCACGCTTGCCGCGCTGGCTTCTTTCTTTCTTGCCATTTTTTTTAATGCGCTTTCATTTTTTTATACGCTGACGAAAAAGGACGTCCTCTGATTTATGTGGACGTTGTACGTGATCTTAGAATTGTAAGGAAAATCGGTTCGTACAGGAAAAGGTCAACTTCTGATTCCAATGTGGCAGGTGCTTTCATGAAATCCTCTATCCTGTTGCTGGCTGCAACCATCCTCATGCTTCCAATTTCGCTGTTCGCGCTTGATGTTGTACGTGTTGATGAATCGTTTTCACGCCAGGTGATCGGTACCAACATCGAATATCTTGAAGACAAGGATAAAACACTGACCATAGACCAGGCCCCGGCCGCGGACGGCTGGACGAGGTCAGAGGGGGAGTCCCTGAATTTCGGATTCACCCCCTCCGTCTACTGGTTTCGTTTCGCCATCGATAATAACGGCAGCGGCCCGATGAACCACTTCCTTGACATTTCATACCCCCTCATGAATTATCTCGATTTATATATTCCTGACGGCGATGGGTATCGAGTCGTGAAGACCGGCAACAGGTATCCCTTCTATGACCGGGAGATCGAGGACAAGAATTTTGTCTTCAATCTCAAGCAAGGGCCGGGGCTCTATACCTACTACCTGCGGATTGAAACGAAGAGCTCCATTAATTTTATCCCAACGCTGTTGTCCCAGAAGGCCTATCTTCACCT
Organism: uncultured Spirochaetota bacterium; assembly: GCA_963827275.1. GTDB lineage: Bacteria > Spirochaetota > UBA4802 > UBA4802 > UBA5550 > RBG-16-49-21. The sequence goes on from CAWHAA010000004.1 coordinate 634,308, forward strand.
CATGCAGAACAAGACGCCGGTCTTCTGGATCTACTACGGCCTCATGCTGATCATGCTTATCTATAATTTTTTCATATTCGTGGCAAGCCGCGATAAGAGCTATATCCTCTATGTCCTCTTCATCGCGTCGTATATCCTTTTCCAGATGACCCTGAACGGGTATTCGTTCCAGTACCTGTGGCCCAACGCGATCTGGTGGGCCGGCAACTCCCTGCCGTTTTTCATGCTTACGTCGGTTGCGACTGCCGCCATCTTCATGCGCGTCATGATGGACCTGCGGCGGAAATTCAAGGCGATCGACAGGGTGCTTGTCTTTGCCGTGATCATACCGGCTTTGATATGGGCCGTGTGCAGTCTCCTGGTGCCGTATGCCCTTGCCATCCGCGTCGCGACGGCGCTTGTCGGCATACTGTCGCTGCTGATTTTCATCCTAATATGTTATACCGCAATAAGGAAATCCCGCGAGGCAATGTTCATCGCCTTCGGATTCGGGGGCCTGATTGTCGGGATAGTGCTGTATGTGCTGAAGGCCTTCGGCGTGGTGCCCAACATGTTCCTTACCGAATGGGGCGTGCAGATCGGCTCGTCGCTGATCATAGTCGTGCTTTCACTGGCCCTGGCGGACAAGATCAACGTCATGCGGAAAGACCTCGCCGGCCTTTACGATGAGCAGAAGGACCTCAGGAGGGTGGCCCAGGAACGCGCCGAGCACCTTGAGGGGATCGTGGGGACCGCCACGGGTATATCCGACGAGTTCCTGAATGTGACCGAGCAGATGCAGGACATCACCAGGCGCTTTTCCAGCATGTCCATGGAGCAGGCGGCCACCAGCGAGGAGATGTCCTCGACCTTTGAAGAGCTGTCAGGCTCCATAGAGAACATCTACCAGGCCACCATCAACCAGAAGGACGAGGGAGAAAAATCGAAGCTCCTGGCGGTTGATCTGAACCAGGCGCAGAAGAACCTGATTCAGGAGAGCATGAAGGTCGAGGAGAGCATCAAGGAGATCCAGCGTCAGGCGACCGTCACCGGGGACAGCCTGAAAAGCATGACCGAGACCATGAGCCTCATCAACGCCGGAGGCAAGGAAATCAACCAGTTCATTGCGATGATCGACGACATCTCCGACCGGATCAACCTCCTCTCCCTGAACGCGGCGATCGAGGCCGCGCGCGCGGGCGATTACGGCAGGGGGTTCGCGGTCGTTGCGGACGAAATCGGCAAGCTCGCGCAGGCGACCTCGGACAATTCCAAGGAGATCGGCAAGCAGATCACCAGGATCATATCAGACATGGACACCGGCGCCCGCATCGTGGTGGGCACCAAGGAATCAACGGACGTGATCTTCCAGATGGTCGGCACCATCAGCCAGGGGATCGACAGCGTGAAGATATTGATGACCAAGCAGAACAAGGCCCTTGAGATGGTCATACACCAGGCGGACGTTGTCGAGAGGATGTCGAAAGAGATCGTTGTTTCGACCAACGAGCAGAAGAACTCCATGGAACAGACCCTGAAAACGATAGAGCGGATGTCCGAAATGGCGCAGGAGATATCCATGTCGAACACGAGGGTCATCGATTTCATGAAGATCATCCATGACAAGGCCCAGGAGCTGAACAAGGTCATCAAGAGGACCTCGTAGGCGGGGGGGTCAGGCCCCCTGTACCTTCACCACGATGATCCCCTTGTCGGGGGCCGTGGGGCATTTCTGCTCGCATATGGCGCACCCGATGCAGAGGTCGGTGACCACCGAGGGCAGCCGCACGATACGTCCCTTCACCCGCGCCTTCCGCACCCTGATCGCCTTCCCCTTTACGGGACAGTGCTCCTCGCACACGATGCAGTCTTCACCTTTCGCGTAGGGCAGGCATATCGTTTTGTTGAACACCGCGATGCCGATTTTTTCCTTCTGCTTGTCCCCGAGGGAAAGCTTCGCAATGGCGTCGGTAGGGCATACCTGTCCGCAGAGGTTGCACCCGTGCTCGCAGTAACCGCGCCGCGTATCGAGCGCCGGTGCCCACATCGCGTCGGGCCGTCCGTCGACGGGGGACGGCTGCAGGACATTGGTGGGACACACCTTCATGCAGGCGCCGCAGCGGATGCATCTCTGTATGAATTCAACTTCGGGGAGCGCTCCGGGGGGCCGGATGCGCGAGGCGTTCCCGGGGCGGGGAGGGGGGCCGGCAGGGAGGCTGGCGGCGAGCATGGGCAGCGGCGCTATCGCTCCCAGCGTGGTGAGGATGAATTGTTCTCGCGTCATCCCGGGACGGGAGAGTGCTCTGACCCCGGAAATAGGGTGCTCTGACCCCTTCTGGTATCGATAGTTATCGGTAAAAGTCTGCCCTGACCCCTGCTGGTACCGATAGTTATCGGTAAGATGCCTTTTCTGGCTCTCTGGAAGTTGCTCTGACCCCGCTTCAGACCCAGATTCAGACCGATAGTTATCGGTAGCAGTTTGCTCTGACCCCCGATCGAAGGGCCAACGGAACGAAAACGTCGTCTTACCCCTCGGGCAATCCGCCATGCAATCCATGCAGAGAACGCATTCTTCCGCGAGGTAGGAATTGTCCTCCCTGATGGCATTCATGCGGCAGGTATGCATGCACGACCCGCACAGGACGGTGCACTCGTCAACGTTGCGCCGGAAGGGCGAAAACCGGGCGGGCAGAGCGAGCATTGCCCCCAGAGGACAGAGGTATCTGCACCAGAAACGCCGCTTGACCAGGGCAAGCGCCAGTATTGCGGCGAGCATGCCGAGGATGACGCCGGTATGGGGGAAATAGGGGGTCGAGAGGCTCAGAAAGCCCTCCCTGAGAGTGTTGTATATCGATTCCAGCCACTCAGGGTACCCGCTAATTTCCAGCACCTGCACGAACCCGCTGTGTATGGCCCCGTCGATAAAGGGGTGCGCGTTGAACGAAAATGCGCGGACGAATATGGTGATGGGATCAAGCGTCCAGGCAAGCTGAACGCCGAACAGGGCGAAAACAAGGACTGCGCCAAGGACCGCGTATTTAACGGCACGCAGCGGATGCGGCTCGCGTTCCCTCTCTCTTTTCCGGAAGATTTTTTTTAATTTCATTATGATGGATGAGAAGAGGTCAAGCAGGGCCCCGAGCGGGCAGAACCAGCCGCAGAACAGCCTTCCCGCGACAAGGGTGAAAAGCAGGAGCGCTGACGCGTACAGGAGGCCCGGGAGGAGGACACGTTCCGCGATGGAGGTCGTGAACATGGCGAATGGATCTATCAGGAAATAGAATTTCGGGTTGATATACCCCGCGAGGGGATAGCGCGTGTTCCAGAGGATATACACGAGCAGGAACGCCGACAGCGACTGTGCGCAGCGGCGCGCGATAACCCATCCTTGTGCCCTGCCTGCCATCAGATCCGTATTGTCGTGATTTTTGCCCGCCCAATTGCGGCGGAGCCCGCCTTCAACCCTTCCGCTTCCATGATGTGGCCGATATCTTCCGCCCGGAGGTCGAAGAGCGTCGCGGCGTAGGAATCGGCCAGGACCTGGTCCGCGCCGGCGATCACTGTCTTCATGGTCCTGACGTCTCCGAGGTTGCCGCTGGAAGGGCCGTTCCTCGTAAGGATGCGGTTCGCGTCGATCACCGTGAGGTCCGGGTTGATGAATTTCGCGAGCTCGGCCAGCTTCCGGTCAATGTTCCAGTGCATCATGCCGCGGCTGCCGCCGCAGACCCCCATCAGGTTTTTCATCGAGAGGGTGACCCGTGAGAGCCCGTGGTGCTTGGCCACCGGCACGTTGATGAAGCAGTCGCATTCGACGGCATCGCGGTAAATCGGCCACGCTTCCATCTTGCTGCCCTCGGGAAAACGCCCCGGGATAAATTTGGCGTCAATGACATGGTAGATGCTCCCGCCGGCGCCGCGGACCGCGTCCGCGATGCCGCTGGCCGCGTAGCACATGGCGGCGTCGTTGCAGGTCCTGTCGAAGACCTTCACGCGCCGCGCGCCGGCGGCGCGGCAGAGCTTCACCAGCGCCGCGACCACCTCGGGATTGGTGGTGGCCGCGTATTCGGGCGTCCGGTTCCATCCGATGTTCGGCTTGATCACCACCGTGTCGCCTTTCCGGACAAAACGGTCGATCCCGCCGAGGGCCTCGATCGCCTTGCGGGTCATCTGCGCCGGGGCCCCGCCCTTGACCACCGCAAGGTCGCAGGCAGTTGTGGCCTTCCTTTTTACGCGGGGACCGAGCGTCCCCTTCTGCGACGGCCCCGCAAATGAATCGAGGCCTTTCAGGAAGGGGGCGGTGGCCGCAAAGGCGGCGATCATCCGTATGAAGTCCTTTCGTGATGTTCGGGATGGGTTGTTCTGTGAGGTCCGGGAGAAGAAGGCGAATCTGTTTTTCATCGCTGTACCCCCTTTGTGATTGGAAGAGCTTTTGCTAAGGAAGCGCCCCCGCCTCCGCAGGGGGAGGGGGGGTACGATAATGCCGGTTCCTATTTCTGTTTGATCTCAAGAAGCTCCACTTCAAAGATGAGGACCGAATTGCCGGGTATGCTCTGGTTGCCCCGCTCGCCGTAGCCGAGTGCGCTCGGAATGACCAGCTCATACTTGGACCCGGCCTTCATGAGCTGGAGGCCTTCCGTCCAGCCCGGTATCACCTGGTTCAGGGGAAATTCCGCCGGCTGGTTCCGCTTGTAGGAGCTGTCGAACTCGGTCCCGTCGATCAGCGTCCCCTTGTAATGGACCTTGACGATGTCGGTCGCTTTCGGGGTGACCCCGGCGCCTTCCTTGATGACGCGGTACTGGAGGCCGCTCTTGGTCACCTGGACCCCCTGCTTCTTCTTGTTCTTCTCGAGATATTCCTCGCCGATCTTGACGTTTTCGGTCGCCTTCGCCATCTGTTTCTTCATCAGTTCTTCGGAAAGCTTCTGGAACGCGTTCCGTATATCTTCGTCCTTGATCCTGCTCTCCTTGCCCTTCATCACGTCTTCCACTGCCAGGTTGAAGGCCTTCATGTCGAGCTCCATGCCCCGGCCCTTCATGTCTTTCGCGAACTGCGTGCCGATGCCGTAACTCACCTTGGCGTTGTCGGAGCTGAGGTTTGCGCTGCAGCTTGATACGGTAAATATAATGAAAAAGCAGCAGATAAAACGGGTGATCTGTGATAGATTCATTGTGTTTTCCTTGATAATATGATTAAATTTTTGGATACGCTGAATAGTACAGGTGCCGGTAAAAGAGAATTGTGTCAATTAACTTTTTTCGAAAGATCCGTACGCCATTTGAAGGCGGGGTCACGTGCACATGTAGGCGGGGTCACGTGCACATGTAGGCGGGGTCACGTGCACATGTAGGCCGGGTCACGTGTGCATGTAGGCCGGGTCACGTGACCCGGCCTACATGTGGGGCAATCCACAACCATTTGTTTTCCCGCAATCCATGTTTTACGCATTGGAATTGCAAATACCGCAGATGTATATCGAGGTCCCTTTTATCCCGGATAACGTGGTCGTGAAATGATGATTGCCACCTGAATGGAGGGTACGGATTCATTTTCTTATGATTTTCCTTAAACATGTCTATGTATTTATGAAGGCGATAGTGCGGACCTGTCAGTCTCTGTTGTTGAATATGGCCCTCTTTTGATGTGCATGATGCAATTACATGGTTTGCGTTTCGTGAAAAATTTGTCTTTAGAGACCGCATGACCTCAGAGAAGTCGTGTTTATCTTGAGGTTGAATGAGAAGGTGTATATGATCGGGATTGATCTTATAACCCAGTATAATAAAATTCTTTATTGCAGCGCATAATTCCAGGTCGTCAATAAACAATCCGCATAGAATATCATCCTCGAACCAGGGGAATCGCCTATCGGTCACCGTCGTGATAAAATATGCGGCATTGTCGATGTAGTATCTTATGTGTTTGTTATGGTGATGCATGTTGGTCCTATTTTGGTTTTTTAATGGGTATTACGAATGAGGAGAAAGAGATGTGAAAAGATTTTTTACGCGCATGTAGGACGGGTCACGTGCGCATGTAGGCCGGGTCACGTGCGCATGTAGGCCGGGTCACGTGTGCATGTAGGCGGGGTCACGTGTGCATGTAGGCGGGGTCACGTGTGCATGTAGGCGGGGTCACGTGACCCCGCCTACATGCACACAAACGACCTTGCAACTTAATAACGCTTTTTGAAAAAAATTTATTTATCCGGCATGCCATTCGTATACAGGCTAAAATCGCTGGTGCGAACATGCCGGTAAATAATTATAAAATATACATCAACCAGGTTGTAAGGATCGTGATCTATTTCCTTTCTGACAGGAAGAATATTCTTGACTTCGTTGTCAAAATTGAATATTTTTTCAATGGTTCATGGAGGGAAATGGAGCGTTACGATTGCGCCCATGGCTACGTGCATAAGGACATGCTCGACCGTCGGGGTTGTAAAAAGCGCGTAATCGCTTTTACCCATCTTGATCATAAGTCTGGATTGAATTACGCTATATCCGATTTCAAGAAGAACTATGAATCGATAATCCGGAGATATCTTCATGAAAAAGAACACAAGTAGCGTTAAAACCGAAGTCCAGCTTGTGGAGGAAATGCTGATACGAGAAGGCTTTACGCGGATCACCGCCCGCGAGAAACGCTCCCCGGAATTCCGCGATTCATTGAAGGAATTTGACCAGCGCAGAAAGAGGTTTAAAACGAAATTGAAGAGTCGCGCGTGACCCCGCCTGCATGCACACAAACGACCGCGCCACCGCCGCCCGTACCGGAGCGTGACCTCCACCACAAACATGCTGTAATACCAAAAAAAGCCTACCTGTGCTAAAATTTATTGACATATCGGCTTCAAATATTTATATTTTATATTAATAAAACTTCTGTTTTAAAACGACATGCATATTCATTATTCACAAATAACCGTGGAACCAGCTTCGGACTTCGGACTTCGGACTTCGGACTTCGGACTTCGGACTTCGGACTTCGGACTTCGGACTTCGGACTTCGGACTTCGGACGGATCGTTTTTTAAGCCTCCGGCATATTCAAGCCAAAATTTCTCACCAAATAGTTTTTCGTTATCCCGGCATCCATGTGTTCGCGTGCATGTTCATGCGGCTTTTTATTTTAAGCACGCGCGCAATGCCTTTTAAAAATAAGAATATATAAGGAGCCATGAAATATGAAGATGCGGAACGATTATCGCAAACAATCAGTGCCTGTTATAATACTGGCGGTGCTGACCGTTTTATCCATGGCTTCATGCACGAAAAAAAAGACATCAATACTGCCATTATTCCCTGTATCCCCTGGCCTGACCTTCAATGTTTCCTTTGACTCCCAGGGCGGGACGTCAGTCATTGGCCAGGTTGTTGCGGATGGTGGGCTTGTTGCTGAACCGGCCTCTCCCGCGAAAACCGGATATCTTTTCGGCGGCTGGTATGCTGATGCTACATATATAGCCGAATGGGATTTTGATAATGATATAGTGACCGAAGCGCTTACCCTTTATGCGAAATGGGATAGCTATTCATACACGGTAGATTTTGACAGCCAGTCTGCCACGGTCGATGCAAGCCCTGCAACCAAAACCGTGGCCTCGCCCGCGACTACCGTGGACGCCCTGCCCACCGCTCCAACGAAGAGCGGTTACTATTTTGCCGGGTGGTACACCGGCCCCAACGGAACCGGGACTGAATTCATTGCCACGACTGCTGTGACGGGAAGCATGATCGTATACGCCCTCTGGTCGGCCAACCCGACCTATGTCGTGACCTTCGACGGCCAGGGAGCTACGACCGCGCCGGTCCCGACCAGCATATCGGTCGTGTCTCCGAGCATCAATGTGGGGACCCTGCCGACAGCGCCGCTTTACACAGGATACAATTTCGGCGGATGGTGGACCGAGACTGGCGGAGGGGGCACCCAGTTCCTTGCGGACACGACTGTTTCCGGCAACATAACCATATTCGCACGATGGGACAGCTATTCATACACGGTGACGTTTGACAGCACGGGCGGGTCCGCGGTGTCTGATGAAATTGTTGCTTCCCCTGATACCACGGTGGGCACCCTGCCGGCAGACCCGACGCTGGATGGCTACACCTTTGGCGGATGGTGGACAGAGATTGATGGCGGCGGCACGCAGTTTTCAGCGGGAACAACCGTCACTGACAGCATAACGGTATTCGCGAACTGGGTAGCACAATGAGAATACCGTCACATTCAATGCTAACGGCGGCACCGGCACAATGGACCCACAGGCGATACTTATCGGCGAGACTGAACCTTTAAATACTAACACCTATACCAGGGCAGGGTACAGTTTTGCCGGCTGGGCGACTTCTGAAACGGGGCCGGTCGAGTACTGCAAACGGCGCGGACTACCTCATGGGTACCGAAAGCGTGACCCTGTTTGCGAAATGGACGCCGAATGACTACACGGTCTCCTTTGATCCGAATGGCGGCACCGGGACAATGGACCCGCAGACCATTGCCTGTGACGCGACAGCGGCGTTGACGTTGAATGCGTTTACCCGGGATGGGTACACCTTTGCGGGGTGGGCGACATCTTCCGGCGGTTCTGTTGTGTATACGGATGGCGCGGATTACACCATGGGGACGGAGAGTGTGACGTTGTATGCGAAGTGGAATATTCCAGCGACACGTGTTTATGGACAGGATGGAAGTTTTACAACTGATGGTACAACTAGATCCTATAGTTTGTATTATCCTAGAGATATTGCTGTGGATTCAGAAGGTATTTATATTGTTGATTACATGAACAACCGTGTATTGTATTATTCCGGTACCAGTACAACAGCAACACGCGTATATGGACAGGGAGGCAATTTTACAACAGGTAATGGTGATAATGGCGGAGTTAGCGCTGATAGTTTGAGTCAACCTTGTGGTATTGCCCTTGATGCTGGAGGTGTATATATTTCTGATTATACCAATAATCGTGTGTTATATTATTCCGGTACCAGCACGACAGCGACACGGGTATATGGTCAAGGAGGCAGTTTTACATCAGGTACTCGTAATAATGGTGGAATAAGTGCTGATAGTTTAAATGGACCATGGGGTATAGCAGTTGATTCTGGAGGTGTGTATATTGCTGATAGAAGCAATAATCGTGTATTATATTATGCTGGGACTAGTACGACAGCGACGAGAGTATATGGACAAGGAGGAAGTTTTACTACAAATTTTGCCAATAAAGGAGCTGTTAACGCTGATGGTTTGAACCATCCTTATGACGTATCAGTTGATGCGGGAGGAATTTATATTGCTGATTCTGATAACAATCGTGTTTTGTATTATTCCGGTACAAGCACGACAGCAATGAGAGTGTATGGGCAAGGTGGTAGTTTTACTACAATTACAGCTAACAATGGCGGGATCAGTGCTAATAGTTTGTATAAACCCATTCATGTGGGTGTTGATACGGGAGGTATATTTATTGCTGATAATTCAAATAATCGTATATTATATTATTCTGGCAACAGTACAATAGCAACAATGGTGTATGGTCAAGGTGGCAGTTTTACATCTAATACTTAATCCATTTGGCGGGGCAGGGTTTATGGTCAGGGAGGCAGTTTTTCTAATAATACAGCTAACAATGGCGGTATTAGTGCTGATAGTTTGAGTGGTCCTTGGGGTATTTTTGTTGATACTGGAGGGGTATATATTGCTGATGCGATAACAACGTGTATTGTATTATTCTGGCACAAGTACGACAGCAGCTAGGGTGTATGGTCAGGGAGGTGGCTTTTCTTCTAATACTGCCAATAATGGCGGTATTAGTGCTGATAGTTTGAATTATCCTTGTGGTATTACCGCTGATACTGGAGGGGTATATATTGCGGATACAGCTAATAATCGTGTATTGTATTACTCTGGCACCAGTACGACAGCAACAAGGGTGTATGGTCAAGGTGGCAGTTTTACTTCTAATACTTCCAATAATGGCGGTATTGGTGCTGATAGCTTAATGGGACCACGTGACGTTGCTGTTGATGCAGGTGGTGTTTATATCGTTGATGGTGAGAACAGTCGTGTATTGTACTATTCTGGCACCAGTACGACAGCAACAAGGGTGTATGGTCAGGGAGGTAGTTTTACTACCAATACTGGTAATAATGGTGGTATTAGTGCTGATAGTTTGAATGTTCCATGGGGTATAGCAGTGGAAGTTGATGGGTTATATATTGCCGATACATTTAACTCTCGAATATTATATTATACCGGTATCAGTACTACAGCAACAATGGTGTATGGTCAGGGTGGCAGTTTTACATCTAATACTCCAAATAATGGTGGTATTAGTACTTATAGTTTGTTTCAACCTTTTAGTGTATTTGTTAATACTGAAGGAGTATATGTTGCTGATACTTCGAATAGACGTGTCTTATGGTATTCAAAATAATAAATTTGTTTGATATCATAGTTATGTCTTAAGTTCGTTTAGTAGTATTCGAGCCAAACTATTCTCATACTTGTTATCGGAACATATCATGGAGAAAAATTTTGCAAAATATTATAGTTATAAGGTAGCTTGGGGAAGGATTAATAATGCCATTTCAAAAAAATATTTCCTTGAAGCGATTACCCTTGAAGAGAGTATTATGAGTGATAGACTATGGTCATACCTTGAGGGTGTAGGTTGTAAAACTAACCATAAGATATTCAACACTTTGATTAAAGATTGGAAAAAAATATATCCTGATCCAATAGAATATCCCGGGATAAAAATCAGTGGTAGACACATAACAAGCCTTCAGGAAGAAGTGGATAAATGGCGAGATAATCGCAATTTTGTTATTCATGGTCTTGTAAAATCGAAACCTGGTACACCAACTCAGAGTGTACCTGATTTTTTAAAATTAGCAAAAACTGTAGCAGAAGACGGGAAAAAACTTGCTAGGGCTGTTACCGTTTGGCAAAGGAAACAATTAAGAAAAGCGTTAAAGAATAAAACAAAGCTAGTTTGACCAATTTTGTTCGCTTTGATGATAATAATAATTCTAATTATGGAATAAAAATCGCCACATGGCGCTTCCCGGAGCCTCCGTTCGGCGGGAAGAAATATGTGGAGCATACGTTTAAGTTTCAGGACGAGAAGAAATAACGCGCATGTAGGCCGGGTCACGTGACCCGGCCTACATGCGTATAACCCCGCCTACATGCGTATAACCCCAACCACAAACGCCCCAATTTCCATTTGACATTTCCGCCCCCTCCGCTCCAATACCCTCATGCAATTTCGTGTAACCTCCACCGATAACAGACACCGCAGCGCGCACCGGCGAGATCGTCACCTCGCGGGGAACGATACGCACGCCCGTGTTCATGCCCGTGGGTACGCGGGGGTCGATACGCGCCCTGTCCGGGCGCGACGTGGAGGAGCTCGATTTCGACATCATCCTCTCCAACACCTATCACCTGTACCTGCGTCCCGGCGTGGAGGTGCTGAAGAAGGCGGGGGGCCTGCACGCCTTCATGAACTACAATAAACCGGTCCTTACCGACTCGGGCGGGTTCCAGGTCTTTTCACTCTCGGACCTCTGCCGTGTGAAGCAGAACGGCGTGGAGTTCCGGTCGCACATCGACGGCTCGCTCCACTTCTTCTCTCCCGAGTCGGTCCTGGACGTGCAGAGGGCGATCGGCTCCGACATCATGATGGTGCTGGACCAGTGCACCGAGTATCCGATCGAGGAGGCGGAGGCGCGGAAAGCAGTGGACCGGACCGTGGAATGGGCGCACGCCTCGCACCGCTACTGGCGCGATACTTTCGACACGGACCGCCAGGCCCTGTTTGCGATCGTGCAGGGGAGCGTCTTCAGGGACCTTCGCAAAGAGTGCGCGGAGCGCCTGCTCGAGCTTCCGTTTTCCGGCATAGCGATAGGGGGGCTCTCGGTGGGCGAGCCGAAGGAGCTGTACCGGGAGATCACCGAATATACCCTCTCCCTCCTTCCGGCCGACCGCCCGCGGTACATGATGGGCGTGGGGAGCCCCATGGAGATCCTCTACGCGATACGCCACGGCATCGACATGTTCGACTCGGTGATGCCCACCCGTATCGCGCGCAACGGCACGATTTTTACCTCGGCCGGGAGATTCAGCATCAAGTCCGCGGCTTTCGAGGCGGACCTCTCGCCGCTTGATGAAACGTGCGGCTGTTATGTGTGCCGCAACTATTCACGGGCCTACCTGCGGCACCTGTTCCGTGTCGGCGAGATTTCGGCGCTGATCTATAACACGTATCATAACCTGTATTTCATGAATAGCTTCATGAATGAGATAAGAAAAAGCATCGCCGGAGGCGTCTTCGATGCTGAATACAGGAAATGGGAAGCCCTGTATGGAAACGGTGACATTTAATGTGAAATGTATAAAAATTCACTTGACCATATTCAATTGAGATAAATAATCTTGACATAAAAAATAGAACCATATATAGTGTTGCTTGCAGTGCCATGCATATCGTAAAACGAGGGGGATACCGGGCAGATGGATATAACGACCAGATCAAAAGGAGATGTTATCGTCCTGGATATTGCGGGCGAGATAGATCTTTATAACGCTCCTGAAATAAAAGACATCATAAACAAGCTCATCGAAGAAAAAAAATATAACGTCGTGATCAATCTGGAAAAAGTATCCTACATAGATTCTTCCGGTATCGGCGCTCTTATCTCCAGCCTGTCAAACCTCAAGAAATACCAGGGCGGACTGAAAATCATCAATGTGTTCGCATCGGTGCGGAAGGTGTTCGAGCTGACCAAGTTAACCTCGTTTTTTGAGATCTTTGACTCGGAGGACCAGGCGGTAAAATCTTTTTCCGGATAACCGCTTCCCCTGTTCCCTTGATTACAATTCGTCATTAATTGCTTTCGGTCGCTAATAATTATTACAGGATGAGGTCATTATGAGGCGGGTTAAAATTTTATCGGTTATAATCACGGCCGTGTTTACGGTCGCCATGGTCACGGCGTGCAAGGTGAGCGTTCCCATCCGCGAGATGTCAACGGCGAAGAGCGCGATCAACACGGCGCAGAAAGTGAATGCGGACAAGTATGCGCCGGAAGACCTTGACCTTGCCAGGACGAAGCTCCTGGAGAGCCATGACCAGGTGACGGACAAGGACGCCGACAAGGCCAAGAGCTCAGCCGAGGAAGCGACAAGCCTCGCGCAGCTGGCCTACAACAAGGCGCTCCCCCTGGTGGCGAAGGACACCATCGCGATCGCGGAAAAGAGCGTGGAGGAGGCCGGTGACGCGTATGCCGAGCGGCTCGCCCCTGAAGAATACCGCGAGGCGGAAGACAGCCTCAAGCGCGCCAATGACCAGTTCCAGAACAAACAGTATGAAGAGGCATATAGGTCGGCGGTCCTGGCCGATGAAAAAGCGAAGAGCGCACGGGCCACCGCCCTGGGCAAGAAAGACATGCTCCGCGACTCGATCGTCGAGGTGAAGAGGACCATAGAAGAGGCCGAGCAGTACGGTGCGAAAAAATACGCGCCGGATAAGTTAAATCTGGCGAATGAAAACGCGGACCTGGCGGAAAAGTCGTATGACGCCCAGGAGCTCAAGAAGGGATTTTCCGCCGTCGAGGTGGCGAAGCTGAACGCCGATGAGGCGCTCCTTGCCGCCCTGAAGAACACCGCGACTGACAGACTGTCTGCCGCCCAGAAAGCGATCGCCATGGCGGAAAAGTCGAAGCTTGCGGCAGCCAACAAGGATGCGATGAACGCGGCCAGGGAATCGCTGGCAGATGCGAAAACCAAGCTCGCGGACGGGAAATACCGTGAATCAATCGCCGCATCCGAGGAGGCGCTGCGCCTGGCATATCTGGCAATGGGCAAGAGGCTCGATGGGACCGACATTGCGGGAGATGGGACCGAGGGAACGACGCAGGATCAGCAGCAGGTCGATGAACAGGAAAAGGATTATTTTCTGTACACCGTGCAGTACCGGGAGAATTACAAGGACTGCCTCTGGTATATAGCGAAGAAATTTTATGGAAACGGCATGCTCTGGAAGAGGATCTACGAGGCCAACAAGGACCAGATAGGCGATCCTGACCTGATCATGCCGGGCTGGGTACTGAAGGTCCCGAAGCCTAAAAAATAGGGCCACCTCAATGAGGTGACATGCCGGGAGGCCTGACGTACGGCCTCCTGCCGGAAGAGACGCGGGGATTTTGAAAGGTGCTTTCCATTATGCATCCTGACAATAAGGCCCGGCGTCTCTTTTTGTTTACGGGCTGAGCGGAGACCGGTCCCGTGTCCCGACCGGCGCCGTATTTCATGCACCCCTGCCGGCATTGAGCGAATATTGCTTGACCGGATTCTTGAAAAATTCCATTATTCCCATACATCAATTACTGCCGCTTTCGCGACAGGCCGCCATCTCAGCGAGCAGATAAGTATGCTGCATGGCGCCACAGAGCATCCGGCGGCGACGAAATGTGCTGGTACTATGAAAAAGCAGAAAAAAAAAGACAACACCCGGGAACATGACAAGCTTGAGGATGAAGCCCGGGACTCCCTGGCGGAACCGAACGCCGCTGATGATGAAGAGCAGGACCAGGAACAGGAACAGGACTTCACCGAGGACCTCGACATTGATCTCCTGAAGGTGAAGCCCAAATCCAGGAAAAGAAATAGCTGCCGGCTATTCGGATTCATCGATTTCGTGGTATCTGGACCAGATAAACAAGATCCCCCTCCTGTCGCGGGAGGAGGAGGATACCCTCGCGCGCGCCACCCGTGACGGCGACGAAAACGCGAAGAACAGGCTCATCAAGGCAAACCTGCGCTTCGTAGTCTCCATCGCCAAGAAATACCAGACCAGCGGCATCTCTCTCCTTGACCTGATCAACGAGGGAAACATGGGCCTCATCAAGGCCGCGGAAAAATTCGACCCCGACCGGGGCTTTCATTTCATCTCCTACGCGGTCTGGTGGATACGACAGGCCATCATCCTCGCCATTTCCCAGAAGGCGTCGCTGATCCGCCTGCCGCTGAACCGGACCGCCGATATCCAGAAAATAGAAAAGGTCCATAAAAAGCTCGAGAGCAGGCTCGGGAGGGAACCGACCCCGGGCGAGATCGCCGAGGACCTGGATATGGATGACGAGGAGATCAACCACCTCCGTAATATCACCCAGGACTATATATCGCTCGATTCATCGTATGGTGACTCTGAGGACACCACGATACTCAGCATGATCGTTGACCAGCGGGTCGATTCGCCGGACAAGAACGTGCTGGACGAGTCCCTCTCCTCCGCCCTGGACGACGTGCTGAAGACCCTCACCGAATCCGAGCGGCAGATCATCAAGATGCGTTTCGGGCTCGACGGCTATGAGCCGATGTCGCTCCAGCAGATAGGCGATGAGTTCAAGCTCTCGAAGGAGCGGATCCGGCAGATAGAGAAAAAGGCGATCCGGCGCCTCCGCCACCCCTCGCGGAGCCAGCGCCTGAAGAGCTTCCTCCAGGATTAGGCCATGTACTACTTTTTCCCCGGGCTCATCGCGGGGGCGCTGGCGGCGCTCCTCCTGTTTTCCCCAACGGCCGGGACCGAGGTCTATCCCGAATGGTGGGGCGGCATAAAAGACATCTCC
The DNA here is from genome assembly GCA_963827275.1 of uncultured Spirochaetota bacterium. GTDB lineage: Bacteria > Spirochaetota > UBA4802 > UBA4802 > UBA5550 > RBG-16-49-21. Next base: position 649,925 of record CAWHAA010000004.1, read on the forward strand.
GCTCTTGCAACCTCGCCGGCGAAGGCGCGGGCGAACATCCGTTTCTTCGTCAGAGCGGACGACAGCGCTTACTTTTTGCTGAAAAGCAACGGCGAGGTGGCGGTTTCCGGCATAGTCGCGGAGGGGCTCGCCGCCTTCAGCGGGAACGGCGAGTATCTTGCGAAGTTCCAGAAGATCGGGAGTGAAGTCGAGTATCTCAACGCGTCAGGGGACCGCTTCTGGAAGATAGAGTCTATGGAATATCCCTACCTCTCCCATGGCGGGAAATTGATCTTCCTCATGAACGGCGACCATACCGGGATACGGGTGGCTGATTATAACGGGAACATAAGCCAGACACGCATTGCCGGCCGCACCTGCACGGCGCTGGCCTTTTCCGATGTCGGTGATTTCGGGGGCGTGGGGTTTCTCGATGGCTCCTACTGCTTCGTCAGTCCCCGTGGAAAAATCATTCATCGCGGCAGGGCGCCGCAGGGGGCCATGGTGAAGGGGGTCGCGGTGGCCGGGAACGGGCTCTACGCGGCGGTCCATTACGGCACGGTCGGCAGGGACACTATCCGGCTGATCGATATTGAATCCGGGGACCATGAGGAGGCGGATCTGGCGCATGTCCACATGGTCAAAACATCGCTCCACGTAGACGGCGAGGGCTACTGCATCATCATTGATGGTGACCGCGTCCTCCGTGTAGCGAAATCGGGGAGGATAAAGCTGGCCATGAGCGTCCCGCCGAAGCGTCACGGCCATTCGTCAATCACCCGCCGGGGCGGGGCCTGCGCCGTGACATATACGATGCAGAACGGCACGGCCCGGCTCATTCTCTTCAGGGACAACGGCACCGTTCTGCTGTCGAAAGAATTTCCCTCTGAATCGTTCCTCGATGCGTCACTCCGGGACGGCCTGCTGTTCCTGCGCGGGTCGGATTCCGTTTACTGCTATCGCATAGAAGAGCGTTAGGCGCCCTTCCTCCCTACAGCGCCACCATCATGAGGATGAATCCGGCCAGTGACACAATGCATGACGCAATCAGCGATATGCGGAAACGGTCGGTCTTACGCTTGTTCCTCGCCATGTTGATGAAGATGCCCCAGACGCACAGCACGAAGTTCAGGAACAACAGCACCTTCGCGATGATGATCCCGTTTTCAAACCTGAGGAGGGAATTCCTGACGGAACTATAACTGAGGTTTGTAGGGTTCGTCATCTGGAAGATGCTGAAGGCCACTATGATGATGATCCACGAAAGGACGCTGAAGGCGGTTATCATCTTTACCATGGTGTCCGGTCCGCGCCGTCTGTTTTTAATTGCAGCCATACGCCCTCCATTAATGCAGCAATGACCGTGCCGTTAATGAAAGCTCTGTCCCGGTTGATGGTTATGCATGCATTGCTATACCGATTAATTACAGAAATGTAGTGTTCATGCGATACCTCAATCAGGGTATCCTGTATTGTAAATTTTCAATCATAAAAACATGTTCGTGCTGGAATTTTTATATATGGGCGATAGTTATCGGTAACAATCCGGCGTCAGGGCAGGATTGGGCGATAGTTATCGGTATTCACGGGGGTCAGAGCAACTTCCGGACCGATAGTTATCGGTAACTTCCGGGGGTCAGAGCCCCATCAAACCGATAGTTATCGGTAAAAAGATGGTGTCAGAGTAAGATTAACTGATAGTTATCGGCAGATGGAGGATATCATTTCGCCCAGTCCGTACCGGACAGCAGAAACCCCGTGTCCCCGAAGTCGAGCCCGCCGGCGGAAAGGATCTCCATCACCGTACCGAGCCGTTCCATGAAAACAATATGCCCTCGCTTTTTGGCTCCATCCAGCAATACCTGCCCCTTTTTCAGCGCTGCGGCAACCGCCTTTTCGCGGTAATCGGGATCGATCGACGAGCCGTGCCGGGAGAGCAGGCTGAATATAGAATATACCCTGAAACGGTCCATTCCCCGGTACTTCGCCGAGAGCTGGTCGGGGTGACCGCCGTGCCGTATCACCAGGCGTTCAGGCAGGAACCCTGTCCATTCGTCTTTGGTTATCCTGAGCCAGAGATCATAGTCCTCGCAGGCCGGCAGGTCTTCGTCGAAGGGGCCGTACCGGTCGAAGCATTCGCGCGACAGGACGACGGCCGAGGGGCTGATGAGGCAGAGTTCGAGGGAGTCGATGAAGATATGTCCTTCCCGCTTCAGGTGGCGCGCTCCCGGGTTCACCGGCCTGCCGTTCCGTATCCACCGCTCGTCAGTCTGGTGGATCATCACCCCGGGGTGGTCGCGGATGTAGTCCGCCTGCCGCGCGAGCTTTTCCGGCAGCCACAGGTCATCGGAATCAAGGAAGGCGATCCACGCGCCGGAGGAGGACTTCACTCCCGCGTTCCGGGCTGCGCTCACTCCCTGGTTCTCCTGCCGGAGGTACTTCAATTTCTTTTCATATTCGTGCTCGATGGCTGCGGTGGCATCGGACGACCCGTCATCTACTACAATGAGCTCGTAGTCGGTACAAACCTGTCCCAGCACGGACGCGATGGCTTCCCTGACGGGACCGCTCCTGTTGTACGTCGGTATTATTGCAGAGAAGAGGGGCATGGCGTGGCTATAATGATTTTAGTTTACTGCCAATACACTGGGGGCCGCGCCCGTGCCGCGTCAAGCCTATTATGCAGGCGCCGGCATCGTGGCGCAGGTATCGTCGTGTCATGCCGGATCAATCGGGCCGGGGGCGCCCGCCCGGGTTTTCAGAATTTCAGCCGCGTCGAGGAGGGACCGGGCGACTTTATAATGACCGATGCAGTGGCAGAGGTGGTGCGCGATGGCATAGCGGGCGTCTTTTTCGGTCGGTTCGGGATTCTTTTCAAGAAACAGCCTTGCCTTCATCATTACTTCCGGGACACAGTAGTGGCATTCGGGGGTCCCCCGTTTCCTGAGGGCCATCGAAAAGATGTCCTGTATCAGCTGGCCTGTCTCGCCGGAGGTTTCGACCAGCGCGTCCGCGACCCTGGCCATGGGGGTACGGCACGAAAGCATGGCCTTGCCGTCGACCTCTACCGTACAGGCGCCGCACCGGCCGCCGCCTGCGCACCCGACTTCCGTCACCGTAAGGCCCGCCACGTTCTTGATGTAGTCGAACAGCGTCATCGCCGGGTCGCCGGTGTATTCCGTCTCTTTGCCATTGAGTATAAATTGCATCAACCCTTGCCTTGCCATGCGCAATGCGGGGCATGCCGCACGTCGCTGTGAAAACGATGTGTATGTTTTATGAAAACATGGCGAAATTTTATATGATTCGTCATTTTTGTCTTATACTCAATTGATTTTTTGCGGTTATTCTTGATATTGTATAAGTTTGGATGTTACTGTTACAGCCTGTCGTTGGGCATTGTGGGCTTTACAATGGGGGTGGATATGCAGCCCTATGGAGCTGTTTCCGGCGGTCATAAAGAAAGGGCCGCTTTTATAAAAAGCGGCCCTTAACTGTGGAGCTGAAGGGGATCGAACCCTCGGCCTCTAGAGTGCGATTCTAGCGCTCTCCCAAACTGAGCTACAGCCCCGCGTGAGTCTTCAAGGTTAATTTAGTGAAACAGGTCAAAATCTGTCAATACAATTGTTCAAAAACAACACCGGTCAGGGCCGGTCAATCCTTTTTCTGGAGCTCTATCGATATGCTTACCTTGTTCAGGCCAGCCTGCTTGGCCGCGTCGAGCACCTTCACGAAATAATCGACCGATGCGCGTTTGTCCGCCTTCACGATGACCCCGTTTTTCTGCGCGTCCTTCGAAAATTTAAGGAGTTCGGATCGGAGGGCCTGCTCTGACACCCTGTTGTTGGCGATATAAATCTCGTTCTTTTCGTTCACGCTGACGACGAGCGGGTTTTCGCCCTTGATTTTTGTCACGGTCATGCCTTTCGGCAGGTTCACCTTGATCTTCGATTCCTGCCTGGGGTTGAAGGTATAGAGCAGGCTGAAGGTGATGAAAAAGAAGACGAACATGTTCATGATGATGTCCGTCATGGCAACGGACTCGAGCGTCAGGAATTGCTTGTTGGTGGTCCTGATCTTCATCTCTTTTTCCTGCCGCCGGCGGCTTTCAGCAGTGCGGACCAGCTCTTCGCCGTAATGGTTGAGGTCGCGGGCCACGTCGTTTATCCGGCCGATGATAGAGGCTGTAGATGATATAATAGGGGATCGCCACGATGAGGCCGGCCGCGGTGGTGATCATCGCCTGGTAGATGCCGCCGGCCAGGCTTTCCACGGTGACGGAGGCGCCCGCCGCCTCCCACGCCATGAAGGCCCGTATCAGGCCTATGATCGTGCCGAGGAAGCCGAGCATCGGCTCCACGCCGACGATCACCAGGAATATATGCATGTGCTTTTCAAGGCGGGCCACCTCGTCGTTGCCGACGTGCTCCATGGCGCGCTCTATCTCGATCGTGTCCTCTCCCCTGTGGGTGAGGCCCGCCGCGAACACCCTCCCGATCGGGTGGGCAGTCCTGCCGCAGGCGCTCGATGGCCGGGTCGAAGTGGCCCTTCTCAACCAGGGAAAAGATTTCGTCCGCGAACTTCCTGCATATCGAGCCGTATTTTCCAGAGCAGCATTCCCCGCTCGACAGTGAGGCCGAGGGCGATTATCGATCCCAGGAGGATGGGGATCATGACCCATCCGCCCTTGAAAACCAGTGAATCGGTCAGTATGTCCATTATAACTCCTCGCGCGTATCTATTCTACAGAGGCCAGGGAACTGAATTTGTTGCACAAAATTTCGGTATGACGGGAAATCGGCTCATCATCCGCATTGTTTCAAAAACGTCAAATAATTAATTGGGCAAGGCGCTCTTAAAAAGTACTTGTCAGGTCGTCGGCCGGAGGCATAGCATTGGAGACGCCCGGGGGCCGGGCGTCACGTATCGATACGCGGGGTGCATGCATGGAACGGCAGAGAAAATCAACGCGGCAGGTGAGGGCGGGGTCTCTCGCGATAGGCGGGGGAGCGCCGGTGTCCATCCAGTCCATGACCAACATTCCCATCGAGCGGACGGAAGAGACGATCGCGCAGATCAAACGCCTTGCGGAGCGGGGCGCCGAGCTCGTGCGGGTGGCCCTGCGCAGCGTGGAGTCGGCGGAACACCTGAAGAAAATAGTTCCCGCGGTGCCGGTGCCGCTGTGCGCTGACGTGCACTTTGATTACCGGATCGCGGTGGCGGCGATTGACGCCGGCGCGGGCAAGGTGCGGATCAATCCCGGCAACATCGGCGACCCGAAGGGCGTGCGCGAGGTGATACGCGCGGCGCGGGACCGCGGCGTGCCGATCCGCATCGGCGTGAACAGCGGCTCTGTGGACCGGCGGAAGTTCCCCGACGTCACGCCGGAGGCCTGGTCGCCTCCGCGATGGAGCACGTGCGGATCCTCGAGGACAATAATTTCACCGACATCGTGGTCTCCATAAAGTCGTCGGACATCCGCCACACCATCGCGGCGAACGAGCTTTTCGCTTCGGAGCGGGACTACCCGCTCCACGTCGGGCTCACCGAGGCCGGGTACGGGCGTGTCCTGCGCGTGCAGAGCTCGGTGGCGATCGGCCACCTCCTTCTCGAGGGGATCGGCGACACCATCCGCGTGTCCATGACCGGCGACCCGGTGGAGGAGATCCCGGTGGCGCGGAAGATCCTCGAGGCCGCGGGCGAACGAACGGCGTGGGTCCGCATCGTGTCGTGCCCCACCTGCGGCCGCACCGACCCCGCGCTCGACATCCTCGCCCTGGCCAGGGAGGTGGACGAGGCGGTGACGACGCGCTTCGAGGACGCCATGCGGGAGAAGGGGCGCTCCCTGCACGTGGCGGTGATGGGCTGCGAGGTGAACGGCCCGGGCGAGGCGAAGGACGCGGACGCGGGCCTTGCGGGCGTCCGCGACGGGAGGTTGCTCCTCTTCGCAAAGGGCGAGAAGGTGCGGGTCGTGGAACAGCGCGAGGCGGTGCGGGCGCTCGTTGAAGAGATCGGGAAGATAACCGGCGCGTGAGCCTGGCATGGACTAATGAATAAAAAACGCGTAAAAAGCGGGAGCCGTTTACGCGTTATTGTTGTCAGACAGAAAGAAATCCAATCTATGTTTGTTTTATTTCCTGTCCCTTCCCGATCTCATCCCTCTCTTGCAGAATTCTTCATTTGTCAGAAATCCGTCTTTATCGGCATCGCGTAACTTGAACATCTCCTCCGGATTGCCGCGCGGATGCCTGCCGTTTTTAAATTCAGCAAGGCTGACCTTGCCGTCCTTGTCCGTATCCAGGGACTTGAAATGGCCACCGCAGTCGCCCATGGGCCCTTCATGCCTCTTCCCTCTCTCACAGAATTCTTCCACTGTCAACGAGCCGTCGCTGTTGGCGTCCCGCATTTTGAAAATGTCCTTCGCGTTGCCGCGCGGATGCCTGACGGCGGAAAATTCTTCAAGTGTCACGCCGCCGTCCTTGTTCGCATCCAGCGACTTGAAGTGGTCCTCGCATTTCATCATCGGCGCGTGCCTTCTTTGGGCGAATGCGTCGCTCATGCCGATAATTACCGCACAAGACAGGGCTGCTCCAAGAAATACTAAAAATTTTCTCATGCCAATACCTCCTGCTTTTTTATGCTGGTTCCAGAACCGATCGTGTATCGTATAATTTGAGATGATCGCGCATGCCGATAAAAATTCAATAACAAAATTTTTTATTTTATAATTATAAAGAGCAAGGGGCTTTCTTGTCCGGTATGTGCCAATGGGGCAGGATGGGGTGTTTCCGGCAATTGTTCTTGTAGGGGAAACCTTTGGGTAGCCCGGGAATCGAACCCGGAACCTACTGATTAAGAGTCAGTTGCTCTGCCAATTGAGCTAGCTACCCGGTCAAAACTGCGGCTAAAATTTATTGAAACATCACATTTATAATATGCTTCATTGTCAAGGATTTTGTTTCTTTTTTTATTAAAAGGATTGATTCATAATCATGCCGCGTATCACCGGTAAAATGATCTACTGATGGTCCTGGTGACACGCGCTGGAAAGCGTGAGGTAGAAGCTCTTGTATCCGGGTCCGGATTCAGGGATCAGTGCTCCGCTCCGGACAGTGCTCCACTGTGCGCACGAATATGCCGACCGTGCGGAGATTCTTCCCGGGGTATACAGGGAGTACGGGCAGGGAAAATAATTGCACGCATGGAGCTGCCGCTGCGGGGAGGTCGCGGCTAATTTTTCAGGAGGATGCCCGGGTGCACCGGCATCCTGCCGCGCCGCACTTCGAAATGAAGGTGGGGGCCGGTGGTCCGCCCGGTATTACCGGAAAGGGCGATCGCGGCTCCCCGCTTCACTGTCTCGCCGGGCTTCACCAGCGGCCGCGCCAGGTGGCCATAATAGCTCCGGTACCCGCATTCGTGCTCAAGCACCACCAGGTTCCCGTACCCGCCCTGGTACCCGGTAAAAACCACTTTCCCGTCGCGCGCCGCAAGTATCTCCGAGCCGCGCGGGCAGGCGACATCGACACCCGAATGGAACTCGACGTAGCGGTGGTTGAACGGGCTGCGCCGCATCCCGAAGCTCGACGTGAGACGTGGCCCCCGCTTCGGGGGCAGGGGATAGAGAAAGCCGGTCCCGAGGAAGAGCGATCGCTCCAGATTGGATATCTTCCCGCCCGGGACAAAGATATACTCTTTACTGAAGTCACTGCACCTGTTGGCGCGGTGCACGTATTCAGGGCGGATCTGGTTTTTCCTGAGCATTTCTGTTATCTCTCCCGATGCGTCTCCCTTCATCACGACGCCGCGCATGTTCGGGATGAATATCTTTCTCCCCGGAACAATATCGCGGGGGGTGGAGAATTTATTCACCGAGAGAAGCGTGTCGATGTCCTGCGAAGAACGGGCCAGTATCGTCCAGAACGTGTCGTCCTTTTTGATCCGATAGGAATAGAATGTAAGCTCCGGCAGTTCACGCTCGGGACGCCTGCTCTTGATCACGTAGATGCTTTTCCTGATGTCGTTTCGCAGGGTTTTCACTGCCGCATTGGTATATGGATTCAGGTTCTTCAATTCCTGCACTGATGTGATGCCGGCAACCGCAATGCCGTGGCAGAGCAGGAACAGAAGCGGTATATATGGTGCTGTTTTTTTCATTTCGGCCTGTCTTTTTCGCAATGGCGTACACTACATTTTCGGAATACCATGCCGTCCGGTTTAGGAGAATATTCTGCGGGACATAATATTAATTCAGTGTGATATTATTATTGACAATGGAAATTGCAGGTAGTTATAGTGACGCAAATGTCCATGTAAGAGGTACGTATGGCTATTGCAAAGGGTAGCGGCGATATTGCGAATAACGTGATCGGTGAAAACTCTTATTTCACCGGAACATTCCTCATAAACGGCTCACTCCGGATCGACGGCAGGTTCGAAGGAAAATATCTTCAGGCTGAGCAGCTCTATATCGGCGCAACCGGCAAGATCCGCACCAATATCAACGCGGTGTCGGTCATCGTGGAAGGCCTCGTCATAGGGAACATCAACGCCTCCAGCAGGGTGCTCCTCATGCCTACGGCGAAGATCCTTGGCGACATCAAGACGCCGGAGCTCATCATACAGAACGGCGTCATCCTCGAAGGGCGCTGCACCATCGCGAACGACCTTCGCTCATCCGCGAAAGACCTCATCGGGGCCGATTACGAGAAGAACAAGATAATCCCCGAGGAGTTTCTTGCGAAGAAGAGCTCTTAACCTCGGCATCACCATGGGCGACCCGGCCGGGATCGGACCGGAGGTCGCGCTCAAGGCAATCAACGCGCTCAATGACGAATCCGTCATCCCGGTCCTTATCGGTCGCAGGGTCGTTCTTGAAAAAAACCATTCCGATCTTTTTTCAGATTATGCCGTGGTGCGCCATGGAGCGCCCCTGTGCCATGGAAAAAAATACTTTCATGATGTTCCGCTTGATCTGCCGGTGCCCGTCCCCGGGGCAGGGAGCACCGATACCGGGCGGGAGGCGCTTGCCTGCATCGACGCGGCGATCGCGTTATGGACAGCGGGAGCCATAGACGCGGTGGTCACCGGGCCGGTCAGCAAGGCCCTCATCGAAAGGTCGGGCGTGCATTTTACGGGTCACACGGAATATCTCGCGGAAAAGACCGGCGCGGGGGAGCCGCTCATGATGATGTTTTCCGAGAAATACCGCGTGCTCCTCGCGTCCACGCACGTGCCGGTATCGGACATCATGCGTTACGTGGACCGGGAGCGTCTCCTTGCGGTGATGCGGGCGGGACACGGGGCGATGCGGTCGATCGACGGCGGCACCGTGAAGCTGGCAATCACCGGGCTTGACCCGCATTGCGGCGACGATGGCGCGATCGGCGGCTTCGACCGGGACGTCACCGCCGGGGCGGTCGCGGCGGCACGCGCCGAAGGCATCCCGATCGAGGGGCCTTTCGCGGCTGACACCCTTTTCATCCCTTCGACATGGGAGCGGTATAACCTGGTGATAGCCCACTACCATGACCAGGGCCTTATCCCTTTCAAGATGCTCGCGTTCGACAGGGGCGTGAACGTGACCCTGGGCCTTCCGCTGGTGCGCACTTCGGTCGACCATGGCACGGCCTTCGATATCGCCGGGAAAAACATCGCGGGCTGGAGCAGCATGACGGAGGCAATAGTGCTGGCGAAGCGTCTCGCAGAAAAAAATGATCGTTAGGCGCACGCCGCGGCACCGTGGCCGCCCGGTTACAGGTGTGCCATGGTTTCCGATAGTGTGCGGGAAAAATTCCCGAGTATCGCGTCCTTGCCGGTCCCATGCCCGGAGATAAACAGCGCTTTGCCGAGCTTGCCTTTTTTCTTCAGCTTGACGAGTGCGTTGATTTTTCCTTCCCCCGCGGTTTCCCTCACCTCGTCGTTGCCGCCGTAGGAGAGCTTTTCAACGCCCAGGGAATAGTAGTAGATGACGATTTCAATCCCGTCATATCGGCGGGTGGATAGGCGTTCGGGCAGGGCGGCGCGGATTTCCCGCTCTTCCAGGGCGATTCCCGGGGGTATAGTTATCGTTACCCCGCCGGCAGTGGCCAGGAACAAAGCTGTAAATAGCGCAAGCAGGGGAGGCATGCCTTCTCCTTGATAAAGACGATAACTATACACTGCATTGTTTCACAGGTTACTTCTGGAATTCGATATTGTAAATACTTTAATTGCAGTTGGAGGCGAAATATTTGAGGAAAACATCAATTTATTCTTCTTTATTAATGTAACTGATTTATAATCATGTATAATCAATTATATTCCGAAAAATATAGCAGGAAAAGGACTGCTATAGTTATCGAAAAAAGATGTACGAGGAAACAATATGAGTGAAGCCTTGTTGGTAAAATCGGTGTTCCTGTTTATCGTTTTCTGGGGAATCGGGATCGTCATGCTCTGGTTTCGGCCCAGGGTTGAAATAATATGGAAGATCATCGCCACGGTGATTCTCTTATTTTACATCTGGTTCTTTTTCGATGAGATACGCGGCGGTTATACCGCCTTCGCGGCCGGGTGGTACGGGTTCAGCATAAATTTTCTAAAAGAGCTCCTTTCTCTGGTATTTGTTAACCTCTTTTTCATCTGGCCATTGTGTCTGGTAATCATATTTTACAAAGCCGATGCGATCGGCGCGGAAAAGCTCCTTAAATTTCTATGCGTGCTGACACTCGTGCTATGGGTGGTGTTCATCATCTATTTTTTCTTCAGCAAGGGCATTGATGAGTTCATGCTCAAGAACCTGAAAGAGATGGTGCCCCGTGCGAAATAGGGCCCGCAGCGCCGCTGCCGCCGTCCTTGCCGCGTGCATGATCGCCGGCCCGGGCGCGGCGGCCCAGCAGAGGGAGAGCTCCACCGAACTCTATCGGAAAGGAGCACGTCTTGCCATCGATGGCCAGCTGGACAAAGCGATCCAGGTTTTCAGCAGGGTCGTAGAGATCAGTCCGTATTACTGCATGGGCCATTACGGGCTTGGCAAGGCGTACCTGCATAAATACGGTATGATGGACGACGCGATCAGGCACCTGCGGACCGCGGTCAGCCTTGACCGCAGGTACGTGAAAAGTTATTTCTACCTGGGAATGGCGTATTTTATCGCGAAGAAGTACACGGAAGCCGCCCGCGCCTTTAAGGCGGCGTATGACCAGGATGACACCTATATCGAGGCCCTTTATAACCTTGGTGTAGTGTATGAGATCATGGACAAGAGCTACCAGTCTTCTGTGTATTTCAGCAGATATCTCGGGGAAAAGACCAGGGAAGAAGAAGATATCCTGTTTTAGGCTTCCGTTCCGTGTCCGCTGTTTTTCATCATGCTGCGGACAATCCGTGCTATTGATCTGCCGTACGCCTGTTCTATCCGATGCAGGCAGCGCATGCGTTCCGCCGGCGGTTCGCGGCGAATAAATCCAAACAGGCACTTCCCGGCAATTATGTCATCAGATTTCATCACATGCTCCCGACGCTGTTTGTCTATCCTTTCATGGTATAGTTATCGGTATCCGGGACGTACGGGTTAAGTATAGAGCGCTTGAGAGCGATGCCCTAAATTTTGAAGAGGCTCCCGGCTTTCTTTTTCCCCAGTTCATGCTCATAATCGCTGTAATCGACGAATACCAGGTGCGGAAGTTTTCTCCTGGTCCTTCCCACGATCTCAAATTTACCGCCCTGGGCCTCTTTGGACGTTACGTACTTGAATTCCCTGCCGCATGAAGGGCATTTTTTCAGATCTTTCAGCTCGATCCCTATCTTCTTGCATGCGGGGCAATGCCCGTATTTATCGTCCACGATAATGATATGGTCTTCGATGTCCTGGAGATCGACCTCAGTCCAAACCCGTATATGTTCCATTGTCCGCTCCTGATTATATATTTTGACTTTCTCTAAATTCCCTGGCAGTGAGCCGGTTCCCGGCAACATTTTTCTTCAACAACACTGTTCTTTTCAACCCGGAAGCGCCTGATTGCTTCTTCTGGATTCCGGCTGAAGTAGTCCTCAACAATGCGCTTGATAGGCTCTATTGTCTTCTCCCTGCGGATGTTTGTGAATAGCTCATGTCCGTACCGCGCATTCCTTGTGAAATAAGCGCAGAAGCGATGGCTCCTGCTCTGGTGGAGGCGCTCAGGAAGATATTCCTGCATATATCCGAGCGTTTTCAGGAAAATACTGCATATGTCCACATCATGAGAGGAAGTCCCGCCGTTCATGAGATCGTCGATAAGGCTGAATATCCAGGGCGATTTCACCGCTTCCCTGCCGATCATGATGCCGTCGCACCCGGTTTCATTCATTTTTGTCAGCGCTGATCCCGGCGTGTCGATATCGCCGTTGCCGATCACCGGAATTGATAGCCGGCTTTTGGCAAGGGCGATCAACCGCCAGTCGGCTGTTCTCCTGAAGCCGAGTTTTGCATACCGGGGGTGGAGCGCAATGAAGTCAACGCCTTCGTTTTCAAGCATGCTGATGAAGTCGAGAAATTTCTGTTCGTGATAGTTATCGTATCCGGACCGCATTTTGACAGAGAGGCGCGCCCGTGTCGCATCGCGGCATGATCTGACGATAGCACGCGCTTTATCGATATCGGTCAGGAGTCTTGCGCCCTGTCCTTTCTTTACTATTTCGTGGTTGGGGCACCCCATATTGATGTCCACGCCGTAGCAGCCGGTTTCAGAAAGTATCGCGCAGGCATCCGCCATTACTGAGGGGTCTCCGCCAACGATCTGATATATCAGCGGATGGTCAAAATCACGCATCGTGACAAGCGGCTCATTGTGGGGCGCTCCTGCGGCAATGGCCCCGGCGCTGAGCATCTCTGAGTAAAGAATAGTCCGCGGACAAAGGTCTTTAATAATATGCCGCAGCGCGGGCGTTGAGGTTTCTGCCATGGGGGCAAGAAACAGTTTTCCAGGAAGAGCGCTCATATCCTTTATTATATGAGCGAGTGGGGAATTGTCAATTTGATTTTATTTTACTGATGTATAGTGAAAATATTTAATCATCTATCTCTGTAAATCGTATATAGAGCGAAACTGATTTCAGGAGGTAGTTATATGTGTGTTGATACGACAATCATTATAAATTTCATATTGCTGGATAGAATTGCCCATGCATCATATATGTCCGGCATATCGAAAAATCATCTGATTTCTTCATTGATGAGAAGGCTTTCCGATGATCATAAAACACTGGTGAGATCCTGGACAAGGGTCCGGTATCAGGAAAGGGAACCAGACAGGAACTGGTGCCGCATGCATCTGTCTCTCAGGCCGGATGAGTATGAGTTTTTTCTTGATATGAGGAAGGCTTTTAAATGTTCCGTGTCGTGCCTCGTAGCGTATGCTATAGAGAAATATCTTGATCAAATTATAAATAAGATTCGCCAAGATCCCGATAACTATAGATATAAAAACTATATGATATTTCGAATTATCATTGATGACGTAATTTGCTGGATGTATTATTGGGGTATACCAAGAACCCTCATCTCCAATCCGCAAAAATTTATCACTCAATTCGGATTACATATTACTTGACGACAGGTATATCATCTATAAATACGATAACAATCGTAATCAAGGAGCATAACGTGGAGTTGAAACGGAATATTGGACTGATAACAGCGATGATGATCATAGTCGCCGATGTTATCGGGACCGGGATTTTCATGACTACCGGCGAGGTCCTCGGCATGACGGGCAGCGCGCTTTCAGTACTGGTTTTATTCGGAGTGGGAGGGCTCATTGCCCTGACCGGATCACTCTGTTATGCCGAGATGGCCACCATGTGGCCGGAAGATGGCGGAGAATATGTATATCTGAAAAAAATATATGGGCCACTTCCTTCATTCCTGAGCGGGTGGATATCACTTATCATCGGTTTTTCACTGGCGGCGGCCATGTCGTCAATCACTGCGGTGAACTATATCAACAAGCTCTCGGCCGGCGGGCTAATATCCGGCTTCTGGCTCCCGAAATTAATCGCCGCAAGCATCATCGTATTTTTCAGTATTATTCATGTCATAGGCGTTCAGAAGGGAAGTGCAATCCAGAACATTTTGACTATTGTAAAGCTGCTCGTGGTTTTTTTATTCATCGCTATGGGCTTTTATTTCGTGGATTGGATCCAGGCAGGCAGGCTGACTGCCATATACCCTGTCGATGAGGGATCGTCCATTTTGAAGTGGGGATCAGCGCTTATCATAATCATGTACGCCTATTCGGGATGGAACGGTACTACCTATATCGCCGGGGAGATCAGAAACCCCGACAGGAATCTGCCGCGTGCCCTCTTTTTTGGCACCCTGCTGATAACTATCATCTACATGGCGATGAACCTCGTTTACCTGATGTCTGCAACGGGACAGGATATCATGACGGAGGGGAAATACACCATCGGGGCGCTGGCTGCAAAGAATCTTTTCGGCCCCTCCATCGGGCCCATATTTGACGCATGTATAGTTATCGTCCTCCTTTCTTCTGTTTCGGTGCAGATGATGATAGGGCCGCGGGTAACCTATGCGATGGCGAAAGACCGGACAATATTCAGCTCTCTCGAGCGGATAAACCAGCGCTTCCAGACGCCGGACCTCGCAATCATCGTACAGATGGCGATTGCCGTGTTTTACGTGTTCATCGGTTTCGATGCTATTTTAAAAATGCTTATTTACATGGGGTTCGCCTTGAGCATATTCCCGCTCGTTACAGTCATCGGGATGGTGTACCTCAGGCTTAAAAAGCCGGAGCTTAACAGGCCATTCAGGGTCCCGTTGTTTCCGATTATTCCTATGATATATATTCTGCTGATGCTCGGTGTTATTGTTACTACACTTATTGAAAAGACGATCCCTTCGCTCTTTGCGATTGGTGCCGTGGTACTGGGGGTCGTGATATATTTTATCCGTGAAAAAATGAAAAGGACATGATAGGGAAGGACGATAGTTATCCGGCTCTATTCATGAATTGTAAAATGAAAGCCCCCATCCGGGGGCTTTCATTACTATGAATTATTTTATTTTTTCAGCCGTCATCAGGTTTGACTGCCCCTGCTTGTACACGTAGCCGTAGCTGAAGGGGAGCCTGCCCGTCGATTTTGCGTCCATCTCCTTTTTTAAATCGTTCTGCATGCGGTTCGCGAACAGGCCGATCGGCCCGTTGTAGTAGCCGTGAAAGGCGAGCTTCCATTCACCGGGCTTGAAGTACCTGAGCGGGATCCCCGAATCATCCTGGACGAGGTACTTTATTGAATCGAGTATGGCTGTCCGTATCTTCGTGAATTTTATCTCGTCGTTGTGCATGAGGTATGAGGCGGATTTCAGAATGACCGCATAGGGCCCGTTCTTCTTTATATACGGGACGAAATTGGGCGACGAGGCGGTCAGTGCGTTGTCGATGACGTTCAGCATGAAATACCGCACGGTCTGCTTTTTCCCGTTCGCTTTCCTGAATGCTATCTCCACGCCGGGAACGCGGGATTTCGGAGGATTCTGCCAGTCGATCCGGTCGTCGGACGGCGTGCCTGCCGCAACCTCGCTTTTTTCGTTGATAACGATCTTGCTCGCGTCAAGGATCTCGTAGCCGTTCGTGGAGAGGAAATACATGATGATGCCCGCGATGCTGTTGAACGAGTTATTGCTCATCTCTGCGGCCATGCCCTCGGTCTTGAAGAAATTCATGTGCAGAATATCGCCGAGCGAGCCCCTGAGACCGTTCAACCCCCTGTTGATCTGGTCGGCGGTCATGGAATGGGGGTCCGGTATGATCCCCGGCGGCTCGAGCCCGAACATGATATAGTTATCGCCGTCCGGGAAAAAGGTAAGGGCATTCATGATGTCGGGACCGCTGAAGGGGTACAGGACGGCGTCCGGGCAACGCGACGGCCGGTATCCGGTCCACCAATCGCGTATCTTCTGGATATTCGGCTGCTGCAGCTTGTTCCATGACGATTCCATCTGCTGGCGGTATGTTTTGTAAAATGCCGATTCGGTGTAGTGGAAAAGCTTCGATCCCTTCGGAAGGTCTTTCCCCGCGAACAGGAGCGCCGCTTCATTGAGCTTTGACGGAGCGCCGCTTTTTGCGAACCCGCTGTCCTGCTGCCCGCAGTTGGTGAAAGAAACAAGCAGGATGAGGCCTGTTATCATCATGACGGTTTTTGGGGGTATTCTTTTCATGCATGGTCTCCACGAATACGTGATGGCGCCGGTGTCCGGCTCTGGGAATATAGGTTCCATGAAGCGGAGCTGTCAAGCTTTTATGCCGGGATGGTATATTTTTCTTGACTAAAATCAATTGAGCGCCCAGCGTGTTGCGTAAGATCGTACTTTCCCGCACGGAAATTTTTGCGGGGCGTCTGTCTTTGAATCATACTTCGGATTGTCGGAAGGCGGCATGACCAGAAAATACGGAACGATGATACTTTTCTGCGCAATGGCGGCGGGCCTGTTGCTTGCCGGGTGCGCAAAGGTCCCCGGGAAACTACTATCACCGACCCTGAGGATTGAGCCGGTCCCGGGAAACAACACGCCCATGTACAAGCTGATGCTCTCCACCGGCATGCAGAATGAAAACGATGATGTCGTATTCCTTAACATGAAGGGCAACGTATTCTTTAAGGATACGGGGAAGACGGGCGCTCGCGTCCTTACCGTGCCGTTTGAGCTTCCGGTCCTGCTTCCCTTCGACACCGGCATCATTGAAATCGAGAAGATCTATCCCGAGGCGGAGATCATGCCGCTGGTCCGCTTCCTCGGTTCGGACAGGGATAAGCTGGCAAGTGAGAAGGCCCTGGAGCGGTCATTCGCGGATGATGATGCTATCGGTTTTGAGTTAACCGGGTACGAGAAAAAAAATATCCTGGATGTGCTCAAGGATAAAGTGAATGAAAAAAATTAATGACAGCAAAATATATCTCACGCTTGCACTGGTGACCCTGGTAGTGGGCATCGTCCTGGGGGCCGTGTCGTTTTATTCCATCCTCGTGGTAGAGCCAAAGGTGGAACGGCTGCTTGCCGACCGGAGCGCTATCGATGCGAACCACAAGCAGGCCTACCTCCTGCTCCGGGATCCCCAGGTGTTCGCGGGGTACGGCTATTTTGACGCCGAGGGAATCTCAGTAAGGAATTCGCTGGCTTTTTTCGACAAGCGGATATACTCGGGCGAAGAGATCGATGCCACCCGCACCGCGTACCTCGACCTTCTGCTTGACCGGCGTAAAAAAGGATCGGTACTCGGAAGAAATACCATGGTCTTTTTCCTTCTCCTGTCGCTGGTGTTTTTGGCGCTCGCATATCAGGAAAGAAGGTCTGCCGGCGCGTAGGCCCCCTTGAATTTTGCTCTTGACAATGCTTTTACGTTAAAATCATACTTTTTTATTGCTTCGGCATGATGGGTGCCATGCGGGTCTAATATGTCCTGTTGCGCCGGGCGGCATGCGCCTCCCGCACTATATACTGATGATGTAGCGTATAATAATGAAAAAAAAGATAATGGTCATCGATGACGAGGAGCCGATACGCAAGCTCCTGTCTGCGGATATTGAACGGCGCCGGGTATGACGTGGTCGCCGCCTCGAACGGAAGGGAGGCCCTTGAACGGCTCGAGGGCGTGTCCGTCGACCTTATCATGCTCGACATGAACATGCCGGAGATGGACGGCCTGAGCTTTCTCCGGAAGGTACGGCAGGGCGATATCACCCACGTGCCGGTCCTGATGGTGTCGGGAGAGGCAAACCCGGAAAATATCGTCGAGAGCTACAAGCTGGGCGTGTACGATTTCATCCGCAAGCCCGAGCAGACGGAAGTGATGCTCAAGCGGGTGGAAAACGGCCTGAAAATCGGCGAAATGATCAATTTCAACGAGTTCATCAGGGTCGAGCTCCTGATGGCCAGGAAGCTCCAGAAGTACCTGTTCCCCGAGCCGGCGATCCATACCGAACGGGTGAAGATACATACCTGGTCCATGCCCCTCTCCGACATCGGCGGTGACCTCTATGACTATGTCATATTCCGTGACGACCGGACGATTTTTTTCGTCGCCGATGTATCCGGCCACAGTATTTCCGCGTCCCTCTATACGGCCATCGTGAAGATGGTGTTCCGCAATGCGCTGCAAAAAACCGTTGTCCCGGGCGAGCTCCTGTCAGTCATGAACAGGGAGCTGTCGGGCAATCTGCCGGTTGAATCTTTCGTCACCGCTTTCTGCGGCCTTTTTGATCCCGCGGGCCGCGTCTTGAAATACTCCAACGGCGGCCATCCAAAGCCGTTCTGCCTTTCGGGCGATACGGTGGTCCAGCTTGAAGAAAACGATTCATTTCTCGGGCCCATCGTGGACGCGAAATACGAGACCCACACCCTCGATCTGCCGGAAGGGGCGAGCATTCTGGTCTATACCGACGGGATTCTTGACCTGATGAGCGACGAGGACAAGCCCGTCGGTCAGAAAATGCTTCTCGAGGTCCTGAACTCTCCGGGAACAACACCCCTGGAAAAATTCAGGATGATACAGAAACATGCCACCGGCCCCGATTTCGCGGTGGTGGACGACTGTACGCTCATGCTGCTTGATTTTTAGTTGAATTATGCGGAAAAGGTGGGGTCTTTTTTGATCAGGATCTCCTTGATCTTCGCGTCCCCTGCCGAAAAGTAGATGATGGGCGATTCCATCAGCGAATATTCATCAATCAATCGTATAAAATCCTCATCGCGCTTGAGATCGATGAGATCTATTTCCCTGAATTTTTTGTTCCCGATAAATATTGCTTTCATGTCACATCCTATCCGGTTATTGAGGCAGCTTCACGGCATCGTTTCAGCAAGTCATCCGCCGGCACATAGAAAGGAAGAAATCAAGACATACTGGTCATTGTGAATTCAGTTACATCATGCCGGTGTTGGTAAGTGTATAATCTATCGCAAGGGTACAACCATTAATTTATTTGTCCAGCATTTTTATCGTGAAATTTTTTTTAGAGATAAAATAATATCATAAAAAAAATATTTTGTTATGTCTGATTGGTCGGGCTGGAAATGCGTTCTGCCCGGTCAAGGAAATTTTAAAAAAATCTTTGGACGAGCATCAATGCTTTCGCACTCGTCCAGCGGGGAGCGGGATAGGTGCGCGTGATCCTTCCGCCGGGTACTCTCCCGCCGCTCAGGGGCTGCGTTGCAGTTCATCGTCGCACCATCCTCCCCGATGAATCCATAATATTAAATTTGCGATTGACTTTTAAAAGTACGTTAATATAAATTGACCACAAATTTATGTCTGTTTAACTTCCCGGCAGGTTATTGGTAGCATGAAATTCACAAGAAAAGGAGCTCCTGTTATTATAGGTATCGCCGTGATGCTGTCCGCCATACCGGGGGCGTATGCATTCAAGTTCGATTTCACAACGGTGAGCGATATCGTCGACAATATCAAAAAGAATTTCGGCAAAATCGATTCGTACCAGGCTAATTTCAGCATCCTGTCTGAGAAAACAGGCAAAACGACCCGCCAGACCGGCACCATCAAGTACAAGGCCAATAACAAGCTCTCCATTGAATTCAGCCAGCCATACGGGCAGAAGATCGTGTCCAACGGCAAGACCATGTGGATCTATATCCCGTCCATGAATGTTGTTGCCGAGCAGGACCTCGATCCCGAATCTGGGATCTTTACTGCGGGGACGAAGAGCGGCCTGAACTGGCTCTTTTCGAAATATCATTACCGGTTCGCCTCCAAGGACCAGCCTGAGGTGCAGGATGACGGCACGAAGCGGTATACCCTCATCCTCAAGCAGAAGGAGAGCCGGAGCGGCTACCGGAAGATGAAGCTGTGGGCGAACGAGCGCTATTTTATCGTCCGCGCCCAGGGCGAGACGTCAACCGGCAAGAAAGTGGACATCTCCTTTACCGATCTGAAAACAAATGTCGCAATGCCCAACGGCATATTCAAGCTGGACATACCGGCGCGGGCCCGCGTTATAAAAAATCCAATGATATCAGAGGAGTAACTATTGGAAAGCATCGGTGAAAAATTACGTCAGGCGCGTGAGGCCAGAAAAATAACCATCCGGGACGTGGTAAAAGAGACCAATATAAGCCCGTTGTACCTCCAGGCACTGGAGGAGGAAAAATTTGACAAGTTCCCGAGTGAAACCTACCTCATCGGGTTTCTCCGCTCGTATGCCGAATTTTTAAGGCTCGATGTTGATGCAATCGTTCAATCTTACAAAGGATACAAGATAGGGGAGAGCGCGACCCCGCTCGAGGAGCTTACCAAGCCGACCAGGTCTAATTTCAGCATGCTGGCGTCCTCATTCATGAACAAGAACCGGAGCGCCCTCATGATTGCCGGCATCGTTCTCGTGTCGATCCTGGTCATCTGGGGCATCAAGTCCCTGGTTTCGTCGGATATCGACGTGTCCGAGGGTGATTCCACGGATACTATTAAAGAAGAATATGTGAAAAACAAGGAACATGAGATAGAAAACCTCCGCAACCTGCAGCTTGCCAACAACAAGGGCTTCATCCTGGTTTACAAGAATGAAGCGGTCCAGTTCCTGGTCGAGAACAAGGAGGTGGTCTTTCTGCTGAAAGGGATTGAAGGAGAGACCGTCGCGCTTGAATTGCTCCCGGGCAAGAAGATCGTGAAGCTCAAGATGGAAGATCCCCGGACGCTTGCCATCGAGGGATGCCCTCGTGACGTGACCTTCACCCTCAAGGGGCTGACTGAAAACCGGGCCAAGATCATGGTATCATTGGGCGAGAAAAAGGAAGATGAAGCTGAAAAACTGGCGCAAGAAGATATGAGAACCGCGACGGCGGACAGCACCAGCGTGGAGGCCCAGAACCGTCAGAGCCTGAAAATTGTATTTGAAGCTGAATTTGTCCAGAAATCATTTATCGAGCTGTACCTTGACGGCGTCCGCAAGGTGCGCGGTTTCATTCCCCAGGGCCAGGTTGAGCGCTGGGAGGCGACCGAGTATATCCAGATCAAGATCGGTAACGCCGGGGGCATAAAAACCCGGATTAATGGGAAAGAGTTTACCTTCGGGGCCGCCGGGCAGGTCGCCAACAAGGTCATCACCTGGAAGAAAGACGTAAAGAACCCGAACCTGTATCACATAGTGGTCAAGGACTGGTGACACTGGGGCGGGGTCACGTGACCCGGCCCCCGATTCGTGATATATTGTAATGCCCCCCGCCCCCCGAAGGGGGCGCACACTCCCCCCCGGCCCCCGGAGGGGGCGGTTTAAGGAAAAACCCCCGTGTTTCAATCACAAGACATATCCTTCTATATCATATCCCTCGGCTGTTCAAAAAACCAGGTTGATTCAGAGCGCATTAATGGCGCGCTCATCTCCTCCGGATACTGTGCGGCCGGGTCGTCCGAACAGGCGGACATCATCATCATAAACACCTGCGGGTTCATCACCGAGGCAAAGGAAGAGTCGATCGCGATGATTTTTGATGCAGTTGAACAGCAGAAATCGTCACGGGGAAAAAACATGAAGCCGTTCCGGCAGGAAGCCAGGGTCCTGGCCCGCGATTTCGGCCGCAGGGTGGTTGTCGCCGGGTGCCTCTCCCAGCGCTACCCGGATGCGCTGGAGTCGGAGATCCCTGAAATCGATTTTCTCCTCGGCGTTCCCGACGACAGGTTCGTGGAGCGGCTGAGTGAAAAGTTCCATGTTTCAGCGGTGCGCCCGGCGCTTCAACGGGCGCCGCTCCTGCCGGGGCTCTCCTATGCCTATATCAAGATAGCGGATGGCTGCTCGCACAACTGCTCCTACTGCGCGATCCCGCTTATTCGCGGTCCCCACGAGTCGTTCCCGCCGGAAATGATACTCGCGGACGTCCGCGCCGAGGCGGAGCGCGGCGCCAGGGAGCTCGTGATCGTGGCGCAGGACATTGCCGCCTACCGGTGGGGGGATACGGGACTGCCGGAGCTCGCGGGCGCGATATGCCGCGTCCCCGGCGTCGAGTGGGTCCGCCTCATGTACTGCCATCCCGATCATCTTGACGATGGCATCATTTCCATCCTGGAGCGGGAGGAGAAGGTCGTGCCCTATATCGACATACCCTTCCAGCATGTGAGCAGGCGGATCCTCCGCTCCATGGGCCGGAAGGGCGACGCGGCGGCCTGCCGCGCGCTCGTTGAACGGCTGAGGGAGCGGGTGCCGCGCATCCGCATCCGCTCCACCTTCATGACGGGGTACCCCGGCGAGACCGGGGGCGAGTTCGAAGAGCTGCTTTCGTTCCTGGAGTGGGCGCGGCTCGACCGCGTGGGCGCCTTTATCTATTCCCCGGAAGAGGGCACGCGCGCGGCGGGGCTCGGCAACCCTGTGCCGGACCGGGTGAAGCAGGAGCGCCATGACCGCCTCATGGCCCTCCAGCGGGACATATCGTCCCGGAAGCTGTCGGAGATGATCGGGCAGGAGGTGCGCGTGCTCGTCGAGGAGCAAATCGACGAGACGACCTGGGCGGGGAGGACCGAGTATGACGCGCCGGAAGTTGACGGCATTTTTTACTTGACCGCAAGGGACGTTCGGATACATTCAATAATCAGCGCGCGCGTCACCGGTTCCACCGAGTACGATTGTATCGGCGAGCGCGCAGAGTGAGCGCGTACTGACTTTACTACCGGAGCGGACTTTGGGCATACCAAAATTCATATTTAACGTACCGAACCTCCTTTCGCTGTCGCGGATCGTGCTCATCCCGCTCCTTATCTATCTTCTCTATCAGAAGGAATGGCTGCTGGCGCTTATCCTCTTCGCGGTGGCGTCGCTCACCGACATGCTTGACGGCTGGAGCGCGCGGAGGCTCAAACAGGAATCGGAATTCGGGATCTTCATCGATCCGCTCGCGGACAAGTTCCTGGTCATATCGGTGCTGGCGGCGCTCATGGTCCTTGATCCCTACCTGGAAATATTCGATTTCTGGATGATACTGGTGATCGTGGGGCGCGACGTGCTGATCACCTTCATGCGTTACCTTGCCATCCGGCGGGGGGAGACCCTTCGCACCAGCCGGTTCGGCAAAGTCAAAACCGCCTTCCAGATGATCTCCATCGTCATTATCATCATGATCTATTTTGCGAAGAAAACAGGCATCTTTATCACCCATCAATCCGTCCCCTACTGGATCCTGGTGGGCGTCACGATACTGACGGCGCTCTCGGGCCTGCGGTACCTGTTCACCAACTGGCGCCTCCTGCTGCCGGAAAAACCGAAAAGGGACAATAACCAACCGGCATGAAACTAAAGGAATTCCTGTTTACCGCCTTTTATGCCGGGTACAGCCCGGTCGCACCCGGGACGGCAGGGTCGCTGGTGGGTATGGCGATCTATTTTGCCGAATACCTGGTATTCGGCGAGATCAGCTGGGTTGCAAACTGTGCCGCGGTCGCCATCCTTATCTATCCCTGTATCCTTCTTGCCGGCGCGGGCGAGCGGTTCTTCGGCAAAAAAGACCCTCCCCAGGTGGTCATAGACGAAGTGGTCGGGTACTGGATCAGCGTCCTGTTCTATCCGTTTAACTTAAAGATTGCACTCTCGGCGTTTGTTATCTTTAGAATACTGGATGTTGTAAAGCCGTGGCCTGCCGGCAGGCTCCAGAGACTCAACGGCGGCCTCGGAATTATGATTGACGATTGCGCCGTGGCGGTGTATACGAATCTGATACTGCTGGTCTCGGTCCTTGTGCTCAAGTACTTCAATATCAACGTATATTGACACGGGAGGGAGGCCCTGAGGAGCCGCTGAACGACATGACAACTATACTCCGGATACAACTCGCAGCCTTCATGGTTTTCCTGTTCTGCGGCATTTCATCCACGGCCGAAAACAAGGCGGCGCAGAAACAGCAGGATGAAAAGGATTACTGCGTCTCCTGCC
This sequence comes from uncultured Spirochaetota bacterium, assembly GCA_963827275.1. Lineage (GTDB taxonomy): Bacteria > Spirochaetota > UBA4802 > UBA4802 > UBA5550 > RBG-16-49-21. The sequence goes on from CAWHAA010000004.1 coordinate 673,811, forward strand.
ACGAGGCGCAGGAGACCCCTTCCCTGAAAGACCCCGTAACCCAGTGGAAATCCGGTGTCCATGCCGGCGAGGGCATGAAATGCTCCCTCTGCCATGGCGGAGACCCGGGTGTGAACGACAAGCTAAAAGCCAAAAGCAAGCTGACGAATTACACCGGCAAGCCTGACAAAAAGAAGATACCCGGGTTCTGCGGGCGGGAGGGCTGCCATGCCGCGGCACTGGACCAGTTCAGGCGCGGTCCGCACTATGGTTCCGTGCAGGAGACCGGCGACCCCGGGTGCGTGTTCTGCCATGGCGCGCATGATATCCGGCGCACCTCGGTCGATGTCATTACCGCGCAATCATGCGCATCGTGCCACCCGGCAGATTATTCGAAAGAGATCGTAACAATGATCGGCGATATCGACCGGTCGATCGCCGGTATCGACGCCGGTATAAAAGGATTGACGGATAAAGAGGCGGATGTCACCGGGATGAAGGACCGCCTCAACAATGCACGCCGCCTGTTCCACCAGATGGTACATGTCTTTTCCCGGGATGATATGCAGTCCAGCAGGAAAATCATAGAGGTCGAGATTAAAAGCCTCGAATCGGAAGCGAGGTCCAAGACCGCCTCGATCCAGCGGCTGGACATACTCTATGTCACCATGGCGGTGTTCGGCCTGGCCATTATCTTCGGTATGATCCTGTATGTCATGATAATGTACAGCAGAAGAAAAAAGTGACCCGCGGATGAGAAGCCATCTCTTCAATACCGAAAAGCTGAAATATGTCCGGGGCAGCAAGCCGGATGTCGGTTGTATCCTCTGCGCAATACGGGACGGCGACCCCGGCGTGGAAAACCTTGAGGTGGCCCGCCGCGACGGGTTTATCGTGTCGGTCAACCTGTACCCCTTCAACCCCGGACACCTGATGATATTTCCTCTCAGGCACGTGACAACCCCCGGCGACCTCACCGACGCAGAGGCCCTGTCGATGCACCGCCTCCTCGCGGAAACCCTGCGGATCCTCGGGGAGGAGTTCAGCCCGGCCGGCTTCAATGTGGGGTACAACCTCGGAAGCCACAGCGGCGCCAGCATCCCCCACCTCCACCAGCACGTGGTCCCCCGCTACGGCAACGAGGTCGGCTTTCTCGACGTCCTGTCCGGCACGAGGCTCGTGGTGGTCGACCCCGCCGATGCGCGGGAACGCCTCCGGAAGAGATTCTCGAACGGGTAATATCACCCCGGGGCGTCCGGTGACGGAAGGTCCCCGGCAGCAATAGCGTCAGGGGCGCCCCCCCGCAGTCATCACACCACCAGGCAAGGAGAATGCCATGCAGCAGAAGGATAAGGACGTTAAGATAGAAGTGAAGGTCGAGGAGGGCATCGCCGCGGGTATATTCGCGAATTATTCCAACATCAGCCATTCGCCCGAGGAGTTCGTGTTCGACTTCATCTTTGTCCACCCGGCGCCGCCGCCGGGGTTCGGCAAGCTCATGTCGCGGACGCTGCTCACCCCGGGCCACGCGAAGAGGTTCCTGCTCGCGCTCAGCCAGAATATCCGCGAGTACGAGGAGCGCTTCGGCGAAATCGACATGCACGCCAGGGCGGACAGCGGCGGGAGCGTGCAGTGACCGTGCCGCTCCGGCGCCTCAACACGGCGCGGCCGGCGCTGTGCGCCTTCGCGGCGGCCCTCGCCTTCGTGTTCCCCGCCCCGGCGTGGAGCGCGGACCCGCTCCTTCCGTCAACGGGCGGCGCCGGGCTTTACGCGCGCGAGGCCACCGGCGGAGAAAAAAATTTCTTCGCGCTCCAGGCGCATTACGTTAAATGGAACGAGGGGCTCTTCGGGAGCCGCAGGTACCACGAGGGCAGGCTCTGGCGCTTCCTCATCTCCCTCCTCGGGAAGGAGATCACCACCGGGCATGATTTCATGCTGGCGTCTCCCGAGGGGGTGTATGACAAGCAGGTGATCTGCATCTTCCCGTCATACCGGTGGCTCTATATCCACGGGGACCTTGACGAGGAGTCGGTGAAAAGCATAACCGGCAACGACTACGCGGCGCTCAAGGGGTGGTGGCGGTCGGGGAGACTGGTGGCGGTGACCGGGAAGTTGAAAAAATTCAAGCTTGACTGGGACGCGCAGGGCGACACGCTGCACCTGTGGCTTGATAAAGTCACAATGCTCGATGGGGAAGGGAAAAAATAGCCCTGCCGAAGATATTTTTTCCCGTAGCGGCGGTATATTGATTGACATAATCCGCCTCTTTTGAGGAATATAGTCTTACGGCGGGGTCATTCCCGCCTTTTAAATGTCCCCGGGTTCTCGCGGACAACGATGCCGGGAAGCGATCTGGTGCAAGATTAAGGAGCGACAAGAGGTACTGATGATAGTAATAGAAAGCATAAACCATATAGGGATCAGCGTATCGAACCTTGAGGAATCGGTTAAATTCTACAAGGAAATATTCGATTTTGACATGATCGACAAGGCCAGCGGTCCCGGCCTGGCGTTCATGCGCGTCGCCGATATCACCATCGGGCTGTACGAAGTGGCGGGATACAAGAGCACGGACAACTCGAAGTCGCGGATCTCTTTTTATGTTGACGAAGAGGATTTTGAGGACGCGGTGGAGGAGATCCAGGAGCGCGAGATTGAGATAGTATTCGGCCCTGAAAATATCCGCAAAGGCAAGACGGTCGTCTTTCTCGATCCTGATAAAAACCAGATAGAGCTGTCCTATCCGATGGTGGGATAGCATTCCCTCGGGGGAACGCGCCGGTGGCTGTAGATCTTGTTTCAATATTCAAAACCAACCGGGTCATCCCGGTTGCGCAGTTTGACGACCGGGAGTCCGCCCTGAAGACCGCCGGGCTCCTGGTACGCAATTCAATCGGCATCCTCGAAATAACCCTCCGCACCGAAAGCGCCATTGAAAATATCCGTGCCGTGTGCAAGGAATACCCCGCGCTCACCGTGGGGGCGGGCAGCGTGCTGTCCACGGACTCGCTGGCGAAGGCATGCGATGCCGGCGCCTCGTTCTGCGTCGCGCCCGGCATGGACCCCGGGCTCGTCGATTACGCCGAAGAGAGGGGGGTCCCCTTCATCCCCGGCGTTTCCACGCCCACGGAGCTCAATACCGCGCTCAAAACATGTGAGCTGATAAAAATATTTCCCGCATCGCTCCTGGGCGGGGTGGAATACATCAAGGCGGTGTCCGCGCCCTTCCGGAGCAGGATCTTCCACCTTGTGCCCACCGGCGGCGTGACTAAGGACAACTACCTCGATTACCTGAAACAGGAGCGGGTCATCGCGGTGGGGATGTCCTATATCGTCGATACCGCGCTGGTCATGAAGGGCGATTACGCCGCCCTCGACGAGCGGATGAAGAACGTCATGTCAGCGCTGGCATAGCGCGCCGCGGGATGCAGCTGGAACCCCTCCTCACCCGTGCACTGTCAAAACGCGGGAAGCTCCTTGCCGACCCGGATCTCGACTGCTGCCGGCTCTTCAATGGCGATGGTGACGGCGTGCCGGGACTCTGCGTGGACCGGTACAACGAGTATCTCCTGGTGCAGTATTACGAGCCGGGCCTCGCGTCGATGGGCGGCGGTATCCTCCGCGCCATCGACGGTATCGTCCCGCTGCTCCCCGCGCCGCCGAAGGGCGTTTTATTCAAAGACAGGACCCGGCACGCCGGGGCGCCGGACCCCGCCGATGCGGCGAAAAGCGTGCTGCTCTCCGGATCGCTCCCTCCCGGGGACTACACCGTGCGACAGAACGGCGTGCGTGCCGCGGTGGACCTGCTGAAGGGCCAGAACACCGGCATATTCATGGACATGCGCGAAGTACGCGACCGTCTCGCCGGGTACTATTCCCGCAGCGACACCCTGATCAATCTTTTCAGCTATACCGCCCTGTTTTCGGTCCATGCGCTCATGCACGGCATCGCGGGGGCGATAAACGTGGACCTCTCGAGGGGGGTGCTGGAGCGGGCCAGGGCCAACTACCGCCTGAACGGCCTTCGGATCGACGCGCGCGACTTCATTTACGGCGATTCAATTGAGTGGATCAGGCGTTTCCGCAGACAGGGCAAGGCCTTCTCCTTCGTGGTGTTCGACCCGCCGACTTTTTCAAGGAACCGCAAGAGGACCTTTTCGACGAAAAAGAACTACCGTGATTCGCTGGCCCTGGTCACCGATATTGCCCGGGGGGGATACGCCCTCACCTCGGTGAATTCCTATTCCGTGACCCGCGAGGAATACCTCTCGTACCACCCGGACGGGTGGCGATTGGAGTTTTTTGCCAATGAAGCATCGGACTTCACCCACGCCGGCAACCCCTACCTCAAGGCGGGCCTCTGGAAAATAAAAAACTCTTGACAGGCGCTGTTTGAAAGTGAACGTTTAATGTGATATTTGTTCAGACGCAGTCAGCCTGGTGCACTATGGTATACCTTTCATTAGCCCTTATATTTCTCGGGATCCTCATTTTCCTGTATTCCATCATACTGGATTCGAAGAAACGCCGCGGGGACAATGCGCGGAGAGGCCCCGCGGAGATGACGCGGCGCGAGGACGGGGAGCGTCTGCCGCGGAAGGCCGCTGCTGCCGGCAATACCAGGGCCACGGGCCCTGCCGCTCCCGGTGCGGGAATAAAGCGACATGCGGCCCCCGGGGGCGGGCCCGGCGCGGCGGCCGGTGATCAGGCGGTCTTATTTGAAGACAGCTCCCGGATTATTGATTACGGCAGTGAAACGGGAAGCATTGACGCCAGCCTGCAGGGATACAAGAAGATCAAGCGTATCGGAAGCGGGAAGCTCATGGTCGAAAAGGGCGGGATAACGTTCTTTATGGACAAAAAGCTCTACCGGTACGATTTTCACCGGGTCCGCGACCTCAAACCCGGGAGCAGGCACCTCGCCCTCTTTCTGCACGGGAGCAAGGCGGTCAAGCTGTTTATCGTTGAACCGGAGAGCGGCATTATCAGCGCGGTAAATGACGCCTACCATGAATACCTGCGGAGCTCGGCGTAACATGTACGACAGATACAAGAGTAAAAAGAAAAACACCGGCATATACAAATTCCTTGTCGCGGTCATCCTTATCGCGGCCGCCGTGTACCTCGGGGTGCGCTACCAGCACTACCTGGCGTTCTGGAAATACAACCAGAGCAAACTTGAAAAGAAGATCGAAGCGATGCGGCTTATCAAGGACGCGGACAGGCGCCGGGAAGCCATCGTTGACCTGTCGGACGCCTATGAGCGGTTGAAACTGGAGCGGATGACAGACCCGGATACCTTTTTCGTCTCCGGTGAGCTGCATTATATGATGGGCGAATCGTACCTGCCCGGCAGCTTTTCGGAGCTGTATATCAACGACCGCGTGTCAGAGGCGAGCAGGGAGGCGAAGGCCGAGTTTCTGAAGGCCATCCGGGACATCAAGAAGGCCGCCGCGCTGGATAACGGGGCCATGGACGATCGCCCGCTGCTTCATGCTCGCCAAGGCCGCCCTGTACGCCGATTATTATACACCTGCCGAGATATTCCTCATGATTGAAAAGACCGGGGAAACAATCAAGCAGAAGGGCGTGGAGAACATACGCTTTTACTCGATGGTCACTATCGCCAACAGGCGCGAAGATTACGGCCTGAAATACCTGGCGGAACACGGCATGGTGCGCGACAATATCCAGGGGAAGCTCTTTTATGCCACGGCCGAGCGCCTGGCGAAAAAATACACCGGGGCCATCGTGACCTACAAGGACGTGCTCGCGCGGACGTCCGACGAACGGGTGCGCAAGCTGGTCCACATCAACCTGGGGAAAATTTATTTCAACCAGACCCTCTACCGGGAGTCGCTCGACCAGTTTTCCCTGGCCCTGAAGATCGACGCGAAAGACTCCGTGCCGAAGATCTGGATCGGAAAGAACTATTCAGCCATGGGCGAGAAGGACAAGGCGAAGGCGATCTGGAGCGAGGTGCTGACTACTGACGGGATGAACACCGAAGCGAAAGCGCTGATGAAGATGATGTAGCCCGCCCTCCCGGCTGGTGTGGCCGGTTGATGGAATATCTTAGAAAAATATTGATAATCACTTGACAAAAATTGAGCTTATTGTAGTAAAAAGTCCAGTATTTTCAGTTCTCAATCCCGGCATTATTTGCCAGTTTGGGGTTTTCCATCGACCCCCTCCACCCCCGCGCTGGGGCTTTTATTTATCAGAATGGAAAAAATTTTTTCGCAATCAGCCAGAGGAGTATATACATGGTTTTTGACTCGCTGTATGGGATGTTTTCAAACGATATGGGCATCGATCTCGGTACCGCCAATACCCTGGTCCATGTGAAGGGGCAGGGGATCGTTCTTTCGGAACCCTCCGTCGTGGCGGTCCAGACAAGCACCGGGAAGGTCCTTGCCGTTGGCCACGAAGCGAAGCGAATGCTGGGCAGGACCCCGGGCGACATCGTCGCGATCCGGCCCATGAAGGACGGCGTCATCGCCGATTTCGAGACCGTTGAAAAGATGATCAGGTATTTTATCACCAAGGTGCACAAGCGGAAGACGCTGGTGCGGCCGCGGGTCGTCATCGGCGTCCCGTCGGGGATCACCGAGGTGGAAAAGCGGGCGGTGCGTGAATCGGCGGAACAGGCCGGCGCGCGCGAGATATTCCTCATCGAAGAGGCCCTGGCCGCGGCCATCGGCGCCAACATCCCCATCCATGAGCCGGCCGGGCACATGGTGGTCGATATCGGCGGCGGCACCACGGAGATCGCGGTCATATCCCTCGGCGGGATGGTCATCGCGGATTCGATCAGGATCGCCGGCGACGAGTTCGACGACGCCATCATCAAGTACATGCGGACCCAGTACAACCTGGTCATCGGCGAGCGGATGGCGGAGGAAGTGAAGTTCAGGCTCGGGAACGCGTTCCCCGAGAAAAAGGTAGAAACGATGGAGCTGAAGGGGCGGGACGCGATATCCGGCCTTCCCCGCACCCTGGAGATAGATTCGTCGGAGATCCGCAAGGCCCTGAAGGAGCCGGTCGACCAGGTGCTCGACGGCATCAAGCACGCGCTTGAGAAGACCCCGCCGGAACTCGCGGCGGACATCGTCGAGCGGGGGATCGTCATGACGGGCGGCGGCTCCCTCCTCAAGGGGCTCGACAAGTTCATCAGCAAGGAGACCGGCGTGCCGGTGATCCTGGCCGAGAACCCGCTGACCTGCGTGGTCCTCGGGGCGGGGAAGTTTCTCGAGGAGATCAAGCACCTGTACCGGGCGAACCTGAAGTAACATACGGCGTAAAGGCGCGGTCACGTGACCGCGCCTTTACGTTATACATCACCGACAAAGAGAATAAGCTGACTTGGAATTTATAATACGACATAAGAGCATCGTTGCATTCATCTCCTTTACGCTGTTCTGCATAATATCACTTTCGGTACAATCCAGCACGTTCACCCTCACTTCCGAGGGCATCATAAGCGCGCTCACGATGCCGTTCCAGAAGGCGTATGACGGCATCCAGGGCGGCATATCCCGGATATGGGCGGGCTTTACCGAGCTCACCGAGGTGCGCGACGAGCTTAAGATGACGCGCGCCAAGCTCCAGAAATACGAATCGATGACCGAAGAGATGAGCGAGATCAGGCGCGAGAACGACCGTCTCAGGGGGCTCCTGGCCATGAAGGAGCGGGTTGAGTTCAAATCGATACCCGCCTCGATCATATCCAAGGACCCGGACAACTGGTTCCGCACCATTATCATAAACAAGGGCGCGAGCGAAGGCATCAAGGAAAACATGCCGGTCATCGCCTACCAGGGCGGGCAGCAGGCCGTCGTGGGCACCGTCATCGAGGTGCGGAACAGCATATCGCGGATCGCGCCCATCATCTCCCCGGTCGTCCGGATCGGCGTGAAGCTCCAGGAGAGCCGCTTCCCGGGCCTCCTCAGCGGGTATTCGGGCAACTCGAACCTCTGCAAGATGGACTATATCAGCCGCGCCGCGTTCATTAAGTTCAACGACGTGGTGATAACCTCCGGCCAGGGCGGGGTGTTCCCGCCGGGGCTCATCGTCGGCACCGTCATCAAGTCCTATGCGCTCGAATCAAGCGCGTACCAGCGCGCCATCGTCAAGCCGGTGATCGATTACAACCTCGTGGAAGACGTGTTCGTCATAAAAAAGGACCTGGACAAAGACCTGTTTGAAATCTTTGAGGCAGAGAAGGCAGAATGATCCTGACGTATGTATTCACCGCGATAATCATACTCCTGTCGCTGCTGATACAGGGGCACACCTCGTTTGACGTGCTCCGCATCGCCGGCGTCAAGCCCGACCTCATCTTCATCACCGTGGTCTATCTTTCCTACTGCTTCGGGTCGTTCTACGGCGAGGTCACCGGGTTTATCAGCGGCCTGATGCACGACGCGGTCTCCAACTCGCCGCTCGGCATGCTCACCTTCCCAAAGTTCGCGATCGCTTTCGTGGTGGGGCTGTACGGCAGGTCGCTCTTCAGGAGCAACATCCTGACCACGTCGCTCCTCCTGTTCGCCGCGTCGATTGTCAAGGGCTTCATCACCCTGTTCCTCTGCTACGTGTTCAACGAGGCGTCCGCCTCGTCGGTGCTGAGCATCATACTCCCGGAGGCGTTTTACAACGCGCTGCTCGCGCCGCCGCTGTTCTTTATCTTCGACAAGATATTCGAAGGAGAACTGGACAAAGAGGGGTACCGGTAACATGCTGATGCAGTCATCCCTGCGGGCGAAGCTTCAGGAAGCGTTCCGGCTCCGGATGTTTTTTTTCATGGCGGTTACGATCGTGGCGTTTTCGCTCCTCGTCCTCCAGATCATCAACCTCCAGCTCATCCAGGGAAAGGAATACAAGGCCAAGGCCCGGCTCAACATGGAGAGCAATGTCCCCATCCCGGCAGCGCGGGGCGACATCTATGACCGGAACTTCAAGGAAGGCGAGAAGAACGTGGTCATTGTCTCCAACAGGGCGTCGTTCAACATCACCACCATCCCGGCAAAGTTCAAATCAAAAAAAAAATTGTATGAGATCCTCGACCTCCTTGCGCTGCTCCTGAACATCGACAGCAACGAGATCAAGAACGAGATCAACAGCGGCAATCCCTGGGAGCGGATTGTCATCAAGGAAGACGTCGAATTCGAAACCATCGTGAAGATCGCGTCGCACCAGGACAGGTTCCCCAACATTGACTGGGAGGACGCGTCGGTGCGGGTCTACAACTTCAGCGAGATGTTCGCCCACCTCATCGGTTACGTGGGGAGCATCAGCCAGAATGAGTACCGGCGTCTCAAGACCGAGGGATATAAGCATTACCAGAAGATAGGGAAGGCCGGCATCGAAAAGCGGTACGACCCGCTCCTGCGCGGAAAGGACGGGTACGTGCGCCGGATCGTCGACGTGCGTCAGCGCACCGAGGGAGAGGAGGTGGGCCAGCGGCCGGTGGCCGGCGACAACCTGGTCCTCACCATCGATTACAACATCCAGAGCACCGCATACGAGGCGATGAAGGACATGAAGGGCGCGGCCATCGTGCTGAAGCCCGCCACCGGCGAGATCATCGCGCTGGTGAGCAAGCCGGATTTCGACCCGAACCTTATCATCTCGAAGAACAACACCGATATCATCAGGCAGCTTCAGACCGATAAAGAGCGGCCGTTCCTGAACCGCGTGATCCAGTCCAAGTACCCTCCCGCGTCGACCTTCAAGCTGGTGACCGCCGTGTCGGCCCTTGAAACGGAGAAGGCGACCCCCGACAAGACGTATTTCTGCCCCGGCAAGTACACCCTCAAGGGATACCGGGACCATGATTTTTACGACTATGACGCCCACGGGACCGTGGACCTCTACTGGGCCATCGCGAAGTCATGCAGCGTCTATTTTTACCAGCTCGGGCTCCTCACCGGCCCGTCGGTCCTGATGCGCTACGCGGAGGATTTCGGCCTCAACCAGAAGTCCGGCATCGATATACCGGGCGAAGTCGCCGGGTTCGTGCCGTCGCGGCAGTGGAAGTACAAGGCCTTCGGTCAGCCGTGGTTCGACGGCGACACGGTGAACATGTCGATCGGGCAGGGCTTCCTCCACGTGACCCCGATGGGGATGTGCAATTTCATCGCCGCCCTCGTCAATAACGGCATCGTGTATGGGCCGCACCTGGTGCGCGAGATCAGGGCAAACGACAACAGCAGGGTGATAAAGTCTTTCGGGCGCCGGAAGATACGGGAAATCCCCCTGTCGCCGCTGACCCTGCAGGCGGTCAAGAAGGGGATGCGGCTCGGCGTCACGAGCGGCACCTCGGGGCGGCTCGGCTACCTCAAGGTCCCCGTGGCGGGCAAGACCGGGACGGCCCAGACACGGTCGATCCGCCTTGAAAAATTTTCACAGCATGCCTGGTTCGTCGGCTTCGCGCCCTACGACGGCCCGGTGGAGAACGCCGTCGCGGTCGTCATCCTGGTGGAATACGGCGTTGCCGGCGCAGCGAGCGCGGTCCCGATCGCGGAGCGTGTTTTCGCAAAGATGTATGACCTCGGGTATTTTACTGCCGCGGCACCGCCCGCGGTGAAGAAGGCGGAGACGCCGGTACAACAGCTCCCGGGCGCGCCGGCACCGGCCGTCCCTGCGGCAGGCGGCAATCGCCGGGCAGCCGTGCCGCCGAATAAGCCGGCGGACGTGAAACAGGTCCCCTGAGCGCCGGGTCGGCCCGGCAGAACTGTGACGAGAGGAAGCGATGTTATTCAGCAAAGAAGGATTGAGCAGGATCGATTACAGCCTGGTGCTTGCGGTGGTGCTGGTTGTCGTCATCGGCATACTGATGATCTATAGCGCCGGCTTTGACCCGATCGACAAGGTGAACAGCGGGCTGTACCGCAAGCAGGTCCTCTGGTTTATCTTCGGGTTCATCCTGATGGTGGGGCTCACCATCATCAATTACCAGGTGCTGGGAGAATTTTCGCTCTATATCTACGGGGTGCTGATTGTCCTCCTGGTCATAACCACCTTATTCGGCAGGCCGGTCCGCAATACCAGGGCCTGGCTCGATTTTGGCGTTATCGCGATACAGCCCTCGGAATTCATGAAACTCGCCCTGGTCATCGTGCTCGCGAAATACCTGGAGATCCGCGAGCGCGATATCGTGCGCCTCCGTGAGCTGGTCGTCCCGACCCTCCTGACCTTTGTGCCGGTGCTCATAATCCTGAAGCAGCCCGATTTCGGCACCGCGATCATCTTCATCCCGATCCTGCTCACGATGCTCTTTGTCGGCGGCGCCGATATCACGCACCTGATCTCAATCGTATTGATCGCCGCCATCGCCATGGTCGTGCCGATGATCCTGACCTACCGGGAATGGATCGGCGCAGAAGGGTCGAATTTCCTCCTTGATTTCTTCAAGGACGTGAACCTTATTCTCATCGTCTCGAGCGTCCTGCTTGTGATCACCGTGGCGGCCTTCGTCCTCCATTTCTTTTCGGTTAAAAAGTTTTTACGGAAAATATATATACCCGGCGTGGTGATATCGCTCGGCCTCATGGCATCGGTCGTTATACAGAACCTCTTCAAGGTGTACCAGAAGAGAAGGATCCTGGTTTTCCTCAACCCGGACCTCGACCCGCAGGGGTCCGGCTACAACATCATACAATCGAAGATCGCGATCGGCTCGGGGGGATTTTTCGGGAAGGGCTTCCTGAAGGGCTCCCAGTCCCAGCTCGGCTTTCTCCCGGAGAAGACGTCGGATTTCATCTTTTCCGTGGTCGCGGAAGAGTGGGGGTTCTTCGGTGGCATCGTGCTGCTCGGGCTCTTCGGCTTTATCATCTTCAAATGCATTCAGACCGCCTTCGAGGCCAAGGACAAGTTCGGGGCCCTGCTGGCGAGCGGCATAACGACCATATTCTTCTTCCATATACTGGTCAATATCGGCATGGCGGTCGGTATCATGCCGGTCACGGGGCTGCCGCTCTGCTTCGTGTCGTACGGCGGCTCGAACCTGCTCATGTCCATGATCTGCGTGGGCATCATGCTGAACATCAGGGCCAGGAAGCTCATATACTGACCCCCCAGCGGCGATGGCAGAATATATGACAAGTGCGTCACATGCCCGGTTATATGGATGGTTGCTGATCCTCCTTTTCTGCCGGTGCGCGTTTGCCGGCAGCGACCGTGACCTTTACGGCAGCATATCTCCCGATGACTATGTGACCGGCAGGTTCAATCCCGCCCGGCATGAGCTGTTTGTCTCCCTCACCGGTACCGGCATTCCGACGAACGGGTCTCCGCACAGGCTCCGCCGCGAGGCGGCGGCGGCCCTGAAGGAGCTTTACACGGCCTTCCGGAAAGACCACCCTGCGGCGCCCTTCTGGGTGCAGAGCTCCACCCGGAGCTTCGCTGACCAGAAATACATATGGGAAAGCAAATGGACAGGCCGCACCCCGGTGAACGGGATTAACCTTGCAACGGCGGTAGCGGACCCGCTGAAAAGGGCGCTCGAAATCCTGAATTATTCTTCCATGCCCGGCACGTCGCGCCACCACTGGGGGACCGATTTCGATCTGAACGTCCTCTCGGATGAGTACTTCACGAAGGGTGATGGAAAAATATTGTACCGGTGGATGGCCGAATACGCGCCGCGGTACGGGTTCTGCCAGCCGTACACGGCCGGGAGGAGGTCCGGCTACCGCGAGGAGAAATGGCACTGGTCATACGCGCCCCTTGCCCGGCCGTACCTCGCCCGCTGGAACGAATCCTACCGCAGGGACCCCGGGGTGTTTTCCCGCAGCGGGCTCTTCCGCGGCTCTGATATCGCGGGAACGCTGGCGCCGGTGTTCGTGAATTCGATAAACGCCGCGTGCGAGTGAGCCGCCGCGGCCCCGCCCCTTACTGCACGCTTAATTGAGGAAGGTCCTGAACCCGAGGTTCATCGATGCGCCGGCCGTGTCATAGTTGAATATGCCCGACCTGGTGTTGAAATAGGTGACGATGTGCAGCCCGACGTCCATGCGCGTTGTTTCGGTGATTTTCACGAGAAACCCGAACCCGATGTTGATGGTCAGCGAATTGAGGGTGAAATCGCGGTTGGTGCGGCTCAGGACCGACGAACCGCTCAGCTGGAACTTGCGCAGGCTGTACCCGAGCCCCGCCGAGAGGTAGGGCGAATAGGGGAACGCGTTGATGTCGAGGAACGAGTAGCTGAACCTGAAGGGAAGGTCGAACTCGTAGATCCGCCCGCTGATTTTTGTCCTCACCAGGTTGTCAAGCGACCAGCCCTTCTTGGCCCTCAATGACTGGGCGTTCGTGAATACAAACGCCGGTGACATTGTGACGAGGTACCGGTCGTACTGGACGCCGAGGGGTGCGGACAGGATGACGCTCGCGAAGCCCTCCCGGACCTCGATGCCGCCGCCGGCGCCCAGGATGGCGCGGGGCCTCAGGCGGTCCAACTCGCTCTTCTGGAGATCGCGGACCGTGCCCCTGCGTTGCGCACCGCTTTCACCGTCCCTCAGGTACTGTGCGATTATTACACTCTGTCCCCCGTCAGCCGCGGGGGCCGGTCCCGCGGCGGAATGGACGGTCAGCAGGATAAGAAATGCCGCCGATAACGCGGCAACGGTCGTAACGCCTGGTCTTGCCATTGGTGCAACCTCGCTGTATCAAGGGTACGATACCTGCCCGCATAAAATCAAGCAAAATAAGGACCACCATCGCCGGACCGGGGAAATTGCGCCTGCCGGGGCCGGACATGTTTTACTTGACGGTACGGGGGGCAGGTAGTAGTGATGAACCTTGGCATTATCAAGGGAACGGACATGACTCCATTATTACGGGGCGCTATCATCATCCTGCTGGGGGCGGTCGCGGTCTGCGCTGCCGGCCCGGCCGGTGATTCATGGAAAAAAACAGGCGAAACGCGGGACGGCATCGTGATCCATACCCGCGTGATGCCGGGCTCGCGGGTCCGCGAGCTCAGGGCCAATTGCATCATGGAGGCCGCGCCGATGCACGTGTGGCAGGCGGTCCTGGACAGGGAAACATACCGGGACTCGGCGAAATACGTGAAGATCGACAGGGTCTTCAGGACGGAGAACGAAGATGTCTGGTATAACTACCAGCTGCTCGAGGCCCCCATGCTGGACAGGCGGGATTATACTCTCCGCTATGAAAGCCGCCGCGACCCGGGCAGGATGCAGTACCGTCTGGACTGGCGGGCGGTGAATGATTTCGGCCCGGCGCCCGGGAAGGGCGTGGTGCGGCTCGCCGTGTGCGACGGCTCATTCGAGATAGAGCCGCGCGAGGGCGGGAAGAAGGCCTTCGTCACCTACTGGGTATGCGTTGATCCGGGAGGGCAGGTGCCGGCATGGGCCGCCAATCTTGCCAACCGGTCAAGCCTCCCGGACTTTTTGAGGGCCGTGAGAAAGCAGAGCTATAAATTCAGGGACCGTGCCGGGCAGGCCGATGAAAAATAGGCGTGGCGCGGCCTGTGTGCGAGCCCGGTCAAATCGCATGACGTTCCCAACATGTAACGAAGGCTGAAAAAAAGGAATGGGCGATACAGGCGAACTGTACAACGAGATGAATACCTATGTGATGCCGGCGCCCAACCAGGTCCGCTTCATCACCGGCGGCCAGACCCTGACCCTGGTCATGGGGTCGTGCATCTCGACCGTGTTCATCGGGAGGAACACGCGCTACGTCGCGGCGGCGAACCATATCATGATTGCCCGTCAGCGGCAGGGGAGCGTCATCGCCACGCGTGATGCGCGCGTGCAGATCGACGAAATCATCGACATGTATCGCGCCCGGTTTGACATCCGGCAGGGTGACCTGCGGTGCCTTCACCTGGTGGGGGGGGGAAGGAAGACCGCCGATGAATCGTTCACGATCCATCTTGAAAACATCAGCGAAACGCGATCCATCCTGGCGGAAAAAAAGATCGGCGTCATGTTCGATGATACCCGGAGCCATTATTTTGCCTCCTATTCCCTGGGCGACGGCATGATGTCGGTGTTCATCGAGGACCAGCTGGGGGGCTCGCACCTGTCCTATATCATTGACCTCGGACGGCTTTTCGACCTTGATCCGTCGCGCGCCGCGGCCCTCCCCGCGTCGGCCCTCAAGCCGGCGAACGCGGGCTTCGAGGAATTAGTGGAACGGGGCGTCATCACCTTTATCACCGGTCTGAGGAACCGGCCCGATCAGTGAGGATATGCGCCGGTCCCGCCGGCGTGCCGGTGCTGCCGCCCCTGCGGGCGCGCTACATGGTGCCCGCAATCGCATTGCCCGCGGCGATCAGCTTTTCCGCGCCGTCGAAGTCGTACGAGCCGTCTTTGGTCCGGTTCCGAAGCTCCTGGACCTTCTGGCGGCGCTCCAGGTCCGGCATGCGTTCCGCCATCATCATCAGTTCGCCGACGGCAAGGGAAAGCCGGAACCCGGCCTTCACCAGGGGCGAGCTGTTTCTCTCGCGGAGCAGGTCCCTGGCCTCCTGAGAGATATCAACCCGGTCCACTCCCCTGTCTTCATCCCGGGTTCTCCTGATGAACCTGGGCGAGCGCTCCGGGGCGGTGTTGACCGCATGGTAGAAGTGAATGTAATCAGTGGTTTTGTTGATAATCATGATAATACTCCAGTTTTATACAATCATTGTGACAGTATATATATCGGAGTATATACACATATGTTTAGCTATTTTATGTGTAGTATAAATTTTTTTTTGAATTTTTTTACAACAGTACCGCGGAACGGTACGAGCGGCCAAATCTCCTGGTAACGTCGATCGGCGGTACATCCTTCTGACGGCGGGGAGAAACCGGCTGATTCGCGGTGCGATGTTCACACGGCGAACCAGCCGCGGACACGGTCATTTGAATTTCTGAAGTTCTTTCTGGATATCGAGCGGGGAAATCCCTTTTGACATAAGGCATTTCACGATGTTGGCGGTGCTCATGCCGAGCTTCTGCCCGTCCTCATTGGATACTTTCGCCTTCGTCTCTTTCATTTCCTCAACTATGGCCATGAAGTTTTTGAATTCCCTGTCGGCGCACACCTTGTCGGCGCATGCGCATGCCTGTTTCTCTAAATCGGCCAATTTATTGACATATGAACCGCCCTTTTTACATCCGGGCGCCATCATCACGAACCCGGCGACAACCAGTGCTGTTGCAGTTTTTATTATTTTCATTTTTACCGTGACTCCTTTTTTGCTATTTGCGGCGCATCATGCATTCGCCATGATTGATGCTGTGCATGAATTCTGAATAGTCAAGACTTAAATATACCTTCTAGTATTTTAGAGATTTATTTTTAAGGCATGGCGGTCGTCCCGGCGAGAAGGCGACACGGACGTCGCCGATTCCGCCGAGTCAATCCCGATTCATTAAAAGAAAAGACGGAATCGGGATTATACGAGGCGGACGAGCGGGATGACCGCTATGCTATTTTACAAATACCGTTTCGTCTGTAGAATATCACCGGAGCCGGAGCCGATCCCGAAGATGAAGTCGAAACCGTACGGATGCTTGTACTCGTCGTGGTGGTCGAACCGGTAATAGCCCCTGACCCCCAGCACCAGCGGCGTCTCGATGGTGAAGAGATGAATCTCGGCGTACAGCTCGAGGCCGGCCGAGCGGAAATAGGCTTTTTCCTGCATCGCGTAGTCCCCGAACAGGTTTGCGTAGAAGCGCTTGAAGTGCAGCACGTGCACCAGGTTCCAGTCGGGGTTGAAGATGGGGAACAGGTAGTTGGCGCACGCCTTCCAGGTGGTTTCAGAGAATTCGTACACGTACCCGCGCGCGAAGCGCATCTGGGCCGGGAAGCGGTACTCGTGCGGCCTCTGCATCTCGTACCCGCCCTGGAAGAACAGGCTGTGGTTTTTCAGAATGCCGGGGAACCAGAGGGTGCCGCTTATTGACAGGAGGCTGCCGTAGTTCGCGCCGTTGAAGGGGGTATGCCGGTAGACAATATCGACAGACTGCCCCCATGCCGGGTTGATGTCGCCGAACCACCGGTAACCGTTGTAGAGGCTCGCGAAATAGGTCAGGGGGATGAACCGCCCGTTGTGGTACCGGTCCGGCGTATAATACACCGCGGGATACTCCATGCCCTCCGCCAGGATATAGCTGCCCCTGACGCCGACCGAGAGGCGCGTGTCGAACCTGCTGCAGGTGAGATTGAACGGGAGGGTGATCCCCAGGGACGGCCGGAGCTCGCTCCAGGTGTAGGAAAACGTTTTTTTGTAAAGGCCGTAGTACATCGAAATCTCGTAGGTGGAGGAGCGGCCGCCGTAGAAGAGGGCGGCGTCAAACACGGGATAGAGGCCGGCATAGCGTATGCCAAGCATGCCGCCGTGGGTGTTCTCGTTCCAGTTGTAGACATAGCCGGCGGACACCTCCGCGGTGCCGAGGAGGTTCTGCGATGAGACGGTGAGCGACAGCTCGTTCGAAAAAGGGTCCGCCATCGGGAGCCAGCTGTGCGGAACGAGCAGCGGAGTGAAATCGTGGAAGTTCCGCGGCTCATACGCGCCATCGGGAATGTCCTTCGTGATGTCCCCGGCGTCCTCCTGCGCCATGAGCGGCTCATGGTAGCGGATGCCCCGGTCTTCGACCTTCTCAATGGGCACCCATCGGGACGGATCGAGGGGCATCTCCACCGCGGTGTAGCCGTCTGCCGTCACGTCGTTGAAGGCGAGGCGGGTGCCGTCGGGGGACAGCGCGGGGTAGTAGGCGCCGAATTTCCTGGAGGTCACCTGGAATATTTTTTTCGACTGTATGCTGACCGCGTAGATGTTGTCGATCCCGGAATAGGGAGACACGAAAAAGACATGCCGCCCGTCGGAGACGGGATAATAAATATTGAGCGCCGAATAGGGGACGAGGTCGGTCGAGGCCCCGGTATCCGTGTCGAGAAGGGATAGCGTCTTTCCCTTCAGCCGGTGGGTCTTCGTAAAAACGATCGATATGCCGTCGAGCGACCAGTGGGGCGTCTGAATGAATTCGTTGTGCGGGTTCGGGAACCGTGACAGCTCGGCGCCGGATTCCGCGTCAAGAAGGACCAGGGCGCATTCGTTGGCGACGGTGAATTCCACCGCGGCGATCTTTTTGCCGTCAGGGGAGAGGGCCGGCGCGAATAACCGCGTCTTCTTCGTAAGGAACTTTTTCTTTTTTGCCGCCAGGTCGTAGATGACGATTACGGAAAAGCTCTGCTGCCCCCAGCGGAGGTCGGGTATCGTCTCGGCCCAGACGACCCGTGGGCCGCCGACCGACGGCGCCGTGAAGTTGATTGTTCCCGGGTGGCAGAGACGTGCCTCCCTGCCGGTAGCGGGGTCTATCTTCATGAGCGTGTAAATGTCCTTCATGCCGTAGCGCAGGGTGATGATGCTCCCGTCAGGGGCGTACTGCGGCGCGTTGTTGTAGGTCCAGTTCTTCGGGTCGGTTTTATGCAGGGGGCTCGCGTCGGTGAGGGCAAGCCCCTCGATCTGTCCGCGCCAGAGGCGCTCCAGCTCGTCCATGGTCTCGTTGTATATGGAGTACCCGCTGCTCCCGGTCTGGGATATCAGCATGAAGTCGAACCAGTGCGGGACAAAGGGGCACCAGGCCGATCGCTTCATCACCTCCGCCCAGACGCCGGGGCCCCATTTCCGCCTCACGTGGGTGGTCAGGTAGTAGCCCATCAGGTAGGGCGAGGAGAGGGGGTCCCAGTCTCTGTACGAGCCGAACATCGCCTTGAAATACTTGTATCTTTTTCCGGAAAGGAGGAGGGCGCGGAGCTCGACGTCGAATTCAGGGATGCGTCCCCGGCCGCTTGAGGTGAGGAAGGTCTCCGCGCCGACCGCGTCCCCCTCGAGGAACCAGGTCGGCACCGAGAGGCGTTCCGCCACGGCAAGGCCCGCTTCGCCGAAGAGCACATATACCGCCCTGTTGAACCCGCGGTTCAACCCGTCCAGCTGCACGATGTGCCTGAACTCATGGATCGCGAGCTCGGTGTACCAGTCGTTCGTGCCGGCGAATGACTTCTGGGGCGGGGTGTTCCACCACTGGGACCGGCGCGGCATGAGCGCCGCAAAGCCGTTCGATTCGGTTGACCGCGTGTAGAGAAGCACCGGGAGCCGCCGCTTCGGCATGAACTTCAGGCCCGCGGAGACGCGGGGGTACGCGTGCTCCAGGGTCGCCGCCACTCTCTGCGCGTCTTTCTCTATCCCGGCGGGGTAGATGACCGTAAAGTGCGCGGTGGTGATGGACCGCCACGTGATGCAGGGCGGGTTCTGGTCTGGCGGTGATGGCGCGGGCCGGCGCAGGCAGCGCCAGCGCGGCGAGTGCGATCATCAGGGCCGCTGCTATTGTTCGGGCGTTCAATTCCGTACGCACCTGTATATCACCGTGATGTCATGGATGTTGATGTACGGGGGCCCATGCCCCGCAGAAGCAGCGGGGCGGGCGGCCGTCTGCGCAGTATAGTGGAGCGGCAATAAAAATTTAAAGCTATTTTTTATTTCACGCCGCGCGCGCGGGCCGGTAATCCGCGGCCATGCAGCCGCGGGGGCCGGGTCATTTCCGCTTTATGAGGATTGCCGTCAGGTCGTCTTTGACAGGGCACCCTTCAACGAACCGGTCGAAATCCGCGAGGATGTGATCGAGTATCTCGCGGGCGGTCGCTCCGCGGGCGTTTTTCAGCGACCCCATGAGATCGGTTTCCTGGTATATCCGTCCTCTGCCGTCCTGTGATTCGATCATGCAATCGGTGTACATGAAGAGGCAATCTCCCGGCAGGAGCTTTATCGACAGCGCCGATATCGGCGCCCTCATCTCCGCCACGCCGAGGAATCTGCCGGTAATCTTGTTCCCCGTCCTGTCGGTGACCTTCCCGGTTTTACCGGACGGCCCGGACCTGAACAACATGTCCGGGGAGGCGCTGTTGGCGTATTCCACCGTGTCGCCGTCAAACCGGAGCAGGATGCCCGTCACGTAGTTGTCGGTCTGCCCAATCTCCGCGATCAGGCCGTCGTTGATGAATTCCATGACCCTGCCCAGCTTCTCTTTCCTGTACAGGTGGAAATTCCTGGTGATGGTCGATTTGGCCAGGAGGGTCAGGAGGCCCGACGAGACCCCGTGACCGGATACGTCGAACAGGCCGAGGCCTTTCAGCGACCCGTCCTCCTCGTAGAAATCGAAGAAGTCCCCGGAGACCTCCGCCCACGGGCGCGAGGTAAAGGCGATATCGTAGCAGTCATCATCGGGCTGCTCCTTCGGCAGGAACGACGCCTGCACGGCGGCCGCCAGCACCATCTCCTTTTTCCTGGACCTCTCGTTCTCCTCAAGGGTCTTGTTTGTCTGTATGAGGTTGTCGTTCATCGCTTCCAGCTCGTTGTTGGCCGCCTCGATTTCATCGAATGCGTCTTCGAGCTCCTCGGTCCTCTGGGCCACCTTGGCTTCCAGATTGAGATTGAGGTCCATCAGCTGGTTCCTCGATTCACGGAGCCTGTTTTTCATCTCGTCCACTTCGAGGATGATCTGGCTGATCTCGTCGTGCATCGGGACCTCGCGGGGCTGGCAGTTGAGGTCGCCGCTTCCGATCTTCTGCAAAAAGTCCGTGACGATGCTGGCCCTGTTCCTGATGGTCTTCGTGAGCAGCAGGGGGCTTAATATCCCGATAGCGAAGGACAGGAGGGCGAAGATCGCCATGCG
This sequence comes from uncultured Spirochaetota bacterium, assembly GCA_963827275.1. Taxonomy (GTDB): domain Bacteria; phylum Spirochaetota; class UBA4802; order UBA4802; family UBA5550; genus RBG-16-49-21. The sequence continues at coordinate 694,480 of CAWHAA010000004.1, forward strand.
CACGTAAAGGAGCGTGTTCGCAACCCCCGTCGTTTCGACCGTGATGTAAAAAAAGGTCACAATGAAAATCATCGGCAGGAGAACGGCCGAGACCGAGAGGGCGGTAAGGCGCTGAAGAAGGCTGATGCGGCGTGTATAATCGGCTCTGGTTTTTTCGGGGAAGGCGCCCCTGTCGAGCAGGCCCTGCACGAGAATTTCCGTTATAGAGAAGTATGATATCGCGCCGAGTATCGAGCAGATGACAACGCCCATCCACATGTTGACGAGCTGCGGCGTCCTCATGTCAACTAGTATTGAAAAGGGGACGATGGCGTTTGCCAGGAGGAGGGCCCACCTGAAAAAGGCCCCGACTGAGTGTATGACGGGAAGCCGGACCAGGCGCTTTTTCGCGCGCTCATATTCATCGGCGGCGACTGTCTCCCCTTTCATGGTTTTATTGAAATACCGGATGATCGGGAGAAGCACGATCCAGTTATTGACCAGCACAAACACGATGCCGAACACGAATGCGGGCGGCCAGATTTTATTGAACACGCTCAATTGTTCCGGCGTCAGCTGGATATTGGCCCAGACATAGAACAATATGCCCGGCACTATGATAAAAAAACTGTATGCTTCGGTAAACAGGTTGAAGCGGAGGTAAAAATTTTTAAAATAGCGAGTATCCTGGTTACGGTCCATCAACCCTCCATGCGCGGTACTGAATGCTGATTGCCCCGGGCGGGCGGCCGGCGTCGAGAAACCGGCGGCACGTGCGGGCCCCTGACAATGCCGGAATCCCCACGTTTTTACGTTCGGTAAACAGGGGCGCGGACAATAGGATTTTTTATTGCCGGCGATGGCAGTATTAGCTTTGACAGGCGCCGTGATATGAGGTATACTTTGTACAGGTAGGCACGCGCCGGAATAGAATAACCGGTGTTGTTGTGCAAAAAATCATTCCTGGAGGTTGATATGACAGAGGCATCGATACAGGCGCTGCAGGGACTCAGGGACCTGAGCATGCTGAAATGGTACGTGATACCGCTGCTTGCGATCGTCATGTATATCTACGCGATCGAGATAAAAAAGGCCCGGGAAGCCGCGAACTGGGACGCGGTATTCGCCGGGCTCACGCTCTTCGGGATGGATTTTATCAACGAGACCTGGAACGGCTGGGTGTTCCACCTGACCCAGCGCTCCGCCTTCTGGACCACGCCGGGCGACACGGCCCTGCGCACCACGGTGGGGTGGAACATCGAAATCATGTTCATGTTCGCGATCGCGGGGATCATTTTTTATCATACCCTGCTGCCGAATAAGGACACGAAGATTCTCGGCCTGCCGAACCGGTGGTTCTTCGCGCTCCTCTTCGCCGCGTTCTGCACCTTCGTGGAGTGCGTCCTGAATTACGGCGGCCACCTCGTCTGGGAATACCCCTGGTGGTTCCGGTCGTTCGGCGGCGTGTGGCTTGTTTTTATCTTTGGATACCTGATTTTCTTTGTCGCGATCAATATCATGCTGGGCCTGTCCAGCGTGAAGAAGAAGCTCATTTTCATCGGGGCAATTTACGCGATCGCGATCGCGGCGAACGTGATAGGGCTGGGGATACTCGATTTCATGTACTGACGGCCCTGCAGGCCGGGGGCGGCGCGCCCTGCGCCGCCCTTACCGCTTCCTGGCCACCATCAGGTTTGACTGGCCCGGGCCGAAGAGGATGCCGTACCCGAAATTGAAGGGCAGGGGCCTGCTGCCGGCCGCATAGCGCTGCGCGAGGTCGTCCTGCGAAACCGGCGCGCAGTTTTGCAGCTGGAGAGCGGGGCGGTATACGCCGTAGAGCGTGGTGCTCCATCCTTTTGTGAAGAACCTGAAGGGGATCCCTGAATCGTCCTGCACCACGAGGGTGCTGCGTCCGAGTATAAAATCCCGGACCGGCTCGTAGGGCGGGTGATGGAGGAGGTATACCGCGGACTTCAGCAGGGTCTTGACCCCCCTCAGCCGCGTCAGGTATCTGCCCTCCGGCGTTTCACCGCTCACGGATTGCGGCCCGATTTTCATGGACAGGTAGACCAGCTCGCGCGCGCTCCTGTCCTTTCCGGTAAAGCGGATGCGCAGGCCGGTTATTTTTCCCCGGGGACCGGACGGTACCCGGGCCGCGGTCGGCGAGAGCTCGCCTGAATCGTCGATGAAGACGTTGTCCACCGCGGTTACGACCAGGCCGAGCCGGGCCATGAAGATAAGCAGCGCCGGCGCCGCACCCGGCAGAAGCGTGTTGGCCATCTCCTGGGCCATGATCTTCGATTGGAAGTAGTTGTTGACCCCGTACATGTAGATGCCCCGCTGTACCGGGACAAGCCCGTCGACCAGCCGCCTGGAGCGGTGGTCGCGCAGCAGTGAAGCGTCCCCCTCCGGTTCCATGGCAATCATGAGGTACCTGCGGGCGTTCGGAAAGAAGGAATACAGGTTGATGAAGTCCGCCCCGCTCAGCGGGTAAAAGGCGGTGGCGCGGAACCAGAGCGCCGGTACATTGCGCTTCCGCCAGGGTGTTACGATGTCGATGGTTTCCTTCTGTATCCTGCCCCAGAGGTCGTCCATGAAACGCCGGTGCTCACGGTAGCGGGGCTCCTGCGTTTTCTGCCAGAGGTCGCTTTTCTCGCGGACTTCCATCCCCGCAAGGTAGCGCGCAACATCGTTCCAGTAGGGGTCGGCCCCGGCGCCCCGGGCCTGCCTCATGCAGGTGACGTTGACGCCCGCCGCCAGTATCGGGAAGACCAGCATGCAGAGAACAAATGTAATTTTTATGGTTTCAGAAGGCCTGTGCCTGAGCAGGCTTTTCCCGTAGAGCCGTTTTTCCGGTGTTCGCCCCGTGCGGGACTCCCGCCGCGTCCTTTTCATTTTCATGGGAGCCAATGATACAGGCGGGCGCAGGGGTTTAAAGCATTTTTTGCGCGGCAGGCGCGGCGTCCGCAAAAAAAGAGCGCTGCGGCAACGCCGGTCACTTGTCGCGCAGCGTGTGGCATGCGCGCCCGGGATGCTTGTCGAAGTAATCCTGATGCTCTTCCTCGGCGTAATAGAACGGCCCGGAGGGCCTGATCTCCGTCACCGACTTTTTCCCGAATACACCGGACTTGTCGAACTGTTCCTTCGATTTTTCCGCCGCACGCTTCTGCTCTTCAGTGTGATAGAAGATGATTGAGCGGTACTGGGTCCCGAGGTCCGGCCCCTGGCGGTTCAGCTGGGTCGGGTCATGGAGTCGCCAGAAATAGCCGAGCAGCTCGGCGTATGAAATGACCGACGGGTCGTATTCAACGCGCACCGCCTCGGCATGGCCCGTTGTGCCGGTGGCCACGTCGCGGTAGCTGGGGTATTCGGTGCTGCCGCCCGCGTATCCGACGGTCGTATCCACCACGCCCTTGATCTGCTTGAAGATATGCTCGACGCCCCAGAAGCACCCTGCCGCGAAGGTCGCCAGTTTCGTTTTTTTCAATGATTTCTTTTTTTTGAACAGGTACGCGTACTCGCCATAGCCCTCTTTCTCGAGGTCTTCGGCGGGGATAAACCGCAGGGAGGCTGAATTTATGCAGTAGCGGAGTCCGGTCGGCGCCGGGCCGTCGTCGAATACATGGCCCAGGTGCGAATCACCCTGCCTGCTCCTGACCTCGGTCCGGATGGCCAGGAGGCTTTTATCCGTCTTCATTGTGATGTTTTCTTTTGAAATGGGACGGGTAAAGCTGGGCCACCCGGTGCCTGAATCGAATTTGTCAGCCGAGCTGAACAATGGCTCGCCGGAGATCAGGTCAACATAGATGCCGGGCCGGTGGTTGTCCCAGTATTCATTCCTGAAGGGGGGCTCGGTGCCGCATTCCTGCGTGACCCGGTATTGTTCCGCGGTCAGTTTCTTCATCAGGTCCTTTTTGTCCGATTTGCTCATGGCAGACGTCCCCTCTTTGCAACAAATATTCGGGTACGACATTCCTGCAAGGATTAAAAATATTAAAGATAATTTTATAAGGCTGCCCATGAATCCTCCATTATATTCTAAAATACTAAATGTATGGGTATGCGGGTAATTATTTTTTTATGTGATGCAAAAAAATTTCATGCGCCGGGCAGGGTGCGTCCGGCAGGACCGTCATAAAAAAAGCTTGTCATTTCTCGGCAGTCGCGTCCCGTAGTAACGCAATGGACGTCATGAGTAAAATTACCGTTCTATTCTGCCTTGCGGCCCTCACGGCCGCGGTCGGTATGACGGGGGCCCTGGCCGCGGGAAACGCCCCGGCAGGCCGTGAGGGGACCGGTCCGCTCATGGAAAAAGCGGACAAGGATTCCGGCCATCATGACCTCACCAACGATCCGCCCGGCGAGACAAGGACCTACCGCGACAGCGGGTTGATCATAACCGTGAAAAAGCTGCCTGACGAGCTCGGCGGGCATAAGACATTCGAAGTGACGGTAGAGAACCAGAACGCGGTAAAAAAATCGCTGAGCGGCAGGATCTGCCTGTTCGACCTGCGCATCAAGCAGGCTGAATGCGGCTCGGGGGAGTGCCCGGTGTACATGGAGGTCCGGCCGAAATCGAAAGATACAAAAAAATTCAACTGCAGGGAAAAGTCTTTTTTCAGCGCCTGGACCTTTGTCATGGAGCAGGTATATGATTATTAATGAAGCGCGCCGGAGGTGAGAGTGCTGCGCGACGGTGACAGCGGCGGGAGAGGGGACGAAGGGATCGTCAGCGGTGTCCTGGAGTCGTCACATCGCGGGACCTGTATACGGGGCGATGACGGAATGGAATATTTTTCCGGTGAAAACATCTGGCGGGGCTATCTCATCCACTGGGCGGGGCGGGGAGTGCGCGCGCGCCGTCTCCCCCAGGTGGATTACGAGACGGGCAGGAGGATCATCATACTGTGGCCCCGCGAGGACGGGCCGAGGCCGCCGTACGTTGAGCTGTATTATAACGAACGGCTGGTGAAGTATCCCGCGTCGGTCTTCGGGCATATCGCCATAAATGTAAACGGGACGGTCTTCAACTTTTCGCACCTCATCAACGAAAACGAGGCCATAAGCGAGGAGGAGTATCTGTATCGTCCCGCCCTCGGTGAGTTCGCGCCTTCTCCGGCAACCGGACGCTTCGATGTGTCCGACCGGTCACAGCCCTACTACGACAAGTTCGGGAGAAATTTCATGAGGACGATCCATGCCCTTCATGTCGAGGGCATCGATACCGGCAGGCTCATGGAGATGTTCCAGGGTGAAATCGGCCTGATACGCGCCACGCCCGTAAGCGCGCGGCGGCCGGACAAGTACCGTGATTTTCATTTCCTGAAAAGGAGCTGTACGACAATTATCCGTGACGGCCTGCGGCGGTGCGGCTACCCGGACATTCGCGGCATTTTGCCGCGGGACATGTTTGTGAGCGCGGCATACGTGATCCTGCGGAGCAGCGGCCCCTCCGTCAGGGCGCGGGCGTACCGCATGGAGCAGCTCAAGGTGGACGAGTCCCCCTATAGCGCCGTCCCCCCCCTCTTCAATCCCCTCAATGCGTATCGTGTCAGGAAAATTTACTGATGCCGCGCAGGGGCGGCTATTTCCCCATCCGGATCAGCCGCCCGATAAAATTCGGATATGTTTTCCGCGAGACAAATCCGGGCCTGTAGGCGCGCACTTCCTCGATGGTGATGAATGCGTTCGGTTCCATGATGTTGACTATCTCAAGAAAGTGATTGAGGCTTTTTTTCTGGACGAGGGAATAGATGATCGAAACGGGCCCTTTCAGTCCCATGCCGTCGCTGATCGTCACCCCGTATCCCTCCTCGCGAAGCATGAGCGGCAATGCCGAGACCTCCTTGCTGGTAATGACGCGTATCGATTTGAACCCGAAGGGCAATTTTTCTTCGAGCAGCATGCCGACGTAATTGCCGGCGGCGAAACCGGCGGCATAGATGAGGTAGCTGTAAATGTTTTCAAGGCTGGCCAGGGCCTTGCTTATTGCGGTCAGCCAGATGAGGACCTCGAAGAAACCGAAAATCGGCGCGACATATCGATACCCGCGGGATATCAGGACTATTCGCACGGTGCCGATTGATACGTCCAGTATGCGCGCGAAAAATATGTATGCCATGGTAAGGAGCTCAGCCTGCGTCATTCCCGTCATCCCTCCGTAACGTGCGGCGGTTCGGGCCGCCGCCGGGCGCAGTGGGGCCGTCAGCGCCATTGCATGGTATTGCACCATCCGGGGCCGTTGTCAAAAATAAAATTTGTCCCGGTTGAATTTTTCAATTGATGTTTTTCGGGTACGGTCCTATGACTACCTTCAATCCGCTATCCGCCGTATGTTTTCCGGTGCCCGCCTGGCGGGCAGCTGCGGCGTGTGGCGAACTGGTGCCGGGAAAAATCAATGCGGGACATATGAAAGGCTATAAGAAAAAATTCACATTTAAAATAGGCACCACCTCCTACATCCTGCCGGTGAAGGAGGACAACCTGGTGTCCAATGTGGGCTTTCTCAAGGACAGCTTTGACATCGTCCAGCTTCTCTTCTTCGGGAGGGAGTATCTCGACGAGGTCATGTCGCCGCGGATCATCAGGGACCTCGCGGCCATACGGGAAGATGCGGGGCTTGCCTATACGGTACATCTGCCGTCCGACCTTGGGCTGCTGGATGCGTCTGATGATTCGCTGCGTTCATCGCTTGACGTGCTGGAGCGTGTCATTGATGAAACGGCCCCGCTTGGCGTCGAGGGGTATGTCCTTCATGTTGACAGGCTTGTGAACGGGGCGCCGAGGGTGGAGCCTGACGCCGTACACAGGGAGCTCTATCACAGGGCGCTCGATGCGATACGGGCCAGGCTGGGGAGCGCCGCGGCAAACATATACATAGAAAATACGACCTATGACCTGGTCTTTTTCAGCGGGATAATCATGAAGTCCGCCTGCAACGTCTGCCTGGATGCCGGGCACCTGGCGTTGCACAATCAGGACCCGGAAAAATTTATTGAGGTCTTCGGCCCGCGTATACGACAGGTGCACCTGCATGGGATTGCCGGGGGAAGGGACCACCAGGCGCTTACCGGATTGGATGCCGGTACCGGCGGGAGCATCTCCCGATTTCTACATGGGTTTAACGGTTCGGTGATCATCGAGGTCTATAACTTCCTCGACCTGGTGAAATCGGCGGAATATATAGAAAGCATATTGTATTGATGTTCACGGCGTGTTATGCCCCCGGAGATGCCGGGTCCCGCACCTGCACCCGGATGAGGCACTATAATCAAGTAAACAGGGGGTATGCGCCATACATGGCGTAATGATTATGCATTGTCCTGCCCCCATGCCTGCATTATCAGGCATAAATTTTAAAAATTTACTGGACATGAAACATATTACTTGTTAGTCCTGCTGTTAGCAATAGATCAACTTATTTTTTAAGAAAGAATGGTGAAGGAGGACTAGTATGAAAAAATTACTCTTAGTTCTGCTCGTCGCCCTGTGCACCCTTGGGTTTGTTTTCAAGCCGTCCGCGTCGTACGCGGTGGAGGCCAAGGTGGGCATAAACATGATGGGCGACTGGTGGAAGCCTGCGTTCCTGCCCTTTGAGCAGGAGGCCGCGGCCAAGTTGTTTGGGTCAAACAGCAGTGATGAGCTGGAGGGATCGTTCATGTTCGGGCCGATGTTCTGGGTCAATGTCGCCAGCGGCTGGAACATAGGCGGGCAGATGCTGTTCGGGCTCAGCAGGAACAAGTTCGAGTACACGTCGCTTGCGATCGACCTTGACCTGCTCAGGTGGCCTGGCCTGCTGGCGGGATACCTCGACATGGGCGAATCGAAATGCCGCAGGTATGACCTCGATGTGTATGCCGAGCACCCTTTCCACAAGTATTTTGACCTTATACTGGGGCTGCGGTTCAATTATGACGACGGCGAAGGCGAGTCCTGGCGCCTCGGGACGTTCTTCTTCGACCTGAAAAAGACCGACTACAGCGCGTGGTATTTCGGCCCCTCGGCCGGCGTCCAGTTCCATTATGAATTCGTCAAGGGGCTCGTGCTCAGCACCGCCGTGGCGCTGACATTCCAGTTCGGCGAGTATGAGAACGAGAAGAGATACCTCCAGTCGTTCTGGACGCTCATCCCGTACGAATACACGGCCGGATATGTCTGCATCGGATTTGACATGAATGTCAAGCTCGCGTATTATATCCAGCCGGCGCACCTTGAGGTGTTTGTCGGCGGCAGGTACCAGGTGCTGCCGCACATCGCGGCGAGCGACGAAAGCCCGGTATACGACCTGACCTATAAAGACAAATGGATTGACGGCGAGGTCGAACACTGGGGCGGCATATTCTTCGGGGCCGCCTACAAAATATAAACAGACTACAACGTGAGACAAAACCGCCGCGCAAGCGGCGGTTTTGTTATATACGATGCGCCTGGCCTGGCGCGGGGGGAGGGTATGAAAAAACTATGCATCATTCTATGCGGGCTGCTTGTATGTATCGGCATCGCGGTACAGCCGGCATCGTCCCAGGGTAAGCGCAAGCAGAAGCCAAAGGCGAAACGCGCGGCGGTGGTCAAGCCGAGAACAGGCGCCAGGTCCGCGGTTGAAGTGAAACTCGGCCTTTCGATGATGTACGACTGGTGGCAGCCGGCGTTCCTCAAGCTTGGAAACGGCAGGACGGGGAACCTCTATGCAAAAAAACACAAGTCCGACACTGACGGTTCGTTCATGATGGGGCCGGCTATCGGCATAAAAATCGGCAGCAGATGGAACATAAGCGCGGCAGCGCTCCTGGGATGCAGCAGGAACCAGTTCCGGCATTCAACATGGGCGATGGAGGCAAATTACCTGAATCTTCTCATCCCTGATGCAATGACAAATCCATATCTTGATCGCGGCATCATGGAAGTCAGGCGGTATGACCTGGACGTCAACGTTGAACGGCTCATGCTCAAATATTTAAACCTGCTGTTCGGCGCCCGGTTCAGCTATCAAGATGCCGGGGGGCATTCATGGAGAGGGTCCCGGCTCATATTCCCGGTCAGTAAAATCAAGGATGAATATACCAACTGGTACGTCGGCCCGTCGGTGGGAGTCGGGTTGTTTTATGAAGTTAAAGGATTTTCCATCAACGCGGGAGTATCGGCGCTGTTCCAGTTCGGCATCTATTACCTTGAGCGGAACAATCTTAACCCCTTCTATTTTAATTTCAATTTTATTTCTGACGAGTTTAAGGTTGCGCACCTTTCCATCGGCGCGGACTGCAGCGTTAAGCTGGCCTATTTTATCAAGCGTATCCGCCTCGAGCTATGGGTCGGCGGACGCTACGTCATTCTCCCCCACATCTCGCTGTACGACATTGACAGCGCGTTCAGCGCGTCGTATAAAAAAGGCTGGGTCACCGGCGAGGTTGACCAGTTCGGCGGCGTGACCTGGGGAGCTTCCTACAAATTTTAAAGGCGGGGCCCGTCAATACCTTCTCCCCGCCTTGTTGTATCTTACAGTCCCCTGTGGTACTCCTGGAGTGACGTGACGTCTCTCTTCCCCTCGTTGATCGCCTGGATCCCCTTCGCTGTCGCGATCGCGGCCGCCATGGTGGTGATGTAGGGGATCTTGTAATGCACCGCGGCCTTGCGGATATAGGAGTCATCGTAATCGCTCTGCCGGCCGCTCGGGGTATTGATGATGAGGTTGATCTCGTTGTTCTTGATGCGGTCTATGATGTGCGGCCGCCCCTGGTAGATCTTGAACACCGTTTCAGCCTGCAGGCCCTTCTCGGCGAAATAACGCGCGCATCCCTCGGTGGCAAGGACCCTGAACCCGAGCTTCTGGAACTCGCGGCCCGCTTCGAGCGCCCTGACGCGGTCGTTTTTGTTGACGGTGATCAGCACCGCGCCCGATGTCGGCAGCTTCATGCTGGCCGCTTCTTCCGCCTTTGCGAAGGCAAGGCCGAACGAATCGGCCATCCCGAGCACTTCGCCGGTGGAGCGCATCTCCGGGCCCAGTATCGGGTCCACCTCGGGGAACATGTTGAAGGGGAATACCGCCTCTTTTACGCCGAAATGCTTCACTTTTTTCCGCTCGACGTTCAGGTCTTTCAGTTTCCTGCCAAGCATCACCTGCGTCGCGATGCGCGCCATGGAGATGTTGCACACCTTGGAGACAAGGGGCACGGTGCGGGACGCCCGCGGGTTCGCTTCGAGAATATAGACCGTATCGCCGGCGATGGCGTACTGTATGTTCATGAGGCCTACGACCTTCAGCTCGAGCGCGATCCTTTTTGTGTATTCTTCGATGGTCTTGATGTGTTTGCCGGAGATGGTCACCGGCGGGATCACGCAGGCGGAGTCGCCCGAATGGATGCCCGCAAGCTCGATATGCTCCATCACCGAGGGGACGACCACGTCGGCCCCGTCGCAGATCGCGTCAGCCTCGCATTCAATGGCGTTTTCCAGGAACTTGTCGATGAGGATCGGCCGCTCGGGCGAAACATCGACCGCCGCGGCCATGTACTGCTTCAGCATGTCCTCGTAGTAGATGACCTGCATGGCCCGCCCGCCCAGCACGTAGCTCGGGCGCACCATCAGCGGGTACCCGATCCGGGCGGCGATCTCAAGGGCCTGCTCGATGGTGCTTGCCATCCCCGATTCGGGCTGGGGTATGCCGAGCTTCTTCATCACCTGGCGGAACCGGTCGCGGTCCTCGGCAAGGTCGATCGATTCAGGCGAGGTGCCGATGATGGGCACGCCGGCCTTCATGAGCTGGTTGGCCAGGTTGAGGGGCGTCTGCCCCCCGAACTGCACGATGACGCCGTCCGGCTTTTCCTTGCCGTAAATGGAGAGGACGTCTTCCGCGGTCAGCGGCTCGAAGTAGAGCTTGTCCGATGTGTCATAGTCGGTGGAGACCGTCTCGGGGTTGCAGTTGACCATGATCGATTCGAACCCTTCGTCGCGGATGGCGAAGGCCGCGTGCACGCAGCAATAATCGAACTCTATCCCCTGGCCGATGCGGTTGGGGCCCCCGCCGAGGACCATGATCTTCTTCCTCGTCGAAACCGGGACAGTGTCCGCGCCGTTGTAGGTGGAATAGTAGTAGGCCCGGTCCTCCACGCCGCTTACCGGCACCGCGTCCCAGTGCTCCACGACGTTGAGCGCCGTCCGCTGCGCGCGAATCGCTTCTTCATTGATGTCCAGTATCTTCGCCAGGTACTTATCGGAAAACCCGTCCTTCTTGGCCTGTTCAAGGAGGCTGTCCGGGAGTTTTTTGCCCTTGTATGCGAGTACCTTTTCTTCCAGATCGACGAGCTCCTTCATCTGGGTAATGAACCAGGGCTTGATGTGCGTGCGCTCGTACAGGAGGTTGATGTCCGCGCCTTTGCGCAGCGCCTCGTACATGATGAACTGGCGCTCGCTGGTCGCCGTGCTGAGGAGACGCATCAGCTCGTCGAGCGGCAGCGAATTGAAGTTTTTTGCGAACCCGAGGCCGTGGCGCCCGGTCTCCATCGAGCGGATCGCCTTCTGGAAGGCCTCCTTGTAGGTCTTGCCGATGCTCATGGCCTCGCCCACGGCGCGCATCTGCGTGCCAAGCTCGTCCTTCACGCCTTCGAATTTTTCGAAGCCCCAGCGGGCAAACTTCACCACGATGTAATCGCCGGACGGCGTGTATTTCTCCAGGGTGCCGTCGCGCCAGTAGGGTATCTCGTCCAGGGTGAGGCCGCCGGCCAGCATGGAAGAGACCAGCGCGATGGGAAAGCCGGTGGCCTTGGAGGCCAGGGCCGACGAGCGCGAGGTGCGGGGGTTGATCTCGATGACCACCACCCGGTCCGACTTCGGGTCATGGGCGAACTGGACGTTCGTCCCGCCGATGACCTGTATGGCCTCGACTATATCGTACGAATATTTTTGCAGTTTTTTCTGGAGTTCCGGGCTGATGGTGATCATGGGGGCCGTGCAGTAGGAGTCGCCGGTATGTATGCCCATGGCGTCCACGTTCTCAATGAAGCAGACGGTGATCATCTGGTTTTTCGCGTCGCGGACCACCTCGAGTTCAAGCTCCTCCCAGCCGAGCACTGATTCCTCCACCAGTATCTGGTGGACCATGCTGACCGAAAGGCCCCGCGCCGCCACGGTGCGCAGCTCCTCGACGTTATAGACCATGCCGCCGCCGGTGCCGCCCATGGTGTAGGCCGGCCGTATCACCACCGGGTAGCCCAGGCTTTCGGCGATCTTCTCCGCCTCCTCGACGGTATAAGCGGGGTCGCTGCGCGGCATGTCGATGCCCAGCCTGGTCATGGTCTCTTTAAATGCAATGCGGTCTTCGCCGCGATCGATCGCGTCAGCCTTGACGCCGATTATCTTCACCCCCAGTTTTTCCAGCACCCCGCTCTTGGATAATTCGGATGACAGGTTCAGGCCGGTCTGGCCGCCGAGGTTGGGGAGGAGCGCGTCAGGCCGCTCCTTTTCTATGATCTTCGTAAGTGTCTCCACGTTCAGCGGTTCGATATAGGTCACGTCCGCCGTCCCGGGATCGGTCATGATGGTGGCCGGATTCGAGTTCACCAGTATAATCTTGTAACCCAGCTTCCTGAGCGCCTTGCAGGCCTGGGTGCCGGAGTAATCAAATTCGCACGCCTGCCCGATGATGATGGGACCGGAACCGATGATGAGTACTTTTTTGATGTCGTCGCGCTTTGGCATACAGGTAACCTCTTTCAGTCAAATAGGGAAGATTTGCATACTACGATCCCTCCCTGAGGGGAGGGGGAGGGACGTGAGATACGATTCAGTCCACCGTCGTTAGTAATGCTAAAAAATGCCGGATTATGTCAAGTATTGATTAATTTTTTGGGAATTAATTTCTCGGGGCCTGGCCGGTGAAGTCCCCCGGGCGCCCGTCCATGATCGGGAATCACCGTGATTGCACCAGGTAGGCAAAGGCCCAGGAGTAGTCCCGCGGTTTGGCTGCAGGGCTGATCCAGCCTGTGACGCGGTAGTTTCCCGGTTTTTGAAATACGGCATTAATCTCAATAGTGTCGTTTTTTACTGTTGAGCGGTGATGCTGGATGGTTTTCCCCGACTCGTCGCGTACATTGACGGTCATGATCACACCGGGCGGAGCGGCGTAGCGGAGGCGGAGATCACCCCCGCAGGAGATAACGCAGGACCTGTTGTCATCAAGCTGCCGGAGACCGTAGCGAAAATATCCGTGACGGTACAAGGGGAGCCGCTCAAAATCCATCTTCCTGATTTTACGCGCGATAAACTGCCACTGCCGCAGTTCCGGCAGGTTGGTGTAAATGAATTCCCCGGGCGGGGTCAGGAAATAATGCTCCCGGTAATCCCGTATGAACCGCTCTTCCCTGACAAGGCCCGCTCCATAGGTGCAATCGAGCAGGTGCCACCTGCCGTCGATGCGCACGGCGTTCCACGCGTGGTTGTTTTTTACTCTGTCACCCGGTGCGTAGTCCCCGCCCCTTCCGTACCCGGTGATTTCGACCGCGGTAATGCCCGCGCGCCGCGCCAGCTCGACAAAGAGCTCCGCATAGCCCTGGCATGTTCCGCGCCTGTCGCGAAGGGTTTCCCTGGCGGTATAATTTTTTTTCGCTGTGTCATAGGCGATAGAAGCGGTAATCCATCGCCATATGGCCCTGGTCCTCTGGAGCTGGCTCCATCCGGCTCCGGAAAGATATGCGGCGAGGGCGTCCGGGGAAGATGTAACCGATGGATCTGCCGCAAGGGCATGCGCGTCAATTGTGGCGAATAGGGCCGGATCAAAGCGCCTGTCGCCCGCGAGGGTGTCGATATTGCGGATAATTGTATACTGCCTGGCCATAAGACAGCCTGTGAGCATCAGGGAACACGCAAAAGAAAGTAGTAGCATCAGGCGTGGGTTCATATCAAAAAAATGACGAAATTCATGATATTTGTCAAGAAATTTGGAGCAATGTAACGATCTACCGATAACTATCAGGTCAGAGTACAATATCATGGTGTCAGAGTAAATATTGAGTAAATATTTTCGTACTGTTTTGTGGTGTCAGAGTAACATATAGCACTATTTTTATAAAAATAATTTACATTTATTCCTTATAACTATATACTAACAATCATATCGGAAGATAGTTATGCTCTGATAGCGTAACATCATAGCCACTAAAGGAGGAACAATGAAAAAGATCATGTTTTTTTCGGTGCTGGCCATCCTGGGAACGGCCCTGGCGTTTATGCTCTCTTTCCAGCCCGCCAACAACGCATACGCCGCGGATGGCTGTTATAACTGCGGCTCGGGAAGCACCGGCGGCGTTAACCAGTGCAAATACCATGGCAGTGAAAGCTTTGAACAGCGCAAAAAATGCGAAGCTGCCGGCTGCAAGGTCACCGGCACGTCCAGCTGTTCCACGGCGGCAAATGTCAAGGTTATTGATCCAAATTAGTATCCAGGCTTTTCGGTGATGCTGAACCCCCGCCTCCAGCGACCGGTTGTATGCCGGCGGCTTTTTACATAAAAAAAATCCCCGCTGGGTGCGGGGATGAGAGTAAGGAGTAGACGCAAAAAAATGCATGAGACCGGGCAGGACCAATTCTAACCGATAACTATCCATGAAGACCGGTAAAAAACCGGTGGATGAATGCCGTCTTTTCGGTCCAACCAAAATAAGCTATAGTGAAAGCAGGCAAAAGTCAAATTTACGGGTGAATATTTTTAATTATTTTTAAATTTATGCAGGACCGGATATCCGGTCGGGAAACCGGTCGTCCTTGATAGCGCGGGTGGATCCACAGCCTGCGGGGATTATGATAGTTTTTTTGACAGTCGTTCGCGGTCTTTCAACAGCAGGTCGCGGTGATCGAACTCCTGCCTGGCGATGGACTCTATCTGATCTGCAACGCTCACATAGTGATCGGCTGTCTTTTTCAGCAGGGAAGACATGCTCTGGTACAGCTTCCCCATCGATTCCTCCGACTCGGCGAGCGTCTGCAATACCGCGAGAATGTCTTTTTCCTCTGAGATTTTTTTTAATACGGTATTGAGAAGATTGTTCTGGAAGTCTGCGATCATGCTTTCCCGCACTGCCGGCTTCGGGAACCGGTCACGTGTCTCTTCGATGATCGCAGCATGCTCGAACGAATGGACCTCCATGAATTCAAGCACCGCGCGCGCCCCTTCCAGGCGGGCGAGGTTCTTTATCTTCTGGTAATAGGTGGCCATCGTGTTTTCGAGGAATATGATAAAGTTGATGTATTCGTTCGTCATGGGTGTCCTCCATCGTCTGTAACATCGGTCTGGCATCGGCCAGGGGATTTGCTTCCGCATGGTGCGGCAGGGCCGGCGGGCACATTGATCCGCCTGATTATTAGCGCGTCTTGCGGCAGAGGTACACGGCCATGAAATTATCGCCGTAGTCCGCGTTTTCAATGTCGAACCCGGCGCGGTAGAGCATCTCCTCCATAATCCAGTCGAACGTGGAGTACTCGTTGCGCACATGGTTCGAAAATTTATCGACCATATCCTGCCCGGCTATGGCCCTGAAATTATCGAGGACGTGGTTCACCGAGGCCTCGTATTTTTCCACTTTCATGGAGAATACGACATCACGCAGGTACAGCCTCCCGCCCGGCCTGAGGAGGCCGTTTATTTTTATCAATGCTACCTGCTTCCAGAAATCCGGGAGGTGGTGAAGGGCGAGCTGGGTAACGACGGCATCGACCGGCTCGCCGTCATGCCGGTAGTTGAGGAACCCCGCATGTATGAACCGTATGTTGTTTCTTCCGAGTGACTTCGTTTTTTTCGCGGCGTAATCGAGCATGGCCCTGGAAATGTCAACGGCATAAACCTGGCGGCACTGTTCCGATACCGCCGCGGTGAGCTCGCCGGTACCCGCACCGAACTCGATCAGGCTCTGTTCCGGGGCAAGGTCAAGCGCGGATACGATTTCGCGCGTCTCCGCACGGATATCGCGTATCTTCGACATCCGTTCGTCGTAATCGCGCACCTCGGTCTCGCTTGCGTAATCGGTCCCGACATGCCGCATCTCGTCGTATTGCCATGCATAGGGTGATGTCATAGTATAATGATCAAACCGTGGAGCGCTCGGCTTTAATCTTCAGAGGAGGTATCCGATGAGCTGGAGGCTGATGCGCCTTTTGTATTGTCCGTGTCTTCCTGGTCCACCTTGTAGACCAGGTTCAGCGTGTTTGAACAGGAGGTGGTGGCAGTGGTATTGCACGTTGCAAGGAGCCCGACCCCCTTCTCATCAAGCTCGTTGTCTTTATAGATTAATATCGACATCGTTGCGTCTGAATTGGTCCGCGTCGCGGTTATCGTGGCTGTTTCAATCTTCCCCGCGGGGATAATGAGCATGGCGGTGTCGATTGGGCTGGCGGTCACCGGTGAATTTAATGTAAAAGGTATATTGTTATCCAGGAGGAGGGTTGCCGTAAACTGATTGGAAGTCGTGCTCGCGCTTGCCATGATAATAATCATGACTTCATAATCGTCCGGGTCTTTCAAATCACAGGAAAGCGACATGACGGCTGTTATCAGCGCGATCATGCTGAAAAGAGCGAACGGTTTTGGATGAAACTTCATGGTCAATTCCTGTACGGTTCCTGTGAAAATCACGGCCACAACTTGAAATTACTATCTATACATATAATAGCATGGGAGCGGTTTTTTTCAACAATTAATTAGAAATTTATTATTAATATATGTTACAATCGCCCATTTTTTTCATGCCGATGCGGGATTCACTCTTTTCCCCTGGGGGCGGCATCCGTATCCTGTTTCGAAAAGAACAGGTCTATGATGAATACCACAATCAAAACAGCCGTAAGGACCGCGCATATGATGATCATGGCTGAGCGGCTTATATGTATCTTGTCGTACAGTTTACCGACCAGGAAGCTATAGGCCAAAAAGCATAGGGTGAAAACCAGGGTCATGATGAGCTTGGTTTTTTGCAACATATCCGTACCTCGCGGCAATTGTAATATGAACGGGCCGGGCCCGATGTATACGGGTGCCCGTTACTCCGGTGACCGGCAGTCTACGTCAGGGTACCGATCCCGTGAAATTTGTCAATACAGTTGCGAATTAATCTCGCCACGCCGCCATTCTCAGAACCGGCCGTCCTCTTCGTGGTCAAGGCGGAGGATATGGCCGAACCGTTCTTTTTTCGTTTCCATGTAGCTCCTGTCATGCTGGTGCGGCGGGAGCTCGTGGTGGACCCTCTCGGAGACCGGCACGCCGTAGCGTTCCAGCTGGCTCACCTTGTCCGGGTTGTTGGTCATGAGACGCACGGTCTTTACGCCGATTTTTTTCAGCATCTCGGCGGGGACCCGGTAGTCCCGCTCGTCCGGCTCAAAGCCCAGGACGGTGTTCGCGTCAACGGTGTCAAGCCCGCGGTCCTGGAGCGCGTAGGCGCGCAGCTTGTTCAGGAGGCCGATGCCCCGGCCTTCCTCCATGTGGTAGAGCACGATCCCCCGGCCTTCCTTCTCGATGATGTCCATCGCCTCGTGGAGCTGCGGGCCGCAGTCGCACCGCCGGCTCCCCAGTGCGTCTCCGGTCAGGCAGGAGGAGTGGATGCGCGTGAGCATGTTTTCGCCGTCGCCGACGTCGCCCTTCAGTATCACGGTATGGTCTTTCGCGTCCCTGTTGTTTACAAATCCGATGATGCGGAAGTGGCCGTGGTCGGTCGGGAAATCGGCGACGGATATGACCTTGACGCACGTGTCCTCGGGGCAGTCCCCGCACTCAAGCCCGTGCGGGCACGTGCGCAGGGAATCTATGTCCTGGTTGATTATCTCTTCGAAATTCGGCGCTTGCATGGTGAATAGGTTTGCCATGGCGGGTAATTAATGCAATAACATTTTTATGCGGGTCACGGCCCGGATTACTGCACCGCTGCCTAGCTGTCCGACATCCTGCCGGACATTTCATCGATCATGACCTTGATGACGCAGGCCTTTTCGAAGGATTTTTCCCGGTAGGTCCAGCCCTTCTTTTCGGAATAATGCCCCATGATACTATCGAGGGCGCGGGCCTTCTCGCTGCTGTCCTCGACGAAGACCGCCCTGCCGGTGCCGATGACGCTCCGGTATTTCATGCTGAATCCGCACGCGACATCGGACCGGATCAGCTCGGCCTCGATGTCGATTTCAAAGCAGACAGCGCTGTTTTTTTTCAGGATGTCGATCTTCTTGCCCTCGTGGCCGGTATGGAAGTAGAGGGTCCTGTCCCGGTAGCCGAAATTGAGCGGCACGATGTAGGGCAGGGCGCCGTCGCTCAGCCCGAGGCGGCAGACCCCGGCTTTTTGAATGATGGCCTCTATCTCGCCGATATCGGTAATCTCTTTTTCTTTTTTTCGCATGGGTGGCTCCCGTATGCTTTTTCGAACGGATACAGCGCTCGCTGAGTAGTTTTTACTCTGACCCCATGGTATTGCATATGATGGGTGTTCAACAAGCATTTTTTGCTGATATTTGTCTCTGATGCTGATAGTTATCGGTAGGCGGGGCGATAGTTATCGGTAGGCGGGGCGATAGTTATCGGTAGGCGGGGCGATAGTTATCGGTAGTCGAGGCGATAGTTATCGGTAGCGGGCGATAGTTATCGGTAGGTGGGGCGATAGTTATCGGTAGGTGGGGCGATAGTTATCGGTAGGTGGGCGATAGTTATCGGTGCAATTCCTGCTTCGCCCCTTCCTTGCCCCCGATCCCCCGATAGGTATCGGCCGACCGCTTCCACCAGGCAGCGAGCAGGCTCGCGATCAGGGAGTGGAAGAGGCTCGACATGGCGCTCGGGATCGCCGTGGCGGGATTTGCGAAATTTGCCCGCGCCAGCACCGCGCCCAGGCCGGAGTTCTGCATCCCCACCTCGATCGAAATGGTCCGGGCGGAGAGGACGTCCCGGGTCAGGGCAAACGAGACGGCATATCCGAGTAAGAAGCCCCCCGCATGGAGCGAGAATACCGCGGCGATGAGCCGCCACCCGGCTTTCAGTATCTCCTCCCTGCCGGCGCCGATTATTGACGCCACGATGAGCGTGATGAAGACCACCGCGACGAGGGGCATGACGGGGAGGATGCGGCCGGTCAGCCGCGGGAGGTAGCGGTTCATGACGACGCCTGCCGCCACCGGCAGCAGGATCACCTGCACCGTCGTGAGGAAGAGGCCCAGCGCGGGAACGTCCACCCGGCTCCCCGCCAGGAGGGTTGCGAAGAAGGGCGTTGCGGCGATCGCCATGAGCGTCGATATGCTTGTCATGGTGACGGAGAGCGGCACGTCGGCCTTCGCCAGGTAGGCAATGACGTTTGACGCGGTGCCGCCCGGGCACGAAGCCACCAGGATGAGGCCCACCGCCAGCGGCGTCGGGAGGTTGTACAGGGACGCGAGGCACCAGCCCAGCGCCGGCATGATGCCGAACTGGAGCGCTACGCCTGCGGCGACGCGTCCCGGGAAACGCGCGACGCGCCTGAAGTCGTCCACCGTGAGGGTGATCCCCATGCCGAGCATGATGATGCCCAGTCCCGCTGTGATCATCCGGCCGGAAAACCAGGTAAATGACGGCGGGTAGGCGAGGGATACGAGGCTGGCAATGAGCACCCAGGCCGGGAACCCCCTTGTGGCGAAGTCGATTATCTTCATTCGGTTATGGCTTCAATAAAAAATAGTGTACGGTCTCTCGATTTTTTGTTACTATATGAATGATCACGAAATTGGCCAGCATTATTTGTTGCTAGCGGCAATATTTCAGATAGGATGGTCCTGATGAACGTGAACATGGCGCGCGTCTTTCTCGCCGGATTGCTCCTGCTGGGCACGCTGTCCGGCGCATGCAAAAAAACCGGCGCCTCCACGGCGCCCCGGCAGGGCGACCTGGAGGCGTTTGCCACGGTGCTTGTCGCCCTGAACGCGCTGACGCCCCCCTGCGATGCGGGCGGGCCATTGTTCCATGAGTATACCATCGACCTGACGGGTACGGTGTCGCATTCCCAGGCGGGGATAGATTACGGGCAGTTCATAAAGGCCCGCGTCCCGAATTTCGAGGTGATCGTCGATTTCTACCTGTTCCTGGTCACGCAGGCGGTCCCGTATCAGACGCTCCTCGATCGCGCCGCCGCCATCAGGAATAACATCCCTGTGGATTACCGGGACGAGATAGACGGCATGGCGGGGGAACTCTGCAGCACGCCGGCGAACACGGCGGGCGATGGCAGGCTTTCTCCTGACGAGCTCTATCTTCTTCAACTGGTGCCCGATATCGTCGTCGACCCCCTCTGCTCGTCGGTGGCGGTGTTCGGGACGACCTCCGATACCGGGAGCACAATCGTCGGGAGGAACCTGGAGTGGTTCGGCGGATGGCCGCGCGAGTACCTGTCGCTGCTGCAGGCCGTTGTGACCGTGAAAAATCCCGCGCCGAAAAGGTCGGTCTGCCTCATCGGGTATCTCGGGTTCGCGGGCTGCATCACCGGCTTTAACAGCGCCGGCGTCTTCGGCGCCATCCATGTTGCCAGGGGCAACGCTGCCGTGGAAGATCCCTGGGACTATGATAGTTCCGGTTCCTACAGCCTTGACCTGCGGGAGGCCCTTGAGGACCAGGACAGCGATTCGGTGGACGACGTGGGCGCTTTCTTGACCCCCAAAACAGAAATCGCCGGCCACCTGATAGCGCTGGCTGACCCGTCGGCCGCGAAGGTGCTGGAGTATAATCCGGGGCCGGACCTTCTGCATGATTTGAGGGTGCTGCGCGGCTATAATGACGCGTTGAATCCGGGGATAGACTGGGTCGATACTTCTTCATACCATGCAATCGGCGCGGTCAATTCGTTCGTGTACTGGGGGAACGGGGCCGATGCCAACAACCATACCGGGAATAACGTGACGCGGTGGAACACCATGCGGGACCAGTTGCAGGCCAGGCTCGATGACCTCGATACCCCGGGCACGGTCACGGAGGATGAATTGCGGCAGGTCATCACCTATTACGGCGGCGCCGCGCCGGGCGATGTGGATGGCGACCTGTTCCGCGAATATGTCCAGCATACGGTGATATATGCGCCCGGCGTGGCCCCCGCCACCGCCCGGGTCCATTTTCACCCCTTGTGTGTGAATACACCGGGCGATCCGGCGGGACCCGGGTTCACCTTCCAAACCATAACCGCCGATTTCTGATAATCCGCGGCGGCTACAGCCATTTCTTGCGAATAAACATCACGATCGCGGCGATGGAGAAGAGGCCGCTTATCAGGAGGACCAGGACAAAGCCGTGCGGGTGGCCCTGGAACGGGAGCTTCACGTTCATCCCGTAGAAGGTCGCGACTATCATGGGGATGGTGAGGATGATGGTGACCGAGGTCAGGAACTTGATGGTTATGTTCAGGTTGTTGGAGATGACCGAGGCGAAGGCGTCCATCATGCCGCTCATGATGTCGCTGTAGACGTTCGCCATTTCGAGCGCCTGGCGCGTCTCGATCACGATGTCCTCGAAGATGTCCTCGATCTCCGCATCCATCTTCATGATGCCGTGCCTCTGGAGCCGTCCCAGCATGAGCTCGTTCGTCTTGAGCGACGTGGTGAAGTAGACCAGGCACTTCTCCATGTTCATCAGCTTGATGAGCTGCTTGTTCTTCGATTCCTGCTCCAGTTTTTTCTGGATTATGGTCGCCGCGTTGTTGATCTGCTTCAAGTACTGGAGGTAGAGCATGAGCGAGCGCAGGATGATCTGTAAAATAAACTTTACCCCGGTGATCGTCGTTATGTTCTTCACCTTCCCCTCGATGAAGTCCGGGAGCACAACCTCTTCCTTCGAACAGATGGTGATGAGCGTCCCACCCGTCATGATCACGCCTATCGGCAGGGTGACGTAGGGCAGGTCGGGATTGTGCTCGTCGAAATACGGCACCTTGATGATGATGAGGGTGGCGGCCCCCTCGGTCTCGATGCGCGCCGTTTCATCTATGTCGAGCGATGCGGTGAGAAAGTCGAAGGGCACGTTGAAGTTCTGCGCCAGCAGCGGGAGGTCGTCCCGCGAAGGGTTGATGATGTTGACCCAGCAGTTCTTCTCTATGCGGTCCACCTGCCTGATGGCCCCGTCCGCCAGCCTGTACACCCGGATGAGCGGCAGGACCTCGACGGCGACCTCCTCCGCCGTCATTTCCTCTTCGACCGGGATCTCTGATTTCAGGATCTGGTCCAGGAGCCCCGTGAGCTCGATGGCCTCCTTCACAAGCGACCGCTGCGACAGCTCCCGTATCTCCTTCTGGAGGGCGATGGGCAGGACCGTAAGGAAGGCCAGGCGCTTGTCATCATGCATGCCGGAGATCAGCTCGACCCACGCTTCCCTGTCAACAAGGGCAAGGATGGACAGCTTGATGTCGTCGTCATAATAGCTGAATATGTTCGAGCGCATTTCAGCGGGGAGCTCGTCGAGGATCCTCTTGTTCTCCTCCGCGGTCATGGCGCCGAGGAAGTCGGCCACGACCGAGGGCGGGGTTGACGTGCAGAATTCCTTGATCTCGTCGATATTGTCGGAAGCGAGCATGTCGCGGAATTCCGGTACCAGCAGCGGGTTTTTCATGCGGCGCCTCCATTGTGGATCGGGTCCCGTGCGTCAGCCGCGGCTGGCCGGGCAGCCTGTCGCGGCGCTACCCTCCGGGGCCCGCACGAGTGTACCCGCTGAAATGCGGGATGTCAAGAAATTTTAGTCGTGCCCGGGCCGCGGTGTCGGTTTATCGGCCGGCCACGGGAATATTTATTTCAATGGTTGAAATATTCTATTGACAAATGCTGGAACTTTTTGTCTATTATTAGGGTCTAAAAAACAGAATTGCAGAATATCAAAAAAGGAGGAGCATTCCAGTGAAAAAAATTGGTTTGTTTGTAATCATCGCAACAATGATAATTTCCCTGTCGGCATCCGACGGATTTGCTGCGGGCGCATTGGTGAAAAACGGCAGCGGCGTCAGGACCAAGTCGATTTTCGGCACATTGTACTACCTGACCCTCATGGTCCCCGCGCAGCTCAAGGGCAAGGACGCCAAGACGCTTATCGAGGCGGACGACGCGATGTCCATGATACTGGTTCTTGACAGCAAGCTGATAACCCGCGACCGGTTCGTCGATGCGACCAGCGAAGGGTTCGGCAAGGCCGCGGCGGCCGGATATGTTTCCGCGAGCAAGCAGAAGTTCCTGGACCAGTTCGGCAAGGTGAAATTCACCAAGGGCGATGTCGTAAGCATGAGTTATACAAAGGCGGGCCTTGTCACTTCTTACAAATACAAGGCAACCGGCAAAGTCGAGGTTCTGGGTACCATCCCGGGTCTTGACCTGAAAAAAGCCCTCTTTGCCATCTGGCTTGGCCCGAAGCCGATCCAGGATTCGTTGAAAGCATCGCTCTTATCGGGCAAGTAATCCATTGTTTCTGAAAAACACGAAGGGGCTGTCCGATGGGGACAGCCTTTTTTTTAACCACTCTTTTATTTTTGCAACCGTTTTTGATTTTTCCTGTCTTTATCACAGGTAACATAATCCAGCAGGTATCTGCATGCCCATACGATATCATGTTACGGAATACTATTATTTTGGAGAATACGCGCAATGAACATGACAAATCCTGATACCTCCGGGCCTGATATCGCGGTGAAACGAAATGAGTCCCCCCTTGCCACCCTGGGATACAACCTCAGGGGGATACTCTCAATGCTGCTGCTCTATATAAACACCTCATTCTGGTTTGTGTTCCTCCTGCCCCTGTCCATTCTGAAGCTCATCATCCCGATCAGCGGCTGGAGAAAATTATGCGGGCTGCTCCTGAACACCATCGCCGTTTCATGGATATCGATCAACAATTTCTACCTGCGGTGGCTGCACAGGATCACATGGGACGTGCGGGGCATGGAAGGCCTTTCGCTTGACCGGTGGTACCTGGTAATATCAAACCACCAGACATGGGTGGATATTGTCGTTCTCCAGAAAATCTTCAACCGGAAGATCCCGTTCCTCAAATTCTTTCTCAAGAAAGAGCTGATCTGGGTCCCGCTGCTCGGGATTGCCTGGTGGGCGCTTGACTTCCCGTTCATGAAAAGATACTCGGCGCAGTTTTTAAAGAAGCATCCGCACCTCAAGGGAAAGGACATCGAGATAACCCGGAAGGCTTGCAGAAAATTCAAGTCACTGCCGGTCTCCATCATGAACTTTGTCGAAGGGACCCGCTTCACCCCTGAAAAGCATGACAAGCAGCAATCGCCGTTCCGGCACCTGCTCAGGCCGAAGGCCGGCGGGATCGGGTTCGTGCTCTCCACCATGGGAGAGCAGCTGAGCGACATCCTGAACGTTACCATCATGTACCCGGGCGGCGAAACGAGCTTCTGGGGCTTTCTCTGCGGCAGGATAAAAGAGATCCGCATCGTGGTGGAAAAAATCCCGGTCACCCCTGAAATGCTCGGCGACTATGTCGAGGATAAGGAATTCCAGGTCAAATTCCAGGAATGGGTGAACGTGCTCTGGACAAAAAAGGACGCGATGCTCGATGCGTCCTGAACGCGCGTGACGGAGTCCCCGCGGGTCGCATCGCCGGCGGATACCCGTCGCCCCCGAAACCCCGCATATACGGAAAACCCCTTCCGGTACCGGTCCAGGGCGGATAAAATTACCCCTGGCCGGCATTAATGCTATTGACGCCGACCCCGCAGCGTGATAATTATCATCCGTCCCTATCGGGGACACCTTCTCTTGTTCCGGTACAAACTATTTTTATCAAAAGGAGATTGATCATGAAAAAAATCATCGTTGGTGCCGTACTCTGCGTGGCGGGCCTCGTTTTTGCCGGCTGCGATACGTTCCAGTTTACACAGAAGAGCATGTGCAAGGAATGCCTTGCCGAGGCAAAAACGCGGTCCAATACGATTGCCACGACCCTGTTGAGCGGCAAGAATCCCACCGTCAAGATCGAGAATGATGTGCTGGTGATCGGCGCGAACAACCAGTTGCTGAACATCTCCTGCGCGGGTGATAACGGCTGCACGGTATCAACGACCAGGAAAAAATCCGACGGTACCATGTCGGCCCCGCACACCGCGAGCGTCAAGGAGCTGGAATACCTCTATTGTCCGAAGACCCTCAAGAAATATAACACGGCGGCGAAGTAACGCGCCAGTAACGCCGGCGGCGCCGGGGTGAAGGCGTGGCCGCCAGGCGCGCGATCATTCCGGCGTTGTCGCCGCGAGGTACTTCCGGACGGCGAGCCCGGCGACAAGGGCGGCGCCGAACACGATACACAGCGGCACGATAAAGTGCCAGGCCGCGATGAAGCCCAGGTGCTTGACGTAGCTCCGCACCGCGAGGTCCTGGATGATGTCCGGGTAAAAAGAAAAGATGTTGCGGGACGCCCACAGGAGGGCGCCGCAGGCGGCCAGGACGAGGAGCGAGGGATAGAGCAGGAGCCGCTTCAGCGCCGCCAGCTTCCGCCTCCGGTCGGCCGTTGAGAAGAACAGGTACAGGATGAAGAGAACGGGGAGGGCCGCGGCGCCCCAGGCGGCATACCGTCCCCAGGAGAGGACCTCCATCGCCATCGCCAGCGTTTCCGCTTTCTCCCCCGTGAGCACCGGGCCGGACATGCGGATGACCCCTCTGTCGATCGTCAGCCCCAGCCTGCGCAGGTAGTTCCCCGCGAAATATTCGCCCAGCCCGGTATCGGAAAACTTGAAGAGCGTGGTGAGGAGGGTGCGGTTCTGGAGGTTGCCGATCGTGCCGAGCTTTTCAACCATGAGTTGGCTCATCACGTGCTTTTTACGGGGTGAGATGCCGGAATCGTCGTCCACCCAGAGGCTTACCTCGATATCGGGAACGTTCACCACGAGGGTGCGGCCGCCGAGGCCTTCCGCGCCCATGTCGCGGCGGTAGAATATGTTCCTGCGCTCCACCTGCGCGTCGTAGCCGGTCATGAAGGCGAGGACCTTCTCTATCTCGCCCCTGACGGCGCCGTCGACCAGCTTCTCGTTCAGTATTTTTGAAAGCGGCCCCTCGATGCGCTCCAGGTCCGCGTATAATTTCCCCGAGAGGGTATCCCTGTGCTTTTCGGCTATCTTTTCCGCGTCCCGCTTCTTGTCTTCAAGGGTGGCGACTGCGTCCTCGTATTCCCCCCTGGCCTTTTTCATCGCGGCGAGCGCCGATTTGATCAGGTCGCCGTTCCCGTCCTGGTATGCTTCAATCTCCTTTATCCGCGCTGTTATGGCCGCGAGCTCCGTTTTCCTGTTCCTTTCAAAATCGTCCCGGTTCGGGAAGGTTTCTTTCACCTCTTTCCACTTGAGGCGGCCGAGGTCGCCGCGCTGTTTCTCGAGGGCCTCCAGTTCCTCGTCGCGGCTGGTCCGTTCGTATTCGGTCCGCGCCCTGTCGTAACGTGACCTGATGGTTTCGAATTCCGCCGTGAATTGCGTAAGCCGGAGGTCCTGCTCGATCTCATCGCTGACCTGCTTTTCCATCTGCCAGTTCTTTCCTTCCACGAAGGCGGTTATGAACCGGCCTTCCTTGAGGATGCCGGTGTAAAACGAGGGCCTGAGGATAACAGTGATGATGATGGCGGCGATCGCCGCGGCCGGGATGACGATAAGGGCGGCATACCCGATGATGGTAAAAAGGTACCCCCGGGGCGGCTGCGTTGTTCCGGTTCCTCTGCCGGTGTTTTCTGAATCTGGCGTGTCCGTCATCCTGTTCCCTCCGGGATAGTGGTTATAAGGCCCAGATAACGCCACCGGAACGGGCGCCTGTCAATTACATTTTGCCTCCTGCGCCGCCCGCCCGGCACGGTGATGAAAGCGTGGTTGACAAATATACAGTCCGCCGGTAGTGATGGACCGCGCGACGATGTCCGAAACAACGTGTCGCGGAAAAAAAATTATATGACGCGCCGGCGGCGTTCGTTACCCATCGGAGGTGATGGCCATGGGAACGCGCAGCATTGTCGTGTCCGCCGCTGCCTGGCTCCTGCTTGTTTTCCTGTGCGGCTGCTCGAAGGCCCTGATAACGGCCCCCGTCGCCGCATCGAACGGCAGGTGGGAGATTGTCCTTAAGGACCTCAGGCTGGGACCGGACCAGTATGGCACGGCGAACGGTCACTGGGAGCCGAAAAAAGGGAGGAGGTTCCTCCGGGCGTCTGTCAGGATAACGAACGGGCTCAGGACCGACCAGGAGTTTCTCCTGGGAAAAATCATCCTGACCGCCGGCGGCAGGAAGGTGCGGCCGTTTATCCTCGACATGGGGGGCCCCGTTTCACTGCGGGCAAATCCCGCTCCGCGGTGCGCGCCGGGAGAGACCATATCAAGGAAGATCATCTACATCGTGCCCGAGGGGGCGCCGCCGGAACGGATTACCTACGAGAGGACGGAGATACGGATACCGGCGGCAGCGCGGGAAGCGCGGCGCGGAATATGACAGGGAGGCTGTTCATTACATGAAGCGTGAAACCATATCGTGCAGAAAGGGGTGCGGCGCCTGCTGCATCGCGCCGTCCATATCAAGCGCGCTCCCGGGGATGCCCGGCGGGAAACCGGCCGGCGTGACCTGCGTTAACCTGGACCCGCGCGACGCCACCTGCCTGATATGGGGCATGCCCGATTACCCGGCCGTGTGCCGGGAGTTCACCGCCACGCCCTGGCTCTGCGGCTCCTGCAGGGAGGAGGCCCTGGACCTTCTCGCCCGGCTTGAACGGGACACGCTGCCGGGCGGGCGGTGAGGAGGCCTTGCGGCCTGCTATTGCAGCGTGGCCCCGCACTTCCGGCAGGTCTTCGGGTTCATCGCGCCGCCCGGGTGCTTTGTGCGCGACAGGCACCGCCAGCTTGCATAACAGGCGATCAGCCCCCCCGATCGTTGCCACGGATACTTCTCCCGGGGATTGATTGACAGATGAATCTGTACCGGTAAGTATAGAAAAGGTTTAGGCCCCCCTGCCAACAGTATTTTCAGGCCGGTTGTGTCCCGGCAGGCCCTTCGTGAATGCTAATGTAACGGTGTTGAAACAACCCGGCGCAGAAAAAATATTGACAGTCGCGTCGTTCGCGGATATTCTCTGGTAATATTCATGACCCGGCATGGCGCGGCGAAGATTCGATCGGCGGATTATTCCCTCGCTGACCGTGCGGCTACCGTGAAATTTTTATGACAGGTAAAGGGGTGCGTATGAAAAAAGCGATTATCGGTCTGGTCCTGTGTGTGGCGTTTACGGCGCAGGCGTTTGCCCAGGCGGACGCCCGGAAGGAGGAAGGGGAGGGCGCGTCGGTCGGCCTCAGCTTCGGCATCGATTATTACAGCAAGTATATCTGGCGGGGCCTCGATTTTTACCAGGGAGACGGCTATTTCTATCCCTCGGTTTCATGGGACGTCTTCGATACCGGGCTCACCTTCAAGGTGGCCGGCGAGATCGCATCGAGCTGGGTCTTCAACGGGTTCACGAAAAAACCGGACAAGTATTACTATGAAGACTGGACGCTGAGCACGCTGTACAAGAAGAAAAAGCAGATCAATTCCTACGCCTACGCCAACCAGGGCGTTGACTTCGGCGTTGAGTACTCCTACACGTTTGAAAACATCATCACCCTCGGGGCGAACTTCTGGTACTACTGGTACTTCAACTCGAAGTATGCCAGGGAGATGGCCTGGACGACCTATGAGTCCCTGAACATGGTGAAGAAGTGGGACACCAGCTATTTCAGCGCGGGCGTGAATATCGGCCTCGACTGCGTCCCCTGGATCAACCCCACCATCGCGGTCTTCTATGACAATTACGTCGGGTACGAGCGCTCCGGGGACTATTACCTCCAGGTCGGCTTCAGCCACGATTTCGAGGTGGTGAAGGACGTGGTGACCATCACGCCGGGCATCACCGCCGGCTACTACTGGGGGCGGACCTACGGGTACAACAACTGGTATCTCATGTCGCTGAACGGGGTGGATTTTGACCCGACGTCCGTGGTTGACGGCGGTGATGACTTCATCTGGCGGGACCACGCGGCGCCGAAGAAAGGGGTGAGCGACATCGTACCGTCGGTCACCATGACCGTGACGCACGGCGGCTTCGCGTTCACGTC
Source organism: uncultured Spirochaetota bacterium (assembly GCA_963827275.1). GTDB lineage: Bacteria > Spirochaetota > UBA4802 > UBA4802 > UBA5550 > RBG-16-49-21. The sequence goes on from CAWHAA010000004.1 coordinate 723,531, forward strand.
GGGCTTCTACTACGTCATCGTCCCCGCAAAGTCGTGGTACAAGGGCGGGCCGATACACAAGTTTTACGCGCAGCTCGGGATGTCCTACTCGCTGTAACGGCCCTCAACCGTTGTATTCCGTGACCATGAGGGTGATGTCGTCCTCGAACTCAGGCGACGTGGTGCCGATGTAGCTGATGATCGTGCGGTAGATCTCCTCGCAGAGGAGGGGGGCCGACCTGGTGCGGTGCTGCTTGATAAGACGCACCAGGTTGTCCTCGCCGAACATCGCCAGCTCATGGTTCCGCGCCTCGGTGATACCGTCCGTGTACAGTATGATCTTGTCCCCCTCGCCGAGCCTGGTGGTGACCTCCACCGGGTTCAGCGGGAATTTCTCGCTGATGATCCTTCCCTGCGAACCGATGAATTCTATATCGCCCCTGTGCCTGGCCACTATGTATCGGGCGGGTGCCCCGCGTTCGAGGAGACCATGGCCCCCGTGGCCAGGTCGATGTGGCAGAAGACCGCCGAGATGAAATGCCCCCCCATTTTTCCCATGAGCGACTGGTAGAGCCTGTCCATGGCGAGCGACGTGTTCTTTCCCGCGCTGTAGCACGAGGGGAGTGACATCTTCACCATGGCCGAGAGGAACGCGGCGGGGACGCCGTGCCCGGACACGTCGCAGATGAACAGCATCATTTCGCGGCTGTTGTAGGAGAAATCGACGAAGTCGCCCCCCACCGCCATCATCGGCTGGTACTTGAAGCTTAGCGTCACGGCCGGGATGTCGGGCAGGCGCACCGGCAGGAGCGACATCTGTATGCGCCGCGCCATCATGATCTGGCGGTTCAGCTCCTCCGACTGCGCCTGGATGGTGAGGGTGCGGTCGGTGACCCGCTGCTCCAGGTGCTCGTTGAGCTGCGAGACCTCCTGTATGAGGCGCTTCTGCTCTTCGGACGCGCTCTGTAAATTTTTCGCCATGGTGTTGAAGCTGCCCGCGAGCCTGCCGAACTCGTCGGCGCCCTGGACGTCCACCCGGGACCCCAGGTCCCCGGCCGCGAGCGCGTTGACTCCCTCCATGAGCTTCGCCATCGGCCGGGTGAAGTGCCGCGCGAGGAAAACCGTGAAGACGGTGGATATGAGGAACGTTATCACCGACACCATAATCGCCACCCGCAGCATGCCCCACTTGAATTCGTCCACCTCGCGGGAATTTATATCCACCATCACAACGCCGATTCCCTCTCCCCCGCTGTTTAAGATCGGGGCATAGGCGGATATGAATTTCCCGTACGCGTTGACAACCGGCTCCTCGTCGACGATGTTCTGCTTCTTGTTGATGATCTCCTTGACCCGCGCGATGAACGCTTCTTTCTCGATGAAATCGTTGCCCGGGTATGATGTCGGCTCGCCCCTGCCGGAGTAGGTGATAGTGCATTCCATGGTTTTGCCGTTAAAGGTGACTGACCCGGTTTTCACGCGGTCGTCCCTGCGGGCGGTCCCCGCCGGGGTTTCAACGGAAAGGGGGTCCATGGAAAGGACCGTGAATACCGGCTGGCCCTGGATGATAAGCTGCTTCCTGTCCTTCTCATCGAGCAGCGTAACGTCAATTTTTCCGATATCGGTGTCGATGGTGAAGTTTTCTTTTTTGAAGGTATAGTTGTATTCCACCGTCATGCGGCCGTCGCTGTCAAAGAACATATCGAACGCGAAATATTCGGTCTCGAACCACACCAGGTCCTGTTCCGCGATATTTGCGTCGAGGGCATAGAAGATCCGGTCGTTTGCGCGGTCGTAGTTGAGGGTGTAGATATACCGTATCTCTTTCTCCTGCTTCCACACGGAGTTCATGAGCCTGATATATTCCCAGAACTTCGGGTTTTTCGATGTGTCCGGGGTCGTGAATGTCTCGTGCACGTCGCCGTCTATGGCGGTCGATATGAACCTGGCGATTGAGAGCTTGTTGGTGCGGAATTTCTGGAAAAAGCGGTCGCCTGAAGTCCGGTACATGAAGAAGCCGAGGAGGAGCGATATGACCAGGTTAAGGGTCATAAAACCGAGGAACAATTTAAACCGAAGGCTGAAATTCATCTTCCGTACGCCCTCCTTATCAAGGTTGCTGGATAAGCAGTTAAAAATCAAGAGTTTAATGGATTTGGACGCGACCGGCACCCGGTTTTCGCGCTGGTGCTATTTTTTCCGGGGATTGTGAATAACTCTTGACAGTATTACGAATATTAGAAAAATAGCACAATATAAATAACATTGAGTTGGATATACTACCATTGATCCGGAGGATTTTAAATATGAGAGTTGCGCCATTATCTGTCAGGTTGTATCTCCTTGCCGCGGTTGGCGGGTTGGCGGTCGCGTTATTCCAGCCGCTCCCTGCCTTCGCCTTTCACCCCCTCATCACCGATGACACCGGCACGCAGGGAAAGCACAATCTCGAGCTGGAGCTTGCGTACCAGTTTGACCGGGATAGTTCCCGCGGGTTTGACCGTACCGTGAACAGCATCCTTGAAGGGCTGTGGGGGTCCGTAACGACGCGGGAGGACGCCCATGAGCTGGCCGCCACCATTTCCTACGGCCTGATCGACCCGCTCGACCTGGTGATCGGCGTCCCGTACGGGCATTCCCGTGCGCGGGAAAGCCGGGTATTTTACAATCCCGATCTCCCCCCCGCGGGCATACAGGGCCTGTTGTATAAATCCACGAGCGTCGATACCGGCATCGCCGATCCGCTGGTGGAGCTGAAGTGGCGGTTTTTCGAGCGTGACGGCCTGACCCTCGCTGTCAAGCCGGGGGCGACGCTGCCCCTCGGCAACGAGGAGGCCGGATTCGGCACCGGGTGCGTCAGCCCGTTCCTCTATTTAATCCTCGGCTATGAGAAGGAGTGGTTCCTGCTGCACCTGAACCTCGGCTACATCCGCAACCAGAACAAGGTGAATGACCGCGAGGACCTCTGGCACGGGTCGCTGGCCTTCGAGTTTGTGCTGGTAAAGGACCTCCTCCGCTTTGTCGTGAACACCGGTCTTGAAAGAAACCCGAGCGCCCGTTCCAATTTTCACGATGTCTTTGTGCTGGGAGGGCTGGTCGTGTCGCCCTCGGAGTTCTGCGACCTTGACCTGGGCTTCAGGTACAGCATTGAAACAAAAGGCGCGGAATCGCCGGGGGCCGATTATTCGGTGCTGGGCGGGTTCACCGTCAGGTTCGACGGCGGCGCAAAGAAAGAAGAGAAGAGATCATAAGGAGAACAACCATGCATATTCCAGATGGATACCTTAGTCCGCAGACCTACGTGCCGCTCTATGCGGTCTTCGCCGGGTTCATCGGCGTAGCGCTGAAAAAAGTGCGCCAGACCCTGTCGGCCAAGAATATTCCCTACCTGGGGATGGCCGCGGCCTTTTCCTTTCTCATCATGATGTTCAACGTCCCGGTCCCGGGGGCGACGACGGGGCATGCCGTGGGCGCGGCGATCGTCGCGCTGGTGCTCGGTCCCTGGCCGGCGGTCGTGGCGGTGTCCGTGGCCCTCATCATACAGGCATTCCTGTTCGGCGACGGCGGCATCACGGCCATCGGCGCCAACTGCTTCAACATGGCGGTGGTGATGCCCTTCGCCGCGGTCCTTGTCTTCAGGCTGGCGCGCGGGAAGTCTTCCGGCGGCTGGAGACTGCACCTGGCCGCGTTCCTGTCCGGCTACATCAGCCTGGTCATCGCCGCGATCGTCACCGCGATCGAGTTCGGCATCCAGCCGCTCATCGCGTCCGCGGACGGGAAGCCCCTCTACGCGCCGTACGGGCTGGCAATCGCGCTGCCGGCAATGGCCATCGAGCACATGGTGCTGTTCGGCGTCATCGAGGGAGTGGTGACCATGCTGGTCCTGATGTATTTTATGAAAAATGACCGCGGCAGCGTATACGCCCTGAAGGAGGCGGCGCGATGACCTCGTTCCAGAAAAAGACACTGGTGATCCTCGCGGTACTGGCGCTCCTTTCTCCCCTCGGCATCATCCTGCCGGAGCAGTTCAAGGCGGGTGACGCCTGGGGGGAGTGGTCAACGGAAACGCTCCAGGAACTGGTCGGTTTCGTGCCTGAAAAACTGAAGGAGACGGCCGGCCTGTGGCAGGCGCCTATCCCGGATTACAACCTGGGGGACGAAACATCGTCGTTCACCGTCCAGGCTCTTTCGTATATCCTGTCCGGCGCCATCGGCATCGTCCTCTGCATCCTCGTCCTGTTCGGTCTGTCGAAATTGCTGGTCAAAAAAAAGGAGTGACAGGGCATATCCAACTCTTTAAATGAGAGATCTTAATAAAGCAGGGCCTCACCCGGCACATTGGAGGGAGCCCTGCAATTTTTTGCGTGGCGGATACAATACCAGGACATGCCGCAGTGACATTTATTGACAAAACAATCACGTCTATCGCCGAAATCATCAGGTCGAGTTACCTCTACGGGGAGATGGCGGCAAAAAACGGCCTCTTCCAGAAGCTCGACCCGCGCCTGAAAGTCGTTTTCATGGTCTATTTGATCGTGATCGTGAGCATGATGCGGAGCGTGTATGTCGAGTGCGCCATCGCGGCCTTTATCTTTGCGCTGGCCGTCCTGTCGCGGCTGGATCTTTTTCACCTGTACCGGCGCGTCATCGGCTTCGCCTTTTTTTTCGGGTTCCTCATCGCGCTCCCCTCGGCCTTCAACGTGATCACCCGCGGGGAGATCATCCTGCCCGTGGCGTCGCTCGCCCGGGACCATCAATTCTGGATCTACCATGTGCCGAAAGAGATCGGCATCACGCGGGAGGGGGCCTTCGGAGTCGCCATGCTCACCCTGCGCGTGGCCAATTCCCTGGGGATATCCCTCCTCGTCATCTCAACCACGCCCTTCTTCGAGGTGATCAGGGCGCTCAAGGTATTCCGGGTGCCGGACACGTTCCTGATGATCATCATCCTGACGTATAAATATATCTTTATCTTATCGAAGACCGTGGAGGACATGTACCTGGCCATGAAGAGCCGCCTGGCCGGCGCGGCGGACGGCGGCACGGGCAGGAGATTGATCGCCGGCCGCATCTTTTTCATTTTCAAAAAATCGCAGCTGCGGTATGAAGAGACCTACCGGGCCATGGTGAGCCGCGGGTTTACGGGGGATGTCGAGCTCTACGGCGGCAGGGAGCTGACCGCGCGGGACGTTGCCGCGGGGATCGTGCTGGGAGCGGCGGGGGCGGTGTTTATTGTGATGCAGGTGGTCCTGTAAGCCCCCCTGCGTAACGGACACGGGTGCCCCCCCTGACCCGCTTCGACAAGCTCAGCACGGCGCCCGTAGGGGGCATGAATCAAGGGGTTGAATGTAGTTGAAGAATAAACAACTTGAGGGATACAGGTTCAGATGTCAGCATCCAATATGTCGCTATATTCTTGATTTTTACTCTGATGAAAGGTTTCTGGCAATTGAATTGGAGGGAGACATCCATAAAGAAAGAAAAGACTGTGATGAATACCGTGACGATTTCATGAAGAGTCTCGGGATCACGACATTGCGATTTGTTAATGATCAAGTTATGAAAGACATTGATTCAGTCGTTGTTAAGATCAAGAAAGAATTAACAGAGAAAGTAAAATCCTTCGTGCCCCCTACGGGGGACAGGGGGGCGGTCAGCTGAGTAAGGGACAATTAATGAAAATAATCGAACTTCAAAACGTTTCCTACAGCTTTTACGATATCGTGCCCGCGCTTACGGACGTGAGCATGTCGATCGAGGAGGGCGAGATGGTCGCCGTGATCGGGGCCAACGGGAGCGGCAAATCGACGCTCCTCCAGGTGATGAACGGGCTCATCCACCCGCATGCCGGCACGGTCCGCTTCAGGGGCGATGAGGTCACCGAGAAAAGGCTCCAGGACCGCGCCTTCCAGCGCCGGTTCCGCTCGCGCGTGGGCATGGTGTTCCAGAATTCCGACGTGCAGCTCTTCTGCCCCACGGTGTTCGACGAGCTCGTGTTCGGGCCGATGCAGCTCGGCCTGCCGAAAGACCAGGTGCTCCGGAGGGCCAGCGAGACCATGGAGATGCTGAACATCGAAAACCTCAGGGACAGGCCCACGCACATGCTGTCGGGCGGCGAGAAGAAGCGGGTGGCCATCGGGTCGTCGCTGACCATGGACCCGGAGCTGCTCCTGCTGGATGAGCCCGCGAGCGGCCTTGACCCGAAGACCGAGTCCTTTCTCACGGACCTCATCATATCCCTTTCGGAATCGGGAAAGACCATCGTTATCGCCACGCATGACCTCGAACTGGTGGACCACCTGCAGCCGAAGGTGGCGGTCATATCCGAGGAGCACCGGATCGAGAAGACCGGCGCCGTGGAGGATGTCCTCCGTGACACGGAGCTCCTCGTGAAGGTCAACCTGGTGCACGAGCACCGGCACCGGCACGGTGACAGAGTGCATTCCCACCTGCATTCGCATTATTTTTTTCACGACCACAAGAAATCACGCGAGCACGGGCATGAGCACGGCGAGCGGCATTCCCATCCGCATGACGCCGGGGGGAAGGGGCACACGCACAAATAAGGCGGGTGTTACTCCACCAGCAGCAGCATTCCTTTCAGATACTCCGTCTCGGGGCAGAAGATATTCACGGGGTGGTCGCAGGGCTGGCCGTATTTCCCGATGATCGCGGCCTTCCGGCCCGCGTCGGCGAAGGCCTCGAATATCACCATCTGGAAAAGGTCCATGCCTATGAAGCGCGAGCAGGAGCAGGTGAGCAGCATCGTGCCCGCGGGGCAGCGCCGGGCCGCCTGGAGGTGGAGGTCCTTGTACCCGCGGCAGGCCCTGTCCACCGAGCCCCTGTTCTTCGCCAGGGCCGGCGGATCGAGGATGACCAGGCCCGCGTCGATCGGCCCCTCCCTGAGGTACTGGAAGATGTCCGCCCGGATGAACTCGCAGGGGGCCGACACGCTGTTCAGCGCCATGTTCCGCTTCGCCATCTCCAGCGCGTCCGCGGACGAGTCGACCGAGACGATCCTGCGCGCGCCGCCTGCCGCGGCCGCGACGCTGAAGCCGCCCGTGTAGCAGAAGAGGTTGAGCACGTCACGGCCGCCGGCGATGCGTTTCACCAGTGAGCGGTTGTCCCGCTGGTCGAGGTAGAACCCCGTCTTCTGGCCCGCGCCGATATCGATATGGAACGAAAGGCCGCCCTCGCGCAGTACCAGGTCCCGGGGCGTCGTGCCGAGGACCTGGCCCTCTGCGGGAGAAAGGCCCTCGAGGCCGCGCCCCTCGTGATCGCTCCGCTCGTAGATGCTCGCCGGCCGTATCTCTTCCGCGAGTATGCCGGTGATCGCGTCCTTGAGCCGCTCCATGCCCAGGGTGAGGACCTGCATGACCAGGTGGCCGCCGTAATAATCGACGATCAGGCCCGGGAGAAAATCGCCCTCGGAGAAGATGAGGCGGTAGGCCTCCGTGTCCCGGAGAAGGGGGCTGGTGGTGCGCTTCGCAACGGCAGCCCGGATCAGTTCCCGCAGATAGGTATCGGTGACTTCCTGCCCGTCAAAAGCAAGCATCCGCACCGCGATCTGCGTTTTGCCGTTGTAGTAGCCTGAGCCGAGGAGGCCACCGGCGGCGTCGCGCACGGCGACAATATCCCCGTCAGCAATGCCGGGGTCTTTTTTACCGATAGCCCCGGAGAATATCCAGGGGTGCCGGTTGCGCACGGCCTTGTCCTTGCGCTGTTTCAGGTAAATGCTGTTCATCGAATTCTGATAATCCGTGATTGGGGTGATGTCAATTAAAATACTACCGATAACTATCGGCCGGGGAGGTTGCTCTGACCCCCCGGGAAGTACCGATAACTATCGGTCGGGGAGGTTGCTCTGACCCCCCGGGAAGTACCGATAACTATCGGCCGGGGAGGTTGCTCTGACCCCGGGGAATAACATTACAAAACAACAAATTTGCATAAATTTAAGCGCGGACGCGTCGCCTTCCAATCAGACGGTTTTCTTGTTATAATTTCTTGACGTGGAGTATAGCTTTAATACATTTGTTATCATGAAGTTCATCATTCTTATCTCTCTGGCGATCGCTCTCCAGACCTCTGTCTTCATCCATATTTACTGCCTGATAGGCTATATCTCCACGAAAAAGATGGCGTATTTCAGATACTTCATGATCACCGTCATAACGAATTTAGTCCTGAGCATCGCCCTTGCCGTTATAGTCATGAACGATCCGAGGATGCTCCGCGGCATCAACATGGACGCCGTGTACGTCCTCGAATCGGGCCTGGTCTTTATCTATATGCTGGCGGTCAAGATCCGCGTCACCATCATCATCATAAAGCGCGTCAGGGACCCGAAAAACTACCACTTCTCCCACTTCGGCAAAAAAATATACAACACCTCGGTCGTCAACTTCCAGGAAGTCGCGACCTATTTCATAACCTTCCCCTTTACCCTTATCGCGGGTGCGTACTTCTTTGTGCGGGTGATGAAGATGTAGTGCCGTGCGGGGATGGCCCCCCGGTCAGAGGCTGGTGCGTTCCGAGCGTATCGGCTCCCCGAAAAATATCGCGCCCAGCGTGTCGAAGAGCTCCGTCGAATCCGTTGTGAGGAACTGCAGCCTGCCGCCCCGCGAGCAGCGTGCCGCCATGTCCGGGTGCCGCGCGAGGTAGTCCACGAGGCTGTCCGCGACGATCCGGTCCTGGGGGATGACCGTGACGCCCGGCGGGGTGAATTTCTTTATCGGCCCCATGAGGAGCGGGTAGTGGGTGCACCCCAGTATGACGGCGTCGATGGCGGGGTCCCGCGCCAGCAGGCGGGTGATGTTCTTCTCCACGAAGTAATCGGTGCCGGGCCCGGCGAGCTCGTTGTTCTCAACCAGCGGGACCCAGAGGGGGCAGGCCTCCTGGGTGACGGCGATGTCCGGGAAGAGCTTCCGTATCTCGAGGAGATACGACTGCGAGGTGACCGTGCCCGCGGTGCCGAGGATGCCCACGTGCTTCGATTTCGTCACCGAGCCGACGGTTTCAGCAGTCGGCCTGATGACGCCCAGCACGCGCCGCTCCGGGTCGATGCCGGGAAGGTCGTTCTGCTGGATGGTGCGGAGCGCCCTCGCGGAGGCGGTATTGCAGGCAAGGATGACCAGCGGGCATCCCAGGCCGAAGAGCCGCTTTACCGCTTCGAGGGTGTAGGCGTACACCGTCTCGAAGGAGCGGGCGCCGTACGGGTTCCTGGCGTTGTCGCCGAGGTAAACGAAATCGTGGCCCGGCAGCTTCCTGGCGAACTCCTTCAGGACCGTGAGGCCCCCGTAGCCGGAGTCGAATACACCGATGGGATGCGGCGTGCTGTTCATGGTAGATGTATACACCCGAAGCGCGCGCGATTGTCAAGTATTTATGATCGCCCCCGCCGACGCATCCCGCCGGGACGTGTTCCCGAAATTAATATTGACAGATACCGCGTGGTTAATTTGATTGTTGCAATTCATGGGGGGAAGGCTGACGGAAAACGATGAAAAAGATCGGGATCACCCTGCTCATATCGCTGATGACCGTCGCGTATTGCCGCTGCTCCAGCGCGCGGGAAGCGGAGATCGCCTTCACCGGGGACATCATCATGCATATCCCCGTCAAGTCGTGCGCCGTCGCGCACAACCGGACCGCCTCAGAAAAAATGAAATCCCTGAACAACGGCGGCTTCGACTTTCTCTACTATAAAATACGGGACGACCTGCGGCGCTCGGACATCGCGGTGGGGAACATGGAATTTCCGGTTTCCCCCCCGTTCCGGAGCGTGCCGTGGATCTTCAACTGCTCCCCGGATGGCATCAGCGCGATGAAGGAGGCGGGCTTTACCATGCTCACCATCGCCAACAATCATATCCTCGACCAGGGAGGGCAGGGCGTCCTCGACACGATGCGGTTTTTGACCGGGCACAAGATGGACTTTATCGGCGCCGGCGCCACGGAGGCGGCGGCCCGGGCCGGCATAGTGAAGAAGGTGCGCGGCGTGCGGGTCGGCTTCCTCGGATACACCTGGGTGCTGAATTACAACCTGCCGAAACTCCGGCAGGATTTTCACCTGAACCGGTTCGATGACCGGGAGGGCCTCCGGCGCGACATCGCGGCAATGCGGAAGCGGTGCGATTACCTGGTCGTGGTGGCCCATGCCGGCGCCGAGTACCTGTCCTCTCCCCGGCAGGCGGAGCGGGACCTGTACCGCGACTGCGTCGACAGCGGCGCGGACCTGGTCATCGGGCACCACCCGCACATGGTCCAGCAGGCGGAGCGGGTGAAGGCCGCTGACGGCAGGGACTGCCATGTCTTTTACTCCCTCGGGAACTTCATCTCCAACCAGAGCACGAAGGCCGAGGTGTACCACGGCGGCGCGCCGCTCACCACCAGGGACTCGGTGATCGTCCGCTGCCTGCTGAAGCGCGCCGGCAGGGGAAAGCGGCCGGCCGCCAGGTTCGAGGTCGTGCCCGTGTACACGCTCAATTCCATCGAGCAGGGCACGGGGGCCCGGGTGATCCAGACCGTATCGATACCCGGGGAGATAACCGCCCTGAAATCCAGGATTGCGGGCGCGACGCCACAAGAAAAGGTTGACATAGAACGACAGTTAAAGAACCTGTACACTAAATCAAAAGCGCTACGGCTGGCCCTTTTCGGAAGCGGAAACGGCCGCGCTATGGATGAAATTAAATATCTGGACGACAGTGGGACCTATGAATGATAAGATTAAGCTATCGAAACGTACTATCAAGGGGTTTGATATCATTGATATCTCCGGCGACATCTCGTCGGACGGCTCCAAGGAGATAGTCAAGTTCGTGAAGAAGTCCGTTACCGGCAAGGACAAGGACCTCTATGTGAACCTCGAAGGCGTGCACCACATGAACAGCTCCGCGCTGTCGGTCATCGTCCAGATGGTGCGCGACCTGGCGTCGAAGAAGATCAACACCTTTTTCATGAACGTCAACGAGAAGATCATGACCCTGATCAAGGTGGCGGGGCTCCATAACTTCTTCAAGTTCGTGAACGACGAGGCCGCCCTTCTCGACAAGATCGAAAAGCTCGACAAGGAAGCGAACAACGCATAGTCGCCGCACCGCGCCCCCGGGCAGAACGCCGGGGACGCGCGACGCGCGCTTCCTCAGAGCATGAGCCCGCAGAGCCTGCGGGTCATACCGGTGCCGGGCGTATCCCCGGCCCCCGCCGGCTCCCTTCCCGAAAGCAGGTAATACGGCAGCAGTTCGCGCACCAGCCGCTCCGGCAGGGCGCCGCGTGTGAGCGCCGCCGCCTCGTCCGCGATGGCGCCGATTGCCTCGCGGAGCGCGTCTTCCCCCAGTATGATCTCCCCTGTTTCGCTGAACAGCCGCATCTCGCGCGAGAGCACCACCGTGAGCCCGCCGCACGCCGCAAATACCTGTATCCCGTTCCCGGCCCCGTCCGATTCAAGCACTTCTATGATCGCTATCCTGTCGCGGGTGATGCCGGTCTTTTCCGCGAGCATGTTCTTTTCAAGCTCGGCCAGGCCCGTGTCGAGCCGGGAGATGAAGATCTTCGCCCCGGAGAGCGACCCCCCGCCGCCCGGGGCAGCGTCCGCGCCGCCCGCCTGTTCGCGCGGGTAGGACCTCGCTTCCATGGCGCCGCCGCCCGAGCCGTAAAAGCCGAAGCGCTTGAGGGTAAGGCTCCCGAAAAAGCCGAGACGCTCGAGGCCGCCGAGAAGGGTCTCCTTCACAAAGGCGGTGGGTGCGGAGAACGGGGAGTGGGTCACGCCGCTGAATTCGATCACCGAGCGGAAATCGGCGTGGAACAGGGCCGGCAGCAGGAAGAGGAGGAGCTCCACCGCGGACGAGTGCGGCCCGGTGCCGAAATGCGCCCTGCGCGGCGCGATGGGGCGCGGCTCGTACTGGATTGTCCCCTCTGCGAGGGAGAGCCGGCCCGCGCCCATATCGGACGCGAAGCGCGACAGGTCGTCATAGACGGGGCGGTATTCGCGGTGCGCGTCAAGGAATTCGGCTGCGCCGCCGATAGTTATCGGTTGGTTTTTAAGTAACGCCAGGGAGAGGGCCTGGCGGATCAGGACCCAGTCCGGGCCGGGGATGGTAATGGGTGTCATCTCCATGATGGGGTAATTCCTCGCGGTTTCATTCTGCCTAGAGATACGGGGTGTTTATAAAAATGCCAGCATTTTTTAACTACCCGGGGCCCCGCCCGGCGGGTATATTCTGTTTGACGAAATGCTCGTATTCGCTGAACATTATACCATGAAAAAGCCCCGCGGCACCGCCGACTTGCAGAGCGTCCCCGGCATCGGTCCGGGCATTGAAAAGGACCTGCGCGATATCGGGATACATGTCATCAATGATTTAAAAGGCAAAAATCCCGAATATTTATATGAGAAGCTGTCCACGCTGAGAAAAACCCATATTGACAGATGCGTCTTATATGTGTTCAGATGCGCGGTATATTACGCAAATAATGACAGACATGATGCGGACCTGTTGAAATGGTGGAACTGGAAGGACAGATAGACGGCCGCGCCCGGCGTGCGGCCGGTTGACGCGGCGGGTGTGTACCATTAACCATGGAGATGCGGTATGATCGGTACGTTAGTCGCGATGTCGTTGTCCGTGCTGGTGCTGCTCGGCACTACCGCGGAGCAGAAAGCCAGGAGCACCGTTATCGCAATCAAGGAGCTTGACGGGTCCCTGGATTTTTACAACTGGTATTTCTCGGATGACCAGAAATTGATCGGCAGGGTCAAGAACATTGTCAGGGAGATCGACAAGAGCGGGGTGATGAAGGCCGCCATCGATGACTACGGCGTCCAGTTTTTTCTTTTTGAAAACGAGATCGGCGCCCCGGTGGAGTTCAATACCAACATAAATCTGCTCGTGCAGGATATCTCGATGTACCCGGGAATAAAAACCATCAGGGATTTTATCACGATATCCATTAACGAGATGCCCATAGTCCTGAACAATGTAAAAGTAATTAATTCAACGGTCAGGAACATCGGCGGATATGAATGCGGCATCATTGAGGCGACCTACGACCAGCAGCTGGGGTATAAGAGTTTCCCGCTCTATATGATCAGCATGTCGATAGTAAAGGACAAAAGGGCCTTCATATTCACGGGGACCGCGCTGCAGAGCATGGTTAATGCGAAAAAGCCGCTCTTCGAAAAAATACTCTTTTCCATAAAACAGAACGCCGCGGGCAAATGATCGCGATCGACGTCGGGATGAATGCCCTTTGCCCGATGGCGCGGGGTTAAAACCCCACGCCATCCGGAAGGCTCACTTGCTGTCCCACTCCATGGTGCCGCTTTTCTTTTGCCTGAAATTCCAGAAGACCCGCCAGCCGTGGAAGGCCAGCATGCAGCCCCAGGCGGTCAGCGGGAACTTGAACCAGAAATACGGATTGAGGGGATAGGTGAACAGGTTGATGTAGACCAGCAGCGCGTTGACCATGATGAACACCGCCAGGTGATAAAAAAAGCCCTTGTTGTTGCTGTTCGGTAATACAAAAACACCCAGTGCGTGCAGTGCCAGCCCTATCCCCCACCCGATGAGCGGCCACTGGACCCATAGATACCCGGGATAGTTGTCAAGATTGAGCCATATCAATATCGCGTTAACAGCTACATACGCTGTCAGGTGATAACCGAAGCCGATTTTTTGTCCTTTGCTTGCCATAGTTGTAATTAACCCCTGTCCCATTTTGTAATTTGTTTTTGCCGTATAACGACCTATACCACGTGCGCACTGCCCGGCCGTTACCTGATAAAACCAGACACCACAGTACCAATTCTATCACTGATCGATCTGATGACGCCATAGACATTTTCTCTTCTTTCTTTCCTCTGTATTTCGTTTCCATTCTTATTCCCCCGTATCCCGGCGATATCGCCATGAATTGCTTCTACCGTTGAAACCACGGTATCGATGCTGCTGAAGACCGTTTTTGCTATTGATCCGCCTTTTTTCATACAACCTCCCTGAATGATCTGCGGGTAATTCCGCCTGTCAGAACCAAGTAACAAAAAGCATGAAGTAATGTCAATATAAAAAGCAAAAAAAATAGCAAAAAATAAAGCAAAAATAATTGACAAGAATGAGGGGGCGCGGCATGGTATGGCTGCAGTGAGCAGGATCTGTTTGCTGCCGGATTTGTCCGATAGAGAAGCTTCCAGGAGGATACATGGCTGTTATCAGGAAAGACCAGAAAGAACAGGTGAAAAACGTGCTGCTGCGTGTCAGCATCCCGGCGTCGCTCATGGCCGAGGTCAAAAAGACCAAAAAGCTCTGCAAGGACAGCGGGTTTTATTTCGACATCAAGCCCGATGTCATCGAAGCGGTCGCGAAAGCCGTTGAAGAGGCAAAAGAGCTCGTCGGCAGCGAAAAGAAGAACAGGGCGGGCAAGTCGTAAAAAAATGCTTGGCCGCGGTGCCGCCCCTCCCGTATAGTCTCTGTTACTACTGGCGGTACATGCATGATTGAATTAAAACCTACGTTCTGCCGCATCTGCGAATGCGGGTGCGGCACCATTGCTGAAGTTGAAGATAACGTGATCAGGGCGATCAGAGGAAACCCCGCGCATGTCGTAAGCAGGGGGCACGTGTGCAAGAAGGGCGCGACATTCCACGAAATCGTCCACTCGCCCGACCGTCTGCGCTACCCGATGAAGCGCACCGGCGCCGCGTGGGAGCGGATCTCCTGGGACCTGGCCCTGCGTGAGATCGGGGCGCGGGTGAAACGGCTTGTCCGCGACCACGGCGGGGACAGCATCGCCCTCTATGCCGGCAGCGGGTCCGGCTTCAGCCTTCTCCACCCGATCTACGCAAAGGGCTTTATCGACGGGATCGGATCAAAGAGCGTGTACGCCGCGGCCAGCATCGACTGCAGCAACAAGTTCGCGGTCGCCCGGCTCATGTACGGCTCGCCCCTGATCCAGACCTTCCCCGATCTCGAGCATATACGATGCCTGATCATGCTCGGCGCGAACCCCGCGGCGACCAACATGTCGTTCGCGGGTGTCCCGGACATCGTGAACACGCTGAAGGGGCTTTCCGCGCGCGGTGCGCGCGTCGTGTATATCAATCCGCGGCGGACCGAGTCCGCGAAGGTCGCGGGCGAGCATTACTTCATCAGGCCGGGCACCGACCGGTTTTTCCTGCTCGGGTTCGCGCGCGAGCTGATCGTGAAAAACGGCGTGGACCGGGGCGCCGTTGACGCGCACATGAAGAACTATGACCTCCTCAGGGAGGTGGTATGGCCCTGGACCATGGGAAAGGTCGCGGCGGTCACCGGGGTCCCGGCCGCGGTACTGGAGGGCCTGGTCGATTCCTACGTGTCGGCGAAATCGTCGGCGCTCTACTGCTCCACCGGGATCAACATGAGCGGCGACCCGAGCACCTGCTTCTGGCTCCTCGAGGCGATCAACGCGATATCGGGAAACCTTGACCGGAGGGGCGGCACCATCGTCGGCAGGGGGCTGGTCGATTTTCCCCGCCTGTCGCGGGGATCGTTCGCGGCCGGGGGGACAACCTCGCGCATCGGGGGGTTTCCGCAGGTGATGGATTCCTTCCCCTGCGCCGTCATGCACGATGAGATCCTGGAGCCGGGGCCGGGACAGATCAGGGGGCTGTTCGTGTCAGGGGGCAACCCGGCCGTCTCCTTCCCCGATTCGGCGCGGTGTGAGGCCGCGCTCAGGTCGCTCGACCTCCTTGTCTCGGTCGATATATTCAGAAACGAGACCGGGAACCTGGCCCATTACCTGCTGCCGGCCACGACCTTCATGGAGCACGGCGACATCAACTATATATTCCAGTCGATGCTCGGGGTGTATCCCGTCCCCGTGCTGAATTACAGCGACGCGGTCATCGCCCCGGACGGCGAGCAGCGCGACGAGACCAGGATATACGCGGACCTCGCGCGCGCGTGCGGTGCGCGGCTCTTCGGCTCGCGGCTGTTCCAGTGGCTCAACGACGCGCCGTGGCCCGGGGGGAGGCGCCTCATGAGCCCCGAGAACATCTTCCGGTTCCTCCTGCGGGTGTCGGGAAAATCGACGCTCGGGAAGATGCGGAAGCGGCCGGAGGGGCTCCTCCTGGGGCCGCACCGGCCCGGCTCGTTCCTGGGCGCGCGCGTGCTGACCGCCGACGGCCGCGTCGATTGCGCGCCGCGGGAGCTGGTCGAAGCGGCGCGCGGCCTCGACGCCGCCTATGACGGGGAGCTGAAGGCGCGGGGACGCATAAAACTGGTCAACATGCGCGAACCGCTCTCGTTCAACACCTACCTCCACAACGCGCCGTCGCTCATGAAGGGAAACCGCAGCGGCAACCGCATGCGCATCAGCCCGGAGGACGCGGCGCGGGCGGGGCTTGCGGACGGCGACCTTGCCGAGGTGGCCAGCGAAACCGGCACGATACGGATCCCGGTCATAATAACCGACGACATGATGCCGGGGGCCGTGGCGATACCGCACGGCTGGGGCCATGAACGGGCGGACGGGATCGCCGTCGCCCAAAAAAACCACGGGGTCAACGTGAACATCCTTACCCCTTCCGGCGCGCGCACGGTGGACCCGGTCTCGGGCATGGCGCGGCTTGCCGGGATACCGGTCACGGTCAAAAAGTTTGATGGGGGGATGGAGCCAGGGGGCCGCCAGCGGGGACGGGAAGGCGCCGAAACGCCTGATGGAAGTCGTTAACGCTGCCGGGGCGTATCATCAGGGGGCAGGCGCTTCGTAATTCCCGCCGGCAGGCTTCCGTATCCTGTACATGAGGGTCCGTATCCCGAGCAGGAGGTACGCGAGCGCGATATACTCGCAGAACCGCGTCAGCAGCAGCATCCAGATCGGAATAGTATGTACCGCTCTACCCTTCGCGTCATAGCACTGGAAATTCTGTACGAAGTCGGTACGCTCCGGCAGCGGGTGGCGGGTTATGACGCTGCGACTGTACGACGACCCTTCCGGGCACGAAAGGTTCAGCGGGTAGTTGTAGAGGCGGTTTCCCGGCTGGTCTATTGCCATCCCCATGAGCGCGAAGAAGCAGACGGCCCCTGCCAGCACAAAGGAGCTTCTTTTCCCGGATTTCGCGAAGCTCCCGAACACGAACCACCCGGCAATGAGAAAAATGATGCTGGCCACTCCCTCGAAATGCGATATCACGTAGATGAACCCGATGGGGATGCAGATGACCAGCGCGATACCGAGGAGTATAATCGGAAGCCAGAGCCATGAGGGGATTTTATCCCTGTACTTTGTGAACAGCAGCCCTAATCGATCCATGGGACTGTATATACAACGGATCAGGGCATTTGTCAAGATGTTTAGCCTGGCGCCGCATGGCCATGGGGCGGGCAAATGGCCGGCCCGGCATTGGCATAGGGGGGCCGTTGCACGACGGCCCCCCTATGGACCCCCCGCGTGCTCCTCAATCGCCGGAGAGGCTATCGGGCGTAACTCGGTCGAATCCCGCTTCGCGGGAATTCGCCCTCAGCGCCGCGCGATTTTCGACATCCTGTCGCGCGCGGCAGTTGGACATCCTGTCCAGGCCGACGCCCGATCGGTTTGTCCGCCCTTCGGGCGGACGTTCGGATGTCTCTTTGTATTATAAATTATTTTCACTAATTTGTATCAGGATACTTTTACCTTTCGCCCGGCGGCGCGGCCAGCCTCGCAACGGGTTTTTTGACTTGAATTTATCAGGAAGGTATATGTATTAAGGGAATCGTTGTGAAGGAGTAATCGTATGCCTGTAAAAACAGACTACATCACGGTTAAGACAAAAGGGAACCGCGATGTCGTTGACCTGACCCCGCGCCTGCGGGAGATACTCGGCGGCAGCGGCGTCTTGGACGGGATCGCGGTGGTGTTCGCGCCCGGTTCGACAGCGGCGGTGACGACCATCGAGTACGAGCCGGGCCTGAAGAAGGACATCGACCTCTTCCTTGAACGGATCGCGCCCTACGGCGCGCGCTACCATCATCATGAGACCTGGCACGACGACAACGGCTCGGCGCACCTGCAGGCGGCCCTCATCGGGCCGTCGGTGGCGTTGCCCGTCGTGAAGGGAGAGCCCGCGCTCGGTACCTGGCAGCAGGTGGTGCTGGTTGACTGCGACACCAGGCCGCGGGATAGGAAGATCGTGGTGCAGGTGCTGTATTAATAAAGTCTCTCAGTCTTCGGCCGGCCCTGGCGCCGCGCCCTCCCTCGTAACTACGCCGCCGGCGCCCGCTGGCAACCACGTCCCCGGAAGAGACTCACACGCTGGATTCTACAAACAAATGATGCAGCAGCTGCATCGACACAATCGCGGCGACAGCCATATCGTCCCTCTCGCCCGCGGGCTTCGACCCGTTGCTTTTCAGCTTGTTCATGAGGCGCTCCACGGCAGCTGGTTCAAAATAGCCGTACGCCTTCACGGTGTCCGGCCCGAGCATCGAGGAAGAGAGGCTCTCCGGGTGCCTGGTGAAGCAGCGGTGTATGGGCGCGCGGTACGGCTGCTTCACCCTTCCCGTGATCGCCGCCGGCAGGATGTCCCCGTACGCGGCCTTGAGTATCTGCTTTTCATTGAGCCCCATCATCTTGTACCGCGGCGGGATGGTCGCGGCGAAATCTATCACCCGGTGGTCGAGGAACGGGAACCGGCCCTCGATCGAGCGCCCCATCATCATGCGGTCCCCCTGCGAGGAGAGCAGGTACCCGGACATGAAGGAGACCATCTCCAGGTACTGGGCCCTGCAGAAGGGGTGCCAGCGGCCCATGCCCGGGTCGACGTAGGCGTCGAGCTCGGCGTAGACGCGCTCCTCGTTGAACTGGCGGCGGTACGGTTCGCTGAAGAGCTCCTTGATGCGCGCGGTGTTGTTCCAGCGAATGAGGTGCGAATAGTACCGGTGTTCCGTATCGAGCATCCCTTTCCTGAAAAACATTTTCCAGAATGCCGCCGCCCTGGGGTCTTTCTCAATATAGGGATGGAGCTTCTGCAGCAGCAGCGGGCGCAGCTTCGACGCGGGATCGCGCGCCCAGAACCTGCGTATCTTGTCCTCCTTGAAAATATCATACCCGCCGAACACCTCGTCCGCGCCTTCGCCGGTGAGCACGACCTTGATGCCGCTGTCCCGCACCAGTCCCGCCAGGATATAGAGGGGCGAAGGCGCCGTCCGCACCATCGGCTTTTCCGAGAAGCGCACCACGTCATGGAAGGCGCTCCCGATACTGGCGTAATCAGCCTCTATCATCCGGTGGTCGGTGCGCAGGTAATCGACCATCCGGCGCTGGTAGGAGCGCTCGTCGAACTGGCCGTCGCGGAACGCGACGGAAAAAGTGACGAGGTCATTGTTGTGGTGCCGCTTCACCATGGACGATATGATCGACGAATCGATCCCGCCGCTCAGGTACGAGGCCACGGGCACGTCCGCCCTGAGGCGTATGGTCACTGCGTCGTAGAGCAGCTCCTTCACCCGTCCGACATAGTAGGAGAGCGGCCGCTCCTCGTATTCATGCTCGCCGGGAAATGCCGGCTTCCAGTACTGCCCGCCGCGCACCCCGCCGGCGCTGACGCTCATCCAGCACCCCGGCGCGAGCTCGCTCACGCCCTTGAACACCGTTCGCGGCGGGATATTCGCCCAGAGGGTGAACACCTGGTCGATGCCGGCCGGGTCGATCTCCGGCTTCAGGAAGGGGTGGCGGAAGAGGGCCTTCATCTCCGAAGCAAAGAGGAGGGTGCCGTCAGGCAGGATCGAATAAAAGAGCGGCCGGATGCCCACGCGGTCGCGCGCGAGTATGAGCTCGCTCTTCCTGCCGTCCCAGAGGGCGATCGCGAACTGCCCGACCATCGGCGCAAGGAAGTCCTTCCCGCGCTCCTCGTAGAGGTGCACGATCACCTCGGTGTCGCTTTTTGTCGTGAAGACGTGGCCCTTTTTTTCGAGCTCGTCCCGCAGCTCGATATAATTGAAGATCTCGCCGTTAAAGATGACGCAGAGGCTCCCGTCCTCGCTGTAGATGGGCTGCCTGCCCCCGGCAAGGTCGATGATGCTGAGGCGGCGGTGGCCGAGGCCCACCGCGCCGTCCAGGTGGTACCCGTCCTCGTCCGGCCCGCGGTGCAGCAGGGTATCGTTCATCCTCCGCAGAAGGGCGGCGTCCACGGGCTGCCCGGTACGGACGTTATATATGCCGCATATTCCGCACATGGCTCGTCCTCCGGGGTACTGTAGCTGCCTGGAAATACCGGGGCAATACATTTAAAAACCCGCATATTACGGCAGTGTAAAATAGAGGGCCGGACCCGGAGTGGCCGGCCCGGCACTTAATGGCGAGGGGAAGAGGGCTTCTCGCCCTCTTCCCCTCGCGCTCCCCATCTCCCTCGGTCGCTCAATCGCCGCGACGGGCTACGGGCGTAATCGGGCGAATCCCGCTTCGCGTGAATTCGCCCTTTCACGCCCGATTGGTTTATCCAAAAGAAGGCGAGGTCACGTGACCTCGCCTTCTTTTGGATGTTTTAATGGCTTTGTTGTGTTTGAAATTATCCTTTGAATTCGTCTGAAACAAGCTTATCCCTTGCGCTCGATGGCCCTTCGATACGCTCAGGGCCGATCTCGCAGCGGGGCGAATTGCATGAGGCTGCTCTTCGCACTGTTAGTTCCTCGCATTGTTTTATTGATAAAACTTATGAAATGCGATTTTTAATATTATTTTAATTTGTTATGCGAATAATTTATCATTGACTTTGCGTCGCATGCGGTGATCTATTTGATGTTAGAAGGAAATTTGGATAAAATTTGTTGTGCGCAATTTTGCATAATATTATTAAGGGGATAAACTAATGGAAGAACTTATCAAGCAGATAAACCAACTCATTGATACAATTGCAAATGTCTCGAATGAAAATATTAAATTTGAAGAAATTGGTGTTAATAATAATTTCTTTGAGGCAAATGAAATAAAAAATAGAATCTGTAATTATCTATTAAACATATTACAATCATCAATTCAATTATCGAACAATAATTATCCAATTATAAATCATATATATACACAAACCAATACGTATTTTACACAATTAAATTCACATATTACTAATATTAAAAACTTGGTTACCGGGGGAATACATACTCCAGAATACCCAAAACACAGACAAAACTATACTGCCACAATTAAAAAACTTGAAGAAACTATCTCAATTCAAATGATTAATATTAAAAATTATATTGATATTCAGCAAATGAATCAAATTTCAAATATTGAATCTTTAAAAGAAAGGTTTAGGGAATTATCGAATTATAAAGAAAAATTTGAAAAAAGCGAAAAAGAATTTGATAAAATTATTCAAAATATGAGAACAAGAATTACAAAAGAGGTTGTGAATGAAGGGATTACAAATTTTGACAAATTGGAAATTCAGCATAAGAAATATGAAAGAAACTGGTTTAAAGTAATTGTTCTTTCATTAATAGTACTTATTAGTACAATTATTTGTGCTGCATTATGTTTTTATCCCGATTCTTCTAATGACATGGTGAAAAATTTTATTACAAAAGTATTAATTATTTCCGCACCTTCTATTTTGTTGAAAATTTCATTAACAAAATATAATATCGAAAGAAATCTTGGAATAATATATGGTCATAGATCTGCAGTATTAAATCAATACTCTTCTTTCGAAAATGCTATTGGTGATGAAATAGAAATGAAGCAAGCAAAAAATGAATTTCGTCTTGAAATAATGAAATATATTTTTTCTGACCCACAAACCGGTTACATAAAAGATGTTAAGCCAGGAGAAGTAAGTATAAATCCAATTATTAATTTGGCAGAAAAATTAATAAAATGATAAATACTTTTTAATGCAAAACTGCGCACAACAAAGCATAACCGCTCCGCTCCTCGGCGGACTTAGGCCGCCTGTGGTGCGCTGATTAGGATGATCGAGGGTCGAGCCGCAACAGGAGGTGCGAAAAGGGCACTGCCTGATAACGTATAGTATCTTTCGCACATTTTTCATGCAATAAAAAAGTCCTCTAACTGACGAAAATTAAATTACCACACTTAAAAACGTCAGGAGGAGGACTTTTATGAAAGCTGATAAGATTATCGAGGTGAACGAGGAAAAAATCAAGCAACATTTGGGAGAATTTGTCAGAGGAACTGTGGAAGAAACACTCAATACCCTGCTTGATGCCGAAGCAGATGCAATCTGTAATGCCCAGAAGTATGAGCATACAACTGAGAGAAAAGATACCAGGGCTGGCTATTATGAGCGAAAATTTCATACTAAGGCTGGAGAAGTAAGCCTGAAGATGCCCAAACTGAGGACTTTGCCATTCGATACGGCGATCATTGAGCGATATAAACGGCGTGAAATCTCCGTAGAAGAGTCCCTGGTAGAAATGTATCTGGCCGGGGTATCAGTAAGGCGGATTGAAGATATTACTGAAGCACTCTGGGGAACAAAGGTTTCGCCAGGCACCATAAGCAATTTAAACAAGAAGGTATACCAGCATATTGAGACATGGCGGAATAGGAAGATTACAGGATCCTATGCCTACGTATATCTCGACGGCATATGGCTTAAGAGAAGCTGGGGTGGCGAAGTACGCAATATATCGGTGTTAATAGCATTTGGGGTCAATTCCGAGGGTTTCAGAGAGATTTTAGGGGTAGCCGAAGGAGCCAAAGAAGATAAAGAGAGCTGGCAGGGATTCTTGCGGTATTTGAAAGATCGGGGTTTAACAGGCGTCCGGTTGTTTGTTTCCGATAAAAGCCTTGGTCTTGTCGAAAGCCTTGCACATTTTTATCCTGAAGCGAAATGGCAGCGTTGTATCGTTCATTTCTATCGGAATGTATTTACTATGGTGCCTCATGGCAAGGTAAAGATGGTTGCTACGATGCTGAAAGCCATTCATGCCCAGGAGGACAAGCAGGCCGCCCGGGAGAAATCCCAGAAGGTGGTTGAGAAGCTCAAAGAGATGAAATTGCAAAAAGCAGCGGAACTGGTAGCTGAATCGATCGATGAGACATTGAGTTATTATGATTTTCCCCATGAGCACAGGAGAAGAATCAGGACCAATAATCCATTGGAACGAATACTGAAAGAGGTGAGAAGACGTACTCGTGTTGTCGGAGCATTTCCTGATGGCGAATCGGCCTTGATGCTGGTCGCGGCTCGGCTGAGGTATATTGCATCTTCTTCATGGGGAGCGAAAAGATATCTTAACATGGATCATCTTAAAGATTTACTAATTGATATAGCATAGGAAGTAACGTCAGTTAGAGGACAAAGAAAAAAAGCGAAAGATTATTGACACTATCTTCATAACCGCTCCGCTCCTCGGCGGGCTTAGGTGGCCCGCGGTCGCCGCTTCCGTGGCGGAGGGTAAAAGCCGCCTGCTTGCCGCACCCCAAACATTGCGTGATGTTACGCTAATCAGCCATCAAAAATGTCCGCCCAAAGGGCGGACAAACCTATAGGGGAGGATGTCTGAGCCGAGTCCGGCGAAGCCGGCGAGGCGAGTTCTCCCCGAAGCCCGTCGCGGCGCTTGAGCGACCACGCGGGGGGTTCATAGGGGGGCCGTCGTGCAACGGTCCCCCTATGCCATGCACCCGGCTCCCGGGTACAACCCTCTGCCCCGGGGGGGCATCATCGAACAATCATTCCATGTACTTCTTCAACGCCTCCGGGATGACGATCTCGCCCTTCTCGGTCTGGTAGTTCTCCATGACCGCCGCGAGCGTCCTGCCGGCGGCAAGGCCCGACCCGTTCAGGGTGTGCACGAACTCCGGCTTTGCGCCCGCTTCCCTCCGGTAGCGGATCTTGGCGCGCCGCGCCTGGTAGTCGGTGAAGCAGGAGCAGGAGGATATCTCCACGTACCGGTCCAGGCCGGGCATCCAGACCTCGATGTCGTAGGTCTTGGCCGACGAGGCCGAGGTGTCGGCGCTGCAGAGGAGCACCACGCGGTAGTGGAGGTTCAGCTTCTGGAGCACCTCCTCCGCGTCGCGGGTGAGCGTCTCCAGCTCGTCGAACGACGTGGCCGGGTCCGCGAACTTGACCAGCTCGACTTTCTGGAACTGGTGCACCCGGATCAGGCCCCGGGTGTCCTTGCCCGCCGCGCCCGCCTCGCGGCGGAAGCAGGCCGACTGCATGGTGATCTTTACGGGAAGCGGCTCCTCCAGTATCTCGTCGCGGTAGAGGTTGGTCAGCGGCACCTCGGCCGTGGGAATGAGCGAGAGGCCGTCGCGCTCGATGCGGTAGTATTCGTCCTTGAATTTCGGGAACTGACCGGTGCCGATCATGCTGTCGTCGTTCACGATGAAGGGGCCGAAGACCTCGGTGTAGCCGTGCTCCGTGGTGTGGAGGTCGAGCATCAGGTTGATTATGGCCCGCTCCATCTGGGCCGCCAGCCCCTTGTACACGTAGAAGCGGGTCCCGGCGAGCTTCACGCCGCGCTCGAAGTCGAGTATGTCGAGGTCCGTGCCCAGGTCGTAGTGGGGTTTGGGCGCGAACGAGAATTTCGGCTTTTCGCCCCAGGTGCGGACCACGGGGTTGTCCGGCCTCGCTCGCGCCGACGGGGACCGACTCGTCCAGGAAGTTCGGGACGGAGAGGTGCATCTCGGTGAATTCGGCCTCCAGCTCCGCGAGCCGGTCGTGTGCACTGTTTGATTTCGTCGGTGCACGCCTGGGACTGCTTCATCAGATCGTCGGCGTTTTCGTTCTTCGACTTCTTCTGGCCGATCTCCTTGGAGAGCTTGTTCTTCTTTTCCCGGGCCTCGTCCGATTTCCTGATCAGGGAGCGGCGCTCGTCGTTCATCGCCTTGAGCCGGTCGAGGTCGACCGCGTGCGTCATCCCCCTTATTTCGAGGAGCTTCTTGATGCCTTCAATGTCGTCTTTGATGAATTTGGGGTCGATCATGGGGATACTCCGTGAGCGGGTGGGGCGGCCGCGGCGCGCCCCTGCCGCAGGGATATAAAAAAAGATCACTACCAGAAAATCGGCATTCTGGAATTTGTCAAGAGGGAAAAGGGGGGATGTCGTGCGGCACGACGGGGCCCTCCCCGGTAAAAAAGGATTGCCTTGTTTTTCTTCCATGATAGGGTGATG